>NZ_AP043721.1:4800000-6122055 GCF_055380405.1 Rhodococcus sp. JCM 9793
CGGCCGTGACGATGGCTTCCTCGTCGTCGAGCAACAGCGGGGGTAAGTCCTGGCCGGACCCGAGCTGATAGCCGCCACCGATGCCCTTGCTGGCATGCACCGGGTATCCGAGGTTGCGCAGCCGCTCGACGTCGCGCCGGACGGTGCGGGGCGTGACACCGAGCCGGTCGGCGAGTTCGGGGCCGGTCCACACCTGTCGTTGCTGTAGGAGGCCGAGCAGGGTCAGTACACGCTCGGTCGTGTCGTCCATGCAGTCCAGAGTGCCAGACACAGCGGACCGATTCTGTCCTCTTGTGGTGTCACAGTATGTCCATGGCTACAGAATTCGACTGGAAGCATTCGCTGCTCGAGCAGTGGGAGTTCCACTGGAACAATCAGATCCGGGCCCGACTCGAGGGTCTGTCCGACGAAGAGTATTTCTGGTCTCCCGTACCGAATCCGTGGAGCGTGTGGCCGCGCGGTAGCTCGACCGCCCCCATGCAGGCCGGCGCAGGCGACTTCACCATCGACTTCGCATTCCCCCAGCCCGAGCCTGCACCGTTCACGACGATCGCGTGGCGGCTCGGACATGTCATCGTCGGAGTGCTCGCCGCGCGCAACGCAGCTCATTTCGGTGCGCCGCCGGCGTCGTACGAATCCTGGGAGTACGCAGGCACCGCCCGTGAGGCGCTCGACCAGCTCCAAACCCAGCTCGACGTGTGGGTGAAGGGCGTGCGCGGCCTCAGCAATATCGAGTTGATCACCCCGGTCGGGGACAAGGAGCCCTACCCCGAGCTGGCGATGGCCGACCTCGTCCTCCACATCCACCGCGAACTGATCCACCACCTGTCCGAGGTCTCGCTGCTTCGCGACCTCTACGCACACACCCGAGGAGAACAATGATCACGCTGGTCGACCCGGAAGAACTCGCGTACAGCCCGGCCTTCGCCCAGGGGGTGATCGCCCCCGCCGGCAAGACCGTCTACGTCGGTGGCCAACTCGGCATCGACGGCTCCGGCGCCATGCTCGACGGCATCGAGGCGCAAACCGTGCAGGCGATGAAGAATGTGCTGGCGGTGCTGGCCGCCGCGGGTTCTGCACCGGAGCATGTGGTCAAGCTCAACATCTACATGGTCGACGGCGTCGATGCGCAGGTCGGATACGCGGCGTCACGGTCGGTGTGGGGTGATCGGCGTACCGCCATCACGGTGGTGACCACCGCCCGACACGCGCGGCCTGGTGCACTGGTCGAGATCGACGCGATCGCGGTCGTCCCCGAATGAAGCCCTCCGGGGGTTAGTCTGCAGCCGACGCCGATCGCGGAGGAGCAGAATGACCGACCCAGCCCAGACCGTTTCCACGTTGACGCTCGAGGAGAAGGCCGGCCTGACCAGCGGGCTGAATTTTTGGTACACGAAACCTCATCCGCAGTCGGGGATTCCGTCGATCATGCTGACCGACGGTCCGCACGGTGTTCGCAAGCAGACCGAGGGTGGTGATCACCTCGGCCTCACCGACTCGGTGCCCTCCACGTGCTTTCCTCCCGCGGTGGCGATGGGATGTTCGTTCGATCCGGAGCTGCTCGAACTCGTCGGCTCTGCGCTCGGAGCCGAGGCGCGGGCAGCGCAGGTGAGTGTGTTGCTCGGCCCGGGCATCAACATCAAACGGTCGCCGCTGTGTGGCCGCAACTTCGAGTACTTGTCCGAGGATCCGCTGCTGTCGGGTGTGCTCGGTGCGGCGCTCGTGCGCGGGATCCAATCGCAGGGCGTCGGTGCGTCTCTCAAGCATTTCGCGGCCAACAATCAGGAAACCGACCGGATGCGGGTCTCCGCCGATATCGACCCACGTCCCCTGCGGGAGATCTATCTGCGCGGGTTCCAGCGCGTGGTCGAAGACGCCCAGCCGTGGACGGTGATGTGTTCGTACAACCGCATCAACGGCGTGTACGCATCGCAGAACCGCTGGCTGCTCACGGACGTCCTGCGAGGTGAGTGGGGATTCGACGGACTGGTCGTCAGCGACTGGGGTGCCGTATCGGACCGGGTCGCGGCATTGGCGGCGGGTCTCGACCTGGAAATGCCGTCGACCGGGGGTCGCACAGACCAGGAGATCGTCGACGCGGTACGCGCGGGGACGTTGGACGAGTCGGTGGTCGACGCCGCCGCGACACGTGTCGTCGACCTTGTCGGTAAGTCCGCGGTCGACGCCGATGCCGTGTTCGACGCCGATGAGCACCACGCGCTCGCCCGCCGGGTCGCCGCGGAGTGCGTGGTGCTGTTGAAGAACGACGGCGTCCTGCCGCTTGCTGTCGACGCGAAGATTGCCGTGATCGGCGAGTTGGCCCACACCCCGCGCTACCAGGGGGCGGGATCGTCGCGGATCAACCCGACGCGCCTCGACAACGCGCTCGACGAGATCCGGTCGCTGGCGTCCGTCGATGTGGTGTTCGCGCCCGGCTACCTCGACGACGGCACCTCCACCGAGGAGTTGCTGGCCGCTGCCGTTGATGCAGCGCGGGCCGCCGAAGTCGCGGTGGTGTTCGTCGGGGTGCCCGCAGCACTCGAGTCCGAAGGGTTCGATCGCGAAGATCTCGAACTGCCCGATTCTCAAGTGGACTTGCTCGATGCGGTGGTCGCGGCGAACCCGAACACCGTGGTCGTGCTGTCGAACGGTGGTGTCGTGCGCGTCTCCGGTTTCGCCGACCGTGTGCCCGCACTCGTCGAGGGCTGGCTGCTCGGGCAGGCAGGCGGTGGCGCACTCGCCGATGTTCTGTACGGGTTGGTCGACCCGGCGGGCCGGCTCGCCGAGACTATTCCTGTGCGACTCGAGGACACTCCGTCGTACACGGATTTCCCGGGCGAGCACGGGCACGTCCGCTACGGCGAAGGCTTGTTCGTCGGCTATCGAGGATTCGACGCGCATCGGACCGAGGTGTCGTTTCCGTTCGGGCACGGCCTGTCGTATACGACCTTCTCCTACTCCGACGCAGTGGCGACTGTCGGTGATGATCTCGTCGTGACGGTGACCGTGACCAATACGGGGAGCCGGTCGGGTTCCGAGGTCGTGCAGGTGTACGTCGGCGTGGCCGACTCCGCAGTGGTACGCGCACCGCGCGAGTTGAAGGGATTCGCGAAGGTGCATCTCGACGCCGGCGAATCACGACAGGTAGAGGTTCCGGTCCGGCGCGCGGACCTCGCGTACTGGGACACCCGGGTCGATGCATGGGTGGTCGAGGGCGGCGCCTACCGCGTCGAGGTCGGTGCTTCGAGTCGCGACATCCGAGCCACCTGCACCACGGAGATCACGGGGGACGAGGTGTCGGTCCCGTTGAGCGTGGAGTCGTCGATCGGCGAGATCCTTGCCAACCCCGCAGCTGCAGAGGTGCTTTCGAAGATATTCGCCACCGCCGACGGTGAAACCCCTGCCCTCGACCCAGCGGTACTGGAAATGGCGGCGTCGATGCCGCTCGAGCGGATCCTGAGCTTCGGAAACTTCGGAATCGGGCGCGACGAGATTCAGCGGCAACTGGACATCGTGAACGCCGGGTCGAAATGACCATGCGCATAGCAACATTCAACATCAACGGGATTCGCGCGGCGCAACGTCGCGGGTTCGAGAAATGGTTGCGTGAGCGGGACCCCGACGTGGTGGCGTTGCAGGAGCTCCGCGCCCCCGCATCGGCGATTCCGGAGGGCGTGTTCGGTGATCATCATCTGACCTACGAGCAGGGCACACTGCCGGGCCGCAACGGCGTCGCGATCCTGACGCGCAAGGAGCCGAGCGCGGTGCGAACCTGGAGCGGCACAGCGCTACTACGACACCCGAGCGACGACCACATCGAGACGGTGGAGCTCGACCCCGCTCCGCTGGCACGAGGCCTGCGGGAGTTCGCCGATCAGGGCCGCTACGTCGAGGTCGACCTCGCGGACGCACCGATCACGGTGGCGTCGTTGTATCTGCCGAAGGGCGGCTTGCCCGCTCACCTGCAGAAGCCCGGACGGATGCGGGAGGCACCGGACGGTGGCGCACGCTACGACCGCAAGATGCGCTTCCTCGACGCGTTCGCCCGTCAGCTCACGAGATCCCGGCGCACAGCTCGCGCGCAGGGCCGGGAGCTGCTACTGATGGGTGACCTCAACATCGCGCACACCAGGTACGACGTCCGGAACTGGCGACGAAGCAATCAGGCCGAGGGTTTCCTCCCTGAGGAACGAGAGTGGTTCGGCTCGATCGTGTCTCCCCGTACTCTTGTCGACGTGGTGCGCAGTCACCACCCAGAAGTGGACGGTCCGTATTCGTGGTGGTCGTGGCTCGGGCAGTCCTTCGCGAACGACGTCGGCTGGCGAATCGACTACCACCTCGCCACCCCCGCACTCGCGCGTTCAGCGGTGTCGGCCGGGACCGATCGCGATCCGGCTCCAGACCGTCGGATCAGCGATCATGCGCCCGTCGTCGTCGATTACGACCTCGCAGTGCTGGAGAGCCGGATAGGTACGCAACGCTGATGTGACGTTCGCAAACCTGGTGGTTCACCACTGAGGTTGCGGGCCTCACATATGCGTTGCGAGCCTCAGTGGTCCGCTCGCGCAGCATGCACTGTGTTAGCGTCTCTCCCGGAATTCGGCGGATCGGGGGGTCGCGTGGGCGGGTGGAAACGTGTCGCGGGGAGCATCGCGCTCATCGCAGCGACAACGGCATGCGGGACCGACGCACCGCCCGCAGATCCACCGAGTGCAGCCGACACCGTCACCTCGACGACGCGCACTCCCCGCATCGTCGACGAATCCGGCCGACCGGCGATCACTTTCGACCCGTGCCTCGACATCCCCGACGACGTGCTCGTCGAAGCGCAGTATGACCCGAAGTCGAAGCGCCCCTCGGAGTATCCGATGGAGACCTACACCTTCCTCGGCTGCAGCTTCGAAGGCACCTTCCACATCCCCGATGTCCTCGACGAATACCGGTTGACCATTCTGGCGGGAAACGTCACGCTGGAAGAGGAATGGGAAAAGGACGGGCACGTATCCAGCCATACCAACGTCAATGGGCGCGATGCTCTGCTCCAACTCGACCCGAGCAACAAGAACAACTGCGCGATCACCGTTCGAACCGACTTCGGCATGGTGATCTTCAGGCGGACATACTTCGCTGATCACGCGCGCGAGGTGCCGATCGACGAATGGTGCTCGGACATCGATGAACTAGTGGCCCAGCTAGAACCCCACCTCCACCGATAACGCACTCGAGCCAGTCCAGGAAGGAATCCCGCATGGGCGAGTTCGTCCGACTCGAACCCCAGGTCATCGAGGAGATCGTCGCAATCTGCCAGACTGCGATCGATGCCCTGAGAGACGCAAGAATTACCACAGACAGCCTCACCGACACGCAAGGCTTCGGCGAGTTCGAGTCCGCGAAACAACTCGCCGCCGGCTACGCCAGAAAAGCGTCCGGGACACCGGAATCGGCCCAGGAACGAGTCGACCAGTTCATCGACGCCTTCACACAACTGCAGCACGCCTTCGCCTCCGGCGGCGAAGCGTTCCTCGAGGCCGAGTTCGACTGGGTCCGCCGGCTACAGGCGATCGATACCAGCTCCGTCGTCTGACCGAACAGCATCGAGTCGATCACGCCTCGCGTGTCATCACCGGGGGCAATGACATTCTCGTGGCAGGCTGACCTGCATGCATGCCTACGACGAAGGGTTCGAGCCACCGAAAGCCTGCGCCGAGTGGTGTCGTCTCCGCATGTACGACCTGCAGGTGCTCGACGACGGGGTGACAGTCGACCTGAAGTGGTGGAACGACCACCTCAAGGACGCCGGCCACGATATTCGGTTGCGCGGACGCAACCTCGACGGTCGCATCGTCACCAGCGGCAAGGCCGTCGTCCCCCGCAACGACCTGCGGTTGGGTAGTGAACTCGTCAACGCCGATCACGACGGTGTGGGGCTGCTGTTCCTGTGCGCGGCATGGCGCAGCGCGCACCCTCGGCGACGCTCGGCGCGACGTTTCCCGAATGTCGTCGACGCCCATGCACCCGCCGGACGCGACCCTCTCGACAAGATCAAGGGCGTCCTCGACTACTGCGCGAAGACGAAGGCGCTGCCCGACAACTCCCGACTCACGTGGTCGGGATGGCCCGACACCCCCGGCGTGGGAGTTCCGCTGTTCGCGACCTATCTGTGGGCCGTCGATGTCCACACCGATGCCGGTCCCGCGCAGTTGCTCGATCAGCACGGAGTGTCGACGCTCGTGCACGAGGGTTGGTTGGAGGATCCTGCGGTCGCCGATTTCACGTTGCGCCGCTACCTCCGCTACGTGGGGCTCCTCAGCGGGTGGGCCGAGAAGATTCAGACCCGCCCGGAGCTGGTGGAGATGTGGCTCGTCGAACGCTGGGATGCCCGCATGGCCGAGGTGCGCGACGGCTCGCACGCGACTCCGCGCTTGTTCTGAAGTTGTCCACAGGCACGCATTTCATCCACAGATTCGGCAGCAACACGATTTTCGCTGCCGCGCGACGCTCTTCGGGCGGCAGTATCCGCTCATGGACGAACCACGGGGACTCACCAGGAAAACGCTCATCGCGTCGGGCATGTCCGAGAACAGCATCAGGAGGGCGTTGCGGTCGGGTGAGCTCGCCAACGTCGCTCACGGACTGTATCTGTGGCGCAAGGACTTCGATGCGCTCGGCACCGTGGAGCGTCACCGCGTGCATGCGCGACACGTCGGTTCCACCTTGGACACGGATGAGGCGATCAGCCACATCTCGGCGGCAACGCTGCACCGCATCGACGTGTGGGATGTTTCGCTGCGCCGCGTTCACGTCTCCCGACCGCCCAGCCGCAGTGGTCGCGTGACGGCAGGTCTTCACGCTCACACCACGCACTGGGACGACGGCGAGATCACGCACGTCCTCGGCGTTCCGGTGACGTCGATTGCCCGCACCATCGTCGACCTCGCCCGGACTCTCCCCCGCGACCAGGCCATCGCGGTCGGAGATGCGGGGCTGCGCCTCGACCCGGGCGCCGCATCCCAGATTTCCCGTGTGCTCGAGGCGTCCCGCTGCCGCTACGGTCTGGTGTCGGCGTCGTCGGTATTGCAGTTCCTGGACGGCCGTAGCGAGAGCATCGGCGAGTCGCTGTCGAGGATCCGGATGCGTGAATACGGCCTGCCCGTTCCCGACCTCCAACGCGAACTCGTCATTTTCGACGGTCGACGTGTCCGCGTCGATTTCTACTGGGAAGACCTCGGGGTTGTCGGAGAGTTCGACGACAACGAGAAGTACACCGGGCCGCGCGACCTCATCAACGAGAAGCGCCGGGAAGACGGACTTCGCGACCTGGGGCTCGAGGTCGTCCGCTGGGATCCGGAGGAGCTGGAGACCTTCGAGGTGGTTGTGCGACGGTTCGAGCGCGCAGTCGCCCGGCGCCGGATGTGGGCACTCGATCGAGCGCAATAACGCCACCGTTTCGGCCTACCAGTCGAGGCAACGACGGGGACCCGATGGACACGAGGATGATTCGCACGCGCTGGTGGCCGTTCGCGGCGGCCACGGGGCTGGTCGTGCTCCTCGCCGCGACGGGAGTGATACCCACCTGGCCGGGTCTGGTGCACCTGGTGGCGTTGCCTCCTCTGGACATGTTCGCTGATCTGCGGGTGCTGCTGGTGGTCACCGATTCGTGGCCACAGTTCCTCTTCCTGCTCACGGTTGTCGGTGCGTGCAGGATCGCGCTGCTGGCGTGGCTCATCGGCGGCACACACCCCTGGGGTGTGGCGATGGCCTTCTACGCAGTCACGTTCGCACCGACCGCCCTCGCCGCGTTCTCCACCACCGCGTCGTACGCGGTGCTCTACTCACGGATCTTCTGGCCCGCCGTCGCCCTAACGGTAGTGATGGTTCTGATCTTCGGCCCGGTGCGGTGGCGGGGTGTCGACACACAGCGGTCGTCGATAGCTCGAGCATGGCGACGTGGACGCCCGGGCATTGTCGTTGACGTCGACCACCGATCTGCCGCTCATGCCTCACGGTTGGCGCTTGGACGTCGAACGCAATGGCTGCCCCGCACGAGTCGCACACCCTCTTCTACCGAAGTCGTCGCAGTTCGAGGACGCCGCAATCCGGTCCTTGAATCACCAGGCGCCACCATCTCGCCCGCACGGGCGAGCACGTCCTAGGCCTCTTCGAACTGATCGGCCCTCGCGGTGTGGGGTTCCCAGCCACCGACGGCCGCCGACGAGTTCGCACATCTCCCTGCCCAGATCGACACCGAGCGAGCCGCGTTCGAGTTGGTACGCGGCGGGCTCCGACTCGAGCAGGAGCGCATTCCCTGGCTGTACGCGGTCGAGCCCCTCCGCGCTCTGTGACGGTCCGCGTCATACGAAGCCGAACAGCGGTGGGATCGCGACGACCACCAGCGCAGCCCATGCGCCGTAGACGGGTAGATACTGCATCTGCCACCGTTCGACGGCACCGAATCCGCACCGCCCACGGATGAACCGGATGCCCAGCCACGCCGCCCAGGACAGATTGACGAGCAGGACCAGATTCAATCCGAGCGCGACGACCTTGTTCGCTGTGAAACCGAACTCCACGATGCGCGTGAGCATGGCGCCGAGCATCAGGACGTTGACGGCCAGCGCAGCCACAACGAGGACCATCTGAGCCACGTCGAACACATCGGGCGCTGCGTGTGGATCGCGAGCGGAGATGGCATACAGCAGTAGTCCCAGAACGAGGACGAGGATCAGGTCCATCAGGATGAGCAGGTCGCGGTCGACGTCGAGAACGCTCTGAGACGAGACGAACGCGATCACGAATGCTGCGAACAACGCGAGCAGCATGAGGATTGTGAGCGGCGTGAAGACCCGGGTGAGCACGGGCGCAATGTTCTCGATCACCGCTTGCTTCGCTTCCACGAGCCACGCTGCCACCACCATCGCGCCCACCGGCGCGAACGGGAGGACCCACGCTTCGAAGAACCACTCGATATCGATGTCCAACGCCGCGAACGTTCCTGCCGTCAGGCCCATGAGCGCTCCCCCACCGAGCGCGAGCAGCACCATGTAGACGATCCATTCGCCGGTGAACCGGACGAAGTCCATGCGTCGGCGGTCCGAACGCCAATCACCGCCGACGTATGCCGCACCGACCACGAGCCACAGAACGATCGGGGCGTGAATCGCCGCGATGATCTCGGTGGCTCCGCCACTGTCGAACGGGTAGACGTTCAGCACCAGTGCCGCCACCACGAACGGAGCTACCAGTGCCGCGATGCCCGGAACAGTCATGTTCCGCTTCCACGCGAAGTACGCAACGAGGAAGGGCAGCACCAGAATGCTCAGGCTGCGTACGAGGACCTGTTCGGGAAGCCATTCGGCCCCGGCCTTGACGACCAGACCTGCCGCGACAGCGAGAGCGAGAACCACGCCGAGTTCACGCGGCCGGCGCCGGGCTCCGCCATCTGGATCGGCAGAGACCAGCACGAGCTGTTTCCACAACCGGCCGGAGTGTTCTCGTGCGAACTCCCGGGAGATGTCGTCGACGCTACCCATCCGCCCCACAGCGACGAGAAACGCTTCGCTCGACGTGAGTCCCGCGGTCGACAGATCCGAAACCTGATCTCTCAGATGCTCTTCCAATTCGTCGACATCGGAGGTCGAGATCACCCGATGTCCCGAGACATATCCTCGCCACTGCGCGATCTGAGATTCCAGCTGCGCGTCGATGTCCATCACGCCCATCCTTCCGCCGCCGGCGGCAGCACAGTGGAGTCCCACACCCGATGCAGGGCATCCGCGACGACCGTCCATTGCGCGGCACGTTCGGCGAGCATGTTCCTGCCTGCGTCGGTGATCGTGTAGTGCTTCCGCCGACGACCGTTCTCTGCGGTACTCCAGGACGCCGAAACACAGCCGGCACGTTCGAGCCGATGCAGCAGCGGGTAGAGCATGCCGTCGGTCCATTGCATGCGACCGTCCGACAGTTCGTTGACGCGTTTGATGATCGCGTAGCCGTACGACTCGCCCTCGGCGAGAATCCCGAGCACCAGGGGCGTGGCCGACGCAGCCACGAGGTCCTTGTCGATGAACATGACCCTCCTATACCTAGCACTTCTAGGTGTGGGCTGACCCTAGCAGATCTAGGTACATAGGGCTGTTAGGTGTCAGGGGCTGTTCAGCGCAACCGTTCACGTCGCCCGACGGTGCTGCGCAGCCCTTCCGCTGCCGCGCGCACCGCCGCGACGTGGGCTTCGGGAGTGAATCGACCAGTGGGGCCGGTGACGCTGATTGCCGCAATGACCTCGTCGTCGATCCCGAACACCGGTGCAGCCACGCATGTGATGCCCAGCGCCGATTCCTCCCGCTCGAATGCGACACCGGTCTCGACGACCCGTTCGAGCTGCGTGCGCAGAATTCCGGGGGCGACGATCGTGTGCGGCGTGCGACGGACCTTGGGCATCGACAGCGCTTCGTGGACGAGTTCTCCGTCCGCATGCGCCAGCAACGCTTTTCCGATTGCGGTGCAATACCACGGATTTCGTCCACCGGTCCGCGACGGTGACTTCGCCTGCCGATGACCGCCGAGCTTCACCACGTAGACGACATCGAGTTCGTCGCGCACACCCAGATGCACGGTTTCGTGAGTGCGTTCGTAGAGATCCTGCAAGAACGGCATGGCCATCTCGAGCAGGCTGCGCTCGACGGAGGCCCGCATCCCCAGTTCGAACAGTCCCCCACTGAGGCGGTATCCGCCGTCGACCCGATCGAGCAATCGGTTCGCGACCAGCTCCCCGGCGAGGCGATGGACGGTCGCCTTGTGGAGTTCGGTGCGTCGGACGAGTTCGGCCAGCGGGAGAACATTGTCGTCAGGCCGGAAGGCACGAAGGATCGTCACCGCCTTGCCGAGCACCGTGTCCAGATTCGCCGTCACGAAAACAGCGTATCGCTCAGTGAGACGAACCATTGTTTCTCTAGCCCTCGAAGCAGGACAGTAGAGGTCATGAGCAACCCCACGAACACCACCGCGGTCAGCGAGGCGGACATCGCCGCCGCAGCGGACCGCCTCGTGTCCGCCGCCGCGAGCGGCACCCCTACCGCTCCGATCCGCGACCTGATCGGCGAGAGCGACCTCGTCGCGGCCTACGCCGTTCAGCAACGTTTCAACGAGGGCCGCACGGAGGCGGGCGCCGTCATCGTGGGTCGCAAGATCGGCCTGACCTCGAAGGCCGTGCAGGAACAACTCGGTGTCGGTCAACCCGACCTCGGAGTGCTCTTCGACAACATGGCGTTCGACAACGGCGCCGATATCCCGATGGACCTGCTGATCCAGCCGAAGGTCGAGGGTGAGGTCGGGTTCGTGCTCGGCTCCGATCTCGTCGACGGCCCGCTCGACACCGCTCAGGTGCGCAACGCCATCGAGTACGCCGTCGCCGCTCTCGAGATCTGCGACAGCCGGATCGCCAACTGGGACATCAAGTTCGGCGACACCGTCGCCGACAACGCATCTTCGGGTGTGTACGTCCTCGGCACCGAGCGCCGCACCCTCGACGAGATCGAACCCGTCGACGTCACCATGTCGATGGAGATCGACGGCACCGAGGTCTCCACCGGCAACGGCGCCGCCTGCCTCGGCGACCCTATCCAAGCCGTCGTCTGGCTCGCACAGACCGCCCGCGAACTCGGCCAGCCGCTGAAGGCGGGCCAGGTGATCCTGTCGGGTGCACTCGGCCCGATGGCGTCCGTCTCCGCAGACAGCACCGTCTCCGTCACCGTGTCCGGCCTGGGCACCGTGACAGCCCGTTTCGTGGAAGGAAAGCAAGCATGAGCAAGACCAAGGTTGCGATCATCGGATCGGGCAATATCGGCACCGATCTCATGATCAAGGTTCTGCGCACCTCCGAGGTTCTCGAGATGGGCGCCATGGTCGGTATCGACCCCGAGTCGGACGGCCTCGCCCGCGCCGCACGCCTGAAGGTGCCCACCACGGCAGAAGGCGTCGAAGGCCTGGTGAATCTGCCGAACTTCGACGAGATCGAGATCGTGTTCGACGCGACCTCCGCGAAGGCGCACATCGCGAACAACGAGCGTCTCGCTCCGCTGGGCAAGCGACTGATCGACCTCACGCCCGCCGCGATCGGCCCGTTCGTGGTTCCCGCCGTCAACGGCGATGAGCACCTCGACGCGCAGAACGTGAACATGGTGACATGCGGTGGCCAGGCCACCATCCCGATGGTCGCGGCCGTGTCCCGCGTCGTGCCGGTCGCGTATGCCGAGATCGTCGCGTCGATCGCGTCGAAGTCGGCCGGTCCCGGTACCCGAGCGAACATCGACGAATTCACCGAGACCACGTCGTCGGCAATCGAGACGGTCGGCGGCGCCCGCCGGGGCAAGGCCATCATCATCCTGAACCCGGCCGAGCCGCCGCTGATCATGCGCGACACGGTCTTCTGCCTCGTCGACGCCCCGGACCCGGCCACCCACGACGAGATCCGTCAGTCGATCGAGAAGATGGTCGGCGACGTCGCGGCATACGTGCCGGGCTACCGCCTCAAGCAGCAGGTGCAGATCAGCGAGATCCCCGAGGATCAGCCGGTCGAGACGCTGCTCGTCGACGGCAATCGCCCGACGCACCAGGTCTCGATCTTCCTCGAGGTCGAGGGCGCTGCCCACTACCTGCCCGCATACGCCGGCAACCTCGACATCATGACCTCCGCCGGACTCCAGATCGCTGAGCGGATCGCACAGAAGAAGGACAACGCCTGATGAGCAACACCACCGTCTTCGTTCAGGACGTCACCCTCCGCGACGGCATGCACGCGGTGCGTCACCGTATTTCGCCGACCGACGTCAAGCGCATCGTCTCCGCTCTCGAGGACGCGGGCGTCGACGCGATCGAGGTCGCGCACGGCGACGGCCTCGCCGGCGGTTCCGTGAACTACGGCCCGGGCTCGAACACCGACTGGGAGTGGATCGAGGCCGCAGCCGAGGTGCTGCAGAACGCCCGCCTGACCACGCTGCTGCTCCCCGGTGTCGGCACCGTCCACGACCTGCAGCGCGCCTGGGATCTCGGTGTTCGCTCAGTGCGCATCGCAACCCACTGCACCGAGGCCGACGTCTCCGCGCAGCACATCGCGACCGCCCGCGAGATCGGCATGGATGTCTCGGGCTTCCTGATGATGAGCCATATGGCCCCGGCCGAGGAGCTCGCCAAGCAGGCCAAGCTCATGGAATCGTATGGTGCGCACTGCGTCTACGTCACCGACTCCGGCGGACGCCTGACCCTGGGTGGTGTGCGCGACCGCGTCCGCGCGTACCGCGAGATCCTGAACGAGGGCACCGAGATCGGTATCCACGCACATGAGAACCTGTCGCTGTCGGTGGCGAACAGTGTCATCGCCGTCGAGGAAGGCGTGTACCGCGTGGACGCCTCGCTCGCCGGCCACGGCGCCGGTGCCGGCAACTGCCCGATCGAGGCGTTCATCGCTGTTGCGGATCTGTACGAGTGGAAGCACGGCTGCGACGTGTTCAAGCTGCAGGACGCAGCCGACGACATCGTCCGCCCGCTGCAGGACCGCCCGGTGCGGGTCGACCGTGAAACCCTCACTCTCGGCTACGCCGGTGTGTACTCGAGCTTCCTTCGTCACGCGGAGACCGCGTCGGCACGCTACGGCATCGACGTGCGCACCCTGCTGCTCGAGGCAGGCAAGCGCAAGCTGGTCGGTGGCCAGGAAGACATGATCGTCGACATCGCGCTCAACCTTGTCGCCGAGCGCGAGGCCGCGAGCGCCTGACGCACTCGGTTCAGTCGAGCAAGAGGTCCCCGTCCGAGGTTCTCGGGCGGGGACTTCGTCGTCGGCAGCGCCGATGGGATCTCCCACGGCGAACACTCGTGCACCGAAATTTGTCGGCATCCCGTTTCACCTGCGATTTCCCCCACTTCTCCCGGTGAACATTTGCGACTAGGATGACGCCCTACCGGAAATATTTCGCCGAACGGAGCACTCCACGATCACCCAGGCACAGCCCTCGACATCCCATATCCCCGCAACCCCGGGTGCGGTGGCCACTCCCGCACTCACGCCGACCCCGACTCTGCCGCTCGATCCGATCTGGTGCATCGACCGGTATGCCCTGCCCATCACCACGACCACACCGCACGAAGCGATGGTCGAAGACCTGCTGTTCATCCGAGACGTCCTCGACACTGCGGGTATCGCGTACACACTGATCCGCAGAGCAGACGACCGCCCCTGCCTCGCCGTCGACAGGGCCGATCGGAAGATCCTCGAGGCAAGTCTGGCCTCGGCCTGTTCGGATCAACCGTTCTATTCGAAACCGCTCGGGAAGAAGGGAATTCGCCCTGTGCTCGTAGCGGACGGGCGCCTGTCCCCGACGCGGAAGGCGCGCGCGTTCCGGCTGTACCGTCCGCGAGTGGAGCCGTTGAGCGGCCTGCGGTACGGCGCGTCCAGCGGTGTGGGGATCGAGCTGTGGCAACGACGTGGTGACGAGCTCGTGCTCCCCGGCGCGAACGCCCTCACGCGCAATACGGTGCTGCGAAGCGAACTGGTGTCCACCACCGTCGAGCTGTACGGACGGGTATGGCCGACCATCGAGGGCATGTTCGACGCGCATCCGTCGGGACTTCCGTTCGAGATCGATCTCGTCTTCTCGTGGGTCGACGGCTCGTCGAAGACATTTCAGGCCAAGCGCGCCAAGCTCATGCAGAGTTATGTGGTGGGTGAGGGCGACGACTCCCCCGCACGCTATCGGCAGATCAACGAACTGAAGTACGCGCTCCGCTCGGTGAACATGTATGCCCCTTGGGTGCGTCGGATCTTCGTCGCGACCGACTCCGATCGCCCCTCATGGCTTGCCGACGACGACCGGGTCACTTTTGTGCGCAGCGAAGAGTTCTTCGCCGACCAATCGATGCTGCCGACGCACAATTCACAGGCCGTCGAGGCGCAGCTGCACCGCATTCCCGGACTGGCGGAGCACTTCGTGTATTCCAACGACGACATGTTCTTCGGCCGCTCGGTGGATCCTCAGGTGTTCTTCTCTCCGGCCGGGATCAGCAAGTTCATCGAGTCCGATATCCAGATCGGTCTCGGACGAAACCACAGCGAACGCAGCGGTTTCGAGAACTCGGCGCGTGTCAATCGAGGGCTGCTGCGTGAGCGTTTCGGGGTGACGATCACCCATCACCTCGAGCATGCACCGGCACCTTTGCGACGGAGCATCGCAGCGGAGATGGAGCGCGAGTTCGACACCGAGTTCATGGCAACTGCCGGAAGTCCGTTCCGCGGAGTCGACAACATCTCGGTGACGAACTCCTTCTACCACTACTACGCGTTGATGACGGGACGCGCGGTGCAGCAACTGTCCGCCCGAGTGAATTATGTCGACACGACGACGCACTCCGGCTTGCGGGAACTCGACACGCTGCTCGCGAAGCGCAAGACCGACTTCATCTGCCTCAACGACGGCAGCGCCCCTGAGGTGGACCTGGAGGTGCGCACCGCGAAGGTCACGCAGTTCCTCGACCACTACTATCCGATTCCCGCACCGTGGGAAACCGCCTATCCCCGCTGACCGTTCCGGTCAGGCGTCGAGCGTGAGCCCCGGGTTCTCCGGGATTCGGACTCCCGCATCCGCGAGACGCTGAGCGGTTTCCTCTGCGGTGACGTGCCGACCGGCGGTGGCATAGCTGCCGGCCGGCACCACGGAATGCACGATGGTCTCGGGATAGACGTGTACCAGGTTGAATCCCTGCGCTCCGTCGCGACCTCGCTGGGAGTCGATCGGGACGTTGAGGTCCTGCGTGTAACACGTGGACGATGCCACCGACACCGGGATTCCGGCGAACGTCGCCGTCGTCGAGTAATGCAGGTGACCCGCCAGAATTGCGCGGACATCCGAGTTGCGCACCACGTCGGCGAGCCCGGTCTGGTCTCGAAGTTCGACGAGGACCGCGAGGTCGAACACGCACGGCACCGGAGGGTGATGCAGTACGAGCACGGTTCCGAACGGCGCGGGGGTCTCGAGTTCGCTGCGGAGCCATTCGAGTTGTTCATGGCGGATCTCGCCGTGATGGAATCCGGGCACGGAACTGTCCAGAGTGATGACTCGCAGTCCGTTCACGTCGTCGACCCGGTCGATCGGGCCGGAACCCGGGGCCTGGTCGAGCAGACGTTCACGGAAGGTCGCGCGGTCGTCGTGATTCCCCATCGCCCAGATCACCCGGGCCTCGAGTTCCTCCGCGACGGGCTCGACGAACGCACGCAACTTCACATACGCATCGGGTTGGCCTCGATCGGCCAGGTCGCCGGTGAAGATCAGGGCGTCGGGCCGGACTTGCGACGCACGGATGTCGTCGATGATGCGCTGGATGTGGGCGTCGCCGTCGACCGTTCCGTAGAGGAGCTCGGCACCGCCTACCAGGTGGGTGTCGCTGAGGTGCAGGAGGGTGTGCGACGGCCGCGGGTACTCGGCCACTCGCTCTGACTCGGCGGAGCCGGTCATGATCACTCGCTTCCGTTCGGCGACGTTTCAGGATTCCACGCCGACTTCGAGGCTAACTGCGTCTGTTGTACCTCTCCAACTCGACTGCCTCGGTCTCGTCTGGGAACGGCCCGGCAAACTCCCGATGACCAACCGTAACCTGCGAAGACGTGGAGTCGCCTCGAGCCGACATGCCCGTGGCGGCGGCGCGGCCGGAAGGCGACAACTCGCCGAATGCGATCCTGCGTGTTCACATCCGGTTGGACTCGACGACGGTTGTTCGTTGTAGAAGGTAAGTAATTTCATGCGCCGGCACGGCCGAACAACGGTTCGTCCCACTTCGCCAACAGATGCATGGGAGTCAGACATCAGCATGTCACGAGCAGTGTCGCGACGAGGGTTCTTGGGTGCCGTCGGGATCGTAGGTGTCGCTGGAGCCGCATCTGCATGCAGCGAGGCCAGCGCAGGGAACGCTCCGGGCGGAGGAATATGGACACCCGGAAACCCGCGCACATTCTCCATTCCGGACCGTCCCACGAGCGACCTGAAGGAACTCGCTTCGAACGAAGACTTCTGGAATGCCGTGCGCGACAACTAGACACTCGACGACTCCATCGTCAATCTCGAGTATGGATATTTCGGCAGCATGGCGAATTCTGTGCAGGACACATTCTTCGACAAGACAGCGCTGATCGAGCATCCCGCAGTGCGGGTGGTGCTCACCACGCACTTGTCGCATCGGACCGGTCTGGTGATACCGATTGCAGAGATAACGGAGTTGGCCGAATCCCACGGCGCAGACGTCATCGTGGATGCGGCCCACTCGTGGGGTCAGATCCCCTTCGAGCTACCGGATCTCGCAGCACCGTTCATCGGGCTCAATCTTCACAAATGGATGGGTGCCCCGCTGGGATGCGGCGCGACGTACGTCCGCAAGGACCAGCTGGGAGACATCGATCGCGACCTTGCAGACGAGGACTACGACGCGAGCGACATCCGCTCCCGGGTCCACACCGGCACCTCCAACTCTGCGAACTACCTGGCCGTTCCGGCTGCGCTCGACGTCCATGAGGCGCTCGGCGCGGATGCGAAGCGGGCACGCGTCCAATATCTCCGGGACCTCTGGGTGAACGAGGTCTCGGGGCTGGACAGAATGCACATTCTCACTCCGGACGATCCGAGCATGTACGGGGCATTGACTGCCTTCCGTATCGAGGGCAACACCACCACGGAGCAGTCGACGGCGATCGCTTCGTGGCTTCGCGACGAAAAGGGAATTCTGACGGTGCGCCGAGGCGGTGTCGACAAGGGCGAGGTCATTCGTGTGACGGTCGCACCGTGGACCAGTCCCGATCAGTGCGAGCAGCTGGCGTCTGCGCTCGGAGAGGCAGTGCGGCTCTTCTGACCGGGCCGGTCCACGATCCTTACCGGACGCCGACAGGTACGCGCACCGGTTCGACGGTGGCAACGGGAGCGGAAGAGGCAACCGGCCGTCGTACCAGCGCGACACTCACGTACACCATGAGCGATACCAACGCCGCGAGGAACGTCGTCCAACCGTCGACATCGGCCGACACCAGATCGTTCGGTATGTACAGCAGGGTGTTGTCGACACCGTAGATGGTGGGTGTGAGCACGAAGCACCCGACGCGCACCCCGATTCCCGCGACCGCGGACACGGCCACCGCGACACCGTCTCCGCGCGTCCAGAACAGGCCCAGGATGAACGGCACCACCAGCGACGCAAGCAGCAGGTCGAAGGTGAGAGTGAGCAGGATGCCGGTCTGCGGGACACGGAGTGCGACGATCGCACCGAGCGCCGCCATCGGGAGCATCGCCCACCGGGTGGCCCTCATGACGTCCGACGACATCGCGGCGTGCGCGCCGCCCACCCTGAAGATGTTGCGCACCAGTACCGTCGCGGTGGAGAGCAGGATTCCGCTGACGGTGGTCAGCGATGCTGTGACGAGACCGGACAGCACAAGGATCGACAGCCACTGCGGGGTGTACTCGCCGAGCAGCACGTACAGGATCGGCGCGTCGGCTGCGCTGTCGCCCACTATCGAGACCGCAGCAAGTGCGACGAACGACAGGGGCACACACAACAGCAGGATTCCGGTCGCGGCGGAGAAACAGGCACGCTGCGCGGCGTGCGGCGACTTCGCAGAGAACACGCGCTGCATCAGGTCGATCGCGACGAGGTTGCCGAGGCCGAGTGCGACGATCGTCGCCCAATTGATCGCGGCGCCCTGCACCGGATCGGTGAGCTGACCCAGATTCCCGATACCGAGACCCTCAGGGCTGGAGAACCCGGGACCGGCCGCGACCCACACGAGGAGCGAGATGATCCCCACGACCATGATCGCGAACTGCACCATGCCGGTGTAGACGCTGGCGAACATCCCGCCCGCCATCGTGTACACGAGGACGAACGGAATGATCACCAGCACCGCGACCGTGTAGTTCAGGCCGAGGAAGTACTCGAGCAGGTACCCCAATGCGACGAGGTTACCGGCGAGCAGAATCCCGAAGCTCATCACTGTGAGAACCGATGCGGTGATCTCGGTACCGCGACCGAACCGCTGCCCGAAGTATTCGGGAAGGGTCACCACTCCGGTGGCGCGTAGCTTCTTCGCGAAGAACAGGCCCACGAGGAGCACACTCACTGCAATACCCAGTGGCATCGCAGCGCCGGCCCAGAAACCGAATGCGGCGGACAGGTCTGCACTGCCGAGGGTTGCGTTGGAGTCGACGACCTGCGACATGAGCAGGACCGCGAGGACGGGCGCGCCCAGTGAGCGACCTGCCAAGAGGAAGTTCCCGGTATCTCCGCGAACTTTACGAGTGGAATAGAAACCGGCCCCGATCAGAACTACGAGGCACACGGCGACACCGGTGATGATCATGACAGCTCCATCGAGAAGGTCAGACGGCAGGAGCGCTGCGTTGGGCTTCGCGTCCGAGCGAGTAGAGAGGGCGTGCATTGTCAGGAAGAGCGATCTCGCCATCAGCGAGACGGCGACGGAGATAGACGAAACTCTGGGCGGTCTGCGCGAACAGGTGCTCGCCCGCTCGTACACCGTCGTACCTCGGCCCGTCTTCACCGACGAATCGATCCAGGGGTTCAACCCACGTGTCGTAGTCGACGTTGAAGAAGAGCGGGAACGAGTAACGCTCTTCGGCTACCTTACGCACCCGATGTGACGTCGCTGTAAATATCCCGTTGGTCCAAATCTCCAGTAGATCACCGATGTTCAGTACGAATGCGTCGTCGCGGTACGGAACGTCGATCCAGGCGCCCTCGGCATTGACGACCTGAAGTCCCGGCGCCGTCGGCAGCAGGAGCGTGAACACCTCGTAGTCGGTGTGGGCACCGATGCCCGGCCGGTCGTCGGCACTCGGGTCGTGCGGATAGTGGATCATCCGCAGCTGCGCTGGCGGGGTGGTGACATATCGATCGAAAAGATCCGGTGACTCGCCGAGGGTTTCGGCAAAGGCGCGCAGTATGACTCGGCCGAGACCGAAGATCGCGACGTAGTAGGCGGTGACGGAGCCGGCGAAGTTGTCGAGCGCGGGCCACTGGTTGGGTCCGAGTAACGGATTGCCCGCGAGATAGTCCGGGTCGTCGTCCGGGAGATCGATCGAAAGGTCGTATGCCTCTTTGTGGTCGGGGGTGGCTCCCGCGAATACTTCCTCCCCTGCCGGGACATATCCGCGATGATTGGTGGAATTACCGATGTACACGGACATTTTCATGTCGTCCGGTTCCGCGAAGAATCGCTCGGCTGCGTCCTTCAGTCCGTCGATCAGGGTGCGATCGATTCCGTGACCGATGATCTGGGCGAAGCCCACCTCGCGTGCGGCTCGGCCGAGTTCGCCGACCACGGCGTCGCGTCCGTCCCCACCGGCGACGAGAGCGGTGACGTCGATGACCGGAATACTGGTGAAGGTCACGGGATTCTCCTGGAGTCGAGGCGCCGCCAGTTCCGTACGACGGGATTCCCGTCGAGATCGTGGTCGCGAGTGCCGATCCGGTCGCCGAACACCGGATTCAGGTGTGCACCGACCCGATACGGGAGACTGGAGGCGGTGATGATCCACTGCTCGCCGCGCACAACGCCGAGCACGATCTCACAGTCGAATAGGTCTTGTGCCGCACGCATGCTCGCGGCTCCGCGGATCTGCTCGTTCAAGGGACCGTCGAGCACGTGGGTACGACCCCGGGCGAATGCGAAGTCGCTGCCCACCCGCACGACGACTCCGGGTGCACCGGTGTCGAGCTCCTCGAGCAGGTACTCGTCGATGTCCTGTGAGGTAGCCGCGATCCGCCAGTGTTCGATGTAGTCCTCGAATATGCCTTGCTCGACGAGGGTGCCGTGGTCGAATGCATTCAGAGCGCCCGCGTCCGGTGTCGGGCCTGCCGGGTGCAGCGCGACTGTGCGTCCCCATTCGACGTGGTTGCCGTTGTCGAACAGTGGGCCGGCGAATCCGTCCTGATCAGCCAGCACGAGGAGGTCTCCGATACCCAAGGCACGAAGCGCGGGTGCCTCGATCTTCGGTAGCGCGGCGGGCTGTCGAAGATCGCAGTACAGTGCGCGTCCCTGCAGCCAGGTGACACGAGTCGTCGTGTCGTCCGGATGCTCCGGTCTCCGCAGCAGACTGCGCTCGAAACGGGTTCCCGAGAGCGACGCAGCGACCGTCACGCGCCACTTTCCTTCCACCGTGCACGCTCCTGTGCGAATGCCACGGACTGGATTCGCTGGAAGGCGTCGATCGATTCGCTGTTGTCCACCAGGAATTTCCGGTGTTCGGCGAGCGAGAAGGTGCCGTCGGTGATCTCCACTCCCCCACCTCGACCGGCGGCGAGGTCGGCGCGCAGGTCGAGCAGTTCTTCGGGATCGACGGGGTACCAGGAGATCCGGTCGAAGAAACGCAGAAGCCACGGGGTGCCGTCCTCGAACGGACCTGCCTGTTGTGGATGCCGGTGGTTCCACACCTGTGTGGTGCGTCCGACGAACTGGTAGCCGCCCGGGCCTTCCATTCCGTAAATGCACAGATACGCACCGCCGATTCCGACCGCATTCTCCGGCGTCCAGGTGCGTGCGGGGTTGTACTTGGTGGTGACAAGTCGGTGTCGCGGGTCGAGCGGGGTCGCGACCGGCGCACCGAGGTAGACGTCGCCGAGCCCGAGCACCATGTACTCGGCGGCAAAGACGGTGTCGAACACGTCGGCGACGGCGTCGAGCCCGTTCATCCGGCGGATGAACTCGATGTTCCACGGGCACCACGGCGCATCGGAACGCACGCCGTGCATGTAGCGCTGGATGGCTTCGCGGGTCGCAGGATCGTCCCAGGACAACGGGAGTCGCACCTCCCGACTCGGCACTTCGAGTTCGTCACTGTCGCCGAGAGTGTCCTCGACCTCGGCGAGGTGGTCGAGCAGGGTTGCAACGGGCAGGACGTCGGGATCGACCTTCACCTGCAGCGACCGGATGCCCGGTGTGAGTTCGAGCAGACCGCGGGGACGGTCGGCATCGAGCCGCTGATGCAGTGCGTGCACGCGGGCGCGCAGACCGAGGTCGAGGGTCATGTCGCCGTATTCGACGAGCACGTTGTCGTCGCCGCTGCGCCGGTAGGTGACGGCGGTGTGGCCGTCGCGGCGCGCCAGCACACCGTCGTCGCCGTCGCCACTACTGGAGGCAACGAGCGATAGTCCGGCGCGCCGCCCGACGCCGAGTGCGCGGCGGGATGCCGCACGTTCCGCGTGCACCGGCACGAACCGGATCGTATTGCCTGGGGCGAGCTGTCCGATCTTCCAGCGGTCGGCGGACGCCACCGTCACCGGGCACACGAAGCCGCCGAGGCTCGGCCCGTCGGGTCCGAGGAGGATCGGGGTGTCACCGGTGAAGTCGAGAGCACCGACGGAGTACGCGTTGTCGTGGATGTTCGAGGGGTGCAGTCCGGCCTCGCCGCCGTCGGTGCGGGCCCATTCCGGTACCGGTCCGACGAGGCGGACGCCGGTGCGGTCGGAGTTGAAGTGCACCTCGTAGTCGGTGGCGTACAGGGTGTCGATGTCCGCGCGGGTGAAGAATTCGGGCGCACCGTGCGGACCTTCGGTCACCGCGATCTGCCAGTGCGTGCACAGGGCGGGGATATGTTCGGAGGGCACTGCAGCACTTCGGTCGGTGTCGTCGTCGCCGACAACGAGGACATCGCCTTCGCGGAGCGTGCGCCCCTCGTGACCACCGAAGGCTCCGAGGGTGAAGGTGGCTGTACTGCCTAGGAATTCAGAGACGTCGAGGCCACCGGCGACCAGCACGTACACGCGCAGGCCAGGTCCGGTGAGCGCCCCGACATCGAGCAGGCCGCCCGCTGGAACGGTGACCGGTCGCCACTGCGGCACGATCGTACCGTCGACACGCACTGTGACCGGGGCTCCCGTCACGCACACCTCGGTGTCCTCGGTGAATCGCAGGGACGGTCCGACCATGGCGGATTCGAGTCCGGGTACTCCCTCGTCGTTTCCGAGTGCGGTGTTGCCGAGGCGGAACGACAGGTCGTCCATGGGTCCGGACGGCGGGACACCGATCTGCCAGTATCCGGCACGTCCCGGATAATCCTGGACGGTGGTGAGCATTCCGGGGCGTTCGACGGCGATCTTCGTGGTCATGGCGAGCTCACACCTCCTGTGGACGCGTGACGATCATCCGCACGGGTGTCGGATCGAAACCGTTGCACGGGTTGTTGATCTGCGGACAGTTGGAGACGAGCACCAGCACATCGCGGTCCGCCCGGATCGCGAGGCGCTTGCCGGGCGCAGAGAGTCCGTCGACAATGCCGAGGGTGCCGTCCGCCTCGACGGGCACGTTCATGAAGAAGTTGATGTTGGAGACCAGATCTCGCTTGCCGAGGCCCCACTTGGCGCCTTCGATGAGGAAGTTCTCGACACATGCGTGCTGATGCTTGGTGTGGTGCCCGTAGCGGAGGGTGTTGGACTCCTGCGAGCAGGCGCCGCCGACGGTGTCGTGGTTGCCGACCTCGTCGCCGACGAGCGTCATGAGAGGTTCGCCGTCGGCATCGCGCAGTACCGATCCGGTAGTGAGGAACAGGTTCCCCTGTCCCGCAACGGTTGCGGGGGCGCTGTAGCGGGAAGCAGTGTCGTGGGCGTCGTAGATCAGGGTGTCGACGGCCTGGTTGCCGTGCAGGTCGATGATGGTCAGGACGTCGCCGGCGGCGACGATCGCCGACCAGGGTCCGCGAAGCGCGACGCTCTCGTCGAGCACAACGGTTCCGGGGACGAGTGCAGCAGTATCGAGGGTGGCGGTCACAGGTCAGTTCTCCATTCCGGGTTCGGCAGCAGCCCAGGCGTCTTCGGTGTTGAGTACCGCGCGGTGGTATTCGGGTTCGGTGGTGTCGATCGAGTCGAGGCCGCCGGCGGCGCGCCACGCCGTCACTTCGAGTGTGGTGGTGGCGAAGTCGGGGTTCGGGTCGAGAGGGTGCGCAGTGTTGGCGATGAGCACGACGACCGGGAGGTGGATGAGCAGTTCGACGTACGCACCGGCGCCGGCGGTTCCGGTGCTGGCGAGCGTGCCGTCGTCTTCGACGCGGACGCCGTGGAAGAACGACAGTGATGGCGGCAGGTCGCGGGGCTGCAGATCATGCTTGGCTGCAGCAACCTTGAAGAGTTCGCGGCCCGAGGGCGACTGCGAGTGCAGCGCGCCGGCTCCGTAGCGGGCCGTGTTCCCGGCCGCATGAGTTGTGCCGCACAGGGCATCGTGGTGGCCGGAGGTGTCGGCGACGATGGTTGCGAGCACCCGGCCCTGATCGGACAGCAGCGGATGCCCGGCGCCGAGGTAGGCCTGCCACGGCACCTTCACGGTGTCGGCGACGTTGAGTCGCTCGTGCGGGGCATCGGAGCGGAACAGAAGGAGGTTCGCGCACGCGGCGCCGTCGAGGTCGCGCAGACGCAGACGAGTGCCGCGTGCGAGGACCTTGCTGGTGTAGCGGCCACCCGGCACGGTCTCGGCCCAGGTCATCGACGCATGGCAACCGTCGGGAGGGGTCGGCCATGCGGATGCAGGCACAGTCGGCATCGCGTCGGAGACGGTGCCGGCCTGAGCCCGTGCATGACTTCGTGCGGCGTGGGTTGTGGCTGTCGCGAGTGTCTCGGTCATGGCGCTCCGATTCGTGGCGGACGGGGAAACTGTCGATTGACAGTTTTCAGAGCGCGCATCTTCGGAGGATGTCCCCCGCGTAACGAGTGTGTGGCCGATGTTTCCAATTGATGACGGAACGCTCACACATCGATCTGACTGGGTAGCAACATAACTCGCTGTGTCATGGTGGTGCTGTGACCAGAGTCGGACCAGGCCGCCCACGCCTGACAAGCCCTCGACGCCCCGGCGACACCGCCCGCGCGGAGATCCTCGATGCCGCCGCAGAATTGTTCAGCACACGCGGTTTCGCGACCACGACGACGCGACAGATCGCCGACGCCGTCGGCATCCGCCAGGCGTCGCTCTACAACCATTTTGCGACGAAGAACGACATCCTCGTCACCCTGCTCCATGACACAGTCACTCCGACCGTCGAGTTCGACGAAAGCCTCGACGATGCCGAACCGGCCGACGTACGGCTGTGCGCCCTGACATGGTTCGATGCGGCACAACTGTGCGCGGGACGGTGGAACCTCGGCGCACTGTACCTGCTGCCGGAGATCCGCACCGAGCCGTTCGACACGTTCCGGCTCGGCCGGCTACGCCTGGCCCGCCGCTACCACGACCTCGCCGTCGAGGTACTCGGCGGTGGGACACTCGCAGGCGGCGATCCACGCGCCGACCTGCCGTTCCGTCTCGTGGAGTCGGTCATCGACATCCGTGCCGACCGGCAGATGGACGGGCAGACGATCGACGCACAGCTTCCCGAGACCCTGGCGACTGCGGCACTGACCGTTCTCGGACGAACCGATGTCGGCATCGTCGACCGGGCGCGGGCACTGCTCGTCGGAGTCTCGGTCGACTCCCTCAGTGCTGTTCGCGCGCGCGAGTGAGGGTCAGTGCCGGTCGTACGACGTGTCGGGTGGGATGCGGTCGGCGCCCTCGACCACTGTCACATTGTGCTTCTGTGAACCCGGACCGACGTGGGATTCGGCGCGCATCCGAGCCGACATGTGCGGGTAGTGCAGTTCGAACGCCGGGCGTTCCGAGCGGATCCGTGGAAGCTCGGTGAAGTTGTGGCGCGGCGGTGGGCATGTGGTGGCCCACTCGAGTGAATTGCCGTAGCCCCACGGATCGTCGACGGTGACGACCTGCCCATAGCGGTAACTCTTGAACACGTTCCACACGAACGGCAGAGTCGACGCGCCCAGGACGAATGCCCCGATCGTGGAGACCGTGTTGAGGGTGGTGAAGCCGTCGGACGGCAGGTAGTCGGCGTAGCGGCGCGGCATACCCTCGTTACCGAGCCAGTGCTGCACCAGGAACGTGGTGTGGAAGCCGATGAAGGTCAGCCAGAAATGCCACTTGCCGAGACGCTCGTCGAGCATGCGGCCCGTCATCTTCGGGAACCAGAAGTAGATGCCGGAGTAGGTCGCGAAGACGATCGTGCCGAACAGAACGTAGTGGAAGTGGGCCACCACGAAGTAGGTGTCGTGGACGTGGAAGTCCAGCGGCGGGCTCGCGAGGATGACACCGGTCAGACCGCCGAACAGGAAGGTGATGAGGAAACCGAGGGCGAACAGCATCGGTGTCTCGAACGTGATCTGACCTCGCCACAACGTGCCGATCCAGTTGAAGAATTTCACCCCGGTCGGCACCGCAATGAGGAAGGTCATGAACGAGAAGAACGGCAGCAGCACCGCACCGGTTGCGTACATGTGGTGGGCCCACACGGCGACCGACAGAGCGGCGATCGCGATGGTTGCGTAGACCAGACCCGAGTACCCGAAGATCGGTTTTCGGCTGAACACCGGGAACACCTCGGTGACGATGCCGAAGAACGGCAAGGCGACGACGTAGACCTCGGGATGCCCGAAGAACCAGAACAGATGCTGGTAGAGCAACACGCCACCGGTCGCCGGATCGTACACATGTGCACCGAGCAGCCGATCGGCCAGGGCACCCATGAAGGCCGCGGTGAGGAGCGGAAACACCAGCAGGACCAGGATCATGGTGATGAAGACGTTCCAGGTGAAGATCGGCATCCGGAACATCGTCATGCCGGGCGCACGCATGCACACCACGGTGGTGATCATGTTGACACCCCCGAGGATGGTGCCCAGGCCGGTGACCGCCAGCCCCGCGAACCACAGGCTCGCGCCCACCCCGGGCGCGTGGATCGCATTGGCGAGCGGCATGTAGGAGGTCCAGCCGAAGTCGGCGCCGCCGCCGGGTGTGATCAGACCGAACAGGACGACCAGCGCACCGAACAAGAACAACCAGTAGCTGAACGCATTCAATCGCGGGAAGGCGACGTCGGGCGCACCGATCTGCAGGGGAAGGATGTAATTGGCGAAGCCGAACACGATGGGTGTCGCGTAGAGCAGCAGCATGATGCCGCCGTGCATGGTGAACAATTGGTTGTACTGCTCGTTCGACAGGAACTGCAATCCCGGCACCGCGAGCTCGGTACGCATCAGCATCGCCATCAACCCGCCCACCAGGAAGAAGGCGAAGGCGGTGACGATGTACATGATCCCGAGCGTTTTCGGGTCGGTCGTCGTGATGAGTTTGTAGAGCACCGCTCCCTTGCGGGCGCGTCTTTCCGGATAGGGCCTTGTTGCTCGGGCCTCCACCACCACCGGATTCATGGACGAACCTCCCGGACGACCGCGGCGCCGACATGCGGCATTCCACCGGCACCTGCCCCCCTGCATGCCTGACTCTCCCGGAACAGGCCGGCAGCCCCGAGCGTAGACCTCGTCCCATCGGGTGGCGGTGGATTGCCTGAATCAGGCACACGCGCAGCTACCGACGTAAGCGTCAGAAATGCTGGTTGGTGTATCGAAATATCGAACACATACCGTCATTTCCGCCTTCTACGGGACCTCGCTCGCTCGAAGCGTCGGACAACGACTCGCCGACACTTTCACTCCGCGCGTCCAGGAAACCTACGACTGCTCGTGCACGTCCGACACCGTGTAATCCCATCGCAGCATCGACGACGGACGGCAGTGCCGACGCAGCGTCGGGGTCGATGCGCAGCAGCGCATCGCCGATGGCGACTGCGTGCGGCTTCGGTACCGAGCGCGCGAGGTCCGCGATCGTCCGGGCCACCGACGTCACCGGTACGCCGTCGACGATCGTGAGGTCTGCTTCCGCCCACTGTGCAACATGAGTGTGTATCCACGCTCTTCGGCGCGCCTCCTCGCCTGCTCCCCGCGACACGTGCACGCGCACCAGCGGAATGTTCCAGACGGGCGCCCCGTGCAGGATCGACGCCGAGACGTGACTCAGGGCATTCCCCGGCCCCAGCGTGGAACCGATGTGGCGGGCGAGGACCCGGTGCCGCCCGATCTCGTCGAGTGCATCGAAGTCGCCACGATGCAGGTACCGGCCGTGTGCGATCCGGACCAGGCCGCCGCGCTGCAGCTCGCGTGCTATCTCGAACGCGGACGTCCCCGCCTCGATCAGTTGTGTGCGCGTCACCACCTGTGGATCTCCCATGGCGGCGATCCTGCCGCACGACGGAGTGGCTCCGGCCCGGCCACGACCGAATTGGGTGGTTCTGTGGATGAACCCGTCGCCTGTGGACAACTCGGCGGCTGACGTAGAGGTCGGAAATGCTGGTTGGTGTCCGATATTTCGGTACACCAACCAGCATTTCCGGCACCGATGTCAGGCGCTCTCGAAACCTGGCAGGCGCGACGGGGTCTCGACCACCGAGTACTCCGACGCGTCCCCCTGCACAACGCGGCTCTCGGTGCCGTCGATCCCGACCGGAAGGTCGCCCGCGAGCGTGATTCGGTGCAGGCGACGGGTATGGTCGCCGAAGTCGGCGATTCCGTAGTGCTGGGTGGCGCGGTTGTCCCAGATCGCGACATCACCGGGCGACCATGCCCAGCGGAAGGTGTTCTCGAGCTTGATGACCCGCGCCTGCAGGAGCTGCAGGAGCGCGGTCGTCTCGGACGACTTCAATCCCAAGAACTCCTTGACGAAATGCCCGAGGAGCAAGGTGCGTTCCCCCGTCTGCGGATGGACGCGGACGACAGGATGGATCGTCTCGTAGGTATTGCGGCGGAACTCGTCCTGATACCGCTTGCGCTCCTCGGTGAGAGTCGAGCTTCCGGCATCGAGTTTCTCCGCGTAGTCGTAGAGGTTCGTGTGCAGTGCCCACAGGTTGTCGACCAACGACCTGAGCGCCTCCGGTAGCTGGTTGTAGGCCGCGGTCGTGGACGCCCACGTGGTTGCGCCGCCGTACGGCGGGATGGTCACGGCTCGCAGGATCGATGACTTCGGTATGCGGTCGACGAAGCTGACGTCGGTGTGCCAACTGTTCGCGGCACCCTCGATCGGCAGGAGCCGCTTTCCCTTCGAATGGACCGTCGGGTGCGACTGCGTCTGCCGGCCGAGCAGCCCGGCGAATGCCCACTGCGACTCGTCGTCGAGATGGTCTTGGTCCTGGAAGACGATCGCCTTGTTCGCGGCCAGCGCGTAGCGGATGGCCTCGACCGTCTCGGATGACAGATCGCCGGACAACTTCACTCCGTCGATGCGAGCCCCGATATTCTCACCGAGCTTCGTGACCACGATTCCGCCGGCGCGGTAGATGTCGTCCGCTGTGGCTGCCGGGCGGTCGAGTTCGCTGAGTGTCATGTGAGGCTCCTGGGTCGTTGTCGAATGCCTGTGCACAGACTTCCAACACGACTGCGACAGGTCGACGGTTCCGCTCACACAGATCCGAACCCGGTACCCTCGATGCCCATGCGAACCTCGGCAGAAGTTCTTCTCGCAACAGCGGCGATCGTCCTGGCTACTACAGGCACCGCAGCGGCAGCACCCGCACCGATCGTGGACGGCAACGGGACCATCGTCGCCCCGAGTTCCACCCAGATCTCGTTCGCACACACCCCGTCTGGCGCGCGCGCCGGAACCGCGAACGAGCACGAGTCACGAGCCGGGGTCTCCATCGTCAAGTTGTATCTGGCCGAATACGTAGTTCGGCACGGTGATCCGGCCGACCAGGCGGACGCCGTCGAGATGATCCGCTCGTCGAACGATGCCATCGCCGATCGGCTGTACGCGAAGTATCCACAGGCGATTTCCACGACGGTCGCCGAGTTCGGTCTCGTCGACACTCACGTGCCCGGTTACTGGGGTTTCGGAACCACGTCGACGCACGACATGGTGACCTACCTCGAAGCGAAGAAGCGCACCGACCCGGGCTCCCCCGTCCTCGCCGCGATGGCGTCCGCCCACGAAACCGCCGCCGACGGCTACCCGCAGAACTTCGGTACCGCATTGCTCGCCGGGGTGATCGGCACCAAGTGGGGTTGGAGCGACGACCGCGCGTTCCACGCATCTGCATCGTTCGGAACCGATTTCTCCGTCGCCGCGTCGGCATACGGGTCGGCCGACCAACTGACGGAGAACGTCCTGGGCGCGTTCACCGAGGGTGAGCCCTCTCCCGCCGAACACGGCTATCTACTCGCGGACTGCCCGGCCGTCGCGTGGCTCGCCGGCGATTCGGCCCTGGCTGCACCCGCGCAAGCGCTGCTCGACGCTGTTCCCCCACAGCAGGCCGCCGTATTCTGCGGAGTGTGACCCGTTGCCCGTCGACGTACGCACGTACCGTGGAGAACATGAGCACCACATGGCAGAATCCCGACTCCGTGTCCCTCATGCTCGACGACTGCGCAACATGGGCAGTGGTCGGCCTGTCGGGCGACCCCAACCGGACCGCATACCGCATCGCGAAGCTACTCCGCGAGCGGGGGAAACGGGTTGTGCCCATCCACCCGAACGCTCCGACCGTCTTCGGTGAGCAGGGCTACGCGACCCTCGCCGATGTACCGTTCCCCATCGACGTCGTCGATGTGTTCCGCCGGTCCGACGCAGCCGGCGAGTTCGCCGATCAGGCCGTCGACATCGGCGCGAAAGGCGTGTGGTTTCAGCTCGGTGTGATCGACGAGGACGCCTTCGCGCGGACGACCGGCGCCGGGGTCGCAATGGTAATGGACACCTGCCCCGCCATCGAATGGGGAATGCAGGAAAAAAACTGAGCTTCCTTTATCCGCTGTGCGACAGGCTCTTTCCGAGGGGTTCACCCGACTGATCGTCGAGGCGCCAGAAGGTCCAGCCGTCATATTCGGCGTCGTCGTCGCTGACGAACTTCGTGACGGCGTTCGCCGCGGTGGTGGGATGGCTGAATCGGCGGCCTTCCATCGGGCCACGGGTGATCTCGACGTTGCTGTTCTCCGGATCGAAGCGCGCCTGGATCCGATATCCGCCGAAGTCCGACACGATCGCCGTTCTGGGATCGACGAATTCGGGTTCGGCCGCGGGCTTGATCGCCTTCGCGGGCTGGGTTCGCGGCCGCGACACTTCCTTACGATGACGAGAATCGCGAACTCGGTTGAGGTTGAGCAGATCCCACCGATCGTGTCCGTGCGCGACACTGCTCATCGGGATGGGATGACTGCCGGTGGGTACACGACCAGGACGCTCGGCGAGCCACAGTTCGACGTCTGCCGCGATCCCTGATTCCACCTCGTCGGATTCGACCATGTAGAACTCCGGGGACTCCTTGGCGAGGTCCACGAACACCCAGTACGACGACCCCGTGGGATCACTGCCCGGTGTGCCGTCCTGCCGGCGTGCCATCCACTGATCTCGGGTCGTCGATCGCACCCGGACCACGCAACTGCGTCCGTCCACCCCCTTGACCCGCACAGAACGAGAGCCCTTCAGCTGTGTAGCGCTTCCGCCTCGCTGAACGACATCGGTGACGAACGCCCGGACGCCCCTGTCGGCTGACTCTTCCATGGGCCAACCATACGGTTACATACCGGATGTCGGAAAGCCCCCGTACCGGTCACCGAAAGGCATCGCCCTTGGTGGACAACGCCTTGACACGATCGACGATGCGTTCCTGCAGCTTGGACGGGGTGCGCCAGCGCATCGCGAGTTTGTCGTAGTCCATCGCATGCTCGGCGATGATGTCTTTCAACCGATCGACATCGAGCGGCTCGAGCCTGTCGCGCAGACCAGCTTCGCCCCCGTCACGGAACACTTCGAACGGGTCGAACGGGCCGGCTGCACGCTTGGCGCGCCGAACCGGGTCTTTCCTGGCCGGAGCTTGTCCGGTAGACGGCGCCGGGGCCGCATCGACGGCGGCGGTCGCAGGCCCGAGCGCGCCCGCGATCGCGTTGGCGAATCGTTGATTACGTGCGGCTTCGTCCGCAATCACACGAACGAGCGCGACGAGAGATGCCGCTGCGCTCGGAGTGCTGCCGTTGAGCCGTAGCAGCGCGGCGCTCGCCTCACCGATCCGAACCCGCAACCGGGCGTCGGGTACACCACTGCCGGCCTCGCCGTTCACAGGTACACCTGCGCGTTCATCAGGATCGTCTCGGTAAGCATGCGCAGGGCATCGAACTGTCCTGCACCACCATATTTACGTTTGAGCGTGCCGTAGGGCACGAACTCTGCCGACGCGGCGATCTGGTTCGCTTCGGGAATCCACGCGGGAACGACGTTGGCTATCCTGTCGTCGCGTTGCAGCTGCTCGATGATCGTGCGATGCAGGTTCGATGCGCTACGGTACTTGGTGATCACCAGGCCGAGCTCACGGATCGAATGTCCTGTGCGATCGGAGAACTTCTCCACCCTCTGTTGCAACTGCGGAATCCCGTAGGTGGACAGGATGTCCGGAATTGTGGGGACAATGTAGCCGTCGGCGGCACGGAGTCCGTTGAGTGTGAGCATCCCGAGGTTGGGCGGGCAGTCGACGAGGATGTAGTCGTAGTCGTCGGCGATCGGTTCGAGCGCAGAGTGCAGGACCTCGATCGGCCGCTGCGATCGGGGATCGGCGTACTGCTGGAAGCTCAGGCCTTCCTGGATCTCCATGAGATCCAGCGAGGACGCGAGGAGGTCGACGCCGCGCACCGCCGTCACAGGTGAAACGTCGTGCTGCAGTGCCTTGTCGATGTCGAATGCGTCGGCGTCCGGTTCCACGGCACGCTGGAAGAGTGTGGCGAGCGTGCGGCCGAGTTCGTTGAGTTCCCGCCACCGCTCCTCTCCGATCATCATCGTCGTGAGGTTGGTCTGTGGATCGAGATCCACGAGCAGTACCCGCTGGCCGAACTCGGCCGCCATGAACTCACCCAGCGCAGCCGTCGTCGTGGTCTTACCGACGCCGCCCTTCAGGTTGATTGTCGCGATAACCCGCGCCACCACCGCACTCCTCCGGAAAATGTTGCTACACGTCGCTGCAGCAAACTACACCGGAATGTGGACAAAGGCGACGCGGGACCCGCTCAGTGCCCCTGCGACTCCACTGCGACGCGCTCGTAGTCCGCAATTGCCTGGTCACGACCCACCATCGAGTCCGCGGTCGCATATCCCGACAGCGACACCGCCGGCTTGTGGTCGATCACGGCAGTTACGACGTCGCCACCTGACATGAACACGAGAATCCCTTTGGCTTCGTCGCCGGGGAGCCCTTCCCACACCGCACCTTCGGTACCGAGCGAGCGATTCATCTCGCTCATGAGAAGCGGTGCGCTGAAGTAGTACATCCGGTCCCACGAGTTGCTTTCGAGCCCACCTGCCTCCGTGATCTCACCGAGGCTCCGCTGCTGCCCCGACACCAGAACCGTGTCGAACTCCGATTCCATTTTCGGATCATCGACCACGGTCACAGTGCCTCCGGAGCCGCAACCCACCAACATCGCCGCAACCACACCACCGAATACTGTCGATTTCAATCCCCTGCGAAATGTCACTTCTGCCCCTCGCGTCACTTTTGTCCCCCTCACGGAACGCGACGGACGCTAACACCGACAGACCTGGTGGATCAGTGGTGCCGATCACTATTATCGAAGCCGAATCGGAGCTATATGGGACACCCAATTCGGCCTTGTGGCGATTCACAAATCCCTATGTCAATCCTTTGCTGTCAGCTCCGCAATGTCGCCGAGAAGCGCAGATTGCAGCACACCTATCGATTCCGCGGCACCACCGAATTGGTCGCCGACGAAGTTGGTGTTGTCGGTCGACAGCTCTCGCGTACCGGAGCGACCGATGAGGTCGTCTATCCGCTCGTCGAGGCTTGCCGCGCGCTGCGCAACTTCCACGATGGCCATCCGACCGTCCGCGAATCCGAGGAGGTCTCCGATGCGAGCGAGAGCCGCAACCCGGTCGAGAAGCTGCGTCCAGACCGGGCCGAGCGCCGCAATCCGGGACTCGAGCCCCGCCCGGGCGGCAGGCGCGGTGCTGATCGCGTCTTCCAGCTCGGCGAGCAGACCTCGCAGCGCGATCGTGTCGGTGGCGATCTGAGTGAGCTCGTCGGTGAGGTTCAGCTGTGATCGCTGCACGGCGAGGTGTTCCGAATGCCATGCCGGCGACGATTCGATCTGGTCGTACAAGGTTCCGGCGAGAAACAAGAGGGTGTCGTAGCGATCGACGAAGCGATCGGCCTCACCTGAGGCCTGCCGGGCGAGGACCTCAGCGGCGCGCCGTCCCGCGTCTGCTGCGGGCGTGCGCTCGGACCACCGACCCACTCGATCGCTCGCGATACCCAGCATCGTGTCGCGGGCGCGGTCCACCGCAGCCACCGGAATCGGGGCGGGGGTGTGCTGCAGCGCCCGGAACAACGCTTCGCGCTGCTCGAGTTCGAGATGAACACCGTCGCGGCGTTCGCGACGCACAGCGCGCACCCCCTGCGCGTAGTGGGCCGGAGAGTGCACGATCGACTGCCGCGCCGACCGGATCCTCTTGTCGATCTCGCTTGCGCGGTATTCGAACATCAGCCGGGTGACGCCGGGACGCTGCGCCGCCGCCCGCGCAGCGAACCCTTCCCGTTCGTCGGTGAGGAGCCGGAGCTCGCCGAACCCACCGATGCCAGGAATCCGACGCACGAGGCGCCGACGCGCCGCAAGAACCGCGCGGGCGGGTTCATCGAGGTAGCCGGACGCAATCGCAATCGCGGCGTCGTCCGACAGCGGGTCGTGTCTGCCGTCGATCCGGCATCGGTCGCAACAGAGTCGGACCTGCGTGGCGATCCGCTCACGCCGTTCAGGCTCTGATTCGAACTCCATCGGAACTCGTGTCTGGTCGGGCTCGGGCATCGTGACCCTCCTCGGGGTGCTCGACCTACACTGTTCCAGAATTTGCCTGTCGGGGCCGGTATGCGCTATACCCAGGTTTCACCCAGGGTTACCCCGCGGTTGCGAAAGGGTGTCGTATTCGGCCCAGTTCGGTTGACCGAATGAGACATTGACCTGCCGTGATGGATGTCACACGGAAAAACCCGGCACTTCGGGTAGTGGCCGCAACCGAGTGCCTGCAGGCTGTATCAGGACAGTCCAATTACACTGCACTGCAATGGAAGTACTCATCCACTCGCACCGACACTCCGAACCGTACGCAAGTTACCCACGAGTGTTACCCGAGGGTACATCCGGCCTCATCTACCGCAATCATGGCGCCGATCGCACCGATTCGACCGAAACACCTTGCCCCACACACCCTCCTGATCGCGCACACCGCCACAACCGCCCATCCCGGCCACCGGTAGCCAAAACGTGACAAACCCTCATGTTTGCTCCATGCTGTAGCCGGACGGATCACCCGAAGCAGGGGGCGGGTGTTGTCAGCCTCGAACTGTCGCACCGCGACGAGGACGACAGCCGCGGGCTTCACGCAACGATCCGGCCGAACCGCCCTGGGGCAGGGCCCACGGGCAGGTGACCGACACGCATGCCCACGCCAACCACGAGGAGTCGACCGATACATGTTCCCGGCCGCGGTATCCACCAATGACGTGGCACGCGCAGTCGGTGGACTCGGCTTCCTCGATCGGATTGAGCTTCGACGAGCACGGTAGTGCGCACAACCATGGAGAAACGGTGGCAACGAGTATGTTCGAACGGATCGCAGTGGTCAATCGGGGTGAGGCAGCCGTACGCCTCATTCGGGCAGTCCGAGAGCTGAACTCCGAGCACGACTACGACATCACGACGATCGCGCTGCACACCGAGGCCGAACGACGGGCCATGTTCGTCCGTCAGGCCGACGAGGGTGTCATCCTCCGCCCGTCCGCGACAGCGGCGACCCCGTACCTCGATCACGCCGAGCTCGAACGCGCGCTGATCGAATCGAAGGCCGACGCCGTGTGGGTGGGCTGGGGCTTCGTCGCCGAGGATCCCGGATTCGCCGACGTGTGCGCCCGGCTGAACATCACCTTCATCGGCCCGTCCGCCGACGCCATGCGCCTGCTCGGAGACAAGGTCGAAGCCAAGCTCCTCGCGGAGAAGGTCGGCGTGCCCGTCGCGCCGTGGTCCGGCGGTCCCGTCGAGAACCGTGCCGATGCACGCCGTCACGCCCAGGCCATCGGCTACCCGCTGATCATCAAGGCCCGTTCCGGTGGCGGTGGACGTGGCATCCGCAAGGTCTACGCCGAGGACGAGCTCGAGCTCGCCCTCGAACGCACCCAGGGTGAGGCCGAGCGTTCCTTCGGCGACCCGGTCGTGTTCATCGAACGACTGGTCACCGACGCCCGCCACGTGGAGGTGCAGGTCATCGCCGACAACCACGGCAACGTGTGGGCGCCCGGCGTGCGCGACTGCTCCATCCAGCGCAAGAACCAGAAGGTCATCGAAGAGTCCTCCTCCCCGCTGCTCACCAAGGAACAGGCCGACGAGCTGCGCACGGTGTCCGCAGATCTGGTCCGTGCCGCGGGCTACAGCGGTGCCGGCACCGTCGAGTACCTGTACCAGCCCGACCTGAAGATGTTCACCTTCCTCGAGGTCAATACCCGCCTGCAGGTCGAACACCCCATCACCGAAATCACCACCGGTATCGATCTGGTCAAGCTGCAGATCCTCGTCGCGGCCGGCGAGAAGCTCCAGGGCGATTGCCCGCCCGAGTTCGGCCACGCAGTCGAGGCCCGCCTGAACGCCGAGGACGCCGACAACGGTTTCGCCCCCGCGCCCGGCACCGTACAGCTGCTCAAGTTCCCGCTCGGCTCGGGCCTGCGCGTCGACACCGGCATCGCCCAGGGTGACGTGATCCCGCCCGACTACGACTCGATGGTCGCCAAGATCATCGCGTGGGGCCGCGACCGCGACGAAGCCCTCGCCCGCCTCCGCACCGCGCTGCGCGAGACCACCGTCGTCCTCGACGGCGGCACCACCACCAAGTCGTTCCTCCTCGACCTGCTGCGCCGCGCCGAGGTCATCGAGGCCACCGCCGACACCGGCTGGCTCGACCGCACCGGAGCGGGCACGGCCGTCGGGCCGTCGCAGGTCGCCGACATCGCCCTCCTCGCAACCGCCGCCGATGTGTACGACGCCGATGAGGCCCGCGCCCGCGCCGGATTCCTGGCCTCGGCTCGCGGTGGACGACCCCGCGCCGGCCAAACCGGCACTCGCAAGGTCGAACTGAGCTACCAGGGTCAGGGTTACGAACTGCTCGTCGGACAGATCGGACCGCACCGCTACCGCATCGGTGCCGGCGAGTCCGAGCTCGAGGTCGACATCGAGCGTCTCGGTGAGTACGAAACACGACTCACGCTCGACGGACAACGCCACAACATCGTCTCGATCGCCGGACCCGCAAGCTTCCTCGTGGAGGTCGACGGCATCAGCCACCAGATCAGCCAGGACGAAGCAGGTGTGGTGCGCACGCCCGCGCCGGCTGTCGTCGTCGCTGTTCCCGTCGCAGTGGGCGACGAGGTCGAGGCCGGCCAGACACTCGTCGTCCTCGAGTCCATGAAGATGGAAACCGCTGTCCGCGCACCGTTCGCCGGTAAGGTCCGCGAGATCCTCGCGGTCGTCAACGGCCAGGTCGACGCCGGTGCCCCGCTGCTTCGGGTCGATCAGACCGCCGAGGAAGTCACCACCACGGTGACCGAGCGGGTGGAATTCCCGGCGGCAGCACCGGCCGTGACCGACGATGCGGTCGCAGATGCCCACGCTCGTCTCGACCGGCTCGAAGCACTGATCACCGGGTACGACGTGTCGGCAGAGCGCACCGCAACCCTGCTCAGCGAGTACGAGCAGCTCACCACGAAGGCCGCGTCCTGCGACCTGGTGCGCGCCGAACTCGCGCTGCTCACGACGTTCGCCGACGTGTGCGAACTGTCGCGCAACCGGCCGACGCAGGACGAGGAGAACAGCGACGACCGGGTGCACAGCCCCCGCGAGTTCTTCCACGGCTACCTCCAGTCTCTCGACGTCGAGGTCGGCGGACTGCCGGAGAGCTTCCGCGGTCGGCTCTCGCGCGCGCTTCGCCACTACGACGTCACCGAACTCGAGCGCACACCCGAGCTCGAGGAGGCCGTCTACCGGCTGTTCTGCGCGCAGGAACGCATCGAAGCTCAGATCCCTGTGGTCTCCGCCCTGCTCGACCGGTGGCTCGAACACGGCACCGGCGAAACCGGCGTGGCGAGCGAGCTCAGCGAGGTTCTCGACCGACTCATCGTCGCGACGCAGGTCCGCTTCCCTGTCATCGGCGACACTGCCCGCAACCTGCGCTACCACTACTTCGAGGAGCCCGTGATCCGCAAGGCTCGCGCGCAGGTCTACGACGGGGTGCGCGGTTCGCTCGCCTACCTCGCCGAACACCAGGACTCCGACGATTACGCGCAGCGTGTCGAGGCACTCGTCGCCACCCCCGAGCCGCTCATCGATCTCCTCGCGCAGCAGATCGCTCGTCCCGAATCGGTGCCGGGTCCGCTGCTCGAGGTGATCACGCGGCGCGCCTACAAGATCCGCACCCTCGAGGACGTCGAATCCAACGTCCGCGGCGGTCGCCAGTTCGTCACCGGCAACTTCGATCTGCGTGGCACCCGCCTGTACTTGATCTCCGCCGAGGCGACGAACTCCGATCTCGCCGCGCTGCTCGACTCCGTCGAGGACGCCGCGAAGCCGCTGCCGAGCACCGAGAACCTTGTCATCGACCTCTACCTGGCCTGGGACGATGCCCCCGCCGATGCCGACGCTCAGGCGCAGGCCCTGCAGACCGTCCTGGCAGCCAGGACGGTCACCGCGACCGCGCGTCGCGTGACGGTCACTGTGTGTCACACCGACAACGCCGAAGAGCACGTCTTCACTTTCCGGCCCTACGAGTCGGGGTATGCGGAAGAGAGCAACATCCGCGACATCCACCCGCTCACCGGCCAGCGCCTCGACCTGTGGCGCCTGAAGAACTTCGACGGCACACGCCTGCCTGCGAACCTGGACACGTACCTGTACCACATTGTGGCGCAGGACAACCCCTCCGACGAACGGTTCATCGCCCTCGCCGAGGTGCGGGACCTGACGTCGCAGCGCGACGAGTCCGGTGTGATCGTCGGCCTGCCCGCATTCGAGCGGGCACTCGCGAGCTCCCTCGACAGCATGCGCCGCGCGCAGGCCGCCCGAGGCGGGCGTCGCCTCGACGCGAATCGAGTGGTGCTGTTCGTGTGGCCCGTCGTCGACCTGACCGTCGACGACCTGCGTCGAATCGGCCAGAACACCGCACCGCTCACCGTCGGCGCGGGACTCGAGGAGATCACCGTCATCGGCTGGCTTCGCGAGAACCCGGATCAGCCCGCGCGTGAGGTCGCACTGCGATTCTCGTACCGCTCGGGTGCCGGTGTGGTCGTGCGCCTCACCGATCCGCCGAAGGAACCCCTCAAGCCGCTCGACGAGTACACGCAGAAGGTGCAGCGCTCGCGTGCCCGCAACACCGTCTACCCGTACGAGCTGATTCCGCTGCTCACAGGCAACAACGGCAGCTTCGTCGAGTACGACTTCGACGACAAGGGTGAGCTGGTTCCGGTCGACCGCGCATACGGTCGCAACAAGGCCGGTCTGATCGTCGGTGTGATCACCACCCCGACCGAGCTGTACCCCGAGGGCATGACCCGCGTCGCGATGTTCGGTGACCCGACCAAGGCGCTCGGCACCGTCGCAGAGGCCGAATGCTCTCGTGTCGTCGCGGCCGTCGACCTCGCCGAGAAGCTCGGTGCCCCCGTCGAATGGTTTGCGCTGTCGTCGGGTGCGACGATCTCGATGGATTCGGGTACCGAGAACATGGACTGGGTGTCGCGTGCACTGCGTCGCATCATCACGTTCACGCAGAACGGCGGCGAGATCAACGTCGTGGTCACCGGCATCAACGTCGGCGCGCAGCCGTACTGGAATGCCGAAGCGACGATGCTCATGCACACCAAGGGCATCCTGGTGATGACCCCGGACAGCGCGATGGTGCTCACCGGCAAGCAGTCGCTGGACTACTCCGGTGGCGTCTCGGCCGAGGACAACTTCGGTATCGGTGGTTACGACCGCGTCATGGGCCCCAACGGCCAGGCACAGTACTGGGCCCCGAACCTGACCGCCGCAATCGAGGTGCTCTTCGGGCACTACGCCCATGCCTACATTGCTTCCGGCGAGCGTTTCCCCCGCAAGGCGGAGTCGACCGACCCGATCGACCGCGACGTGCGCGTCTACCCGCACGTCCACCCGTCGAGCGACTTCACCACCGTCGGCGACATCTTCTCGTCGGAAACCAACCCGGACCGGAAGAAGCCGTTCGACATCCGCACGGTGATGCGTGCCGTCGTCGACCAGGACCACGCGGTGCTCGAGCGCTGGGCCGACATGGCCGACGCCGACACCTCGGTCGTGTTCGATGCACACCTCGGCGGACATGCGGTCTCCGTCATCGGTATCGAGTCGCGGGCCATCGCTCGTAAGGGCTGGTTCCCGACCGACGGACCGGACCAGTGGACCTCGGGCACACTGTTCCCGAAGTCGTCGAAGAAGACGGCTCGGGCGATCAATGCAGCGAGCGGTAATCGTCCGCTCGTGGTGCTCGCGAACCTGTCGGGCTTCGACGGCTCCCCCGAGTCGCTCCGCAATGTGCAGCTCGAGAACGGCGCCGAGATCGGCCGCGCGATCGTCAACTTCGACGGACCCATCGTGTTCGTCGTGGTCTCCCGCTACCACGGCGGCGCGTTCGTCGTGTTCTCCGGTGCGCTCAACGAGAACATGGAAGTTCTCGCCGTCGAGGGTTCGTTCGCCTCAGTGCTCGGTGGGGCACCCGCCGCTGCCGTGGTGTTCACCCGCGACGTGAACAAGCGCACTGCGAGCGATTCGCGCATCGTCGAGCTCGAAGCCCAGATCGCGGCGGCAGAGGACGGCGAGAAGGCACGTCTCGGTGTCGAGCTCGCGTCGGTTCGGACCTCGGTCCGGTCGGAGAAGCTCGGTGAGGTCGCCGCAGAATTCGAGGCGATCCACAACATCCAGCGCGCTCAGCAGGTCGGGTCGGTGGACGCGATCGTCCCCGCTGCCGAACTGCGCCCGCAGATCATCGCGGCTGTCGAGCGTGGCATTGCGCGGACCCTCGCGTAACGCGTCGTAGGACGACCGAAGCCCCGCACCGGATTCCGGTGCGGGGCTTCGGTCTGTCCGATCCGGACAGGATCAGTCGTCCCAGTCGTCCCAGTCGTCATCGTGCAGGTCGTCATCGTGCAGGTCGTCGCAGCGATCGTCCCAGTCGTCGTAGAAGTCCTCCACGAAGTCGGGAACCCTGTCGTCCCAGTCCTCGAACCAGGCGTCGCAGGTGTTGGTATCGATGAACGGGATTCCGGGCGGTAATGCCGATGCAAGGTCTGCGGAACCGGTCCCGAACCCCGTCGGGGTCGCGGAGCTCACAACGGTGGTGGACGGCGTGGGCACGGTAGGCTCGGATCCTGCCGACACTGCATCCGCCACCGTGGAGATCATGTAGGTCGACGACGCAGTAGGTTCACTGTCCTTCGAGTCCGAAAGCACGAAACCGGTTGTTCCGGCTGCCACCGCGGTCGTCAGCGCTGCGGCTGCCCACCAAGTGCGACTCAGAGCCATGATCGTTCTCCTTCGTAACGGGTGTTCCGTTCTGGACATCCCTTACTCTGGCGCTCAACGATGAGGCTTCCATGAGGCGTAGATGACGGATTCTTCATCTACGAGCGCCCGTCGCGTGCTCACGCGAGCGTTCGGATCCATTCGACGAGCGCCGCCGCGACCTCGTGTGGAGCCTCGGGAATCAGCGCGTGTCCGCTGCCCGGGATGAGAACGGTCGACACCAGTTCGCTCCCGAACTGGTCGACGAGCTCGGCGCGTGTCTCGGGCGGACGGAACACGTCGTCGCCGGCCTGCACATCCAGCAGCGGCGACGGGGCGAGTGGCCACCACGACTCCTTGTCCGTCGCCGACATCGCGGCCCGCTGGGAGGCGATGGCGTCGGGCCACCAGCCCTCGAGCCACACAGACGGGTCGTGACCGTCGGCGAAGAACACCTCCCGCAGGTTCACGAGGCGATCGGAATCGGGCAGCGTCAGGTCGGAGCACTTCGCCACTCGTTCGGTCAGCGACGCAGGGAATCGGCGGGCACCCGCAGCCAGTACAGCGACGCCCCTGACCAGATCGGGACGGTCCACGGCCAGGACACGAGCGACGTAGTGCCCGAACGCATGGCCCGCCAGTATCGCGGGCGCGCCCTCGAGCGCGACGAGTACATCGGCGACGTCACCTGCGAGGTCATGCAGGTCCAGATCCTCGAGAGGCCCCCCACTTGCGCCGACACCTCGAGGCTGAGGACGCACGGCACACAATCCCGCGTCGGCCAAATCCTGCGCAATCGGCTCGAATTCGTAGGAGTCGCGGCCGAGCGACGGCAACAGGACCACCATCGGGCCACTGCCGTTCACCTGGACTTCGAGTTCCGTTCGGCCCGTGTTGATCATCCGAGTCTCCGTCACGCCGTCCATCATTCCAGGTGGTCGGCTCACAGTGATGAGGAAGGGCGGTTGTTCGACACATACGGGACCTCTTGTGCGCAAAATCACAGAATCTTCAACTACCGATGCGAGCGTCCGGGGCAAGCCACCTACGACGATCCGAAATCGCATTCTCCGGCACTCGGTGCTACGAATTGATGCATCCAGTGCATTCACGATACAAAGATCGCTGGCGCCTCGAATGGATTACACCGCAACCGATTTCAAGCACCTGAGCCGGCCGATCAAGATCGCTCCGTCAGAGAACGCATTCGACCTGACCGGCAAGTAACACTGTGCGCCACAGGTAATTCCGGACTCCACCCCGGTCCGAAGAATCGACCCGGCAACGAACAAACACCATGTCCGTACCCGAGGGTAATATTCGAATTTCCTTCTATTTGCCTGCATACCAATCACTTACACATGTTTCTCGATTCGGTGAGGGATTTCGAGGAGATACATTGCACATGACAATCGCGGGAATGTACTGCATCATTGAATGCGCAGGGAACAACGAGCAGGGGCGCTCGACAAACACACGCGAAGCAGGGGACCACTCGCAATCGCGAACTACCACAAGACCATCGGGCATACGCAGCTCCGAAGGCACGTCGCCGTGCCTGAAGCGATCGCCGTCAGTCAGAGGAGACGACAATGACCAGCACCGCCGAACCCACCAAGCAGATCGTTCAGGGTAACAAGCTGCGTGGACGAGTCGCCTTCGTCACGGGAGGCACCCGGGGCATCGGTGCCGCAATCAGCCGCAGCCTGGCCACTCAGGGCGCGACCGTGGCAGCAGGCTACGCACGCAACACCTCACAGGCAGACCAGTTCCTGGCCGACCTGAATGCCACAGGTCGCAACGACGTCAACTACTCCGTACACAAGGGTGACGTCGCCAGCGCCGAGGACTGCCGCCGGACCATCGACGAGGTCATCGCCGAGCACGGCCGTATCGACATCCTGATCAACAACGCCGGCATCACCATCGACCGCACGGTGCTGAAGATGGAGGACGACGACTGGGACAAGGTCATCTCCGTCAACCTCTCCGGCGCGTTCTACCTGGCCCAGGCGGCTCTTCGCCACATGCTCGAGCGCGGTACCGGCCGTATCGTCAACGTGTCGTCGGTCATCGGCGAGACAGGCAACATCGGCCAGGCGAACTACGCCGCATCCAAGGCAGGTCTCTTCGGCCTCACCAAGACTCTTGCCAAGGAAGCCACGTTCCACCTGGGCAAGGCCGGCCTGCTCACCCCCGACAGCATCGGCGTCACTGTCAACACTGTCACCCCGGGCTTCGTCGCCACCGAAATGGTCGAGTCCATCCCGGAGAAGGTCCTCGGACGCATCACCGACAGCATCCCGGTGAAGCGCCTTGCCGACCCGCAGGAAATCGCCCGGGTCGTCCACTTCCTCGCTGCCGACGCCTCTTCCTACATCACCGGTCAGGTGTGGGGCGTCAACGGCGGACTCGACATGTGACCGCTCACTTCACTTTCCATCCCACACCACTGAACGGTTCACATCTCACATGCAATCCTTCGAGCTCAACCGGAACGGCAAGATCGTCTTCCCGTCCAACTTCTTTCCCGATCTCGATTTCTCGGCATTCACCAGCGTCGAGCATCTCGACGCGGTGATCCGCCGCGATTTCGATACAAAGGCCCCCTCGGTCTCCGAAATTCTCTCGCGCAGCGCTCAGGGCGTCTACAAGTCCAAGTTCGAACTCATGCGAGACATGGCACTGAGCGGGTTCTGGGCGAATCGGTTCGCGCTCACCATGTTCGACAAGAAGCCGACGCGGTGGTCCGATGTCCCCCGGAACCGCGACGACATCTACATGCCGACGCTCACTCCGTGGCCGGAGGCAGCGGATCGCATGGCTGCCGTCCAAAGCGCCTATCGCGAACTTCCTGCCGCGTGGGACGAATCCGCCGAGAATCTCATCTTCGCGCGACTGTTCAATGTCTTCGGGTCTCGCCGGCACATCGCGGGATCGTTACCCACCGTCAAGCCGACGGTCGAGCAGCTGCTCTCCGACCCGAACAACATGACGCTCCGGATCGGCAATCACGATCCCGACTTCCCGATCTACACGTACGACGAGGTCCTCGACAGTAGCGAGGACGTCGCCGAGCTCGAGGCACTCGGTCGGTGGTCGATGGTGCTGCACAACCAGCATCCCTACAACCGCAACGACATCGAGGTCGTGAAGGTCTCGGATCTGAGAGACGACGACTACGTCGTCATCTTCACACCGCGCGACCGGGAAGTGCAGCGCTTCATCACCCGTGCGACGTCCGGCAAGACCCGCAAGGGCGTGAGCTACACCAGCCCCACGCCCGTCGCGCCGTCGAAGCCCTTCCCGGCCATCGACGTCAACAAGGAGTTCGCGGTCCGGCCGCGCATCGATGCTCTCGCGGTCGCGCACGGCGACACTGTCTGCACCAACGAAGACCTGATCCGGAACACCGCATACAACTGGTCGCCGATGACGGCCGAGTCCATCGCCGCGAAGACCGGGATCGAGCAGCGCCGCTACACGTCCGGCACGTTCGAAGATCTCGCGCTGTCGGCTGCGAAGCAGGCAGTCGAGCACGCGAAGGTCGGCCCCGAGAATATCGGCGCGGTCATCGTGTGCACCTGCACGAGTGGACGGCTGATCCCGTCGCTCGCCACATGGATCTCCGGTGAACTCGGAATCGCGCAGAGCCACGCGTCGTACGACCTCATCGCGGCGTGCGCGGGCATGCCCTACGGACTTGCCGAGGCGACCCGGATCATGCAGCAGGTCAAGCGGCCGGTGCTGGTGGTGTGCGTCGAGAAGTTCTCCGACAAGATCGGCAATGTGCGTCCCTCGCGCATGATCTTCGGTGACGGTGCTGCGGCGATCGTCGTGTCGCCGGCCGATGAAGAGGCCGACACCGACATCGAGTACTTCAACAGCTACGCGAGTGGTCCTACGAGCGAGGTCAATTCGATCATCTGGCCCAACCCGGACTTCGACAACTCCATCACCGTCTACGGACCCGAGGTCAAATCTCTGGCCGGCCGTTACCTGACGCAAATGCTCGACGAGATCAAGGAATTGCCCGCCCCGGCCGGTAAGGACGGGTCGCTGCTCGACAACATCGACCTGATCGTTCCGCACCAGGCGAACAAGACGATGATCATCGAGCTCGCCGCGGCTGCAGGGCTGTCGGCCGATCGTCTGTACTTCAACATCGAACAGGTCGGCAACGCGTCGTCGGCGAGCATCCCGCTCGCGATCCACGATGCTGTCCGCGACGGTGTTATCGACAAGCCGGTCCGCATCTTCGCACCCGGGTTCGGTGCCGGCGCAGTTGCGGGTTACACCGTGATGCGTATCGATCCGAAGGTGGTCGCCCCGTTCCGCGCGGCGGAAGAGCACGCCGCGATCGATCCGACCCAGGGGCAGCCGTCGCCGTCCGACGTGGAGCTCGCGTTCAACTAGAAGACCATTTGTGCCGATCGTCCCGTTCGCAACGTTTTGTGCGGACGGGACGATACCCATTTCGAGGTCGCATTTCCCGGATGACCTCGACATGATCCGAAAGGCATACCCAATGAAAATTCGGCGTCTGACTGCCGCAACTCTGAGCTGCCTGGCCCTGACGGTCGTTGCTCCCGCTTCTGCGAACGCGTTCACCCTGGTCGATCTCCTCCCCAAGGGCGTAGCCGATCTGATTCCGAGCGGATCGTGGAACCCGTTCGCGCCCCCGCCGCTTCCGGCGCCCGAAGCGCCGCAGCCGCAGCCGCAGGACCTTCCACCGGCACCAGCACCGGCACCGGCACCGCAGCAGTCTGCCCCCGCACCTGCACCGCGTTCGGCGCCGAGCGGCGGATTCAAGAACTGCACCGAAGCGTGGAATGCCGGGGCAGCACCTGTCTACCGCGACGATCCGGGATACGCACCGCGCCTCGACCGCGACAGCGACGGCATCGGCTGCGAGAACGATCCGCGCTGATCCTGATACAGGCTGATCCTGATACAGGTAGAGGCTCTTCCGTCCGATCCGACGGAAGAGCCTCTACATAGTTGTGATGTCAGAGCCAACGCGGGGGTGTCAGCTCTCCCCCTTCGACTCCGACGGCGCCACGGCCGGCAGCCCAGCGCACGACAGCGGGAAGTGAGCCCTGCACCTTGTGGGTGATCTCGGAATCCTCCTGCACCACGACCGGGGTGCTGCCGTCGACCTCGATCGCAATACCCGCACCGAGATCTTTCTTGCGCCACATTCCGACGATGTCGTCGAGCAGAGACTCGAGGACGACCGTCGGGAAGTCGCTGAAACGTCCGCCGTTGTCGAGGTCGACTGCGTGGATCCACACCTCGCGGGTGCGCATCCACGCAGTCTCCTCCGCGGGAACAAGTCTGCCCTGTGCAGTACGCACCTGCGCCTGCCATGCCGACTCCGGCAGGTTCCGCCACTTCTCGTCGAGCCGTGCGACGGTGTGGGCGAACAGGTTCCGGAGCGCTGCGGGACTCAGCGTGGCTCCCTCTGCGATCTCCTGGCCACGCTGCTCGGTCGATGAGTACATCGGGGTCTCGACACCTGTTGCAGCCCAATCCAGAAGCCGGCACAGGGCCGCGGCGTTGTACCCGATATGTGCGACGAGGTGCCGTCGGGTCCACCCGTCGAGCAGGGTCGGTCCGTCGAGTTCGTCATCGGTCAGCTCCGCTAGCCGCTGCGACAGATATGCCGTGCCGCGCCGGGCGATCAGCAGACGCTCGGAGAGTTCGAGATCGTTGAATCCCACGTCCGGTTCTCCTATTTGATGATCGTCTTGTTCTTGACGGTGCCGAGGCCTTCGATGGTGACCTCGACAGTCTCGCCGTTCTGGATGTACCGCGCGGGCTTGCGGGCGTGGCCGACGCCGCCGGTGGTGCCGGTGATGATGACGTCGCCGGGCTGCAGGGTGACGATGTGCGAGATGTAGTCGACGAGCTTGGCAGGGGTGAACACCAGGTCCCGAGTGTTCGAGGACTGCATGATTTCACCTTCGAGAACGGTCTCGATCTTGGTGCCGAGCGTGTAGTCGGTGTCGAGGAACGGTCCGAAGCCGCTGGTCTTCTCGAAGGTCTTGCCCTGGTCCCACTGCAGCGTGCGGTACTGGTAGTCGCGCATCGTGTAGTCGTTGATCACCGAGTAGCCTGCGATGTAGTCGGCGGCATCGTTCTCGGACACCTGGTAGGCCTGCTTGCCGATGACGACAGCCAGTTCCGCTTCCCAGTCGAGCTGCGAACCTGCGTATTCGGGCACGATCACATCGTCGTAGGGGCCAGTGAGGGCTTCCTTGAACTTCGAGAACAGGGTCGGGAACTCGGGGAGGTCGCGGCCCATCTCCTTGATGTGCGTTGCGTAGTTCAGGCCGACACACACGATCTTGCCGGGGCTGGGCACCACCGGTGCGTAATCGGCGTTCGCGAGGTCGACGGTCTTGCCGGAAGCCTTTTCGGCGACGGACTTCCAGCCTGCATCGTCGAGCAGCGCGGACAGGTCGGCGTAACCGTCGATCACGGTTGCGGCGGAGCCGCTGTCGACCCTCACGGCAGCGGTCGTGCCGTCGAGGCGGAGAGTGGCGAGTCGCATGAGTTTCAGGCTCCTTCGGAGATGATGGTGCGGTTGAAGTGGAGACGCTCGACGATCGGTGCGTCCGAGAACGCGAACAGGTCGATTCCGTTGTCGGTTTCGAGTGACCACTCCGTCCATGACGGCACCACGATCATGTCGCCCTTAGCGACATCCTGGCTCTGATCGCCGAGATGGAAGCGGCCCTGGCCCTCGAAGACCTGGAACACCACGGAGCCGACATCGCGGCGCTTCCGCGTGTGCGCACCGGCGCGGAGGCGGTGGAACTCGGCGCGGATCGTCGGCATGACGTCGCCGCCGGTGGTGGGGTTGGTGTAGCGGATCGCGGCGTGGCCCGGTTCCGGCGTCGCTGCGTAGCCCTCGTCCTCGAGCGCCAGCTGCTCATCGAGAGCTCGGTCGGTGTGGACCCAGCGGTAGCACGCGATCGGTGAGCTGGACTTGCGGTCGAGTCCGACGAGCGGACGTAGACCGGGGTGCGCCCACAGCCGCTCCGAGCGGGAGATGTCCGGGGTGCTCTCGTCGGTCACACCGTCGGACCCGAACTCGAAGAATCCGGTGTCGGTGTAGTGGACGAACGGAATGTCGAGCCCATCGATCCATGCCATCGGCTGATCGGTCTCGTTGTGGTGACCGTGGAAGTTCCACCCGGGCGTGAGCAGGAAATCGCCGCGGCGCATCGCGACCGGGTCGCCGTTGACGACGGTCCACACGCCTTCGCCCTCGACGACGAAGCGGAAAGCGTTCTGCGAGTGACGGTGTTCGGGTGCTGTTTCCTTCGGCCCCAGGTACTGGATCGCGGCCCACAGGGTGGGGGTGACATACGGGACGCCGCCGAGGCCGGGGTTCGCAAGTGAGATGGCGCGACGTTCACCGCCGCGACCGACCGGCACGAGATCACCGGCGCGCTGCGCGAGCGGGTACAGCGTCGACCACTTCCATACGAACGGCACCGCCTTGGACGTCGGCGCCATCGGCATGAGGTCGCCGAGCTGCGTCCACAGAGGGTTCAGGTTCTCGGTGGCGAAGTCGTCGTAGAGCTTGCTGAGTTCCGGGTCCATGGGTTCGGGGTCCATGGGTTCGGTGGCGGTCATCGGTCTCCTCGTCAAACGTGCAGCACATGTCCGGCTTGCCGTCCAACGTATGTCCGGTCACTCATCGAGCGGTACTAGTTTCTTCTGTGCAGAACTCTTGACCTCGTCCGGTTCGATGCCCGCGACGTCCAACTGAATGCCACGGACGGTAGCGTGCATCTGGTTGACCAACTGCCCGCGTAGATGTGCCCGGTAGCGGGTGACGGGCACCGCGGCGGTCAGCGCCGCAATCGCGTGACCCCTGCCGTTGCGGATCGCCACACCGAGTGCCGCGACCCCTTCCTCGGTGTGCTCGACGTTCACCGCGAACTTCACGTTCCGCGCAGCCTCGAGCTCGTGGACGAAGACCTCGAACTCCCCCACCGCCATCCTCCGATCGGTGTCGTAGGCGGGCGAAGGCCCCTGATCGATTCGGGGCTCGTCGGCCGGACGCAGGTACAACTGCTCCAGAACCGCGCGCGGCTGCTCGGCCAGGAGGATGCGCCCACCCGCTGTGAGCTCGGCCGGAAGAACCTGGCCTTGCCGATCGCCCACCCGCAGGATCGATTCGGTCTCCTCGGTCCACAGGAACCGCGCCTGCGACCCGATCCTGATGACGAGGTTGATAGTCTCCCCTGCCAGCGAGGCGAGCGCCTCCATGTGCGGCCGCGACAGTTCGGTGAGTTCGCGGGTCCAGCCCTGCCGCGCCGGCCCCACCCCCATGGCCGGTCCGGGGTGGTAGATCCGCTTCTCATCCTGCACTGCGAACCCGCGGTAGACCAGCATGGCGAGCAGGCGATGCGCGGTCGACTGTGCCGTCCCGAGCTCTTCCGCAGCTTCCTTCAAGCGCAGCGCACCCACATCACGCAGCATCTGGAGCAGGCGAAGTGCATTGTCGACCGACTCCAGAGCATATGTCGGCCGCTCGATCCTGCCCGGTTTCTTCTGCATAGCAGAACTCTATTGCATGGCTGTCCGCACCACACCCAAGGTGGAGAAACTCGCAGGGCGACACGGCCCGCTGACCTGACCACCCTTGAAACCGAAGGAGCCTCACCTGATGCCCGATCTGAAGGACGCACGGGTCCTCATTGCCGGCGGCGGCATCGGCGGCGTCGCCAATGCCCTGGCCCTCTCCCTGAAGGGCGCCCAGGTCACGCTGTTCGAGCGGGCCCCGGAATTCGGTGAGGTCGGTGCCGGCCTTCAGATCGGCCCACACGGCAGCCGAATCCTCCAGTCACTCGGCGTCTACGACGAGGTGATCTCCAAGGGTGTCCTGCCCAAGAATCTCGTCTTCCGCGATGCCGTCACCTCCGAGATCCTGACCAAGGTCGATCTCGGTCGCGAGTACCAAGAGCACTACGGCGGCGTGTACTTCGTGGTCCACCGCTCCGACCTGCATTCGGTGCTCGTCGAGGCTGCCCGCAAGGCCGGCGCTGATCTTCGCGTCAGTTCGACCGTGCAGGACGTCATCACCGAGGGCGACACCGTGCGCGTCATCCTCGAGGACGGCTCCGAGCACGTCGGTGACGTCGCGCTCGGCATGGACGGACTGCACTCGCGTCTGCGTCCGAAGCTGCACGACGACAAGCCCGTCGGTTCCGGATACGTCGCATTCCGAGGCACATTCCCGATGAACGAGGTTCCGCTCGAGGAGGAGATCGAGGACGTCGTCGGCTACATCGGCCCGCGCTGCCACTTCATCCAGTACCCGCTGCGGGACGGCGAGATGCTCAACCAGGTGGCCGTCTTCCAGTCGCCCGCGTTCCTGCGCGGTGAGGAGAAGTGGGGCAGCCCAGAGGAGTTGGCACAGGCCTACGACCACTGCCACGACTCGGTCAAGGAAGCGTTGAAGTATCTGTGGACCGACCGATGGTGGCCGATGTTCGACCGCAACCCGGTCGACAACTGGGTCGACGGCCGCATGCTCCTGCTCGGCGATGCTGCGCACCCGCCACTGCAATACCTGGCGTCCGGGGCAGTCATGGCGCTCGAGGACGCACGGTGCCTTGCCGACTACGCCGCCGAGGATCTTCGGGGCGACACGAAGAACTGGCCGAAGATCCTGCGCGATGTCAACGCCGAACGCGCGCCGCGCTGCAACCGCATCCTCACGGTCGGTCGCATGTGGGGCGATCTGTGGCACCTCGACGGCGCGGGCCGCGAAGCGCGCAACGAATTGTTCCGCACCCGCGACACGTCGAGCTACAAGTACACCGACTGGCTGTGGGATTACAGCTCCGATCGCAATCGCTGACCGTTCCGGTCGTTCCCGTCAGACTCGCAGTGGATCCCGCGGGGACGACAACGCGACAATCGCCTTGCGGCGCAGTACGTAACGCCGCAAGGCCCGGCGATCGCCCGCACCGACCTGCACACCCCACATCTTCTGCGCATTGGGATGCATCAATGCACGAACCGCACGCGTCTTCCCCCCGGGCCGAGCGCAGGCCCCGGCCGAAGAATCGGCGGGACCAGATCGCCACCGCGGCCGCGATCGCCTTCAGCGAACGTGGCTACCACGGCGTGAGTGTCGAAGACATCGCCGACGAGGTAGGAATCACCAAATCTGCCCTTTACCGCCATTTCCCGGGAAAGTACGCCCTCTTCCTCAATTCGGCTCTCATACTCCTGGATGCCCTGGAGACCGCTCTCGAGAGCTCACCGACGGGCGACACCGAATCAGCTCCGGACGAGCTCCGCTCGTATCTCTGCGCCATCATCGGCACCACGATCGCGAACCGACGCACCGCAGGCATCTACCGCTGGGAACGGCGGTATCTGCGACCGGAGGATCGCTCCCCTATCCGCCGGCGCGCGTGGGAGGTCAACCGCAGGATCGGCGAATGCATGAGCCGTATCCGCCCGGATATCTCCAACACGGACACATTCGTGCTCGTTGCCTCGATGCTCAGCGCAATCGGCAGCATCACCGCGCACAACCTCACCCTTGCTCCGCGCCGCATCGAACACATTCTTCTCGACGCGTGCATGGCATTGTCCCGTTCGGATCTCCTTTCGGAAGAACATTTTCCGTCGATACCCCTTGTTCCGCGCCGCCCGCCGTCAGTGAACAACATGCGCGAGGATCTTCTGCAATCGGCGATAGAACTCTTCCATCGGGAGGGATACGCGGAGGTCGGGGTGGAGGAGATCGCCTCGACCGTAGGGCTTCCCGCATCGGGTATTTACCGCTACTTCCCATCGAAGGCCGATATCCTCGCAGCCGCCTTCTACCGTGCGATCGATCGTCTCGAGACATCGATCGAGTCGGCGCTTCACGAGGCCTCGAACCCACGAGACGGCCTCGAAGCACTCGCCGCGGTGTATATCGACCTCTGTATCTCGCAGCGGGAGTTGATGTCTGTGTACTTTGCGGAGCTGATCAACGTGCCTCCCGGACCGCGAGCGGATCTACGCATGCGTCAGCGGCTCGACGTCGAGCCGTGGGCCCCTCTCCTCAACGAATTGCGTCCGGAGCTGTCGTCCGTCGAATCTCGATTCCTTCTGTACGCGGCACTCGACCTGGTCCCCGACCTCGAAGTGTTCCTCGGCCCCAACGCTGTGCGGCAGCAGGCACCGCGCATCCATGTGGTGATGATGTCGGTGCTGCTCGGATCCGAATCCGAACACATTCCGTGTACCGAATTCGAGTGCCGCTGAGCCGCTGAGGCCCGGACTGCTCTGGAGGCGCAACACACGCGAACAGAAAAGGCAGGCACCGTCCGTCGACCGAATGTGCATGCCTTCTTCGCGCGCGGCCATCAGAAGGAAGGCATGCTGGGAGGTGACACCGATCCCCAGGACACAAGGAGCACCCGACATGGCACGCATCGCACTCTTCGGCGGACACGGCAGGGTCGCACTGCACCTCGAGCGGCTACTCGCCGACGACGGGCACGAGACCAGTGCGTTCATCCGCAACCCCGACCACGCCGACGACGTACGTGCCGCCGGCGGCACACCCGTGGTGGCCGATGTCGAGCAACTCGACATCACGGCACTGACCGAACTGCTGCAGGGCCATGATGCGGTCGTGTGGTCGGCGGGCGCCGGTGGCGGCAACCCGGCCCGTACCTACGCTGTCGATCGCGACGCGGCAATCGCGTCGATGACCGCGGCGCGGGAGGCCGGTGTGCGCCGATATGTGATGGTGTCTTATTTCGGGGCCCGCCCCGACCACGGGGTACCCGAGGACAACAGCTTCTTCGCGTATGCCGAAGCCAAGTCCGCCGCAGATGCACACCTCCGCGGCACCGATCTCGAGTGGACGATCCTGGGACCGAGCGCCCTCACTTTGGATCCTCCGACCGGACGGATCGAGATCGCCGGTCAGGGCGCGCGCGACAAGGGGCAGGTGTCGCGCGCCGATGTTGCCGCCGTCGTCGCGGCGGTGCTCGAGCGTCCCGAGACTGCGGGTCGCACCATCGAATTCAATAACGGCGATATCCCGATCGCCGAGGCGCTCGACGCGCTCGAATAGCGTTCGGCACCTCGAAGTCGACCCGCGAAACGGCCGAATGCCACCTTCATCCAATTGGACTGTATGAAGGTGGCATTCGGCTATTTTGCAGTGGTGATCAGGCCTGCGGAGCAAGCTCCTCGACGCGGACCGGGGATGTGTCGGAAGCCGCCGCGATGGCCTCCTCGAACTGCCGGTGATCGACCTGAGATCCGAGCATCAGCGCGAGGCGGGCGAGGAACCCTTCACGATCGTTCTCGGCGACCTGGTCGAGCGCGGTGGACAGGCCCAGCCACACGTTCTCGCGACGCTGCTCATCCTCGGTGACGTGTTCGGCCGGGCGTGCGGGCAGTGCGTCACCGGCCGGTGCGGTACCGGACCGCAGCGCGTCCGCGACACCGGACAACTGCGAGACGGGCACGCGGCACAGCAGCAACCCGTCGGGACGGATGACGAACGCTTCGCCCGGGGTCGCGCCGAGCGCATCCGCCAGGTCGGCAGCGTCGAGGACGGTGACGCCGTCGGCGGCAGCGCTGTCGACAGCGAGTGCGCGCACGCTCTCGGGCGACAGAGCCGCGCCGAGTTCGGTGGCCGCGGTCGCAAGCGCGACGCTGCCTGCCTCATCGAGTCCGACGCCGAGCACGGCGAAACCGGTGCCACGTGCGACGTTGAGCGAGGTGTCGGCGCCCGCGACGCGAACCTTGCGATCCTCGATCGGGTCACCCGGGAGCACGCCTTCGGCACCGGCAGCCACCGACCACGTGAGCGGCGAGAGCCGAGCGTGGGTGGCACTGGACTGGCGCGGGTTGATGAGGTGACCGAACTCGGGGCGGCCCACCGCGAGTGCAAGTACCGCGTCGCGGGTGGTGCGGTAGCCGTGGCTGCCCGGGCTCATGATGAGCGTGGACTTGCCGGCGTTGGCGACGTTCTGCTCCCACGCATTGTGGCGCTCGGAGGAGTATGCCTGCAGCAGGGTCTCGTCGGCGTTGCCGTGGATGACGGCGGCGAGCTGCCACGCGAGGGTCTCGGCGTCTTCCATGCCGGAGTTCAGGCCTCGCACACCGAAGATGGGGACGAGGTGCGCCGCGTCGCCGGCGAACAGCAGTCGGTCGTGGGTGAACTCGTCGAGGGCGAGCGCGCGGGCGCTGTAGAAACCCTTCCACTCGAGGGTCCACGGTAGGTCGTTCTGCAGCCAGTCCAGGTGCTTGGTGATGCGAGCCCGGATGGCGTCTTCCTGGGTCTCGATCTCGGCGTCCTCGGACGGATCGAGCTGGTAGTCGATGCGCCAGATGTTACCGGGCTGCTTGTGCATGATGATCGTCGAGCCCGGGTTGCTCGGCGGGTCGAACCACACCATGCGCTCGGCGGGCAGATCCGACTCCCAGTGGATGTCGGCGATGACGTAACGGCCCTCGTAGCTGGTGCCCTGCAGGCGCAGACCGGCGAGCTCACGCATGCGGCTGCGGCCGCCGTCGGCAGCCACGACGTAGCGGGCGCGCAGGTGGCGCTTGCCGTCGGCGGTGTCGACCTCGAGGGTCACCTCGTCGTCGCCGCGCAGGATGCCGGCGATGGAGGTCTGCCAGTACAGGGTGATGAGGGGGTTCTGCTCGAGAGTGTCGACCATGATCTGCTCGAACTCCGACTGGGAGACGTTGATCATGGGCGGGCGCACGTCGAAGTCGCGCAGCGGCATCTCGAAGTGAAGGACCTGCTCGTCGCGGTAGTAGCTGCGGCCACCGACCCACGGGAGAACGATCTTCTCGAGTTGCTCACCGAATCCGAGGCGACCGGCAGCTTCGAGGCTGTGTCGGGAGATGCAGATCGCGCGGCTACCGAACGAGACCTGGTCGGCGGCCTCGATGACGGTGACCGGGATGCCGCGCTGTGCGAGTCCGAGTGCGGTGGCCATGCCGACCGGTCCGGCACCCACGACGACGACGGGAAGCGTCTCGTCGGACGGAGTCATCGACTCGAACGTCGACGCGGGGTACTTGGGAGGCTGGTAGTAGGTCGACATGGGTCAGACACCTTCCTGGGACGGGGACTGCTTCTGCTCGGTGTTCGTGCCGGCGGAGGGCACGCGCAGCAGCAGGATGCTCATGAGGCTGATCAGGGCGATCAGCACGAAGTAGCCGGTGATGGACATCGAGGTGCCGGTCGCGGCGAACAGCGAGGTCGCGATCATCGGTGCGAGGCCACCGCCGAGGATGGCGCCGATCTGGTAGCCGAGGGATGCGCCGCTGTAACGGATCTTGGCGGGGAACAGTTCGGCGAACAGCGCGGATTGCGGGCCGGCGCAGCATCCGAGGGTGAATCCCAGAACGATCATCGTGAGCGCCATGACCGGCAGGATCGCGGTGTCCATCAGCGGGAAGAACAGGGCTGCAGCGACGACGAGCGCAGCCGATGCTTTGATGTAGATGTTGCGTCGACCGACCAGGTCGGAGCGCCAGGCGCTGTAGGCCATGCCGGCCATCCAGAACGGGCAGGACAGGATGAGCAGCGAGAGCATCGTGGTCTTGCTGTAGCCGAGTTCGGTTTCGCCGTATTTGAGGACGTAGACCATGTAGGCGTAGGCGATGCCGTTGGTCGCGATGAACGTGCCGCCTGCCAGCAGGACGGTCTTCCAGTGCTTGGTGAGCACCTCGAGGATCGGCATCTTCTCGTCGACCGCGGCGGGGGCTTCCTTGGTGGCCTTGAATTCGGCGCTCTCCTCGAGGCCCAGACGGATCCACAGGGCAACGACGACGAGGACGGCCGACATGACGAACGGCACGCGCCAGCCCCACGAGTAGAAGGCCTCTTCGCTGAGGAACGCGGTGAGCGGCAGGTAGACGAGATTCGCGATCAGCACACCGGCGGGCACACCCAGCTGGGGCGCGGCGCCGTAGAGGCCGCGTTTGCCTGCGGGGGCGTTCTCGGTGGCGACGAGCACCGCGCCACCCCACTCGCCACCCACACCGAGCCCCTGGATGAAGCGCAGGGCCACGAGGAGGATCGGGGCGGCGACGCCGATGGCGTCGAAGTTCGGCAGCAGGCCGATCGCGACGGTCGCGAAGCCCATGAGGAGCAGCGAGGTGACGAGCATCGATTTGCGGCCGACCTTGTCACCGAAGTGACCCATGACCACGCCGCCGATGGGGCGGGCGATGAATCCGACAGCGAGCGTCGCGAAGGCAGCGAGGGTGCCCGCGACATCGGACGAACCGGGGAAGAACTGGTGTCCGAGTACGAGCGCTGCGGCAGTGCCGTAGATGAAGAAGTCGTACCACTCGATTGCGGTACCGACGAAGCTGCCCAGTGCGGCTTTGCGCGCGGCTTTGGCCGAGGCCTGCGGCGGCGAGTCAAGGACGGTCATGAGTACGGGTGCCCTTCGGCGAGATGAATCGGGGGTGCGTTCCGGTTAACGAGCGTTCGGACGCGATACGAACATCATGAGGGCGATCACATTCGTTTGAAAAGCGGATAAAGTCGGGGATGAATCACCGAAAACCCGTGATTCGATTCGTTTCCCCAGCTCATTCGGGCTCTCGGCCTCCGCGTGCCGTGAGGACGAAGTCCACAAAAGTTTGCGCGACACGACTCTGCAACGCGTCCTTCCGCCATGCGAGGAACACTCCGACGGGGGCCGGCTTCGGTTCCGCGAACGGCCGTACCGCAATCGGGAGCCCCTCGTAACTCACGTCCTGTGCGGGACGCTGCAGCAGCAGCGTCCACCCCAGCCCTCGGCCGACGAAGGAGCGGGCAGTCTCGTAGTTCTGGGTGCGATAGGCGACCACCGGTGAGAACCCTGCTTCGGCGCACAGGCTCATCGCGTGACCCGAACTCGGCGGTGCATCGAGGATCACCATCGGGTCGTGCGCGAGGTCCGTCAATCGCACCGGATCCCCCGACAACGCTGCCGGGTGTTCGGCGGGCAGAAGCAGCATCGGTTCCCGGGAGTCGAGCAGGACGGTCTCGAGCCCCGGATCGAGCTCGAGGTCGTACAGGAATGCGACGTCGAGCTCGCGGGAGTCGAGCAGCGACCGCAACCGGTCCTGGGTCTCCTCCCGGAAATCGACGCGTGCCCGCGGATGCGCCTCGGTGAATCCCGCGATCAACGACGGCAGCAGAGTCGGCCCGAGGGACGGATAGCACCCCACAGCGACCGGACCGACGACGGATCCCGCCTCGGAGTGGGCATCACTCTCGAGTTCCGCGGCGAAGTGCAGGACCGTCTTGGCACGCTCGAGGACCGCGTGCCCCGTCGGGGTCAACCGCACCCCGCGGGCCCGCTGCCGCACGAACAGTGTGACGTCGAGGGTCCGCTCGAGATCGTTGATGGACGCGGACACCGCCGAGTGCGACATGTGCAGTGCGTCGGCTGCCGCGGTGATGGTCCCCCAGTCCGCGACGGCGACGAAGGCTGCCAGCTGACGGATGGTGTACGCGGGTACGCCCTCGGATCTGACCATGTGCCCACCGTAGATCGACTACATGACCACCCGATCGGCAATGTCCGATCGCACGACCGACGGCACGCTCGCGGCGAACTTCTTCAGGTAGGCGACGACCCATTCACGCTCCGATGCGAGGAACGGGAAGTCCGACCCCACCATGTGACGGACGGCGAGCATGGGCAGTGGTGCGTCGAGCGCCCGGAACGCACTGTTCCTCAGACCGGACACCGTGCAGCCCGGATAGAACTGGCCGAGCATCAGCCCGCCGAGTACGAACTCCGACTTGCGTTCGTTCTGCACGAGGTCGATCACGTCGTAGTCGGTGACGTCGGGGAACACCGCGACGACGGACTTGAGTGCCGCGTCCGGCCCGGAGGCCGGCGACAGATGCGGGAAGAGTTCTGCGAGGTCGTCGGCGACGTCCCGCATGCGTTGCGCGTCGATCGCACCCGGCACGAACACCGCATAGAACAGTCCTCGGCCGATCGACGGCGCCGCGAACGGGCAGACCGCGCCGCTGCGTCCGAGGTCGTCGTGCGGTCTGCACAGGAAATCGACTGCCCAGCGACGCAACTCTGCCGTGCGGGGATGCTCGTCGTCGCGGACGTCGTCGAAGACGCTCACCGGCTCGATGCCCGATCGGCGGCCACGGAGAACACTGGTCTGATCGGTCATGACAGTCCCTTCCGGAGATGGTCCGTGAGGACCGGGGTGATCTGGTCGAGTGCGTGCGGGCCGGTCATGTCCCGGTGCGTGACGTCGAGGCGGTGGGTGACGATGTGTCCGTCGATGTGCGGTTGCCAGACTTCGACGGGCTCGGGCATCCGCGCGGCGACGGCGTCGGCGGATTCGAAGAACACCAGGTCTGCGGCGGGTCGTGCGGTCGGTCGGTGGCCGGTGGCGAAACCGATGGTCCGGCTGAAGGCGCTGCGTAGGACGTCCCGGTGTTGTGGCACCGATCCTGGGCTTGCTGCCTCGATCTCGGCAGCGACGGTCTCCGCCGTAGGCGTCCGGTCCTGCAGGTGAGTGTCGAGCATGGTCAAACTCGCGACCACCTCCCCCTCCGCGGTGAGCTGAGCCGCGATCTCGTGGGCGATCTGCCCGCCCACCGAGTAGCCGAGCAGGTGGTACGGACCGTGTGGTCGGATCGCCCGGATGCTGTCGATGTGCGCGGCGGCGAGATCTGCCAGGGTGCCGATCTCACGATCCGGATCGGTCAGCAGCGGCGACTGCAGCCCGTACACAGGCCGGTCGTCGATGCGTCGCGCGAGCCCGGCGAAGCACCACGCCAGGCCGGCCGCGGGGTGGACGCAGAACAGCGGATCCCCGGGCCCGCTCTCGTGCAGCAAGAGCACCGCGTCGAACGAGTCATCGATGAGCGGCGAGTCGAGGAGGCGTCGGGCCAGGGACCCCGGGGTCGGGTGAGTGAAGATCCACTGCACCGGGACCGGGCGGCCCAGCGACTGCGACAGCGCCGTGACCACGGTGGTCGCACCGAGTGAGGTTCCCCCGAGCGCGAAGTAGTCGTCGTCGAGCCCCACTCTTGGTGTGTCGAGGGTTCCGGCGAACGCGGAGACCACGGCCTGCTCCGTCGCATCGCGCGGCGCCCGGTAGGGTCGGCGTCCCTCGGTGAGGTCGGGGATCGGCAGTGCCGCCCGGTCGAGCTTGCCGTTGGGGGTGACCGGGAGCGCGTCGAGCACGGTGAGGGTCGCGGGCACCATGTGCGGAGCAAGTCGCGTCTGGGCGTGGGCGCGAACATCGTCGGCGACGAGCTCTGTGCCGGGAACCGGAACGACATAACCGTCGAGGCGGTCGCGGCGCACGGTGACCACCGCCCGGGTCACCCCGGGGGAATCGAGGAGCACCGATTCGATCTCACCGGGTTCGATGCGGAACCCACGGATCTTGACCTGCAGGTCGCTGCGGCCGACGTAGTCGAGGGCGGGTGTGCCGTCGGCGGCGCGGCGCCACCGTACGAGGTCGCCGGTGCGATACATCCGCTCACCCGGCGTCCCGGACGGATCGGCGACGAATCGGGACGCCGTGCCGCCGCGTCGGTTTCGGTAACCGCGGGCCACTGCGGGTCCGCTCACATACAACTCCCCCACCACTCCGACGGGGACCGGGCGGAGACGGTGGTCGAGGACGAGCTCGGTGATTCCGCGAATGGGTCCGCCCAGTTCGACAGGACCGCCGGGAACCAGTGGCGAGCCTGCGTTGGTCTGGATGGTGTTCTCGGCGGGCCCGTAGGTGTTGACCATGTCGCGGCCCGGCGCCCACTGCGCCACGAGTTCCGGCGGGCAGGCTTCACCTCCGACGACGACGGTGCGCAGGTGCGCGAGTCCTGCCGGAGCCATGGTCGCGAGCACCGATGGTGTCAATGCGATGTGCGTGACCCTTTCTCGAGCAAGAAGATCAGCAAGTTCGGAGCCGCCGTAGACAGTGGGTGGAGCGACGATCAAGCACCCGCCCGACCCGAATGCCCACAGCTGTTCGAGGATCGCGGCGTCGAAACTCGGTGACGCGAAGTGCAGGACCCGCGACCGCGATCCGAGCACGAACCTCGTGCGCTGTTCCTCGACGAACCCCGCGAGTCCCGTGTGAGTGACCACGACACCCTTGGGAGTTCCTGTCGATCCCGAGGTGTAGACGAGGTAGGCCGCCTGGTGGGGGCGCAGCGGTGCGCGGCGGTCGACGTCTTCGACCGCGCGGTCCGAATGGGATGCGATCGCGGCACTTTCGGCGGCATCGTCGAGCACCACCCAGCGCTGGGGTGGAAGTTCGGCGTGCAGCATCCCGACGGTGACGCAGAGGGTCACGTCGGAATCCTCGATCATGTGCGCGATCCGCGCGGAGGGGTACTTCGGGTCGACTGCGAGGAAGGCCGCACCGGTTTTCGCGACCGCCCACAGCGCCAGCACAGACTCGACCGAGCGGGTCAGCGCGACGGCGACCACGGTTTCAGGTCCCGCACCGAGGTCGATGAGTCGGCGCGCCAGTCGATTCGAGCGCGAATCGAGTTCACGGTAGGTGAGGCGCTCATCGCCGCACACCACCGCGACAGCATCGCCACCGATCGTCGCACCGCGTGCCAGCAGTCGCGGCAGGGCCACGGCCGGTTCCATCGGCCGACCCGATACCGGCACGAGATCTGCGCGTTCGGACGAGCTCAGGATGTCGATCGCACCGACCTCGACGTCGGGTCGGGTGACGACCGTGGCGAGGACCCGTGTGAATGCCGCAGCGAATCGCCGAACCGTCGTCTCATCGAAAATATCGGTGGCGTAGCCGAACTCGGCTGTCGTTGCACTCCCGCTTCGGGGCTCCTCCACGGCGAGGTGGAGATCGCATTTGGCCACCGGCGGCGGCGCGTCGACGGTGTCGACCACGAGGCCAGGCAGGTCGATGCGGGTGGGTGCGATGTTGCGAAACTCGAGCAGGGCCTGGAACAACGGGGTGTGCGACGTCGACCGTGCGGGATCGAGTGCCTGCACGATCTGGTCGAACGGCACGTCCGAGTGGTCGAAGGCATCCAGGTCGCGGTCACGGGTGCGGTCGAGGAGTTCACCGAACGACGCGGATGCATCGATGTCGGAGCGGAGCACGACCGTGTTGACGAACATGCCGACCATGTCGTCGAGTTCGGCGGCCCCGCGGCCCGCCACGGGAGTCCCGATCGCCAGTGTCGTTGCACCGGTGATCCGTTCGAGCATAATGGCGAATGCCGCGTGCATCACCATGAAGAGTGTTGCGTCGTGGGCGCGGGCCGTTGCAACCACACCCGACGTCAGTTCTGCAGGAATCTCGAACGACACAGCAGCACCGTGGTGGGTGCGCCGCGCGGGCCGAGGTCGGTCGACGGGAAGGTCGAGGAGTTCGGGAACACCGTCGAGCGTCGACCGCCAGAAGTCGATCTGCCGCGACAGGAGGGACTGCGGGTGGGTGGCGTCGCCGAGTCGGCCGAGATGCCCCAGCGCGTGGTCGGTGTAGCGCGCAGGCAACGGAGCCCATTCGGGTGCGTGCCCCTGAACCCTGGAGGTGTACGCGAGCATCGTGTCGCGGGCGAGGGGCAGCGTCGACGCGCCGTCGGCTGCGATGTGGTGCACGACCACCACGACGACGTGGTCGGCGGGGCCCACCTGCAACAGCGTGGCGCGCACCGGAACATCGCGGCTCACGTCGAATCCCGCCGCCGCGAGTTCGCGCAGCGCGTCGCGCATGCCGTCTTCGCCGTGGACCGGCACAGGTGCGAAATCGAACGCCGTGTCGTCGAGGACTTCCTGGTAAGGACCGGAATCCGACGACGGGTAGCGGGTGCGCAGCGGTTCGTGTCGCGCCACGACGTCTGCGAAGGCCGCCCGCAGCGCGTCGAGCTCGAGATCTCCGGTGACGCGCAATGCGATGGGCACGTTGTATGCGGGCGAAGCGGTGTCGACCTGGTTGACGATCCACATGCGCTGTTGAGCCGGCGCCAGGGGAATCCGGTCGGGTCGGGGTCCGGCAGGAACGAGCGCCGCTGCAGGCGCAGCACTGCGTGCGCGGGCTGCGAGGTCCGCGACGACCGGCGTCTCGAACAGGTCGCGGACCCCGAGCCCGACCCCGAGCGCGGCGTTCGCGCGGGCGACCGCGCGGGTCGCGCTCAGGGAGTTGCCGCCGAGGTCGAAGAAGTGGTCGTCGCGACCCACCCGCTCGAGCCCGAGAACCTCGGCGAACACCTCCGCGACAGCGTGTTCGGCTCTCCCTTCCGGTGCGACGAACACTGCGTTCCCGGCGCCGAACACGGGTTTCGGCAGAGCGTTGCGGTCGAGCTTCCCGACGGGCGTGACAGGCAGTTCGTCGAGAACGACGATCGCGGCAGGCACCAGGTGGGCGGGCACGCAGCCGCGCAGGTAGGTGGTGAGCTCACGTGCGGCGGCCTCGTCTGCAGTGACAATCGCGGGCTTGCCCGCGGTGAGAACGACGTACGAGACGGGAACGACGTCACCGGACGGGTCGGGGCGCCCGACCGTCACGGCCGCGGCGACGACGGGGTGCCGGACCAGGGCTGCGTCGATCTCGCCGAGTTCGACCCGGATACCCCGGATCTTGATCTGGAAATCGGAGCGGCCCACATAGTCGAGGACGAGGGTGTGGTCGGGCAGTCGCCGCCAGCGCACCACGTCGCCGGTCCGGTACATGCGTGTGCCGCCGGGCGCTGCGACGAAACGTGTCGCGGTGAGGGCCCCGCGGTTGCGATAGCCCCGTGCCAGCGCCGGACCCGCCACGTACAGTTCTCCCGCCACACCGACGGGGACAGGGTTCAGGTGGTCGTCGAGGACGGTTTCGGTGAGCCCGCGGACCGGACCGCCGACTGTCACGGGCTCGCCGTCCGCGAGCGTCGCCGCGTTCGACATGACCGTCGATTCCGTCGGCCCGTAACCGTTGATCATCGTGCGACCGGGAGCACATCGCTCGACGAGTTCGGCCGGGCAGGCCTCCCCCGCGACCGCAAGCGTGTGCAGGGAGCTCGGGAGCCGTGGCACCGTGGACAACACCGTGGGAGTGAGGACAGCGTGGGTGACAGCGTCGCGGTGGAGAATCTCGGCGAGTTCGACACCGGCCATCACGGTGTGCGGAACCACGACCAGTCGTGCTGCGCTGCCCGCTGCCCACAGGATCTCGAACACGGAGGCATCGAAACTCGTTGAGGCGCAGTGCAACACACGTCCATCAGGGTTCCCGCGGAAGCGATCGCGCTGCTCGGCAACGAGGTCGGCGATACCGCGGTGGGTGACGGTGACGCCCTTGGGACGACCAGTCGAACCGGACGTGTAGATCAAGTATGCGGGCGCGTCGGGGTGCACGACCGCGGGCTCGGGCGCAGTGGGCTCCGCGGTGGGTAGGCCATTCCTGAGCTCGAGCCAACGAACCTCGTCGGGCAGCGCTGTGCGGAACTCCGGTGTGGTGATCCCCACCGCCACAGCCGAATCTGTGAGCATGTGCTCGATCCGTTCTGCCGGGTACGAGGGGTCGACGGGGACGAACGCTGCGCCGCTCTTGACGACGGACCACAGCGCCACCACCGATTCGATCGACCGCGCGATCGCGACCGCCACAATCGTCTCCGGGCCGGCCCCTGAGCTGCGGAGGGCGTGCGCGATCCGGTCGGAGGCGACGTCGAGTTCGGCGTAGGTGACGGTGCGACCCTCGCATTGCACCGCGACACCCTGCGGATTCGCGGCGACGGCAGCCGCGAGGACATCGGGCATCGTCATACCGGTCTCGCCTGCCGCACCGCAGACAGTACCGGGCACATCGGTGGCCCCGATGCCCGTCAACGACGTGTCCGACGAGGCAAGCGCGAACGCATCGACGAGTTCGACGAGCCTCGCATGGTGCCGGTGTACCTCGTCGTCGGTGTAGCGACCGGGATTGGCGCGAACCTCGACGATCGTCCGGGGCGGGTGGCCGGAACGATAGATGTTGATCATGATGTCCGGCACCGGGCCCGCGGTGAGGATGTGGAAGTCGGCCGTAGCGGAACCGAATCGCCATTCCCTGTCGAAGAGCATCACGTTGACGACGGGCGACGAGATCCGGCGGGCCGAGGCATTCACGCCCAGCTCACGCAGGATGTCCTCGACGTTCCCGCGCTGGTGCCGCAGTGCGCCGGTGAGTTCGAGCCGGACCCGTTCGACGAGCGTGCCCACGGTGTCGTCGGTGCGCACCGCCACGAGCAGTGGAACGACGTTGGCGAGCATACCCCCGGACCGTCGGAGCACAGCGGTGGTGCGCGCGGAGACGGGGATGTCGACGAGCACTTCCTGCCGCCCGGTAGCACCCGCGAGGTGGCACGCGAATGCCGCAACGATCCGTGCGGCCGTGTCGGCCCCCGATGCGTCCAGTCGCGCTGTCGTGTCCTCGGTGAGCGCGGCACGGGCGACCCGGCTGCGGACCGAGGGCGGAGCGATCGTGTCCGTGAGTGTGACTGCAGCCGAACGTGAGTGAAGGCGCGCCGCCCAGTGGGCACGGTCGTGCTGGTGCCGACCGGATGCGCGGTAGTCGTTGTCGATCTGTTGCAGGGTGCGCAGGTCTGCGGCGCGATTCGGCTGTGGTTCCCGATTCTCGAACGCCGCGGTGTACAACTCGGCGACCCGATCGACCATCGTTGCGGCACCGTGTCCGTCGAGCGCGATGTGGTGGATGCGTGTGTACCAGAAGTACCGGTCGTCGGCGATCCGAAGCAGAGCGGCCTCGGTGAGTGGATCGTCGGTGAGATCGATTCCGACGGTGTGGTTGTGGTCCATCCACTCGCGCGCTGCCGCTGCCGGGTCGGGCGCCACTCGGAAGTCGTGCACGTCCAGTTCGGCGTCGGGCGGCGGCGCGACGACCTGGTGGGGTTCGCCGTCGATGTCGACGAGCCGGAGGAACACCGATTGGAACTCGTGCGCGGCGACGAGCGAGACCCGGCGGAACAGGTCGACGTCGAGCGCGCCGCGGATGTCGACGTATTGCGCGATGCAGATCGGCACGTGCGGTGTGAGCTGTTGAGCGAACCACAACCCACGCTGGGCGGGAGACAGTGGAAATGGTTCGTGGACAACGGTCGTGGCGACAGCCATGTAATCACACCCGGGGTAGCGGCGGAGGTGGCGTCCATTCGTTCCGGACGACCGGAGAAACCGGCTCCACTACTGTCCCGCGGGCACGACCTCGCAGATACGCACCCTAGGTGTCGGCCCCCACCACCTAGTCCGGTTCGGGAGCCGGCTCCTCGGATTCGCCGTCGCTCTCGACTGCGCGATGCCGCGCGTCGGATACCTTCGCGAGGCCTCGGCCGAGGGCACCACCGACCGACTTGAGCGGACTGTCGATGGAATCGAGTGCGTCGGCGATCTCGGGATCCTCGTCGACGAGCCAGCCTGCCGCGTCGGCGCGGCACGCCGCACGGAAATCCTCGAGGTCCTCTCTCAATCGTGCGAGCGTGCGCGTGATGCGCGGTGAGGACAATCGTCTGACGACCTCGAGAGGGGTGCCCTCGGCGAGGCGGGCGAGCGCGCGACGTCCTCGGCGGAGCAGCTCGCCGTCCTGTTCGAAGTGCTCGGCCAGCAGGATGCGCGACGCGCTGAGAATCCGGCTCAGTTCATCCGGTCCAGCAGTGCGGGCGTGTTCGATGCACAGTCGCTGCCACATGGTCGCGGCGTCCTCGACGAGCACGAGCAGCTGCAACGTCTCACCGAATCGGCCCTCATCGGCCATGGTGAGCAGCAATGCGACGTGTGCGGAGACGGTGATGCCGGGCTCGACCGGGTCGAGGAGCGCGACGGCGTAGGCGCGGAGTCGCTGGACCACCACGGAGAGCAGCGGTCCGAGTTCTGCGATCGTGCCCCACTCTTCCTCGGGGAGCGATCCGCGGTGATCGACGATCGCGATCGCGCGCGTCAGCGTGTTGTGGTGGGCGACGACGTCGCCGAGATCGGGAGCGCCGGCCGCCGCGAGGATCTTGTCGACGGTGTCGGGTTCGGCGTCGTCGCCTCCGAGCCGCACGATCGCGGCTTCGACCGATCCGACGACCCCCGCCAGCGCACGCACGATCGCATCCGCAGGGATCGCGCCGGAAACGTCGGGATTCGGCAGGTCGTTCATATGCACCATCGTGCTACGAGGTACCCCCGATGCACCACCCGGCAACTCCACTCACAGGTGAGGACGATCCTGACCGCTGGGTACGCGCACCCACGCACTCTCGAGCAACGAGACCACCTCGGCTTCGTGACGTGCACGGTAGGCGCTGAGGATGCGGCGCGGGCGGGTCTCGCCGGCGAGCCCGATCGCCGTCGCGAACGCGGCGGCGATCCTCTCCTCGGGCACGACCTCCGGCGTCGTGTAGCCGATGAGCGCGAGCGCTTTGCGGAGGGGATCGGCATTGGAAGCGAACGTGCGCAGCGGCAGCACGTCGAACCGGCCGTCCGACCGGACTTCGAAGAACAGCTCGCCGTACTCGTCGATACCGATCTCGTCCAGGAACCGACGCACCGACGCGAGTTGTGGAATCGGCCCGGTCCACCGCAACACCTGGGGTCCGAGCCTCGACTTCAGCACGGTCTCGGCGCCGGGCTCGCACCCGACGATGCCCGCGACAGCGGACGGAATCGGAACCTCGGCGCCACGCATGTGGTCGCGCGTCACGGGAATCCGCAGCCGCCAGTGCTCGTCGAGCCGGTACAGGCGTCTGGTGCGTTCCGGGGGCAAGGCGGGCACATGGGTGCGTCGCCGACGGCGGACGCAGTCGGCAACGACTTCGAAATCCCCGCTCGCCGCGAATACCCGGGCGGATGCATCGGAGATCGAGAACCGCTGGACCAGTGCTTCGGCCACCTTGTCGAGCTCGATCGAGCCGCCGGCACCATCGACGAGCCGCGCGATGCGCGCACCGACGGCGGTGACGAGGTCGGTCTCCCATTCGAGTAGGCCCCACAGGCCGTCGTCCTCGGTGACGGTGAACCGGTCGTCGTCACCAAGTTCTTCGACGACGCTGTGGATGTCGATGTTCGCGTCCATGCGCGCGACGAGTGTTTCGACGGAGAGCGGGTCGCCTACCACCTCGAGGATCTGCGCAGCGTGACCGGCGACGGTCTCCTGGGGCATGAGTATCCGGCCGTCGAACATGGTGGTGCCGCAGTGGTTCATCCACGATTCGAATTCGTCCGCGGGCAGGTCCCATATCGCCGCGACCCCTGCGGGTGGTACCACTCCGTTGGCGGATTCGAACTCACCGAGCAGCGCGCGAGTCTGCTTCTCCGCCTCGGCGAGGTCGGGCACGGCGATCCATCCACCCGCGACAGTGCAGCGATCGTCGAGGCGGTCGAGGACCTTCCACAACGGCGCGTCGAGTCCCGGCACCATCTGCGCGAGCACGGGGCGGTCGCGCAGGATTCGGCCGAACGAGGCCACCGGGCGCACGTCGGTACGCAGCGCCGCCAGGAAGTCCCCCACCGCGGTGCCGAACGGGAATGTCGAAGGTTGGGACGAATCGGCGTCGACATCGTCATGGATGCGGCGTCGCAGGGTTTCGCGCTCGGTGTCGGGTAACGACGCAACATAGTCGGCGAGTTCGCTCACCGGATCGGCCGGGCCCCCCACCGGAAGATCCCGGGCGGCGATCGCCCCGAGCCGTGCGACGGCCTCCTGGATCTCCTCGGGCGCACCCGTGTCGAGGCCGATGCGCAGCAGCGGTCGGTCCCGCTCGCCGCACAGCGTCCGCCACCGTGCGACGGCAGCGAGATCGTCGACGAGAAGCGCGAGCGCCGGGACAGGCGCTGCCGACTCTTCCGGTGCGAGCGTGGCCGGGTCGCGCAGCACCGTGAGTACGAGAGCCGCGCAGACGATTTCGTAGACCGCGTCGCCGTCTGCGCCGCGCACCTCGAACAGATCGGCGGGGCTGCGGCTGAACAGCTCCGCGGTGGTGGGGGCATGCGGGAGGCGCGCAACGATCGTCGCGGCCGACACCCCCAGGTCGAGGGCTTCCACGGCGACTTCGACGGTGCGGATCAAGCCGTCCGCGAACCGTAGCTCGGGGTGGTCGGTCACGTAGATCCGGGACAGTTCCGCGCACAGCTCCGGGATCTCGGTGTCGGCGGCGGTCTGAGCGGGTGACTGCGTTTCCCACCAGCTCGGCGTCGGCGCGAGCGCATTCAACGCTGCGGTGCGCGCAGAACCGTAGCGATCGAGCCACGGCATGAGCTCGAGCCAGGTTCGGTCGTCGAGTTCGTCGACCGAAAGCGCACGTGACCACAACGACACGAACCGATGCTCCTCTTCGACGTCCCGTGGGAACCGTCGTAGGTCCCTCCGTGCGGAACGTCCATGCGGACGCCCGACCGCTCAGCATACCGGCCGAAACCGCGGTCTCGCCGTAAGTCGGTACTGCTGTTCGGTGAGCGGAGCCCTATCGATCCTTCGTCGGCCCACCATGTGGAGGCGCGGCCGACGTCAGGTCACTGCCGCGTCGTGAGGGGCATCATCGCCGGCCCCCTGTCCTCCGTCCTCCGGCCGCAGGCGCAACAGCACGAGCCCCGCGACCGATGCGACGATGAGCGAGCCCACTGCCCCGTTCACGTGCAAGGCGTACACGGCGATCCCGGACCCGATCAGCCCTACCACCAGTGCACACCACAGCAGCGCTTTCCCGACGAACGCTCCCATTTCTCAAATACCTTCCGGCAAGTCCCCATACAGGTCGCAACGATAGTGTCACCTGTCACAAATGCGGCAACACTCGGGCGGTGTGTCCCCGATTGGTGTACGAATCGCGGCGCGAGGATACTCGGCACAATATGGCGCGAGAGATGGGAGGCACGACGTGGATACACGGTCGACCGGGCACGATGTGATCCTGCGGGATGTGACCTTGCGCGACGGGCTGCAGCTCACCGGGAAGCTGCTCCCGACACAGCGCAAGGTCGAGATCGTACGTGCTCTCCTCGCCGCGGGGGTACCCGAGCTCGAGATCGGGTCGTTGGCCCGCGCCGACCTCGTGCCGCCGATGGCCAACACCCTCGAACTGGTGTCTGCGCTCACCGAGGAAGAGCTGGACCGCTGCTGGATCTGGGTGGCCACCCCGCGACATGTGGAGAAGGCACTCGCCGCAGGAGCGCGGCGGTTCCAGTACTGCTTCTCGGTGTCCGATTCCCACAACCGCGCGAACATCGGCCGCGACACCGAGGACAGCCTCGCGGCGATGCCCGCCGCCGTGGAACTGGCCCACGCCGCGGGAGGCAATATCCAGCTGTGTCTGGCGACCTCGTTCACCTGCCCGTTCGACGGGCCCGTGGATCCCGACCGTGTCCTCGAGATCGCATGCGACCCGCGGGCCGACGGATCGGCCGACATCGTCGTTGCGGACACCCTCGGCCAAGCCGTTCCCGGACAGGTCAGCGCGCTTGTCTCTCGCATCCGCGCGGAGTCACCCGACCGTCGGATCGTCTACCACGGCCACGACACGTGGGGTCTGGGTGTCGCGAACAGTCTCGCCGCGATCGAGGCGGGCGCGAACGTCGTCGACGGCGCGCTCGGTGGGCTCGGTGGTTGCCCGTTCGCCCCCGGAGCGAGCGGCAACACCGCGAGCGAGGATCTGCTCTTCGCGACCCGCCCGTCGTGGCTCTCACCGCAGGTGTTCGCGGACATCGTCCGGCTCGGAGAGGATGTCGTCGCCGAACTCGACGAGCCGAACCGGTCCCGCGCCCGGCAGGGCGCACGATCGGAGGCCGACGCGTTCGAATGGGTCGTCCGCGCGTGAGGATCCTGATCGCACCCGACAGTTTCAAGGGCACCTACACCGCGGCCGAGGTCGCCGACGCGATCGCTGCAGGAGCGGAATCCGCGGGCCATGAGGCGGTCCGCATGCCCGTGGCCGATGGCGGTGAGGGCACCCTCGACGTCCTCACGGATCCGCTCGGACTCGAACGGATCGACGTCGACGCAGTCAACCCGTGGCGCGTGCCCTGTCCTGGATTCTTCGGCCTGTCCCCCGACGGCACCGCGATCGTCGAGCTTGCCACGGTCAGTGGAATCACGACCGCGCACAACGGTGTTCGCGATGCTGCGACCGCCGACACGTACGGCACCGGGATGATCATGGCCGCCGCGGCGAAACATGGTGCCCGACAGATCGTCGTGGCCGCGGGCGGGTCGGCCACCACCGACGGTGGTCTCGGAGCGATCGCAGCGATCGACGACGCCGGCGGCCTGGGCTCCGCGTCGGTCGTCGTGCTCACCGATGTCACCACCCGCTACACCGACGCCGCGCGGGTGTTCGGACCGCAGAAGGGCGCCGACCCCGCGACCGTCGCACTGCTGACGACGCGACTGCACGAAGCTGCAGCGTCGTTGCCTCGTGACCCGCGGGAGGTGGACGGCACAGGTGCGGCAGGCGGATTCTCGGGCGGACTGTGGGCCCGATTCGACGCCGAATTGCGCCCCGGCGCCGACTACGTGCTCGACGTGGCCGGATTCGACGCCGCGCTCGCCGCCGCCGACCTCGTCGTGGTCGGCGAGGGACGACTCGACGCACAGTCGCGTGCCGGCAAGATCATCTCGGCAATCCTGGCGCGTAGTGGTTCGGCGCCTGTCGTCGCGGTGGTGGGGTCGGTCGGTGACGATCTCGGCGACTACCGGTCGCGGTTCGCGGATGTACTGGTGGCATCGGATGCGGAGACGATGCGGGCTGCGGGGGCGGCGCTCGCCGGGCCTAGGCCGAACAGTCGCGCCAGCCGCGCGTCCGACGCGTAGAGCGCGTCGAGGTCGTATGTGGAACCCGAGCTCAGTACCTCGGCGGCGCCTGTCGTCGCGATGATCTTCTCGATCTGTTCGGCGACCTGATCCTCGGTGCCGACGATCGCCGCAGCCGCTGTGCCGTCGAGAACCCGCAGTCGGCGCTCGGTGACGGGTAGGTCGCGCAGTGTCTCGACAGGCGACAGCGGCGGGAAGTAGCCGCGCTCTCGGGACAGCGCCATCGCCCACCCTTCCGGCAACAGCAGGTCGGCCGCGTCCGCTTCGGTGTCGGCGATGAGGATGTCGGCACCGACCACCAGGTACGGCTCGGGATTCGCTGCGCTGGGCCGGTAGTCGGCGCGATAGCGGTCGAACGGTTCGGGTCCCCGCGTCAGGATCGGACCTGCGACGACTGCGGGTAGGCCCAGGTGTGAGGCCACCTGAAGGCCGGCACCGGTCCCGAGCACGAACAGCGGCGGAGGTTGCGCGACACGTGGCCTGATCGACACCGGCGCCGTGTCGTCGAGATATGCGCGCAGTTCGGCGATATCTGCGGCGAAGTCGTCCGGGTCCGCGCGGGTGGTGCGCAAGGCCTCGCGAATAGGCGCGGTGAAGCCGAGCGACCGCCCGACACCGAGATCGATCCGCCCCGGATGCAGCGCTCCGAGTGTGGCGAACTGTTCGGCGACGACGATCGGCTGATGATTGGGCAGCATCACCCCGGCCGACCCGACCCGGATTCGATGCGTACGGTCGGCGACGGCCTGGATCAGCAGTGCCGGGGCGCCGGATGCCACACCCGGCACCGCGTGATGTTCGGCGACCCAGAAACGGTGATATCCCGCGGCTTCCGCGAGCTCCGCGCGGTGCAGGGTCTGCCGTAGTGCAGAAGCGTCGTCCTGCCCCTCCCTGGTGCGGGAGCGGTCGAGCAGCGACAGTGCGACATCCATGTGGGTTGTCAACGCCTCACTGTGCGGCGATCATCCCGGAGGAGCCCTACCTGCAGTGGTCAGGACGCCGGGTCGACCGGCTGCTCGCAGGGCGGTGTCGGCTCCGGTGCAGGTTCCGGTGTAGGGCTCGGGGCGGGGTCGGACCCGCGGGCCGGCCACGACGCGGGTTGCGCGGCGCCGCACGGATCACTGCCCTCGGGTGCCGGGTTCTGTGATGTGTCGGCATCGCCCGGAGTTTCCGCGTCGCGGGGAACAGGATGCGGGGCGAGACGATCCCACAGTTCCGGGGTGTCCGTTTCGGGCGCGAACTCGGTGGTGCCGGATCTCTCGCTCTGTCCAGCGGAACTGCCAGGCCCCTCGACACCGCTCGAACCTTCGGCCCCACCGCCGGAACCGCCCATCGCGAGCGCCAGACCCCCGCCGAGCATCGCAACGAGAGCGACGACGACGGCCATGAGAGCCAGGTTTCGGCGAGTCGATGCCGCACCCGCCGCAGCAGCAGGCTGCAATGGAAGACGTCGTGATGCGACCAGGGCCGCCCCGGTAGGGCGGTGCCATGGCACACCGTGCGGCGTCACGAACGGGACACCGAGGATCGTGGAGAGTTCCCGGGCGGACACCACGTCGCCGGGGCGCAGGTCGAGGAAGACCAGCGCCGCCGGTGAGACGCCGGCCCGGGCGAGCGCTTCGTCCATGGCATCGGGCAGGGCGGCGGTGTCGGGCAGGGCGTCGTCGCCACGAACAACCGAAGACAGCACCGTCCGGGATCGGGTATCGACGATCGACGCCGACTCGACACCCCCCGTGCGGGTGTGGAGGGCCAGGACGGGAGTGTCTGCAAGTTCGGGTGCTCCGGCCAGGTACGCAAGCCGTGCCGCGTCGAGTGGGACCACTTCGACCGGTGCCTCGCTCGCCGCGCGGATCGCCTCCACGACCGTGTCGGTGTCGGCGTCGCTGCTCGGCAGGGCGACCAGTCCGATCGCGCCGACGGTCAGCGACGCGTTCTCCGCCCGTTCCGCCATCGAGGTCACGGCCCGCGCGACGGCGTCGGCCTCCGACACATCCGGTTCGGCCGCCCAGCGCTGCGAGTCGAAGGGGCCGAGCTGCGGAACGTCGGCGTCGACGAGGACTGCGGATACCTCACCGTCGTCGACGGCAACGCCGAGTACAGGACGCATCGTCACCGCCTCTTCGCCAAGATCGTCACGGACCGCACGAGCGTAACCGAATTCGATGCTCAGATCCGGTAGCACCCGACGGTCAGTCCGACGATCGCCGCCACATAGCTGCCGAAGGTGATGTACGAACCGTCGGCGGCGAACATCCGCATCGAGAACCCTGTGTCGGGTGGCAGGACCTGACGTCCGTGGAAGCCCGCACCGGCGGCGGTGCGCTCGAACAGGTCGGCGGCACGCTGCAGATCTGCCACCGGTACAGGGCTCGAACTTCCCTGGATGGGAAGGTGGACCGACATTCCGTAGGTTCCGTCGGCGAGGGTGCACCCCGCGTTCGTGCGCGAGTATTTCTCGGAGAACTCGAGTTCGGGGAATTCCTCGGAGAGTGCGTCCGTGACGTCGCGCTGGACCTGGAGGTAGTACTCGACGGCTGCGGCGCTGGTGTCGGCGACCGGCTCGGGAACCGCTCGGGAGCTCGCTGTGGCGCATCCGGTCACCGTCAGGGTCACGGCTGCAGCGATGCATGCGCTGAGAACAGAAACCTCACTCATCGGATACTCCGTTCGTCGGCGGTGTCCGCGATGACGACCGCAATGTTGTAGGTGCTCATGGAACCGGGCACCAGATAGGAGCTGTGTCCTACCGACGCGGTGCGCGGATCACCCGAAAAATCTTCTCCCGCATCGCTGGAAAGACGGGTCAGGCCCGGAAGACGACTGGGGTCGCCGCCGAAGATCCCGGTGTCGGCGATGAGGTCTTCATCTGCCTCGATGAGGAACATCGATCCGGGCGCCATTCCGAGTGTGCCGACGTCGGAGGTACCGAGGCCGGCGGCGCCGGCAAAGACCGCCTTGTCGGCCTCCGCACCCTGCTGCAACGCGAGACTCGTCACGAGTGCTCCGTACGAATGACCGATCGCGGTCACGTGTGGTGGCGAGTCGGGGCGAGACGCATCGAGCCCGTCGAGGAAAGTTGCCAGGCGCGGCGCGGCCAGCGTCGCGGACAGATCCGAGACGGGACTGCGCTCGGTGAAGGCGAGTCCCCAACCGAAATGCGGTGCCTGATAATTCATCCAGGTGACAGCGGCAACGGTCTCGGAGCCTCGGTCGACACGACCGAGTTCTCGTCGGGCTTCGTCGCGCAACGCGGAGACCTGCTGGTCGTATCCGTGGAGGTTTCCCTGCACTGTCGATCCCGCACCCGGGGTGTACACCGCGATGTGGTCGGCGGTGTCGATGTCGCCCACCGCGACTGCAGCCATCGCCTCGCGGCCGGACATGTCGAGTGCGAGCAGTCGGCGGTCGTCCAGCGCGAGTGTGCGGTCGATCGCGTCGAGGGCGTCGAGCTTGTTCAGGGTCTGTGCGAGCCCCGCATCGGCATTGGAAACAAGACCGCCGAATACGTTGTTCTCCAGCTCTTCCTGTAGCTGCAGGGCAACTGCCTCCAACCGTTCGCGTTCGATTCCGAGCAGGGCGCGGTTCGCGAGGTCGCGAACCTCGGAGGGCACTCCGTCGAGGCTCCCGACTCGCTCCGGATATTCGGTGAGCAGCACGGTGCGGTCGAAGGGGCTGAGGCCGTTCCACCAGGCGGCGACCACACCCGGATCCGATCCGGGATCGGGAACCGGACCTATCGCCGGAAACCGGGTGGAGGCGTGGACGAACTGCATTGCCGGGACGGAACTCTCATCAGGGTGGGCGCGCGCGAGCATCGATGCTGCCTCATCGCCGAGTTGCTGTGCGCGCCGGAGGAGCGTGTCGAGTCGCGCACGCAATGCACTGCGGTCGGCGTCCGGTTCGACTCCGACACGTCCGGAGGCTTCGATGAGCGCGCCGTCCGCTTCGATGACGAGGCCGTGTTCGTCCGCCCAGGTGTGTGCAGCCGCGAGCTCGGTATGCAATGCGCGTAGTTGCGGAACCACGACGGCTGCGCACGCACTCACCCGTCGATACGAATCAGCCTGAACATCAACAGCATCGACGAGTGTTCGCAACGATATCGCTGCGGCATCCGCCGCGCCGCCGGTCCAGGCTCCCCCGAACGTGGCCGCTCGGCGGATGTCACCGGCGATGCGGTTCAGTTCCTCGGCACGCCCATCGAGGTCGGCGCCGAGGCCTTCCAATGCATCCGGATTCCACCGGGCCAGATCGCGCAGGTCCATGTCGTGTCCACCCCCCTGCCGCGAAAGCATAGGGCGTGCATACGACTACCGGCCCGGGGAGGGCCTCGGGGCCGATATCTGTGGATGAATCGGTTGCCTGTGGACAACCCGGGGCGTCGCCTGTCGGCGACGCTCCCGAGAGCAGTTACGTCTTTCGTATCGCGTCGACAGCGAGGATCAGGTCGTGGCCGTCGAGCAGGTGCGCGGTCGGCGCTGCCAGCGAGAGCGTCGCGACCCCTTGAAACAGGACGAACAGCAGTTTGCCCAGCGCAGCGGCGTGCGCCTCCGAAAGGTCGGGGTGAGTGTCGCGCAACGCGGCTGTCAGGTCGAGGTGTGCACGCTCGGACGCCTCGGCCATGTAATGCCCTGAGTCGTCGGAGTGTGCGATGTGCACGAGGTTCTCCATGCTCAACATCAGGTCCTCGCGGTGGTCGCCCAGGATCGCGATCATGTCGTCCCAGGTCGGTCCGAGCGTCTCGTGCAGGGGCCGCCCCGCACCCGCACTGCGGATCGCATCTTCCATGCGGTCGCCGATCCCGCTCCCTACGCCCTCGGTCAGCGCCTCGGTGACGAGCCGGTCCTTCGATCCGAAGTGGTAGCCGATGGCAGCCAGGCTCACTCCGGCCGCCGTCGCGATATCACGCGCGGTGACCTTGGCCGACCCGTGCTCGAGAATCGCCTTGCGGGCCCCCTCCAGCAGATCCTCTCGATTTCCCATGTCGACAGCCTAGCAGTCGTCTTAGACATTTGTTCTAGACATATGTTCCATCGTCGTGTTACACATATGTCTAAGACATTCGTTCTAACAAAGGGGCACAGCATGGACTTCGATCTGCACGTACTCGTCAGCGGCGGCGGGATCGCCGGTAATGCCGTTGCACTGCAATTGCTTCGCGCCGGCATCCGCACCACGGTGGTCGAGCGGGCCACTGCCCCGCGCCCCGGCGGCCAAGCCGTCGACCTGCGGGGGCCGAGCCGTGAGGTTGCGCAGCGCATGGGCCTGATGCCGGGCATCCGCGCACACCGGTTGCACGAGCAGGGGATGGTCTACGTCGACCGCGACGGACAGCCGTACAGCCGGATGCCCGCAGACATGTTCGACGGCAATGGCCCGGTGGCCGATATCGAGATCGCCCGCGGCGATCTGAACCAGGTACTGCTGGACGAGCTGGCCTCGGTCGGAGAAGGGCTCGACTACCGCTACGGCGAATGGATCGAATCGATGACACAGGACGCGGATGGCGTCGAGGTCGTCCTCGCGTCGCGCAGCGTCGAACGGTTCGATCTCGTCATCGCAGCAGACGGCGTCCACTCGGCGACCCGACAACTTGCCTTCGGTCCCGAAGCACAGTTCGCTACCTATCTCGGCGCATACATGGCCCACTTCTCCGTCCCGACCCCTTCGGGGATCGAACCCGACTGGATGACGATGCACCCGATGCGGGGCGCCGCGATCGGGCTCCGTACCGACGTCGATCCGGACACGTCCAAAGCCCTCGTCATGCTGCGCGTCGACGCCGACCCTGCCCTGCGGCGCGACGTCGATGCACAGCAACGGTTCGTCCGTCGGATGCTGGCCGACGCGGGCTGGCTGGCCCCTCAGATCCTCGAAGCGATGGCCGCCACCCCCGATTTCTACTTCGACGAACTCACCCGCATCGATGTGCCGCACCTGTCGGCGGGACGGGTGACCCTACTCGGTGACGCCGGCTACTGCGGGTCACCCCTGAGTGGGATGGGCACCGCCATGGCACTCGTCGGTGCGTATGTGCTCGCCGGGGAACTCGCCGCCGACCCGACCGACCCGGTGGCGGCTCTGGCCCGCTACGAATCCACGGTGACGCCGTTCCTCGACAAAGCGAAGGAACTCCCCGGCGGGGGCGTCAAGATGATGCTGCCGGCCACCAGGATCGGCTCGATACTCACCCGCGCCATGGCCCGAGTCATGGTCTCGCGACCGCTGCGCCCGATGATGAGAAAAATGATGAGCGGAACCGACGAGTACGAATTGCCTTCGTATCCCGTCGATTCCGCTCCCACCGCTCGTTGACGCGGTGCTGCCTCTACATGTCGGAGATGGCCTCCAGCGGCGGGGTCTTCGCAGCCCGATGCCCCGGCCACAGCGCAGCCAGCACACCCACCACACCGGAACCGATGAGCATCCCCACGACCTGACCCCACGGCACCGAGATCCGGTCGAGTCCCTGATCGGCGAGGGTGCTCACGAACGCCCAGCCGAACACCAGCCCCAGCGCGAGGCCGACGACCGCACCGAACACCGCAATGAGCAGCGACTCGATGTAGATGGTGCGTCTGACCTGTGCGCGTTGCATCCCGACGGCGCGGAGCATGCCGATCTCGCGTCGCCTCTCGACGACCGACAACGCGAGCGTGTTCACGATGCCGAGGATCGCGATGACGACAGCGAGTGCGAGCAATCCGTAGAGGATCGCGAGGAGCATGTCGATCTGCTGGGCCTGCTGCCCCTTGAACTGCTCGCGGTCCATGACCTGGACGATCACGAGGTCCTTGGTGGCGTCCTCGAGTCCCGTCCGGACCGCCTCCGCATCAGCACCGTCGGCGGTATTGACGAGCACGACCTGCGCCGACCGCGACGCCGCCGGGGTGAACTGTTCGTACAGTTCGTTCGAGACGATCCACGGACCGATGAGCTGGTTGTCCGCATAGATCCCGACGACGCTGGTGTCGACCGTCTCACCGTCCTTGCTCGTGAGCGGCACGGTGGCACCGAGCTGCCAACCGTTGTCCGACGCGGCAGTCTCCGACACGACCATCTGGTCGCCCGTGACGGTGTCGGTTCCTTCCTTCATCTCCAGCGAGAGGACGTCGTCGATGGAGCCACCTGTCACCGCCGTGCCGAATGCAGGCTCGTCGTCGATCGTCGCCTGCACACCATGGGAGGACACCACTTCCACGACGCCGTCGACGCCACGCGCAGCGTCCTCGGCCGCAATCGGCAGTCCGAACATCGGCGGCCCTGTGAGCACGAACTCGGACTTGACGCCGGTGTCGACGAGCGCGTCGACGCTGGCCTTCGCGGACGAACCGAACACGCCGATGACGGACACGAGCATGAGGCCGAGAGTGAGCGCGAAGGCAGTTGCCGCGGTGCGACGCGGATTGCGGGTCGCGTTGGTGCGGGCCAATCGTCCGACCGCACCGAAGGGTCGTGCGAATACTGCACCGAGGACCTTCACGACCGGTCGAGACAGAGCGGGAGCCGCGAACAACACGGCGAGGATCAGCGCCAACGCGCCTGCTCCGACGGTCGCGGCAGCGCCACCTCCGGTGCTCTGGGAACCGACCGCGACGAGCACGGCACCGACGACAGCAGCGACCGCACCGGCGATCGTGCGGATCTTCAGAGACTCGACGGACGCCGTGGATTCCTCACGCATCGCAGCGACCGGCGGCACATGCATGGCACGCCGGGCAGGCGCGTACGCACTGACGACGGTGACGATGATGCCGACGAGCAACGCGACGATCACCGTCCGCGGCGACAATTGGAGCGGGCCGGACGGCAGTCCGAGATCCGCGGCATTGAGCGCCGCGCGCAGCCCGTAGGCGAGCGCGACACCCGCCGCGATCCCGATCACGCTGCCGATGACACCGACGACGAGCGCTTCGAGGGTGACCGACCGGCCGACCTGCTTGCGGCTCGCACCGATGGCACGCAGCAGGGCGAGTTCGCGCAGGCGCTGAGCCACGATCATCGAGAACGTGTTGTAGATGATGAAGGTGCCGACCAGCAGTGCTATGGCACCGAATGCGAGCAGGAAATAGTTGAGGAAGCTCAACGCTTCCGACACCTGATTCTGGGTTTCCTCAGTGACTTCGGCGCCCGTCTGCACCTTCATGTCGGGCAACGCGCCGGCCACCTCGTCACGCAGCGCTTCCGGGGTCATCGACCCGTCGCCGACGATATCGAGGAACTGGACGTGCTGACCGTCGGTGAACAACTGGCTCGCCTGCTGCTCGGTGAACAGGACACCGATGTATCCGCCGGTGTCGGTGTCGAGGTCGTAGATGCCGCTCACGGTGACGGGAACCATGCCCTGGGACATCGTGAGGACCTTGGTCTCGTCGCCGATCGCAAGGTCGCCACGCTCGGCTGCGCTCGTGTTGAGCGCGATCTGCCCGGGCGCCGTGGGCGGGGTGCCTTCGGCGAACACCTCGGGCTCTCCGACCGATTGTTCCGGCGGGAACCACGCGTACCCCTCGGCGGGTGCACCGCCGGTCTGGATCGCGGCGCCGTCGGAGCCGAGCACGATGAGTCCGCCACCGATCGTCGGTGCCGTGCGTGCGACGCCGTCGAGTGAATCGACACGGGTGATGTCGTCGATCGGTACACCGCTCGAGCCGAACTCTTCGCTGCTGACGCGAACGTCGACGCCCTTGGCGACGTCACCGAAGATATCGTCGAACGTGCGCTGGAGGGTGTCGGTGAACACGAACGACCCGGTGATGAAGGCCGTGCCGAGCACCACCGACAGCACCGTCAGGGCGAGCCGCACCTTGTGTGCAGCGAGGTTGCGCAGCGCAACCTTGCGGATGGGATTTCCACTCATGGTCGCCGACTCCTACTGCGCCGTAGGGGCAGTGGCTGTAGGAGCAGCGGCAGCGGTGTCGAACTGCTTCATGCGGTCGAGCACCGAGTCGGCGGTCGGCTCGCGCATCTCGTCGACGATGCGGCCATCGGACAGGAACACGACGCGATCGGCGTACCCGGCAGCACGCGGATCGTGGGTGACGATCACAACGGTCTGCTCGAACTCGTCGACCGCGGCGCGCAGAATCGCCAGCACCTCACCGGATGAGTGCGAGTCGAGGTTGCCGGTCGGTTCGTCGCCGAAGATGATCTCCGGCCTACCTGCCAATGCACGAGCACACGCGACACGTTGCTGCTGGCCACCGGACAGTTCGCCGGGTTTGTGGTCCAGACGGTCCCCCAGCCCGAGCCTGCCGACCACGGTGTCGAGCCATTCGGTGTCGACTTTGCGCCCGGCGATGTCGAGCGGCAGCGTGATGTTCTCGAGCGCTGTGAGTGTGGGGACGAGGTTGAACGCCTGGAAGACGAAGCCGATGCGGTCACGCCGGAGCTGGGTCATCGCCTTGTCGGACAGGGTCGTCAGGTCGGTGTCGCCGATGAGCACCGCGCCCGAGGTCGCACTGTCGAGGCCTGCGAGGCAGTGCATCAGTGTCGACTTACCGGATCCGGACGGGCCCATGATCGCGGTGAACTCACCGGCGGCGAACTCCACCGTCACGCCGTCGAGTGCGTGAACTGCGGTTTCGCCGGTTCCGTAGATTTTCTTCAGGTCCTGGGATCGAGCGGCCGGGGCCGAATGCGAAGGCATGCGCACCATCTTTCCCGGTGATGCCTAATCGCACCATCGGGGACCACCCTGATTCGTGATCAGGGTGGTCAGGGTGTCAGCTCCAGCGTGCCTGCCCACCATCGAGAGGAATGGTGGCGCCCGTGAGATAGCGCGCGCCGTCGCCGACGATCCACAGAACGGCCCGTCCGATGTCTTCTTCACAGTCGCCGATGCGGCCGAGCGGGATGCTCCTGACGAACTCCGCTGCCTCGTCGGGCCGGTTCTCGGTCCACCATTTCAGTCCGGGTGAGAGCGCGTGCGGGGCGACCGCGTTGACGCGGATGCCGTCGACACCCCATTCTGCGGCCGCGGCCCGCGTCAGGCTGCGCAGCGCTTCCTTGACGGAGGCGTATCCCCCGTAGCCGCTCATGTCCCACCGCACCGCAGCCGACGAGACCATGTTGACGATCGATCCACCGCCACGCTGCTTCATGATCGGATACACCGACTGCATCGCATGGAGCGACGCGATGGGACCGGATGCGTACGCCTTCGTCATCAGCTCGGGAGTCAGATCGAGCACCGGACCGAGCGGATTCAGGCTCGCGTTGTTGACGAGGACGTCCACTCCTCCGAACGCCTCGACGGTCTTGTCCACCGCCGCGGTGATCTGCGCGGTATCGGAGATGTCGCAGGTAATCGGCTCGGCGGTACCACCGAACCCGCGGATCTGCTCGACCGTGTCGACGAGTTTCGATTCGGTCCGTCCCGTCACCGCGATCGCAGCCCCTTCGCGGGCGAGCGCGAAGGCGATGCCCTGCCCCACCCCCTGGCCTGCTCCGGTGATCAACGCGACCTTGCCATCCATTGCGCCCATGCGGCGACCTCCCTGTCTCGGCCCCCGCATGGAAGCAGACCCCACCGTTTCCGAGCACTCGCCGGTCCTGCTCACCGGAATGCCCCGCACTCCGCAGGAGTTACGTCGTGGCGACACGGGCTAGGCTCTACTCGACACCGGACCACCTCGGTCCGCAGGCACCACAAGCGAGGGCAGCATGAGCGAGCACAACCACGACGGCCACGATCACGGCCAGGGCAACGCTGCCGCCGAGCCCCTCCGGATCGACGGCGCGTTGGCCGTCGCGACCGAGGAGTACACGCAGCTCCGCGACCTGGCGATCCACGCGCTCACCGACCTGCTCGGCAGCGCGCCGGAGCCCGACGAGGACGGCGACATCGCGATTCCCGTCCACGGATTCGGTGTGTACGTGACGGTCGCGGAGGACGGCCCGCAGCTGCACATCTGGTCGTCGCTGCTCGGTGATCTCGCCGACCGCTCCAAGGCTGCCGATCAGCTGGCAGACCTGTCGAGCGAGTGGGCGCGCCTGCGTTTCACCATCCAGGACGGGCACCTGCTCGTCTCGACGATCCTCGATGCAGATCCCTTCGCGCCGCAGCACCTGATCAACCTGATCGACGAGATCCACGACCTCACGCACGAACTCGACGACGACTTCGCAGCACGATTCGGTGGTGTCCTCGACTGCGATGCCGACGACACGTCATATGCCGGACCGTGCGGTGGTGGCGGTTGTGGTGAAGGCTGCACCTGCGGCCACGGCGGCGAGGATGCGGGCGACCTGGGTGCGGACATCCCTGTGGGACAGCCCGAAGCGTAACCCTGGTGGCGTGATCACTCGGGCGTAACCCACTCGGGACACCACGATCCAGGGCTAGTCTGTACGGCATGCGGATAGGTGCGCATGTCAGGCAGGACGACGATCCCATCGGCCAGGGCAAACGGCTCGGCGCAGATCTCGTGCAGCTGTTCCTGTCGGACCCGCAGAAGTGGCATACGCCGGGTGAGCACCCTCGTACCGAGCAGATTCTCGCCTCTGAGATCGATGTCGTGGTGCACTCGCCGTACGTCATCAACGTGGCGAGCCTGAACAACAGGCTTCGGATGCCGTCACGTAAAGCCGTCGCCGATCACGCCGACGCTGCGGCGAAGATCGGCGCGTTCGGACTCGTCGTACACGGCGGGCACGTCCGCGACGGCGAGAGCGTGGCCTCCGGCGTCCAGAACTGGCGCAAACTGTTCGAACGGCAGGAGGACAAGGGCGGGTTCGCGGTGCCGATCCTCGTCGAGAACACCGCCGGCGGGGATTTCGCGATGGCCCGCTACATCGATGCCATCGGCCGGCTGTGGGACGCGATCGGCGACTACGACGTCGGATTCTGCCTCGATACATGCCATGCGTGGGCGGCGGGTGAAGACCTCGTCGACGCCGTCGAACGGGTGCGGGCGCTGACCGGCCGCATCGATCTGGTGCATTTGAACAACTCCCGCGACGAGTTCGATTCCGCCCGCGACCGCCACGCGAATCTCGCCGACGGCACGATCGACCCGCAGTTGCTCGCCGAGGTCGCGTTGAAGGCGAATGCGCCGGTGATTCTGGAGACGCCCGCCGAGGGGCTGGCCGACGACATCGCCTATCTGCGTGAGCAGACGTCCTGAGCGGTGGTTATCCGGTCCGGCTCGGCTGCCTCATAGTCGGGGGTCGACCGGCTCCGATTCCAACGCGAGGACCGCGAACACCGCCTGGTGAATCCGCCGAAGCTGTCGCGGGTGGGGGCGACGCTCCCTGCTGCCGTGATGAGTTTCGGCCTGCTGCGCGGTCGACCCAGGTATGACGATGACGACGAAAGTACTGAGCGTGTCGGTTCCGGTGGCCGACCAGGATGCCGCACTGAAGTTCTACACCGAGACGCTGGGGTGCGAACTCCGCGCCGACGTGGAGATCTGGCCGGGCGCACGGTTGATCGAGGTCGTGCCGTCCGGTTCGGAGGTCTCCCTGCTACTTCTACCGCCCGTCGGCGAGATACCGGTCGCGATCCGCTTGGGCACCTCCGACGCTCGTGCCGCGCACGACACGATCCGCGCGTCCGGGACGACCCTGCACAACGACGACCTGATCCGCATGGAGGGTGTGCCGGCGATGTTCTCCTTCACCGACCCCGATGGCAACGGTCTGGTCTACCTGGAGGACACCGACGACAAATAGTTCGCTCGTGCCCGACCGCTGTCACGGCCGAGCCGTCATGACCGAGCCGAGTCGCCGTCCCACTCGTGAATTCCCACCACTGTAAGCAACGCGAGCAACTCGGCCGCCGGCGTGCCGGGCGCTGCCGAATACACCATGACCGATTGGTCGACGTCCGGGATGTGCAACGCGTCGCACTCGAGGACGATCGGCCCCAACGCCCGGTGGTTCACCGTCTTCGTGTGTGTCCGCCACCCACCGACCGTGCCGCTATTCCACAAGGTCGCGAACTGCTCCGATCTGCTGCGCAGTTCATCGACAAGTGCGCTCAAGCCGGAGTCGCTCGGATAGCGGGCCGACGCGGCGCGAAGACTCCCGACCGATTGTTCCGCCGTCGCCTCGAATTCTTCATCGGTTGTACCGACCGTGCTCATCGGAGGATCGGCCGGGTCGGGAAGGAAGCGCAGTCGGTTGATGTTGCGACGGTGCGGGGGCAACGCCGACCAATCGCCATGCAGCGCAGAGGCCATCGCGTTCCAGGCGAGGACATCACCTTTCGCACTCATCACCACGACGGGCAGGTCTGCGAACCGGTCGATCAGGCGCAATACGCTCGGCCGCACGTGCATGTCGATCGTGCCCGGGCCGGGAGGCGAGACCCCTGCCAGGTGGAACAGCTGATTACGACCGTCGAGGTCGAGTCGCAGCGCCCTGGCCAGGGCACCGAGAACCTGCGCCGACGGAACGGGTCCGCGTCCCTGTTCGAGGCGGACGACGTAGTCGACGCTGATCCCCGCCAGCATCGCGACCTCCTCCCGACGCAGCCCGGGGGTGCGGCGGTGCGAACCCGACGGCAGACCGACCTCGCCAGGCGTGATTCGTTGACGAGCGTGCCGCAGCGCGGCCGCCAGTTCGGTGCGATCGATCGCCATTCCTCCAGCATGACAACCTTGTGCGCCGCATGGGTAGTACTGCCGATCCCACGATCGTCCGGTCCTGGTCCCGAGTGGATCGAGCGATGACAGTGGTGGCATGACCACACAACATGGATCCACAGTTCTCGTCACCGGCGCCACCGGAGGGCTCGGCGCCGAAACCTGCCGCCGTCTCGCCGCTTCCGGACACACCATCTGGATGGGCGTGCGCAACGTCGACGCCGGCAATGAGATTGCCGCGAAGATCCGAGTCGACAGCCCCCGCTCCGATGTTCGCGTCGTCGAACTCGATGTCACCAGCGACGACTCCGCCACGGCTGCCTATCAGACAGTGTCGGAGTCGGGCACAGGTCTCGATGTCCTCGTCAACAACGCCGGTATCGCGGGCAGACTCGCCGCTCCCACCGACACCGTCCCCACCGATTTCCTGCCGGTCTTCGGAGTGAACCTGCTCGGACCTGTCCGCGTGACCCATGCCTTCCTGCCGTTGCTCACGCAGTCCGTGTCGCCGCGGTTGGTGATGGTGTCGAGCGGAATGGGTTCGTTCGGCGTGACGACCGATTCCACGCGCATCGAATCCACGTTGCACGGCCTTGTGTATCCATCGTCGAAAGCGGCTTTGAACATGGTGACCACCATGTACGCCAAGGCACTTCCGGATATTCGCGTCGTGGCTGTCGACCCCGGTTACACGGCGACCGCACTCAACGGCTTCTCCGGCACCCAATCGGTCGAAGAAGGCACCGCTGCGATCGTCGAGGCATGCACCGCACCTTCACCAGCGGGAATGTTCATCGACCGTCGCGGTCCGGTGCCGTGGTGATCCCGCCGGTGAGATAGCGCTGCAGTGTCGGCGCGATAATCTCGACGAGTTGTCCCGGGGGCAGCGACGCCAGGGGCTCGAGTGCCAGGATGTAACGCACGAGCATCACCCCCGCCATCTGGGTCGCTACCAACTCGGCCCGCAACCGACCAGTGCCCTCAGGTTGATCGATCCTGCCCAGCAACGGTTCGAGCGCCACCTCGAGCAGGAATGTTCGGATCAGTCCGCTCTCGCCACCGCTGATCTGGGCTCGGAACATCGCCACCGCCGCATCGCGGTGCGGGGACTCCCATATTCCGATCAGGGCGGAGGCAAGTGCGTGACCGAGGTCCGCGACCGGTGTCTCGTACACCGGTGCGAGGACTTCTCTGGGGTCGACGGGCAGCGCGATGGATGCGGTGAACAATTCCATCTTCGTACCGAAGTAGTGATGGACGAGCGCTGCATCCACTCGTGCACGTGCCGCCACTGCACGCACCGTCGTCTTGTCGAACCCGTTGGCAGCAAACAGTTCCCGCGCGGATACGAGGATCGCTTCGCGTGCACCCGAGTTGCCGGGGCGCCGGCCCGAACGCCGAGGGCTCCGCGATTCGGTGGTCACGGTGTCCTGCGGCGCAGGGTCGCAGCGCCGAGCGCGAGGGCTGCCGCAGCGAATACGGCAACGACGATGAGATCACGAACCATGACAGCAGTGGTCCCCGGGTGTGTCGTGATCTCCTGCAGTGCCTCCACCGCATAGCTGAGCGGCAATACATTACTGATCCAGCGCAACCAGTCCGGCAATTGGTCGCGTGGGACGAGCAGACCGCACAACAGGAACTGTGGGATGACAAGTACCGGCATGAACTGCACCGCTTGGAATTCGGTGCGGGCGAATGCACTGCACAACAGTCCCAGAGAGACGCCGAGTACAGCGACGAGCACTGCCGTCACGAGTACCCACGCCACCGATCCGGCGCTGGTGACGCCGAGCAGCCAGAATGCCACGGCGCATGCAAGCCCGGCCTGGAGTGCGGCCGCGACGGAGAACGCGCTGCCGTAGCCGGCAAGGAGGTCGAGTTTCGTCAGAGGTGTCGTGAGCAGGCGTTCGAGGGTTCCTGAGCTTCGTTCGCGCTGCATGGCGATGGACGTGACGAGGAACATCACGACGAACGGCAGGATCCCGAGCATCGTCACGGCGATCCGGTCGAACAGCGAGAAGCCGCCCGGCCCGACGGGTGCGTTCTGGTACATGAAGTACAGCAGGATCATCAGCAGGCTCGGCACGAACACGATCATCGCGACGGTGCGGTGGTCGGATCTGAGCTGGCGAAGAATTCGCGTGGTGGTGGAGGCGTAGATGACGGCGCTCATGATCATGCTCCCGTCGAGGTTCGGATCAGGTTGAGGAACGCATCCTCGAGGCTCGGCTCGCCGGTCCGGTCGCGCAGTTCACCGGGGGTGAGTTGCGCGATCAACCGGCCTTCCCGCAGCAGAAGCAGTTGGTCGCAGTGGTCGGCTTCATCCATGACGTGGCTGGACACGAGAAGTGTCGTGCCTCGACCGGCCAATGCCCGGAAGTGGTCCCACAGTTCGGCGCGCAGCACCGGGTCGAGGCCGACGGTGGGTTCGTCGAGCACGAGAAGCTCGGGGTCGCCGACGAGTGAACAGGCGAGCGACAGGCGCCCGAGCTGACCACCGGACAGGGCACTCGCAGCATTACGCGCGTGGTCGGTCAGTCCGACTGCGGCGATCGTGTCGGCGACGGCAGAGCCTCGCCGGCCGTAGAGCGCCGCGAAGTAGGAGACGTTGTCGGTGACCGACAGGTCGAGATACACGCTCGGCGCTTGGGTCACGTAGCCGACACGCCGGCGTAGGTCTGCGGATCCCGCAGGTTTCCCGAGCACGGTGACGCTGCCCGATTCGACGATCTGAGTGCCGACGATCGACCGCATCAACGTGGTCTTTCCACAGCCGGAGGGTCCGAGCAGTCCGGTGATGGAGCCCCTGGAGACCTGCACGGTCACGCCGTCGAGTGCTCGATGGGTGCCGCGTCGGACCTCCAGGTCACGGACGTCGACGGCGAGAGATTCGGATCTGACGTTCATGGTCCACTCAATTCATCGAGTGTTGAAATCATCGTGTGTTGAATTCTGCAACTCGGATCCTCGCCCGTCAAGACCCGCACCGCATCTCCCTCTGTCCGACGCATCGGCGCCGTATCATGAGGCTCATGCTTCGCACCCGTCACGCCCTCGCCATCACCGCCGCCGCGTTGGTTCTCGCGGGATGCACCGCCAACGGCGACCCCGTACCCGAGTCTGCGGCATCGATCGAAACGCAGGCCACGACACCGGACGCACCGGCAACGCTGCCCACCGACGCGGCCGACAAGGTCTCCTCCGCGGGCGACAGCGCGAAGCTCACGGTCACCGACATCCGCACCGGGCAGCACGACGGTTTCGACCGCGTCGTGTACGAACTCGCCGGTGAAGGCATCCCCGGGTGGCGGGTCGGCTACGTCGACAGCGCGATCCAGGACGGCAGCGGCAACGAGATCCCCGTCGCCGGTGGCGCCGTGATCCAGGTCCTCATCGACGGATCGGCGTATCCGTTCGACATCGGCGTCGAACCGTATTCGGGTCCCAACCCGGTTCTCGGGTCACCTGGCGGATCCGTCGTCGAAGTCAACGGATCGGGTGTGTTCGAGGGCGTGACGCAGTCGTTCATCGGAGTGGCCGACCCGGACACCCCGTTCTCCGTCTCTTCCCTCACTGATCCCACTCGCTTGGTGATCGACGTGGCGAACTAGTCCTCCCCCGCGCCTACGCTTGACCTCGAGCGCGCTCGAGGTTCTAACGTCGAGCGCGACACAAGGAGGGCTCCCCCATGAGCATGGAAGTCACGGCGTGGAACGCGATGTACAACGCGATGCACGCCGAGAGCGATCGACGCCCGTTCTCCCGCGCAACCATGCGCAGGATCGGTGCATTCGCGCGGCCACATCGACGCAACATCATCGCGTACCTGATCCTGAGTGTGCTCATCGCAGCACTCGGGGTGGCCACACCGGTCCTCGCCGGCCGCGTCGTCGACGCGATCGTCGACAACGCCGCACTGTCGGTCGTCGTCTGGCTGGCGGTCGTCATCGCCGCGATCGCGCTGGTCGAGGCGGGGCTGGGCATCGCCAATCGATGGCTGTCGTCCAGCATCGGCGAAGATCTGATTCTCGATCTGCGCACGACGGTCTTCGATCATGTGCAGCGCATGCCGATCGCGTTCTTCACCCGCACCCGCACCGGTGCGCTGGTCTCGCGACTGAACAACGACGTGATAGGCGCGCAGCGCGCGTTCAGCGACACGCTGTCCGGTGTCGCCGGAAACGTCGTCACACTCGTGATCACTCTCGTCGTCATGTTCGGCATCTCGTGGCAGATCACCCTGCTGACACTGCTACTGTTGCCGATCTTCATCATTCCCGCTCGCACGATGGGCACGAAGCTCGCTCAGCTGAGCCGCGAAGCCGCCAACCACAATTCGGTGATGAACACGCAGATGACGGAGCGGTTCTCGGCGCCCGGCGCCACGCTCGTCAAGCTGTTCGGACGCCCCGCCCACGAATCGTCCGAGTTCGCCGTGCGCGCACGGCGCGTCCGCAACATCGGGGTTCGCACCGCGATGCTGCAGACCGTGTTCGTGACCGCCTTGACGCTCGTCTCCGCGCTCGCGCTGGCCCTGGTCTACGGCCTCGGCGGCTTCTATGCGCTACGTGGACAGCTCGATCCGGGTTCGGTCGTCGCGATGGCCATGTTGCTCACCCGCCTGTACGCCCCTCTGACCGCACTTGCCAGCGCGCGGATGGACGTGATGAGTGCGCTGGTGAGTTTCGAGCGGGTCTTCGAAATCCTCGACCTGACACCGCTGATCCGCGAGATCCCCGATGCGAAGCCCGTTCCGGACGGCCCTGTTGCGGTGGAAGTGCGCGATGTGGGTTTCGCATATCCGTCGGCCGACAAGGTGTCGCTCGCATCGCTCGAGGAGGTCGCGGTGCTCGACTCGCGTGGCGGCGAGACGGTGCTGCACGACGTGTCGTTCCGCGTCGAGCCGGGCGAGATGGTCGCGCTCGTCGGATCCTCCGGAGCGGGGAAATCGACCATTGCGCAATTGATTCCGCGGTTGTACGACGTCGACACGGGCACCGTACTGCTCAGCGACACGGACGTGCGCACGCTGACGGCGGATTCGATCCGGGCCACCGTCGGACTCGTCACGCAGGACGGGCACCTGTTCCACGACACGGTCCGCGGGAATCTTCTGCTGGCACGGCCCGAAGCCACCGAGGAGCAGGTCTGGGACGCGCTGCGCCGTGCCCGGCTCGATGAACTGATCCGCAGCCTGCCGACCGGTCTGGACACGGTCGTCGGAGAACGCGGTTACCGCCTGTCGGGTGGCGAACGTCAGCGACTGACCATCGCACGCCTCCTGCTGGCGCAACCGCGTGTGGTGATCCTCGACGAAGCGACCGCACATCTGGATTCGACATCCGAAGCCGCCGTGCAGGAAGCGCTCACCGAGGCACTCGCGGCTCGCACATCCATTGTGATCGCGCATCGCTTGTCGACGATCCGGGCCGCCGATCAAATTCTGGTGGTCGAGGCAGGACGCATAGTCGAGCGCGGCGGGCATCAGGAGTTGCTTGCGGCCGGCGGACGCTACGCCGAGCTGTATCGAACCCAATTCGCCGATTCCGGACCGAAGTCGTCCGCGAATATGCCGATACTTCAGCCATGACGACACAGAGCACCCAGGAAACCGAACTGCTGTTGACAATTCTCGGAAACCAGTTCGCCGGACTGCGCGGATCGTTGTCCGGTCTGACGGCAGAACAGGCGCGCAGCGTCCCGAGCGCGTCGGCGATGAGTTTGGCTTCGCTACTGAACCACCTGATCGACGGGCTCGCGGCGACCATCGATCGGATCTCCGGTGAGCAGAGCCGCGCCGCCGATCCGGTCGCCGCGTGGATGGCCGGATGGGAGGTAGCCGACGAGGCGGTCGCCGACCAGATTGCCCGCCTCGACGCCACCGCCGACCGTTTCGCGGCGACGCTACGCGCGGAACCCGACCTCGATCGCGTCGTCGAAATTCCCGCGGGGGCCGTGGTCTGGCTCGATCAGGGCGTGCCGTTCACCGTGCAGTTCCTGGTCCTGCATCAGATCGAGGAGTGGGCCCGGCATGCGGGCCACGCCGACATCATCCGGGAATCGATCGACGGCGCCACCGCAGATGTGCTGGCGGAGGCGCCGTCGATCGATACTCCGTGAACTGTCAGTCGCGGTAACCGCCGCGGCCACCACGGTCGCCGCGATCGCTGCGGTGGGTGAAATCTCCGCTGCCGTATTCCTTGCGGCCACCGCGACGATCGCCACCGCGGTCTCCACCACGCCGGTCTCCACCACGACGATCGCCACCGCGATCACCGCCGCGGGCCGACGCGGGACGTCCGCCGGGCGCACCGGCATCGCGCTGAAGCTGGATCAGCACACCCGAGATCCGGGTGGCGCGCAACGCCTCGAGGGCCTGCTGCGGCAGGTCCTTGGGGAGTTCGACGAGGCTGTGATCGGCGCGGATGCTGATGTGCCCGAAATCGCCGCGACGCAGGCCGCCTTCGTTGGCGATCGCACCGACGATCGCACCCGGCTGCACGCGATGCCGCTTGCCCACCGCGATGCGGTAGGTCGCCATCTCCTGGCCGTCGCGACCGACACGTGTCGCGCCGTCGTCCTCGAACCGGCGAGGCGGGCGTGGCTCACGCTCGCGGCGCGGCGGCGCGACCGGTTCCGGTTGCTCCTCCATGAGGAACGAATCCCCGTCGCGCGAGAGCACGGCCAGCGCGGCCGCGATGTCGGCGAGCGGAACGTCGTGTTCTCGCTCGTAATCCTCGATGAACGTGCGGAACAGCTGCAGGTGCTCGGACGTCAGCGCCTCGGTGATCGAGTCGTTGAACTTGGACACACGCTGCGCGTTGACGTCGTCGACGCTCGGCAACTGCATCTCGGCGACCGGCTGGCGGGTGGCCCGCTCGATCGCTTTGAGCAGGTGCCGCTCGCGGGGCGCTACGAACAGCAGTGCGTCACCACTGCGCCCTGCACGACCGGTGCGGCCGATGCGGTGCACATACGACTCGGTGTCGTGGGGAATGTCGTAGTTGACGACGTGGCTGATGCGTTCCACATCGAGACCGCGGGCCGCGACGTCAGTGGCGACCAGGATGTCCAGGGCTCCGCTCTTGAGCTGACCGATGGTCCGCTCACGCTGCGCCTGCACGATGTCGCCGTTGATCGCGGCAGCGGAGAACCCCCGTGCGCGCAGCCGCTCGGCGAGGTCCTCGGTGGCCTGCTTGGTCCGGACGAAGATGATCATCGCCTCGAACGACTCGACCTCGAGGATGCGTGTCAGTGCATCGAGCTTGCGCTGATGCGACACGAGCACCCAGCGCTGGGTCGTGTTGGAGGAGGTCGTGGTCTTCGACTTGACCGTGATCTCCTGCGGGTTGTTCAGGTACTGCTTCGACAGCCGGCGGATCGCGCCGGGCATCGTCGCCGAGAACAACGCGACCTGCTTGGTATCGGGGGTGTCGGCAAGAATCCGCTCGACGTCCTCCTGGAAGCCCATCGTGAGCATCTCGTCGGCCTCGTCGAGGACGAGGAACTCGAGCTCCGAGATGTCGAGGGTGCCCTTGGAAAGGTGATCGATCACACGTCCGGGGGTGCCGACGATGACCTGAGCACCGCGGCGCAGCCCGGCGAGCTGGACACCGTAGGCCTGACCGCCGTAGATGGGCAGCACATGCAGGCCCGGGATGTGCGACGAATACTTACCGAAAGCCTCCGCTACCTGCAGCGCGAGTTCTCGGGTGGGCGCAAGCACGAGCGCCTGGGGCCGCTTCTTCGAAGTGTCGATCCGGGAGAGGATGGGCACTGCGAACGCGGCAGTCTTGCCGGTGCCGGTCTGAGCGAGACCGACGACGTCCCGACCCTCCAGCAGTGGTGGGATGGTTGCCGCCTGGATCGGCGACGGGGACTCATAACCCACGTCCGAAAGAGCCTTCAGCACACGGTCGTCGATGTCGAGATCGGCAAACGTGAGGGATGCGGTCTCCTGGTCGGGGGCGTTTTCAATTTCACTCATTTGACCAGCAGTTTATCGGATGGCACGCCGATTCCGTACCAGACCCATGCAAGAGTGTGCCGAAACACGCCCCGAGCAGGGGTGTGTCGGCACTCATCAGACGCCTCGATACCGGACTCTACCCGCTGGTAGAACAGTGGAGCGCGCCCGCCGTCATCACCCCGGAAACACACCGTCGAACTCGGCTACGTCCGGGGGCAGACCGACGCGTCTGCCGCGCCGGACCTTCGCTCGCACCGAGGGCATCGTTCCCGGTCCACTACTCGTCTCCGTCCGGCGAATCGAGGTCCGGCGAATCGAGCTGATTTCGTCTCGCGCCGAGTTCATACTGAGGTAGTGCGGCGGTATCCCTCACGAGAAGAGGCCGGACGGCGACTCGCGCGCTCGGTCGAGCATCTTCGCGGAGCGGACACCGTCGTCCTCGCTCTACCCCGCGGTGGGCTTCCGGTGGCCCGCGAAGTCGCTCGCGCTCTCGGCGCTCCCCTCGACGTCCTCGTCGTCCGCAAACTCGGGGTGCCCTGGCATCCCGAACTCGCAATGGGCGCGATCGCCGAAGGCGGCATCCGTGTTCTCAACGACGACGTGATCCGGCTCGCCAGGATCGGCGCCGAGTCCATCGAACACATTCAGGCGCGTGAGAAGGTCGAACTGGATCGCCGTGGCGCACTGCTGCGTTCCGGTCGCGAACGTGTCGCGCTGAACGGACGGACCGCCGTCATCGTCGACGACGGGATGGCGACCGGAGCTACAGCAGCAGTCGCGTGCCGGGCCGCGCGCGCCGCCGGCAGCGCGCGGGTGGTGCTCGCCGTTCCCATCGCATCCCCCGAAGCGGTGCGACGGGTCGCGCGGGACGCAGACGAAGTGATCTGCCCGTGGGCGCCCACGGGCTACGACTCGGTGGGCGCGGCCTACTCCGATTTTCATCAGCTGAGTGACGACGAAGCCGCCGGCGTCCTGCGAGAGAGCACCCGACCGCCCCGAACATGACTTCGATACAAGCTACCAACGGGTAGCTTTCGTGGCGTACATCACGCACAATGAACCCTGAAACTTCCCAAAACCGGCAGCCCGGATGGTGCGGACGGGGACGCTCTGTGATGCAATGCACATCGCAAGTTCAAAAAGATGGAGGGGTCACAGATGGGTGAGATCACTGTTCCGCAGTCGTTCGCGATTCCGGACGACGTGTCGATGGCAGATTCGGTGTTCCGGCACGAGAAGGAGTCTCCCGACTTCGTGCCGTTCGAGCGCCTCATCGACGGCAAGTGGGTTCCGGTCACCGCAGTCCAGTTCGCCGCCGAGGTCCGCGCGGTCGCGAAGGGCCTGATGGCCTCCGGCGTCGAGCTCGGCGACCGCGTCGCGATCCTCTCGAGCACTCGCTACGAATGGGTTCTGCTGGACTACGCGATCTGGACCGCAGGCGGCGCCACGGTCGCGATCTACGAGACCTCCGCGGCCGACCAGTCGAAGTGGATCCTCGAAGACTCGGGAACATCCCTGCTCATCGTCGAGAACACCGAGCAGGCCGACATCGTCCGTGAGGTCGCCGAGGCTGCGCCGTCCGTGCGCGAGATGCTGCAGATCGATCCTGCCCCGGGCACCAAGGGCGCAATCGAGGAGCTCACCGCCCGCGGCGCTGCAGTCACCGACGAGCAGGTCGAGGAACGCCGCAAGCAGGTGAACGCGGAATCCGCCGCCACTCTCATCTACACCTCGGGTACCACCGGCCGGCCCAAGGGCGTGCAGCTCAAACATCGCCACTTCTACTCCGAGTCCACGGCAGCCCAGCTGGGGTTGCCCGACTCGATGGAAGCCGGTCAGCGCACACTGCTGTTCCTGCCACTCGCTCACGTGTTCGCGCGACTCATCTCCTTCGCGTCGTTCGATCACAAGGTCACTGTCGGTCACACCTCGGATCTGACGACCCTGCTCGACCAGTTCGCCGCATTCAAGCCGAATTTCATCCTCTCGGTTCCGCGCGTGTTCGAGAAGGTCTACAACTCCGCCAAGCAGAAGGCGTACGACGGCGGCAAGGGCAAGATCTTCGACAAGGCGGCCGACACCGCGATCGAGTACAGCAAGGCACTCGAAACGGGAGGTCCCGGCTTCGCCCTCAAGGCCAAGCACGCGCTGTTCGACAAGCTCGTCTACGGCAAGCTGCGCGATGCGCTCGGTGGAAACGCGACCCGGGCCGTGTCGGGCGGCGCCGCACTCGGTGCGCGCCTCGGCCACTTCTTCCGCGGTATCGGCGTCACGGTGTACGAGGGCTACGGCCTCACCGAAACCACCGGCGGCATTGTCATGAACACCCCGGAACATCAGAAGGTCGGAACGGTCGGACGGCCCCTCAACGGGCACTCCGCGAAGATCGCCGAGGACGGCGAACTGCTTCTCAAGGGCCCTGTTGTGTTCGACGGCTACTGGCAGAACGACGCGGCCACCGCCGACTCGATCCGCGACGGCTGGTTCCACACCGGCGACATCGGAACGATCGACGCCGACGGGTTCATCGCGATCACCGGACGTAAGAAGGAACTGCTCGTCACGGCCGGCGGCAAGAACGTCGCGCCCGCGATCCTCGAGGATTCCCTGCGTGCGCACCCGTTGATCAGCCAGGTCCTCGTCGTCGGCGACGCGAAGCCGTTCATCGGTGCGCTCGTCACCATCGACTCGGAGACTCTCCCCGGCTGGCTCGCGCGCCACAGCCTGCCCGCGGACAGCACCGTCGCAGATCTGATCACGAACCCCGATCTGATCGCGGAGATCGATTCGGCCGTGGCAGCCACGAACGCCAAGGTGTCGAAGGCCGAGGCCATCAAGAAGTACCGCATTCTCGAGACGGACTTCACGATCGAGACCGGCGAGCTGACCCCGACACTCAAGCTCAAGCGCAACATCATCCACGACAAGCACGGCTCGGCGATCGAGGCGCTCTACTCCTGACCCGTCTCCCTTACCCCGAGCACTTCTGAGCCGAAAGTGCCGTTCACTCGCCCGGTCGAGACGAACGGCACTTTCGCTCGCTCAGGGGAAGCGGTCAGCGTCGGGCGGTGACCTCGAGGACGAATTCTGCGATGTCACGGGTGACTGCACGATGGACGGGTTCGTGGAGCAGATCGTGCCCCGCGTCGGGGAATTCGTCGAGCTGCAGGTTCGGTACCTGCACAGCCCACGCCCGCACCGGTTCGATCGGCGCGAGTCGGTCGTCGATGCCGTGCACGGCAAGGACCGGAAGGCGGGAGTCGGCACATGCCCGAGCGAACTCGGGCCGTGTCGCCGACCGCGGGGTCCCGCACAGGACCGCGGCCCGGAATCGGCCGGCGTCGGTGCGCAGCAGCGCGAGCGCCGACGCTGCACCGAGGGAATGCCCCATCAGCACGAGCGGAATCCCGGTGTCCTCCGCGATCGCGGTCAACGCGGACAGGTCGGCCGCGTGGGACTCGACGGACCCCGCGGCATCGAGTTCGCCCTCGGACAATCCGTGTCCGGCCAGGTCGATGCCCCACAGTGCGATACCTCGAGCGCCGAGGCCCGCAGCGAAGCGGTGGTAGTTGCCGGTGTGCTGCCCGATGCCGTGTGCGAAGACGATACCGACCGACGCTGCGTCGGTATTCCAGGTGCGGTAGTGGATGCGGCCTGCGGCCCCGTCGAAGAACGGCATGGGTGCATTATCCGCTCACCACCGCCACTGGTCACCAGCAGTGCCCCTCGCCGCGGTAGGTGGGCACGGTGGTGCGAGCACCGTCCTCGACGACGTGGATCTGCGCGAACCTCTCGCACAACTCCCCCGCCTTCGCGTGCCTGAACCACACACGCCCACCGATCGGGACATCCGAGGCAGCGCGGCCGCGCACCGGGGTCTGCACCTCCCCCGCTCCCTCGTTGCGCAGAAGCTTCAGGCCTGCGGGCCGGACCGGCCGGGGAACACGGGCCGCACCCGGCGGTCCTGACGCGATGTACCCGCCGCCGAACAGGGTGGTGATCGACGGTGTCGGCTTGCGCACGGCGGACAACGCGAAGAACAACGAGGGATTCGGCGTGAACGAGTCATAGGCGTCGAACAGTGTCGGTACGTACAGTCCCGATCCGGCGGTGACCTCGGTGACCACCCGATCGGCCGAGCTCACCTCGAGGGATCCCGTGCCACCGCTGTTGACGATCTCGAGGTCGCCGACGACGGCGCGTACCGCGTCGACCACGTCGCCTCGCCGTGTCGCGAGTTCCCGCGCCGACATCTTCTTGACCACCCGCACCGGCAGCGACGAATCGGGCAGGCCCGCGATCTGTGCCTCGTAGAACATGATTCCGACGACGTCGAACCCCTCGGACTCAGCGACCCGTGCGAGCGCAGCTGCCTGATCCGGAGTGCGCAGCGGTGATCGTCGCACTCCGAGATGCACCGGTCCGACACGGAGTGATGCATCGATATCGAGGCACACTCGGGGACGAACAGTACGGCTACCCAACGCATTTCGGATCAGATCCAGCTGCGTCGAGGAATCGATCATGAGGGTCACCGACCCGATCGCGACGGGGTCGGTCGCGAGTTCCGCGAGGGCCACGCGATCGACGGTGGGATATCCGAGGAGGATGTCGCGTGCACCGCACTCGACGAGCCACAGCGCCTCACGCAACGAGTACGACATGATGCCGCGGAATCCGCCCCGCGCGGTGAGATCGGAACCGAGGACCTCTTCGAGCACGGTTCGGCAGCGCACCGACTTGCTGGCGACCCGTACGGGGGTGCCCGACGCGCGACGAACGAGATCGTCCGCGTTGTACCGCAATGCCGTCAGGTCCAATGCCGCGAAGGGCGGGTCCAGATCCGACGTCGCTGCGTCGAGGCGGTCGAGTACAGCGGTGTGACGGAGTGCAGCAGTGTTCAAGGGTTGTCCCATCGGTACGCAGGTGAGGTCAGGGATTCCCGACAGCACGGGCCGCGATGATCCCCGCCATGTCGTCGAGTTCGCCGACGATCGAGTCGCTTTCCCGGTCGACGAGCCAGCGCAGCGTGAAACCGTCGATGAGCGCAAGCGCGGTGCGCGCCACGGATTCGATCGGCTCCGTCCACGTCGTCCCGGTCTGTTCGGCACACGCTGTGAGGAATGCGTGCGCCTGTTCGTCCATGATGCGGTACTGCTGCATCGCGATGCCGCCACCGAGTGCGCCCGTATTGCGGTGACGAAGCGAGTAGGTGGTGATCTCATAGGTGAGAAGTTGACGTCCGGCGGTCGCCTCGATCGACGGCCACGCGGCGCTGAGCCCATTGAACAGCAGCTCTCGCAGTCCGCGAACGCCTTGCGGCGCGGCTTGGTCGTGGGGGACATCGAACGCCGTGCGCATAGTGTCGGCGAGTTGCTGAATCAGCGTCTCGGCCATCGCGACGACGAGGGCCTCCTTGCTGTCGAAACAGTAGTGGACCACCCCCAACGACACCCCGGCGTTCTCCGCAACTGCCCGCACGGTGACCGCGCCGACACCACCGCGTTCGGCGAGTTCCAGTGCAGATTCGACGAGTTGGGCTCGACGCTCATCCGCAGGCAACCGGTTCGACATTCCCCGATGGTAGTTCGGGAGGCTCGCGGGAAGCAGGGTATTGACCTGAACGCGTGTCCAGGTCGATCATGTGGGGATGGCGACGTGGCACAACTGGGCACGGACCGAGTCTTCGAGCCCGTATCGGTTCGACACACCGGACAGCACGGCCGAACTTGCAACAGCGATCGCGCGCGCTGCCGAACAGGGTCGACGCGTCAAAGCTGTCGGCGCGGGCCATTCGTTCACCGGCGTCGCCGTCACAGATGGAACCCTCCTGTCGCTCGACCGGATGACCGGGATCGAGACCGTATCGCCCACGGCGACCGGCGCGCTCGTGAGTGTGCGGGCGGGGACGCGCCTGCATGACCTGAGCGAGCATCTGTGGGCACTCGGTCTCGCGCTGCCCAATCTCGGCGACATCGACGTCCAGTCCGTCGCCGGAGCGATCTCCACCGGAACACACGGCACCGGGTCGGCTTTCACCGGTCTCGCAGCTCAGGTTCGTGCGGTGACGACGGTGCTGGCCGACGGATCGGTCGTCGAGTGCGCCCCCGAACAGGAACCCGAGTTGTTCGAGGTCTCCCGGCTCGGAATCGGTGCTTTCGGTGTTCTCTCGAGTGTGACGTTCGACTGCGTATCCGCATTCCGGCTGCGTGCCCACGAGGCGCCGGCCTCGCTGAGTGAGACGCTCGACGGCCTCCACGACCGGCTCCGCGCCGACCATTTCGAGTTCTACTGGTTCCCCCACACCGACGGCGTCCTCACCAAGAGCAACACCCGACTACCCGGTACCGCGCCGGTCGACCCTGTCGGGCGGATTCGGGGATTCGTCGACGACGAGATCCTGTCCAACGGCGTGTTCAACGCGTTCCAGCACCTGGGAACCCGGGTGCCCGCGTTGATTCCACGGCTCAATTCCGTGTCGTCGCGCGCATTGTCGGAGCGCACGTACACCGATCGCAGTCACCGGGTGTTCGCGTCGAATCGGCGTGTGCGATTCAGGGAGATGGAGTACGCCATACCGGTCGACGCGCTACCCACGGTGCTGGGCGAAATCGCGACATGGCTGAACCGCTCCGAAGTGCGGATCGGGTTCCCGATCGAGGTACGATTCGCGGCCGCCGACGATGTCTGGTTGTCCACCGCCCACGGCCGCGACACCGCCTACGTGGCCGTGCACCAGTTCCACCGCAGCGAGCACCGCGACTACTTCCGGGCAGTCGAGGCCATCGCTCGGTCCGTCGGCGGACGCCCGCACTGGGGGAAGTTGCACGGACTCACCGCCGCCGAGCTGAGCGAGGCGTATCCCCGATTCGACGACGTCCTCGCAGTGCGCGACCGTGTCGATCCGCAGCGCGTGTTCGACAACGCATACCTGCAGCGCGTACTCGGCGCGTAGAGGTGCGGGTCCGATTCAGAGGAATGCAGCGCGCATCGAATTGTCGGCCAGGACCTGTCTTTCCTCATCGGTCAATCCCAGCTGCTCACGCAGCGCAGTGAACGTGTCGTCCACATATCCGCCGAAGTACGCAGGGTCATCGGAGTTCACACTCACCGACAATCCTGCCTCGAGCATGCGGCGCAACGGATGATCTGCAAGCGTATCGACCACTCGCAACCGGACATTCGACAACGGGCACGCCGTCAACGGAATCTGTTCGTCCACCAGCCTCGCGACGAGTTCCGGATCTTCGAGGGACCGGATGCCGTGGTCGATGCGCTCGGCGCCGAGTAGATCCAGTGCCTGCCGGACATACTCCGGAGGTCCCTCCTCCCCCGCGTGCGCCGTGATGTGCAGACCTTCTGCACGGGCCCGCGCGAACACGTCCTCGAACAGTGATGGCGGGTATCCGACTTCCGCCGAATCCAGTCCGAGCGCGATGATCGGGGCCTGCAGCTTCATCAGCTCGGAGAAGGTGTCGTTCGCCTCCGGCACTGGACGATCGCGCACGATGGACGCGATCATCGCGGCATCGATGCCGTACTCGCGGCGCGCACCCGCGGCGGCGTCCGCGAGACCGTCGACGACCTCACGCAACTCGACTCCGCGAGCCGTGTGGGCCTGCGGATCGAAGAAGAATTCGGCTCTCGTGATGCCGGCCCGCGCCGCCCTCGCGAAGTACGCGCGGGCGAGGTCGGCGAAATCCTGTGCCGTGCGCAGAACTTCCATGTTGGCGTAGTAGAGGTCGAGGAACGACACGAGGTCCCCGAACTCGTATCGGCCGCGCAGATCGTCGAGGTCCCGGTACGGAAGCTCGATGCGATTGCGTTCCGCGAGGGCGAAGATCAGCTCGGGTTCGAGGGTTCCTTCGATGTGCACGTGCAGTTCCGCCAAGCCGTGCTCGTGCGGCACCGCGCCTTCCTCGACCATTGCTCAGATGCCCTTCCAGACGGGTGTGTGCTTCTCCGCGAGTGCGTCTGCACGCTCGCACGGCTGCGAAAAAGAATAGCTGACCTGCGAATGCGCGCTGAGTCACACACGTCATGGACGGCAGTCGCACGTCATGACACCCGCACGGCGACGGGGTTGACGAAGCCTGCGTCGTCGATGGAGACCTGGTCGCCGGTGCGAAACCAGCCGTCGTCGAACATCTCGGCGGTCGCGGCCGGATTGTTCCAATAACCGCGGGCGACGCTCGGCCCGCGGCACAGCAGCTCGCCCCTTCCTTCCTCGGCATCCGGGCCGAGCAACGCGACCTCGATTCCGCCGAAAGGTACACCGACACTGCGAGGATGCCTTCGGCGATTCTCGGACGGAAGCAGCAGGCCGATCCCTCCGGTCTCGGCCACACCCCAACCTCGGACGCAACGCGAGGTGGGGAAGGACGCTCGCAAGTGCCTCCACGGCACACGGGTCCCTCGAGCGCGCGCCGCGACGACGGTCCCTCCGAACGCGAGGGTCGGGAGCAACTGCACGCTGCATCCGACCGCCGTGCACAGCGGTGCGGTGATCACGGTGCGGCCGGGCTCGTTCGCCAGATCCATCGCGTGCCCCACGGCTTCGATCGTCGACAGGACGTTCGTATTGGTGAGTTCCACACCTCGCAGGTCACCGCCACAGCCTCGGACGTAGTAGAGCAGCGCCAGTTCGTCCGGTGACGCACCACCATCGAGGAACGGGACTCCGTCGGGGAGGGGCCCGTCGAGAATGAGTACGGCGCCGCTGTCGAATGCCATCCAGTCGATTTCGGTGTCGCTGCACGTGGGATCGGGCAGGACCGGCACACCGCCGGCGAGGACGACCCCGAGGAATGCGTGCAGCCACTCGAATCCGTTCCGGTAATGCACCAGGACGCGATCGGCCGGGCCGACTCCTTGGTCGAGGAGCCCTCCCGCGACCTTCGCCGCTTCGGTCCAGAGGTCGCGGTAGGTGACCGTGCGACCGTCCCCGTCGATCACAGCGACACGGTTCGAGTACCGCAACGCGCTGCGATCGAGCATTTCGGCAAGGCATGGTTCGAGATCTTCGTAGTGCAGAATCCCGCCGCAGCGGCGCATGGCGCGTTCACTCTGCAGCCAGCCCGCTCCCGCGGGAACTCCGACGACCGCCAGCGACATGGCCACCTCCCAACGCTGTCCGTGCTTGCACTATATGGCGTGGGTCACATTCTGGCCGGAGAACTGGATTCCGATGTGCGCCGGGTACGGCGGGCTCGCCCCCTGAACCCACGACACGTCCTCTCCGCGGTCTGCGGGATACGGTGTTCGCGTGGACCCCCATCTCTCGAGCATCGCGGCCCTCGCGTGGTGTCGCGAACTCGGCCTCGCCGACGACGCCCTCTCTTCCGGTGGACTTGTGACGGAAGCGGACGAGACGGCCACCACGGTCCGAGTGCTCAGCATCGGCGACACGGTCGCGGTGGTGGGTCCCGAGCCCACAGTGTCCGCTGTGGCAGCTCTGGCCGAGCCCTCGGACGAAGGCGCGGTGCGCGCTGCGGCAGGTGGTTACGCGGCCCGCACCGAGCAGCTCGGCCTGTGTCCGGAGTGGACGGATGCGGTGCGGATCAAGGATCCGTTGATCTCGCACGACACCGCGTACCTCGCCGAACTGGTGCGACGCTGCCCGCCCGACGACAGCACCGAGGTCGGCGCGGATGTACCCGATCGCGCGTTCGTCCTGCTCGACGACGACCACCAGCCTCTCGCCGGTGCGGGCTACCGCGAACTCCAGTCGCTGCTTGCGGATGTGAGGGTGCTGACGACACCGGAGAATCGACGACTCGGGTTGGGCGCCACCGTCGCGACACTGTGCACGCACGACGCGCTCGACGCCGGATTGATTCCCCTGTGGCGGACCCGCCGCGACAATCTCGCGGCACGGGGGCTGGCGGCGGTGTCGGGGTACGTCGAGTGGGGAACCCTCGTCACAGTGCGTTTGTCGGTCCGGTAGCCGACTCGGACCGGATGACCAATTCGATTCCAAGGGATCCTCATGAGCAGCAAAGACACGGGCACAGCCGCCGACAGCGCAGACACGGCGGGCGAGGCGAGTTACGTCGAGCCGGGAGCCGAGTTCACCCGCGACACCCACTACATCTCGACGCGAATCACCGCCGACGGCCGCGACGGATACCCGGTCGAAGCGGGGCGCTGCCGTCTCATCGCAGCACGTGCATGCCCTTGGGCCAACCGCACATTGATCGTGCGACGACTGCTCGGCCTCGAGGACGCGTTGTCGCTGGGACTGTGCGGCCCGACCCACGACCGGCGCAGCTGGACCTTCGACCTCGACCCCGGTGGTGTCGACCCGGTGCTGGGCATCGAGCGGCTTCAGGACGCGTACTTCGCGCGACAACCCGACTATCCCCGCGGCATCACGGTGCCGGCAATCGTCGATGTGCCGACCGGGAAGGTCGTGACCAACGACTATGCGCAGATCACGCTGGACTTCTCGACCGAATGGACCGCATTCCACCGCGACGGAGCACCGGACCTGTACCCGGAGTCGTTGCGGAGCGAGATCGACGAGGTAGCTGATCTTGTGTATCGGGACGTCAACAACGGCGTCTACCGGTGCGGGTTCGCCGGCTCACAAGACAAGTACGACGCCGCGTTCGACCGGTTGTTCGCTCGGCTCGATTGGCTCGAGGACCGGCTCACCCACCGGCGTTACCTGGTGGGCGACACGATCACGGAGGCCGACGTCCGGTTGTTCACGACCCTCGCCCGATTCGATCCCGTCTATCACGGTCATTTCAAGTGCAACCGGAATCCGCTCACCGCGTTCCCGGCACTGTGGGGCTACGCGCGCGACCTGTTCCAGACCCCTGGATTCGGCGACACGACCGATTTCGTGCAGATCAAGCAGCACTACTACATCGTCCACACCGATGTGAATCCGACGCAGATCGTGCCGAAGGGCCCCGACCTGTCGGGGTGGGTGACGCCGCACGGCCGGGAATCTCTCGGGGGCCGGCCGTTCGGCGACGGCACCCCGCCTCCCCCGCCGCGTGCGAAGGAGACGGTGCCGGCGGATCACACACCTCTGCGATCAGGCGTTCACTGACCGAACCCGTGCCCCGCATAGGTGCCGATGCTCCAGAACACTCCCTGCGGGTCGCGGCACGTGAAGCCGTGTGAGCCGTAGTCCTCGTCGCGCATCTCCACGGTGATGGTCGCGGCAGAGTCGCGGACCTTCTCGTAGAGGGCGTCGGCGATCGCAGCCTCGGGAACGACGAGGTAGATGGAGCCCGAGTCGGCGTGCTGATCGAGCGGGGTGTCACGCCCGGCGGAGCCGAGCATGATTCCGCCGCCGTACGGCCACGTCAGTTCTGCGTGGTCCACGGTGTCACCTTCGCCGTAGCACGCCGATTCGGTGAATCCGAGTGTGCCGACGAGGAACCGGATGGCGCCCCGAGCGTCGGTGTAGGCCAGGCACGGCCATACATTCGGGGCGCGTTTGTCGGTCTTGTCCTGGTTTGCTGCTGTGCTGGTCATGGAGACAAGGCTCCTCCGATCAGGCGCCGGAGTCTTGGACGAATGGGAACACTTCGTCCTGCCTCCAACGCGACGGCGGCACACCCGCGAACTCACGCCACTCGCGGGCGAGGTGGGCCTGGTCGTAGAACCCGCAGCGGACCGCCACGTCGGACAGCAGCGCTTCGGGCCTGCGCAACATCGCCTTCGACCTGTCGAATCTGGCGATGCGCGCGGATTCCTTGGGAGTGATGCCCAGTTCCGCGGTGAAGCGTGAGGTCAGATAGCGGCGACTCCATCCGAGATCGTCGGCCACCGCGCGCACTGCGGTGCCGGGTCGGGCGACGAGCTGCTGCCATGCGTGCGCGACACGCGCATCCATCTGCACGGCATCGCGAGCATCGAACAGCCGTCGGGTGAGGACGCGGTCGAGGATCGCGAAACGCTGCCGCCATTCGGGTGTCGCGGCGATCCGCTCGAGCAGTTCCTGCGCGTCGGGCCCCAGCAGGTCCTCGAGTTCGACCACCCACGCACCGAGTGCGGATGTCGGAACCCCGAGGAGAGCGCGGGCTCCGGCCGGCGTCAGGGCGAGCTGGATACCGTGCTGGTTGCCGTCGTGCGCGATCGTCACCGCCGAGGTGGCCAGACCGCTCGCCAATGCGGTGAAACGTCCCGGTTGCTGACCGGGCGCGGCCGCCCGGGTGATGTCGACGGGCTGATCGAGACTGAGAACGACGGTGAGATCCGGCGACGACAGACCCAGATGCTGCCCCGGTGGGAAGCCCGTCAGCCGATATCCTTCGTACCAACGCACGTAGGGTTGCAGCAACGGCGCGGGCCGCTGCCGGGCCCCGTCGGAAATGCCGACAACAGTTGACGACCGGGTCACAATTACCAGCGTAGCCACCGGCGGACACACGACAAGGATCGAAATGGGCGAAAAGTCTGTCGCACTGGACAAGAACGGTGAGGCCATCAAGGGTGGTGCGATCGAACGCGCGCTCATCAGGCTGCTCGACAACGGCAGCCGGCTGCAGGGCCCCGCGGTCGCGAAATACGTCGAGAGGCTGCGTCGTGCACATCCCGACGAGTCGCCCGCGCAGATCATCACGCGGCTCGAGAAGCAGTTCCTCACCACCATCACGGGAAGTGGTGCCGCAGCAGGCGCCACCGCCGCCTTCCCCGGCGTCGGCACCATCGCCGCCATCGGTGCGATCGGCGCCGAGTCGGTGTTCTTCCTCGAAGCATCGGCGCTGCTCACGCTCGCTGTCGCGTCGGTGTACGGAATCGAACCCCACGACCACAACCAGCGGCGCGCGCTCGTGCTCGCGGTTGCGCTCGGGGATTCCGGTAAGGAGATCGTCGCGGCCGCAACCGGCACGTCGCTGAAGAACTGGCCGAAGGCGCTGACGGGCCAGGTCGGCAGCAAACAGCTCAAACTGATGAACAACACGCTCGTGAAGAAGTTCGTCCGGAAGTACGCGGCCAGGCGGAGTGCACTGATCGTCGGCAAACTCGTGCCCGCGGGTATCGGCGCTGCGATCGGTGGTGCCGGGAACCGGACGATCGGCAAGCGCACGATCATCAACGCGCGCGAGGCCTTCGGAGCACCTCCCGCGATGTGGCCGGCCGAGCAGGGCACGCTGCCCGCCCCTCACCGGAGTTGAGAGTCCGACGCACTCGTCTCGACCTGGGTCGGTCGTCTCGACCTCGACCTGGGTCAGTCGTCTCGACACTGCCTGCACGTATGCTCGCGGCGGCACAATCGCGAGAGGTAACCGGGGGAACATTTCTGTGACAGCACCGTCAGCGAACACTCCGCACGGGCAGCCGCATTTCACGGCACCGGCGAGCGGACCCCCTCCCGGGATTGCAGTGGACGGGCTGACCAAGACGTTCGGCAGTGTCACCGCCGTGTCGAATCTGAGCTTCACAGTGCCGCGGGGTTCGATCACCGGGTTTCTCGGCCCCAACGGGTCGGGCAAGACGACGACACTGAGCATGGTGACGGGGCTGGTACGACCCACCGCCGGCACTGCATACGTCGACGGTGTGCCGTTCGGCCGGCTCGAACACCCCGCTCAGATCGTGGGCGCGGTGCTCGATGCGCAGAGCGCGCACCCGAAGCACACTGCAGCCACACACCTGAGGGCGTACTGCGCGGCGATGGGTGTGCCCGACGATCGGGCCGCCCGGATGCTCGACCTCGTGGGGTTGACTTCCGCAGCGCGTCGGCGGATCGGTGAGTTCTCGCTCGGGATGCGGCAACGCCTCGCATTGGCGACCGCGCTACTCGGCCAACCGCGTTATCTGATCCTCGACGAACCCGCCAACGGTCTCGACCCCGAGGGAATGGCATGGCTTCGCGACTTCCTCGTGACGTTCGCGCGAAACGGCGGCACCGTTCTGATCTCGAGTCACATCCTCCGCGAGGTCGAGCAGATGGCCGACCACCTCGTGATCATCAGCCGCGGTGCGCTCGTGATGCAGACCAGCATGGCGGAACTTCGCAACGCCTACCGGTCGCGGGTACTCGTTGCGGTATCCGACCCTGTGAAGCTGGCGACGGCACTCGCCGCGAGCGGTTTCACCGATGCGCAGATCCAGCCCGACGGCCGTCTGGCCGTCGTGGGCGTCGAACCCGATCGCATCGCCGCACTGGCGAGTGAACACGGCATCACACTGTTCGGTACGAGCATCGAGCATGTCGACCTCGAACAGGTCTTCCTCGCGATCACGGCCGGCCAGTACACGGCTGCACCGCAGAACTTCGGCGCGCCCCAGAACTTACAGAACTTGCAGAACTTCCAAGGCCGACCGACCTTCCAGCAACCGCCGACCGGACCCGGAGGACACCCGTGACCGCACTTCTGACAGCCGAGTTCCGGAAGGTACTCGGCCTGCGGTACTGGTGGATCCTGGGTATCGCCCCGCTGGTGGTCGGGTTGTTCTGCGGAGCTCTCACGCTCCCCGTGATGCGTCAGGTCGAGGACATCCTCGGGCCCGGCTTCGCCGAGGCCGCTGCAGCAGCAGTGGGCATCTCGTTCGCGCTCGCCCTGGTGTTCCTGTTCGCCGCGCTGTTCGGCGTCGTCGACTCCGGCGGCGAATACCAGCACCGCACCATCATCACCACCTTCCTCACCACACGCGGGCGCGACCTGGTCATCGCATCCAAGTACGCGACCGCGGCGCTGTTCGGTCTGCTGTATTGCGTGATCACGGAGGTCGTGTCGGCCCTGACCATCCTCATGTTCGGCGGTGGCTTCTCGGGCGCCGATCTCGGCAGTATCGCGGGCGTCCTCGGCACCGGTCTGCTCTGCGCGGTGCTGTGGGCACTCATCGGCTCGGGTCTGGGACTGTTCACCGGCTCGATGGTGGGCAGCGTCCTCGCGATCTGCGCGTGGGTTCCGTTCGGTGAGCTGACCGTGTCCCTCGTGCTGCACGGCATGGGTCTCGGTGGCGTCGCACAGTTCCTCCCTGCCCAGATCACCTGGTACACACTGTTCGGTGTCGTCGACGTGTCCGGCGAGGCCGAGATGCCGGTGTCGTGGCCGCTTGCCCCGCTCGTCCTGATCTTCTGGACCGCGTTGATCTGTGGGCTCGGGTGGTGGCGGACCCGCAGTCGCGATCTCACCTGAGTACTGCTGTCGCAGCCCGGGTCTAATGTCGGAGGAAATGCCACACCACACACACTCTCGAGGTTGGGTCCGCCGCCTCGGTGCAGAATGCATGCGCCACCGCAGAACGGCGATCGGCGCGCTCGCGCTCACAGCGATCGCCGCGCTGATCGATATCGCGTTCCCACTGCTCACCAAGGTCGCACTCGACAGCGCCACCGGGGAGGCCACTGAATTCGCCTCGATCCCGAACCTGATCGGACTCGCGGCCGCTGCGATCGCGGTGGGCGCGACCGTCCGGTTCGGATGCCAGTACGGGCGACGGATGCTGGCGGGAAGGCTCTCGCTGGACGTCCAACACGACCTCCGGTTACGTCTGCTCGGATCGCTGCAACGCCTCGACGGCCACGGTCAGGATCGCATCCGCACCGGACAGGTGGTGTCGCGCTCGATCACCGACCTTCAGCTCATCCAGGGTCTGCTCGCGATGGTTCCGATGTCGGCAGGCGCATTGCTGCAGCTCCTGCTGGCTCTCGCGATCATGACGTCGCTCTCGCCGCTGCTCACGCTGATCGCGGTCGCCACAGTGCCCGTCATCGTGACCATCGTGCGGGTGGTCCGCCCCAAGGTCTTCGCCGCGACATGGTCGGCGCAGCAGCGGGCCGCCGACCTCGCCCAGCACGTCGAGGAAACCGTTACCGGAGTCCGGGTGGTCAAAGGCTTCGGCCAGGAGGACCGTGCCGTCGACCAGCTCGAGAACCACGGCCGGATCCTGTACTCCGAGCGCATGCGGGCGGCACGGATCAACGCGCGGTTCGCTGCGCCGATGGGCGCGATCCCGCAGCTCGGTCTGGTCGCAACGATCGTGCTCGGTGGCTGGCTCACCTTGAACGGCACGATCACGGTCGGCACCTTCGTCGCGTTCACCGCGTACGTCGCGACGATGAGCGCGACGACCCGTACGTTGGCCCAGGTCGTGATCATGGCGCAGCTCTCGCGCGCCGCGGTCGAGCGGGTGTACGAGGTGATCGACACCGAGCCCGACGTCGCTGATCCTCCGCATCCGGTATCCCTCCCCGACGGTCCGCTCGGGCTCGCGTTCCGCGATGTCACTTTCGGTTTCGACGAGGGCCGCGACGTCCTCGACGGGATGGACCTCGAGGTGCTGCCCGGCGAGACCGTCGCGATCGTCGGGCCCGCCGGGTCGGGCAAGACCGCTCTGTCTCTGCTGGCACCACGCTTCTACACGCCATCGGCAGGCGCGGTGTGCCTGACGTCCGACGGCGGCGATGTCGATGTGGCCTCGCTGCGCGCCGACCGGCTGCGCGAAGCGGTGAGCCTCGTATTCGACGAGCCGTTCCTGTTCTCCGACACCATCGCGACGAACATCGCGCTGGGCCGGCCCGACGCCACCGACGAGGAGATCCGCGCCGCCGCGGTCGCGGCCCGCGCCGACGAGTTCATCGACTCCCTGACCGACGGGTACGACACCGTCGTCGGCGAGCGCGGTCTCACGCTCTCGGGTGGGCAACGGCAGCGTGTTGCGCTGGCTCGAGCCCTGCTGCTCAGTCCCCGGGTGCTGGTCCTCGACGACGCGACATCCGCAGTGGATGCCGAGACGGAGGCCGCGATCTACGCCGCGCTCCGCGCACAGACCGACCGCACCACCCTGGTGCTCGCACACCGCCGGTCGACGCTGGCACTCGCCGACCGTGTCGCGGTGCTCGACGACGGCAGGATCGTCGACGTCGGGACCGTCGACGAACTCGATCGGCGCAGTCCGGTGTTCCGCCGCTTGTTGACGGGCACATCACCCGATGCCCCATCCGAACAGGCCGTATCACCCGGGCGAAGTGTGCCCCCCGGTTCTCATGCGCTGTGGCCCGCCGCGGAGGCCTCGCCCGGCGACGGTTCACCGAGCGGGCCGGCTGCCCTCGCTCCCGCGACCCACGGCTCCGGTGGTGGGCGCAGTGCGGGCGGCCCCGTGAGCGGCGCGCTCGGCGCGGTGGCACCCACCCCCGAACTGCGCGCAGCGGTCGCCGCGTTGCCCCCGGCCGCGGAACAACCCGGCACCGACCCCGAACTGCAGTTGCGTGCGTTGCGCCGACCCGACCCGCAGTTCCGGCTTCTGCGAACGCTGCGCCCGGTGCGTCGGCTGCTCGCCGCAGTGATCGTGTGTCTGGCAGTCGAGTCCGCGATCAACATCGCGTTCCCGTCGATCGTGCGGTTCGCCGTCGACCGGGGTGTCACCCCCGGCGACCCCGACATGCTGTGGATCGCTGGAGCGATGGGTGTCGGACTCGCGCTGCTCGGGTGGGTCGCGGTCGCCGTCCTGACGGTACTCACCGCCCGAGCCGGGGAACGCGTGCTCTTCGGGCTGCGGGTACGCAGCTATGCGCACCTGCAGCGACTGGGCCTCGACTACTACGAGCGCGAACTGTCCGGCCGGATCATGACCCGGATGACGACCGACGTCGACGCGCTGTCGCAGTTCATCCAGACGGGATTGTCGACCGCGGTGGTGAGCGTGTTGACGCTGCTCGGCATCTCGGTGGCCCTGCTGGTCACCGACGCCTCGCTCGCCGTGGTGGTGCTCGGTGTCATCCCGGTGTTGGTGGCGGCGACGCTCTGGTTCCGGAAGGTCTCGGGTACGGCCTATGCGGTCTCGCGGGAACGCATCTCCGTGGTCAACGCCGACTTCCAGGAGAACATCACCGGACTGCGCGCGGCCCAGGCGTACCGCCGCGAGGAGACGTCTGCACGCCGGTTCGCCGAACGCGCCGACGCGTACCGCCGCAGCCGCATGCGGTCGCAGCGGGCGATCTCCCTGTACTTCCCGTTCATCACGTTCCTGTCGGATCTGGCGTTGGCGGCCGTCGTATTCGTGGGTGCGCGCGAGGTCGCGTCCGGCGCCACGACCGCGGGTGTGCTGATCGCGTTCGTCCTGTACCTGAACCTGCTGTTCGGTCCGATCCAGCAGTTGTCGCAGGTGTTCGACGGCTATCAGCAGGCACGCGTCGGGTTGCGCCGAATCGGTGATCTGCTGGCCACCGAGAGTTCTCTCGAGTCCGGACCGGCGGGCACCGTCGAGGTGTCCGGGCACCTGCGCGGCGACGTTCGTCTCGACGATGTCGGGTTCCGCTACAGCGGGGCCGACACGGCAGCGCTCGCCGACGTCGACCTCAGCTTTCCGCCTGGATCGACCGTCGCGTTGGTGGGTCGCACGGGTGCCGGGAAGTCGACGATCGTCAAACTGCTCGCCCGCTTCTACGACCCGACGTCCGGCTCGGTGCGGGTCGACGGGACGGATCTGCGCGGGTACCGGCTGCCCGAGTATCGCGGCAGGCTCGGCGTGGTGCCGCAGGAGGCGCATCTGTTCACCGGGACGGTGGCGAGCAACATCGCGTACGGCCGACCCGACGCCGACCGGTCCGCCATCGAATCCGCGGCGCGCGCGGTGGGGGCACTCGACATGATCGCCGGTCTCGACGGAGGGATGCTGCACCCGGTCGGCGAGCGTGGTCAGGGTCTGTCGGCCGGACAGCGTCAGTTGATCGCGTTGGCACGGGCCGAACTCGTCGATCCGGATCTGCTTCTGCTCGACGAAGCGACTGCCACCCTGGATCCGGCCACCGAGCAGGCCGTGCTCGAGGCCGGGGCGTCGCTCACGCGCTCACGGACTGCGGTGATCGTCGCGCACCGGCTCGCCACCGCGGCTCGCGCCGACCTGGTCGTGGTGATCGACGGGGGCCGAGTGGTCGAGAGCGGACCGCACGAGACACTGCACCGTGCAGGCGGTCTGTACACCACATTGTGGCATCTTGCTACCGGAACGCTCGTCCCCGACATCCAGGACGTCGCGGCCGACACGCCCGAACGGAACGCCGAACCGGTTGCGAGCCCTCACAGCTCGAATCTGTAACGGGGCCAGTGCTGCGGCGATGCACGTAACAGGGAATAATCGGCGGTCGAGAACCGTCATCGATGGAGACCCCGTCGACTCGAGATTGTGAGGTGGCTCTCGCGCATGAACGATCGGTTCGAATCGTCACATGCCAAGGGCTAGCCTCATAACCACAGGCGCTCCGATCGGGTACCGAAGAAAGAAACGAGGCGAACAACTGCCGTGAGCAGCAGCTCTACATCACAGTTCGGACAGAACCAGTGGTTGGTTGACGAGATGTACCAGCGATTCCAGGACGACCCGTCGTCCGTGGATGCGAGCTGGCACGAGTTCCTGACCGATTACTCGCCGGAAGCAGCGGTTGCAGGAGGTGTGAACGGATCCGACACCACGGCACCCGAGAAGCCCGCACCGGCGACGTCCGCACCCGCCACGACTGCTTCGGCCACTCCTGCCCCCAAGGCTGCAGCCCCGAAGGCCGCGCCTGCACCTCAGGCGGCCCCGGCCGCCAAGCCCGCCGCAGCGAAGCCCGCACCCAAGGCTGCTGCTGCGCCTTCCGCCACACCCGCAACCGAGGAGAAGAAGGTTCTCCGCGGTGCTGCCGGCGCGGTCGCGAAGAACATGAACGCCTCGCTGTCGATCCCGACCGCCACCAGCGTCCGCGCCGTCCCGGCGAAGCTGATGTTCGACAACCGGATCGTCATCAACAACCACCTCGCGCGCACGCGCGGCGGCAAGGTGTCGTTCACCCACCTGCTCGGCTACGCGATCGTCCAGGCGATCCAGGCGTACCCGAACATGAACAACCACTTTGCCGAGATCGACGGCAAGCCGAACCTCGTCACCCCGGCGCACACCAACCTCGGTCTCGCCATCGACCTTCCCGGCAAGAACGGGCAGCGTTCACTCGTCGTTGCTGCTATCCGCAACTGCGAGACGATGAACTTCGCGCAGTTCTACTCGGCGTACGAGGACATCGTCCGTCGTGCCCGCGACGGCAAGCTCACCGGTGAGGACTTCTCCGGCGTCACGATCTCGCTGACCAACCCGGGCGGCATCGGTACCGTGCATTCGGTTCCGCGTCTGATGAACGGTCAGGGCGCGATCATCGGAGCAGGCGCGATGGAGTACCCCGCCGAGTTCCAGGGCGCCTCCGACGAACGCATCGCCGAAATCGGCATCGGCAAGCTGCTGACCCTGACCTCGACGTACGACCACCGCGTCATCCAGGGCGCCGAGTCGGGCGAATTCCTCCGTCAGATCCATCGGCTGCTGATCTCCGACGAGTTCTACGACGAGATCTTCCACACGCTGCACATCCCTTACGAGCCGGTCCGCTGGCGCAAGGACGTGCCGGAAGGCCTCGTCGACAAGCACACCCGTGTGCTCGAGATGATCGCGGCGTACCGCAACCGTGGTCACCTGATGGCGGACACCGATCCGCTGCAGTTCGTACGCGACAAGTTCCGTTCTCACCCCGACCTCGACGTCACCACCCACGACCTGACCCTGTGGGACCTCGACCGCGAGTTCAACGTGGGTGGTTTCCACGGCCAGCAGCGCATGAAGCTGCGCGACGTGCTGTCGGTTCTGCGCGACGCGTACTGCCGCCACGTCGGCATCGAGTACACACACATCCTCGAGCCCGAGCAGCAGCAGTGGTTGCAGGAACGGGTCGAGGCGCACCACGTCAAGCCGACCGTTGCGCAGCAGAAGTACATTCTGAGCCGCCTCAATGCCGCCGAGGCATTCGAGACGTTCCTGCAGACCAAGTACGTCGGGCAGAAGCGGTTCTCCCTCGAGGGTGCCGAGTCCGTCATTCCGATGATGGACTCGATCATCGATCAGGCCGCCGAGCACCAGCTCGACGAGGTCGCGATCGCGATGCCGCACCGTGGTCGCCTGAATGTGCTCGCCAACATCGTGGGCAAGCCGTACTCGAAGATCTTCACGGAGTTCGAGGGCAACCTGAACCCGTCGGCCGCACACGGCTCCGGCGACGTGAAGTACCACCTCGGCGCCGAGGGCACTTACATCCAGATGTTCGGCGAGAACGACATCAAGGTCTCGTTGACCGCGAACCCGTCGCACCTCGAAGCGGTCGACCCGGTCCTCGAGGGCCTCGTCCGCGCGAAGCAGGACATCCTCGACAAGGGTGAGAGCGGCTTCACCGTCCTGCCGCTGCTGCTGCACGGCGATGCCGCGTTCGCAGGTCAGGGTGTGGTCGCCGAGACGCTGAACCTGGCGCTGCTGCGCGGGTATCGCACCGGCGGCACCGTGCACATCGTCGTCAACAACCAGGTCGGCTTCACCACCGCGCCGGAGCACTCGCGTTCGTCCGAGTACTGCACCGACGTCGCGAAGATGATCGGCGCGCCGATCTTCCACGTCAACGGTGACGATCCCGAAGCATGCGTGTGGGTTGCGCAGCTCGCCGTGGACTTCCGCGAGAAGTTCCACAAGGACGTCGTGATCGACATGATCTGCTACCGCCGTCGCGGCCACAACGAGGGCGACGACCCGTCGATGACACAGCCGGCGATGTACGACGTGATCGACACCAAGCGCAGCGTCCGTAAGAGCTACACCGAGGCCCTGATCGGCCGCGGCGACATTTCGCTCAAGGAAGCCGAAGACGCACTGCGTGACTACCAGGGCCAGTTGGAGCGGGTGTTCAACGAGGTCCGCGAACTCGAGAAGTTCCAGCCGGAACCGTCCGAGTCCGTCGAACTCGACCAGACGCCTGCGCCTCGCCTGACCACGGCGGTGGACCAGAGCGTGCTCGACCGCATCGGCGACGCATTCGTGAACGTCCCCGAGGGCTTCAGCGTGCACCCACGCGTCAAGCCGGTCATCGAGAAGCGCCGCGAGATGTCCCGCAGCGGCCACATCGACTGGGCGTACGCCGAACTGCTCGCGTTCGGCTCGCTCGCCGAGCAGGGCGCACTGGTGCGTCTTGCCGGACAGGACTCGCGGCGTGGCACGTTCACACAGCGCCACTCGGTCCTCATCGACCGCAAGACCGGCGACGAGTACAACCCGCTCGCCGAGGTCGCCGCGAACTCCGGTGAGGGTGGCCGCTTCATGGTCTACGACTCGGCGCTGACCGAGTTCGCGGGCCTGGGCTTCGAGTACGGCTACTCGGTGGGTAATCCCGAGGCGCTGGTGCTGTGGGAGGCGCAGTTCGGCGATTTCGTCAACGGCGCCCAGCCGATCATCGACGAGTTCATCTCGTCCGGTGAGGCCAAGTGGGGTCAGCTCTCCGACGTCGTGATGCTTCTGCCGCACGGCCATGAGGGTCAGGGCCCCGACCACACCTCCGGCCGTATCGAGCGCTGGCTGCAGCTGTGCGCAGAAGGCTCGATGACTGTGGCGGTGCCGTCCACGCCGGCGAGCTACTTCCACCTGCTGCGTCGCCATCACCTCGACGGCATCCGCCGCCCGCTGGTGGTCTTCACTCCGAAGTCGATGCTGCGCAACAAGGCTGCGGTCAGCAACGTCGAGGACTTCACGCAGGGCAAGTTCCGCTCGCTTCTCGAAGAGATCCCGTTCGAGGACGGAAGCGCCGACCGGTCCAAGGTCACTCGTGTGCTGCTGACCTCAGGAAAGATCTACTGGGAGCTCCTCGCGAAGAAGCAGAAGGAAGGCCGCGACGATATCGCGATCGTCCGTGTCGAGCAGTTGTACCCCGTGCCGCGTCGACGGATCGCCGAGACGCTCGACAAGTACCCGAATGCCAACGAGTTCTTCTGGGTGCAGGAGGAGCCGGCCAACCAGGGTGCATGGCCGTTCCTGGGGCTGGCTCTGCCGGAGCTTCTTCCCGATCACCTCTCCGGTGTGAAGCGGGTGTCGCGTCGCGCGATGTCTGCTCCGTCGTCGGGCTCGAGCAAGGTGCACGCGGTCGAGCAGCAGGAGATCCTCGACAAGGCCTTCGAACGCTAGCAAGCCCCGTTCGTGCTCGATCAGGGCATGACGGTTCTCATGCGAGCCGGGTCGGTTCGTCCTTCGGGACGACCGACCCGGCTCGCGCCGTTCCACCGAGTGCGACCGCTGCGTAGGTCACGGCGGGAAGTGCGCCGACCGCGAGTTCGATGAACTGGTCGCGGTCGATGGTCGGCTCGCGGAGCCACGCGATGGTGATGTCTTCGACGAACGCCACCCAGCCGCGTACGGCGAGGCGGACCGCGGGGCCGGCCTCGATCCCGATGTCCGGCAGGTATCGAAGGGTTCGCTCGACCATGGCGGTGCGCGTCTGCTCGAAGACCTCGCGCATGTCCGGGTCTCCGCTCGCGGTTCCGCGCAGCATCGACACGTAGGTGTCGCGGCGCTCGGTCACGTAGTCGGCATAGGCGACGATGGTGCCGCGCAGCATGTCGAAGGGTTCGAGGGTGTCGTCCGGTGCGGTGCATTCGAGCATGTCGCGGCTGATGTGCCGGACGAGTTCGACGTGGAATTCGTGCTTGGACGAGAAGTAGTGGAAGAGCAGTCCGCGCGACACTCCTGCTTCGTCGGCGATGTCCTCGACGGAGATCTGATCGAGTGGACGTTCGGCGAGCATCCGCATCCCGAGGTCGATCAACTGGGCGCGGCGTTCCGCCGGTCCGAGCCTTCTTCGTTTGGTGTCGGTGCCTTTCACACCTTCCATGCAACAGCGTTACTGAATTAGAGTCAACAAGACTATTGACCGGCGCTCAACAAGTACCTACGCTGAGTTACATGAGTCTTCCGGTTACAGACACCACCGCGGCCGACACAAGCCCCCGCCTCGTCGACACGCTGATCATCGGCAGCGGATTCGCCGGACTCGGCGCCGCCATCAAGCTCACCCGCGCGGGCAAGGATTTCCTCGTCCTCGAGCGCGGCAACGACGTGGGCGGCACCTGGCGCGACAACACCTACCCCGGCGCCGCGTGCGACGTGCCGTCGAACCTGTATTCGTACTCCTTCGCCCTCAACCCCGGCTGGACCCGCTCGTTCTCCCCTCAGCCCGAGATCCAGGCATACATCTCCTCCGTCGCCGACAAGTACGACGTGCGCCGCCGCACCGTCTTCGGATGCGACGTGCACTCCGCGACCTGGAACACGACGACGTTCCGATGGGACGTCCAGACCACCAAGGGCGCATTCAGCGCGAAGATCCTCGTCTCTGCAGTCGGTGCGCTGTGCGAGCCGTCGCTGCCCGACATCAAGGGCATCGACGGCTTCGAGGGCGAGATCTTCCACTCGTCGCGCTGGAACCACGACGCCGACCTCACGGGCAAGCGCGTGGCCGTGATCGGCACCGGAGCGTCTGCCATCCAGATCGTTCCCGCGATCGCCGGGAAGGTCTCGCATCTCGACGTCTACCAGCGCACCGCGCCGTGGATCCTCCCCCGCGCCGACCGCGAATACACCAAGGCCGAGCGATTCGCGTTCCGCTATGTACCGGGCTTCCAGCGCCTCTCCCGTGCAGTCCAGTACTTGACTCGCGAGACGCAGGTCATCGGTCTCGCCAAGGCCCCGATCTTCATGAAACCACTCGAACTCGCGGCCCGAGCCCAGATTCGTCGGCAGATCGCTGATCCGGTGCTGCGACGCAAGGTCACCCCGACCTTCAAGATCGGCTGCAAACGCATGCTCATCTCCAACGCCTACTACCCGGCGCTCACTCGGCCGAACGTCGACCTGGTCACCTCCGGTATCAGCGAGGTGACTTCCGACGGCGTCGTCACGAAGGACGGCACCACCCGCAAGGTGGATGCGATCGTCGTCGCCACCGGCTTCCACGTCACCGACTCCCCCACATTCGCCGGGATCTTCGGCAAGGACGGCCGCTCGCTCGCCGAGGTCTTCGACCACAGCGGCATGCAAGGATACAAGGGCACCGCCGTTGCCGGATTCCCGAACATGTTCTTCCTCGTCGGGCCCAACACCGGACTCGGCCACACCTCGATGGTCTACATGATCGAATCACAGCTCAACTACCTCGTCGACGCGATCCGCACCGTCGACCAGCACCGCATCGGCACCGTCGAAGTGCGCGAGGACGCCCAGAACGACTACAACCGCACACTTCAGCACGCCCTCGGATCGAGCGTGTGGAACACCGGTGGCTGCGCGAGCTGGTACCTCGACAAGCACGGCAACAACACCACGGTATGGCCGGGATTCACCTTCGAATTCCGCAACATCACGAAGGAATTCGACCTCGAGGCGTACCGTAGCGTCGCCGCCGTCGACCTTCCCGCCCCCGTTCCCGGGCAGACAGCGGAAACCGAACTCACCCGAGAGGTCGCAGCACAATGAGTGAATTCACCGGCAGGGTCGTCGTCATCACCGGCGCAGGCTCGGGCATCGGGCGCGCCCTCGCACTGAATCTTGCAGCGAAGGGCGCCCGGCTGGCGTTGTCCGATGTCGACACCGTCGGGCTCGAAGAAACCGCCCGCCGCGCCCGCGATCTCGGCGCCGAAGTACAGGCCGACGCCCTCGATGTCTCGCAGCGCGAGAAGGTCATGGAGTACGCGGACAAGGTCGTCGAGCGCTTCGGCGTGGTCAACCAGGTCTACAACAATGCGGGTATCGCCTATCACGGCGAGTTCGAGCGCACCGAGTTCAAGGACTTCGAGCGCGTCGTGGATGTGGACTTCTGGGGAGTAGTCAACGGCACCAAAGCATTTCTCCCACATCTGATCGCATCTGGTGACGGCCACTTGATCAATGTGTCGTCCTTGTTCGGGTTGCTGTCCATTCCCGGTCAGAGTGCGTACAACGCAGCAAAATTCGCGGTACGTGGATTCACCGAGTCGCTGCGGCAGGAGATGCTCGTCGCGAAGCATCCCGTCCAGGTCACGTGCGTGCATCCGGGCGGAATCAAGACGGCGATCGCGCGCAACGCGGCCGTGCCCGACGGCGACGATCAGGTGTCCTTCGCACAGTTCTTCGACAGCAAGCTGGCCCGCACCAGCCCCGAGGATGCAGCCGCGACGATCGTGAACGGCGTCCGGAAGAACAAGGGCCGCGTGCTGATCGGCGCCGACGCGAAACTGCTCGACGGATGGGTGCGCCTCGTCGGTCCGTCGTACCAGCGTGTCGTCGCGTTCGTGACGGCGCGCGTCCTGCCGAAGGGTTAGCGTTCGTCATGCCCCACCTGCCGCTGCCGCTCGTCCGCGCCGCACTCCGACCCCTGTACGGCCTCACGCTCAACGCACGACTCCCCTATCCCGTGCAACGTCGCCTGCTCGAGGCCGCCGCGCCGATCCAGACCCTGCCCGCCGGCACTGTGATCCGACCGACCACCCTGGCGGGCCGGCCGGCCGAGCGGGTGACGGTGGGCGCCACCGAACGACCCACCGCGGTGCTGTATCTGCACGGCGGTGCCTACACCTGCGCGTCGCCGAGCACGCACCGGTCACTGGTCGCGCATCTCGCGGCCGCAAGCGGGTCCGTGGTCTACGCGGTGGACTACCGCCTCGCGCCGGAGCATCCGTACCCGGCCGCTCTGGTCGACGCGGTCGGCTCCTACCTCGAACTCCTCGACGGACACAACTTCGCCCCCGAATCCATTTCCATCGCAGGAGATTCGGCGGGTGGCGGCCTCTCCGTCGCTACCGCGAACCGGCTCATCGGCGAACACGGCGTCACCCCGGCCGCCGTGGGCCTGTTCTCGCCGTGGACGGATCCGGGTTCGCGCACCGCACCATTCGAACGAGACGTCGTCGTCAACACCGCGTGGGCGTATGCCTCCGCAGAGGCGTACCTCGGCGACGGCGACCCCACCGACCCGGGCTACGCGCCCATGCACGCGGACCTGACAGGCATGCCGCCGACGCTGATCCAGGTCGGCACCACCGAGGTGCTCTACCCGCAGATCCTCGAATTCGCGGGCAGGCTGCGCGCAGCCGGTGTGGATCTCACACTGGTGGAGCAGCCGGAGCTGTGGCATGTTGCGGGGCTGCAGGCCTCTCTCGTGAAGGAGGCCGCGGACGCGGTGGTCGAATTCGGCGAGTTCCTGCGTTCACACATGACAGCGTCGTCGCTGCTCTGATCGGTCGGCGCTGTCAGGTGTGCTCGGCAAGCCAGGTGGCGGCGACCCCGGCGATGTCGTCGCCGTCGTCGATGCGGGCCAGCATCTCGGCCAGATCTGCGGTGGTGAGTTCGCCGGCAACGGTGCGGAGTGCATCGAGCTGGGGCTCGCCGAACACGTCCTTACGGAAGACCGGGACGACGTTCTGCGCGACGAACACCGGTGTCTCCGCGTCGACGGAGGCCTCTTCCATGGGTGCGCGATCCGGAGCGTCGGGCACCGTGACCACATCGCTTCCGCTGCTCTCCTCCGAGAACACGGACGCGAGAGTGGTCAGTCCCGCGACGGTGTCACCGGACGCCGCGCCGAAGGCCTCGGCGGAGTCCGCATGTTCCACCGTCCGCGGCTCGCATCCGATACCCGTGAGCGAGTCGAGTCCGCCCACGGCCTCGAATTCCGGGGTGAGAACAAATGTCAGTCCGGCGCAACGGTCTGCGAGGCCGGCGACATCCTGTTGTGAAGCGAGTTCGGTGCCTGCGGCCAGCACTGCACGATTCTGGGCGGACGCATAGTCCGCGATCGTCAGCTCGTCGGGGAGCGCACGAGCCAGCGCCTCGAAGACGTCCTCCGCGTCCCCGGAAGTGACATCACCGAAGGTGATTCCCGGGTCATAATGCTCCAGCAGCAGACCCGAGTAATCCGGGATCACCGTCACCTCGGCGGTATCGAGCGAAGCGAGTGCCGCATCGCGGTCGCCGAGAGCATCACGCACCTGCACGTCGATACCGGTCGTACGCAGCACTCCGGCGTAGAGGTGCGCGAGCAGTGCACCATCCGCGCCGTCCCGCGCCCCGACCACGACGGGACCGGACACCCCCGCCGGGTCGAGTACCGACGATGCGCATCCGGCCGAGAGCGGCAACGCAGCCACGACCGCCACGACCGACAACCGGTTTCGCATCCACTGGATTCCCACGGCGGTCATTGTCGCGCATCGTCGACAGGCACCGGGCGCCCGGTGTACCGACGCCGAACGCCCCGGTCCGAACCTTGGTGCGGGTTCGAGCCGGGGCGCACGGTGCGATCACGTCAGTCGGCGACACCTTCTGCCTTCGCGGCGGCCGCAACGGCCTCTGCGACGGCGGGCGCGACACGCGGATCGAGCGGGCTCGGAACGATCTTGTCCACAGCCAACTCATCACCGACGACCGAGAGGATGGCCTCGGCGGCGGCGAGCTTCATGCCCTCGGTGATGCGGCGGGCGCCGGCGTCGAGCGCACCCTTGAACACACCGGGGAAGGCGAGCACGTTGTTGATCTGGTTCGGGAAGTCACTGCGTCCCGTCGCAACGATCGCGACGTGCTTGGACGCGACGTCGGGGTGGATCTCCGGATCCGGGTTCGACAGCGCGAACACGATCGCGTCGTCGGCCATGGTCGCGACGATCTCCTCCGGGACGGTGCCCGCGGACACGCCGACGAACACGTCGGCACCGTCGAGCGCCTCGACCATTCCGCCGTGGCGACCGGACGGGTTGGTGCGATCGGCCAGATCGGTCTTCACGCCCGACAGGTCGGTGCGTTCGTGTGAGATGATGCCCTTCGAATCGAGCACCGTGACATCGTCGATTCCTGCGGCGAGCAGGATGTTGGCGCACGCGACACCGGCCGCACCTGCGCCGGAGATGACGACCCGCAGCTTCGTGATGTCGCGGCCCTGCACCTTCACCGCGCCCTTGAGTGCGGCGAGCAGGACGATCGCCGTGCCGTGCTGGTCGTCGTGCATGACCGGGCAGTCGAGCGCCTCGATCAGGCGCTTCTCGATCTCGAAGCAACGCGGGGCGGAGATGTCTTCGAGGTTGACGGCACCGAAACTCGGGCGCAACCGGACGATGGTCTCGACGATCTCGTCGGGGTCCTTGGTATCGAGGACCAGCGGGATCGAGTTGAGCCCGGCGAACTTCTTGAACAGTGCGGCCTTGCCCTCCATCACCGGAAGGGAGGCGCGTGGGCCGATGTCGCCGAGTCCGAGAACAGCGGTGCCGTCGGACACGACGACCACGAGACGGTTGGTCCAGGTGTACCGCTCGGCGAGCGTCGCGTCGGCGGCGATCGCGCGGCTGACCTGGGCAACGCCCGGGGTGTACGCGATGGACAGGTCGCGCTGGGTGTCCAGCGGCGAGGTGAGCTCGACTGAGAGCTTGCCGTCGACGTGGCTGCCGAAGATCTCGTCGTCCGTCAATGCGAGCTTCTGAGGGGTTTTTGCGTCGGACACAATAGACACGATGACACTCCTGCGTGTTCCGAGACCAGTCGGTCCCGGTTACTGCGAAGTAACTGCAACAGAACATCATTGGCATGCACCAATATGCATCCACCATATGTAGTTGCAGCAGCTTCGCCAAGGACGGGTTCGGTGAAGCTTCCGGGCGCGATCACGATTGCCGCTGTACAACGCTGTACGACTTCCGGAGCGTGATGGCGCCGAGGAGGGTGGCCCTGGCGGCGGCCCTTCAGCAGGACCTGCCATCTTCTGCCCGAAGCGGGGCGGTAGCACCACCTCGAACCACACAGAAGTTTGCCACCTTCACAGACCAAACATCAAATCGGTGTTGGTTGCGAAGGTTCTCACTGCTTTGCACTCCCCACCTGTGAGTTTGCAACCCCGACAGTCGATTTTTCGGTGATACCTCAGCGGTTCCTGGGGTTACGCCCGAACTACCGGCGAGTAGCGCAGAGATTTCACACCCTCAACCCCACCACTGAGTGATCAACAGAATCGATGCAGTGAAAACCACCACAATGGCGGCGGCGACGGAGATCGGCCCCCGCCTGCGGTCCGCGATGACCTGTGCCACCACCGCGACGACCGCCGCCACGACGTGCGCCACCACCGATTCGGTCCCCGGACCGGGAAAATCGCCGTTGCCCCCGAGATAGTGGGCCCCGCACACCAGAATCATGAGAGCCAGAACTGCGCCGGTCACGATCCCCGAGACGACGCGTGCCGCCCTCACCACGATGCCGGCCCGCCCGGAAGGAATTCCGTGGCGTGCATCGTCGCCGAAATACTCATTCGAGTAGTACTCGCCCGCGTAGTACTCGGCGTGGTAATGGTTACTGTCTCGGTAGTTTTCATCCTGATGTCCGCCGTGGCGACGCGGGTCCCGCGACCTCATCCGTCGACCACCTCGGCGCCGTGCGCGCGATCCAGCAGGTCCTCGAACGCGTCGCGGTCGGTCGTGAACCGGCCGAGCCCGACCGATTTGTTGTCGCCGTGATAATCGGACGAACCAGTGACGAACAGTCCCAGATTCGACGCCAGATCCTTCATCAGCCGAGCATCCGCGTCGCTGTGGTCGGGATGGTCGGCCTCGACACCCCCGAGCCCGATCTCGGCGAGCTCCTCGATCTGATCCAGCGCCAGCATCCGCCCGCGAGATCTCGCCCGGGCGTGCGCGACGACCGTGACGCCACCGGCGGCCTCCACCATCTTCACGGCCTCGGCCAACGGGGTGTCGTTCTTGTCGATGTAGTAGCGGCCCCGCGGCGCCAACAGTTCGGTGAAGGCATCGCCGATCGTCGGCACGACGCCGGCCTCGACGAGCGCACGCGCGAGGTGCGGGCGACCTGCCGCCGGTCCGGCCTGCTCCAGGACACGGTCCGCGTCGATGGGCAGCCCGTCCGCTGCCATACGTTCAGCCATCACTCGCAACCGCGACACGCGCTCACCGCGCAAACGTTCGAGTTCGTCGACGAACACCCGATCCGTGGGATCGAACAGATACGCCAGCAGGTGCACCGCGACCGGATACCCGTCCTCGCCGCGACCGGTGCAGGACATCTCCATTCCCCGGACCAACCGCAGACCGGAGGGCAGAGCACCGACGGCCTCGTCCCACCCCGCGGTGGTGTCGTGGTCTGTCAGAGCCACCACGTCGAGGCCCGCTGCCGCCGCGTTCCGGACCAACCCGGCGGGGGTGTCCGTACCGTCGGAGGCGGCCGAATGGGTGTGAAGGTCGATGCGCACCACACAAGTGTGTCAGGTGCAGCGACTACGATGATCCAGCGACCGGACGGCGCCTTCGACTCATGCCGAAAGCACCCCATGGGCACGTGCCGAAGGCACCTCGACACGGAAGGGAACCCGTTGCCGAACCCCTCCCTGCCGCGTCCGGAACGCCGCACGACAACCGACGTACCGACGATCCACGTCCCCGCCGAACGTGCGGTGGTCGACTGCGCGATCTACATCGACGGCACGCGACTCCCCGGCCGGTACACCCACGCCGCCGCCCTCTCGGAGGTTCGTCGACGCGGCGAGGGCTTCGTCTGGCTCGGACTCCACCAACCGGACGAACATCAGATGACGAGCGTGGCGCGCACGTTCGATCTGCACGAGCTGATGGTCGAGGACGCGGTACACGCCCATCAGCGCCCGAAGCTCGAGCGCTACGACGACCTGCTGTTCCTGGTGCTGCGCACAGTGACCTATGTCGAGCACGAATCGGTGACCACCACCAACGACATCGTCGAAACCGGGGAGATCCTGCTGTTCACCGGCCCCGACTTCATCATCAGCGTGCGTCACGGTGATCATTCCGAGCTGTCCGCAGTGCGCTCCCACCTCGAAGCCGATCCCCGGCAACTCGGTCTCGGGCCGGCAGCGGTGCTGCATGCGATCGCCGATCATGTCGTCGACTCGTATCTCGCGGTCACCACCGCGGTGGAACCGGACGTCGATGATCTCGAGGAATTCGTCTTCACTCCCGACACCAGGATCGCCGTCGAGCAGATCTACCTCCTCAAGCGCGAGATCGTCCAGCTTCGACGGGCGGTGGTGCCACTCGCGGAGCCACTCCAGCGGCTGATTCGGTCACCTGGAAATCCGATTCCCAAAGACATCCGGCGCTACTTCCGCGATGTCGCCGACCACCACACCACGGTGTCCGACCGCATCGCGACCTTCGACGAAACGCTGAGCACTCTGCTCGACGCCGCGATCGCCAAGGTCACGGTTCAGCAGAACACCGATATGCGCCGGATCTCCGCGTGGGTTGCCATTGCGGCAGTACCCACGATGATCGCGGGTGTGTACGGCATGAACTTCGACCACATGCCGGAGTTGCACTGGGAATACTCCTATTACGTGGTGGTCGGTGCCATAGCCCTGATCGTGACGGCTTTGTTCGTCCTGTTCCGCCGCAACAAGTGGCTGTGAGCACCACACTTCTCGAGCGCGAATCTGCTTCGGCCGGTTCGTGCCCCGGCAGGCGTTCGGTCCTGGTCATCGCGCTCGCACTCATCGCGATACAGGTCACGATCCGCGGCGTCCTCGCCTTCCGGGGCGAATTCTATTGGGACGACCTGATTCTTATCGGCCGCGCGGGAACGTACCCGCTGCTGTCACCGGAAATGCTGAGCTACGACCACGACGGCCATCTGATGCCGGGGGCGTTCGCAGTTGCCTCACTGGTCACGTGGCTCGCACCGATGCAATGGTGGCCTGCCGCACTGACTCTCGTAGTAGGCCAGCTGTTGGCGTCGCTCGCAGTGTTGCGGCTGTTGTGGTTGATCCTCGGTTCACGCCGGGTGTTGTGGGGCCCGCTGCTGTTCTACCTGTTCTCGCCGTTGACGCTGCCCGCCTTCGCCTGGTGGGCTGCCGGCCTCAACTCGCTCCCCATGCAGGCTGCGCTCGCCTGGGTGGCCGGTGACGCCCTGCAACTCGCGACGACGGGCCGGAGGCGGCACGCCGTCTCCGGCGTCGTGGTCACGCTCTGCGCATTGATGTTCTTCGAGAAGTCGATCCTCGTACCGTTCGCCGCGTTCGTGACGGTCGCCCTGCTGTGTCGCGTCGACGGTGTTCGGCGGCCGGTCCGTGTCGCGTGGCAGCGAGCGCGCCCCCTGTGGCTCGGATCCGGAGTCGTGCTGGCGGTCTGGGTGGTCTGGTACGCCACCGTCGTCGCATCGCGGTTCGGTGTGCCGCCCTGGCCGATGGTGGCGGGGCTGACCCACCACGGCCTGTCGTACGGTCTGGCGCCGTCGCTACTCGGTGGGCCGTGGCAGTGGGACCGGTGGAATCCGAGTCCGCCGTGGGCCGACCCGCCGCTGGTCCTCGTGGTCGCGGCGTGGGTCGCTGTCGCGGGTGCGCTGGTATGGAGTCTGCGCTGCCGGGCCCGGACCGGATGGGTGTGGGTCGCGTCGGTCGCGTACGTGTGCGCCTCGCTCGTAGCCATGATCAGCACGCGGTTCGGTCCCGAGACGACATACGAATTGGCACAGACCCTGCGCTACTTCGCAGATTCGTCCGTGATCGTCGCGGTGGCGGCTGCGCTCATCCTGCGCGCCCCCGAACGCAGACCGTCGGCGAGGTGGTCACGCGCGGTCGCCCTCGCATGTGCCGTCGCGTTCGTCGTGAGCTCGGTGTGGTCGACCGCGACGTTCGCCCGGAGCTGGACCGACAACCCCACCGGAGAATATCTCGCGACCGCGAAGGCTGCGCTCACCGAACATCCGGAGGAGTCCGTGCTCGATCACCCGGTGTCCGTGTGGGTGTTGCTGCCCATCACGCACCCGCACAATCTCGTCGGATCGGTCTTCTCCGCGTTGCCCGGACGCTCCGACATCAGCGACCACACCACCGCGCTGAGCGTCCTCGACGATCGCGGCGCGCTGGTGCCCGCCGAACTCATGCCGCTACGCGGCGTTCTTCCCGGAAACGTGCCCGAGTGCGGGTACGCCGTGACCGATGGGATGGTCACATCGATGCGCTTGAACGAGCCCGCCGGCGATTGGGAGTGGACCGTCGAACTCAATTACATGGCCGCCGACGACGGTGCGATAGACCTCGGATTCCCAGGGAGCCCCGGCGTCACCGTGCCGGTCACCGAAGGACTCGACTCGGTGTATGTGCGGATCCCCGGTGGCGGGGCTGCACTGCAGGTCGAGTCGGCAACGCCGGGCCTGAACGTGTGCATCGGCGGCGGATCCATGGGAGTCGTCGTCCCGAGCTGACCGTCACATCCGCGCCGCGCCTCGCTCCGGGTCGCGGATATCGATCCCTGCCTCCACCCACGCCTCGCGGAGGGCATCTGCGCCGCGCAGCCGCTTCCATGCCGCCTCTTTCGCCGTGATCGGAACCGCATCGAAGAACCGCACCGGATCGGCGGGTTCGGGCAATTCCAGATCGGGTACGGCGCTCGCTTCGAGAAGCACCGCGGTGAACGGCGCACCCTCCCACAGTGGCTCACCGAGATCGAGGAGGGCATCTGCGGTGAGTACTACCCCTTCCACGGCCGGGAGTGCCGCGAGCACAGCCAGGCTGCGGTGCACACCTGCGGTGAGCCCATCCACCCTACGCAAGCTCAGCACCAACTCGGCGCGTGGGCCCCGAGTGGGATCGGCGACGGTCTCGGTGGGGTCGGCCATCGGATGACGCGAACAACCGAGTGTCGCGAATCTGGTGAGGTAGTCGTCCGCTCCGAACCGCAGGATCTCGATGGGCTCGAGACCGAGGAACGTCACCGACGCAGATTCGGGCGCCGGTCCGGTTGCCCCGGACAGACTGGCGACGAGGTGGGCACGGACTGCGGTGAGAACAGCTTCGGTCACCTCAGCAATCTAACCGTCCTCGGCCCGGAACCGTCATCCGTGGTGCCCACCGGTACGCGGCGACCACACCTGGATGCCGCGCTGTCGCATTCAGAACATGGTTCCGGCGAACGGTGCCACAGGCCACGTGAACAGTGCGTCGGCGACCGGGAGTGCAGCACCGTCGTGCACCGTGATGCGCCCGGCTCCCGCCAGTGCGTGGCAACCGACCCCGCCGAGCATCAGCGATCCGAGTTCGGCGATGCCGAGCTCGAGGTGCGCCGGGTCGCTCGAGGTGGACACACCGTCGGCAGAGATCTCGAAGACCGCGGTGTTCTCCGCGAAGACGGGGTCGGTCACCGCGATCCGGACCCTCCCGGCGCCCACGAACGACCGGGCTTCGAGTGCCCGCCGCACGTCGAGGATGCGAAGCCAGGTCTCGTCCGACACAGAAGCGACACGAGCGCCGCGATGATCCGTCAGCATCCACGGCAGTGGATCATCGGCGGGTACCCCGTCGAATACGATCCGGTCGACGAGGTCCAGACTCAGCAGGAACCGGACGAGCCCCGCGTGTGATTCTGCGGTGGGAGCGAAGAAGTCGCTCACGACGATCGTGCGCTCGCGCCCGCCGAACCATTCCCCCGTGTTCTCCGGGCGATAACGTACGAACCCGTCCTCGGCACCTGCGTTGCCGTGCACCGCGACGTAGACCGGGCCGGACACCGCCGAGAAGCGGAAACGCTGCGAAGCCCACCAGTACGATGTGCGCTCGATCCGCCCCGGACGATCCGTCGCATGTTCGGAATAGATGCGCTCCAACAGATCCCACACCTCGGAATCCTGAGCGAACCGAACTGGCCCACCTTCTGTCACGTTCGGGTGCAGTACCGCACGATGCGTATCCACTTCGAGGGTCGTGGACATCGACGCGATGCCATAGCCGAACCTGCCGTAGATCGTCGCCTCGGAGGCGCGCAGACTCGCGACGACGTCGCCGCGGTCCTGGGCGGCGCGCAACTGATGGCGCACCAGGGATGTGACGACACCGCGACGGGTGTGGGTCGGCAGCACTCCGATGTGGGTGACACCCGCATGAGGAACCCGAGCACCACCGGGCAACACCAGGAATCCCGACGTCGCATCGACGGTGCCGACGAGCGCACCGTCGAGGAATGCACCGAGAGTGCGCCCCTCCTCGAGATAGTCGCCCATACGGCCCTCGGGATAATCCGGCCCCGGCGGAAGGCCGACCATGGCCGTGCGGAACAGTGCCATCGCCTGCCGCAACTCCTGCTCGGTGCCGAGGACTCGGATCTCGGGCTCACCGTGATTCTCGTGTGCGCTCATGAGCCCGAGACTAGAGCCATTCTCATGCCGGGTCGTCGACGAAACGCACGTCGTGGTCGTCCGCATCCGGGGCAGCGAACTTCAGCAACCGAATCCCTTCTGCCTCGATCGCCGACCGGTTCGATGCCGTGTGCGGCCTCCACGGGGTCACTTCCAGCACCACGGACCTGCTGCCGGTCGTCAACTTCGCTGCGCCGGCCACCCGGCCGCCGACGAGCACCATGGACGGGATGATCCCGTTCCTCGTCATCATGCGGGCGCGGTGCTCGTCCGAGATGAAGCGCCGGCGATCGGCGTGCGAGAGCAGCACGTTGTCGAACTGAGCGAGAATCCGCGCCGGAGCAGGTGTCGACGGGTCGGGGCGCGGGGCGTCGGGTAGGTCGAACAGTTCGATGCCGCGCTCATCGCGGAAGGTGACGAGTTCCGGACGCAGCCGCTCGAAGATCTCCGACAGCCGCGTCAGACCGCACCACGCCTGCGCGTCGCGGATGCTCGCCGGGCCGAACGCCGCAAGATACCGCTGGATCAGTTGATCCGGACCGGGAACATCCGATTCCGGCCGACCCACCCACACGTCCAGTGGCGCGAGACGCGGCTGCCCCGAGCGCCCCCACAACCCGCGCGGCGTGGCCTGCACGAGCGGAAGCAGGCACCGCACACCGTGCGCGAGTGCCGCAGGGTCATGACCTGGGAATTTTTCGGCGAGCAGCGGTCGGAGCTCCATCTGACTGCGCGCAGTGTCGGAGAGCAGCTCTCGTGCGAACGACGAGAGCGCCGCTCGATCGACGCCGCGCAGTCCTTCGCGATAGGTCTGATTCGTGCTGAGGTCGCGGTCGAGCAATGGTTGCACCCACGGGCGGAGTGCGTGCGCGTCCGCCACGGACACCGCGAACACAGTGCCGCGCATCAGCACGATCCGCACCACCTTCCGGGACTCGAGAAGCGCAGACAGCGACTCCGGACGGAAACCGCGGAGTCGGGTCCACAGTGCGCAGTAGGGCGGGGTCGGGGCCTGTGCCTGCAGGCCCATCAGGTGCTCGATCATGGTCAGTGGATCCATGTCGCTGCGGCGCAGCAGATGCTGACGGGCAAGCGTCGCGCGGCCGAGCGCACGATCGGTCAAGGTGCCTGTGGTCACAGTGCACCCTGACACACACGTCCGACACGACGCTGTGCGGAGCAGGGGGGCGCCATCGGCACGGGTAGGTTTCCCTCGTGCAAGAGGAATGGGACATCGAGTCTCCCGGCGTACTGCAGCTGCCGTCGGGGAGGCGCGTACGCGGGCGTGGTCTACGCGCCCCGCTGCCAGATGGCTCGCTACCCGAATTCGGTGTGTACCTCCAGGGGCGTCCGCTGGTCCCGATCGATTGGGATTCACGTTGGGTTCGATGGCGCGACTTCCGCGTGCCGTCCGACGGCCGAGACGCCTACGACGCTCTGTACGAGGTGTGGGTCCGCGCGGGACGGCAACGGGTGGAGGTGGCCTGCAGCGGCGGTCGGGGACGCACCGGAACTGCGCTCGCGTGCCTCGCGGTGCTCGACGGAATCCCGGCGAAGGAGGCCGTCGCCTTCGTCCGCCGCCATTACGATCCTCGCGCGGTCGAAACCCCGTGGCAGCGCCGATTCGTCGCCCGGTTCCGTTCACTCGCGTGAGCGGCGCCCCCTCAGGCGTGCCACGTCTGTCTCTGCCGCGGATGCCTCGCGTTCCGCAGCGGTGACGTCCTTCTTCGCCGCCGCGACCGCGCGCCGCGCGAACTTGCGCTGCTGCTCCGCGTAGTCCAGCTTCTCCTGCAGCGCCGCAACCCCCGCTTCGTGGCGGGCGAAGTCCCGCTCGGCCTCCGCGGCCGCAGCACGCGCACGATCGACCGCGCGGCGCGCCTCCTCCGCCGCGGTGATCGCGTCGCTCAGTTCGGCTCGCTCTGCTGCTCGTTCGGTTCGTGCAGGTGCCCGATCGGGAACCACGCTCAGCGGCGCCGACGACAGATCGCCGAAACCGCCGAGGTCGCCGATGCCACTCGGCTCGATGATCGCGTCGAGCCGCCCCGCGCGCACGCGGTCGGCAATTGCCGGGTCCGCAAGAGCGGCGTTGAGGGTCTGTGCGACCTCCCGCAGGGCGCTCTCACTGGCGTTTCTCCCCCGTTCGGAGGCGAGTTCGGCGACGTCCCGTTCGAGCGCGGAGATCACCTGCCGGCGCTGTGTCGACAATGCGCGCAAGTCCTGGCCGGACAATGTTCGCTGCGCAGTGCGCAGGGCGTCGCCCAGGTCGAGGAGGACACCGAGTTCGTCGGCCCGCTCACGTGCCAGCAGGTTCACCAGCCACGCCGCGACCGTCGGCTTGCGGAGTCGGCCTATCGCGGCGGTGAGCTCGCGATCACCCGACTCGCGGGCCTGCGCCGCGTACTCGGTGCGCGCGGCGATGAACTCCCCGGGGTCGAGGCGGTACAGGGAGTCCGCCACCGAGTCGAGCGTGGGCATGTGATCGAGAGTAGTGGCCGATCACCCTGCCGGCACAGGGACACCCGATCCCCGCAGGAGATGGCGTGCAGGCAGTGCCGTCGCCAGGTACGCGACGACGCAGGTGACGATCACCGTCCCCACCACGGACCACAGCGGGCCCTGGGGCCAAGGCTTTCCGACGAATCCGATGGCCAACATCGTCATCGGACCGAGAGAGATCGCGAGTCCGATGACGGATCCGACAAGGCAGACGAGCGCGGTTTCCGACCACGCCATCGAGCGGAGCTGGCGCGGAGTGGCCCCGACGGCCCGCAGCAGCTGCCACTCCCGTCGGCGCCGGAGTGTGGTCGCCACGAGCCGATTGGCGATGCCGAGCAGGATGTACCCGATCAGGACCAGAGAGACAGCGATGTTGAGTACGCGCGTGGGGTCCTGGGCAGCCGGGCCCACCAGGGCCGTGGACGAATCGTCGATCCGCAGCCCGGGTGAATCCGCGAGAAGCGGTGCGAGTTCGGTGGTGATCCTCTCGTGGTCACCGGCGACGAGCACCTGGTCGTAGGGCCCGCCCGGGCCCTGCGGGAGTAGATCCAGCGACGCGACGATCTTGCCGAAGCCGAAGCCACGGGTGTAGGTTGCCACCACAGTCGGCTCCACCTCGGTCCCGTCCGACAGGATCAGCGGCAGAGTGTCGCCGACGTCGACCCCGGCGAGCCGGGCGGCACCGGAATCCATTGCCACAGAAGCACCGGTCAGGCCCGACAAGTCGCCGTCGGTGACACCGAGATCGAGTACCTGTCCGACGTCGGACCCGACAGCGAGCATCGGGTATTCCTCGGCGCGCGGCCCGCCGTCCTGTTGGAACGGACGTATCGCGGTGGACCGGATCAGTGCGACGGCAGTGGTCGACGTGGATGCGCGCTGGATCGACTCGAGCGCCGACGACGACACGCCGCCCGCAGCGGGAGCGGACACGACCACCTCCGCGACGGTGCCTTCGCCCACCTCGTGGTCCGCGGTGGCGCTCGCAGTGGTCAGCGCGAAGATCTGTGTGGTCGACAGTCCTACCGCGAGTGCGAGGACACTGATGGCACCACCGGTCCGCAGGGCGTAGCTGTCCGAGTTCCGCACGGCCAGCCACCTGCTCGCAGCACCGGTCCTGGGTGCGATCCACCGGCAGACACGACCGACCATCGCGGGGGCGATCAGCGCCACGCCGATGATCGCCAGGAGTGTTCCCGATGCCGTACCGATCAGAGCTTCCTCGCTGCGGATCACGAGGGGGACGACGGCTGATCCGGCCGACAACGCCAACACCACGAATCCCACCCTGGTCCGGAGCGGACCTCCGCCGCGCGGTTCGGCCTCGGTATCGAGGATCGCTTCCGTGGCCGGCATCCGGGAGATTCGCAGCGACCCCGCGCGCGCAGCCACCTGAACCATGCCCAGCATCAGCAGGCCGGCACCGAGCGCCGGACCGGGACTCCAGCTCGGTAGCTGCCCGGGTGCGAGCATGCCCACGGTGGTCAACGGCCGTGTGGCCGCCGCAGACAGCAGGTAGCCGCCGATCACGCCCACGGCCACAGCTCCGAACGCCGCGCGGCTCGTCTGATGCGCGGTCATCGACCGGATCTGTCGCGGTGTCGCCCCCACGGCTCGGAGCAATGCAATTTCCCGCGACCGATTCGCCACGCCGACGGACACCGCTCCCGCGGTGATGAATCCGACGAGGACCACCAGCACTCCCCCGACGGAGAACGCTGCGGCCGTAAGCATTCCGGTCCCCGACGCCGCCGCGGGTCGTTCGGCACGGCCGATGTCATCGCCCGTCGCGACCACGAGATCTCGTCCCGCCACAAGTTCTTCCACACGGCCGGTGATCGCGGCGGAATCCGCGTCGTCGTCGAAAGCGACGGTGAGCAGGTCCGCGGCGTCCGCCGGCTTCCGGGAGAGCTCGCGCGCGGTGGTGTCGCTGACGAAGACGCCGCCATTCTGGAGATCTGCAATGCCGGTGACGCTCATGTCCTGCAGTTGTCCGCGGAGCAATAGTTCCACCGGGTCACCGACCGAGACACCGGCCGCAAGGGCTGCATCCGCGGCGAGTACAACGTCGGTGGGACCGCTCGGTGCATCACCGGTCAGGCCGACCGTTCCGAGAAGGGAGTTCCACCCGTGTCCATTGTCTCGGACCGACTCCGCGGGTAGCACCGCGCCGCGACCGTTGGTCGCCACGGCCGGGAAGCTCAGATCCGCCGCAACCGCACGCACCCCCGGTATCTGCGACAGGTCGTCGGCGAGATCGGTCGGAACCCCGACCTGCTCGGGTAGCACCGGATCGAAGTCTTCGTCCTGTGGGACGCTTTGGTCGCCGCCGATGACCATGTCGATGCCCGCGAACCGCTCCGTGGGCACCTTCGACCGCAGCCCCGACTCGGCCATGACGAGACAGAACGTGACCAGGGTCGCACCCACCGCCACAGCACAGATCACCGCAAGTGTTTCACCGACCCGGGCCGGCAAACGCACTGTCATCGGGCTCGGCCTCCGAGCAGGGCAGTCAAGGTACGTGCGTCGGCACCGCGTAGGACCCGATCGATGCGTCCGGCCGCCATCACCACGACGTCGTGTGCCCGGGCCGCGGCCACGGGATCGTGGGTGACCATCACGACCGTCTGTCCGAGGTCACGCACGAGATCGTCGAGGAGGGAAAGGATCTGGTCGCCGGTGGCCGGGTCGAGGGCGCCCGTCGGTTCGTCGGCGAAGATGACGTCCGGGCGCGTCGCGAGGGCGCGGGCCATCGCAACCCGCTGTTGCTGTCCGCCCGAGAGCTCACCGGGTGTGCGAGAGAGGAAGTCGCGGAGTCCTACCCGGTCGACAATCGTGGCGAGCCACGTTGTGTCGCCGGGTGTCTCGGCCAGGCGCAAAGGAAGGGTGATGTTCTCCTCGACGGTCAGGGATGGGATCAGGTTGTAGGCCTGGAATACGAATCCCACCCGTTTGCGTCGCAACCGCGTACGGGCGGTTTCCCGCAACCGACCGATCTCCGTGTCGCCGATCCACACCTTGCCGCGAGTCGGCGCGTCGAGTCCGGCCGCGCAGTGCAGGAGCGTGCTCTTCCCGGAACCGGACCGACCCATGACGGCAAGGAACACGCCACGCGGGACGGTCAAGCTCACGTCGTCGAGTGCTGCTGTGCCGCTTCGATTGTTCTTGGACCGATAGACCTTGGTCACCGCCTCCAGCCGGATCGCGGCGGACACGGACTCACGCTCGGCAGTGGTGCGTATGCTCTCTACGGCGGTGTTCACGGGCGTCGCCGCTTCAGGTAGCGCGCCACAAGTGCCGCGAGGCAGAGGACGGCGGGAATCCCGAAAACCAGTGAGAACAGAACATTGTCGGGCCTTGCGATCGAGGACACCGCGTTCAGGCCGACGAAGACCGCGAGCGCGACCCACAGCGCTCCGGTCGCCCGGTCGGGGGGATCCCCGCCCGGTCGTGTGTCTGCCATCGAGTGTGGCTCAGGTGTTCCGGACCCATGGTTCGGTCGGATGCTGTACGGGTCGTCCACGATGTCTCCTCCAGGAGTCGAGGCCGCAAACACTGCGCGGCGCAGTCGTTCGTTCACTGGTCTCGACGCTATGAGCGGCCACGTCGTCCCGACATCCCGACGGCTACCGGCTTCCGGTACAGCAGGCTGTACCTTTGTGCGCCCGCATGGACGGCGCAGCCGCACAGGGCATACCGTCGGCACACCTACACGCACACCCACCACGCGAGCATTCGAGGGGGATCTATGACCAGTGAGCCCTCGACAGCCGGGAGCGACTCTCGACGAACCACGCTGCGCGAGAATGCAGTAGCAGCGGTGAAGAAAGCGGCCGTCGCGACGAAATGGCTGGTGCTCGGAGCCGGCACCGCTATCCTGGCTCTGGTCGGCGTGATTGCCTCGGCCCTGGTCGCAGCGTTCTGCCTGGTGGGTATCGGAGTGTTTCTGCTCGCACCGATGCTGTCCGCCGTCCGGTGGATCGCAGATCTGGAACGACGACGGCTCACTGCGATCGGAAGTCCTGTCCCACAGCCGTACAGCAGAAATCCCACCGAGTGGCGTGAGGCGTGGCAGTTCCTGCGCTCCGATCCCGCACCTCGGCGGGACATCGCATGGCTGTGCATCCATGCGACGTTCGGGCTCGTCGTCGGCCTACTGCCGCTGGAACTGCTCTCGAATGCGGTGGAGGAGCTCACCGCACCGCTGTGGTGGCACCTGGCTCCGCCCGGTGGCGCGACCATGCTCGGTGGCCTGCTGCCCATCGACTCCTCGGCCGATGCACGCTGGGCGATCGTCACCGGCATCTGCTGGGCGATCCTGTGGTTCGTGTTGCCCCCCTCGCTTCTGCGGGCGCAGGTCGCTCCCGGTAACCGGTGGTTGCCGCCGCATCCGGACGTCGACCTGTCCGCTCGTGTCACCGAGTTGACGGCGACACGAGCGGCCGCGCTGGACGCCCACGCGGTGGAATTGCGTCGGATCGAGCGGGCGCTGCATGACGGCGCGCAGAATCGGCTCGTAACCGTTGCCGTGCTCACCGGAGCGGCCCGCCAGGCCCTGGCCCGGGATCCTGCCACCGCCGACCCACTCCTCGAGCGGGTCCAGCAGAGCGCCGAACTTGCCCTCGCAGAACTACGCTCGGTGGTGCGGAGCATTCTGCCGCCGGTCCTGGAGTCCGAGGGATTGCCGGGTGCGTTGTCGGCGCTGGCCGCGCAATGCCCCGTGGAGACCCGGGTGGACGCACATGTCTCTCCCCGATGCCCCGTGGCCGTCGAGGCGGTGGCCTACTACACCGTGGCCGAGGCGCTCACGAACGTCACCCGCCACAGCGGTGCTCAGCGGGCCGATGTGCAGGTGCAGCGGCAGGACAACACACTCGTGGTCGAGGTGACGGACGACGGCTCCGGGGGTGCGGTCGTCGGACTCGGTTCCGGACTCGCCGGGATCCGCGGACGCGTCGAGGCGCATGATGGGACGTTGCAGGTGGACAGCCCGGCCGGTGGGCCGACGACAGTGACGGCGGTGATCCCGTGCGGATAGTGGTGGCCGAGGACGATGCGTTGCTCCGGGAAGGGCTCGTACTGTTGCTGCGCGGCGAGGGAGTCGACGTGGTCGCCGGCGTCGGCGATCCGGACGCGCTGCTCGACGCCGTGGAGGAGCATCGCCCCGACGTCGCGATCGTCGACGTCCGAATGCCACCGACCCATACCGACGAAGGCATCCGGGCTGCCGTCGCAGCCCGGGCTGCTCATCCCGAGCTCGCCGTCCTGGTGCTGTCCGCATACGTGGAGCAGAGCTTCGCCACCGAACTACTCGCGGGCGGTGCGCATCGCACCGGATACCTGCTCAAGGAACGTGTCGGGCGGGTCGGCACCTTCCTCGAAGCCCTACACCGCGTTGCCGGCGGCGGCACCGCGATCGATCCCGAGGTGGTTGCCCAGCTCTTTGCACGGCAACGCGCCGCCGACCGACTCGCCGACCTGACGGGGCGAGAGCGCGAGGTCCTCGCCGTGATGGCCGAAGGGCTCGGCAACGGCGCGATCGCGACTCGGTTGTTCATCTCCGAGAATGCGGTCCACAAGCACATCCGGAGCATCTTCGCCAAGCTCGGTCTGCAGGCCGGCGACGACTCCGACCGGCGGGTCGTCGCAGTGCTGCGGCACCTCGACGCCACCGGCGCTCGAGGATGACACGCAACCTCGGGTGGGAACGAGACCCGCGTGGTTACAGAGCCAGCTTGGCCAGCAGGTCGCGTGCCTTCTCTGCACTACGCGGATCGCACAGGACGTCGTAGCGCCTGGCGACCAACTGCATCGTCGACGAGAAGTCGCGCTGCCCGCGCGTGGCCGCGTAGGGGATCGTCGCCGAGATCAACCCGAAGATGATGCCGCCGACCAGGCCCACGATGAGCGGACCGATGAAGTCGGTGGAGAAGATCCCGAGGAGCAGGCCGAAGAACAGGCCCAGCCACGCGCCGGAAACGATGCCGCCGCCGATCACCTTGGCCCACGTCAACCGGCCGGTGACTCGTTCGACCTGCATGAGGTCGACACCGACGATCGTGACGTCCTCGACGGAGAAGTTCTGGTCGGAGAGATGATCGACAGCACGTTGCGCTTCGGCATAGGTCGTGTACGAGCCGACCGGCCACCCGCTCGGCGGTTCCGGGAGGCCCGGGGCCGGCCGGCCGGCCCCTAGTGGATTCGTCATCTTTGCTCCTTCTCGTTTGCCGTCATCGTCTCGATTCCCTGCGACGCGACATCCACGCTCGTGTCCATTCTGCCGGGATTCGAAACACGGACGGCGAAACAGCTACTGCGACGGCTCGAACGACGTGGTACGCGCCATACCGGCAGCACGACCCTTCGCAGAGATGACGAGGGCCATCTTGCGGCTCGCTTCGTCGATCATCTCGTCCCCGAGCATCGCGGCGCCACGAGCACCACCCGCCGCGGAGGTGTGCCATTCGTAGGCGTCGAGGATCATCTCCGCCTTGTCGTAATCCTCCTGCCGCGGACTGAAGACCTCGTTGGCAGCATCGATCTGACCGGGATGCAGCACCCACTTGCCGTCGAATCCGAGTGCTGCCGAGCGCTGCGCCGACCGACGGAACGCCTCGACGTCGCGAATCTGCAGGTAGGGGCCGTCGATGGCCTGCAGTCCGTGTGCACGCGCGGCCATGAGAATCGTCATGAGGATGTGGTGGTAGGCGTCGCCGCGGTCGTAGCCCTCGGGCTGCTCCCCCACCACCAGGGTGCGCATGTTGATGCTGGCCATGAAGTCGGCGGGGCCGAACACGAGGGTCTGAACGCGCGGGCTGGCCGTCGCGATCTCGTTGATGTTCGTCAGACCCATCGCGTCTTCGATCTGCGGTTCGATCCCGATGCACCCGACCTCGAGTCCGTGAGCTTTCTCCACCTGGGTGAGCAGTAGATCGAGCGCCTTCACGTGGCTTGCGTCCGGCACCTTGGGCAGCAGGATCGCGTCGAGGTGCGCACCCGCGCCGCCGACGACGGTCGACACATCCAGGTAGGTGGCGTCGGTGGTCCAGTCGTTGACCCGCACCACCTTGAGTTGGTCGCCCCAACCGTCCTCGTTCAATGCCTCGACGATGGTCGTGCGCGCCTGCTCCTTTGCAAGCGGCGACACGGCGTCCTCGAGATCGAGGAAGAGAGCATCGGCGGGGAGGCCCTTCGCCTTGTCGATCATCTTGCGGCTGCTACCCGGAACCGCGAGTACCGACCGTCTGGGCCTGAATGAGAACGACATGGGGTGACCGAACCTCCGTGTTCCGTGATCTGCGTCTGCAGGATCTGGCGTCTACGTAAATCTGACACCTTCTGCCACCTAAGTGGCAGGCGGCGAAGACGAACGTACCTCACGGCTACCCACACCATCATCCGATGCTGCAGGCTCGACCGTGTCCCACACCGACGCTTCAGATGCAGGATGAGGTCTCGACTTGTTCACCCCCTTCGAGGGTGACGGGGTCGCAATACTGTGGCGGACCCGGCGATGCCGCGGCCTCCTCGGGGTCGGGCCGGTCTTGTCGCGACACTGGCGCACCGCGGCATGCTCGGTGGTCCGAATCTCCAGGCTTCCACTGCGGGTTCGGACCGCCGCACCTCGGCCGAGGAGGGCACGTTTGGCAAGGTTCACCCCGCCACATGATCACGATTCCCACCGAGTCGACAGGACTCGCACCACGCGTGGTGATAACCACCCGGCCGGGCCAGCGGCGCATTACACCCCGGACACAACGCCGACGACCCCCGCGCCGGTACCGTCACCGCCACCGCACCCACCCGGGCGGCGGTATGGGCAAGCGCATGGGCGGCTTTGCGGCGCGCCGACTTGCGTTGCAGCAGTTGCCCTTCCTCCTGCAACCGGGCCAGCTTGATGCCGAGGCCCCGGTCGTCGTACGTGTAGCCCTGATAGTCCGACATCAACCCGCCGCCGGTGTCGGTGGCGATAGCGGCGGCCCCGAGGGTGGCCGGTGACCAGTCCACCCCCACCGCGACCGTGCCGGCCGCCAGATCATTGGTGGGGACGGCCTCGGTGGCCGCGCACCGCAGCAACAGCCCGCGGCCATCGAAGGTCAGGGTCGGGCGATGCCATTGCGTGACCGCCCGACCATGCAGGTGTGGTGGGAGTGTCGCGGTCAACCGGACCGCCCGCCACTGCGCCCGCGTAATCGGGGCGCTGGTGGTCGGGATGAGCAGGTCGGTTTCGGCGCCGGTGATCAGGTCGAGCAGCCACCGGATGCGGACATCGAGGTCGTCGAGTCCGATCGGGTCGCCGGTGGTGTCGTCGACCGCGAGGTGGGGTCGGGTGGTGAACGCGAACTGACGTCTGTCGATGGTGGCCGTCACAACTCCCCCGTTGCCTCGAGCGTTGTCGATCAGTTCCGCTGCCAGTACCTCGCTGTGGTCCGACCGTGCCTCGACCGTAACGCCGAACACCGACAGGAATGCTCACTCGTAGCCGCGCTCTACGATCCGGTTCATGACGGAGCTCTACCCGTTGTGAGTCACGACCCAGGAATCGGGAGGGAAGCCCGGTCCGGGGCCGCTTCTATGCTTGGCCCATTGACACCGATTGGTTGGGAGTTACCCATTGGCTTCAGTGAGCAAGGTATTCGCGGCGAGGCTGGCCGGCCTGGTCGTGCTCGGCCCCGACGGCGAATCGATCGGTCGTGTCCGCGACGTCGTGCTCACCATCCGAATAGGCCGCCAGCAGCCGCGTGTGCTCGGTCTGGTCGTGGAACTTCCGACCCGGAAACGGATCTTCGTTCCGATGTTGCGGGTGACGGCCATCGCGCCGGGTTCGGTCACGCTCGTCACCGGCAACGTGAGTCTGCGCAGGTTCATGCAGCGCCCGTCCGAGGTGCTTGCCCTCGCGCAGGTGTTGGACTCCCGCGTGCGGATCGACGATCCTGAGCTCACCGACCTGTCCGGGGTGGACGTCACCGTTGTCGATCTGGGGATCGAACTCACCCGCAGCAGGGACTGGCTGGTCGCGCGTGTCGCGGTGCGACGCCACCGCGGACGACTCTCCCGCCGCGCCCCGGTACACGTCGTCGAATGGCAGCACGTGCACGGCCTGACGCAACAGGCACTCGCTCAACCCGGTCAGGGTGTCTCGCAGCTGCTGATGCAGTTCGAGGACATGCGTCCCGCCGACGTCGCCAACGTGCTGCGGGATCTCCCTGTCAAGCGCCGCAACGAAGTTGCGGCTGCGCTCGACGACGAACGACTCGCCGACATCGTGCAGGAACTGCCCGCGGACGACCAGACCGATCTACTCAAGCACCTCGAGGTCGACCGTGCCGTCGACGTCCTCGAGGCCATGGACCCTGACGACGTCGCGGACCTGCTCGGCGAATTACCCGAGACCGACGCCGAGTGGTTCCTCCAACGCATGGATCCGGAGGATTCCGAGCCGGTCCGACGCCTTCTCGAGCACTCACCCGATACGGCGGGTGGCCTGATGACCCCGGAGCCGGTGGTGCTCACTCCCGCGACCACGGTCGCGGAGGCGCTCGCCCGAGCGCGCAATCCGGATCTCACCCCGGCGCTGGCATCGATGGTGTTCGTGGTCCGGCCGCCGACCGCGACACCGACCGGCCGATATCTGGGTTGCGTCCATCTGCAACGATTGCTTCGCGAACCGCCGGCGAGCCTCGTCGGCGGCGTCATCGACAACGATCTCCCGCGACTCGATCCCGAGGACTCCCTGGCTTCGGTGACCCGATACTTCGCGACGTACAACCTGGTGTGCGCTCCGGTCGTGGACGACGAGCAGCACCTGCTCGGCGCGGTGAGCGTCGACGACGTGCTCGACCATCTGTTGCCCGAGGACTGGCGCGAAGAGGAGGAAGAGGATGAGTGACCGCAACCCCCTGGGTACGCAGCGGCTCGAGACTCCCCGCACCTCCCGATTCCGGGTCAACTTCGATGTGGAGGCCGTCGGCCGCGTAAGTGAGTCGATCGCACGTTTCCTCGGCACCGGCCGTTACCTGACGATCCAGACGGTCGTGGTGATCGTCTGGATCGCGCTCAATATCTTCGCGATAGGTCTGCAGTGGGATCCGTACCCCTTCATCCTGCTCAATCTCGCCTTCTCCACGCAGGCCGCCTACGCCGCGCCGCTGATCCTGCTCGCACAGAACCGTCAGGAGAACCGGGACCGTGTGTCGCTCGAAGAGGATCGGACTCGCGCAGAGCAGACGAAGGCCGATACCGAGTTCCTGGCACGTGAGCTTGCAGCGTTGCGCCTCGCGGTCGGTGAGGTCGCAACACGCGACTATCTGCGCCGAGAACTCGAAGACCTGAAGACATTGATCACCGAAGCCGACAAGGGAGACGACGCCGGTACCGACCAGGCGAGACCACCCCGTCGCTGATACCGAAACGTCCGGTTGCACATAATCCGACCTGTTTCTGTAATGTGCGTCACAACAGGTGTGATGTGGGCTCGGTCGAAGGTGGGTGTTCCGGTGCGCTGGCAGACGACTCTGGTTGTTCCGTTGCTCGCGGCAGCAGGTTTCGCAGCGACAGCGTCGACGCCCGCACCGAGCGGCGCCTCCGTCGATCCCGTGCCCACGCAGACCGCTGTCGCGCAGGAAGTGGGCATCCTGCCCGCCGAGCCGGCAGCTCCGCAGGCGATGCGTAGTCCGTCCGCAGTCACCGGGGACCCGGCCGACCCCCTCGCGCAGACGCCGCCGGCGATGCCCGGTGACGGATTCGCCATTCTCGGCGACGGCCCCCTCGCGATCCCGGAACTCGTGTTCTACGCGTACCGCGCGGCCGAGATGCAACTCGCGATCAACTCGCCGGAATGCGGGCTGCCGTGGCACCTACTGGCGGCGATCGGCCGTCTCGAATCGAATCACGCCGAGAACGGGCACACGGACGTCCTCGGCACCCTCACCGCAGCACGGACGACCCCAGACGGCCGTGTCGGTCCGATGCAGCTTCCTGCCGGCGCGTGGGAGCGATTCCCCTCGGACGGGAATGCGGACGGCGTGACCGACCCACAGAACGTGTTCGATGCGACTCTCGCAGCGGGCGTGTGGGCCTGCGCGGACGGCGCGTCCGCGCGAGACGAGGCCGGCGAGGCCCGAGTGGCTGCCATGTTCAATTCCTCCCCCGAGTACCTGGCGAATGTGCACAAGTGGTCCGACGCCTACAAGAAGGGCGCCGAGGTCGCCCCGGCGGTCCCCGCAACGCCACCGACCGCTGTCCCCACCCCTGCCGCCGTCCCGCTTCCCACCGCGGACGCGGCCGCCCCGGCCACACCCGACACCGCCGACGAGTCCGCCGACGAGCAGACCGGCCCGACCGCGACGGAATCACCCATGATGACGATTCCGGCACTGCCGGAAATCCCGTGCCTCGTCCCCACCCTCTGCGGGCAGTGACACACACAGGACACCCGGCCTTGCGCAGAGACGGACATTCCCCCCATCTTTACTGTTACTAAAATCACACCTGCGTAACGGTAGTTTTCCCCAGTTTGCGAGGATCCGATCGCCGCGAAGCGTCTCGTAGCGGCGCGACCGTGCGTTTTCGAATGCCGCCATCACCGGCGATGACGCCACATCCAGGTATCCGTAAACCCTCGTTACATCACGGTTGAATAACGGAAGCGCATCAAATCCTGTAGTGTCGGCCCGGCCATATAACGGAGGCGTCTCGAGGGGACGCCCGAGGGAGGTAGTAGTGGGCCGGCACGCTAAGCCATTGGATTCGAAGATCCGTCGCAATTCCGTCATCGCCATGACGGGTTTGGTGCCGGTGGGCTTAGTTGCTGCAGCCGCCACTACCGCCGGTGCATCACCCCGCACCCTGCTCGGAATCCATCAGCAGGAAACCGAACCCGCAGCGGCCGCGACACCGATCGACGACATCACCGCAGCCGTGAACTCCGTCGACATCCCGCAGGCCATCGCTGTCGCCCAGAACGTCATGCTCGTTCCGGAACCCGCCGCCACGCCCGCACCGAAGGCCGCGCCCGCACCGAAACCCGAACCCAAGGTTCTGCACGAGGGCCCCCTCGGCATTCCCGGTATCAATTTCGACGCCTACACCAACGCCGAGCGGATCCTCAACGAGGAGAACCCCGGCTGCGGCATGTACTGGACGCTGCTCGCCGGAATCGGCCGCGTCGAGTCCGGACACGCGAACGGCGGCCAGGCCGACGATCACGGCAACCTGAACGACCCCGTGATCGGCCTGCCGCTCGACGGCAGCCTCCCCGGCCAGGCCGTCATCTACGACACCGAGGGTGGTGCCCTCGACGGCGACGCCGTGTACGACCGGGCCGTCGGACCGATGCAGTTCATCCCCACCACCTGGAACCAGTACGCGGGCGACGGCAACGGCGACGGTAAGGCCGATCCCCAGAACCTCTACGACTCGACGCTGACGACCGCGCGGTACCTGTGCGACGGCGGCCTCGACATGCGCAACCTCGCGCACTCGACGAAGGCCATCCACCGCTACAACAACTCGATGGCGTATGTCGCGAACGTCCTCGCCTGGTCTGCCGCCTACTCCACCGGCATCTCACCCAGCGCAGCCGACCTGCCGCGTATCCACTGACCCACCGCCACCTACCATGGTCACCATGGCAGTCCTCGAGTCCGAAATCCGAAGCGCGCTCACACGGGTCCAGGATCCGGAGATCCGCAAGCCCATCACGGACCTCGGAATGGTCAAGAGCGTCGACATCCGCGACGACAGCAGTGTCGATATCGAGGTGTATCTCACGACGGCCGGGTGCCCGATGCGCACCGAGATCACCGATCGCGTCACCAAGGCCGTAGCCGACGTCGCAGGCGTGGGTGAGATCCGGGTGACGCTCGACGTGATGAACGACGAGCAGCGGACCGCCTTGCGCAAGTCCCTTCGCGGCGATTCCGCCGAACCCGTCATCCCGTTCGCGCAACCCGGGTCACTCACCCGCGTCTACGCGGTGGCCTCCGGCAAGGGCGGCGTCGGCAAATCGTCCGTGACCGTCAACCTCGCTGCTGCGCTGGCCGATCGCGGACTGTCCGTGGGTGTGCTCGACGCCGACATCTACGGCCACTCGATTCCCCGCATGCTGGGCACGTCCGCCAAGCCCACCCAGGTGGAGCGGATGATCATGCCGCCTGTCGCGCATGAAGTGAAGATGATCTCCATCGCCCAGTTCACCGAAGGAAACACTCCGGTGGTGTGGCGCGGCCCGATGCTGCACCGGGCGTTGCAGCAGTTCCTCGCCGATGTGTTCTGGGGCGATCTCGACGTGCTTCTGCTCGACCTTCCGCCCGGCACGGGCGACGTCGCGATCTCCGTCGCACAGTTGGTCCCCAACGCGGAGATCCTCGTGGTGACCACCCCGCAACAGGCAGCCGCTGAGGTCGCCGAGCGTGCCGGGTCGATCGCATTGCAGACCCGTCAGCGCATCGCCGGCGTCGTCGAGAACATGTCGTGGCTCGAACTACCCGACGGCACCAAGATGGATGTCTTCGGAACCGGTGGCGGCCAGGCTGTCGCAGAGCGGCTCTCACGCGCCGTAGGAGCCACGGTGCCGCTGCTCGGACAGATTCCCCTCGACCCGGCCGTCCGTGAGTCCGGCGACGCGGGCACCCCGATCGTCCTCAGTGCACCCGATTCAGCACCGGGCATCGCGATGCGGGAGATCGCCGAGAAGCTTGCAGTCCGTCGCCGTGGTCTGGCCGGCATGTCGCTGGGGATCGACACCACTCGACACCTCTGAGCTGTTCGAAGCACCTCAGCCCCCTCAGGGGCACGGCCCTCATCGAGGCGAGGACGCTATGTCGCGTCGGGATCGATCGGCGGCGTCTCGCCCGGAGCGAGGGGCTTCGACATGTTCGGCCGCGAGGACGTCGAGCCGCCCGGTGACGAACCCGAGCCGTTGGCCGACGGTGTCGACGGCTTGTCGAAGTTGCCCGTGAGGATCGAATCGTCACCGTCGAGAAGATGCTTGGTGATGACGGCCTTGGGCGTCATCCCGCGCAACTGATTGAGCTCGGACAGGGGCTTCTGCAGATCCTCGAATTCCGGTCCGAGTTCGTCCTTGAGTTGCTGCCGGGCACCCGACGCGTACTCACGCACCTGACGCAGCGACTTGGTCACCCACGACACCGCACCCGGAAGTCGCTCCGGACCGAGGACCACGAGGGCCGCGATGAGGAGGACCATGAACTCGCCCCAACCGATGTTGCCGAACACCGCACCAGACTACGTGGTCCACGCAGAATTGCAGTACCGGCAGTGGAAGTCACATCCCCCGATCGGGGTCAGTCCGATACGGGGGTGACCTCGATGTCGACCAGGCGCCCCTCGCGAACCAACTGCACGGTGACCGGCTGATTCGTCTCCTGCAGATGAACTGCGACGACGAGTTCGTCGGCGCTCGTGACCTCCCGGTCGCCGACCTTGACGATCACGTCGCCCTCGACGATGCCGGCCTGCTGTGCCGGGCTGCCCTGCTGCACATTGGCCACCTCGGCGCCGCTGGCGACATCGTTGACGACGGTCCGCGCATTCACGCCGATCTCGGGATGGTGCATCACGCCGTCACCGATGAGCGCCTGCGCAACCTCGGTGACGGTATCGATCGGGATCGCGAAGCCCAGGCCGACGGATCCGCCGGTCTCCGATTTGATCGCAGAGTTGATGCCGATGACCCGGCCTTCCGAATCGATGAGCGGTCCACCCGAATTACCTGGGTTGATGGCCGCGTCGGTCTGCACGGCATCGATGACCGCGTCGGTGTCGGTGCCCTGACCGTTCAAGCGCATGGGCCGGTGCAGCGCACTGACGATGCCGCGGGTGACGGTCTTGTTCAGTCCGAGCGGCGACCCCACCGCGACGACATCCTCGCCGACCTGAACGTCCTCCGACCGGCCGAGTTCGGCGACGACGAGATTGTCGACGTCTTCGACCTTCAGGATCGCGAGGTCGGTCTTGATGTCGCGTCCGACGATCGACGCGGGCACCTTCGTACCGTCGTTGAACGTCACCTGCACGTTGGCTTCAGGATTGTTGGCGGCCATCGACACCACGTGGTTGTTGGTGGCGATGTAGCCCTCACCGTCGATCACGACACCCGACCCTGTTCCGGCGTCCTGGCCGAGCGTGACCTGGATCGACACGACCGCGGGCAACACGGCGTCGGCGATCTGCGCCACGGTGCCGGTCGGGACTTCCTCGCCTGCCGCGACCTGTGTCAGCGACACACCGCGACTGGTCAGCGATCCGTCCTCGGACAGCACCAGTGCGACGACGAGCCCACCGACCATTCCGATGACGACGGCAACGGCCGCGAGGGTGGCGAGTGCACGCGGTTCGACGCGGCGGTCGAAGAGCACCTCGCGGAGGGCCAGTTTGCGGGCCGGCGGGAGTTCGTCGTCGACGGCGTCCGCGATAGGCGGGCCGAGTCGCACGGCCGAGTCCGGGTCGCGCCACGGATCGGGTTCGATGGTCTCGGCGGGTTCCTCGTCGGCGTCATCCGGTGGGCGCTGGAGGGTATCGGTGGCATCGCCGGGCCGTCCGTACGCTTCCGCGAAGATCGGGTCGGAGGGGGGTGCGTGCTGGATCCGCGGATCGGGGGTCCGGTCTCGTGGAACCGCACCGAAGGACTCGACAGCACCGGCGGGACGACCGAAGACCTGCGCGGCGGAAGGATCGACGGAGGGCCGATACACGGGTCGAGGTTCGAGGCGCGGCGCGTCGGCGGGTCGGTCGATCACCCCGGACGACCGGTCGGGCCGCCCCGAAGCGGCGTCGGGCATGCCGTCGGCGGGCGCAGTCCCGAAGTCGTCGGCCCCGATGTCGCCTCGCCCGTTACGTTGCACACCCGTCCGTTGCACAGAATCGCCGCTCACGCGTGTCCGTCTCCCCCGTGTAGGTCCGTCACGCAGCCCAGTATCACCGATGGCACTGTGTCTGCTGCTACCGCCCGCTCGCTGTCACCGACGACGGAGGATCGACCATCGACGTGAGGCGCTCCGCGGATCCTGGGCAGTAGCGCCGAAAAGACCACCCGGGTCCGACGAACGAGTGGGGTCGGCGGGCCTGTCGCACAAATGGCTGGGAATGTTGCTGAGAGCACCGAGCAGCGACGACGGCATCTGCGGCGCCTGACGGGCCGCCGACCGCAGTGCGCGGCGGGCCTGGTCCTGTGCCTCGACCTCCGTTGCACATTCGGCGCAGATGGACAGGTGCTGAGCGGCGCGGAGATATGCCGACATCCGGAGCTCCCCGTCGACGAATGCGGCAACGGCTTCGCTGGCCAGGTGCTCCGTGGAACCGAACCTGCGAGGTGGTTGCACCATCGTCATCAAATCCTCCCGGCGGCTACCCCGCATCGACGCGACCGACTTCGACCTTCCCATGCTCGCGCAGGTGCTCGCGCAGCGCCTGGCGGCCCCGGTGGATGCGGCTACGCACCGTACCGAGCTTGACACCCAGTGTGGCACCGATCTCCTCGTAGGAGAGTCCCTCGATGTCACAGAGCACCACTGCCGCACGGTACTCCGGTGCCAGCGAGTCCAGTGCGGACTGCAGATCGGCACCGAGGCGGGCGTCGTGATAGATCTCCTCGGGGTTCGGCCCGTGGGCCGGTACCCGATCGTAGTCCTCCGGCAGCGCTTCCATCCGGATGCGATTCCGGCGGCGCACCATGTCGAGGAAGAGATTGGTCGTGATTCGATGCAGCCAGCCCTCGAATGTGCCCGGCTGGTAGTCCTGCAGTGAACGGAACACCCGGATGAATGTGTCCTGGGTGAGATCTTCGGCATCCTGTGCGTTGCCGGAAAGGCGGTATGCGAGGCGGTACACGCGGTCGCCGTGCTCGCGGACCAGCTCGTCCCACGACGGCATGGCAGCACGATCACCGGTGGCATCGAACACCGCTGTGCCGCTGATGTCGGCGGCGGCGGGCGTGAACACCTCGGGGGTGGGGACGGTGTCGGATCTTTGCATGTGGATCGGTGGATCCTCCTCTTCGGGACCGCTGATCGAAAACATTCTCCGGTGTAAACGCTCGGGTGCGGGGATCTATTTCCGCGGCATCCGTTTCGTCGTCTTCTCCCGGTCGACACTTCACGATCGTCGAACCTGCGGTCTGTTGCGTATCCGATCATCACTTTTCACCACGGCGATGTGGACGCTGTATGAGTACCCTGAGAGTCGGCTGAGAAACCATGAATGCGGATTCTGGGGCGCGCCTGCCTGCACTGATGCGGTCGCGAGGATAGCCTCATCAGGGTGCAGACCAATGCCGACCGGATCCTGGCCCACGCGGAGAATGTCGTCGTCGAGGACGACACTCTCGTCAACGCACGCGATCGCGCCCTCGATCTCGGCGCCGAACCCGTTTCACCGTCCGTGGGCGCAGCGTTGTCCCTGTTCGCACGCATGCTCGATGCGCGCACCGCCGTCGAGATCGGGACCGGCGCCGGCGTGAGCGGCCTGTGGTTGCTCCACGGACTACGCGAGGACGGTGTACTCACCACCATCGACAGCGAACCCGAGCATCAGCGCGCCGCGAAGATCGCGTTCCGTGACGGCGGAGTGGTCGCCTCGCGCACCCGGCTGATCAACGGCCGCGCACTCGACGTACTGCCGCGGCTCGCCGATTCCGGATACGATCTCGTCTTCGTCGACGCCACCCCCGCCGACCACCCGCACTTCGTCCGAGAGGGTGTACGGCTGCTCAGACCCGGCGGGGTCATCGTGCTGCACAACGCTCTGCTCGACGGGCGCGTCGCCGATCCGGCCGCGCGGGACTCGACGGTACTCGCTGTTCGTGAAGCCGCGCGCGCCATCTCTCAGGACGAACGACTGGCGCCGGTGGTACTGCCGCTCGGCGACGGACTGCTGTGCGCTGTACGCATGAGCTGAACGCCGGTGCGCACGAGGTGAGCTAGATCCACACGCCCTTACCGATTGCGACGACTCCGCCGTTGCTCACCGCGAAACGCTGACGGTCGCGCTCGAGGTCGACTCCGATGATCTCGCCGTCTCCGACGACGACATTCTTGTCGAGAATCGCGTGGCGCACGACTGCGCCCTTGCCGATCCGCACGCCGGGCATCAGCACGCTGCCCTCGACAGTGGCGCCGTCCTCGACCATGACGTTGGAGCTGAGCACCGAATTGCGGACGGTCGCGGCGGACAGGATGCTTCCGGCGCCGACGATCGACTCTTGAGCGAGGCCGCCCTGGACGAACTTGGCGGGAGGCAGGTTCTCCATGGCCCCGCGAATCGGCCAGCGCTTGTTGTAGAGGTTGAAGATCGGGTGGACGGACACGAGGTCCATGTGTGCGTCGTAGAACGCATCGAGTGTTCCGACGTCTCGCCAATAGCCGCGATCACGTTCGGTGGCACCCGGCACCACGTTGTCGTTGAAATCGTAGACGTGCGCGGTGCCCTGCGCCACGAGCGCGGGAATGATGTCACCACCCATGTCGTGGTCGGAGTCCGAGTTCTCCGAATCCGCCCGCAATGCCTCGACGAGCACCTTGGTGGTGAAGACGTAGTTGCCCATGGACGCGAAGGTCACGTTGGGATCGTCGGGTGTGCCGGGCGGGTGCGCAGGCTTCTCGAGGAACTGGGTGATGAGGCCGTTCTCGTCGCTGTCGATGCATCCGAACGCGAACGCTTCGCTGCGCGGGACTCGGATGCCCGCGACGGTGACGCCGGCGCCGGATTCGATGTGCTGACGCACCATCTGCTCGGGGTCCATGCGGTAGACGTGGTCGGCGCCGAACACCACGATGTATTCGGGGTCCTCGTCGTACACGAGGTTCAGCGACTGCAGGATCGCGTCGGCGCTCCCGGTGTACCAGCGCGGCCCCAGGCGCTGCTGTGCGGGCACCGGGGTGATGTACTCGCCGGTGAAGCCGGACAGTCGCCAGGTCTGCGAGATGTGCCGATCCAGCGAGTGCGACTTGTACTGCGTCAGCACGCAGATGCGTAGATATCCCGCGTTGACGAGGTTGCTCAGCACGAAATCGATCAGCCGGTAGGCACCCCCGAACGGCACCGCGGGCTTCGCGCGGTCCGCGGTCAGCGGATACAGCCGCTTACCCTCGCCGCCGGCGAGCACAATTCCAAGCACATGTGGCTGGCTCCTCACACGCTCAACCTATCCGCACTCCCCACGATGCCGCCAGCCAAGTGCCAATCGGGCTCGGTGCGCCTCGGGTGTCGCATGTGTCCTATTGTCCCGGCGTTCGGGGATCGAGTAGCCGGAACTTCGGCGGCCCGATAGTTTGATGCGGTGCGGGTGGCAATGATGACACGGGAATATCCGCCCGAGGTATACGGCGGCGCAGGCGTTCACGTAACCGAGCTCGTGTCGCAACTACGGCGACTGTGCGAGGTCGACGTGCACTGTATGGGGGCACCCCGCGAGACCGCGATCGTGCACTCCCCCGACCCGGCTCTCTCCGGCGCCAACGCCGCCTTGACGACCCTTTCGGCGGAACTGCGCATGGCCCACGGGGCTGCCGGAGCGGACATCGTCCACTCACACACCTGGTACTCGGGTCTGGCCGGCCATCTCGCCGCCGAACTGTACGACGTCCCGCATATCCTCACCGCTCACTCACTCGAGCCCCGACGCCCCTGGAAAGCCGAACAGCTCGGCGGCGGCTACCGGATTTCGTCGTGGTCCGAGCGCAACGCCGTACAGTACGCGGACGCCGTCATCGCCGTCAGCGACGGCATGCGACTCGATGTCCTCGACGCGTATCCGTTCGTCGACCCCGCGCGCGTCCACGTCGTGCGCAACGGAATCGACACCTCGGTGTGGCATCCGAGGCCCCTCGCGCCGGGTGCCGAATCGGTCCTGCCGACGATCGGTGTCGACCCGACAGCCCCGATCGCCGTGTTCGTCGGACGGATCACCCGACAGAAGGGTCTCGGTCACCTGATCGCGGCCGCGCACCGCATCGCACCCGAGATCCAACTCGTGTTGTGCGCGGGCGCGCCCGACACCCCTGAACTCGCAGCGGACACCGAACGGGCCGTCGCCGAATTGCAGAGCTCACGGGGCAACGTCATCTGGGTGCAGGAAATGCTCCCACGCGAATCGGTCCGCGAACTCCTTGCTGCCGCACAGGTTTTCGTGTGCCCGTCGGTGTACGAGCCGCTCGGAATCGTCAATCTCGAAGCGATGGCCTGCGAGACGGCTGTGGTGGCATCGGATGTGGGTGGGATCCCCGAGGTCGTGCAGGACGGCGTCACCGGCACACTGGTGCACTACAACTCATACGAACCCGCGGTCTACGAACAGGCTCTCGCGGACGCCGTCAACGATCTCGCCTCCGATCCGTCACGCGCGGCCGAATACGGGCGGGCGGGGCGCGCACGGGCCGTCACCGAGTTCTCGTGGGCGCAGATCGCGCGCGATACCCTCGCCGTCTACCAGGACGCGATCAGTCGCCGCTGACCGCACCGTCCTTCCGGACCCACGTCGACACCACCACCGACGCGGTCACCTCGAAGCCGTCGGGCAGCACCTCCACCATCTCGGCGCGTTGCTGCACGGTGAGATGGAAGGCGGACGGACCCATACCCACGAGAGCCTCGAGTGCCGTGCGGGGCAACTCCATCGTGAACCGGATCTCGGTGCGCTCGTGTCGCTCGAACCGGCCGGACAGCGCGGCCGACAAGCGTTCGGTCTTGTGTTCGTCGACGCTGACCATTCCGGGCAGCGACACCAGCTCACGCAGGTGATCCGGTGTCGGAGTGGCCACCACGAGCGTCCCGCCCGGTTCGAGGACCCGGTGGACCTCGGACGCATTGCGCGGGGCGAACACCGACAGCACGTGCCCGAGCGCCCCGGACCGCACCGGGATCTGTGCCCACGCGTCCGCCAGGACGGCTCCGGTGCGGGGATGGCTCCGGGCGATTCGACGGACCGCAGGTTTCGACACGTCGAGACCGATACCTCGGGAGCCTGGCATCCCGTCGAGCACCGACGCAAGGTACTGGCCGGTTCCCGCGCCCAACTCGAGTACGCCGGAATCGGACGGGACGGACGCGCACGCGGTCGCCACCGCGTCGCGGATCGGGTCGTAGTGGCCGGCACCGAGGAACGCGGCGCGGTCGGCGATCATCTCCGCGGTGTCGCCGGTGAACCGGGTTGCCGCGCCGGTCAGGAGTGAGACGTATCCCTGTCGTGCGATGTCGAAGCTGTGGCCTCGTTCGCACAGCACCGTTGCGTCGTCGAGGTCCATCGCCGACTCACAGTGCGGGCATGCAAAGAGGCCGATCACCGAGTCGAGCATGGCTTCCCTTCATCCACGACGCACACGGCACAGCTCACCCGTACGAATCCGGGCCCCGCGCACATAGAGCAGCGCGAGGCCCGGAATCGTCGAACGAGGCGCTGATCAGCTGGTGACACTCTTGAGTTCGTCGCCGAGGGCCGCAGCCTCGTCCGGCGTGAGCTCGACGACCAAACGTCCGCCGCCCTCGAGTGGAACCCTCATGACGATTCCTCGTCCCTCTTTGGTTGCTTCGAGGGGACCGTCCCCGGTCCGGGGCTTCATGGCCGCCATCCTCTGCTCCCTCCAAATCTGCACCCGACCTCCGGGCGCGTGGGTTACCGTGTGGTTGCCTCGTCTCGGTCGACGATGCGCGCTCCACCATTGTTCCCTATCGCAGTCCCTGCTGGGCAGCGGACTCCCGCGCGCGCCCACGCGGTGTAGGTCAGACGTCCGTTCGAACCCAGCACTCCGCGATGTGGTCGTCTACCATCCCGGTGGCCTGCATGAGGGCATATGCGGTGGTGGGGCCCACAAAACGGAAGCCTCGACGCTTGAGCTCACGTGCCATCTCCGTCGATTCCGCGGTCACCGCGGGGATTCTGTCCACGGAATCGAATCGGTCGGCGCGCCGCGCCGGTGCGAACGACCACAGCAACGTGTCGAGATCGGAATCGTCGAGATCGAGCACCGCTCGCGCGTTCGACACCACCGCCTCGATCTTGCGCCGGTTGCGGACGATGCCCGCATCGGCCATCAGCTCAGCGATCTTCTCGTTGCCGTAGCGAGCCACGACATCGACGTCGAAACCGTCGAACGCCGCACGGAACCTCTCGCGCTTACGCAAGATCGTCAACCACGAAAGACCCGACTGGAACGCCTCGAGGGCAAGTCGCTCGAACAATTCGTCGCGACCGTGTAGTTTTCGTCCCCACTCGGTGTCGTGGTAGACGCGGTAGAGCGTCTCCCCTGGGCGATCGATCGCCCAGGGGCAGCGCACCCGTCCGTCCTCGGTCATGGCGTGGCTCCTTTGTCGGCGTCCTGCTTCTCCTCCTCGGCCTCCGAATACTCCTCGGATCCCGCAGGCTCCCGAACCTCGGGATCGTCAGGACCGTCGTCGGTTTCCTCGACGACGCGATCCTCGGACACAGGTGCGTCGTCGCCGAGGGTCTCGGCGGATCCCTCGTACTCCTCGATCCGAAGCCTGAGTTCGTCGATCTCGCGGGCGAGCCGATCGAGCGCCCAGTCGACCTCGCCCATCTTGTATCCGCGCAGGGTCTGCTGGAAACGCAGATCTCGCACGTCCGTCCCCGTCACGTCCGCCGCGGGCAGAACCGTCGCGGTGGTTCCGGGCTGGATGGGCGCGAGCGCCTCACCACGCCCGAACACCACGCTCGCGACGAAGAACAGTGCGGCGCCGACGACGACGATGACGAGCACGTACAGCAGAATCGTCAGCATTCCTCGATCCTGACACGCCGCGCCGACATCCGAGTCAGCCGGTGATCGTCATCATCGGTGGACGGTCCTCGAGACTCACATGGGTCTCGACGGGACTGAAGGAGTCGCCGTCGACGAGGAACTGCGTCAGCGGCGCCCCCGAATCCGCGATTCCGCATCGACCCAGCATCGTTCCGACGATCTGCCTGCTCATCGCGCCGAGTTCCGACAGGGGCCGGTTCCGATGTTTACGCACCCCCAGGTTGACCTGGGCGATCGCATCGAGACCGAGCCGGTCGTACGTGTCGAGCAGAAGTCCGATCTCGACGCCGTAACCCGGCGCGAACGGAACCGACTGCAGCAGCTCCCGGGTACCCGCGTATTCACCTCCGAGGGGTTGGAGCACACACGTCAGTTCCGGCCGCAGTGCGGCGAGCAGGGGTCGCGCGACCAGTTCGGTGACCCGGCCACCGCCGGAGGCGTCCTCCGCGCCACTGACCCGCAGGGGTCGACGATAGAAACCTTTGACGAGGTGGATTCCGTCGCCGAGCAGCAGGGGGCCGAGGAGCTTCGGTACGAACGCCGGGTCGGGGTTGATGAGGTCGGAATCGACGAACGCGATCAGGTCGCCGGACGTCGCCGCGATCGACCGCCACAGAACCTCGCCCTTGCCGGGGACCGGTGGCAGACCGGGCACTGCTTCTTCGCGTGAGATCGTGCGCGCGCCGGCGGCACGCGCACGGGCCACGGTGTCGTCCGTGGAGCCCGAATCGAGCACCACCAGCTCATCGACGAGACCGCCCAGGAGCGGATGGATCGTGTCGACGACCTTCCCGACGGTCTCCTCCTCGTCGAGGGCGGGCAACACGACCGTGACTGTGCGGCCGGCCTTCGCGCGCTCGAGTTCGGCGACCGTCCACGTGGGACGGTCCCAACTGTTCGCTTCGCTCCAGATGCGTGTGGGGGCGCTCATGCCAGTCCCCTCACGGTGCGTGCAGGCCGGCGGGTCCCGACGATCGCTGCCGTCATGTCGACCACGCGACGGGTCGCTGCGACCTCGTGTACTCGGAACACCCTCGCGCCTGCTGCCGCGGACAATGCTGTCGCTGCCAATGTGCCCTCCAACCGCTCGGCGAGTTCGACACCAAGAGTCTCGCCTACGAAGTCCTTGTTGCTGAGCGCCATGAGCACAGGCCACCCGCTATTTACGAGAACGTCCACGTGCCGCAACAATTCGAGCCCGTGGTAGGTGTTCTTCCCGAAATCATGGGTCGGATCGATGAGGATCGAGTCCGTCGCGACACCTCGCCTCGCAGCGTCCTCGGCGGCTCCGACGACCTCGGCAGCAACTTCGGAAACGATGTCGGCGTACCGCACGCGGTGGGGGCGCGTTCGCGGGATCGCGCCACCGGTGTGGGAGCACACGATGCCAACTCCGAGCTGGGCTGCGACGTCGACGAGTTCGGGGTCGGCGCCCGCCCACGTGTCGTTGATCAGGTCGGCGCCCTCGGCGACCGCGCGCCGGGCCACTTCGCTGCGCCACGTGTCGACACTGATGAGCACATCCGGGTACCGCTCACGGATCGCTGCAACGAAGGGCACGACCCGCCTGATCTCCTCCGCGCTGTCGACGAGGTCGCCGGGTCCCGCCTTGACACCGCCGATGTCCACGAGATCGGCGCCCTCGGTGACGGCGCGGTCGACAGCGGCGAGAGCTGCCGCGTCGGTGAACGTGGCCCCCTGGTCGTAGAACGAGTCCGGGGTGCGGTTGACGATCGCCATCACGAGGGCCCGGTCGGTCGGGACCGGCCGGCCGCACAGCGTCGGAGACGGTCGTCCGTCCGGCGGCCGAGACGCAGGCCCGGGTGGGCGCACGTCGGACTGCGCGGGCAACTCGGGAACCTCTGCGGCGGAACCGGTCATGGCTCCCATCCTGACACGGTCAACGCCGGGGGATTTCACCCCGCGTGACTGCATCGACGTATCCGTCGTAGTGGGGGCGGTATCCCTCCGAGCGATCCGCGAGGACGAACAGGGCGTCGGAGCCGATGTCGGTGTATCCCTGCTTGCGCAGATCCACCTTGCGGCTCTTGAAGGTCGTCGTGTGCTCCAGCTCGTCGACGATCCGCACGAACAGCGGCACCGCGTAGTCCGGGAGCGCGCGGTGCAGAGCGGCGTAGAGCTCGGCACCGTCGAATTCCGCGTCCGGATGCAGAGTCACCGCGGCCATGCCCGCGCGGCCTTCGATACCGGGCACCTCGACCCCGTAGACGACCGCCTCGGCGATCGACTCGTGCGCCGAGACTGCCCCTTCGACCTGTGTGGTCGCGACATTCTCGCCCTTCCACCGGAAAGTGTCGCCGAGGCGGTCGACGAACGCCACGTGCAGGAAGCCTTGCTTGCGGACGAGATCGCCGGTGTCGAACCAGACGTCGCCGTCGTCGAACGCGTCGCGGACGAGTTTGGCCTCGGTCGCGTCGGGATCGGTGTACCCGTCGAAGGGGGCGCGGGAGGTTACCTTCGCGAGCAGCAGACCGACCTCACCTCGCCGCACGCCCCGCAGTCGCCCGTCAGCACCGCGTCGCGCCTTACCCGTGTCCGGGTCGTAGTCCACCACTGCGTGCGGCAGTGGGCAGATGCCTGCGGTGCGGGTCTGGTTGAGGGCGTTGATGAAGGCGATGTTGCATTCACTTGCGCCGTAGAACTCGGCGACACGCTCGATTCCGAAGCGTTCGGTGAACTCCGTCCAGATCTCGGGTCGCAGTCCGTTTCCCACCATCAGCCGGATGCCGTTGTCGCGGTCGTCGGGACGCTCGGGCTGGTTGAGCAGGTATCGACAGATCTCACCGATGTAGATGAACGCGGTGGCACCGTTGCGGCGGGCATCCGCCCAGAATCCCGACGCCGAGAACTTGCGGCCGAGCGCGAGGGTCGCGCCCGAGCCGAGTACCGACGAGAGGGCGACCGTCAGTGCGTTGTTGTGATAGAGCGGCAGGCAGCAGTACAGGGTGTCGTCGCGGTGCAGGCGCACGCCCAACCCTCCGAGCCCGGACATCGATTTGAGCCAGCGGAAGTGCGACATCGTGCTGGCCTTGGGCAGGCCTGTCGTTCCCGAGGTGAAGATGTAGTACGCGGTCTCTGAGGCCTTCAGGCGTTCGGTGACCGCCGGGTTCGCGGAATCGGCCTCTGCGGCGAGGGAGTCGAGTTCGTCGACGCGCAGTACCGCCCCCGCCTGCGGGGGCCCATCGAGGGACTCGATCGCCTCTTCGCACTCTTCGCCGATCACGAGGACACGGCAGTCGAGCAGTCCGAGGCTGTGGGCGAGCACCTCTTCGCGCTGGTGATTGTTGATCATGCCGGCTGCGGCACCGAGTTTGACGGCTGCGAGTGTGATGAGCAGCGCCTCCGGTCGGTTCGTCATGAGGATGCCGACGACGTCACCCACCTGGACGCCCCGCGCCGTCAGCACGGCCGCATATCGGTTGACCTGCGCATTTGCGTCGCCGTAGCTCAGCGTATCGCCGTCGAAGCGCAGGAACGGCTGATCGGGCCGACGGTCGGCGAGTTTCTGGAACACCGATCCGATCGTCTCGCGGGCCTGCGGGGTGCGGGTCATCCCGAGCGCCCCGCGCAACAGACTCGGCGCATCGGGCAGCATGGCCGGTAATTGGGCAAGCAGACCGATCGGGGAGACCGTCGAATCACGCTCGGTGGACACGGGGTTGTTCAACTTCGTTCCTCACGGCGTCGGCAGGGCAGCAGGTTCGGACGAAGGTGTAGCTCCCCCGAACTTACCGAAGAGTAGATAATCGATCGGTCGAGCGGAACCCCCTCTACGCCTGCACGTCCACGCCACACCGATCGAGCGCGTCCTCGATATCGCCGGTGACCTGCAACGCATCGAGCGCGCGCCGAGCCACGAACCCGGTGTCGACCATCGACTCGAGCCATGCGAGCAATCCGGTGTAGTGCCCGACCGGATCGAGCAGCACCATGGGCTTGTCGTGCATCCCCAAGTATCCCGCGGTCCAGGTCTCGAACAACTCCTCGAGCGTGCCGATTCCACCGGGCAGGGTGATGAACGCGTCGGCGCGGGACTCCATGATCTCCTTGCGCTGCCGCATCGTGTCGGTGACGACGAGTTCGTCCGCATCGACGTCGGCGACCTCGCGGTGCACGAGCGCCTTCGGGATGACTCCGACCGTGTGCGCACCCGCAGCGCGGACGGCCTCGGCGATCGCGCCCATCATCGACACGTTGCCCCCGCCGGAGACCAACCGCCATCCGCGGCGGCCCAGCGCCGTGCCGACCGCGGTCGCGAACTCGAGGTACGACGCGTCCACCGGACCGGACGCGCAGTAGACGCACACCGCCAGGCCGGGCTCGCTCACCACGAGGCCTCCTCACCGTAGAGCTCGTGCTCGTCCTCACCGCGGTGCGCGGCGACGATGATCTGCACCGCCTCCTCGATACTGTCGGTCACCGAGATCAGGTCGAGGTCCTCGGCCGAGATCTTGCCCTCGTGCAGCATCGTCGAGCGGATCCATTCGAGCAGCCCCGACCAGTACTCGGTGCCGAACAACACGATCGGGAATTGGGTGATCTTGTGGGTCTGCACCAGCGTGACCGCTTCGAACAACTCGTCGAGCGTTCCGAATCCACCGGGCAGGCAGACGAACGCCTGCGAGTACTTCACGAACATCGTCTTGCGCGCGAAGAAGTACCGGAAGTTCAGGCCCAGATCCACCCAGTCGTTGAGCGATTGCTCGAAGGGCAGTTCGATGCCGAGGCCGATCGAGAAACCGCCCGACTCGCTCGCCCCGCGGTTCGCGGCCTCCATCGCTCCGGGACCGCCACCGGTGATCACGGCGTAACCCGCATCGACGAGTGCAGCACCGAGGCGGCGACCGATCTCGTAGTCCGGGTGGTCCGTCGGTGTACGCGCCGATCCGAACACCGCGACGGCGCGCGGGACCTCGGCGAGCGCACCGAACCCTTCGACGAATTCGCTCTGGATCCGCAGCACCCGCCACGGGTCGGTGTGTACCCAGTCGGCGGGGCCGCGCCGGTCGAGCAGGCGCTGATCCATCATGGTGGACTCGAACGCACGGTCGCCGCGCAACTGCACGGGTCCCCGATGCACGATCTCGTCGCGATCGCGTCGACTGTCAGAGTTCGTGGGGGGTTCGTCGCCTGGCATGTCGGTCACGTTATCGGGTGAGGTACCCGCGGAGCACTGCGGTCACCTCGGTGATGTGACGCACGTCCACGTTCTCGTCCCGCTTGTGCGCGAGGTTCGGATCGCCCGGACCGTAATTGACGGCGGGGATCCCCAGGGCCGCGAACCGCGACACGTCGGTCCATCCGTATTTCGCGCGGAATCGGCCGTCGGCCGCCGCCACCAGCGCCGCCGCGGCAGGGTTCGACAGGCCGGGCAGAGCGCCCGGCGACATGTCGGTCAGTTCCATCGCGATGTCGAGGCCCGCGAAGACCTCCTTCACATGCGCGAGAGCCGCATCGGGGCTTCGATCCGGTGCGAACCGGAAATTGACGTCGACCTCCGCCGCGTCGGGCACGACATTGCCGGCCACTCCCCCACCGAGACGCACGGCGGACAGTCCTTCTCGGTACACGCAGCCGTCGATGTCGACCGACCGTGCTTCGTACCGTGACAGCCGGTCGAGCACAGGCGCAAGCTTGTGGATCGCATTGTCGCCGAGCCAGGACCTGGCCGAATGCGCTCGTACACCGCCCGTGGTGATCCTCACCCGCAGCGTCCCCTGACAGCCCGCTTCGATCAGCCCACCGGTGGGCTCGCCGAGGATCGCGACGTCGGCGTCGAGCCATTCGCGCAGATCGGTCTCGATCCGGCCGAGTCCGTTGAAGGAGGCGGCGATCTCCTCGCAGTCGTAGAACACGAGTGTCAGATCGTGTGCGGGTTCGGCCACAGTCGCCGCGAGGTGCAGGAACACCGCGTCGCCCGACTTCATGTCGGAGGTCCCGCACCCGTACATCAGGTCGCCCTCGCGATGCGACGGCACGTTGTCGGCGATCGGCACCGTGTCGAGGTGACCGGCCATCATCACCCGACTGCCGAGGCCGCGATTCGTGCGGGCCAGGACGGCGTTGCCGCTGCGAATCACCTCGAACCCGGACGTCTGTTCGCGCAGCGCCTTCTCGACGGCGTCGGCAATGACCGATTCGTCCTGCGACACACTGGGGATATCCACCAGGGCTGCGGTGAGGTCGATCGGATCGGAGTGCAGGTCAAGGTGTGGTGCGGCCATAGCCGCACAATACGGAATCATCGTTTTTCACAGGTTCGGCATCGGTTTTTCACAGGGCCTACACAGGAGCATGGGTGCCTCGCGTACGCTTCTCGACCGTGAGTGCACACGGAGCATCAGCAGTAGGTATCGCGAACATCGCGGCGGACGGCACCGTCCTCGACACCTGGTTCCCGGCCCCCACGCTGGGCGAATACACCGAAACCGGGACGACGCGGCTCGAGGGGAAAGACATCCCGTCCGACCTCGCGCTCCTCGCAGGTACCGATGAGGCGCGCGACGTCAACCAGGTCGCGGTGCGCACCACCGTCGCCGATCTATCGAAGGCTCCGGTCGACGCACACGACGTCTACCTGCGCCTCCACCTCCTCTCGCATCGCCTCGTCCAGCCGCACGGCATCAACCTCGACGGCCAGTTCGGTCTCCTCGCCAACGTGGTGTGGACCAACTACGGTCCCTGCGCGGTCGACGGTTTCGAACTCGTCCGGTCGCGCCTGCGCATCCGCGGACCCGTCACCGTCTACGGCGTCGACAAGTTCCCGCGCATGGTCGACTACGTCGTGCCGGCAGGTGTCCGCATCGCCGACGCCGACCGTGTCCGTCTCGGTGCGCACCTTGCGTCCGGTACCACTGTGATGCACGAGGGCTTCGTAAACTTCAACGCAGGCACCCTCGGTAACTCGATGGTCGAAGGCCGCATCTCCGCTGGTGTCGTCGTCGACGACGGCTCCGATGTGGGCGGCGGCGCCTCGATCATGGGCACCCTGTCGGGCGGCGGGAAGGAAGTCATCTCCATCGGCAAGCGCTGCCTTCTCGGCGCGAACGCCGGTGTCGGCATCTCGCTCGGCGACGACTGCATCGTCGAGGCCGGCCTGTACATCACCGCAGGAACCAAGGTCACCGGCCCCGACGGCACTGTCGTCAAGGCCAAGGAACTCAACGGAAAGTCCAACCTCCTGCTGCGCCGCAATTCGGTCAGTGGTGCTGTCGAAGTGGTCCCGAACAAGGGCACCGGCGTCGAACTGAACGCAGCACTCCACGCCAACGACTGAGAAGACGATCGTGAGCACAGCCGAGTCGCCCGCAACCGAACCCGAACATCTCGGAAGCGGACTCAAAGTCCGACATCTGACCATGATGGGGCTCGGCTCCGCGATCGGCGCGGGCCTGTTCCTCGGCTCCGGTGTGGGTATCGCCGCAGCGGGTCCCGCCGTCCTCGTCTCGTATGCCCTCGCCGGCATCATGATCATCTTCGTGATGCGGATGCTCGGTGAGATGGGCGCAGCGCTACCGGTGTCAGGGTCGTTCTCGCACTACGCCCGCATCGGAATCGGCCGCTGGGCCGGGTTCACGATGGGGTGGCTGTATTGGTTCATGCTCATCATGGTCCTGGGCGTCGAGATCACCGGCGCATCGGCCATTGTGCAGTCGTGGGTGCCCGGTCTACCTCAATGGGTGGTGGCGCTCGTCTTCGTCACCTTCTTCGCCGTGGTCAACCTCGCGCGGGTCGCGAATTTCGGTGAGTTCGAGTTCTGGTTCGCCGCATTGAAGGTCGCCGTCATCCTCGGCTTCCTCGTACTGGGTGTGCTGTTGGTGTTCGGTCTGCTGCCCGGTACCGATCCGGTCGGCACGACGCACCTACTCGGCGACGGCGACGGTTTCGCGCCCAATGGCATCGCAGGCATCGCAGCGGGTCTGCTCGCGGTCGCGTTCGCGTTCGGCGGCATCGAGATCGTCACGATCGCCGCTGCCGAATCGAAGGATCCGGAACGGTCGATCGCCACCGCCGTACGCTCGGTCGTCTGGCGTATCAGCCTGTTCTACCTCGGCTCCATCGCGATCATGGTGCTCGTGTTGCCGTGGACCACCGCGAGCGGCGACACCTCGCCGTTCGTGTCCGTCCTCGACATCGCCGGGATCCCCTATGTTTCCGGGTTCATGGAACTCGTCGTCGTCATCGCGCTGCTGTCGGCGTTCAACGCGAACGTGTACGGAACGTCGCGGATGGCGTACTCCCTCGCGCGCGGCGGGGACGGACCGACATGGCTCGGCAAGCTCTCGCACAACGGAGTACCTCGCAACGCGGTGCTGGTGTCGGTCTTCTTCGGCTTCGTCAGTGTGTGGCTGAACTGGCTGCTTCCCGATCAGATCCTCGGAATCCTGCTCAATGCCGTCGGCTCGGCGCTGATCGCGATCTGGCTGTTCATCGTGGTTGCGCACCTGCGGCTGCGGCGGCGGTTCGAGCAGGACGGCACGCTGAAGCTGAAGATGTGGGCGTTCCCCTATCTCAGCTGGTTCACGCTCGCGCTCCTCGTCGCGTTCATCGTCCTGATGCTCTCGGATTCCGACGCCCGGGCGCAGCTCACGGCCACCGCCGTGCTGTTCGTGATCATCACCGTGATCGGCTTCGTCTGGCGCCGTTACCATCCTGCAGATTCAGACGACGCAGCCGACCTTCCCGCATCCTGAACGGAGTACTGGGCCCAGCCGCGCGCTGGGCCCAGTCCCGACTGCGTGGGCGAGAACCTACTGTGCGGCGAGGAACTCCCGATCCGTACCCATGCCTTCGAGCCGTCGCGCGATCAACGCGGCCTGCAACTGCCGCAGACCCGAGGGCCGGGTGGGATCGAAGCCGGTCAGCTGAGAAACCCGCTTGAGACGGTAGTCGACAGTGTTGGCGTGCACGTGCAGCGTGCGCGCGGTCAGCTGTCGGCTCAGATCGTGCGAGATGTGGGTCTCGAGAGTCTCGACGAGTTCGGGTGAGTCGTCCAGCGGGTCGAGGACCCGCGCGAGATACTGCCGGGCCGGCCCGGGCCGGGTCAGCTGATATTCGAGAGCGAGGTCGTGCATCCCGTACGTCCCGACCGGGCGGCCCAGCAACCGGGCGAGGTCGAGCAGTTCGTGGGCCTGCTTCGCTGCTGCCGGAACTTCCGGCACCGACGCGTGCACCAGCGCCACGGTCACCGACACACCGGCCACCGACTCGATCCGGCGGCGCAGATCGTCGACCGCGGGCGACGTCGACGAACCTGCGAGCAGTACCGTGCCCCCTTCGGGGCCGAGCAGCGCCAGGTGCTTGCCGTCGCAGATGGCTTCCAGTTCGACCTCGACGCGGCGCAGGGTCCGGCGTGCGACGACCTCGGGGCGCACGTGCGGATTCCGCTCGTCGGGGTGCCGCGCCAGCGACACGGCGAGCACGGTGTATCCGTCGGCGAGTTCGAGCCCGGAACGACGCGCGACGGACGCGGCATCCTGGCCGCTGAGAAGTGCAGCGATGAGTTCCTGTGCGGCAACGTCGCGCTCGCGGCGGATGACCTCGAGTTCCGAGACGAATCCGGTCGTGGCGGTCACGGTGACCCGTTCGAGCAGTGCCATCCACAGCCGCGAGGCGTCGGCGACCGACAGGACGTCGCCTTCGCGAGCCCGGTCGCTGACGAGCTCCCAGCCCAGGCGAATCCCTTCGTGATAGATCCGCAGCATGTATTCGAGGCGGAATCCCGCCCGCGCCCACTGCGCTGCGCTGCTGCGCAGATCTGCGAGATCGGCGTCCGTCGGGAGTTCACCGGAGTCGAGCAGGTGGATCGCGATGCGCAGGCACCGGACGGTGACCTCGGTGACGTCGCCGCGCAGCGACTCGCCGGGACGCAGCGAGCACGGCGCGACGTTGTCGGCGAAGTGCGCGACCAGCTTGCGCGCCACCGCCGGCAGGTCGCGAAGCGGAACCGATGCGGGCTTGCCGTCGACCATGAAGGCCGGGCTCGCGCTGCCGTAGCGATCCGGACGAAGCGCTTGCTCGGTTTCGCGAACCTGATCCGTCAGAGACATACCTCGAACCCCCATCGAAGTGAGTAGACCTACTTACTCTGCAGTAGACAATCCGCCCTGGAGTGTGGCACACGCAACCCCCCGAGCCGACTGTGTGTCGACTTTCCGTCTGCACCGACACTCGGCCGGAAATTGTTCCGTCGGCGCCGCTACTGCAACAGTTTCTTCTGTACCTTTCCCATCGCGTTGCGCGGCAAGGAGTCGACCACTCGCACCTCACGCGGGCGCTTGTGGATCGAAAGCTGCTGAGCAACAAGCGTGATCAACTCTTCCTCGACCACTTCCGGACCATCGACGTGAGGAACCACGAACGCGACGATACGTTGGCCGAGATCATCGTCTTCCAGTCCCGCAACCGCAACCTCTCTTACCGACCGATGTCCGAGGAGCACGGTTTCGATCTCCCCTGCCCCCACCCGGAAGCCGCCCGTCTTGATCAGATCCGTCGACTCCCGGCCGACGATCCGGTGGAAGCCCTCGGCATCGATCACCGCGACATCACCGGTGATGAACCAGCCGTCGTCCGTCCACGATGCAGCCGTGGCCTCGGGGCGACCCAGATAGCCGTCGAACAACATCGGACCTCGCACCTGCAGCACGCCGATGCTCTCCCCGTCGTGGGGCACGTCGGCACCGCGTTCGTCCCGCAGCCGCGTCTGCACCCCGGCGACCGGTGTCCCCACCCAGCCGGGTCGACGCTCACCGTCGGCACGGGTGCTCAACGTGAGCATTGTTTCGCTCATGCCGTAGCGCTCGATCGGAGCTTGCCCCGTGAGCACGCGCAACTTCTCGAACACCGGCACCGGAAGCGGGGCACTGCCCGAGACGAGCAGTCGCGCACTGCTCAGAGCGCGCGCGGACTCTTCGTCCTCGACCACACGCGACCACACCGTCGGCACACCGAAATAGAGGGTGCCGGCAGCCTCCGCGTACGCCTGTGGCGTCGGCTTGCCCGTGTGGATGAGCCTGCTGCCCACCCGAAGTGAACCGAGCACACCGAGAATCAGGCCGTGCACGTGGAACAGCGGCAGTCCGTGCACCAGGGTGTCGCGCTCGGTCCAGTCCCATGCCCGCACGAGCGCGTCGAGACCAGCGGCGATCGCCTGGCGGCTGAGCAATACACCCTTGGGCGCTCCCGTGGTGCCGGATGTGTAGAGCACGAACGCGATCTTCGTCGGGCTCGGCTCCGGCACGTGATGCCAGTCGCGCGCGTGCAGTCGCACCGGCAACACGGGAAGTTCCGGCACCTGCGCATCCGTGGCAGCGTCACCCGCGTCGGGCGCACGCCCGAGCCAGGCCTGTGCACCCGAATCCTTCAGTATGTGAGCGAGTTCGGCCGGACCCGAGTCCGGCGGCACCGGCACCACCGTGACGCCCGCAAGCAGACAGCCGACCACCGCCACGATCGTCGTCGCGGTGGGAGTCGCTAGCACCGCGACCCGCTCGGCTCGCGACACGCGGGCGGCCACCGCGGTCGCTGCCCCGAGAATGTCGCTGCGCGACAAGGTATGGCCGTCGATCCGGACGGCATCGGACACATCGTCACCGCGGGCGACGGCAAGCGGGTTCAACGATCGCAGTAGTGCAGACACAGCTGTCACGATACTGTCGCGGTCCCCGATCGCACGTATCGCTGTGCGCACGGTCAGGAACGGAGACCACCGTGCACCTCGGGGCCGGACGCGGTGACCTGCCGAGACGGCGGGAGCACGATTCCGAGCACTGCCCCGAGGAGCATGCCGATCAGCACAGCGACACCGTGGGCATCGTCGAGGATCACCAGCAGTACCCCGACGACGAACGTGCCGGCCGATGCCACCAGCAGTGTGCGCCGCGCCCCCACCACCGGCCACAGACCCGCGAGGGACGCCGCCATCACGAACGACGCACCGGAGACTCCCGCCCCCACCGACGGCTCGACGAACGACGTGAACAACCCCCACAAGAGCTGGCCCACGACGAACAACGCGACCGCGCGCTGCCATCCCCAGACGCGTACCGCCGCGATCGTGATGATCGCGAGCATCACAAGAGTGCCGATCGTCCCGGCGACACCACCGTCCTGTGTCAGCGCCGAGGTGAATACCCGCCACCATTCACCGTCGCGGGTACGGACAGGGTCACGACGGAACACCCCGACCATCGACGGCTCGATCAACCGGATCACCGACGGCACCGCGACCACCGCCCACAAGACGGTCGCCGCGACCGGAGGCGGCCACCACCAGCCCTTCGCGGCGCGTCTGTCGTGGCCACGACGCGGGGCGGCAATCAGAGCGGTCAGAGCCACCACGACGACATAGAGCACCCACGAACGAGGGTCGTCTCCGGAGGTGCTCACGGGCGCCAATCTACCGGCGAGGTGGTCCGTTCAGTCGCCACTCAGAAGTGAATGCACGAAAAATCGCAGGTTGGAGGGCCGCTCGGCAAGACGCCTCATGAGATAGCCGTACCACTGCGACCCGTACGGTACGTAGACCCGCACCCGACGCCCGACGCCGGCCAAGCGCTGCTGCTCCCCGGCCCGAATCCCGAACAGCATCTGATGCTCGAACTCGCCGCGGCCACGTCCCACGCTCGCGGCGAGCGGGTCGACCGCCGCGACGACGGCGGGATCGTGCGAGGCGACCATCGGGTACCCGTCGCCCGCCATGAGGATCCGCAGGCACCGCAGATACGACGCATCGACCTCGGCGCGATCCCGATACGCCACCGACGCCGGCTCGTCGTAGGCGCCTTTGCACAGCCGCACCCGCGACCGCGGCGCCGTCAGTTCGCGGCAGTCCCCTTCGGTGCGGCGCAGATACGCCTGCACGACCGCTCCCACGTCGGGAAAATCGGCGCGCAGGTCGCGGACGATTGCGAGAGTGTCGTCGGTGACGGTGTGGTCTTCTGCGTCGATGCTGACCCACGCGGCTGCATCCTGCGCGGCGGCGCAGATCTCCCGGGCGTGATCGAGCGCGATCTTGCTGCCGTCCGTCCCGAGCGACAACCCCAGCGCGGTGAGCTTGACCGACACCTCGACGGCGGGCGCACCCGTGAACGTCTCGGGCGTGAGTTCGCCGAGCGTCCCGAGATCGGCAAGCAACTCACGGTATTCACCGACGACGGCGCGGGCCTGCCCGACATCGAAGGTGTTCTCGCCGAGATGGTCGATGCTCACCCCCGTGCCCGAGCCCAGCAGCTGCGCGGCGACGGTCATCGCGTCCGCGCGGGTGGTTCCGGCGACGAACCGGTCGACGATCCGGCGCGTGGGAGGTGCCCCGGTGATCAGGCGACGCACCGCGTTCGATTTCGATGCGGCGAGAATGACCGGGCGCAGCGGGTTCGACAGCGCACCGCTCTGGCCCGTACTGCTCACGACCCCGCCCCGGGATCGGGTTCCATATGCGGATAGCGGTGAGCGGTGGGCGGGACGAACGTCTCCTTGAGCGCACGCGGCGACACCCAGCGCAGCAGGTTCAACGGCGAGCCCGCCTTGTCGTCGGTGCCCGAGAGCCGACCACCGCCGAACGGCTGCTGTCCGACGACCGCGCCGGTGGGCTTGTCGTTGACGTAGAAGTTGCCCGCCGTGAATCTCAGTGCGGCGGCAGCCTGCTCGATCGCGGCGCGATCCTCCGCGACCACGGCCCCGGTCAGTGCGTACGGGGTTGCAGTGTCGATCATCTCGAGCACGTTCTCCCACGCACCGGTGACGGTGTCGTCGTAGACGTGCACAGCGAGGATCGGGCCGAAATATTCGGTGGTGAGCGCTTCGTCGCCGGGATCGTCGACGAGCAGCACCGTGGGTCGTACGAACCATCCGACCCACTGGTCGTACCCACCGCCGACGGCGAACTCCACGCAGGTGCGGTCCCGAGCGCGGTCGAGGGCACCGACGGCCTTCTCGTATGCGCGGCGATCGATCAACGCGCCACCGAAATTGGACAGGTCGGTGACGTCGCCGTAGGTGAGCGCATCGACCTCCGCGAGGAAATCCTCCCGCATCCGCGACCACACCGAACGCGGCACGAACGCGCGCGACGCCGCCGAACACTTCTGCCCCTGATACTCGAACGCGCCGCGGATCAGCGCAGTGGCCAGGACAGCGGGGTCGGCGGAAGGATGCGCGACGACGAAATCCTTTCCGCCGGTCTCCCCCACGATCCGCGGATAGGTGCGATACGCGTCGAGGTTGCCGCCGATCTCCTTCCACAGATGCCGGAACGTCGCGACGGATCCGGTGAAGTGGAGACCCGCGAAGCGGGGGTCACTCAGAACGACGTCGGACACGGCTCTGCCGTCGCCGGTGAGCAGATTGATCACCCCGGGCGGAAGCCCGGCCGCCTCGAGCACGCGCATCGTCCAGTAGGCGGCCAGGGACTGCGTGGGTGAGGGCTTCCAGACGACGGTGTTGCCCATGAGCGCGGGTACGGTGGGCAGGTTGCCGGCGATCGCCGTGAAGTTGAACGGCGTCACGGCGTACACGAATCCTTCGAGCGGACGGTGATCCATCCGGTTCCACACGCCCGGCGACGACTTCGGCTGCTCCGCGAGGAGTTCACGTGCGAAGTGCACGTTGAAACGCCAGAAGTCCACCAGCTCGCACGGTGCGTCGATCTCGGCCTGCTGCACCGATTTCGACTGACCGAGCATCGTCGCGGCGGCGATGGTCTCGCGCCACGGGCCCGACATCAGGTCGGCAGCCCGCAGAAGTATCGCGGCGCGCGCGTCGAACGGCATATCGCGCCACGCCGGTGCCGCCGCGGTGGCGGCATCGACTGCAGCTGCCGCGTCCGCCACGGTGGCGTTGCGGAGGGTGCCGAGCACCGAAGCGTGGTTGTGCGGCTGCACGATGTCGACGCGATCACCCTCGCCGTGGAGGTGGGCTCCCCCGATCACATGACTGACATCGATCGGGTCGGCGGAGAGCTCCGCGAGCTTCCCGAGCAGGCGAGTGCGCTCGGGACTGCCCGGGGCGTATCCGTGCACCGGCTCGTTCGTCGGCTCAGGAACAACTGTGACGGCGTCCATGGTGCCTCCTGGGCCCAGGGTAGCGCCGGGTTGACGATCGAGCGGGAAGTTCCGATCGATCAGGCCAGTCGCTGTGCCGCCGCCTCGATCCGCTCGTCGGTGGCCGTCAACGCGATCCGCACGTGCAACACACCGCCGGGCCCGTAGAACTCGCCCGGTGCAACGAGAATGCCGCGTTCGGCAAACCAGTCGACGGTCGCGCGGCACTCTTCACCGCGGGTTGCCCACAGGTACAGACCGGCCTCGGAATGGTCGACGGTGAACCCGGCGCCGCGCACGGCCGCGAGCAGCGTCTCACGACGCGCACGGTACCGCTCACGCTGGATGTTCTCGTGCTCGTCGTCGTTCAGTGCCGCGGTCATCGCGGCCTGGATCGGCAGCGGCACCATCATGCCGGAATGCTTGCGCACCTCGAGCAGGTCGGCGACGAGTTCGGCGTCGCCGGTGACGAATCCCGCGCGGTAACTCGCGAGGTTCGACGTCTTCGACAGCGAATGCACCGCAAGCAGATTGGTGTGGTCGCCGTCGCTCACGCTCGGATGCAGGATCGACAGGGCCTCGCCCTCCCACGTGAGCCCGAGGTAGCACTCGTCGGACACGACGATCGCGTTCCGGCTGCGTGCCCAGTCGACGACCTTGCGCAGATGATCGAGGCCGAGCACCTTGCCGGTCGGGTTCGACGGCGAGTTGACGAACACCAGCGACGCGCCTTCGGGCCCGAGCCGGGTGAGACCGTCGGCGCGGATCAACCGTGCACCCGCGAGCAGTCCGCCGACCTCGTAGGTCGGGTACGCGAGCTCAGGAATGACGACGAGATCCTCAGCGCCGATACCCAGGAGGGTCGGCAACCACGCGATCATCTCCTTGGTACCGATCGCAGGCAGGATCGACGCCTCGTCGATGCCCGTGATCCCATAACGACGCGCAAGCGCCCCGACCGCGGCGTGCCGCAACTCGGGTGTGCCGTGAGTCGTCGGGTATCCCGGCTCTTCCGCGACCGACGCCAGTGCATCCCGGATGACCGGCGCGACGGGATCCACGGGCGTCCCCACCGAGAGGTTGACGATCCCGTCCGGGTGGGCGGCGGCCTTCGCCTTTGCGTCGGTCAGTGAATCCCACGGAAAATCCGGAAGGCTCTGTGCGACCGACCGGCGTGTGCGTGTGGCCACCGGCGCCTATTCCTCACCCATGGGAGGCAGATTCTTGACGAACGGCGTGTCGTAGTCGACCTTGCCGAGCTTCGCCGCACCACCGGGAGATCCGAGGTCGTTGAAGAAATCGATGTTGGTCTGCACGTACTCGGTCCACTCGTCCGGTACGTCGTCTTCGTAGAAGATCGCCTCGACGGGGCACACGGGCTCGCAGGCGCCACAGTCCACGCATTCGTCCGGGTGGATGTACAGCATGCGACCACCCTCGTAGATGCAGTCGACCGGGCACTCTTCGATGCATGCCTTGTCCAACACGTCCACGCACGGCTCCGCAATCGTGTACGTCACTGCTGTTCTCCCTGCCTCTCTGAATGCCCGCCGACCCGTACGGTCCCAGCGCATCGGCGCACCGGCGCCCACAACCGAACAGTATCCACCGTCGCCGGTCCTCACCTTCCCGTTAGGGTGCCCTGACCTGACCGTGGAGCCAGGCCTGACCTAGCGGACAGTGACGCCGATCTCACGACGGGCGTACGCGGTGGTGCGCTCGCGGGCAGGGCGACCGATGCCCTCGGCGATCGCCACCAGCTCGGAGACGGTCTTCTCCGAACCGTGCTGCGAACCCGCCATCCGCGAGATCGTCTCCTCCATCAACGTGCCACCGAGATCGTTGGCTCCGCCCTCGAGCATCGCCTGCGTCCCGGCCACACCGAGCTTGACCCAGCTGGTCTGGATGTTCTCGATGCGCCCGTGCAGCATGATGCGCGCCAGCGCGTGCGCCGCGCGGTTGTCGCGCATCGTCGGTCCCGGGCGGGACGCACCCGCGAGATACAGCGGCGACGACTGGTGCACGAACGGCAGGAGCACGAACTCGGTGAACCCGCCGGTGCGGTCCTGGATCCCACGCAGCACATTCAGGTGCCCGACCCAGTGGTGCGGTTGGTCCACGTGGCCGTACATCATCGTCGAACTGGAACGCAATCCCACCTCATGCGCAGTGGTGACCACCTCGATCCACTCCGCGGTGGGCAGCTTGCCCTTCGTGAGGACCCAGCGCACCTCGTCGTCGAGGATCTCCGCGGCCGTGCCCGGGATGGTGTCGAGGCCGGCTTCGCGCAGCTCCGTCAACCATTCACGGATGGACGTACCGCTTCGCGCGACACCGTTGACGATCTCCATCGGCGAGAACGCGTGCACGTGCATCGACGGCACCCGCGCCTTGACCGCTCGCACCAGATCGGCGTAGCCCGTGACGGGCAGCTCGGGGTCGATGCCGCCCTGCATGCACACCTCGGTGGCGCCGGCGACGTGCGCTTCCCACGCCCGGTCGGCGACTTCCTCCGAGGAGAGCGTGAAGGCGTCGGCGTCGCCCTTACGCTGCGCGAACGCACAGAACCGACAACCCGTGTAACAGATGTTGGTGAAGTTGATGTTCCGGTTGACGACATACGTGACGTCGTCGCCGACCGTGTCGCGACGCAGCTGATCTGCCAGCGCGACCATCGCCTCGAGACCCGCCCCGTCGGCGTTCGCGAGAGCGATGTACTCGGCGTCGGAGCACCCGCCCGGGTCGCGCTCCGCAGACCGCAGGGCCGACAGCACGTCACTGTCGAGCCGCACCGGCGCATTTTCGCCGAGCGCGAGCACTTGCTCGCGCACGGTGTCCCAGTCACCGAAGGCACTACCCAGGTCGGAGCGATGAACGGTGTTGCGTCCGGTCACGTCGATCTCGGAGTTGAGGTCGACACGTCCCGACGACTCCCATTCGATGTCGGGTTCCTGCCACGGCAGCCCCGACGGGATGACCTGCTGCGCGAGACCCGTCTCCGGGTCGGACAGCGCACGGACATGAGCGGTGATCCTCGGGTCGATCCACGGCTGACCGGCCAGCACGTACTGCGGCTGCGCTGCGATGCGTTCGGTGAGCCGGAATCCCGCCTCGGCACTGAGCTGGGCCAGCGTGTCGAGATTCGGCCACGGCCGCTCCGGGTTGACGTGATCCGGTGTCAGCGGCGACACGCCACCCCAATCGTCGACTCCCGCCGCGAGCAGTGCGCGGCACTCGTCGAGCGACACCAGGTTCGGCGGCGCCTGGATGCGCATACCCGGGCCGAGGATCAGACGGGAGACCGCGATCGCAGCGAGGAACTCGTCGAGCGCGGCGTCGTCGACGTCGCGCATCGCGGTGTCGTCCTTGGCCCGGAAGTTCTGCACGATGACTTCCTGGATGTGCCCGAACGCCTTGTGTGTCTTCCGGATCGCCAGGATCGACTCGGCACGCTCGACGAAGGACTCCCCGATGCCGACGAGGATGCCCGTGGTGAACGGCACCGACAAGCGACCCGCATCGGTGAGCACCCGCAGCCTCACGGATGGTTCCTTGTCGGGACTGCCGTGATGGCACTGGCCCTTCTCCGTGAACAACCGCTCCGACGTCGTCTCGAGCATCATGCCCATCGACGGCGCCACCGGCTTGAGCCGTGAGATCTCGGCCCAGCTCATCACACCCGGATTCAGGTGCGGCAGCAGCCCGGTCTCCTCGAGCACCCGGATCGACATCGCCCGCACATAGTCGAGCGTCGAGTCGTATCCGCGTTCGTCGAGCCACTGTCTCGCCTCGGGCCATCGGTCCTCCGGCCTGTCGCCGAGGGTGAACAACGCTTCCTTGCAGCCGAGCTCGGCGCCCTGTCGTGCGATCTCGAGGATCTCGTCGGGCTCGAGGTACATGCCTCGGCCTTCAGCGCGAAGCTTGCCCGGGACGGTGACGAACGTGCAGTAGTGGCAACGGTCGCGACACAGCCGCGTGATCGGGACGAACACCTTCCTCGAGTAGGTGACGGTTCCCGGACGATCCTCCGCCAGCAGACCCGCATCGCGTACCCGCGCCGCCGACATACACAGATCGTCGAGATCCGCGCCGCGCGCCTGCAACAGCACAGTGGCTTCGTCGACGTTGAGACTCACCCCGTCGCGAGCGCGGCGCAACGCCCGGCGCATCGCCGACGGAGTCGGCTGTGGAGCACCTGCCGACGCTGTCGGCTGTGGAGCACCTGCCGACGCTGTCGGCTGTGGAGCACCTGCCGACGCTGTCGGCTGTGGAGCACCTGCCGACGCTGTCGGCTGTGGGGCGGCACCGGGTCGCAGCGACGGCGACGGGAGCATCGCGGAGTGCTGGGTGTCGTCAGCGGAATCGGTCATGGGCCGATCATGCGCTCCCGCCGTGTCGCATGCCACTTCGGGGTGTCACCTCCGGTCACTCGTGGGGATAGTCGTCGTCCACGGATACCTCGCGATTCTGCTCGGCGGCGTCGGCGGGGTCGACCTCGAGCGGCAGGTCGGATGGGAACGTGTCGCGAGGATCGTCGTAGGCAGGCGTCGACTGTTCGACGCGATCCCCTTCGGAATCCTCCGTCGACAGGCTCGGGAACTCGACTGCATCGGAAGTGTCGGTCATGTCGGCTTCACTCATGTCGATCCTCCTCGTCGTGGCTGAAACGCCCGGCGGTGTGGGGATACCCGGGGCCACCCGAATCGGGGGCCTTCGCAATCCTAACGTCTACGTAGACCTGATGCTTTCTGCCACTAGGTGGCAGGCGGTGGAGATTCACATTCCTCACGGCCAGCCGAGTCGGGCGGCCACGACAAATCCGTGTTTCGGTAGTTCCCGGCCGTCGCGGTCGTGGCCTGCGGCGAGGGTGTCGAAGGTGACCGGATGCCACAGTCGCGTAAGCAGGTCGGTTTCGGCGCCGGTGATCAGGTCGAGCAGCCACGCGGGGCGCCGACATATTTGTCCGGCCGGTGCCGGGCGTGCTGCAGGTCGTCCCGGTCCGTGTGAAGGTTTGATTCTTCGGGGGTGCGGCGATCGCACCCGGTGCGACGAATAGGGGAACCGGGGCTCTGATGCAGTGGCGACCTGCACTACTGGAACGTCGTAGCATTCCGCGGCTTCGTCACGAGGCGGAGGAGGCATCCGACAGTATGAGGGAGTGTCAGATTTCTCGTCGACTGTTGTAAGCCTGGAACCCGGAACCGAGTCGGGAGTGTGAATGTGGAGAGCAGCACCGGGACGGTGATGACCGAACCCGCGTGGCGGCCGAGTCCGAAGGCGCGCGCGTTGTGGGCGATCAACGCCACGTTGATGTGGATACCGATCGTCATTGCGCAGGTCGTGTGGGGTGTGCTCGACTCCGGACGGATCGGGTGGCATGTAGCGGCGGCAGTCGCGACCGTCGTCGTCGCCGGTCTGCACGTCGGGGTGGTCCCGCTCTGGCGGTATCGGGTGCACCGGTGGGAAATCAGCGACACCGCCGTGCACACCCGCTCGGGTTGGTTCACCCAGGAGCGCCGGATCGCCCCGATCTCGCGGATTCAGACCGTCGACACCGAACGCGGCCCGATCGACCGGTGGCTCGGGCTCGCGACCGTCACCGTCACCACCGCGTCGTCCGCCGGGGCCGTGGAGATCACCGCGCTCGACACGGCGGTGGCCGACGAGACGGTGGCGCGGCTCACCACGATCGCTGGCCGGAACGGGGCCGACGCGACGTGAACCCGGAATCCGATACCGCTGTCACCGACGACACCGTCGGCTGGCAGCGTCTCGACCGCCGGATGCTGTTGGTTCATCCGGTCGAAGAGATCCTGAAGCTGTTTCCCGTTCTGATCGGTTCGGTGCTGCTGGGCAGCAGCAGCGGAAACCCGTACTGGGGGCTCGGTGTCGCGGCGCTGCTGGTTCTCGTCGGACTCGCACGCTGGTTCACCACGAGCTATCGGGTCGGACCCGTGCACGTCGAGCTGCGCCGCGGCCTGGTTCAGCGCCGCGAGCTGTCGATCCCTCGCAGCCGCATCCGGTCGGTCGATGTCGATCGGCGCCTGCTGCACCGGCTGCTCGGTCTCGCGGTCGTGAAGATCGGCACAGGACAATCGGGCGGTAGCAGCTCCGACCACAACAGGTTCGAGCTCAACGGCATCGCGATCGAAGACGTCCCTGCTCTGCGTGCCGCACTCCTCGAGGGCGGACAGAATCCCGTCACACCAGCGAGCACTCCCGAGTCCCACCGTGTGGACGCTGCTCCGAGCGAACGCGAACTTGCCCGTTTCCGGCCCGGATGGGTGCGGTACGCACCGTTCTCGGCCACCGGGCTGATCGGCGTCGCCGCCGTGGTCGGCTTGGCGTTCCAGTACGGCATCGGCGAACGACTCACCGAATCGGACACCGTCGAGCGCGGTGTCGATGCGCTCGCGGCGGCCGGTATCGCGGTCGTCGTCGGTGTGGCTATCGTCGTGATCCTCGTCGTGGCGAGTATCGCCGCGTGCATCCGGTACCTGCTGTTGTACGGGAACCTGATGGTCACCGATGACGGGCGGATGCTGCGGGTCGGGCGGGGCCTGCTGCGGGTGCGGCACACGACGCTCGATCGCGCGCGGCTTCGCGGCGTCGACGTCCACGAACCGCTCGCGTTGAGGCTCGTGGGAGCGGCGCGCCTCGACGCGATCATGACGGGGGTGTCGGCCGAACGCGGCGAGTCATCGCTCGTGTTGCCGTCGGCGCCGGACGGCGAGGTACGTCGGGTCGCCGGCGAGGTACTCACCACCGACTCGCCCCTGAGGGCGCCACTGGTCCCCCACGGCTCTGCGGCACGTCGTCGTCGCTTCACCCGGGCCGTCACTCCGGTGGTGGGCCTGATGGCGGTCGGCATCGCGGTCGCCGCACTCGTCGACCGGCCGCTGCCATTGCCCGCGATCGTGGTGGGCGCGGCTGTGCTCGTGGTGGCCGCGGCAGCGCTCGGGTGGGATCGATACAAGGGTCTCGGGCATGCCTCACCCGCCGGGTATCTCGTCACACGTGCGGGTTCGCTCGACCGCCACCGGATCAGTCTCGAGGCGGACGGGATCATCGGGTGGACCGTGCGCCAGACGTTCTTCCAGCGGCGTGCCGGCGTGGCAACGGTGATCGCTGCGACTCCCGCCGGAGCGGGCCACTACGCGGTCGTGGACGTCCCCGAGTGCGACGCCTGGTCGTTGATCGAATCCGTGACTCCCGGCGCCGGCGACATCTGGACACGCGGAGGCCCGGTCTCGTGATCGATCCCTGGCACAGGCCCGGCGCCGACACACTCGCCGGTATGGATTCGCTCCTCGTCGAGTGCCGCGCGTGCCCACGGCTGGTCGAGTGGCGTGAACGGGTCGCGCGGGAAAAGCGGGCCGCATTCCGCGACGAGGAGTACTGGGGTCGACCGGTGCCCGGTTTCGGCCCCACGGACGCAGCGCTGCTGATCGTGGGGTTGGCGCCTGCCGCGCACGGCGCCAACCGGACGGGACGGATGTTCACCGGTGACCGTTCCGGCGATTTCCTGTATGCCGCGATGTACGAGGCGGGTCTCGCGTCGCAACCCACCGCGACACGGCCCGGTGACGGACTCGAACTGCTCGGTAGCCGGATCACCTCACCGGTGCACTGCGCACCCCCCGCCAACAAACCGACCGTGACCGAGCGGGACACGTGCCGAGGCTGGCTCGAGCAGGAACTCGCGTTGCTCTCGCCGACGCTGCGGGCCGTCGTCGTGCTCGGTGGATTCGGGTGGCAGGCGCTGCTCCCGGTACTGGCTGCCGCAGGGTGGGTCGTGCCGTCTCCGCGCCCTCGGTTCGGGCATGGTGCGAGCGTCACTCTTTCCCCCTCTACCGAGGAGAAGGCCCCGCTGCACTTGTTCGGGTGTTATCACGTCAGTCAGCAGAACACCTTCACCGGCCGTCTGACCCGGGAGATGACCACGACGGTGCTCACATCTGCTGCGCGGGCGGCCGGCCTGACTGCATGATCGCTTTGATCCGCGCCGAGAAGAGGTAGCCGCCTGCGGGTAGGAGCGCCGCGACGGGCAACATCAGGATCCGCCAGTCGGCCATGGCGAGCTGATCGCCACCCGGCCCGACGGCCAGACACGCAGCGAATCCGAGCAACCACGCCGCAAGCGGCAGCATCGCGGTACGAAACGACCCGGTTTCGCTGTATACGGCCATGACCAGCAGCAGATTGATCACTGCGGCGAGCAGGATCGTGATCGGGAACGGCACCGTACCGATGTAGAGACCGAGGAACATCACCGACAGGATCGCGCACAGGACCCCGTCGAACACGAGCAACGCGACCACACCTCTACGGGGCTCCGGCGGCAGCGCGGGTACGTCCGGTAGTGCGGTTGCAGGGTCGACCGTCATCGTTCCATAGTGCGCGACGACCCCTTGCCCGAGCCAACCGGGGTCGGCCGCCTGGTCACGGCACGGGTGGGTAGCCGAGCATGGTCAGCAGGTGCGATTGCATGTCGACGAACCCGTAGAGCGCGTCGAAATAACCGGCGCGGATCTCGTCGGCGTGCGGACGCAACGAGTCGACGAACGCGATGATCTGATTCTGAACGGACCAGTCGTACATCGCCGCCCTCCCCTTCATCGGTGACGGCGGTCACGTTATCCGATGCCGGAGAAGAGGTCACGCTCCCGCCCGGAATCGTCCGTTTCGCCCGGCTCTCCGCGAACCAGGCGGAAATGTTCTTCGCCGAAGACCGGTTGGGCGACGAGGTTCGACAGCGTGAACTGCTCTCCGCCCGACGCCACGATCACCTGAGTCGCGTGGGCGGCCATCGCGGAACGTTTCGCGTCGAGCACCCCGCGGACGTCGACGACGGCCGTCACGTGATCGTCGGGCACGCTCGGAAGCTCCCCCGGATCGGGCAGGCGCCACCCGTCCGGGAGGTCGCCGATCTCGGCGACACCCGTTTCGAGCGCCGACTTCTCGGTCACCGTCCAGTACACCTTCGCCGGGCTCCACGGTGCGCCGGCAGCCGGGTAGTCCTCGGTCCCGGAGAGCTCGACCGCAGCGGTCACGCGTTCGTGCACCACGATGTGGTCGGGGTGCCCGTACCCGCCGACCGGGTCGTAGGTGACCACCACGTGGGGCCGTGCGCGCCGGATGACGGCAACAAGCTCCGCGACAGCTTCATCGGAATCGGCGTTGACCCACGCGCGGGGATTCGCCGCCGACGGGGTGCCGGCCATTCCGGAGTCCCGCCAATGGCCTGCCCCACCCAGGAAGCAGGGCGCGTCGACTCCGAGTGCATTCAGCGCCCGGGTCAACTCCAGCACGCGGTAGCCACCCAGCTGGTCGGCCCGGTCTGCGGTGAGCTGCGCCCACTCGTCGCCGATCACCTCGCCTTCCTCGCCGAGGGTGCAGGTCACCACGGTGACCTCGGCCCCTTCGGCGACATAACGGGCGATAGTGCCACCCGTAGTGAGAGTTTCGTCGTCCGGATGTGCGTGTACGAGCAACAGCCTGCGGGGTTCGTCAACGGTCACTGCGTGTTCCTCCACCAGAATCGAGCGTCGCCGACGATGCCTGCGGGCACCGGGCCGGCCAAGGCCACTCCGTCCACACCGGGACCGGCAGCGGCGACGGACCGGCCCTGAATGATCGGGAGGTTCACTGCGAGATCCCACAGCCGCGGTTCCACCGCGGCGAGGGTCGCCGGGACGTCGCCGGTACCGTGCAGGGCATCGACGAGCCGAGTCTGCACTGCGGGATCACAGGCACCGGAAAGATTGCTGGGTGCTTCGAGTTGGGCGACGGCGGCTTCCTCCGCGTCATCCCCCGATTCCTGGTCGCCCGCATCCTCGTTTCCAACACCCGAATCGGAGTCGTCCGCTGCGGTGGTGGCCGCGGCTCCGCTCCTCGACGTGGGCGCCGACTCTGCTGTCTCCGTCGTCTCCGCCGACCCGACCGTCTCCGATACAGACGGAGCAGGAGGCGTGGGCGGGCACCCGAACCGGGAGAGGGCCCGGGTTGCGGGGTCGGAACCCGCCTGCATCCAGCCGACGATCGCGTGCACATCACCGTCGACGAGGGCGTCTCCGTAGAGTTCGTCCGGCGGTAGTTCGCTCACCGTGGCCGCGATTCCTGCGCCGGACAGTACGTCCGCCGCCGTCCGTGCGACGGTGCGTGCAGTCTCCGACCCTTCGGCGACACCGAGCACGAGCACGAGCGGGGCGCCGTCGCGAACGAGCGCGCCGTCCGCGATCGGTTCTGCGCGTCCTGTGGGCGTCTGTTCTTGCGACTCCTCGTCCGAGGACGACGACTCCGATGCACCGGTCGACGGGGTCGCCGTTTCGGCAGGGGACGACGGATCCGCAGACGGCTCGGGGTCCGGCACAGCAGGCACGTTGGGTAGATACCCGGCGTCCGCGAGCAGCCCCAGCGCTTCCTCTCGACTCGGTCGCGGCGGCATCGTGGGTGTGTATCCGGGATCGGACGGCGCGAGGATCTGAGCCCTGTCGGGAACGACCTCGGCCTCGGAACCCGCCGCGACCAGCCCGAGCATCTCCGGGTCGAGCAGGCCGAGCACACCGCGGCGCACCCTCGGGTCGGCGAGGGCGGGAGTGCGAGTGTTGAGCGTCAATTCGAGCGTCCTGGGCTCGAGCTGCACGTGAGTGCGCAGGTCCGGTACTGCACCGAGCTGGGCGAGCAGAGCCGATCCGCCGGATACCTGTGCGATCTGGGTGTCGCCGCTACGCATCGATTCGGTGAGCTGGGCGTCGCTGCCACCGCGTCGCATGAGGATCTCGTCGGGCAGGGCGGGCTCGCCCCAGAACCGGTCGTTGCGCTCGAGCAGCACTTCGCCACGACCACGGTCGACGGACTCCACCTTGAACGGACCTCCCGACACGGGGATCGTTTCCGACAGGCCGGTGTCGAAACCACCCGGGGTGTCCTTGACGAGGTGTGCGGGAAGCATCTCGGCGAACAGTTCTCGCCACGCGGGATACGGCTCGCGCAGAGTCACGGTGACCGTCTTGCCGCCGCCCGAGGATTGGACGTTCTCGATCAGCCGATAGCCGGCGGCGTCGACGACTCCAGGCTGCGAGGTCATCTGCTGCCAGAGGTAGTGGAAGTCCTCCGCCGCGATGGGGGCGCTGTCCGACCACTGGGCGTCGGTCCGAACCTCGTATTCGATGGTGAACGGCGCCTGCGAGACGACCTCCGCGGACACCAGTACCGAGTCGTCGAGCACCCATTCGGTGAAGGCAGGGTCCTCCGCGTTCGGCACAGGGCGGAATGCGCTGGGCAGGACCAGTTCTGCGATCGCAGCGCCGACCGGTGACTGATCTGCCAGCAGGTGCGGGTTGAAACCGGTCTCCACACCGTCGATCGCTACGACCACGGTGTTGCGTTTCTGGGTGGGCGCGGGCGTTGCCGTCGGCTCTGTCTGCTCGATCGGCGGAGGCGGATCAGCGGTACACGCCGACGCCACCAGCACGGCCGCCACGACTGCCACCGGACCGATCCACCGCCGACGCCGGACGTGCGAACGCAACACTCGAGGCTCCCTTGTGACGACCTGCTGGTATGTGACGGCCCCGGGAGCCTGGGCTACCGGGGCCACTCTCACACTATTCCTACTGGTTGCGGGCCTTCTCACGCGAACGCGCACGGGCACGGTCGGTGGCCGACAGGTGCAGCTTGCGCACCCGCACGATCTCCGGCGTGACCTCCACGCACTCGTCAGCGGCACAGAACTCCATGGCTGCTTCGAGAGTCAGCTCGATGGGCTTGGCGAGGGTCTCCATCACGTCGGCGGAGGACTGACGCATGTTGGTCAGCTTCTTCTCGCGGGTGACGTTGATGTCGAGGTCTTCCTGACGCGGGTTGATACCCACGACCATGCCCTCGTAGGTGTCCGCTCCGGGCTCGACGAAGAACGTGCCGCGGTCGGCCAGCTGGATCATGGCGAACGGCGTCACAGATCCCGTGCGGTCGGACACGAGCGACCCGGTGTGGCGTGCGCGGATCTCCCCCGCCCACGGCGCGTAGCCGTGGAAGATCGCGTTCGAGATACCCGTGCCGCGGGTTTCCGTGAGGAAGTCGGTACGGAACCCGATGAGACCGCGGGACGGGACGAGGAACTCCATCCGGACCCAGCCCGTGCCCTGGTTCGTCATCTGGACCATCTTGCCCTTGCGGTTCGCAAGCAGCTGAGTGATCGAACCGAGGTACTCCTCGGGGCTGTCGATCGTCAGCTCTTCGTACGGCTCGTGCAGCTTGCCGTCGACAGTCCTGGTGACCACCTGAGGCTTGCCGACCGTGAGCTCGAAACCCTCGCGACGCATCTGCTCGACCAGGATGGCGAGCGCGAGCTCACCACGACCCTGCACCTCCCACGCGTCGGGACGGCCGATGTCGAGCACCTTCAGCGACACGTTGCCGACGAGCTCGGAATCGAGACGGGTCTTGACCATGCGCGCGGTCAGCTTGTGGCCCTTGACGCGCCCGACGAGCGGCGACGTATTGGTGCCGATGGTGACCGAGATGGCCGGCTGGTCGACCGTGATCCGGGGCAGCGCCACCGGGTTCTCGAGGTCGGCCAGGGTGTCGCCGATCATGATGTCGGGGAACCCGGCGACGGCCACGATGTCGCCGGCGACGGCGGATTCGGCGGGATGCCGCTCCACACCGACGGTCGCGAGCAGCTCGGTGATCTTCGCCTTGGTGACGACCGGCTCACCGTCGACCTCGCGCATCCAGCTCACGGTCTGGCCCTTGCGGAGCTCGCCGTTGTGGATGCGGACCAGCGCGAGGCGGCCCAGGAACGCGGAGGCGTCGAGGTTGGTGACGTGTGCCTGCAACGGTGCCGCGACGTCGCCCTTGGGTGCAGGGACGTACTCCATCAGCACGTCGAACAGGTCGTCGAGGTTCTCGGCGTCGGGAGCCTGGCCGTTCTCGGGCTGCTTGCGGCTGGCCTTGCCTTCACGACCCGAGGCGTAGAGCACGGGAAGTCCGAGGGCGAGCTCGGCGGCTTCTGCTGCTTCGTCGTCGAGGTCGGACGCGAGGTCGAGGAGCAGGGTCTGGCTTTCCTCGACGACCTCTGCGATGCGGGCGTCGGGGCGGTCGGTCTTGTTCACGACCAGGATCACCGGCAGCGACGCGGCGAGCGCCTTGCGGAGCACGAAGCGGGTCTGCGGAAGCGGGCCCTCGGAGGAGTCGACGAGAAGGACGACACCGTCGACCATCGACAGACCGCGCTCGACCTCGCCACCGAAGTCGGCGTGGCCCGGGGTGTCGATGACGTTGATGACGGTCACGTTGCCGTCGGCATGGTGCCGATGCACCGCGGTGTTCTTGGCGAGAATGGTGATGCCCTTCTCGCGTTCGAGGTCGCCGGAGTCCATGACTCGGTCAACGAGTTCAGCACGCTCCGCGAACGCACCCGACTGGCGCAGCATGGCGTCGACGAGGGTGGTCTTTCCATGGTCGACGTGCGCCACGATGGCGACGTTTCGAAAATCAGCGGTGCTCACGCGATGGCTCTCCTGGCTGTAGTCCGGCCACACGGCACTGGACCCGGTTGGCACCTCGCCCGTACGGCGCAAATTTCGTTCTGGGCCGCCACGCGAATGCGACACACCCGGCGTGGACTTCGAGATCAAATCTCCGAAGGTCCATGCAGGCACTGCGGCCACGAATACCCTACAGCCCGCAGGGGTGTGCACGCGGCATCGCGAACCTATCGGCCCAGCTCAGCGTACCTCGGAGTGATGTTCGACACGCGAGAGAGCCCAACTTCACGACTGGAAGACAGCCCAATGTGACCCTTGGTGTTCAAGTGAGGGAACGCTAACCTGACTTCCAAGCGCACGGACGGGAGCAGGACGACGATGGGCAAGAAGAAGTTCAAAGCGAGCACTGTCGCAGGTCTGAAGCCGAAGAAGAAGTGCTGCCGCAAGAAGACGCGCTGCGTGAAATGCCCCGTCGTGATCATGCGCATGAAGAAGGTCCAGGACAACGGGATGAGCGAGAAGCAGCTGCGCAAGCACCTGGAGAAGGTCCGCGCCGCCTGACTCGGCGCCTACCCGGTCACCTCCGGTCATTGCGGGTGGCTCCGGCGAGACGACACAATGGGTCATGGCCCAGTTGCTCACAGACGGAGAAATCGACGCCGCACTGTCCGACCTTCCGCATTGGCACCGGGCCGGCGACGCCCTGGTGCGCACGATCGAATCACCGACGTTTCCCGACGCAATCACCCTGGTCGGCAGGGTGGCCGAGGTCGCGGAGGAAGCGAACCACCACCCCGATATCGACATCCGGTGGCGCAAGGTGACCTACTCGCTCAGTACCCACTCCGCAGGGGGGATCACCGCGGCCGATCCGGATCTGGCTCACAAGATCGATGCGCTGGCAGGACCGTAACGGAATCGCTGCTGCCCCATCGCGGAGCCACGATCATCCACAGATAGACGACGAGGACGCCGACGACGTTCACCGCTCCGAGCCACGCGAGCGGCGCGGGCCTGTCGATGTCCCACATAGAAGCCTGGAAGGTACTCAGCACCCACGGCACGCCCACCAGCGTCACCGCCCCCCAGCAGACCGCCACGACCCGGGTACCGAGACGACCGGCCAGTGGCCCGTAGACGAGCCACAGCAACATCGGTACGACCCACACCCAGTGGTGCACCCACGAGATCGGCGACACCAACAAACCGAACAGCTGAACGATGACGAGCGTGCCGAGACGGTCGTCGGGGCCGAGTGACCGCCAGGCCGCGAACGCGAGGACCGCGCACGCGGCGACCGCGACGATCCACACCGCACCCGTATCCACGTCACGGCCGAGAAGCCGACTGAGCGCACCCCGCAGTGACTGGTTCCAGACCGATCCCACCGGGCCGATCCGATCGGCGTCGCCGAACATCGAGGTGAAGTAGGTACGCGCCTGCTCCCCGAGCAGCACGCTGCTGACCGCGACGGTGGCACCGAACACGACGGCGGAGAAGAACGCCTCCCGCCAGCGTCGCCTGGCCAGGAAGTACACGCCCGTGATCGCGGGAGTGAGCTTGATGCCGGCCACGATCCCGACGAGCCCACCGGACAGCCACCACCGGTTGCTGCGGACCGCCAGCATCACGGCCAGCACCAGGAAGACATTGATCTGCCCGTAGTCGAGGGTCGTGCGCACCGGTTCGATCCACACCGCGATCGCTGTCCAGACCAACGCCACCGACGTCCAGCGACTTCCGCGGGCCACCGGACCGACGAGCAGGTCGAGTGCGATCCGGATGACCCAGAAAAGCGCTGCGATCGTCAGAAGCAACCACAGGATGCCGAGAACCCCGAACGGCAGATAGTGCAGCGGCAGGAATACGAGAGCCGCGAACGGCGGATAGGTGAACGGCAGCGGGAAATCGGGAGTGTCGCGCGAATAGGTGAAGTCGTAGAGCTCGCCGCTCAGGAGTGCGGCGGAACCGTCGACGTACACATGCAGGTCGACGAGATTCATGCCGTTGGGAGTCAGCAGGCCCAATGCAAGCCTGGTGACCACCGACAACAGCAGAAGCAGCACGCACCACAGGCGGTACGACCGAGCACGTTCTGGCACTGCGGTGCGCCTCCCGTCGTCGTCGTCCGGGTGCTCCGACCCGGCGTCAGAGATTACCGGTGCGATGCAACAGATCGAAAAACGACAGCCCCTCACGTAACAATTTCATCTCTGGTCACACTTTTCACATCCGAATCGAGTTACCGTCAACCGCGAACCGCCATACGGAACACCCTGTAGCTACACTCCCCGCAGGTATCAGCCCACGCCCTCGACAAACGGGCGTTGCCGCTTGTACCGGACGGGGGGGCTACATAGAGTGTCTCCTCGAGCCGTCAGTATCTGGTTGCCTGTCCAGGACACCGGATACTTCAACGACAAGGATGGGGAACAGTGCTTCGTACTCGAGGAATGCGGAGGGCGCTCACGGTGTGCGCACTCGCCGCCACCGCGGGGCTTGCCGTGCCGACGCACGCAGTCGCGCAACCTGCACCGCCCGCACTACCGGATCTGGCCGAGCTCGTCACGCTCCCCCAGTTCGCTGTGCCGGCCGAACTGTCCATCGAGTCGCTGACGCAGTTCCTCCCCCAGACCGAAGTGAACCTCGAAGAGACGAAGGCCCTCGCGTCTCTCGCGCCCGCAATCGTGGGTGCCGCCGCCGGCCCCTCCGACATCGCGGACGACGGCAAGAACGACATCCTCGCTCAGGCCAAGGAACTGCTCGCGAACTCCGAACTTCCGGATTCGGTGAAGGGCACCCTCGAGAGGGTCATCACCTTCCTCGACGGCAGCGGCGGCGGCGGCCCCGACCTCCCGGCACCGGGTGAAGTCGTGATCTCCCAGTTCCTGTACCCGACGCTGGGCCAGGACTGCATCGGCGACGGCGCCGACTCCGTAGGCACCGCACTCGCAGTCGCGGGTCCGGCACTGCTGCCGCCCCCCGGACCGGGCGCCGGTCAGGCCGGTTTCGTGTTCACTGCCCTCGGTACCGCGCCGGCCGCCGCTGAGCAGGCCGAGCCGCTCACCCTGACCTGGATCAACGTCTCCAACGGTCGCACCGGTACACAGCCGTTGACCAACGCGGCCAATGTCAACCCGGACGGCCCGACCACGCTGACCGCGATCGCCGACACCGGGCCCGGCCAGGTCGTCGCCGTGATCTCGGGTGGCGTCACCACGCAGGAAGAGGGCGCGGATCCGCGCTCGTGCACCTTCCTGCCGACCCTGGGGCTCGTCGCAGTTCCCTGATAGATGAATTCAGCACGAGGCCGCCGGAATTCGTTCCGGCGGCCTCGTCGCGTACGGGTCCGAGTTTCTCGTTCCCCCCGCACCTGCCACCGCACGTGATAGACCGAGACATGGCCCGCACTCCACAGTCACGACCACAGCAGAGTTCGATCCGCTCGTTTCGCTCGCACCGCTCGATACTGTCGATCGCCTCCGAAGGCTCGATCCTGTCCATCGGGTCCGCCTATTCGATCCTGTCGATCGGCAGTGTCGGCTCGATCCTGTCGGTCGGGTCCGCCGGATCTGCAGCCTCGGCGCTGTCGTCGTTGTCGTTCGGCAGCCTGGGTTCGTGTATGTCGGCGCTGTCGCGCTGGTCGCTGATGTCCTGGCGTGGTGTGCATTCGTCGCCCGAGGAACATCCACGTTTCGTGGTGACCGCCGACGAATCGGATCCCGCCGGTCACTGTCAGTGCTGACCCCCTGACCCGCACCCGGTGGGTCCGCTGGGCTTCCAGACCGTCAGCATGTTAGACAAGTTGCGACATCGTTGTTTTCGCACACATCACAGTTGAGGCCGCGCTCGCGCGCGGCCCGGACGAGGACCCCATGGCCGTCGACAGCCCGATTCCCACACGGGAACGGCCCGCACCAGGCGCGTTAGTTCCGGTTCTCGCAGTGTGCGGTATCAGCGTGGCGCTGATGCAGACGCTCATCGTTCCGCTCCTGCCGCAGCTGCCGGTACTCGTCGGCGCGACCCCGGCGAACACGTCCTGGGCGGTGACCGCGACGCTGCTCGCCGGGGCAGTCATCACCCCCATCTCCGGACGCCTCGGCGACATGTTCGGCAAACGACGGATGCTGATCGCCAGCCTCGGCATGATGGTGCTCGGTTCGGCCGTGTGTGCCCTGTCGACCACCCTGGTTCCCCTCGTCGTCGGCCGCACCCTTCAAGGCGCCGCGGTCGGCGCTATCCCCCTCGGCATCGCGATTCTGCGCGACGAACTACCGCCCAAGAAGATTCCCGGCGCCATGGCGACGATCAGCGCCACCCTCGGTGTCGGCGGCGCGATCGGTCTGCCGTTCGCGGCGTTCGTCGCGCAGCTGACCAATTGGCACATGCTCTTCGTGGTCTCCGGGATCATCGGCGCTCTCGGTATCGCGGCGGTGCTGTATTTCGTTCCCGAATCTCCGCAGCGCAATCCGGGCCGCTTCGACTTCGTCGGCGCGATCCTGCTGTCGATCGCGCTGGTGCTTCTCCTCCTCCCGGTCAGCAAGGGCAACACGTGGGGTTGGACGAGCCCGACGACGATCGGAATGTTCACCGGTTCTGTCGTCGTGTTCGTCGGGTGGGGTGTGTACGAGCTGCGTCGTCCCAGACCTCTCGTCGACCTCCGGTTGTCCCGGCGACGCCCGATACTCATGACCAACCTTGCGTCGATTGCACTGGGGTTCGCGATGTATTCCAATGCCCTCGCGTTTCCGCAGCTGCTCATGGCCCCCACCGAGACCGGGTACGGGTTCGGGCTCTCGATGGTGGCTGCGGGCCTCGTGCTGGCCCCGAGCGGACTCGTGATGATGGCGCTGTCACCGGTGTCGGCCCGCATCACCCAAGGGTTCGGTCCGCGCGTCACTCTGGCATGTGGTGCAGCGATCGTCGGGATCGGATACCTGGTGGCATACGTGCTGTACACCGAGGTATGGCACATCCTCGTAGCAGCGATGGTCATCGGTGCCGGAATCGGCTTGGCGTTCGCCGCTATGCCTGCCCTGATCATGGCAGCGGTGCCACTGAGCGAATCGGCAGCGGCCAACAGCCTCAATACTCTGATGCGTTCGATCGGTACGTCTACGTCCGCGGCCGTCATCGGTGTCGTACTCGCCGCCATGACCACCCTGATCGGCGACGCCGTGGTTCCCTCTCTCGACGCCTTCCGGATCACTTTCCTCGTCGCGATCGTCGCGGCGCTCGTCTCGTTGATGTTCACCGCGCTCATCCCGCGCGTACATCCGACTGCACGTCGCGTCGAGAAGTGAGCGGAGCCGCGGTGGCAAATCAGAATTGCGAGAGCGACCACTGCCCGTAGTCGGCAGCCAGAACGTTGTTGACGTCGATACCGATACCGTCGATCTCACCGCCGGACACCTGATGCAGGTGGGCCGCTCCGTGGACGAAACCCTTGGGTGTTCCCCAGTTGTGCTGCCAGTAGAAGGCTCCGAGTCCGACTGTCGTCGCCCACCCGATGGTCGGCGAGTTCGCGTACACCCCGGTGTTCTCGGGCCCGACCACTTCCTGCCACGCAAGCAGATACGGAACGATCTGGGTGGTGAACTGCACGAAGGTCGGGTTGTCGTCGATCGATGCGTAGATCGGCCGATCGTCGGGACCACCCGCTGCGCGATGTAGTTCGAGTCCGCGTCGCGCGTGCTTCAATCCTGACTCGTACCCGCCGAGCCAGTCGGAGGTCTCTCCCTTACCGAACTGGTAGCACGACACCACTTCGAGTCCGTCGCCGGTCAGGGCGTCGGCTTCGCTCTCGGTGAGCGGCTTGGCCATCATCCATTCGGCGCCCGGCCGGCGGTCGGATACGTAGCGGATCGCGCCGATGTGCCCGGCGGCACGGATCGACGATGGGGAAGGTACCGCCGCCGAGTAGTCGACGATGGTGCCGAGCACCTCGCGCCCCTGGGCGATCCCCGGCGCGGCGAACGCGGATGCAACCACGGCCCCTGATCCGATCGCCGTATACCGCAACAGTTCCCGACGGGTGAGTGTCATGCGCGCCTCGCTTCGAAGGTAGGGCAGATGCCACCCGGTATTGCACCACAGCAACACCGGTCACACCTGTCGCATCGACGAAGGCGACCGATTCGTCCGGATCTCCGGTGTCAGTGCCCTGCGAGCTCCGCGAAGAACGCCGGCACCAGAGCGACATCCTCGACGGTCCGCACCGCGGTGTGCACACCCAATCCGTGCTCCTTGAGTAGATCGCACAGGCCTTCGCCGTCGACCAGATCGATCGGCGGAGCTCCGTGCCGGTGCGCCTCCGCCCGGGCGTCGTCGGTGAACTCGCCGGTGGAGACGAGCAGGCCCTTCTCGCCCCGGCCGACCATCGCCGCACGGAACTCTCGGACGACGTCGGCACCCACCCGCTCACGACCGCGGACGAAGCGGAAGAACACCGAGAAGCTGAGCAGCGACACCCGCAGCACTCCAGTGCCCTCGACGACGTCGACGTCGGTGCTCTCATCAGGGTCGAGGGTCGCCAGCGTCGTGAACCCGGCCGCGCGAAGCACTGCCGTGACCAACCGCTCGAAGCCGTCGTCGGGTAGGTCGGTGACGGCCCCCAGTACTGGTTCGCGCCACAGTTCCGGATCCTCGGGGGCTGCGACGAGAGGCACGACCTGCGCACCCGACGAGGTCCGTCCCATCCGCTTGCGTCGCTTCTCCGCGGTGTAGGCGATCTGCATGGGTCTGATCTCGGATTCCCGCACGGCACGCCCCTGATCGGTGGCGCTCCACACCCCGCGACGGACGTTGGCGAGAAGCCCCATGCCCTTGAGGTAGGTGCGCGCCCAGGCCACTCGGTATTCGATCTCGGTCCCAGGACCATCGCCGTGCAGGATCGCGCGCACCGCCGCAGACAGTCCAGCGCGTTCCGATACGGCTGCGTCGATCTCGTCGATCGCGCCGGATCCGCCGAGCCCGATCACCGCCTGCAGGGTCGGCCACAACAGATCCGTGTAGGGCGGGAGCGCGCTCTCGTCGCCGGCTGTGCTTGCCGTGCTTCCGAGGGGGTTTCCGACAACGTTTCGGCGCTGCACACCTTCCCCAATCGTTGCGGCCTTGCTCAGTGCCGCCGGTCGCTCCTACGGGTCGGGAAATACCCTATCGGATCGACGGTGTCCGTTTCGGCGCGGGCACCCGTCTCGCGTCCTACGATGGAATCCGTGATCCCCACGAGGTCCGCGGGCCGGCCGTGAATCGCCCCGCACCGATCGACATGGCCCACCACCCCTACTTGAGCGGGGTGTTCGCCCCGCAACGCAAAGAAGTGGCCGTGGCGAACCTGCCGATCGTCGGTGAGCTGCCGCCTGATCTCCATGGGAGTTATCTCCGCAACGGACCCAACCCCAGATTCGACCCTATCGGCACCTACGTATATCCCCTCGACGGCGACGCAATGGTTCATCGCATCGAAATCTCCGATGGCACAGTGCGATACACCAACAGGTTCGTTCGCACCCCCAACGTCGTGGCGGAGGAGAAGGCCGGGCGCGCACTGTGGGCCGGAATCACCGATCCCTACTTCCCGTCCGCCGACGAGGTAGGTCCGAACCTCGCGAACACCATGCGCGAACTCCCCGACATCAACGTGATCAGGCACGGAGGAAAGCTGTTCGCACTCGCCGAGGCCGCGCCGCCGTACACACTCGGATCCGACCTCGACACACTCGCTCGCGACACTTTCGACGGCGGGCTGCCGGTAGGCCTCACCGCCCACCCGAAGGTCGATCCGAACACCGGCGAGATGGTGGTGTTCTGCTACATGTTCGAATCCCCGTATCTCACCTGGTCGGTGATCGACGCCGAGGGCACGGTCATCCGCCCACCGACGCCCGTCGACGGCGCGGACCGACCGTTGATGATCCACGACATGGCGCTGACGTCGCGCTACATCGTGCTGATCCTGGCCCCATGCGTGTTCCAGATGGAGCGGGTCTTCTCCGGTGCTTCGCCACTGACCTGGCTGCCGGAGCTCGGCACCCGGATCGCACTGATCCCCCGCGACGGAGGCCCGGTGCGCTGGCACACCACCGACGCGTTCTGGGTGTGGCACACAGCCAACGCCTTCGACATGCCGAACGGCGATGTCACCCTCGACTACATCGAATGGCGATATCCGGGCGGAATCATCGAATCGAAGGAGCCGAACCAAGGCTCACTCACACGCGCGGTCATCTCCGACGCCGGAGTCACCCGGACGCCGTTCGTCGAACGCACCATCGAGTTCCCCCGTATCGACGACCGCCTCCTGACCGGCGAGCACCGGACGGTCGCGACGGTCGACAAGACCGGAGAGCGCCACATCCCACCCGGCGACGCGGACGCACTGTGCTGGTTCGACGTGGTCGCCGGCACCGATACGACGTGGGATGCGGGCAACTATTCTGTCGGCGAACCCGCCTACCTGTCGAGCTCGTCCGGAGGACCGGGCTACTGGGGAACGATCGCAACCGACCGCACCGACATGACCAGCCGTTTCCTCGTCTTCCCCGCCGAGGACCCCGCAACCGGCCCGGTCGCAGAGGTATCGCTGCCGATCCGGGTTCCCGCGGGACTCCATGGGGCGTGGCTTCCCGACATCTCCTAACGTGAGCGTGTGGGTTTCACACGCGCCGAACTCGAGTCCTTCCGCGATGCCGTGGTCCCCGACCTGATCGGAGACGGCTGCCGTCTTCTGTTCGTCGGCATCAATCCGGGTTTGTGGACGGCCGCGACCGGGGCCCATTTCGCGCGGCCGGGCAACCGCTTCTACCCCGCGCTGCTGCAGGCCGGAATCATCACCCGCCCCGTCGATCCCACAGCCGGGCTGAGCGAGGCCGACACCGCGCATCTGCTCGAGCGCGGCGTCGGTATCACCAACCTGGCGCCCCGAGCGACTGCCCGCGCGGACGAGCTGACCTCCCACGAATTGCGTACAGGTCCTGAGCGATTGACCCAGGTGGTCGCACAGTGGCGACCGCGTGTGATCGCAGTTGCGGGAATCACCGCGTACCGCACTGCATTCGGTCGACGCAAGGCCACCACCGGGCGACAGGAGGAGACCATCGGTGGCGTTCCCCTGTGGGTGGTTCCCAACCCGAGCGGCCTCAATGCCCACGACACCGTCGGTTCGCTGGCCGAGGCGTACGCGGCGCCCGCCCGGGCAGCAGGAATCCTCGCGCAGTGATCAGGCGCGACCGGTCACCTTCGCGAGGTAGTCGGTCGCTCGGTAGCCGTCCGCCGTTCCCTCGACGAGGACGGCGACACCGTCGGAGTTGTCCGTGCGGAGCGGGAGGATCTCCTGGTACTCGGGCGAGTGGTACCAGTCGCGGGCACGCTCGATATCGGGGAATTCGATGACGATGACATTCCCGGGGAACGGTCCTTCCAACACCTCCGGGTTGACTCCGTGAACAAGGAAACGTCCCCCGTACGGAACGAGGGTGGCGTCGATCGTCTCGAGGTATCGGATGATGTCCGCTCCGAAGTCGACGGAACGAAGGTGGGCGAGTGCGTAGGCGTTCATGCTGTCGACTATTCGACGTCGGGTGCGATAAATCGATTACCCCGGAGGTAATGGCAATGCTTCCCTCACGGACCTAAGGTCGCAGACATGACGACGCTGCAGTCAGAACCGGCCGGCGCAATGCTCCGACACTGGAGGGAACGCCGAGGCCTGAGCCAGCTCGCACTCGCGAACCGCGCAGGCGTCTCTGCGCGGCATGTGAGTTTCGTCGAGACCGGCCGGTCACGCCCGTCCCGCGACATGCTGCTGAACATCTGCGATGAGCTGGAAATACCTCTGCGCGAGCAGAATTCGATACTGATGGCCGCGGGTCTGGCGCCCGCCTATCCCGAGCATCACCTGGGCGACGTACCCATGTCCGCAGTGTCCGACGCCATCACGCGGATCCTGCGGTCTCACCAGCCGTATCCCGCGCTGGTCGTGGATCGACACTGGACGATGATCGATGCCAACGACGCGATAGGTGCGCTCGTGGCGGGCTGCTCACCGGAGTTGCTCGAACCACCGGTCAACGTGCTGCGCCTGTCGTTGCATCCGAAAGGCCTGGCCCCGCGGATTGCGAACCTGGGACAGTGGCGCTCCCACCTGCTGGTCCGGCTCCGTCATCAGATCGGCGCGACCGCCGACCCCGTCCTTCTCCGCTTGTACGACGAACTGTCCGGCTATCCGTGCGACGACCCGGACGAGACGGCAGAAGCTCATTCTCTCGTGGTTCCCCTGCGGTTGCGCACCGACGACGGCGAGCTGTCGTTCTTGAGCACCACCACGTTGTTCGGGACACCGCTCGACGTCACGGTCTCGGAGCTCGCAATCGAAGCGTTCTATCCTGCGGACGACGCAACCGCCGCTGCGCTGCACGGATGAGCCCGTCGCGCGAACCTCACACTCATCGAACATCACGGGCGTACGGTTCGAAGACAAGCTGTTCGAACTGATCCGGAGGCGACCGATCATGAGCACTGCGAAGTGGTGGGTGATCGACGGGCGGAAAGACGGATTCGCCGTCGAAGAACGTTCCACCGGGGACATCGTGGTCACGAACAAGTCCTCGTCCGAAGAACATGTGCTGCACGGATACGTGTGGAAGCACTCGCCGGCGTTCGGCATCCAGATCCAGAGCGAGGGACCGCCGCCGTACGGGCACTGGGTCGAGAACCCGGAAGACTGAACTTGCCCGGGTAGGTCGTCAGGGCAGAGTGCGCAACCGACGGTGTTCGCCGGTCACGGTGTCGATGAGCGCTGCTCGGACGACGGTGGCTTCGAGGGGTAACACGTCGTAGACGACGGCGGTCAACCGCGGGAGTTCGTCGCGCCGGGTCCTCGGGCTGAGCGAGCAGTGTGGCGTCCAAGACCGGGGTCGGTAGTGGCGGTGCAGTTCGGCGCCGGTGTCCTCCACTGCGCGCACCACGCGTTCCTGACGGTCGAGCAGATCCGCAGTCGGCGCGGGGATCAAGCATGCCCGCCCCCTGCGGAAAAGGCCCACGGCGTCGAGCCGCAGTGGGATCGACTCGGCGTCGGGCAGAGCCTCGAGCGCCGTGAGGACGCGGTCCGTGTCGTAGGTCCGTAGCACCGCATACGACAGGTGCGGCACGTGCCTGCGGTGAGTGTGCGTGAGCAACGTCGGGATCCCGGTGTCCTCGAGCCTGCCCCACAAGGCCCGCACCGCTCGGTCGGTACGAGTGTCGAAGAGCAGGCAGACGGCGAGTGCCATCAGCCGAGACGTTCGGCTCGCGCGCGTAGGTATCGCAGGTGGGGAAGGCGCGCTTCCTGCACCGCGTCCTCGATCACGGTGTCGCGCATCTCTACAGTGCGGGTCCCGGGGACGGGCCTTCGTCGATGGGGCGGATGTCGGCGTACGCGGTCTCGAGGACATGCGGTGGGCCCGGGCATCCGCCGAGCCGGATCGCGATCTCAGTGGCTCGGTCGAAGCTGTCACACTCGACGATCCAATAACCGGCGAGCACTTCCTCGGTCGCCGCGTAGGGTGCGTCGGTCACGAGCGTGCCCGGTCCGACGCGCCGTGTGTGAACAGGCGCCGCCAATCCCCGAGTCTCGACGAGTTCACCGGATTCTTCGAGTTCTGCGTTGAGTGTCGTCATGAACTCGACCATCGCCGCGAAATCGTCCTGCGACCACGCGGGAGTGTCGGTGCTCGTTCCTGCCATGCCGTCGTAGTCCTGCTGGGTGGCATAGCTCTCGATCATGAATTTCATGGCGGTTCCTCCTCCGTGGCAGTCCGAATGGGGGGCGTCGGAGCCGGTGAGCAGATCCGGACATCCTCTCGGAAGAAATTATCGGCGCGTATGAGGAACTTCGGAGCGGATCAGGCCACGGTCGCGTGCCACACCAGCGCCGCAGCGAGCGCACCGGCACCGTTGAGCGACCAGTGCAACGCGATCGGTGCGAGGATGCTGCCGCTGCGCCGGCGGAGCCAGGTGAACACGAACCCTGCCGCTGCGGTCGCGATCACGGCCCCGGCGATCCCTGCGAGCTGCGCCCAGATCCCGGCGCCGAGGAAGGCACTCAGTCCGGCGTTGCCCGCGGTCAGCCCGAACGACGACGCGATGTGCCACAGCCCGAACAACAGCGAGCCGACCGCGAAGACGCCTCGGGCTCCCCACACGCGTTCGAGGGTGCCGTGCAGCACACCACGGAACGCGAGCTCCTCGGGGATGACGGTCTGCAACGGGATGATGATCATCGAAGCCACCAGCGCGCCGGATACGGTCGCATACCGTTCGGACAGGAAGAACTGCCTGGTGAACGGTAGTGCGATGCCCACCGCGACCACTGTGACGACCAACCCGACCGCACCCACCGAGTAGAGGGTGCCGCGCTTCCATTGTCGCGGTGACAGCCCGAGTTCGTTCCAGTGCATGCCGCGCTGCCGCATGATCGCGACGAGTACGCCAGCGGCGATGGGCACAGTGGCGATCGACGCCCACACCGTGGTGAAGTGCGCGACGAGGTTGGTGGCAACGAGAACGGCCACGACCACAGCGACGTCGACCCACGCGTGGAACTGTGGAACTCGCCTGACCAGCGGGACGACTCGTTCGACTTCGACGGTCACGCGAGACCACCCTCGATCCGGCGTGATCGGAGCGAACAGGGGGTGTCGTGCAGGTGACTCTGAAGCATCTTTTCCAGTATACGGATCGAGGCACCGCGTTCCCGTGATGCGCATCACGAACAGGGCGTCCGAGGGCTGTGTCACACGCCCCGTTGTCAAGGCCTTGCGTCGACGCGACTAATCTGATTGGCGAACATCAGCCTCTTTCCAGGAGAAACAATGGCCGACTTCCTCTACGAGGACCTGCTGCCGATCGGTGAAGACCCCACCGAATATCGGCTGCTGACCAGCGAGGGGGTGTCTACCGTCGAAGGCCCTGACGGCCGCACCTTCCTGAAGGTCGAACCGGAGGCGATGCGCCTGCTCACGGAGACCGCGCTGCACGACATCTCGCATTACCTGCGCACTGATCACCTGAAGCAGCTCGCGAGGATCCTCGACGACCCCGAAGCGTCGAACAACGACAAGTTCGTCGCCCTCGATCTCCTGAAGAACGCGAACATCTCGGCAGCCGGTGTACTGCCGATGTGCCAGGACACCGGCACTGCGATCGTCATGGGCAAACGCGGACAGCAGGTGCTCACCCCCGGCGACGACGAGGAAGCGATCGCCCGCGGCATCTACGACGCATACACGCGGCTGAATCTGCGCTACTCGCAGAACGCTCCTCTCACGATGTGGGAGGAGAAGAACACGGGCAACAACCTGCCCGCGCAGATCGAGCTGTACGCCGATACCGCGAAGGGCCACGAGAACGCCTACAAGTTCCTGTTCATGGCCAAGGGCGGTGGATCGGCCAACAAGTCGTTCCTGTATCAGGAGACCAAGGCGATCCTGAACCCGGACTCGATGATGCAGTTCCTCGAGGCCAAGATCCGCTCGCTCGGTACCGCGGCCTGCCCGCCGTACCACCTGGCGATCGTTGTGGGCGGCACGTCCGCCGAGTTCGCGATGAAGACTGCCAAGTACGCGTCCGCGCACTACCTCGACGAGCTGCCCACCGAGGGCGCGATCACCGGCCGCGGTTTCCGCGACCACGATCTCGAGAAGAAGGTCTTCGAACTCACCCAGAAGATCGGTATCGGCGCACAGTTCGGCGGTAAGTACTTCTGCCACGACGTCCGCGTCGTCCGTCTCCCCCGTCACGGCGCGTCACTGCCCGTCGCGATCGCAGTGTCCTGCTCCGCCGACCGTCAGGCCAAGGCGAAGATCACGCCCGAGGGTGTGTTCCTCGAGCAGCTCGAGTTCAACCCCGGCCAGTTCCTGCCCGAGGTCACCGACAGCCAGCTCGACGCCGAGACCTCCGGGGTCTCCGGCACGGGTAAGGGCGCAGCGGTCAAGATCGACCTGACGAGGCCGATGCCGGAGATCCTCGCGGAACTGTCGAAGCACCCGGTCAAGACGCGCCTGTCGCTCACAGGCCCGCTGGTCGTGGCGCGCGACATCGCGCACGCCAAGATCAAGGAACGCCTCGACGCAGGCGAGGAGATGCCGCAGTACCTCAAGGACCACCCGGTGTACTACGCCGGCCCCGCCAAGACTCCCGAGGGTCTGGCATCCGGGTCGTTCGGCCCGACGACGGCCGGTCGCATGGACTCGTACGTCGAGCAGTTCCAGGCGGCTGGCGGTTCGATGGTGATGCTCGCAAAGGGCAATCGCTCGAAACAGGTCACCGACGCGTGCAATACGCACGGCGGCTTCTACCTCGGCTCGATCGGCGGCCCGGCTGCGCGTCTGGCACTCGACTGCATCAAGCACGTCGAGATCGTCGAGTACGAAGAGCTCGGAATGGAAGCCGTGTGGAAGATCGACGTCGAGGACTTCCCGGCGTTCATCGTCGTCGACGACAAGGGCAACGACTTCTTCGCCCACACCGGCGAGGTCACCCTCACGGTCGGTAAGCGCCCCGGTCTCTAGAACGCATCCGACATCGAAAACGGTCCGGCAGTGTCACTGTCGGACCGTTTCGTCGTCCGGCCGGACAACCGCAACCCGCGGTCGCGGAAACGAATGTCCGTCAGGCAGCGCAGGAGTGCGTGCGCGACAGGACAGCGGGCGACTGCGCGACAACATCCTGGAGGAACTCGACAACGACGCCGGGCGCAGGTTCTTCACCCGGAGAAAGGATTTCGCAGAGCTTGCGGTATGTGTCGTCGCTCAGCACAGGCGCGACACGGAAGTGTGTCGTCATCGACAGTGTGAATCCGATTCCGTGCCTGCGGGAACGCACCAGCAATTCCGGTCCGTGCTCGCCCTCGGCCAGGCAGATTTCGAAGAGTTCGCCGCCGGCTCGGTGCTCGAACGACGCGGACGGCACATTGTTGCGGAGTAGCTGACGATGAAGCGGTCGCAGTCCACCGAGCACCAACGGCGGAAGCGTCACGGTGCGGGAACGGTCGGCGGTGAACATGCGAATCTCTCCTAGTACCTCTTCGGCCATCGTACTCCGGCCGACATCTTTCTGGAATAATTCCAGTTATTGGAACTATTCCAGAAAAACCTGAACTCCGCAAGCGACGTGCACACCGAGGCATTGGCGGATGATCCAATCGTCGCGGCCGATGAACGGCGAACTCTGTATCCACTGTGCCTGCGCGAAAGGCCACTGCGCCGACATGATGGAACCACCGACGACGGGAGGTTCCGTGCACCACACGATCACCGAGTTCGACACCATGCCCGAAGACGACGCCATGGCAGTGTTGCTCGAGTGCTGCGAAAGCCTCTCCTGGGCACGATCCGTCGCGGCCGCCCGACCCTACGGATCACGATCCGCACTACTCGACGACGCCGGCGACGCTGCCGGGCGTCTCACCGGCACAGACCTCGACGACGCCCTCGCCGGACACCCGCGTATCGGGGAACGCGCGGACAACGCATCGTCACGCCGGGAGCAGGCCGCCGTCACGACCGCGGACGCCGACCTCCTCGAACGGATCGCCGCGGGCAACCGCGCGTACGAGGAGAAATTCGGACACGTCTACCTCGTCCGGGCCGCCGGTCGATCCGCGTCCGAACTGCTGACCATCCTCGAACACCGACTCGGCAACGACCCGCAGACCGAGCAGCGCGAGGTCCGCTGCGCTCTGGCCGATATCACCCGCCTGCGCCTCGAACGGTTGATCACCGCTATCCCGGAAGGCACGCCATGAACACACTCAGCACCCACGTCCTCGACGCCACCGCCGGCACTCCCGCTTCCGAGGTAGAGGTCACGCTCACCGATTCGGCGGGCACAGTGCTCGGTACCGGTGTCACCGACGACGACGGCCGGATCACCTCGATGACCGAATCTCCCCTCCCCACGGGAACGTACGCCCTCACCTTCGCGACCGGCGACTGGTTCGCCGTCCGCGCCGTCGAGAACTTCTATCCGGAAGTGACCATCACTTTCCGTATCCCGGACGGGCAGAGCCACTTCCATGTGCCGCTGCTCCTGTCACCGTTTTCGTACTCCACCTACCGCGGGAGCTGAACATGACCGAACTGACCGGCAAGATCGTCCTGGGCCCGCACCGCTACGGCAAGGCCGAGAATCGTGTGGTTCGCATCGTGCGCGACACGGCACGCCACGAGATTCGCGACCTCAACGTGTCGTCCTGCCTGCGAGGCGATTTCGACGCTGCGCACCTCGAGGGCGATCAGGCCACCGTGCTGCCCACCGACTCCCAGAAGCAGACCATCTTCTCCTACGCCAAGGAAAAGGGTGTCGCCTTCATCGAGGACTACGGGCTGGCCCTCGCGCGACACTTCGTCGACGACGTCGACCCGGTGGACTCCGCGCGGATCGAGATCGAAGAGTACGCGTGGGAGCGCGTCGTCGTCGACGGCGCCGAACACGATCACACATGGACCCGCAAGGGATCCGAGGTGCGCACCGCCGCGCTCACCGTGCAGGGCACCGGCGCGGACCGGAAGGAATGGGTGATCGGCGGACTGAAGGATCTCGTCGTCCTCAAGTCCACGGGCTCGGAGTTCGCGGGCTTCCTCACCGACCCCTACACCGTGCTCGAACCGACCGAGGATCGCGTCATGGCGACGAGCCTCGTTGCGCAGTGGCGCTTCACCACCACCGCGGTCGACTGGGACGCCGATTACGCAGGGATCAGAGCGACGATGCTCGAGGTGTTCGCGACGCTGCAGTCGAAGGCGCTGCAACAGACGCTGTTCGAGATGGGTCGCGCGGTGCTCGAGAAGTACCCGTTCATCGCGGAGATCCGGCTGTCTGCACCGAACAAGCACCATTTCGTCTACGACCTCGACCGGTTCGGAGTCGAGAACAACAACGAGGTCTTCCACGCGGACGACCGCCCCTACGGTCTGATCCAGGCAAGTGTGCTGCGCGAGGACGCTCCGGACGCCGGAATCGCCTGGGATCCCTACACGGGCGCGGTATGACAGTCGCCGAGTGAGCGGAGCGCGAGGTAGACGTCGAGGCGGTCGCCGGTGCGGGTGAGATTGCGTCCGGTGAGCGCCTCGACTCGGCCGACGCGGTACCGCACGGTGTTCAGGTGCACGTGCAGCCGATCGGCTGTGCGCCGCCACGACCCGTCGCACTCCAGGAAGGCCTCGAGTGTGGTGAGCAGCCCGGCGTCGGTGCGGCGGTCGTGTTCGATCACGTCACCGAGGATCCGGTCCGCATAGGAGCGGAGAAGTTCGTCCGGCAGGGTCGACAACAGCCCGACCGCCGAATCGAGTTCGGCGCGGCGTACCGCGACCGGTCCCGCGTCGTTGCGGGCCGCAGCGGACGCAGCGGTCGCGGCCCGGATCCCGCCGTCGAGTGTGTCGCCGGTGCAGCGGTCGCTGACCCCGACGAACAACCGGTCGTGCCGTAGTGCCGGCGTCAGCCTGCCCAGGCGGCGCCGCAGGATCGCGGCGATCTCCTCCTCCGTGCCACTGGTCAGCGCGACCACCCGACCCGACGCATCCATCGAGGTGACGGGTGACCCCAGGACGTCCTCGACCAGGGCTCGCAGCATGTCTGCGGGGATACGACCCTCGGCTTCGGCAACCACGGCGACCAGGTCGGTCTCTGAGAACCGGTCGCCCGCCGGTGCGGCACCACCCGAGCGATCGGCGATCTCCCACGATGTCCGGCGGCGCTCGTCACGTCGTACCCGGTCGAACGCGACGACCGTCGCGAGCTCGCCGAATGCCTCCAGGCACTCGGATTCGACATGCACACACCCGTCCCGGTCCCGGATCACGAGGAACCAGGAGTCGAGCCGGTCGCCGAGACCGCGGCCCACAGACAGGAGCGTGAACCCACCGGGCGTCTCGACCGGAAACCTCGAGGCAGTGAGCGCAGCGGCGGTGACGCGGTCGAGTGCGGTGTCGTCGAGCGGCGGGGTGTCCGTCACCGTCACCCCCGTTGCGGTGATCAGCCATGTCTGCACCCCGAACTGCTGCGCAAGCCGGTCGAGAAGCTCATCGACGGGGCGGCCGTCGGCGACAGCGGCGAGCCACTGCCGTTGCCGCGCGAGCCCGGTCTGCAGACGATCCATGCGCGCCCCGGCCATCCGGCCGGTCATGTATTCGATCACTCGACTGAACGGCACGTCTTCGGGCACCACCAGCAGCGGTAATCGGTGTCGAGCGCAGGCGTCGACCACGTCGTCCGGTACCCGACCGTGCAAGGCCTCCCCCGCTGCCATCGCGGAGACACCGGCGGCAACCAGTCGCTTGACGAACAGATCGGTGTCCTCCGACGAACGCCGCCATACCAGTCCCGTGAACACCAGCGAACCCGCGGAGACGTAGCGCGTGGGATCCGGCATGTCGGTCGTGCAGGCTCTCAGCACCGGACGCGTGAGCGCGTCCGTCTCGCCGTAGAGCACCCGAATTCCCAGATCCGGTGAGGCCACCACATCGCAAAGAAGCACGCTGTTCACCTACTTGTGATCGTCTTGGATGATCGAACAGTAGGAGCGCAAGATTTCCGGAGCGTTTCGTGTGTGCTGCCGGAGAGGTTTCGACCTCCGACGGCGTTGACTGAAGGCTCCGACGAGTTTCGAGGAGTCACCGATGCACCCGCACCTCACCGACACGCAGCGTGTGATCCGCGGCGCGCACATCGTGACGATGAACTCCGCGCGCGCCGAATACCGGACCGGACACGTCGTCGTCGACGGCAACCGCATCGTCGCGGTGGGACCGGGCGAACCCGTCGGCTACGACGACGCGCAGCTCGTCGACGGAACCGGGTGCGTGCTCACACCGGGTCTCATCAACACCCACCACCACCTGTATCAATGGATCACCCGCGGGCTCGCGGTCGATCACACCCTCTTCGAGTGGCTCACCACGCTCTACCCGATCTGGGGTGGCATCGACGCCGATGCCGTCCACGTCGGAGCCAAGGGCGCCCTGGCCCACCTCGTCCGCACCGGGTGCACCACGAGCACCGACCACCACTACGTCGTCCCGCGTGACGGTGGCGATGTCTTCGGCGCCGAGATCACCGCTGCGGCCGAGGTCGGCATCAGGTTCCACCCGTGCCGCGGCTCGATGGACCTCGGTGCGAGCGCAGGCGGTCTCCCACCCGATCACATCGTGGAGAAACTCGACGCGATCCTCGAGGGCAGCCGTGAGGCCGTCGACACCTGGCACGATCCGTCGTTCGATTCGATGTTGCGGGTCGCTCTCGCGCCGTGTTCACCGTTCTCGGTCACCGGCGATCTGTTGAGGGAGTCTGCGCTGCTCGCCCGCGATCTCGGAGTCCGGCTGCACACCCATCTCGCCGAGACCCTCGACGAAGAGGACTTCTGCCTCGAGAAGTTCGGTTGCCGGCCCGTGCAGTACATGGAGTCGTTGGGATGGACGGGCTCGGACGTCTGGTACGCGCACGCCGTGCACCTCGACGACCACGACATCGGGGTGCTCGCCGCATCGGGCACCGGCGCCGCCCACTGTCCTACTTCCAACGCGCGCCTCGGCGCAGGCATCGCACGGGCCGCCGACCTCTACGCCGCAGGTGTGCCCCTCGGCCTCGGTGTCGACGGCGCCGCAAGCAACGAATCGTGCTGCATGCTCGAAGAAGCCCATCATGCAGCGCTGTTCGCTCGCGCCCGCAGCGGACCGCGAGCCATGACGGTGCGGCAGAGCCTCGAACTCGCCACCATCGGCGGCGCGCACGTTCTGGGCCGCGAGAACGAGATCGGATCGATCGAAGTCGGCAAGCTCGCCGATCTGGCGCTGTGGCGCCTCGACGGTCTCGCGCATTCGGGGATCACCGACCCGGTCGCGGCGCTGGTCCTCGGCAGCCAACCGCCGCTGGAACTGCTGTTGGTCGACGGCCGTGACGTGGTGCGCCGCGACGTGGTGTGCACGGTCGACGAGGAGGTCGTCGCCCGGCAGGTCGCCGACGAACACGTCAAGCTCGTCGCGAAAGCGGGGTGAGTGCCGTGGATCTCCACACGATCACCGCGTACGACCTGGCTCATGAACGAGGCGACCTGGACATCGGGCCCGGTGAGGCGTTCGTCGCCGGGGGGACGTGGATGTTCTCCGAACCCCAGCTGCATCTGCACCGGCTGGTCGATCTGACCGGGCTCGATTGGCCCGCAGTGACGCTCACCGCCGATCACCTCGAGATCGCAGCCACCTGCACGGTCGAACGCCTGTCGGAGCTCTCGACCACCGAGCAGTGGCCGGCAGCGCCGCTGTTCCGGCAATGCGCGCAGGCCCTGCTCGCGTCGTGGAAGATCTGGAAGAGTGCCACGGTCGGCGGCAACATCTGCCTGTCGTTCCCCGCGGGGGCGATGATCTCCCTCGCCTCCGCACTCGAGGCCACCGCCGTGATATGGACTGCAGATGGTCGTGAAACCTACTTTCCCATACTCGATTTCGTCACCGGGGCCGGATCCAATGTGCTGACACCCGGCGACGTGCTGCGCAGTATCCGTATCCCGCTGTCCGTACTCCGGGCACGCACCGCATTCCGGAAGATCGCGCTGTCGCCTCTGGGTCGCTCCGGAGCGGTCGTCATCGGACGAATCGACGTCGACGGCGGCTTCGTACTCTCGGTGACCGCGTCCACCGTACGCCCGTATGTTCTGCGGTTTCCCGAGCTCCCGTCGGAGCGGGATCTCTCCGACGCGCTCACCCGGAGCATTCCGGTCGAGGCGTACCACACCGATGCGCACGGCGCGGCAGACTGGCGGCGGGCCGTCACCGCAGTGCTCGCCGCCGAGGTCCGGGCAGAGCTGTCGAACGGGGAGGTCCCGGCATGAAATTCACCGTCAATGGCCGCGAACTCGACACCGATCCTCGACCCGGCCAATGCCTGCGCACACTGCTGCGGGAGAGCACCCACTTCGAGGTCAAGAAGGGGTGCGACGCCGGCGACTGCGGCGCGTGTTCCGTCCTCGTCGACGGAGAACCCGTCCACTCGTGCATCTACCCCGCCGTGCGCGCGGGCGGGCACCAGGTGACGACCGTCGCCGGCCTGGGCACCCCCGACAACCTGCATCCGATGCAGCAGAAGTTCGTCGACGCGGCCGGTTTCCAGTGCGGATTCTGCACCGCCGGCATGATCGTCACCGCATCCACGTTCACCGAGGACGACCTGGATGATCTGCCGAATCGGTTGAAGGGCAACCTGTGTCGCTGCACCGGCTACCGCTCGATCGATGATGCATTGCGCGGCGACCGGAACGCCGAGCAGGTCACCGAGGGAGCGTCGTGCGGACGGTCGCAGCGCGCGCCCGCCGCGACCCGGGTGGTGACCGGCGTCGAGCGCTACACCCTGGACACTCAGGTCGAGGGTCTGCTGCACGTCGCGGTGCTCGGAAGTCCGCATCCGCACGCTCGTATCGTGTCGGTGGACGCCACCGCCGCCGAGGCTCTACCCGGCGTGCATGCAGTGCTCTATCACCGTGATGCTCCTGCGACGGCGTACTCGACAGCGCGGCACGAACATCGCGAAGACGACCCCGACGACACCTACCTGTTCGACAGGATCGTGCGGTTCCGCGGGCAGCGGGTCGCCGCGGTCGTCGCGGAGAGCACCACGGTCGCGCAGCGGGCGGTCGAGCTGATCCGGGTCGAATACGAGGAACTGCCGTTCGTCCTCGACCCGGATATCGCACGAAAGCCGGGTGCGCCGCTGCTCCATGCCGACAAGGGAACCGAGTCGCGCATCGCCGACCCCGGCCGCAACCTCGTCGCCGAACTCCACGGTGAGACCGGGGACGTGGACACGGCCGTCGCAGCCGCGGAGGTCGTGGTGCAGGGCCGGTGGGACACCCATCGCGCGCAACACACGCATCTCGAAACACACGGCGCCATCGGATATCTCGACGACGACGGACGGCTCGTCATCCGCAGTTCCACACAGGTCCCGTTTCTCGTCCGCGACGAACTGTGCCACGTGTTCGGACTCGACCAAGACCGGGTCCGTGTGTTCGCGACTCGGGTCGGCGGTGGATTCGGAGCCAAGCAGGAGATGCTCGTCGAGGACGTCGTCGCTGCGGCAGTGCTGCAGACAGGGCGGCCCGTGCAGTTCGAGTTCACCCGCACCGATCAGCTCACCATCGCACCGTGCAGGCACCCCATGCGCGTCGGCGTGACCCTCGCTGCGGGGCGCGACGGAATCCTGACCGCACTCGCGATCGATGTCCTGTCCGACGCGGGCGCGTACGGCAACCACTCGGCCGGCGTGATGTTCCACGGCTGCACCGAATCCATTGCGGTGTACCGATCACCGAACAAGCGGGTCGACGCCCAAGCCGTGTACACGAACAACCGCCCCTCCGGAGCGTTCCGCGGCTACGGGCTCGGGCAGGTGATCTTCGCGGTCGAGTCGGCGATGGACGAACTCGCAGTGAGGCTCGACGCCGATCCGTACGAACTCCGGCGCCGCAACATCGTCATACCGGGCGACCCGCTCGTCGCGGCCCACCCGGAGGGCGCCGACCTGATGTACGGCAGCTACGGGCTGGACCAGTGCCTCGACCTCACCGAGCGTGCGATGTCGCGGAGCGGCGGCACACCCGCCCCCGTCGGCGACCAGTGGCGAATCGGCGACGGAATGGCCCTTGCGATGATCGCGACGAACCCGCCCAACGGGCACATCGCCGACACCTCGATCGAGTTGCTCCCCGGCGGGCGGTTCGTCGCTCGGGTCGGGACTGCGGAGTTCGGCAACGGCACCACGACCGTGCACACACAGATCGCGGCCACCGAACTCGGCACCGTCCCGGATCGCATCGAGATCCGGCAGTCCGACACCGACGTCACCACGCACGACACCGGCGCGTTCGGCTCGGCGGGCACTGTCGTCGCGGCGAAGTCGCTGCTGTCGGCTGCACGGGAGCTACACCGACGCATGGCGAAGGCCGCGGCCGAGCTCACCGGCACCGACCCCGACAACGCCGAACTCACCCCGGACGGTGTGCGGTGCGGCGACACGCTCGTCTCACCCGCCGAGTTGCTCGATTCGTCGGGCGGGCACCTACGCGCCGAGGGTCGCCACGGCGGTCTGCCGCGTTCGTTGTCGTTCAATGTGCAGGCCTTCCGCGTCGCGGTGGACATCCGCACCGGTGAGGTACGCATCCTCCGGTCCATCCAGTCCGCCGACGCGGGCACCGTGCTCAATCCTGAACAGTGCCGAGGGCAGGTCGAGGGCGGCGCGGCCCAGGCTATCGGCGTCTCGATGTACGAGGAGCTGATCACCGACGAACACGGGCGGGTGACGACGGACGTCCTACGGAACTACCACATCCCGCAGTACGCCGATCTGCCCCGAACCGAGGTGTATTTCGCCGACACCTACGACGAGCTCGGACCGATGGGAGCCAAGTCGATGAGCGAGGCACCGTTCAATCCGGTCTCGCCGGCCCTGGCGAACGCTGTCCGCAACGCAATCGGGGTGCGCCCGCACGAGCTGCCACTCTCCCGCGACCGCGTGTGGCGACTGCTGCAGAATGCCACACAGTCGTAACTCAACGTTGACGCAGCAGAGACGAATCGCGCCGATTCAGGTGTAACATAACTTCCTGCAACGGTATTCGATCCGATGCAGTCCGCCCGCGCGAGTGTCCGCCAGGACTCCGCCGGTGAACGATCCGGAGCTCCCCTCCGGAGGAGGATTTTCCGGAGACGGGTGTGAGGGCCGTCCCAGACGAGCATCCCACGTCTCCGGAGGACCGCATGATCTGTTCGGCAATGCTCCCACCCACCCTCGAGTTGGTGGGATGCTTCGACCCCGAGGTCATGACGAGTTTCATCGCTGCGCGAGCGGATCTCCTTCAGGTGCACGCAACCGTCCTGTCTGCGACGGAACATCACATCACACTCCACACGCGCGGCGACCCCGACCTCGTCGACGCCTTCGAAGCGGCCTGCGCACTCGCACCCGGCGACAACGTCGTTTTCGAGTGCACAGTCCCTCAGTCCACATCGCCCGAGAGAAAGGTAGTGCCGTGACCCTCTGGGTTCCCGTTGCCCTCACCCGCGATATCGAACCCGGTTCCGCAACGGGCACCGCGGTGGACGGTGCAGCCGTGGCACTGTGGCGCGGCGCCGACGGCACGCTGCAGGCGTGGGCCGACCGGTGCCCACACCGGGGAATGCGCCTCAGCCTCGGATTCGTCCGCGGAGACAGACTCGTATGTCTCTATCACGGTTGGCAATTCGATGTCGAAGGTGCGTGCAGGCAGGTGCCGGCTCACCCGAATATGACCCCGCCGAGTACCGTGTCGCCCGTCCGTTACCGAGCTGTCGACCGCAGCGGAATCGCGTGGGTGTCGACGGCCGACTCCAGCGACACCGCCGTCCCCGAACGACCCGCCCCCGAGACCGCAACGGAACCGATCCGGTCGGTGTGGTTCACCGCCGAAACCGGGCGCGTGATCGACCGGCTCCGCTCCGAGGTGGAGGATCTCGACCTCGACGAGCACGTCGCCACCGGGCGGATCGACGGCGTGGAGATCCGCGCCGGCATCCAGAGGGTCGACGAGACCACGACGGCAGTACATGTCGTCGCAGTCGGAAAACTTCCGGCGGAGACCGTGACCCGGCTCGTACGACGCCTGCATGACATCCGAGACTCGGTGACCACGACAGTCGAGGCGGTGCAGTGATGACAATCCCTGCGTTGCACGACTTCCCGCTCGACCCGAGGTGCTATTCGGCGCGACTGACGCTGTCGCTCATGGAAATGGAGCACGCCATCGTGCCCGTCGACGTGTTCCCGGGCGCGAAACACCTCGAAGGGCGATACCTCGAGCTCACCCCGCCCGGGGTCCTACCGGTACTCGAAACCGAGGAGCGAGTGTTCGTCGGCATGGAATCGGTACTCATGCGCATCGTTGCCGGCACCGCATGGGCGCCGCCCGACGATCGGTGGCTTCAGTTCTCTTCCGGGCCCCTCGAGCAGGTGTATGCCTGCCGCGAGAGGTCCCTGTTCACCACCGATCCCATCGACAATCACACTGCGCGGGCAGTACTCCAGCATGTCGACGACCATCTCGCCGTCTCACGCTCGGAAGGCGACTGGCTCGCCGGTGATCGGCCCACAGCGGCCGACCTCGCGGTCTATCCGGCTGCCGCACTGAGCCGGGACATCGGTATCGATCACGACGCGTACCCCGGACTGCGACGGTGGATGCGCCTCATCAAACAACTTCCCGGGTTCGTCGAAATGCCCGGCATTCCCGTCTTCCCCTGAACTTCCCCTGAACTTCCCACGGAAGGATCCTCATGGAACAGTCGACCGTCGACGCGGTGATCCGCGGCCTCGAGAAGGCCGGTGTCAGCACCGTGTGTTACCTCCCCGATTCCCTGTTCAAAGAGCTGTACCCCGCGCTCGATGCGCATCCGACCATCCGGACCATCCAGGTCACCAACGAAGGCGAAGGCGCCGCCATCTGCGGTGGGATGTTCCTGTCCGGCACACGCGGCGTGCTCATCATGGAGAACTCGGGCCTCCGCGCCTCCGTCGAACCATTGGCCCGGATGGGTCTCGGTGCGGGGATCCCCGTGATCATGCTCATGAGCTATCGCGGCGAACTCGGCGAGAACAACTGGTGGGCGGTGCCACACGGCATCACCATGGAGCCGATCCTCGATGCGCTGCGTATCCCGTACCGCATCGTCCGCGAAGAGGATGCGATAGAACGAGCAATCCACGACGCATTCGAATGGTCCTACTCGGCCTACCATCATTCCGCCATCGCCCTCGGAGGAGGACTCGTCCGATGACCACCATGCGCATGACCCGATTCGAGTGCATGCAGGCGCTCGCAGCCCTACTCGACAACGAACTGGTGATCCTGTCCCTGGGTGCCAGCGTCGACGAGTGGTACAACGCCGCACCGCACATGCGACAGGCAAGCCTGTTCCAGCAGCAGCTCGGCTGCGTCACCCCGCAGGCATTCGGACTCGCGGTGGGCCTGCCCCACCGTCGGATCATCTCTCTCGACACCGACGGTGGAATGCTGTTCAACCTGGGTATCCTCGCGACACTCGGCAACGAGCGGCCCCACAACCTCTTCACGGTGGTGTGGGACAACGAGTGCTACCAGTCGATCGGCGGGCCACCCACCCACACCGCTCACGGCAATGTGGACATCGCTGCCATCGCGCGCGGAGCCGGCGTGGAGAAGTCCTACACGGCCACGACTCTCGATGATTTCGAAAAACACTGCGTGGCCGGGCTCGCGGCAGACGAACCGTATGTGCTCGTCGCGAAGGTTTCGAGCATCGTCCAGCCCGGCATCAAGCGCAAGCACAGCGACGGGCGCGAGGACAAGTACATCTTCGTCCGCCACGTGGAGGCGACGGAGAACATCACGATCATGGGTCCCAGTGAACACAACTGACGGCTACGACTACGTCGTCGTCGGGGGTGGGTCAGCGGGGTGCGTCCTCGCGGCCCGTCTCACCGAGAACCCCGACGTCACTGTGCTTCTCCTCGAGGCCGGACCGGACCACGCAAGAATCGGCTCGCTGGACACGCCGGGAACCTGGGCTTCTCTGCTCGGCGGCGAATACGACTGGGGCTACCACTTCACCGCGAACCCGCTGCTCGACGGACGCGAAGTGCCGATTCCGCGGGGACGCGTGCTCGGCGGCTCGAGCAGCATCAACGCGATGCTGTGGTACCGCGGGCACGCGTCGGACTACGACGCATGGGAGACAGCGGGGGCGAGCGGCTGGAACTACGCGTCGCTGCTCCCGTACTTCCGGCGCGCCGAGGACTGGGAGGGCGGTGCGACCGCGGAGCGCGGCGCCGGTGGCCCGATCCGCATCACCACGCCGCCGAATCCTCACCCCGTTGCCATCGGATTGCTGGACGCCGCAGCCGAACTCGGCATGGCGGTGCTCGACGACTGCAACGGACCCGACATCGAGGGTGCCGCCCTCGCGAACCTCAACATCGATGACAGGCATCGCGGCAGCACCGCTCGCGCCTACCTCGATCCGGTGCGGGCCCGGCCGAATCTCACGGTCCGCACCGGCGCGACCGTCACCGAGTTCGTGTTCGCCGGGACGCGGTGCACCGGCGTGCGGTACCGATCGCACGGCCTGCGGTACCGCTCGGACGGCGTCGTCGAGGTCCGCGCGCACGCCGAGACACTGCTGTGCGCGGGCGCGATCACCAGCCCACATCTGCTGCTGCTCGCAGGCATCGGCGATCCTGAACACCTCGGTGAGCACGGCGTCACTGTCCGCGCAGATCTTCCCGGTGTCGGACGCAATCTTCAGGATCATCCCTTGCTGATGGGCGTGAACTTCCGGTCCCGTCGTCCGCTCGGACCGGTGCGGGACAACGGCGGCGGAGCAATCCTGAACTGGCGATCCGATCCGGCCCTGGATCTTCCGGATCTGCACGCATTCATCGTGCAGGGACCGCACGCAACCCCCGAGGTGACGAAACGGTACGACGTCGCCGGTGACATCTTCGCCATCTCCCCCGGTCTCATGCGGTCCCGCAGCGTCGGGCGACTGTCCTTGCGTTCTGCCGACCCCGAGGTCGCACCCGACATCGACCCCCGCTATCTGTCCGATCCACGTGACCTCGACGCCCTGGTCTCCGGCCTCGATCGCATCTTCGACCTCGCCGGTACCGCAGCATTGCGTAGCCTGATCGACGCACCCGCTGCGCCCGATCGGCGACTCGACCGGGCCGAAGCGGAAGTGTTCGTCCGGGCAAGCTGCTCGACGTTCTTCCACGTCGGCGGCACCTGCGCGATGGGTGTCGGCCCCGACGCGGTCGTCGACCCCGAACTACGGGTCCACGGCGTCGACGGGCTGCGCGTCGTCGACGCATCCGTGATTCCGATACTGCCGTCGTGCAACACGAACGCACCCGTCATCGCTCTCGCAGAACGCGCCGCCGCGTTGATCAGCGGACACGAAAGGAGCCCCACATGACCACCACCCTGTGCGACGACCCCGTCGTCCTCGACCGCTGGTACCCGGTCTGCGCCGAGAACGAACTCGACGCCGCCACTGTCGCCACCACATTGCTCGGCGCCGACCTCACCTGCGGACACGACCAGGACGGCCATCCCGTCGTCCACACGTCAGATCGCGAACTGCCGGTGCGTACGAAGTTCGGATTCGTGTGGACCACACTCGGTGCACCTGTCCGCGACGTCTTCACGATCGACGAGGCCGATGAAGCCGACCGCCGATACGTCGCGTGCGGATGGGTGACACTCCGATCGTCTCCCGGCCGCGTCGTCGAGAACTTCCTCGACATGGCCCACTTCCCCTTCGTGCACACCGGGATCCTCGGCGGTGAGGCCGCGACCGAGGTCGCCCGTTACAACTGGGAAATCCGCAAGGACACCGATGAGGTATGGGCCACCGACTGCAAGTTCTTCCAGCCTCAGATGTCCGCGGCGTCGGAAGGCACCTTCGCACATCTGACCTATCGTGTACCGGATCCGTATCAGGTGATGCTGTACCGGATTTCACCCTCCGACGAGACACGTCTCGATGCCATCGCGCTGTTCATCCAGCCGATCACGGAAACGTTGTGTCGTGCACAGCCGGTGATGTATCTCGTCGATCCTGATTCGACCCACACCGATCTGACCCAGTTCGAGCAGGTGATCTTCCTGCAGGACCGCATCATCGTCGAGAACCAGAGGCCGCTGCTGCTCCCACTCGATCCCCGTGACGAGATCCCCACCCGGGCGGACGCGTCCTCCGTCACCTACCGTCGCTGGCTCAAAGCCAAAGGGCTGCGATGGGGAGCCCTCCCGTTCCGGCCCGTCCACACCGCAGGAGCACGTCCATGACCACCGGCATCTCACCGCGGCACAGCGCCGCCTTCCTCGACGGCAACGTCAAGCGCCTGCTCATCGACGGACGATGGATCGCCGGAGCGGGAGCTCCGTTCGAGACTTCCGATCCCGCCACCGGCGCAGTCCTCGCCACACTGTCCTCTGCAGGTCCCGACGATGTGGACGCAGCGGTCGCAGCGGCACATGCCGCGCTGCACGGGAAGTGGCGAACGTGGACACCCGCCGCGCGCGCCCGGATGCTGTGGCGGATCGCCGACGCCATCGATGCCCATGCCGACGAACTTGCCGAATTGGAGACCTTCGACCAGGGTAAGTCGTGGGCGACGTCCCGATTCGCGGAGATCCCTTCGGCAGCAGAACAGTTCCGGTACTACGCCGGATGGGCGACGAAGATCACCGGCACCACGATCACGCCGTCGATCACCTACCAACCACCCGGGAAACGGGTGGTCGCGCAAACGGTGCGCGAACCGGTCGGTGTGGTCGCGGCGATCGTCCCGTGGAATTCGCCGATGCTCATGGCGGCGATGAAGCTCGCACCGGCCCTCGCGGCGGGATGCGCTGTCATCCTCAAACCGGCCGAGGACACCTCGCTCACTGCACTGCGCCTCGGTGAGCTCATGGTCGAGGTCGGAGTACCGCCGGGCGTCGTCGGGGTTCTCACCGGTGACGGCACCGTCGGCGCGTGGTTGGCGTCCCACCGGGATGTCGACAAGGTGACATTCACGGGCTCCACCGCGACCGGGCGAGCCCTGACGGCCGCATCCGGCGCGAGCAACCTCAAGCGCCTGACGCTCGAACTCGGCGGAAAGTCACCCGTTCTGGTGTTCGGCGACGCCGACCTCGACACGGCCGTCCCCGGTATCACGCGGGGCATCTTCTCGAACTGCGGTCAGGTGTGTGTCGCCGGATCGCGTGTCTACGCCGAACGGTCGGTGTACGAACAGGTGGTGGACGGCCTGGCCACCGCTGCCCGGTCACTTCGTCTGGGCCACGGGCTCGACGAGGGCACCGACCTCGGTCCACTCGTGAGCCGGCGGCACCGCAACACCGTGGCGTCGTACGTCGACGACGGTGTGCGCGGTGGCGCGACGGTCGTCGCCGGGGGTCGTGCGGTGGGTGAGATCGGCAGCTTCTACGAGCCGACCGTCGTCGTCGATGCCGCCGCGGAGCTGCCGATGATGCGTGAGGAGATCTTCGGTCCCGTCGTCACCGTCAGTCCGTTCGACGACACCGAGGAGGTCATCGCCTGGGCCAACGACACCGACTACGGCCTGGCCTCGAGCGTATGGACGTCCAACCTCTCACGCGCGTATCGTGTTTCCGACGCGATCCGGGCCGGAACCGTGTGGATCAACTGCCACTCCTATTTCTCTCCCGAGTTGGTCAAGGGCGGGCACAAGGAATCCGGGTGGGGTTACGAGAACGGTGCAGCGGGACTGGAAAACTATCTCGAGACCAAGACCGTCTGCCTCACGGTCTGATCCGTCGCCCCACCCGGGCCGAGCCGGAGACACGCGCGCCAGGTCGCGACACTTCTCTACGAGACCTGTTTGTCCTCGAGGTAGTCATGCGTCGCATCGAAACGCGAGAGCATGTATTCACCCGCTTCGATCGGAGGATGGATCGGTTCTGCCCCGGGCTCGACGCAGGTCGGTATCGCTTCGATCACGGCGTGGAAGTCCGGGGCGACGAAGTACGGGATCGAATACCGATGTGCACCCACCGGATTGAGTACCCGATGGCGTGTCGATACGTAGCGGTGATTCGTCCACCGGGCGATCATGTCTCCCAGGTTGACGATCAAGGCGTCGGGTGGGGTGACTACGTCGATCCATCCTCCTCCCCGGGCGGCCACCTGTAGTCCGCCGATGTCGTCCTGCGCGAGCAGGGTGAGCGAGCCGTAGTCCGTGTGTGCACCGGCGCCCGGCGTGAGATCGCCGGCAGGGGCGGGCGGATAATGCAGCATCCGCAGCGAGGCAATGGGATCGGTGAACATCGGCTCGAACGTGTCGACCTCCAGGCCGAGGGCGAGTGCAAGTCCACGCATCAGGTGAGCATTGATATCGAGACAGGCCTTCGAGTACTCCTCGGCGAGGCCCCTGAATTCGGGCATCAGCGAGTCAGGCCACTGCGCGGGTCCGTGCAGGGGTGTGCCTGCCAGTACTTCCGGATGGTCAGGGCCGCGGTCGATGGTGATGTCGAGCGCTTCCTTGCTGTCCGCTCCGAGTGCAGCATTGAGAGTCTCGGCCTTGGGAGGAACATATCCACTGTGGCAGGTCGACTTACCGATCCAGATCTGCATCTTCTCGTCCGCCGGCAGCGCAAAGAACCGTCGCGCCTGCTCCATCATCGCAGCGCGGAGCTCGGAAGCGAGTCCGTGCCCTGTCACGACGAAGAATCCGAGGTCGGTGCAGGCCGCGTCGAGAGTCTCGGCAACCGCGAGGGGGTCACCCCCGTCGCGTAGCGGGCGCAGATCGATGATGGGAAGCGAGTCCATGGCGTTCTCCAGACACGAGGCGAATGATCGCTATCAGTTAATTCTTGCGGCGCTACCGTCTCGTCTCACTCCTGTGAGATCCGCGTTACGAATGCTCGGGTGTCGCTCCCACGCACAGCACGACACGGGCGGATTCGTCACCCCTGTGGACCCATTGCATCTCGGTTCCTGCCGCAGCGAACAAACAATCCCCCTCGACGAGAACGACCGGTTCACGGTCCCGTACCTGCACCTCGAGGCTGCCACCTGTCACCACCACGACGAGATCGTCCGCACGACGGAACCAGCCGCTGACGTCGTCGTCCGATCCGATGAGGTACTGATAGACCTCGGAAATCGCGCCGTTCCCGCGCGCCAGCCACGTCACCGGTGCGGTCGGAGTACCGGTCACAGCCTGCGCAATGCGCCCTTCTGCGCGCACAACCAGGACATCCGCGTCGGGGGCGGGGTCGAGGAAACTCGACGGTGATCGCCCGAGCGCATCGGCGATCCTGTACAGGGTCGCGAGCGACGGAGCGTTCAGCCCCCGCTCCACCTGACTGAGAAACGCCTGACTGACGCCCGCCCGCTCCGCCAATCCCCTGGCACTGAGACCGTCCCGCTTACGCGCAGCACGAATCGCAACTCCGATTCGCGCGACGCGATCCTCTTCCCGCACAACACTCCTCCGATTCATCCGTACACGAAGTCCGAAACACAATCGTCACGATCCGGTCATTGCTACTCAACTATGCACCTGCAGAGTTCCGACTTAACGAATAGCGATTACCTGGAAGGTCTCATCGCATGGTGACAGCAGTATCCCCGGCCGGCACCACCGGCACCCTCGACAGCGAGAGCACAGGCCGTGTCGAGGGAGTCGTCATGTACGGCATCCATCGTTCGTTCGGCGAGAACGTCGTCCTGCGCGACGTGTCGCTGCACATCCGCCCCGGCGAGGTCTACGCACTCCTCGGTGAGAACGGCGCCGGAAAGTCCACGCTGATGCGCATTCTCACGGGCCTGCTCCCCCCGGATGCCGGCGACATCACCATCGACGGCCTGCCCCTCGCCGACGGCGGGCGAGACCGCATCGCCATGGTTCACCAGCACTTCATGCTCGTACCAAGTATGACCGTGGCCGAGAACTTCCTGCTCGGGCGCTCGCGCGGCGTCGTCGGGCGGAGCCGCCTGCACAGCATGGGAGAGGAGATCGCCGCGCTCGCCGGCGACACCGGTCTCGCATGCACGCCCGACGCCCGCGTCGAGACGCTGTCGGTCGGCGAACAGCAACGTGTCGAGATCCTCAGGGCCCTGCACCTGGGGGCCCGCTACCTGCTCCTCGACGAACCGACCGCGAATCTTGCACCTGCAGAGATACATTCACTTCTCGCACAGGTACGGCGTCTCGCGACCGATCTCGGTGTCGGAATCGTGCTGATCACGCACCATCTCGAAGAGGTCATCGAGGCTGCCGACCGCGTGGGTGTGTTACGCGGGGGCACACTCGTCTCGGAGAAGCCCGTCTCCGACGTCACGACCGCGGAACTCGCCCGCGACATGGTGGGCCGCGATGTCGGGCTCGGAATCCGCCGAGCGGCCACCGAGCCGGCGGGTCACCGCATGCTCGAACTCGTGAGCGTGTCGGTGCCCGGCCGGCTCGACGAGGTGAATCTGCGAGTACGTGCAGGCGAGCTCGTCGCAGTTGCGGGGGTCGAAGGCAACGGCCAGTCCGCCCTCGAGGATGCGCTCTCCGGCCTTGCCGCCGACTCGTCCGGAGCAGTGTGCATCGACGAGCGTGAGATCGACACGTCGAGCCCGCGCGACCTCCGGGAGGCCGGTGTCGGCATCGTGCCCGCCGACCGCTACACCCGCGGGCTGGTCAGGTCACTCGGCATCGACACCAACCTCGCCATCGACAGCTACACCACACCCCCTGTAGCGCAGCGGTGGGGCCGTGTGTCGCGCAACGCGATTCGACAACGCGCCGAGCGAATCATCGCGGCACTGTCGGTGAAGGCCCCGGGCCCGCGCACCCTCGCCGGAACACTGTCCGGCGGTCACGCCCAGCGCGTCGTGCTCGGTCGGGTCCTCGACGGCGAACCGGACGTCCTCGTTGTCGCGCAGCCCACCCGAGGCCTCGACATCGGCGCCACCGAATTCGTGTGGGACACCCTCGTGGAACACCGCTCCCGCGGCGCCGCGATCCTCCTGATCTCCTCGGACCTCGACGAGGTCTGCAGTCTCGCCGACCGCGTCGTCGTCCTCTACCGCGGGCGCATCGTCGCCGAGTTCGACGAAGGCCCGTTCGATCGCGAGGCCATCGGCTCAGCGATGGGCGGCTTCCAGGAGGCTGCTGCGTGACCGCCACTCTCACGCCCCCGGGATCGTCCCCGGTCACCGACCCCGCGACGACATCGCGCCCCAAGCGCCTCGCCGCCTCGGCCACGGTCCCGCTACTCGCCGTGGCGGCCGGTCTTTCCGTCGGCGCCGTCCTCATCCTTCTCGCGGGCGGGAATCCGATCGACGCCTACGCGACGATGCTCGATGCCGCACTCGGCGGTGACACGCAGCTCGGCCGCCTGCTGACGGGGATGACTCCCCTCGTGCTGATCGGTCTCGGATACGCGATCGCGTACCGCACCGGGTTCATCACCATCGGCGCTCAAGGTCACTACGACGTCGGTGCGATCACCGCCGCGGCGGTGGTACTCACTGTCCCGCTCAACTCGGGCTGGGTCGCGATCCCCGTCGTCGCCGTCCTCGCGGCAGCCGCGGGCGCGTTCATCGGTGGCATCGCCGGAATCCTGAAGGCGCGGCTCGGCGTGAACGAGATCATCTCCGCGCTCATGCTCAACTACCTGGTCTTCTACGGCCTCGCGTGGGCGGTACGGAAACCACTCGCCAATCCGAACGGATTCACCCCGGAGTCCGAACGCATCCCCGATTGGGCGATGCTCGCGACCATTCCCGGCACCCGCATCCACGTCGGCGTGTTCGTGGCCATCGCCGCGGTGCCGCTCGTGTGGTGGCTCATGCGCTCGACGCGGTTCGGGTTCGCGTCGCAGGTGGTCGGTGAAAGTCCCTCTGTCGCCGCAGCCAACGGCATCCCCGTCTCCCGGATCATCGTCACCTCCGCATTGGTCAGCGGTGCGCTCGGCGGTATCGCAGGGGCAATCATGCTGCTCGGCAGCGAGTTCCGTCTGTCGCTGGCGGTGTCGTCGGGTATCGGATTCACCGCGATCGTCGTGGCGCTGCTCGGCCGTCGCAATCCCTTCGGCATCGTCCTCGCGGCGGCGCTGGTCTCGGGGCTCACTCTCGGCAGCCAGGCCGTGCAGCGAACCCAGGAGATTCCGGCGTCCATCGGCACCGTCGTGCAGGCCGTGATGATCGTGACGGTGCTGCTAGCCAACAGAATTGTGGAGCGTGCCCGATGAACTGGTCCGAGGTCATGGGCGCAGGTGCGCTCATCCCGCTGCTCACCGCAGCACTGCGTCTGGCCGCCCCCATCATTCTTGCTGCGGCCGGAGCCTGCCTGGCCGAACGTTCCGGCCTGATGAACCTCGGTATCGAGGGACAGATGATGATAGGGGCAGTCGCGGCCTTCATCACCACTTACTACACCGAACAACCGATGCTCGGAGCCGTCGCCGGCGCGGCGGCCGGCCTCCTCACTGCGGTGCTCGTCGGATACCTGACCATCACGATGGCGATCGACCAGATCATCACCGGCATTTCTGTGGTGATTCTCGGTTCGGGCCTCGCAGCCTTCCTGTATCTCCAGGTGTTCGGCATCACCGGTACGCCGCCGCGCATCGAGGGCACCACACCGCTCGATCTGCCCGTACTGTCCGACATTCCCGTCCTCGGCCCGATCCTTTTCTCACAATCCCCGCTCGTGCACATCGCGCTCCTGCTGGTCGTCGCACTGTGGTGGCTGCTCTCCCGCACCGCGTTCGGCCTCTCGGTGCGTGCGGCAGGTGAGAGCCCCGATGCCGCCGACTCGGTCGGTATCTCCGTTACACGTACGCGCTGGATCACGCTGCTGATCTCCGGCGCAGCAGCCGGCATGGCCGGTGCCCTGGTCGTCGACGGCCTGCGCTTCTTCCAGGACGGCATCACCGGGGGTCGCGGCTGGATCGCACTCGGGGTCGTGATCCTGGCCCGTTGGAATCCGCTCGGCGCCATGGCCGGTGGCTTCATGTTCGGTCTCGTCGATGCATTCCAGCTGCGGGTGCAGGCGGCCTCGGGCGGGCAATCCACATCGATCCCCTACGAATTGTTCCAGGCGATGCCGTACCTGGTGACGTTGATCGCCGTCGTGGGGACCACTGTGTGGTTTGCCCGCGGCAATGCCCCGAAGGCACTCGGAGTCCCCTTCGTCCCTGCCAAATGAATTTTTCGTCAACAGGATTCACACCGTCGAATCCGTCGTGCCCCCTCTAGGAGAATCCGTGAAGAAACTGGGTACCGCCATCGCCGCAGCAGCTGTCGTCGGCGTGGCCGTCACAGGATGTTCGAGTTCCGATTCCGGCGGCAATTCGTCGGTCTCGTCCGACGGTGTCGTCAAGGCGGCAATCGTCACGTCGGGCCCCGTGAACGATCTGGGCTGGAATCAGGGCATGGTCGAGGGCGCCGAGAAGCTCGAAGCCGAAGGGCTTTTGGATCTTACCGTGGTCCAGCAGGACTCGGGTGCGACGTCCGAGCAGATCGCGCAGATCGTCACCGACCTCGCCGAGGACGGTAATCAGCTCATCGTCGGTCACTCGTTCAACTACGGCGAACCCATCAAGGGCATCATCGCAGACTATCCGGACGTACTGTTTGCGTATGCGGGAGGTTTCGGGGACATCACCGAGAACCTGGCGGACTACAGCCAGCCGTTCTACGAGGGCGCCTTCCTTTCCGGCATCCTCGCCGGTGATCTCACTGAATCGGGTATCCTCGCCGGCACCGCCGGTTTCGAGATCCCAGTGTGCAAAGCCCAGATCGAATCGTTCGCCGACGGCGCGCGGCTGACCTATCAGGGCGAAGGCGAGATCCAGCTCAAGCCCGCATACATCGGCGGATGGTCCGATGCCGCAGCCCAGACCGTCGAAGCCGTCAACGCCCTCGTCGACCAGGGCGCCGACCAGTTCACCACGTGCGGCGTCGACGCGGCCACCATCGAAGGCGCCAAGCAGCGAGGTGTCTACGTCGCGGGATACGCCATGGACCAGACTCCGCTCGCTCCCGAGAGCGTCGTGTCGTCCATCGTGTGGAATCTCGACGAGGTGCTTCGCGCGATGATCACCGACGTCGAAGCGGGCGATATCGATCCCGCGAAGTACTACGAGGTGGACTTCGCTGAGGGCGGCGTCGACGTCGTGATCAACCCGGTGTTCGCCGACCGCATCTCACCCGAAGCGATGGCACTCTTCGACGAGTACCGCGAGAAGATCAAGTCCGGTGAGTACGAGGTGGAGTACAAGGGCGGAGAGTAGATGAAGTTTCCTCCCGTTGCTCGGCTTTCCGTTGGTTCTGAACCAACGGAAAGCCTTGCGACAGGGGGAACTTTCTTGGTTGCTATACGAGCGAGGAAAGCCACCGAACAAGCTCTGCAGCAAGCTCATCGGAGGCAGACAGCTGCGGCGCATGGTCCGACTCGAGAGTCACGACGGACGCACCGGGTGTGAGCCGCCACATCTCCCTCTGGGTTGCGATCGGGACCGAACGGTCCAGCGCTGCTTCGATGTACAGGCGCGGCACGGTCCCGAAACGTTCGGCCGACCAGGTCGGCGCCATGAGCCGTGCGGTTTCGAGTTGCGGGACGAGCCGGCGTGCAGCGCCGATGGCGTCGGCAGCGCTCGCCTCGTGGAAGAACACCGCCGCACCCGCTTCCGGCGGGACGACGGTGCCGCGTCCATCCGGTGTGGGCTCGATCCACGCGGAGATACCCACAGGCGGAAGAAGTCCCATCCCGCTGCACAGCATCCCGAAATCGACATCGGACGGCAGCATCATGCCCGCGACGTACGCGACACCGGTCACGCGGTCGGTCAGCATCTCCGCCACCTGCGTCACGACGATGCCGCCGCCGGAGTGCCCGACGAGAACCACGTCCTTGTCGAGCTCGATCACGTAGTCGGCAACCACGCCGGCGACGTCATCGAGCGTGACATCGTCTTCGCCCCACCCCCCGACACCGGGCAACGACAAGGGATGAGGCGTATGTCCGGCTGCGCGCAGCGGGGTGAGGATCGTGTCCCACACCCAGCTACCCGCCCAGGCACCGTGCACCAGGACAACGTGGCTCACCGCTTGCCTGCCGCAGCCAGAACCCGGGCGGCTTCTCTGGCGGCCTTGGTGTTCGCCTTGCCCTGACGCGATCCCGCGAGCTTCGCTTCGATGTGGTCGCGCACGGTGATCGGCTCGTAGCATTCGTCGTCGACGAACTCCGGCAACGTGGAGATGACCGCGTCGACGTTGCCGTCGTGGAAGAACGCCACCGAGCGTCGCCGCTGGATCGCGCCGTCCACAATGGGCGGCTTGACCCGGTGCAGGGTGGACATCCAACGGTCGTTGGTGATGCGGGCGGTGAGGTCGCCGAGGTTGACGAGCAACGCGCCCGGCTTCGGTACGACGTCGTGCCACACACCAGCGCCGTCGAGAACCTGCAGCCCCGCGACGCGGTCGGCCCACAGGACGGTCACCAGACCGAAGTCTGTGTGTTCGCCCATGCCGGTGAGGTCCCCGTCGAGAGTCACGGTGCCTTCGGGCAGTGCGTAGTTGTTCATCCTCAGCACGTCGATCGAGTGGTCGGTCAGCCGTGCAAAGTAATCCGGTTCCTGGCCGAGCGCATCAGAGAAGATATGCGTGAGAGTCCCGGCGACCCGGGACGCCTCGGTGTAATAGGCCTGCACCCGATCCTGGAAGCCGGCGACCTCCGGCCACAGATTGAGGCCGTAGTCGTCCTCCGACAGGTCGAGGTCGGCGAACGACCGCGCCTCGGTGCCGACGTTGAACGCTTCGAAGAAGTCGTTCATCTTGCTTGCGGACTCCACGCCGAGGCTCAGACTCAGCGCTTCGCTCTTGGGTGGGCTGTAGCCTCGGTTGGCGCCCTCGACCCGATACTGCTTCTTCTCGTCGAGCGACAGGCCGAAGAAGTCGTCGACTGCGCCGGCCAGTCCGTCGAGTACGTCGTCCGGGATTCCGTGCCCGAAGATTTGAACGAATCCGACTCGCGTACAGGCATCGTCGATCTCGCGGGCCACCCGGATGCGATCGGCATCGCTACCGGCACACACGTACGGGCCGATGTCGACGGCGGGCACATCGAAGGTGTCAGATGTGTGCGGGTTCATTGGCAACTCCGGTCCTGGAAGGGGATTCGGGCGAGGGGACGGGGGTATCGCGACGAACGGCGGCGCGGGCCGACGTTCCGAGCCGGGTGTGATTGAACAGCAGGTTCAGCGAGAATGCCGTGATCGCTGCGAGCGTGATCCCGCTACCCAGAATGATCTGCGCGGACGATGCGAAGTGATCGAACAGTCCTTCGGCGAACTCGGGCAGCAGACCGACACCCACCGCGACGGCCGCGATGGTGGAGTTGATCCGGTCCGACATGTCGACCTTGCGCAACGTCTCGATGCCGACCAGAGCCACCGTCGCGAACAGGATGAGGCCGACACCGCCGATCACCGGCTGCGGCAGAGCCGCGACGACCGAACTGGCCTTGGGCAGTACGCCGAGAACGATGAGGATCACACCGGAGGTGGCGGTGACGTATCGGCTGTGAACGCGAGTGGTGGCAACGGCGCCGACGTTCTGGTTGAAGACCGTATCGACGAAGGCATTGAAGATCCCGCCGAGTATGGCGGAGAGGCCGTCGCCGGCGAGTCCACGAGCGATGTCGGCCTTGCTCAACCGCTTCCCTGTGATCTCGCTCAATGCGAGCATGCTCGCGGTGGATTCGGCGAACACGACCGCCATGACGATGCTCATGGCGACAACCGCGGTGACGGGGAACTCCGGTGCACCGAAGTGGAACGGGGTGGGCAACCCCAGCCACGCGGCGTCCGCGACCCCACCGACGTCGATCATGCCCAACGGGAAAGCGAGTGCGGTACCGGCAAGAAGGGCGATCAGCACCCCGAGCTGCGACCAGATCCCACGGCCGAGGCACAGGAAGCCGACCGCTACGGCGATCACCACAACAGCCAGCATGATGTTCGTGGGTGACGCGAAGTCCGGTGACGAGGGGTCGTTGCCGACGATGAGTCCACCCGCGACACCGATGAGCGAGATACCCACTACGGTGAGCACCGCGCCGGTGACGAGCGGCGGAAAGAACCTGACGAGCTTGGCGAACGGCCATGCCAGTGCGAGACCCACGATGCCGCCGACGAGCATCGAGCCGTACACGGCCTGCAGTCCGTATTGGTTCGCAATGAGGATCATCGGGGTCAGCCCCGCGAAGGTGGCGCCGCAGATGATGGGCATCCGAACCCCGACGAGCTTGCCGATGCCAAGGCTCTGAATGACGGTGATGAGGCCGGCGATCAGCAGGTCGGCGCTGATGAGCATCGCGATGGTGTCGCGGTCGAGTCCGACTGCGGCACCGAACACGAGTGGCACGGTGACGCACCCGGTATACATGATCAGGACGTGCTGGAGTCCGAATGCGAACTGCCGGAAGAACGGCAGTTTCGCGTCGACGGAGTGTACTGCTGTGTCCATGTGGATGCTCCAGTTCGGATACAGGGCTGTATACGCTGACGAGTTCATCCTGGGCTCCGAAGTTTTCGAACTCGAGTCCGAATGTTTCACACCGGTAAGGAAGGGCTCACCGTCACTCGGTGGGGCCTATGTCAAGCGCCCGTTCACCCGCAGCCGAGCGATACCACCGTCCGGATATACGTCGATCCGCACGAACCTCACCGGCATATCGGCGTCGACACGGAACCGGTGCCGGCAGTCCGGTAGCAGCGCGGTGCGAGGAAGCAGTTCGATCCACGCCGCCTCGTCCGAAAGCTGCTCCTCCGTGGAGGTCCCGTGCAGGCATGCCGATCCGGGTGCATTGCCGACGAAGTACGAGGTGTCGATCTCGACGTGGTCGACAAACCCTTCCCCGGCCAGACGTACGACGACGTAGTCGTTGCCGTCGTCCCGCCTGCGCGCGTTCTCCCAGCCCTCCCCCATATGCCGGGACCTACCCGGCGCAATGATGTTGCGCGGCGACGAATAGAAGCGGTTGGAGCACGAGACGACGTCTCCCCCGTTCTCGATCGCGGCGAGATCGATTGTGCCGGTCAGGAAGGCGGGGTCCGGCCGCGCTTCTCCGTGAACACGGAACCGCGCCACCCCGCCGTCGGGAAAGATGTTCAGGCGCACATGCGTCCACCTACGCTCGCCGGTCACGGGGAAGGCGTTGGCGGTGTCGCCCCGGAGTGCCACCCGGTCGAGGATCGATTCCCACGGCGCGTCGACCAATTCGTGTGCCGTCGGGTAGCCCTCGACGCTCACCCCGTCGATCGACGCGAAGGTCGGGAAGTTCCCGGTGAACCAGGCGGTGTCGACGACAACCCCACGGATGATCCCCGGAACGCCGAGCCGGACGATCGCAAAGTCGTGGCCGGACTCCCTGCGACGACGAGTTTCCCACCCGTCGTAGACCTTCCCCTTGTGCCCGAATTCCGAGGGGTCGAAAGCCGGAGCGCCGGGAGAGATGAGGTTCTCCCGCCCGGCGAAGAACTCGTCGTTCGCGTAGACGACCGATCCCGCGAGCTCGCGGGAAGCAAGATCGGGCAGCTGCAGAAATTCCGCTGTGGTCAACGGTTGTCCTTCCTGGTCAGGAGGGCGCCGCGCGGCGCCGGGTCGTCAATGGGGGCGAGGGTGACGGTGAGCGGCTCCCCCGCGAGCCAGGTCTGCCGGACGACACCGGCGAGCGCGCGCTCCGCGTAGGGGGTCACGGCGTTGCGGTGATGCAACCGTTCGGGTAAGACGACGAATGCGTCGTCGGGCGCGAAGACGCACAGGTCTGCATTGTTGCCGACGGCAAGGGAACCGCGGTGGTCCAGCCCGACGAGTGCCGCAGTACTGCCGGACATCCAGCGACACACGTCGACGAGTGTGTGGCCACGCTTGCGCGCTTCCGACCACACGATGGGGAGGCCGAGTTGTAGCGACGAGATGCCGCCCCACGCTTCCCCGAAGTCGCCGCTGGTGAACTTCTTCAGTTCCGGTATGCACGGCGAGTGGTCGGACACGATGCAGTCGAGGGTGCTGTCGGCGAGGGCTCGCCACAGACTCTCCCGGTTACGTGCTTCGCGGATCGGCGGGCAGCATTTGAAATGCGTCGACCCGTCGAGGATCTCCTCACTGAAAAGCGACAGATAATGCGGGCAGGTCTCGGCCGTGATCGGCAGGCCGTCCGCCTTCGCAGCGGCGAGGAGCGGCAGGCTGCCGGCGTCCGACAGGTGCAGGATATGGACCCGGCATCCGGTCTCCCGTACCCCCTCGATGACCTGCGTGATGGCACGGGACTCGGCGACGGATGGCCGCGAGTGCAGGAAATCGTCGTATCGTCGTCCGGTGGGTGGGGCCTGCTCGGCGAGGGTCGGTCCGTCCTCGGCGTGCACGATGAGTAGTCCGCCGAACCCGGCGATCGTCCGCATCGCCTCGACCATCTGCTGCCGGTCGAGCGGTGGGTACTCGTCGAGTCCCGAGTGGGCGAGAAAGCATTTGAATCCGAACACTCCTGCGTCCCAGAGTTGTTCGAGATCATTTAGGTTCTCCGGAACGGCACCACCCCAGAATCCGGTGTCGACCGTGACCTTGCCTGCGGCAACCTGTCGTTTCACCGCGAGGGCCGCGACGTCGGTCGTCGACGGAATCGAATTGAGTGGCATGTCGACGAGCGTGGTGACTCCGCCCGCCGCTGCGGCACGGGTCGCGCTTGCAAACCCCTCCCATTCGGTGCGCCCGGGTTCGTTGACATGGACGTGGGTGTCGATCAGGCCCGGAAGCAACACCTCGTCGTCGGCGAGAATCACCTCGCGTGCGGCGCGCGGTGACGGGCTGTCGTAATCGTCGATCGCGGTGATCCTGCCGTCGTGGATGAGCACGGCACAGCTGCGTTCCTGGTCGCCGACGACAGCGCGGCGTGCGCGGATGACGGTGTTCACTGCACTGCCCCTGACGCCCTGAGCGCGAGGAGTTCGTCGAGTCCCACACCTGCGTGTTCGGATATGTCTGCGTCGGTGATCGCGCCGCACGCGTGCCCACGGAGCAGGAACGATGCGAGAGCGCGGGCCGTGGCGGGTTCGTCGAGATAGCCCGAGGTCTTTCCGGGGTCGAGATAGGCGGCAACACGTGCGCCTGCAACTCGGAGCGACCGACGGTAGAACGCGAAGGTCGCCGCGTATCTGGTGGGGAGCTGCGCGGGGTGCAGGTCCCAGCCCTGGTAGAAGCCGCGGCGCAACGATCGGTCGACGAGTCGCGCGTGCAGGCTCCACGCGGCGCGGATGTCGTCGCGGGTGCCGACGGGAAGCCGGTTGGTCGAGCCGTCGGACAGTCGGACGCCGGTTCCTGCCGCCGCGACCTGCATGGTTTCCTTGGCATGGTCGGCGACGGGATGGTCCATCGCCTGATACTCGGCGGCGATGCCACATGCGGCCGAGTAGTCATAGGTGCCGTAGTGCAGAGCGGTGCATCGCCGCTTCGCGGCGCGGATCATCGTCGCGACCGCGGCGGTTCCGGCGGGACCGCAGATGGACTGGGGTGTCTCGATCTGGATCTCGAACCCGAGTGGCGCAGCGAGTGAATACGTCCGATCGAGATACTCGCACACGGTCACCATCGCCGCCACCTGCTCCGGGGCGGTCACCTTCGGCAGCGTGACGATGAAACCCTCAGGAAGAGCATTCTTCTCGGTCAGCGCGGCGACGAACGCATCGAGTGTGCGTAGTCCACGGTGTCGTGTCGCGGCCTCGAAGGATTTCATCCGGATTCCGACGAAGGGAGTCGCGCTGGGTTCATCAGCGAGCGCTGCGGCGGCCCGCGCGACGTGCTCGTCTTCGTCGCGGTCGCGGGCGGTGATGCCGCGCTGGACGAATCCGTCCTCGAAATCGATCCGCAGGTCTTCGATCGGCTCGTCCCGCAGTTTTGCGCGGACGAGGGGCAGGACAGCTTCGGCGATCTCGGGTTCGATACCTGTCACCTCGGCGAGGTCGGATGACCCGGCCAGGTGGGAGTCGAGGGTATCGAGGGCTTCGGCTCCCCACCGCGCGACCGTCCCGGCGTCGTACCGGTCGGCGGGGATGTACACGGTGTTCACCGGTTGACGGGTGTCCGTGTCGCCGGGGTAGGCAGCGGCGTAGGCCGCATCGACATCCGCGAGCTGCCCGTCCAGTGCCGCGGCGAGGTTCTCCAGTTCGGTCAAGCCGACCACTCCTGTCCTGCATCCACCGCTGTATACGGCGTGATACCCCGACGGTATCGACGGCAGGTCATGTGTTCCGTTAACTGACGTTACGGACCGGTAACACCCTCGGCCAGAGGAGTCGTGGGAGCACGTGTGTTCGTCGACAGCGGAACCGAGCCCGCGTCACGCTCCGCGGCGGAACAATGGGCGGTATGGAACCGGAGCCACGGAAAGTCGTCGATCTCGGAGCCGCGCGCGCTGCACGCGAGCCGCGTCTGCTGCGTCAGGTCTACGGCGAGGTCCTCCGCAACGAACGGCGCGACCAGGACCGCAGCCTCGACGACGTCGCCCGCGCCGTGGGCATGTCGAAGCAGTATCTGTCCGAGATCGAGCGCGGACGCAAGGACCCCTCGTCGGAGATACTCGGTTCCGTCTGCACTGCGCTGGGCATGCCGGTGGAACGACTCCTCGAGCGGGGAATCCGTCGCATGTCAGCACACCGCGCGATCGGGACCACACAGCAGACCACCGTGGAGCTGCGCGCGGCCTGACTCTGATCCACCAGGTAAATCAACAGATTTCGAGGCTTTGGTCTCCGGATTCGTTGCACAGTGCCACAATCGGCAGGGAAACAACCGTCCACACGTGATATCTCACGCTGCCGACTCGTCAAAGGAGAGGCATGTACCGGAAAGTTCCCGGTCTCGTCGTCACCTCGTTCGTCGCCGCCACCGCTGCTGCTCTGTCACTGAGCGTAGGCGCGGCCCACGCGAACCCCCTGGGATCGATCGACTTCACTCCGCCGACCGATCCCGTCGAAACACCGTTCTGCAGCATCGAATACCCCGACCCCAACCAGTTCGACCGCATCGACACCAGCGACGTGACGGTGTCCTCTCCGGCGGATGGGCAGGTGCGGTTCACATTCCACACGCGGTCGCAGACCACGGCACCGTACACACAAGCCGCGTCGGTATCCTGGGCGAACCTCGACAGCGGAATCAGCGGTGTCGGCGACACCTCAGCGCGAGTCGGAGCGGGTGAAACGATACTCACCGTGCCGGTGCAGGACACAGGCCCGGGTCGTGTCACCGCAGTCACCCGGGTTACAAATACTGCAGACAACGGCCAGGATGTCACGACGCTCGATTGCTCCTCCGAGTACACGGTGCCCTGACACGCCCCGTACTCACTCCCTAGAGGTCGTCACGGGTGACGATGATGTGGTCGGCGAGCCCGTAGGCGACAGCCTCCTCCGGAACGAAGATGCGATCGCGGTCGGTGTCGCGGCGAAGTTGCTCCACGTCTCGGCCGGTGTGCGCCGCAAGTATCTCCTCGGTCTGTGCGCGTACCCGCATCACCTCCGCGGCCTGCAACGCGAGATCGGAGATGGTGCCCTGGCCCTGCGACGACGGCTGATGGAGCAGCACTCTCGAATGCGCGAGCACATGCCGTCGTCCTTCCGTGCCGGCAGCCAGGAGCACAGCCGCGGCCGACGCGGCCTGCCCCATGCAGTACGTCGCGACCCCGGCTCGCAGGAACTGCATTGTGTCGTAGATCGCGAGCATCGCCGTGGTCGACCCGCCCGGTGAGTTGATGTACAGACCGATCTCCCGGTCGGGCGACTCGGCTTCGAGGTGCAGCATCTGGGCCATCACGACATTTGCGACACCATCGTCGATCTCGGTGCCGAGGAAGATGATCCGCTCGTTGAGGAGGCGGCTGAAGACGTCGAACGACCTCTCCCCTGCCGGCGTGCGTTCGATGACGTTGGGGATCGTGTACGAGCTCATCGGACGTCCTCCCGCCGATCGGCGAACAACCCGAGCGGACGTGTCGCCGCAAACGGGGCGATTTCCTGCAGCGAGCCCACGACGGCGTCGACGATGCCGTACTCGCGAGCCTGATCTGCTGTGAACCACCGGTCGCGGTCACTGTCGCGGGTGATCTCCTCTACCGAACGCCCTGTGGCGTCGGCGAGGATCTGCTGCGACTGCTGCTTCATGTATTCGAGGTGCTCGGCCTGGATAGCGATGTCTACTGCCGTACCGGCGAACCCCGCGGAAGGCTGGTGCATCATGATGCGGCTGTGCGGCAAGCTCAGCCGCTTACCTTTCGATCCCGACGCCAGGAGCACCTGTCCCATGCTCGCGGCAAAACCGACCGCGACAGTGACGACGTCGTTGGGGACCAGCCGCATGGTGTCGTAGATCGCCATCCCGGCAAGGACCGATCCTCCCGGAGAGTTGATGTGGAGGACGATGTCGCGCCTGTCGTCGTCGTTGGCGAGGAGCACCAGTTCCGAGCAGACTCGTTCGGCCATCTCGTCGTCGACTTCGCCGGTGAGGAGGAGAGTGCGGTGCCGGAAGAGTCTCTCGACGAGGGTGTCGCGATAGGTGGATGTTCCGTTCATTGTCATGCGACCACCCTCGCCGCCGTCGGCGTGAATCGCTCCGTTTGTCCGCCCAGGGCAGACGGCGTCCCGGAGAGCAACCTCCGCCCCGAAACATGTGCCATCGGTCACATAAGCGTTGGCGGGCGCGGATCCGGGTAGTCGAGAGTTGTCACGTCGTGTTTCCGATCGATGTGAATTCGTCGGTAGGTCACCGACCCTTCCAATACAAAGGAGGCGAACGCACGATGACCGAGAACCGTACCGCCGCGTTGCTCACACAGTTGCGCACACTCCACGAACTGACCCATGCCGAGACTCAGGTTGCCGAGACCCGCGTCGCTCAGGCCCGTACCGAAGCGGTACGCAAGGAACTGACCGAGAACGCGGAGAATTGTCGGATCCGCGCGATTGCCGTCGAAGAAGCCCTCCGCGACCTCGGTGGGTTCCCGGATGTAGTGGGGCCGTTCCTCGGCCGAGCTGCCGTCATGGTGAAAACCCTTGCAGAGCAGGCCCAGCCGTTCGACGAAGCGCTGTTGTCGGACCTCACGCTCGAGCATGAACTGCTCGACCGTGCCCGATACGTGAAGGCGCTGGCCACCGCGGATGACCGCAAGCCCATCGTGTCGCTGGCAGACCGCCTGATCACAGCCCACACAGCAACGGTGGAATGGCTGACCACCGTCCTCGCGGAGGAAGCCCTCGGTGGCCCCACGGCTCTGCGCCGCACCCCCCTCCAGGCCGCGGTCGGTGCGGCAGTGCGGCTGGTCGATACGCCGGTCACCTGGTCCACCCGCGGAATCGACCGTGCGATCGATGTCGCACGCTCGACGCGACCCCGAATCGAATCGCTGCTCTCGCGGGGCGCGCATGCCGGTGACGTCGCAGCTACGACGATCGGTGCGTCGCGCGACGCGGCCCTCGAGACGGCCGAGCGCGTGAGTCGGCGCGAAGGGGCCGAGGGGGCTGCAGACGCCCTGCACAAGGTCCGGAGCGAATCGGGAGTTCTCGCCCCGGAGGAATTGCCGATCCGCGACTACGACGACCTCACCGTCCCCAAGGCCGTCGAGGCGGTCAAAGAGCTGACCGAGCCCGCAGACATTCGCGCCATCGTGGCATACGAGGAAGCCCACAAGGCGCGGCACGGCGTTGTCTCGGCTGCTCAGACCCGTCTGGCTGCCATTGCGCAGGACGTGGTCGGCGTCTGATCGCCCCCGCGTAGCGGCAGTTCCGTCACGATCGCGGGGTTGCGGTTCGGACCCGGCGATCGTTTCGGGCTGTTCCGTGTCGCCGGAACCCACAGTGGGTACGTCATCAGTACGCCCTGCGAGAGGAACCCCCATGACCGATGTCCTGTTCGTCGTCAGCGCAGCCGATCATTGGACTCTCCAGGACGGCACCCGTCATCCCACGGGTTTCTGGGCCGAAGAACTCGTGGAGCCCTACACCACATTCACCGAGGCCGGCTACACCATCACCGTCGCGACTCCCGGCGGGCGCACCCCGGTCGTCGACCCTGCCAGTCTCGAACCCGACGCGGCAGGAGGCGAGGACCGCGCGGCCGCGCTGAAGACGTATCTCGACGAGCTACATCCCGTACTCGCGAATGCTGTACCGCTCGAAAGCCGACGCGCCGAGGATTTCGATCTGCTGTTCGTGCCCGGTGGTCATGCGCCGATGGAGGACCTTTCCGTCGACGAACGATTCGGTGAACTCGTGCGACATTTCGTCGAGTCCGACAAGATCGTCGCGATGGTATGCCACGCACCCGCAGCGCTGCTGCCCGCGTTCGCGTCGGGAGGACGCTGGTTGTTCGAAGGCTACCGATTGACGTCCTTCACGAACCTCGAGGAGGTACAGGCGGGACTCGCCGACAAGGCCCCCTGGTTGCTGCAGGACCGGCTCCAGGAGGCCGGCGCGCTCTTCTCGTCCGCCGATGCGTGGGAACCACACGTGGTGGTCGACCGAGGCCTGTACACGGGTCAGAACCCGGCGTCGTCGCGCCCGCTGGCCGAACGCGTTGTCGCCGAAGTCTCACCTTGACAGCCGGTGCAACCAGTTCCGAATCGGGCCTCACGAGCCGGAGAGGGGTTGCGCGTGGGGACACACGCCCAGCTGTGAAGTTCGCGAACAGATCCTGCGCGCCGGGTTGCCGGTCGGCCAGATCGAGACATTGCCCACGCAATGGACGATGACAACCTTCGATTCCGATGGACACGTCTCAGTCCTCGAGCGCTACCCGGGCACGTTCCGGCAGTGTGAACGCGGCGACTGCCGCGACGACGAACGCCACTGCGAAGGTACCGAAGACCAGGGCGTTGCCACCGCCATCGAGCAGCAACGGCACGAGGAGCGGGGCAATGATCGACGCGAGTCGGCCGAACGCTGCGGCGGCGCCCGTGCCGGATCCGCGTACCGGAGTCGGATACATCTCCGGCCCGATCGCGTACAGCGCGCCCCACGCACCGAGGTTGAAGAACGACAGGGCCATGCCGGCGGCGATGATCGTTGCGGGCGTGTCGGCGAGTCCGAACAGGGCCGCGGACACGGCCGAGCCCGCGAGGAAAGCCGCCAGGGTGATGCGCCTGCCCCACGTCTCGATCAACCACGCGGCGACGGCGTAGCCGGGTAGCTGGGCAAGGGTGATGATCAGCGTGTAGCCGAACGAAGTGACCAGGTCGAAGCCCTGTGCGACGAGCAGGCTCGGCAACCAGATGAACGCGCCGTAGTACGAGAAGTTGATGCCGAACCAGACGATCCACAGCGCGGCGGTGCGGGCACGCAATCCCTCGTCCCAGATCGATCGCCGCGGCACCTCGGCCGGCGCTGCTTCGGCCGGTGCGTCGACGATCCCCTCTCCCGGTGCCGCGACTTCCGCCGAGCGCTCGTAGTCACGGACAATGGCCTCGGCCTCCGCGTAGCGCCCCTTGCTCTCGAGGAACCGCACCGATTCCGGCAACCCGAGACGCACGACGAGCGCATACGCGGCCGGAACTAGGCCGATCGCGAGCGCCCACCGCCACCCGTCGTCGTTCAACGGCACGACGAAGTACCCGATCAATGCTGCAAGAAGCCACCCGGCAGCCCAGAAGGCTTCGAGCGCCACCACCACGCGACCACGGATCTTGCGCGGCGCAAACTCGCTGACCAGCGTCGACGCGACCGGAAGTTCTGCGCCGAGCCCCAGGCCGACGACGAAACGAAGGGCGATGAGCATCACGACCGAAGTGGACAACGCCGCGGCGCCCGTCGCCAGCCCGTAGACGAGGAGGGTCATGGCGAACACCTGCCGGCGGCCGATGCGGTCGGCGAGCAGGCCACCGACCGACGCACCGATCGCCATGCCGAGGAACCCGATGGAGCCGATCCACGACAGCTGAGTGGACGACAGTTCCCACTGGACCGCCAGCGCCGCCATGACGAACGAAATGAGGCCGACGTCCATCGCGTCGAGCGCCCAGCCGACGCCTGAACCACCCAACAGGCGTCGATGCTTGGCGGTGAACGGCAGTTCGTCGAGCCGCTGGGTGCGAGTGGGCATAGATCGGAAGTTACACCCGCCACCTCCTGATCTGCGTGGTCAGCCGCGCGCGGCCTCCTCGAGCGGGGCTATCTCGATCTTCTGCATCTTCATCATCACGTCGCTGACCCGCTCCAGCACCTTCCGGTCGGGATCGGTGAGCAGCTCCGTGAGTCTCCGGGGCACCACCTGCCACGACACCCCGAACCGATCCTTGAGCCAACCGCACTGCGATTCCTCACCTCCGTCAGCGATGAGCGAATTCCAGTAGTGATCGACCTCGTCCTGGTCGCCGCAGTCGATCTGGAACGACACCGCCTCGGTGAACTTGAACTGCGGCCCACCGTTCAGCGCAGTGAAGCGGGAGCCGTCGAGTTCGAGTTCGACGGTCAGCACGGTACCGGCGGGCAGCGGTGCGCCCTCCGGATAATAGGAGGTACTCACCACTTTCGAGTTGGGGAACACGGTCGTATAGAGCTCGGCCGCTTCCTGGGCGTTCATGTCGAACCACAGACAGGGTGTGACAGCAGGCATCGTGAGGCTCCTTCGTCGATGGAGGTCGCTGGCGTGAAGACAGACCTCCTCGAACACGAAAACTCATCGCCTCATTCGACTGGCTGTCGCTTCCGCCCCGCGCTCCGATGGCCGAACGTCACCTTCGGTCATTCCTGGGAGTGGCACCGTCCGTCAGATCCCGCACTTCGGCATACCGCTGACGGACATGCGGGGTCGGGTCGGCCTCGTAGCGTCGAATCTCGCCCTCCGCCCACTTCGGTGGTTCGTCTCCACCGCGAAGAACCCACGCCGCCTGTCTCGCCGCGCCGCGGGCGACGTACTCTCCCGGTTCGGGTACGTCCACCGGCAGACCGAAGATCGCCGGCGCGAGCTCACACAGGGCCTGGGACCTCGCTCCTCCTCCAACCATCAGTACCCGCCGCACCGGTGTGCCCTGACCGATGATGTGGTCGACACCCTCGGCCAGCGAACAGAGCAACCCTTCGACGGCAGCGCGGGCCAGGTGTGCGGGCGTCGAATTCGTCAGTCGTAGGCCGTGGATCGCACCCGTCGCGTCCGGACGGTTCGGGGTGCGCTCGCCCTCGAGATACGGCACGAGCACGAGGCCGCCGCTGCCCGCGGGAGCAGACAGCGCGAGCCGAGCCAATTCGGCATGTTCTACGCCGAGCATCTCTGCGGTCGCGTCGAGCACCCGCGCCCCGTTGAGGGTGCACACCAGCGGCAGGTGTCGTCCGGTCGCGTCGGCGAACCCGGCGACGTATCCGTCGGGGTCGCGAGGTGCGGTCGCCGACACAGCGCACACGACGCCGGATGTTCCGATCGACACGATGACATCACCTTCGCGGGCATCCAATGCCAGTGCCGCGGCAGCATTGTCACCGGCCCCCGGTCCTATCAGAGCGCCCCACGACGCTTCCCCGACGGATTCGGCAGGCCCCGCAACCGGCGGCAGCGAAGGACCCGGGCGGCGCAATGCGAGCTCGAGCAGATCACGACGGTAGTCGCCGGTAGTGGCATCGAAATAGCCGGTGCCGCTCGCGTCGCTACGGTCGGTGGCGAGCGCGCCGAGATCGGAGCTGCCGGCCATTCGCCACGTCAACCAATCGTGCGGTAGGCACAACGCGGCTGTGCGCGCAGCATTGTCGGGTTCGTGGTCGGCGAGCCAACGGGCTTTCGCGATGGTGATCGAGGCAACCGGCACGACTCCGACGGCGTCCGCCCATGCGTCGGGCCCACCGAGATCGCGGACCAGATCCGCCGCCGATACGGCAGATCGGTTGTCGTTCCACAGCAAAGCATCTCGAACCACCTGACCGGAGGAGTCGAGGCACACCATCCCGTGCTGCTGCGCACCCACCGCCAGCGCAGCGACGTCCTCGAGGCCCCCCGCCGCGGCGATCGCCTCGTCGAGCGCAGCCGACCACGCGTGGGGGTCCACTTCCGTCCCGTCCGGGTGCGGCGCTCGACCTTCCCGGACCACGGCGCCGGTGTCCGCGTCGCACACCATCACCTTGCAGGACTGGGTGGACGAATCCACACCGGCTACGAACGTCATGGTGTCACCGCCCGGTCGCGCTGCGCACGCGTGGGCAGGTCCGCGCCCGCCCGCGCGACCGTGAGCGCCGACGTCACAGCAGCCGTGCGTAGGACGGATTCGAGGTCGCCCGTGCCTATCTCGCGCAACCTCTCGCGCTGTTCCGCTCCCAGGAAGCCGAGTGTCCACAGTGCGTCGAGGAGTCCGACGGTGAATGCGTCTCCTGCACCGACCGTGTCGACCACGTCGACCTTCCTCGCGGGCACCTCGACGACACCCGCGCGGCACACGGCGACAGCACCGGCCGCTCCGCGGGTGACAGCGACGATCGCCGGCCCCCGCGACAACCAGTCGCATGCGACGTCGAGCGGGTCGCGTCCCGGTTCGACCCAAGCGAGGTCCTCGTCACTGACCTTGACGACGTCCGAGAGCGCCACCAGACGTGCGATTCGCTCGCGGCCTCGCGCGTCGTCGGCGATCAGAGCGGGCCGGATGTTGGGATCGAAGCTCACCGTCGAGGTCTGGGCCTGCTGCTCGATGAGATCGGCGACCGCGTCGCATCCCGGTTCGAGTACGGTCGCGATCGACCCCGTGTGGACGAGCACCGCATCGGCGGACGGCTCCGGAAGTCGGGGCTGCCAGGCGATATCGAATTCGTAGGTGGCCGCGTTGTCGTCGCCGATGGTCGCCGATGCGGTCGCGGTTCTCATCGCCGACACACTGCTCTGGGTCAGGACGACACCGGACGCATCGAGATGCCGCGCGATGCGTCCACCACGCTCGTCGGCGCCCAGACTCGTGGCGAGCCGGACCTCCCGGTCGAGACGCCCCAACCCGACAGCGACGTTCAAGGGGCTCCCACCGACGTGTTCGACGGGGTCGTCGCCGCCGCGTCGAACGATGTCGACGAGGGCTTCCCCGACGATCAGTGCCTGGCCGTTCATTCGGGCTCCCCCACTCATTCCGGCTCCACGGGTAAGGCTTCGAGAGTGCCTTTCGCGCCCTCGTTGTGCAGGGAGTTGAGCGCCCAGGTGTAGGCATCGACGAACCGTGTGTTGCGGGCGAGATCCCCGAACACCGACGTGTTCTCGATGAAGGCTGCCGGATGAGTGAGTTGCTTCCGCGCGAGCGGCACCAGCTGCTCGGCAAGACGGTCCACCACCTCGATCGGGACACCGTGTTCGTCGACGCCCTCTGCGTAACGGGCCCACGAGGCCACGATCGCGGCGGAACGGACGACATTGCCGCCGTGCGCGAGGTTCTCCCGGATCACCGGGAGCAACCACTTCGGGATGCGATCGGACGATTCCGCGCACAGCCTCGCGATGGTGTCACGGATCTCGGGATTGGCGAACCGTTCGATCAGGGTGCGGGTGTACTCCGTCAGGTCGATCCCCGGTACCGGCCTCAGAGTGGGGATCGCTTCCAGATCCATGTAATTCAGAAGGAAACGCGCGATCAACGGATCCTGCGCCGCATCGTGCACGTACCGATAGCCCATCAGGTACCCGAAATAGCAGAGGCCCTGGTGGCTCGCGTTGAGCAGCCGCAACTTCATCAGCTCGTACGGGGCGACGTCGTCGACGACGTGCACACCGGCATCTTCGAGCGGGGGCCGCCCATCGGCGAAATCGTCTTCGAGGACCCAGGTGGTGAACGGTTCGGCGACCACGGGCCAGCGATCCTGTACATCGAACCGCGACGACAGCTCGTCGATCACGGGTGGTGTGGTGACGGGGGTGATGCGATCGACCATCGAGTTCGGGAACCGGGTGTTCTCGGTGATCCAATCCGCGAGATCCGGGTCCACCAGGCGCGCGTAGGAGGTGAAGACCCGGCGGGCGACGACACCGTTGCCCTCGATGTTGTCGCAGGACATGAGCGTCGGGGACGGGATGCCACGCGCCCGCCTGCGAGCCAGTGCTTCGACGACCAGCCCGAACACCGTGGCCGGTGGGCCTTCAGCAGCCAGATCCTGCAGGACCGCCGGGTTGTCGGCGTCGAACTCGCCGGTGTCGTGGCGGATGTTGTATCCGCCTTCGGTGACGGTGAACGAGATGATCTTCGTGGTGGGTGCGGCGAGAAGCTCGATGACGGCTTCGGGTTCGTCGGGCGCGTACCGATAGTCGACGATCGACCCGATCACGCGGGGTTCCCACGTTCCATCGGGGTGTGTGAGGACCAGAGTGTAGAGGTGATCCTGCGCAGCGAGTGCCTCCTGCATGCGCCGATCCCCCGGCATCACGCCGACCCCGCAGATCCCCCAGTCCTTCGCGAGGCCCTGCTCGAGCAGGCGGTCGATGTACATCGCCTGGTGCGCGCGATGGAAACCACCGACACCGAAATGCACGATGCCGACGGTCACGTCGTCCCGAGAGTAGGTGGGGGTGGGTATCCCCAGGTCAGGAAGGGTCTTTTCACTCGGTTCCACGATGCTCCTCCACGGTGGGCGATACCTGCACAACGGCCTTGATCGAGCCGGGGACCCGATCGGATTCGAGGGCGTCGACTGCCTTCTCGAGCGGGAAGTGCGCTGTGACCATCGAATCGAGGTCGACCCGACCGGACTCGAGAAGGCTCAGCGCCGTCGGCCACGTGTTCGCATATCGGAAGACGCCGGTGAGCACCAATTCCCGGTTCTGGATCACCTGCACGGGTAGCGGCATCGTCTCGGCGCCCGACCCCACCAGAACGACGGTGCCGCCAGGACGGACTGCGCGGATACCGGAGTCGACGGCCGCCGGCGATCCGGACGCATCGATGTAGCTGTCGACCCTCAGATCCGAGGTGTCGTCCGATCGCGGGTCGAGGGTGACGGTGGCGCCGAACCTGCGAGCCACCTCTCGTCGATGTTCATCGAGGTCGGTGACGACGATGTCGACGGCTCCGAATGCCCGCGCGACCTGGACGGTGACGATACCGACCGGGCCGGCGCCGCTGACGAGCACACTCGACCCGGCCGTCACTCGCGCTTTACGGACCGCGGCGATGCCCACCGAGAGCGGCTCGCACAGCGCCGCGGCATCGTCGGACACCGCGTCCGGGACGGGATGAGCGAAGTGCGCACCGATGGTCACGTAGTCGCACAGCGCCCCGTCCACTGGCGGTGTGGCATAGAACCGCATGTGCGGGCACAGGTTGTACTCGCCCCGACGGGTCTCGAGGCTGCCCGGGTCCGGGCGTTGAGGTTCGATCGACACCCGCTGCCCGATGCGCTCGGCGGGCACTCCGTGACCCACGGCGACGACGGTGCCGGACGCCTCGTGTCCGAGCACGAGCGGGGCCTCGACGACGAATTCGCCGATGCGGCCTTCACGGTAGTAATGCGCGTCGGACCCACAGACCCCCACCGAGGCGACACGGACCAGCACATCACCGGGGCCGGGCTCGGGAACTGGCCGTTCTTCGATCTCGATCCGCCCCGGCTCCACAAGAACTGCCGCGCGCATCGTCGCGGGGAGAGTCAATTCTGTTGTGTAGATCACACCTCGATGCTAACGTACTGAGCACATGAACGCACCCCTGCGCATTTGCTCATAGAGGCACATGCTCCAGGTCATAGAGGAGCCTCTCCGTGACGAACCCCAGTGCAGTACCGAAGGCACCGGACGGCGACACCACCGCCGCGCCCGAGGACCTTCGCCTGGCACTGCGCGCGGCCACCCTCTACTACCTCGACGGCCTCACCCAGGCCCAGGTTGCAGACAGATTGGGCGTCTCCCGCGCGACAGCCGGACGACTCGTGGCCCGTGCCCGCTCGCACGGCCTCGTCCGCATCGAGGTCACCACACCTCCCCATCTGCGAGACGACCTGCACGCCGACATCGAACACGCGCTCGAGGAACGATTCGGACTCACCGAAGCGGTCGTCGTCGGCGTCCGGGTCGACGACCGCGGACCAGTGGACAACTCGGCGAGCTTCGCTGTGCTCGGCCGCGCAGCCGCCTCACTCCTGACCCGCCGACTCCGGCCCGCCGACACTCTCGGATTCACCTGGGGCCCCGAAACCATCGCTGTCGCCCAGGCAATCCCGTCGGGTGTCGCGACGTGCGCGACGATCGTGCAACTCGACGGCTCCGTCACCACCAGCACCTACCAGACCGGCACCGAGTACGTGTTGGGCCGCTGCGCCGAACAGCTTCAGGCCCAACCGGTTCGGCTCCCCACCCCCTTGTACGCCGACGCGACGACCGTCGCGTCCATGCGCACCGACTCGGTGATCTCCCGCACGCTCGAACTGGGTGCCCGAGCCGACGCGATGATGTTCGGCGTCGGCGCAGTGTCCTCCTCCACGACCCTGTTCGAGGGCAGCTTCCTCGACACCGCGATGCTCGACACCCTCGACGAACTGGGAGCGGTCGGGGAGATCGGTGGCCGCTTCTTCCGAGAGGACGGAACGCCCGCGCACGTCGAACTCGAAACCCGCACGATGTCGACGCCGTTGCCCGACATCGCCGCATGCCCCACAACGATCCTCGTAGCCGGCGGCGCTTCGAAACATCGTGCGGTCCACGGCGCCCTCCACGGCGGGTACGCAACCATGCTCGTGTGCGACATCGCCTGCGCAGAATGGCTTCTCGATCGATCCCACACCCACTCGCACGACTCGGACAGGACCCCACCGAAATGAGGTAGATGGCCGTGCAACCACCCGGAAGCAGTACCCGCACAATCGGTTTCACCGGAAAGCTGGTGGCCGGAGCCGGAGCTCTGTGCCTGGCACTGACCGGCTGCGCCGGCGCCGGATCCATCGGTGCATCCGACCGGACCGTCACCATCGCGATGGTGTCGAATTCCCAGATGACGGATGCACGCTCGCTCGCATCACAGTTCGAAGCCGAGAATCCTGACATCGATCTCCGCTTCGTCACACTGTCGGAGAACGAGGCCCGCGCGAAGATCACCGCATCCACAGCGATGGGCGGTGGAGAATTCGACGTGGTGATGATCAGCAATTACGAAACGCCGCAGTGGGCGGAATACGGGTGGCTGACCAACCTCGGCCCCTTCATCGAAGCCACCGAAGGATACGACCAAGAGGACTTCATTCCGTCACTGCGCGAGGCGCTCTCGTACGACGGCGACATGTACTCGGTCCCGTTCTACGGTGAATCGTCCTTTCTGATGTACCGCAGGGACCTTTTTGAACAAGCGGGCATCACCCTGTCCGACCCGCCGACGTGGACCGAGGTCGCCGACGCCGCCGCGCAACTCGACGGCCCCGACATCAACGGGATCTGCCTGCGCGGCAAGCCGGGCTGGGGTGAGCTGCTGGCGCCACTCGACACCGTGATCAACACGTTCGGCGGCCGCTGGTTCGACGAGGACTGGAACGCCCAACTCGACTCACCCGAGGTGCAGCGCGCCGTCGAGTTCTATGTCGACCTCGTCCGCTCCCACGGTCAGCCCGGAGCCGCCACCAGTGGATTCACCGAATGCGCCACGCAACTCGCGCAGGGCCGTGTCGCGATGTGGTACGACTCGACCTCCGCGGTCTCGACCCTCGAAGACCCCTCGTCGAGCAACGTCGTCGGCAAGATCGGATACGCGGCCGCACCCGTCATGGAGAAGGACCCGTCCGGCTGGCTCTACACCTGGTCGCTCGGGATCCCGACGAGCAGCGAGAACGCCGACGACGGGTGGAAGTTCATCTCGTGGATGACCGACCAGAGCTACATGCACCTGGTCGGTGAAGAACTCGGATGGGAGCGCGTTCCCCCCGGTAGCCGCCTCTCGACGTACGAGATCCCCGAGTACAAGGAGGCAGCACAGGCGTACGGGCCCATCACCCTCGAATCCATCGAGGGCGCCGACCAATCGGACCCCACGGTCGACCCGGTCCCCTACACCGGAATCCAGTTCTTGGCGATACCCGAATTCCAGGACCTCGGCACCCGGGTGAGCCAACAGATCAGCGCCGCCATCGCCGGCCGTCAGACCGTCGCCGAAGCGCTCGATCAAGCCCAGAAGTACGCCGAAGCCGTCGGCGCAACGTATCGGGAGGAATCGCAGTGACTGCCCTCGAGGTGCCTCAACAGACACCGGATATGACCGAACGCATCCGCCGCGTCAAGGCAGCGAAGAACGAGAAGGTCTCCCGCGCCGAAGGCTGGCGGCTGCGCGGGCCACTACTGCCCGCCCTGATCTTCATGATCGTGGTGACGCAGATACCGTTCCTGTTCACCCTCTTCTACTCCACCCAGTCCTGGAACCTCGTCAACCCCGGCTCCCGCCGGTTCGTCGGTCTCCAGAACTACGTGGATGTCTTCCAGGACAGTCAGTTCTGGCAGGTCGCGCTCAACACGGTGATCCTCATCGTCGGAACCGTGCTGATCTCCGTGATACTGGGCCTGCTCCTCGCACTGCTGCTCGACCGGGCTTTCCTCGGTCGCGGCATCGTCCGCACCCTGCTGATCACACCGTTCCTGGTCACCCCCGTCGCCGCAGCGTTGGTGTGGAAGACCTCGATGTTCGACCCCATCTTCGGCATCGTGAACTGGGTGCTGTCCCCGTTCGGCGTCGGTGAGGTCGACTGGATCAGCCGATATCCGCTACCCACCGTGATGGTCGCGCTGATCTGGCAATGGACGCCATTCATGATGCTGCTGATCCTCGCCGGGCTGCAGTCGATGCCCCGCGACATTCTCGAGGCCGGCCGGGTCGACGGCGCGAGCGGATTCGCACTGTTCCGCGAGCTGACCCTCCCGCACCTGCGCAGATTCATCGAATTGGGCACCGTGCTCGGCGCCATCTATCTCATCAACACGTTCGACGCGATCTACATGATGACGCAGGGCGGGCCCGGCACCGCGAGCGCGAATCTGCCGTTCTACATCTACCAGCGCGCCTTCCTCGGCTTCGACATCGGCCAAGCCGCGGCGATGGGTGTGGTCGTAGTGATCGCCACGATCGTCATTGCGACCTTCGCACTACGCCTGATCTTCAAGTCGTTCACCGGTAAGGAGGAAGCGGCATGAGCACCACAGCTGCGGGTCCGCAGACATCGGACACCACGCTGCCGACCGGGGAGGCTACACGGACGGTCCGTAAACGCAAGCACCGCAAGATGAACCCGTGGGGTGTCATCGCCTGGATCGCCGGTATCGGGTTCTTCTTCCCGGTGTTCTGGATGGTGCTCACTGCCTTCAAGCAGGAGTCGGACGCATACTCCGATCCCCCGAAGTTCTTCTTCACACCCACCCTCGACCAATTCCGGTCCGTCTTCGAGACCGGTGCGAGCACAGCGCTGCTCAATTCGGCGTTCGCGACCATCGTCTCGACCGTATTCGTGCTCCTGCTCGGTGTTCCCGCGGCTTTCGCGTTGTCGCTGCGGCCGGTACGCAGGACCCAGGACGCACTGTTCTTCTTCATCAGTACGAAGATGCTGCCGATCGTCGCGGCGATCATCCCCCTGTACGTGATCGTGGCGAATATCGGCATGCTCGATAACATCTGGGCGCTGATCATCCTGTACACGGCGATGAACCTGCCCATCGCGGTGTGGATGATGCGATCGTTCTTCCTCGAGGTTCCGAGTGAACTCCTCGAGGCCGCCAGCATGGACGGCGCGAGCCTGTGGACCTCCGTACGCGAGGTCATCCTCCCGCTCGTCTCCCCTGGCATCGCCGCGACCGCGCTCATCTGCGTGATCTTCTCGTGGAACGAATTCTTCTTCGCCGTCAACCTCACTGCTGTGCAAGCGCAGACGATTCCGGTGTTCATGGTCGGCTTCATCACCGGTGAGGGCCTGTACTGGGCACAGTTGTCGGCCGCTGCGACCATGGCGGCGCTGCCCGTCGTCCTCGCCGGGTGGGTCGCACAGAACAAGCTCGTGCGCGGCCTGTCGTTCGGCGCCATCAAATAACCGACGTCGAGAAGCACCGCCTCACTCGAACCACTGCTGATACGAAGGGTTTCCATCATGGCCGAGATCACCTACCGGAACGCCTCGTGCATCTACGAGAGCTCCGACTCGCTTGCCGTCGACTCGCTGAACCTCGACATCGAGGACGGCGAGTTCGTCGTCCTCGTCGGACCGTCCGGGTCCGGCAAGAGCACCGCGCTGCGCATGCTCGCCGGCCTCGAGGACATCGACGAAGGCTCGATCTCCATCGGCGGCGTCGACATGACCGACGTGCCGCCCAAGGACCGTGACATCGCGATGGTGTTCCAGAACTACGCGCTGTACCCGAACAAGACCGTCGCCGAGAACATGGGCTTCGCTCTCAAGATGCGCGGAGTCAGCACCGAGGAACGCCGACGGAAGGTCGAGGAGGCCGCCAAGGTCCTCGACCTCACCGAGTACCTGGACCGCAAACCCGCCAAGCTGTCCGGCGGTCAGCGTCAGCGTGTCGCAATGGGGCGCGCAATCGTCCGTGAACCGCAGGTGTTCTGCATGGACGAGCCGCTCTCGAATCTCGATGCGAAGTTGCGTGTGCAGACCCGCACGCAGATCGCCGCCCTCCAGCGTCGCCTGGGCACCACCACCGTGTACGTCACCCACGACCAGGTCGAGGCAATGACGATGGGCGACCGCGTTGCGGTGTTGAAGAGGGGGCAGCTGCAACAGTTCTCATCGCCGACCGAACTCTACGACCGGCCCGCGAATGCATTCGTGGCCGGCTTCATCGGATCCCCCGCGATGAACCTCCTTCCCGCGACCGTCACCGACGACGGAGTTCTCATCGGCAACACCGTGATCCCGGTCGAGCGTGAGCGCATCAGCAGTCTGCACTCGGCGGGCATCACGTCGGTGACGGCCGGTATCCGACCCGAACAGTTCGAACTCACCGATGGCGAGGGCGTGGAAGCCGTCGTCGAACTCGTGGAAGAACTCGGCAGCGAATCGTATGTGCACACGCGGGTACCCGGCAGCGGGAACCAGATCGTCGCGCGGTCGCTGACACGCACTCCGGCGCGGTTGGCCGACACCATCCGCCTCCGCAAACGCGAGGGCATCGTGCACCTGTTCCACCCCGAGACCGGGGAGCGAGTGGGCGACTGACCTTGGTGGTCGCCGCGGTATATCCGCTTGACTTCCTCCTCCGCGTGAACACGGAGGATTCCTACGCAGCCTCACCAGAAGGTGCGGTCTGTTCAGCGGGTTCCTGCTTCACCGGGTCCGCGCATGCAAGCACACGTCTTACGCTCCCTCCACAAGCGTTTACCCTCTCCACCAGCCCAGCGGCGAGCAACACATTCACAGCGGCGTTGTAATCCCGATCCAACACCAACCCACACGACGGGCACACCCACACCCGCACATCCAACGGCTTCTTCCCGTCCCGCACCCCGCACCCCGCACATACCTGCGACGTCGGTTCCCACCGGCTGATCGTGTGCACCACCCGGCCATGCTCGGCGGCCTTCTCCTCGATCAACCGGGTCAGCGTCGACCAGCCGGCATCGTGCACCGACTTCGCCAACCTCGTGCGCGCCAAACCCGCCACCGACAATCCCTCGAGGGCAACCGCTTGGTTCTCGCGGACCAACCTCAGTGCCAGCTTGTGGTGGTGATCCCACCGCGTCTCGCGCACCTTCCGGTGCGCCACCGCCACCCTCCGACGCGCCTTGTCCCGATTCTTCGACCCCTTCATCGAGCGTGAGTACGCCCGCTGTGCACGGGCCAATCCTCGCTCCTTCGACCGCAACCAGCGAGGATTGTCGATCTTCTCGCGAGTACCGTCGTCATAGACGATCGTCGCCAGATCCGTCAACCCGACATCCACACCGGCAGCCCGCGCCGGCGGAGCCGGAACCACCGCCGGCGCCGGCTCATCAACGACGAAGGACACATAGTGCCGACCGTCGGCCTCCCGGATCACCGTCACACTCGACGGGTCCGCCGGCAACGGCCGCGACGACTCGTACCGCACACGCCCGATCTTCGGCAACCTGACCAGGCCGATCCCACCGCCCGGCTCGAGAACCGAGAAACCCGCGTTACGGGTGAAACGAGCAGACTGACGATGTGTCCGCTTCTTGAAACGTGGCGCACCGACCCTGCGGCCCTTACGTTTCCCGGTACGAGAATCGAAAAAGTTCGCGTACGCGCGATGCAGGTCCGCCAGCGACTGCTGCAACGGCACCGACGACACCTCAGCCAGCCACGCCCGTTCGGGAGTTGTTTTCGCGGCGGTCAGCGCCGCCGACAACTCACCTTTGCCGGGCACCCGGTTTCCGGCTTTGCGGGCGGACTCGCGGGCGGCAAGCGCGTCGTTGAACACGACTCGGCAGCACCCGAACAGTTGAGACAGCGCGTGCTGCTGCTCCCCTGCGGGATAGGCGCGGTAGCGGTATCGCTTCAACACATCAGCACGATAGCATTTGGTGTCATGGGTAAGGAAGAGCTAATCAGAGTTGGTAGACACGCAATTTGGGATTGTCATGCACATTTGGTGTTTATCACTAAATATCGGCGCGGTGTGTTCACCGGCGCGATCTTGGCGGACTGCGAGGAAGTGATGCGGAAGGTGTGTGCGGACTTCGGATGTGAGCTGCGGGAGTTCAACGGCGAGGATGACCACGTGCATCTGCTCGTCGACTTCCCTGCCACGGTGCAGTTGTCGAAGCTGGTGAATTCGCTCAAAGGTGTGTCATCGCGGCACTTGCGGCGCGATCACGCGGAGCACCTTTCCCGGTACCTGTGGGGCGGGCATCTGTGGTCCCGCTCCTACTACTGCGGGACTGCGGGCGGCGCGCCGTTGTCGGTGATTGCCGAGTACGTGACGTCTCAACGTCGCCCTGCGTAACGGTGTTTCACCTCCACCGTGAACGATGGAGCACTCTCACCGAGATCGGTAGAATTCGGACCTGACAGCTTTCCGGCGACCATGGGCGATGGGAGCTCGGATGGACGCCACCGACGCGTTCGAGCGAGCACACCTCGCATTCCGAGATCGCATGTGGGCTGATGCGGCCGCACATTTTCGAGCGGCCGACGAACTCCGGCCGCTCGGAGCTGACGATCTCGATCGCGCTGCGCAGTGCGCATACCTGACCGGCAACGACGACGAGTGCATCCGCTTGCTCGAGCGCGCCGTCGTCGAACACGTCGACGATCGACCTGCCGCAGGCCAGAGCACATTCTGGTTGGCCTACATCCTGTCGAGCTCGGGAGACTCCGCACGCGCATCGGGGTGGATCGCACGCGCCCGACGCGCCCTCGACGGCGAACCGCCGACAGACGCCGTCCGGTCGGTCCGAGCACTCCTCACGGTGCCTCAGGCCATCGGAACCTTGCTCGGAGGCGATCCGGAGTCGGCCCTTCCCACTCTTACCGCAGCGCGCGAAGTCGGTGTGGAGTGCGGGCATCGCGACCTCATTGCGCTCAGCGGTGTCGGCGTCGGGCAGGCACGGATCCTGCTCGGCGACGCCCGTGCCGGTCTGGCAGTGCTCGACGAGACCATGGTTTCGGTGACGACCGGCGAGGTCTCCCCCATCGCAACCGGGATCCTGTACTGCGCCGTGATCATCACCTGCCACGAGACCTATCAGCTGCGCCGCGCCGCCGAGTGGACGCGCGCTCTGGGCGATTGGTGCGATGCCCAGCCCGACCTCGTACCGTTCCGCGGCCAATGTCTCGTCCACCGGGCCGAGATGCTGCACCTGCACGGTGCGTGGCGGGAAGCGATGGAGCAGGTGCGCCTCGCGTGCCGCAGGCTATCGGAGCCGACGGCCAATCCAGCGATCGGCATGGCCCACTACGAGCTCGCCGAGTTGCACCGCCTACGCGGCGAGTTCTCGGCCGCCGATGCCGCGTACCGCCGGGCCGCGCTCACCGGACATGAGACCCAACCGGGTCTGGCTCGGCTCCGTCTCGCGCAAGGCGACCTCGACAGCGCCCGCGCCGGGATAGGTCGCGCGTTGTCCGAATCGACGTCCCTCTTCCGCCCGCGGATGCTCGAGGCCGCGGTCGACATGGCACTCGCGGAGGGCGACGTCGTGAATGCACGACGGTTCGCGGAGGAACTGGAAGCGGTGGCGTCCGCAGTGGAGTCGACGGCGCTCACCGCCATGTCCGCCCACGCATTCGGTGCCGTGCTGCTCGCAGAAGGCGATCCGCGACCGGCGCTCGACCGGCTCCGCACCGCGTGGCGACTGTGGCAGGACCTCGACGCGCCCTACGCATGCGCGCATGTCCGAGTACTGCAAGGACGCTGCTGCGACGCGCTCGGGGACCACGACACCGCGCTGATGGAGTTCGAGTCGGCCGCGACGGCATTCCGAGAACTCGGGGCGGCACCTGATCTGCAGCTGCTCCGGCGCTACAACCCGCGCCCGCCGACGCCCGCTGGACTGACCGCGCGCGAGATCGAGGTGCTGCGAGTCGTCGCGGCGGGCAGCACCAACCGTGAGATCGCCGAGGCGCTGGTGCTCAGCGAGAAGACGGTCGCCCGCCATCTGAGCAACATCTTCGCCAAGCTCGGCGTCTCGTCGCGTTCGGCCGCCACCGCCTACGCGTACGAGCACCACCTCGTCTGACAGGAACGTGCCGGGATCTACACAGAATGACCCATGCCACCGGCGTGGACCGATCTGCACAGATCGCCCGATGCGACAGCAGCTGCCCCGCCCATACCGTCGAAGTATGACTACGACACCGCTCTCCCCGGCAGATGCACTCCCACTGACCGAATCCGTCGATACCGTCGTCATCGGTGCGGGACAGGCGGGCTTGTCCACGGGGTACCACCTCGCCCGCAACGGTCGACGTTTCGTGATCCTCGACGCGAACCCCCGGCTCGGCAACAATTGGCGCTGCCACTGGGACTCGCTCCGGCTCTACAGCCCGGCCGCTCGCGACTGTCTGCCCGGCATGACGTTCCCCGCGGCGCCCGATTCGTTCCCCGGCAAGGATCAGGTGGCAGACTACCTCGAAACCTACGCGGAGACATTCGACCTTCCGGTGCGCACCTCCGCTCTGGTGCATCGTATTTCACGTTCCGACGACGGGTTTCTCGTCGAGTGCGGCACTGCGCGGTTCGTCGCGCGCAACGTCGTGGTGGCCACCGGCACCTTCGGACGGGCCCCGGCCGTTCCCGATTTCGCGCACGAACTCGACCCCTCGATCCTGCAGCTGCACTCGAGCGAATACCGCAACCCGCAGCAGCTGCAGGACGGACCGGTTCTGGTCGTCGGCGCCTCGCATTCGGGCTGCGACATCGCGTTCGAAGTCGCGGGGTCGCATCAGACACTCCTGTGCGGGCGCGACACCGGCCAGATTCCTGTGCCATTGGAAACCCGCCGGATGCGAATGCTCTTTCCCGTCCTCTGGTTCGTGTGGGGACACGTCATGTCGCTGCGCACACCGATCGGGAGGAAACTCCGGCAACACGAACGCCTCCACGGCGCCCCGGCACTGCGGGTCAAGCGCAAGGATCTCGCAGCAGTCGGCGTCGAACGCGTCATCGACCGCATGACCGGCGTCCGCGGCGGTCGCGCGGTTCTCGGTGACGACCGGGTCGTCGACGCGGCAAACATCATCTGGTGCACAGGGTTCCATCAGGACTACAGCTGGATCGATCTCCCGGTCGTCGGCGACGACGGCTGGCCACTCGAGCAGCGCGGAGTCGTCGCCGATGCTCCCGGTCTGTACTTCACCGGCCTGGCATTCCAGTCGTCTTTCCGGTCCATGCTGGTCGGAGGCGCGGGCGCAGACGCGAAGTTCGTCGTCGAGCATCTGGTGGAACACCGCCCGGAGAGGATCGCTATGCTCCCGGCATGATCAGCCGGGGCACCACCGCATCGTTCATCGCACTCGCCGCAACGCTCGTCACCGTCACAGCCTGCGGCGACACGGTATCCGGAGAGGCCACCGCCGCCGACCCGACAACATCGGCGGCGCAGACGACATCGACCGCACCGACGACCACAACCACAACCACGACCACGACCACGAAGGCACCCGTTCCCGCCGACTCCGACGACTACGCGGGCGCGCAGCCCGGTGTGTACTACTTCCTGTCCGAAAGCGGGAAGTTCGAGTGCGCGATCCTGACCCACACAGACCCCGTTGCGGGCTGCCAGGGCACCATGCCGTCGAGTGCGCCCCGCGTTCCGGGTAGCGGAGCAGCGGATGTCACGGTGCCGGCGAACGTCGTGATCGTGGAATCGTCCGGCCAGGGCCAGTTCAGCAACATCGGCGACATCGCCTTCATGGATCCCGACCGGACCGCGCAGGTCCTCCCGTACGGGGAGGCGTTGAAGGTCAGCGTGTTCACCTGCACGATCGACGAAAGTACCGGCGTCACGTGTGAGTCGGACGCGCACGGATTCACTGTGTCCGCCGACGACTACCGGTTGTGGTGAAGTCCTGAGTTGTGGTGGGTGCGTTCAGAAACCTGCAAGGTCCACCCTCGACACCGGCAGCATGAAGCTGCTCTCCGGGGTACGCACCCACCATGCTCCGGTCGCGTGATACTCGGCCGACGTGGAGTACCGATAGCGGAACACGCGTGCGCGAACCAGCGCGGGAGGCACATCAGGAAACGGGTTGTGACGCAACAATCGCAGGGTGTCGGGGTCGTTGTCCAGGAGTCGCGCGGCGAACCGGGGGAACCAGCCGACGGCGTAGTCCCGCGAGATCGCGGCGAACCACATCAGCCAATCGAGCCGACGATGGTAGGGCGCGCATTGCCGAGGTCGGCGAAGCACGTCGCCGGGCTTGCCTTTGAATTCGTACTCGAGCCACTCGGTCGCCGGGGTGACCACCGAATCGGTCGTGCCCTCGACGATCACCTCCCTGCGGGTGCGGGTAATGCTGCCGAACGCGCCGTAGGTGTTGACGAAGTGCCACGGGTTGTACGACGCATTCATCGCCTGCCGCTTCGACATCAGGTTCCGCACGGGCTGGACACTGAGAGCGACGACCACGGCGGTCAGCGCGAGAACCGCTGCGGTGAACGGCTCGGGCGTGGGTGCGAAGTCGGAGTCCGGGGTGACCACAGCGGAGTAGAAACTGTCGGGCAACACCGAGAACGCCAACACGATGGTGACCCAGTTCAACCACGCGAAATTGCCGCTGAGCACCAGCCACAGTTGCGTCACGATCATGATCCCGGCGGCGATGCCTGCCCCCGGCTGCGGCGTGAACAATGCGAACGGAACCACGAGTTGCGTGACATGGTTCCCTGCCACTTCCATCCGGTGCAGCGGCCGCGGCAGCTGGTGGAACCAACGGCTCAGCGGGCCGGGCATCGGCTGGGTCTCATGGTGGTAGTACAGGCACGTCAGGTCGCGCCAGCAGCGGTCGCCGCGCCACTTGATCAGTCCCGCCCCGAATTCGACCCGGAACAGCAACCACCGCACCATGATCAGTACCAGGAACTGCGGTGCGGTCTCCGCGTTTCCGAGGAAGATGGCGAGTACTCCGGCTTCGAGCAGCAGTGATTCCCACCCGAACGAATACCAGATCTGCCCCACATTGACGATCGACAGGTACGCCGCCCACAGCGCGAACCACACGAACATGCAGGCGATCAACGGCAGGCGCTCGGTGACACCCACGAGGGTCAGCGCCGCCAGGATCGCTCCGATCGTTGCCACTGCGGCGAAGGTACGGTCGGTGAACCGCCAGTGGAACAGGCTCGGCGAGGAACGGAACGGGTGGTCCCGCACAAACTCGGGCACCGGCAGCATTCCTCGTTCGCCGATCAGTGCACGAAACTGCAGCAATGCTGCAAGGAACGCCACCAGGTACAGCGCGGCAATCCCTCGGGTGACCAGCAGCCGCCCGATCACATACCCGTCCGCATCCAGCCAGTTCATCGTCGTCACTCCTCGCCGGCAATTCGCCGCGCGAAGTCTCACTCCAGAGTGGCACGCCGGTGGGTCGCCCGGGGAGTCAGACGCGGATCTCGCGACGCAGCCCGCTGGCTCGCAGCACCTGACGTTCCACGCCCGCGCGCACCGCCGCTTCCGTCCCGACGATCCGCACCTTGGACCGCGCACGCGTGATCGCGGTGTACAGCAGCTCGCGGGTGAGCAGCGACGATCTTTCGTCGGGCAGGATGACCGACACGGTGCCGTACTGGCTGCCCTGACTGCGATGGATCGTCATCGCATACACGGTCTGCACCGCCGACAGCTGACTCGGATGGAGCACGAACGGGTGCTCACCGCGCGCGAAGGCGGCAACGAGTTCGCCATCGTCGCGGCGCACGACGACACCGGTGTCACCGTTGTAGATGCGAGCCTCGTGATCGTTGGCCGTGACCAGCAGCGGCTGTCCCGGATACCACCGCTCGGGGTCGAGTCGGCGGCCGGTCGACGCACCGATCCATTCCATGGCCTGCCGCGCCCACCACTGCACCCCGTACGGACCGTCGCGGTGCGCGCACAGCAGACGATGGGTCTCGAACCGTTCGAGAACTGCGTGGATGTCGCCGGTCAGAGCGGCTGCGGTGACCTCCTGCGCCGAGCCCACCACGTCGCGCCGCAGCGACTCGACGTCGTCGGGCGGGTGGAACGCGATCTCCGGCGCCCCGCAGCGCAGGATCTCCATGACCTTGTCGCCGTCGCCGTCGCGCACTGCAACTGCCAGGCGCGCGATCTCACCACCGAATCGGCGACCGCGGCTCAACCGCACGATCCCGCCCCGCAACCGGTCGTGTTCGAGGGGTCTGAAGGCGGCCTCGTCCGGATCACCGGAGGCTTCGAGGTCGCGCGCTGCGGCCCGGATGAACACCGGGTTCACGTCGCCGGAGACGGGCCGCGCGATCAGGTCGGCGAGCACGGCACCGGCATCGACGGAGGCGAGCTGGTCGGGGTCGCCGACCAGGACGAGGCGCGTATCGGGGCGGACCGCTTCGAGAAGCCGGCACATCATCGTCAGTGACACCATCGAGGTCTCGTCGACGACGATGACGTCGTACGGCAGATGGTTGTCGGCATGGTAACGGAAGCGGGTGCGGCCACGTTGCCAGCCCAGCATGCGGTGCAGTGTCATGGCCGTGAGCCCCGGCGGCAGCGTCAACTCCGACTCCTGCTCGCGCACCGACTCCTGCAGACGAGCCGCTGCCTTGCCGGTGGGTGCCGCAAGTCCGATGCGGAGGCCAGGGCCTTCCATGGTCTCGAGCAGAGCAAGAATCCGCGCGACAGTGTGCGTCTTCCCGGTTCCCGGGCCGCCTGCGATCACGGTGGTCCGGTGTGTCGCGGCGAGCGCAGCCGCGACACGTTGACGATCGGGCGCCGTGGACGGCTTCGTGCGGTCGTGCTGGTCGCGGAACAACTCGTCGAGTGCAACGGTGAGCCGGTCGTCGTCGACCGTGGGGAAGCCGTCGCCGCGGGCGACGAGGACCTCCCGGATCGTCTGTTCCTGCCGGAAGTACCGGTCGAGATACAGCAGCGGGCCCTCGTCGGTATCGACGAGGCGCAACGGTCGCAGCGACCCGCGGTCGCCGCCGATCACGAGCGGACTGCGCTGCAGGGCGCCGAGGACCTCGTCGTCGTGTGGCCACGGCAAGGACTCCGGGTCGACCACCGGGTTTCCGTCCTCGTCCTCGTCGACGGTGACGTCGCGCAGTCGCGTCAGATCGAGGCACACCGAACCGGAGCGCACGGCACGAACGGCGAGGGCGGTGGCAAGATGCACGTCGGCGTTCGGTTCGCCGCCGAGGTTCGCGAGTCTCAGAGCGACATGGACGTCGGCAGCGGCCAGCACCCCGGCCTCGTTGAAGTCGCGTAGGGCGCCTTTGCCTCGCTGCGCAATTCGGGAGTCGATCACGGTAGGGCCCTTCCGGCAAGAAGATCCGACAGGTCGGTGACGAGCGCGGCGGGCGGCGTCCAGTCGAACACGCCGCTACCGGGGGGACTGTCCGGTCCGGCCATGCCGCGAACGAACAGGTATTGCGAGCCACCGAGATGGATCTCGGGGTCGTACCCCGACAGACGCCACCGAAGGTATCGGTGCAGCGCAACCGAATACAGCAGCGCTTGCATCGGATAGTGGGCTCGGATCATCTCCGCTGCCATCGCGTCGCGGGTGTAGTGGCCCGTCGTCAACTCACCGGGGGCGAGCCGGTTGGTCTTGTAGTCGACGACGACGAACCTCGGGCCGTCGATGCGCAGGACGGCATCGATGCTCCCCGTGAGGTATCCGCGCAGCGGCACCGGCTCGAGGGTACGCACGTGATCGGCGTACTCGACGAGCGGATCGTCGGGAGTGAGGTGGCGTCGCAGCAGATCGGAGACCTGCCCCAGGGTGACGGTCACGGCAGCGGGATCGTCGCCGCCCGCGAGAGGCAACTCGAAGTCGAGCTCTGCGAGCCGGTCCTTCGGTGAGAAGTCCGCCAGCGTGCGCGCGAGCGGACCGAGCCGGGTGTACAGGACGGGCAGCAGTGCGTGCGCGAGCTCGTCGGGGTCGATGTCGGACAGTCGCTGTGCCACCACGTCGCGACAGCATGCGGTGAGTTCGGCTTCGAGGTCGGCGGCCGAGGTGTCGACGATTTCGAACACGGCGTGGACGAGTGTGCCGAAGACCGTGCCCCCGGGTAGGTGGTTCATGGTCGACGGGATCCCCTCCGCCGCGGGATCGGGTGTCGCCAACGGGGGTTCTTCCGGCTCGTCGTCCTTCTCGGGTTCTTCGATCTCGCTGCCGACGCCGACACCGTCGTGAGCCGACGCGGTGAGCGCCGAATACGAGGTGCGTCGCCACGTGTTGTCGAGCACCCGGGTGAACCGTGCAGCGATCAGGGACACGTCGTCCTGCTGCGGCTTCGACCAGGTGATCTCCTTCTTGCCGACGATTCCCGTGGCTTCCACCGAGATCAGACCGCCGGAGGCCTTCGCCCACGATGCGAACTGTTCGGCCATCACCGAGTCGGCGGGAATGCCCGCTGCGGGCGCGACCTCGGAGCTGCCCGGGTTGCGCGCGAACAGCACTCGGTGCAGCGGTGAGCGGGCCGTCCCGTAGGACGGTGCCCACCACAGGGTCAGCTGGCAGCAGGCACGGGTCAGCGCCACGTACAGCAGTCGCAGTTCCTCACCGGCTTCCTCCGCCTCGTGGGTGCGGCGCCGCTCGCCGTAGCCCGGACTGCCCTCACCACCGACGTCGAGGATGCGGCGGCCGTCATGATGCAACAGCAGGGTGTCGGGGTTCGGGTTCTTCGCGGCGTCCCATGCGTACGGTACGTAGACGACCGGAAACTCGAGTCCCTTGCTGCCGTGCACCGTGAGGATCTGCACGGCTGCAGCGTCGCTGTCGAGGCGACGACTACGGTCGGAGCTGCCGCGTCCCGGATCGTTCATCCGATCTTCGAACCATCGCGTCAGCGACGCAATACCGAACGAGTCTGACGTGGCCGCATCGTCGAGCAACTCCGCGATGTGCCGCATGTCGGTCAGTTGCCGCTCCCCCGACGCCGTTCGGAGCAGGCGCGCCTCGAGTTCGCCCACGGTGGCGAGACGCTCGAACAACGCCGCGAATCCGGACTGTGCGAACACCATCGCAAGATCGCGGAGCACACCACCGACCTGCGCGACCAGTTCGTCGCCGCGCGCGACGAGATCCTCTGCGGTGTATCCGAGCAATGGTGTCAGTGCTGCGAGACGCACCCGATCAGCGCGGTGCGGTTGTTCGAGCGCCTGCAGGGTCCACAACCACTGCTGGGCTGCGGGGGTCGTGAAGACGCTCGTCCCGCCGGCCAGGACACACGGCACACCCGTCCGTTGCAGCTCCTCGTACACGAGGGAGACCTGGGCATGCGTCCGGACGAGGATCGCGATGTGTCCGGGCTCCACCGGCTCCTCACGTCCGCCTCGCTCGATGGTGACGTTGCCGTCGAGCAGCGCGACCACATCGGCGGCCACGTCGCGGGCGACGTTGGCTCGCAGTGGCCCGACAGTCGGATAGCCGGACTTGCCCAATGGTCCGGCCCCGGTGCGCGGCAGATGACGCAGGCGCAGCGGGGCCGTCCCCGAAAGGCGGGTCCCGTCGCGTGCGGCGTCGACCCGGTGCACGGAGATTCTCGGATCCCCCAGTGCTGCACCGCCGTACACGTGGTCGAGCGCGGTGATCAGGTCGGCGTCGCTGCGCCAGTTGGTGGTGAGCTCCCGATGCGCATCGGACGTGTTCACCGCATCGAGGTAGCTCAGCACTTCGGCCCCACGAAAAGCGTAGATCGCCTGTTTCGGATCGCCGACCAGCACCAGAGTGCTGTGGCCGTGGAACGCCCGGTGGAGGATCTCCCACTGTTTGGGGTCGGTGTCCTGGAATTCGTCGACGAGGACGACATCGAATCGTGCGCGGATCCGCATGCATGCGGCCGTGCCGTGCTCGGGATCGCTCAGCACACGGTGCAGTAACGCGAGCTGGTCGTCGAAGTCACGCAGCCCTGTCGCCCGTTTCCTGCGCTCGACCTCGGCGCGCACCTGCTGCGCGAAACCGACGCGTTCCCCCGCCGGAGTCCCGTCGGCGTTCTGGGGAGCGAGCGCGGCCTGCTGATCGAAGATCGCCGCGCGGGCGGCGACCATGGCCTCCGCGTAGGTGATGGGCGGTGGGATTCGCCCGTATCTCTGCAGGTAGATGTCGGCGACGACGTCGACCGTGAGGTCGTCGACGTCCTCGACCACCGTGACGTGGGGTTCACGCTCGCCGGCGATGCCGAGTTCGTCGAGCATCCGTTGGCAGAACCCGTGGGTCGTGGCGATGGTCGCGGCGTCGAAGTCCGACAGTGCCTGCCGCAGGCGGGTGCGGCGGTTGTCGACGTCGTGGGCGGCCAGATGCCGGATCAGTCGGTCGTTGTCGGCTGCAGCAGACTCCGGATCGGCGAGGGCCTCGACGACCTCGGCGAACCGAGCACGGGTCCGTTCCCGGAGTTCCTGTGTGGCTGCGCGGCTGAACGTGACGAGCAGGAGTTCGGACAGGTCGGCGATACCTTCGGCGACGTACCGGGTCGCAAGGCCCACGATCGCGTAGGTCTTCCCCGTTCCGGCCGATGCCTCGAGTACCGTCGTCCCTGTCGGGAGCGCCCCCAGAAGGTCGAAACCGGTTGCGGCCGAGACCGTTGCATTCTCAGGCATTACATCTTCGGACACGATGTCACTCCCCATCACGGACGCCCCTGCTTCTCCGCTGCCAGCAGCGGTTCCCACAATCGGCGTGACAGCACACCGAAGCGGGTCGGGTCGTCGAACCAGGTTCGTTCGTCGGCGAGCGGTTCTGCTGCGGTGAGATCGCCGAACCCGACGCTACTGCCGTACAGATACTGCACGTGCCGGTCCTTCCCGTCTCCGAACTTTCCTCCGAACTCGTTGCCGGCGGATTCGAGTGCCATGTCGAGGGAGCCGCCACGGGCGCGTTGCTCCGCATACGCTGCGGCCGCCCCCGTCGTCACGGGCAGCACCGCGCCCATGCCGCGGTCGCGGAGATCGACGAGTTGCAGGAGCAGTTCGTGTGCGTTGTCGGGCGCGACCGTCGTCGAACGCCACGCCGGCATCCGACCGCGCCCGCGACCGGTGGTCACGGCCTGCCACCTCCCGTCATGACCTGACGCAGCGACTGCCAGGAGCTGGACCCATGCGGTGATCCGGTGTTTGGCAGCCAACTTCGAGAAGATGCTGCGCGCGATCACGTTGCCGTGGACCCCACCGACGGTGCCGGTGAGCCGTCGCCCGTCGCCGAGGTCGACCATCGTGTCGATGGTGGTGGGCCGCCCGCTGTGCACGGGCGCGCACGCGGAAACGAGGCTTTCCACCGCATAGGTGACGTCGTCGAGTGTGCTCTCGCCGAGCGCGTACGGCGGGAGCGTCCCGCGGCGCCACTCCGCGGCCCGGAAATCGGCTGCGGAGACGCCGCCGAGCCGGGATTCGAGCATCCGGTCGCCGAGGTTCCAGCGGGCCAACGGGTCGAGATCGATATCGAGCGCGTCGGCCGTGCCCTCGTCGAGTTCGGGAATCCGGATACCGAGCCGTTGCCGCAGAAACCCTTGGGCAGGATGCACGAGATACGACACGAGGTCGGCGAGATCGAGATCCGCTCGCTGCTCGGACCGGGGCGAGCGAAGCGACGGGGGGTTCGGTGCCGGGGCAAGAAGCACCTGTGCGAGAACCGGGGCCGCTTCCGCCGTGTCCGGGTTCTGCGTGGCGCGGGCACCGGCGAGCGCCGTCTCGTCGAAGCTGAACGGCGCCTCGGGCAGGAAGTTCCGGGCATCGAACGGCTGCAGCGGATGATGACGGACAACGGGATTCGCGTCGCCGTCTGCGACGTCGATCATCGTGGCCACCACGTCGCGCACCTCGCTGAGCGGAATCGCGGGTGGCCGCGATGCCCCCGTGACCGGATCGGCGCCGGTGTAGAACAGCAGCACCTTCTCACCCGCCGACATGATCGCGTCGAGCAGCAACTGCCGGTCTTCGCTTCGAGGATCACGTTCGCCGATGCGGGGATTCTGGGTGAGCACGTCGTCGCCGTCGATGTGGGCGCTGCGGGGGAAGACGTCGTCGTCGAGGCCGAGCAGCACTACCACCCGATGCGGCACCGAGCGCATCGGGACCATGGTGCACACCGTGAGCTCGCCGGTGCGGAAGTTCGCCCGGGTGGGCCGGCCCGCCAATCGACCGGCGAGCATCGCCCGCACATCGGCCAGCCGCAACTCGGCGTCTCCACTGTGTTCGACGGCAGCACCGATCTCGCGATGCGCCTGTGCGCGTTGCCATGTGTCGGCCGCCGGAACATCCACCAGCAGATCGAGTGCGTGCGTGAGCGCTTCCGCCCACCGCCCTGCGGCCTGGGGCCGACGCAGACCCCACAACGCTTTGTCGAGCCGATCGACGTATTCGGCGAATCGCCCGGCAAGATCGATGTCGTTGCTCTCGACGTCGTCGAGCGGCATTGCAAGGGCAAGCCATTCACTGTCGGAACCGTCGGCGGTGACTCCGAGCAGGACCCGGTCGAGTGCGGTGCCGAAGGTGTTCTGCGGGAAGTCCGCAAGACCGAACGCGCTGCGTTGACGCTTACCCAGGCCCCAGCGAGCACCCGATTCTGCGGTCCATTCCTGCAGCCGCTCGAGATCGTCGTCGTCGAACGAGAACATCCGTCTCACGGGTGCCGATGCGGCCAGATCGAGTGCGTCGCTCGCGGTGACCCGCGCATCGGCAAGGCCGAGCAGCGCCGCCACGACGGACACGACCGGGTTGGTGCGACGCAGGCCGCGATCGGCGAGCCGGACTCTCAGACCGTGACCCGGATGTCCGCCGATGTCCTGGCCGAACGACGCCGCGACCAGCGGAGCATAGGTGTCGACGTCCGGGCACATGACGATGACGTCGCGAGGTTCGAGCGTCGGATCGTCCTCGAACAAGTGCAGGAGGCATTCGCGCAGCACTTCGACCTGGCGTGTCGGCCCGTGGCACGCGTGGATCTGCACAGTGCCATCGGCCTGGGACACCCCCTGTCGCTTCGCTCGCCCCTCGGCGGACGCCGCCTCCGGAGTGCGGTCGGCCCGGATGTCGGCCTGAATCCTGCCGAGCAGCGTGTCGGGGGGCGAGGGCGCGGCGTGCCGTTCCTCGACCGCACCGAGCTCGGACAGCCTGCCCTGCAGTTCGCGGACGTCGCGGGCGAGTGCGGCGAGAAGGGGATGACCGACGAGATCGACGCTGCGATCGTCCGCCCGCCGCAGGACCGGCTCGCAGTCCGAGAGTTTCTCCCACATCCGAGGACTCGCGTGCGGCAGCCACAGGTGGACGTCCCGGCGGGTGCCCAGCGCCGCCAGCACCTCGAGTTGCACCCGGTCGAGACGGGTCGGCCCGAACAGCGACAGCCGATCCGGCAGGTCGACGATGCCCGGTTCTGCGCGCAGTCGCTCACACATCTCGTCGAGCCGCTGGGCGGGGCTGTCGACACCGATGCGGTCGCGCAGGCGGCGCCACAATTCGGCCTGCCACCGCAAGTGCTCGTCGAGCGGGGCCCCGGTGCCGTCGGTGTCGTGCCCGGCAGCCCAGTCGGTGAGCATGCGCGGCCGTTGCTGCCCATAGCTACGCAGCAGGTCGCGGACATGTTCGGCCGTGGCGTAGCGACGTCCGGCCCGGTGGTCGTCGGCGCCGTGGCCCAGGTGCCGCGTCAGCGCCGCACACCACGGCAGGCCGAGGCTCTCGTCGATGACGTCGAGCAGCGCCCACAGCACTCGCGACGGATGCCAGGGATCGTCGTCGGCCGTGGTACCCGCGGCAGCTGACAATGCCTCGTCTACGAGACGGGAAGGCGAAGGGAAGGCGATGTTCGCGGCGATCCCGTCGCCGGCGACAGCCCCGAGCACCGTCGAAAGCCGCTGTGTGAGCCACCGCTCGACACCGCGAGCCGGTACCGCGACGACCTCGCGTGCGAACGGGTCGGCGGGCGGGGTGGACAGAAGCTCTGCGAGTGCATCGGCCAGTATGTCGGTGCGCTCGGCACGATGCAGTCTCAGCACGCGCAGGTCCCCCTCGTGGGTCGTTCGATCCGTCGGCTACGGCTTATCACACCGAACCGACAATCGCCGACCTGCGCATGTCCGAACGTTCGTCAGAGCTGCGCTTTCGTCAGAGCTGCGTCTTCTTCAGGGCGGGGAGCTTCGTACCGAACACAGCGACGAGGCGGCTACCGGAGACCGACACCACATCGCCCGCGTGCAGACGCCTCCGTGGACTCCGCACGGGAAGGTGATTGACGCACACAGCGCCTTCCATGAGGAGCGCTGCGGCCTCACCCCCGGAGGTGGCCAAGCCACTTTCCTGGAGGAAACCGAACAGTGAGTCGGGCACGAGTGCCTGCATGTATTCGATGGTCGCGGGGCAATGCATCAACACGGTCACCGGCCGGTGATGATCAGATGAACTCGCAACCAACTGGGCTCACCCGTTCAGGAGCGGATCGAGACGGGTGTTCTGGAACGAGCGGATCAGCCATTGCCCATCCGCCTTCAACGCGACGCTCGTATTACGCGACAATGCCTCGTCGCTGCACTCCGTCTCGCCGTTCCAGAGCACGCACCCGGTGCGGATGATGATCGCCATGTCCGGGCGGGGGAAAGCGATGTTCTCGGAGACTTCCTTCAGTTCGGTGCCGCCGACATAGGTGTCGAAGAAGTACTGCATGCCCGACGCGATCTCGTCATGGCCGTGCAACACGTCGCCACTGAAGGTCACCACATCGGCGTCGTGCGTGTGGATCGCGGCGTATGCATTGCCGTCACCGTTCTTCCATGCTTCGTGTTGGCGCACACGTAGCTCTTCGATCGCGCGGAGATCGGACGCGAGTTCTTCCGCCGCTGACGGCGGTACGGCACTTGCTGTTGCTGCACCACCCAACAGTATGGCTGCACCGATCACACATGCAGACACTGCATTTCGCTTCCTCGACATCGCGAACTCCTTCGGCTACTGAGGATTCTCGATGTCGAGTGTGCGCTGCGCGACCCTCTGGAGGCATCCGGGACAATACCCATTTCCACCCCCAGGTCATGCCATCCGGGAACCACCTCCCCCGGGAATATCGAACAGCGGGAGCTGATCACGCAGTGCCAACGCCGTGAATTCCGCGTGGTACCGCTCGCCGAGTTCGCGCGCCACATGTGCGGGGCATCCGAGCTCGGCGCCGATCTGATCCCAGGTGTGCCCGGCTTCGCGTTGCTCCCATGCGAAGCCGCCATCGTCATCCCACGGTGCCGACATGGCCCGATACTGCTCCGGCTGTGCGCCACCTGCAACGACCGACGGCGGCGTGTCGCAGATCACAAGCACATCAGCGTATCCCGGGCGGATGAGCGACGCGACCGACCCCGCACGTCCACCGATACCCACAGCACATCGGGTCCGGCGAATTCGTAGGTGATCTGCGCTATTTCGCTGATCTCGTCCGACGAAAAGCCCGCAGGCCGTGTCCACGTTCGTCCCGACACATACAGGAAAAGCGGGGCCGCCGGAGCGGCCCCACCTCGTCACTTGGCAGCGAGCCAGTCGTTCAGTTCCTTCTGGTCGGCATTGACGATGCTCTCGACCATCTGGATCACAAGACCCTCGACCTGTCCGCCGACGACCGGAATCTTCACGGCGACTTCACCCGTGACCTCGACGATGGAACCACCCGATGCGGACGCGCGCAGCTCGGAGCGCCCTTCGATCGAGACGGGCAGGCTCGAGGAACCACCGGTCATCGTGCCCTGTGCTTGCCCTCCGTCGAGGGCGCTCCATTCGTCGGCCCGATTCATCTCCAGCGGGCCGCGCAGGATCCCGCGAACCACGGCGGGCAGACCCGCAGGATCCATCCGGCCGGTGATCTCGACACGAATCGTTCCGGGGCCGCCGGGAGCGGACACCGCGATCGAGCTGCCTTCGGCGTCGGCCCCGCCGCGGCTCTTCCAGAAGTCCTCGCTGGTCAAGACGGCGTGCATCGTGTCAACGCCGTGCTCGAATTCGGTGGTGAAGGTAAATGCTTTCGACATGGCCGGAACAATAGCTCGCCCACATCACAGCTCCGCCACGGGATCACCCGCTTCGGCTCCGCCTCACGAGGCCTGCTCACCGTACCCGAAAGAACCTCACAGCTGGGCGGCAAGGATGGGAGCGCCGACACCGACCACAGCGGCTGCCGCGACCCCCAGGAGGGGAGAACCGGCGACGAAGGCTACTGCGAGGCCACCGAGTACGACCATGATCACCAGGAGTACGAGACCTGCCGCCCTGCTCTCGGTCAGCGCTTGCTCTCGACCCGGGGCGTCGATCCGTACAGGTGTTGCAGTTGCCATCGCTTCGTCCCCACTTCCGACTCATTCGACCCAGGGTTCGAGGAACCGTGTTCCCCGGCGCGACGCATCCCAAACCCACACGACCGCGCCCTACCCGGCAGACCGGACCGATTCTTCGACGGGGACGACAAGCGTGAGCTCCGCGAGTTCGTCGAGGGAAACCGCGAGGACCTGTGCCAATGCGGCAACCGTCACGAATGCGGGTGTTGCCAACCGGCCCGCTTCGATCTTGCGGAGAGTTTCGGGTGAGATCCCCGCCTCACTCGCAACTTCGGCGAGCGTGCGGGCGCCGCGCGCCGTGCGGAGGCGGCCACCGAGGCGCCGACCGGCGGCGAGCTGTTCCGGGGTGAGCGGGAGACGAACCATACGCATGATCCTACACTGATCTGGTATTAAAATACCGATACAGTTGTTGTCGACCAACGCCAGAAGGACTGCCGATGCTCGAACTCAAGACTCCCGGAGAAGTTGCCGCCATGCGTGTCACGGGCGCATTCATCGCCGGCCTGCTCACCGATCTCTCGAACCGCGCCGAGCCCGGCGTGAACCTTCTCGACCTCGAGGAGCGTGCCCGCGATCTCATCGCGAAGCGCGGCGCGGTGTCCTGCTACTGGGACTACTCACCCTCGTTCGGACGCGGCCCGTTCCGCAATGTCATCTGCCTGTCCGTCAACGACGCCGTGCTGCACGGTCTCCCCCACGACTACACGTTGCGCGACGGCGATCTCCTCAGCATGGACATCGCGGTCTCGATCGACGGCTGGGTCGCCGATTCGGCACGCAGCATCGTCGTCGGAACGCCGAGGGACGAAGATCTACGGCTGATCGACGCGACGCGGCAAGCGCTCGACGCAGGCATTGCGGCGGCGCGTCCGGGCAACAGGCTGGGCGACATCTCTGCGGCCATCGGCGCGGTCGCGGCCGAATACGGATACCCGGTCAACACCGAGTTCGGTGGACACGGCCTCGGGCGCACCATGCACGAGGACCCGCACGTCTCGAACACGGGCCGAGCGGGCCGGGGCCTGGTGCTGCGTCCCGGGCTCACCCTCGCCCTCGAACCGTGGTTCGCAGCGGGAACCGACAAGATCGTGTACGACCCCGACGGTTGGACCATCCGCTCGGCGGACGGATCCCGCACAGCGCACAGCGAACACACCATCGCCGTCACCGACGACGCCCCGCAGATCCTGACCGCGCCCGCAGCGTGACCTCGCAGCCCGAGCTTTCTTCGGACTACGCAGTCACTTTCCGGACGAAGGTGATCGTGCGGTCCAGTGCGTCGCGGGCGTCCTGAAGCGACAGGTCGAACTGGTACTCGTGCCCCAATTCGGGCGTGTGATCGTCCGGGTAGAACACCTCGTCCACCATGACACCCAGCTCGGACAGCTTCGCCGCCAGCGGTTTCGACTGCGTGTCGGTGAGCGGATCGGCGTTGCCGCCATTGATGAACGCTGCCGGGAAGTTCTCCGTGACGACGAACAGGCTCGACATCTGCCGTGCCGCGTCCGACGCCACGAAGTCACGGTCGCCGGTGTATGACCACAGCGCCTGCTGGACTCCCCAACCGACAAGTCCGCCCGCACCGTCCATGGCCGGCACGTTGTAGATCCCGCAATTGAGCACGACACCACGGAGAGCATCCGCAGACAGCGACGGTTCCAGTCCGAGGTCGCGGGCGACATCCGGATCGGTGATCGCCGCGGCGAGTTGCGCCGACAACTGAGCGCCTGCGGAATCCCCGGCGAGCACGATCCGGTCCGGGTCGATATGGAGGTCCTCGGCGTGCGCGAGCAGGTATGCGTGCGCGTCGTCGAGCTGGTGGACCGGTGTCGGATAGCGGTGTTCCGGCGCGAGCGAGTAGCCGAGCGACACAACCGTGAATCCGGCATCGACCAGCCGTCGGTAGTACCCGGCATAGTTCGTGCGGTTTCCCGAAATCCATGCGCCGCCATGGGTCCACACGATGGTGGGAAGCGCCTCCGTCGTCCCTGTCGGCGTGTAGACGTCGAGGTATGCGTCGGGATCACCGTTGCGGTATGCGATATCGGCGACGAGATCCGTGGCCGGCGCTCCCTCCTCGAGGTTCGCCGTCGTCTCCTCGGCACCACGCTCGAACACCGCCCTGACGACGAGTGCACCGGGAGTCGGGCTCAGCACGAACGCAGCCACCGCGACCACCAGCACCAACGCGAGCACGAGCACAATCCATCTCAGGATGTGCCGTCGCGGACGTCGCGCCACAGCTTGCTCGGCTGCCATCGCAGTCTCCCGCCCAGAATGTGACCCCTCGAGCAGGAGTCGCGCCTCACCCGATCATTGCAGGTGAACTGCTCGGGTGCCGGACACACACATCGGGATGATCTCGAAGGGTGGCGGCTACGTTCACGAACACACCTCTTTCGTCTCTGGTTACTCCTCCGATTCCTGGATTCGGCCGCTCTCCCGCACTACCTCCGCGAGGATCCGAAGCGCTTTGGGACCGACCCCGTGCAGCGCCGCGAGTTCGGCCGCCGAACGGGCTGCGACGTCGTCGAGTGTCACCACTCCGGCGCCGAGGAGGGCCCGTGTCGCGGGCTTCCCGATGGAGGTGGGTAGGTCACTGTCGGACGGAACCGCCCCCGAATCGGCCTCGACCAATGCCGCAGCAAGATTCTTCGGAGCTCGCGAGATCCACGCCTGGCGCACCAACCCGTTGAGATGTTGCCCGTTGATGTCGGCGAGAGATATCCGGAATCCGCTCGACGCGCCCCGATACTCGACCCGTTCGGCGCTCGGATGATCCTCCAGCGCACCGGCAATCACCTCGTCGGGCAGCTTGATCGCCGCGACGCCGTCGGCGACCGAAACGAAGACCTTGTTCCGTACCGAGTAGGTGACCGCTTCGGCCGCAGTCCGCTCCTCCGCCTCGGGAAGCTCGAGCGCTGCCTTACGCACCTGTCGCGCTGTGGTCATGCTTCCGATCCTAGGGCTACTGATCGCAGAGCACGCCGATCCAGAGGGTGATCGCACGCTGCACGGATTGCCGATGATCGACGAACCGGGTGTCGGCGCCCACTACCCGCGCCCCATAGGTGAGATCGAATACCAATCCTTCGAGCAGAGCGATCAGGTCGCGTGCGGCGCCGTCCGGATCACCGGATCCCAGCGAGTCCATCAGTGTGGTTGCGGCAGGCCGAGAAAAGAGACACGACGCCAGTGCTGCACGCAATTCGTCGTCGCCGGATGCATCGACTGCCAGCGAGTACCTGGCCAGAACATCTCGGCGTCGGTCCACGATCAGAGTTTCGAGCTGGTCGGTGATCAGTGCACTCGCCTCCGCAACCGTCCGGGGCGGCGCGGCGGGTAACGCGCCACGGAACGATTCGCTCGAGAGTCGCGTGAGGTGGGCGATCGCGGCGGAAACCAGAGAGTGTCGGGTTCGGTAGTAGTACGACGTCGAACCGCGCGCGAGTTCGAGTCGCGCGTCGATACCCCGGTGGGTGAGGGCGTGATTGCCGCCCTCTGCAGCGAGATCCAGGGCTGCGTCGCAGATGAGGTCTCGGCGGGAGGTGCGGTGAGGCATGTCTCCATCCTCGCAGACTCTACGATAGTAGAGTCTCGTTCATGGGATGGTTTCGCCGCGCAACCCGAACAGACCCACCTCCCGGGGTGGCCCCTGAAGCATTCGACTCCGCCGCAGAGAAACTCGGGCTCACCCTGGATGCAGCGCAGCGGCTGGCCTCGCTCGAACTCGTGACCGCAGAGGGAGGCGTGTACCTGTGGGGGCCGGTCGGACGCGGTAAGAGTCTGCTGATGTCGATGTACTTCGATGCACTGCCGACTCACCGCAAGCGTCGGATCCACTTCCACGAATTCTTCCGCGACCTGCACACCGCAATGAGGCGGCACCGATACAACCTCGATTCCGCCCTGGACGAACTTCTCGACGGAGCGGAGGTGGTGTGCTTCGACGAGTTCCACGTCCACGATCCCGCCGACGGCAGGTTCATCTCACGCCTGCTGCCCGCACTCCTGAGCCGTGATGTCGAAGTCGTCCTGACGTCGAACTACCCGCCGCGATCCCTCATGCCGAATCCACTGTTCCACGACGATTTCGTGCCGACCATCGAATTGATCGAACAACATCTGACAGTCGTGACGGTCGACGGCCCCATCGACTATCGCACCGTGTCGGGCCACGACACCGGGTTTGCGGCCGGAACGTGGATCACACCCGACTGCACACACCCACACCCCCGGCCGGACGAATCGGTGACAGTCACACCGGCCGGCCACCCCATCCGCCTCCGGCGCGCCACGGATGGCAGGCTCTGGATCGACTTCTCCGACCTGTGCGTGGACACAACCGCACCGTCGGACTATCTCGCCCTGACCGAATCGTTCCAGCACTGGATCATCAGCGGTATCCCCGGCCTCCTGACCGCGGGACGGGAACCCACTCAACGTTTCGCGAATGTCATCGACGTTCTCTACGACCGCGACATCACCACCACATTCATCTCGGCCGTCCCGCTGAGCGAGTTCACCGACGGCGCGTCACTCCCCCACGACATCGCGCGAATCATGAGCAGGCTCGGTCAACTGGCCACCCACGCCGGGTGCCGACACCGCAATTCGGCGCCGGACTCTTCCAGGAAGGATCCGCATTGATCGATTTCGAAATCCTGGACCACCATTCTCGAATTCCCTTCGACCTATGAAAATTCCGAGTTCGACGATCTGCCGAATATCGATCTGCTGAGTATTCAGACTGAGGTCGACACATTCGTGAGCAACACGCCCGCCAACGCAATACCTGCTACCCAGATGGTTGCAATAGCGGAAAGGACGAATGGTCGTGCGCCGACTTTCTTGATCGTCGCAATATGGACGCCGGTGCCGAGTGCGAACATTGCTGCGGTGAGCAACGAGGTCTGCACCACTTTTGCCACGTCGAGCACACCGGTGGTCGTGCTCATCGCCACCTTCACGATCGGCTTGACCTTGCTCAACGGTGCCACCGTCAGCACTGTCCGAGCGATTCTCACCGAGCTGTTCCCCACCCGGTACCACTACACCGGCGCGTCGGTCTCCTCATCACCTTTGAGCCCGCGCGCTGACCGCCACCGCCACATCTTCCGCGATGAGATCTGCATTGACGGCCGCACCGGCCATCACACCTGCCCCCGATGCCACCATCACCATCGCCGACAGGTCACTCGCATTGCCCGCAGCCCAGACTCCGGGAACCTCTGTCTTCCCCATCGGGTCGGAGTCGATGAACTCTCCGAGCGGGTGGTCGGTCACCGTTCCGCCGAGCTGTTCGTAGAGGTCTGCCCGGGCGTGGAACCGCGGAGCAACCACCACTGCGTCCTGCTCGGCCTCGGGTGCGCCGTCGAGTACGACGGTCACGCCCCTCTCCCCCTCGTCGCGGAGGCCCTCGACGCGGACGTCGACCACACGGATCTGCCGCGCCGCCAACTGTTCGGTCGCGTCGGCGTCGAGTTCCGGCATCGTGTGGGTGAACAGCGTGACGTCGGCGGTGAGTTGCCGGAACATCAGCGCCTGGTGGACACTCATCGGGCTCGACCCGATCACGCCGACGCGCTGATCGCGCACTTCCCATCCGTGGCAGTAGGGGCAGTGAAGCACCTTCCTGCCCCACATCTCCTTCACGCCGGGCAGGTCGGGAAGTTCATCGACGAGTCCCGATGCCAGTACGAGTCGCCGCGCCCGGACGGTTCCGCTTTCCTCGAGGTCCAACTCGAACGCGTCACCGTTGCGGCGCGCCGCTGCTGCGGTGTCGACGCGAATCTCCACCCCGTACCCGATTGCTTCCTTGCGACCGGCGGCGAGGAGGTCGAGCGGTGGAATACCGTCGTGGCCGAGGACGTTGTGCGCGCCAGCGGCCGGCGCATTACGCGGTTCTCCGGCGTCGACCACGAGCACCGAGCGTCGCGAGCGAGCGAGCGCGGTCGCAGCACTCAATCCTGCTGCACCACCCCCGATCACGGCAACATCGTAGTGTGCAATGGCGGGCCGGTCGGTGTTCGAACTCATCAGTTGTCTCCTCGCTCGAGTTTTCTTGCCGCCCATGCGGTTCGGTTCCCACGGACCCTCAGATCAGACCGGGTCAGCACCGAGTCGGGGCCGTGGTCCGCGCTCAGCCGGTCCAAGGTATCGAGGTCGTCAGCAGACAGGCCGCTTGCGAGCCCTTCACGAAGCTTGCTCAACACCGTGCGCGCATAGGTGCGGGCAGTCGGCGTGGTGCCGTCGAGATCGATCTCGGTGCGGCGCACAGCTTCGACGTCGAAGCCCGCACGTTCGAGGTCCTCGCTCCAGTCCGGGTGGACGTTCCACCCACGTTCACCCGCAAGCGCATGAGCGCGCGCCTCGAGTCCCGGTGTGCCGATCCCGATGTCGTCGGGAAGAAATCTCGGCTGGGATTCCATTTCGACTACTACCAGGAGCGCTCCAGGATTCAGCGAATCGTGGAGTTGCCGCAGGAAGACGTCGGGGTCCTGGACGTGATGCAACGACAAAGCCGACCACACGAGATCGGCCGAGTCGACGGCAGGCCAGCCGGCGTCCAGATCCGCCTCGACAGTCTTCACCCGGCCCCGAAAACCGTGATGGCCGGCAGTGTCGCGGACTCGGGCCAGCATCTCCGGCGACCGATCGACGGCAATCACCTCCGCTTCGGGGAACCGTGTGGCGAGAGCGCGCGTACCCGTCCCCGTTCCGGCCCCCACGTCGACGATGACACGAGGATCGACCCGATCGGCGACCCAGTCGACCAGTCCGTCCAAATAGCTTCGATGCACGTCGGCATCGAGATCCAGCAGATCTGCCGGGGAGTCGCTGTGCCGGTGTTCTTCATGATGACTGTGATGATGCATTCCCCCACGCTATAGCGTTCAATGCAGATTCGGCATACCATCTTGCCTATGGAGCAAGAAGAGGTCGACTTGGACCAGGTCGTTCGGCAGCGCATCCGAAGTCTGCGCCTGGCGCGCGGATGGACACTCGATGCGCTCGCAACCCGCTGTCACATCAGCCCATCGAATCTGAGTCGCATCGAAACCGGCCGCCGCAGAATCGCATTGGACCAGCTCGTCCCGATCGCACGTGCACTCGACACCACGATCGATCACCTCGTCGAAACCGACGACGACCAGGATGTGGTGATCAGGCCGCAACCGTGCGACACCCCCGGCTTCACAACCTGGCTTCTCTCACGCGAACGATCCCTCAACGGAGTCACGATCGCGAAGATGCGCATCACCAACGAAAACCCCAGACCGACGGACACGCTGCCGGTCCACCCCGGACACGAATGGTTCACGGTCCTCACCGGCACCGCGCGCCTTCAACTCGGTGAACGCACCATCCTCATCCAGGAGGGCAACGCAGCCGAGTTCTCGACGATGACGCCGCACGCGATCAGCGCCCACGACGGCGTCGTCGAAATCCTCACCATTCTCGATCACAACGGAGAGCGCGCGCACCTGCACGGCAACAGTGCGTCAGCGAACACTCGGCCGTAGATACCACTGCGCAGCCGCCGCGACACCGTCCAGAAGCGCAGTGGTGATGAGCAGGCCGCGACCCGGCCGCGACGGTGCCCGCGACAATCCGACGCAGCACGCCGCCACCCAGCCGAGGTTGACCACCGCAGCAATTTCGAGATCGCGGCGCCGTGCCGGACGGCGAACGGCCGCGCGCCCCAGGACGACGCTGGTCGCGCCCAGTGCGACAGCAACAGATACACGTACACGGTGCGACGGGTCTACCGAACCTACGACCCGCTCGTCGACCGACACTGCCACCGCGGCGGCCGCGCACCCGACACCATCGAGTCCGAGCAATACCCGAGCGAGCTCGTCCCGGTTCATTTCGGCTCCCACGTGATCCCCCCGGATTGCGGTCGGTGGCAGCGTAACGCGATGAACGGGTGATCGACGCACGTAGTGTGATTTCCGAATCGGCGAAGAACGGAGCGAACGGTGGCCGGAACCACGGTGGAACCGCCGACAGTGGCGGAGTTGATGGCCGAATTGGCGGAGCTCGAAGACCCGAAGATCCGCGAGGTGAACGTCAGACACGGCGACGACCACGGGGTCAACCTCACCCGACTGCGCGCGATCGCCAAGAGGCTGAAGATCCAGCAGGACCTCGCCGGGGAACTCTGGGAGACCGGCGACAGCGCGGCGAGACTGCTCGCAATCCTCATCAGTCGGCCGAAGGCGTTCACACGCGACACCCTCGACACCATGTTGCGGGAAGCACGCGTACCCAAAGTCCAGGATTGGCTGGTCAACTACATCGTGAAGAAGAGCCCGCACGCCGACGAATTGCGCGTACTGTGGTTCGACGATCCGGACCAGGTCGTAGCGAGCGCAGGTTGGGCCCTGACGTCCGAACGAGTGGTGAAAAAGCCCGCGGGTCTCGATCTCTCCGCGCTGCTCGACACCATCGAAGTGCAGATGCAGGATGCTCCGGAACGCCTCCAGTGGGCCATGAACACCTGTCTCGCCCAGATCGGGATCGAGCACGCCGAGTATCGCGCCCGGGCCCTCGATATCGGCGAGCGATTGAAAGTGCTCGAGGACTATCCGACCTCCCCTGGCTGTACGTCCCCGTTCGCCCCGATCTGGATCACCGAGATGGTGAACCGGAAAACCGACAAGTGAGGCCCTTGATGAAACTGATGCGCGCCGTCGGCGTCTGCGCCACCACCATTGCCACGTCGGCCCTGCTCGCTGCAGGAGTGGCTTCGGCTTCGGAGACCGTCGCGTTCCAGATCGATCCAGCACCATACGGAAATCCGAACGGAAGCTTCGACGCTCCATCGATCCGCTGCGTCGCGGTGGTCGGCGAAGAGTCGGGCGTCGTCACGATCACCGGCGGGAAAGAGGACGGCTGGGGCTGCCTCCTCTACGCGGATGTGCAATGGGTGAACCTGTCGACCGGCGAATCCGGATCTACCCGCCTGTCGGACGGGCTCAACGGTATTCCGGCATTCGCCACTATCGATACCGGCGCCGGGCAGGTCGCCGTCCTCTTGACCTCGGCAGCGGCCGGGCCCGTCACCCCCGGCATCGCGACATTCCAGGTGCCGTAGGCGGCGTCCCATCGAGAAACATCACGTCAGGAAGAATCCGCTGCATATACTCCGGCAATGCTGATCATCGGGATCATCCTGTTCGGAATACTCATCGGCGCAGGTGCCCAATTGATTCTGGGCAAGTCCACGTCCGGAATCGATTGGACAGTAGCGTTCGCTGCAGGAATCGGCGGCTCGTTCGTCGGCGGCCTGCTCATCAGTCTGCTTGCCGGGGACGGTCTCGATTTCCGCCCCAGCGGCATCATCGGCTCCATCGTCGGCGCCGTCATCGTCACCGCGGCGTGGTTCTGGTGGAAAGGGCGCTCGAGCTCGTCCGTGGGCTGACAGCGAAGGGCCTGCCGCACCGGTGACGGTGCGGCAGGCCCTTCGGTGCGCGTCAGATCCGGGTGATGTCCAGCCCGCCGTCGTGATACTGCGACCGCAGGCGCTTCTTGTCGAACTTGCCGACGCTGGTCTTGGGAACCTCGCTGACGACCGTCCAGTTCTCTGGAAGCTGCCACTTGGCGACCTTGTCCGACAGGAATTCGCGCAGCGTGTCGACTGTCGCAGTGGCCCCTGCACGCAGCACCACGGCGACCAACGGACGTTCGTCCCACTTGTCGTCGGGCACACCGATCACCGCTGCCTCGAGAACCTCGGGGTGCCCCATGACCGCATTCTCCAGATCGACCGAGGAAATCCACTCGCCTCCGGACTTGATGATGTCCTTCGTGCGATCCGTCAGCGTCAGATAGCCGTCCGGAGTGATGGTTCCGACGTCGCCCGTGCGCAACCACCCGTCGTGGAACTTGTCGGGCGCCTCCACACCGTAATAGGAGGCTGCGATCCACGGCCCGCGAACCTCGAGTTCACCGATGCTGGCACCGTCGTTCGGAACCACCACGTCGTCATCGCCGACGAGACGGGCCTGCACCGACGCCGGGAATCGTCCCTGCGTGTACCGGTAGCGCCACCGCTCGTCGCCCTCGGCACTCGCCGGCGGTCGCGCCACCGAACCCAGCGGCGATGTCTCGGTCATTCCCCAGGCGTGCAGAACCTGCACGTCGTGGTCTGTCTCGAACGCATGCATGAGCGACGGCGGCACCGCCGATCCACCGATCAGCACCTCCTTCATGGAGGAGATGTCCTGCGGATGTTCTTCGAGATACTGGTGAAGTCCGAGCCAGATGGTCGGGACGGCGGCGGCGAAGGTCGGGCGCTCGGCGGCGATGAGCGCTGCGAGCGGCTCAGGCTGCAGGAAACGGTCCGGCATGATCAGCGACGCACCGATCATGAACGCCGCATACGGCAGACCCCACGACATGGCGTGGAACTGCGGAACCACCGCCAGCGCCCGGTCACCCTGCCGAAGGGCAGGTCCCTCCGTCATGCACACCTGCATCGAATGCAGATAGATCGAACGGTGTGAGTATGCGACACCTTTCGGGTCACCGGTGGTACCGGACGTGTAGCACATCGCGGCGGCGGACCGCTCGTCCACCTCGGGCCAGTCGAAAGTGGTCGGCCGGTCGGCGATGAGCCCCTCGTAGGTGTGCAGCTGCACACCGTCCGGGACCTCGAGACCGGCGGTCGAGTCGCCGGTGACGACCACATGCTCGACGGTGGTCAATTGCGCCAGCTGCGGTGCGAGCAACGGGACGAGCGTGGAATCGACGATGATCACGCGGTCTTCGGCATGGTTGGCCACGTGGATCAGCTGTTCCGGGAACAAGCGGATGTTGAGGGTGTGCAGGACGGCGCCCATCGCCGGTATCGCGAGATACGCCTCGAGGTGTTCGGCGTTGTTCCACATGAACGTCGCGACACGCTCGTCGCCGTTCACGCCGAGGCCGCGCAGAGCATGCGCGAGCTGCGCGCACCGTTGACCTACCTCGGCGTAGCTACGCCGCCGCGCACCGGAATCGGTCCAGGTCACCACCTCCGCTTCGCTGTGAACGGAGCTGCCGTGGCGCAGAATCTGCGCGATGGACAAGGGTGCGTCTTGCATGGTGCTCAACATGAATCGCTCCTCTTCGATCGGTTCGCGACCATTGTGTCGCACGCCACCCGATTCCGGACCATCGAGGTGTTCTGCGCCGTTGAACGGACAGTTCACGCATCGGCCGGATAGCGTCACGGCATGATCACCGGCCTGCATTCACTGGTCTACACCGACGATCCCGAAGCGACACGAGATTTCTTCCGCGACGTACTCGGATTCGCCTTCGCCGATACCGGCGGAGGTTGGCTCATCTTCCGAACGGGGCCGTCCGAACTCGGGGTGCATCCGACGTCGACTGTTCAGGAGGGTGTCGAGTACAACTCACCACGCCACCACGCGATCTCACTGATGTGCGACGACCTCGAAGCAACAATGGCAGACCTGTCGTCGAAGGGCGCTCGATTCACCCGCGACGTCCGGGACGACGGCTACGGTCTCACCGTCGATGTCGCGGTGCCGGGCGCCGACGACATCATGCTGTACGAACCTCGCTATGAGCCGCCGGCGTTCCTCGAAGACTGACCCGCGACAACCTACGTCCGCCGGCCGGCGACTCCACGCCCCTCGGGCTCGAGCGCCTCGCACGAGAGCTTTCCTCCTGCGGCCCGGGTTGCCGTAGGTCGTGAGGCAACGGGAACCCGGACAATTGGGGGAAGTGTCGCCACGGCCTCCCGCCGCCAAGCGTGTGGCAGGCTCGAATCGTTCCGGCGTTCTCACGGCCGGCAGGATGGAATCGCATGACCGTACTTGCCGCAGGCAGACGTCATTCCGTTGGACTCCACGCCGATGGAACCGTCGTCGCTGCAGGAAATGGCTCTGCCGGCGAGTGCAACGTTCTCGGATGGCGGAACATCGTCGCAGTGGCTGCCGGGAATGTACACACCGCCCGGAACACAGGAAGGTCTCACACCGTCGGCCTGCGGTCCGACGGGGCGGTCATGGCCGCGGGGTGGAACGGCGACGGGCAGTGCAACGTGGGCACGTGGCACGAAATAGTCGCGGTCGCTGCAGGCTGGCGTCGCACGCTCGGAGTGCGGGCAGACGGCATCGTCGTGGCTGCCGGCCGCAACAACGAACTGGAGTGCGACGTCGACTCCTGGCGCGAGGTCGTGGACGTCGCCGCCGGTGACTGGCATTCCGTCGGCGTCCGGAACGACGGAACTGCCATCGCCACGGGCAACAATCGATTCGGACAGTGCGAGATGGACGACTGGCGCAATCTCACCGCGATCACCGCGGGATACCTCCACACCGCCGGCCTGAGAAGCGATGGAACCGTTCTCGCTGCGGGGCAACGTAAATCGGGCGCATGCGACGTAGACGAGTGGGTCGAAGTGACGTCGGTGGCCGCAGGAAGTCATCACACCGTCGGCGTGCTCGCGAGCGGCAGGGTTCGCGCCGTCGGAGACAACAGCCACGGACAGTGCGACGTCCACCGGTGGCACGGCATCGTCGCGGTCGCGGCGGGCTCCACTCATACGCTCGGTCTATGCGCCGACGGCACGGTCGTTGCGGTGGGTGGTCCGAAGGATGGTCGATGCGATGTCGATGAATGGCACGACATCCGGCTACCCAGATCTCGACCTCATCCGCAATGGCCCTACCGATCGTGACGAGCGACGAATTCGCGAACCCGGTCGATGACCGCCTGTGGCTCGTCCACCAGCACCGCGTGGCTTGCATCAGGGAGTATGTGCAGCTCGGCGTGGGGTGAGACGCCGCGAACCACCTTCGACGCCCGCATCGACGGAACCAGCCGGCTCCGCCCTCCGAGCATGATGGTCAGGGGCGTTCGGATGCCTATCCACTGGTCGTTCGTCAGCCGCGTCGGGCGCGGCGTTCCCCGCTGCACGAAGTCGGTACGAGCGGCCATCAGTAGGTCGAGCATCGTGGATTCCGGTAGCCGTCCTCCACGCACCCATGTGAGGTATGCCCGATACTGCTCGTCATCGCCGAGCAGCATTCGCAGCATCTTCCACCACGCACGCACAGGCATTCTCACGATCGCTCCGGGCGGCTCGATCGCCGTGACGCTGAGGAGACGTTCGGGGGCCTCGACAGCATGATTGAGCGCGACCCACCCACCGTACGAGTAACCCACGAGGTGCGCGCGATCGATATCCAGGCCGGCGAGTGTCTCTTCCAACCAAGTTGCTGCGTCCCTCCCATCGCCGACGGGCGGGCGCTGCACGCTGCGACCGGCATCCCAGACGGTGTCCACCGCGATGATCGGCCTGTCGAGCTGCCACGCCTCGGCGAACCGATCCCAGACCGCGACGGTGCTGCCCCCACCCTGCAGGAGCACGAGTGGGTCCCCGGTCCCCGAGCTGCAGACCGTCGAGACTGTGGTCGACCCGAAACTCGTCTCCACCGATCGATCTTCACGATCGGGCCACTTCGCCATCGCCTTGTCGAAGGCATCCAGAAAATGCTCCTCGGACCGCGCGTTCTCGAATTTCCCGACCAGTTCACCCATACGACGAACATAACTCCTGGTGTTGCGTATCACGTGACTCACGCAGGAGAACGCGGCGCCCCCATACCCGGGTCGATCCGGACCGGACCGTCCACCGTCGGCGACAGCGGGAAGTCGAAGATCGCAGTCGGAAGATAGACTGTGGCACAGGAATTGGGGATGTCCACGACTCCGGACAGTCTCCCCTCGATCGGTGCGGCACCGAGGAGAAGGTACGCCTGCTCCGGGCTGTATCCGAATTTCGTGAGATATTCGATGGCGTGCAGGCATGCCCGTTGATATGCCAATTGCGAATCGAGATAGCGCTGTTCACCGTCGAGGGTCACCGATGTACCCGAGAACGCGAGCCATTCGGAGAACTGGGGGTCGGTGTTACCCGGCATGAAGATCGCATTCTCGCTCACCCCGTAGGTGTCCATTCCACCCGGGATGAGGTCGACGCGCAGATCGATGAAGCCACCCATCTCGATGGCGCCACAGAAGGTGATCTCGCCGTCGCCCTGCGAGAAGTGCAGATCGCCGACCGACAGGTTCGCGCCGTCGACGAACACCGGGTAGAAGATCCGGCTGCCTTTGGTCAGGTTCTTGATGTCCTGGTTGCCGCCGTTCTCGCGGGGCGGGGCGGTGCGTGCACCTTCCGCCGCGACACGGTCGAACTCCGCCCCGGTGAGGCTGCCCAGGATCGCGCCGTTCGGCTCCGGCGGTAGCGCCAGCGGCGGCACCCGATCGGGGTCGGTCGCGATCAGAGCCGCCTCACGGGTGTTCCAGGTGGACAAGAGATCGTGCGACGGAGCCGTCCCCATCAACCCCGGATGCACGATGCCGGTGAACGACACGTGCGGAATGTGACGGCTGGTGGCCTTCTGGCCCGAAAAATCCCAGACTGCCTTGTAAGCGTCCGGGAACTGGTCGGTGAGGAAGCCGCCCCCGTTGGGCTTGGCGAAGATGCCGGTGTAGCCCCAGCCCTGTCCCGCCAGCGGGCCCGAATCCTCCTGCGGGATCGGGCCGAGGTCCAGAATGTCGACGATCAGGAGGTCACCCGGTTTCGCGCCCTCGACCGCGAACGGCCCCGACAACGCGTGCACCGTGTGCAGCGGCGCGTTGCGGATGTCGTCAGCGGAGTCGTCGTTGTGGATTTCCCCGTCGAACCATTCCCGGCAGTGCACCCGGAACGACTCCCCCGGCTTCAGCGTGGCCACAGGCGGGATGTCGGGGTGCCAACGGTTGTGGCCGATCTTGTCCTGATCGGTGAAGCGGCGGGTCGAGTCGAGGGGAAAGACGACGTCGGGCACTGGACCTCCTGGGTCGATCGATCTCGTTCAAGGGCGCGTTCAAGGGCGAGGTAGCAGCCGATGCCTCGGGTCGGTCGAGACCGGACGCGACGACCGCCGCGGGCCACTGGGGAGCGCACCCGATACGACGCCCGGATCGGACGCAGTGCGCGCTGTAGCGTCGTGAAGGCGCATCGCGGTAGACGCGCCGCGACCGAGACGCGCCGCGGTGATCGCGCGGGACGCTTGCTGCCCGCACGAGGGGCACGCAGTGGACGGCCCGACTTCGCTCATAGGCATGGACGCATCGAACAGACCGCACTCGGCGCACCGGAAGTCGTACAGCGGCATCGGTATCGACCTTTCGAATCGATCGGCTGCCGAAACCGTAACCGACCGGCCTGTTCTGCGCGCCACGTCGACGAAATTCGTAACTCCCGGGTAACCCCGTCGCAATCGGTCCTGCCGGCCATCCGCTCAGTCGTCGATGGGAGAATCGACCCCGTGCCGATGCCTTCACCGCTCCCCGTCAGGAATGGGGTCGGACCGACTCGTCTGAGTGTGCCGGCCTCCGGTCCGTGGTCGACGATCGCCGAATACGTGGTCGCGAGGTTCGACCATATGGACGCCGGCACCCTGTATCAGCGGTTCGACGAGGGCGAGATCGTGGGGGCCGACGGCGGTCCGATCGACCGCGACACGATCCTGGGCACCCACCGGTTCATCTGGTACTACCGCGAACTACCTGCGGAAGATCCGGTGCCGTTCCACGAGAAGATCCTGCACATCGACGACGACCTCGTTGTCATCGACAAACCACACTTCCTCCCCACCACCCCGGGTGGGCGGTACCTACACGAGTCTGCACTCGTCCGATTGCGGATCCGTCTGGACAACCCCGACCTGACACCCATTCATCGACTCGACCGCGCGACGGCCGGACTGGTGATGTTCTCGACCCGCCCTGCAACGCGCGGCGCCTATCAATCGCTGTTCGAGAAGCGTCGGGTCGCGAAAGTCTACGAAGCGGTGTCGGCGCGACCGGCAGACTGGAATCCCGACGCACCGATACTTGCGGGGCACGCGCTTCCCATCATCTATCGGAACCACATCGAGGCCCGTAGAGGCGAGTTGCGAGTGGTCGTCGACGACGCCCGAGAACCCAATTCCGAGACCGTGATCGACGTGCTCGGGACCGGAGTGAGTACCTCCGGACGCACTGTGCTCCATACGATCCTGCGCCCATCTACCGGGCGGATGCATCAGCTGCGGGTCCATCTGGCGGCACTCGGAATCGGGATCCTGGGCGACCGTTGGTATCCCGACCTTCTACCCGAGTCTCCGGACGATCACTCCCTGCCCCTCCAATTGCTCGCGCGGGAACTGGATTTCACCGATCCTCTGTCAGGGCATCTCCGACGGTTCGTCACCGGCCTGGCGTTGAGTGAAGCACCTCTTACGGAGCATTGAGGCACTGCCGCACATATTTTCCGGTGACGCCGTAGGCAGCGAGGAACATGTCGATGAGTCCGTCGATGATCTGTTCGTCGACCGGCCAGGAGCAACCGGTAATAGAGCGCTCCCGCGAGCACCTCGGCGGGGATCGTCAGGTCCACGCCAGGCTCGAGCTCTCCATGTTTCTGGGCGAGTCTGATGCGGTCTGCCGGGTCAGCACTTCTCCGCGGCGCCGCGGCACCGCGGCGCCCGCAACTCCGGCGACGGTTGCTCTCGCTCATTCACGCCCCATCGCATCGGCACGCACCGTGCCGTTGACGGCAGCTGACCTCCGGGCGCACACTCTGCCGGCAGCTCGGAGGCCCCTGCGACACAGACCTCCACGGAGAAACAGCCGACGAGATCATCAAGGCGCAGGACCGGCACCTACGCGAGTCCGTTCGCGGCGGCAACACCGATCACGCTCGGCACACGAACAGATGAAGAAACGGTGGAAGCGCCCGTTCAAAGCCCAGAACGGCTTCGCCGGATGTGACCACAGTCTTTACTTCGCCTACAAAGTAATATCGTCTCCTATGCCTAACATCCCTCACTCTTCTGAGCAGGAGAGTGTCGTCGACTACTCGGCGCTACCCGGGCCGCGTGCGCAAAAGTCCAAGATGCCCGCGCTCGATGCGCGGGCATGGACGCTGAAGGTGGCGCTCTCGCAGCGCCCGTGGAGCTTCGTTGCGTCGGCAGGCATGGCAGCCTCGTTCGTCTGTAACGGTCTGACGCCCGTCGTGGTGGGCAAGGCCGTGGACGAAGCCATCGCGACCTCGTCACTCGGCCGATTGGGATTCTGGATCCTCGTCCTGGGTTGCCTGTTCGTGGTCGCGATCGGCGTGAACTGGATCGCGCGCTTCATGCTGATCCGTAGTCAACAGCTGGTCAGCCATGATCTGCGCACCATGGTCACCGATCGAATCCAGGATCCGCGTGGGTTCGCCGGCCGCGAGCGCACCGCAGGCGGATTGTTGTCGATCGCGTCGTCCGACACCAACCGGGTCGGCGACATCGTGATGATGACGGTCATGCCGGTGGCCGAGGCCGCCGCCATCACCTACGGCGCCGTCATGATGTTCACCATCAATCCCTGGCTGAGCCTGGCGACCCTCATCGGTGGCCCACTCCTCGTGGTCGTGGCTCTTGGGGTGGCCCGCCCACTGCAGAGCCGTTCGATCACGCGTCAACATGCGATCGCGCAGGCCGCGGCCACCGCCACGGATGTGGTGCAGGGCTTACGCATCCTCAAGGGACTGGGCGCCATCGTCACCGTCCGCGGTCGATATGACGAGGTCTCCGACATCGCTTACCGCAAAACCGTTCATGCCGACGCCGCAGAGGCGCGCCTCAACGGCGCCACCGAGGCCGCCGGCGCGATCTTCGTCTCCGCCCTCGGCATCGCCACCGGCGTGCTTGCACTCAACGGGCATGTGTCCATCGGCGAACTCATCACTGTCGTCGGCCTGACGCAGTTCCTGATCACCCCGATGACGATGTTCGGCAGGAACCTCGCCTCGCGCTGGGCCTCCGCCGAGGCATCCGGGCGGCGCATCCGCGAGGTTCTCGGAGCGGACTTCGAGCGCACCAGCGAGGTCGACGCGGCCGAGGCCACCCGGTTCATGGCGACCCTGCCGACCGGTCTCACCGTCGTCCGCGGTACCGATCACGAGCTGATCGCCCGAGTCGAGTCGCTGCCCCGAACCAGAGTGATCGTCGTCCCGCACGCGGCCGACCTGTTCGACGGCAGTGTCGCCGACAATGTCCACCCCGACCGGGCCACGGCCGAGCAAGCACTCCGCGTCGCCTGCTGCGACGACATCCCGGAAGGCCCCGACAAGCGCGTCGGCGAGAACGGGCGGATGCTGTCCGGCGGTCAGCGCCAGCGCGTGGCCCTGGCGCGCGCAATCGCCTTCGACCCCGAGCTCCTCGTATTGCAGGATCCGACCACCGCGGTGGACTCGGTGACAGAACAGAACATTGCCGAACAGGTGTCCCGACACAGGGCGGGCAAGATCACGCTGATATTCAGCGAGGCCCCTGCATGGAATGCTGTGGCTGCCCACCACCTGAGCGTGGAGGACCTGAAGGCAACAACGGAGGATCTGCTGGCGGGGGCAACTCGATGAGTCAGTCGACGAGTACGAGCGCACCTGCCAAGTCCGACACAGCCCTTCGGTTCCCCCTGGCCACGCCAGGTCAAGTGCGGCGCGAAGTGGCACGTGAGCTGGGTCGGATACCCCACGCGAAGCTGTGGTTCCTGCTCGCACTGGTGCTACTCGGCCTCGGCGCGTACGCCGGTGTGCTGATCCCTCAGTTGATGGGCCGGATCGTGGACCTGGTGTTGGACGACGCCCAGCACTCTCTGTGGCCCATCGGCGCAGGTCTGATATCCGCCGCGATCGCCGGCGCGGTCCTGAGCGCCTCCGGCTTCTACCTCGTGGCACGGCTGTCCGAGCGCGTGATCGCGAACCTGCGCCAGGACATGGTCGGCACCGCCCTCGGGCTGCCCACCCACCGAGTCGAGGATGCCGGGACAGGTGATCTGGTCAGCCGTTCCACCGATGACGTCGCCGAGCTGTCGGCCGCCGTCACCGAGACCGTGCCGACGTTGTCCACCTCGCTGTTCACAGTCATTGCCACCGTCATCGCCCTGTTCACACTGGACTGGCAGTTCCTGATCGTCCCGGTCATCGTCGCGCCGGTGTACTTCCTCGCTGCGCGCCTCTATCTCGCCAAAGCACCCCAGCGTTATGCCGACGAACGCGCCGCGATGGCCGAGCGTGCCCGTCGCGTGTTGGAAGCCATCCGAGGTCGGGCAACGGTGCGGGCGTTCTCGATGGAAGAGCGCATGCACACCGAGATCGGGAATGCCTCGTGGAGTGTGGTCCGCAAGGGTATCCGGGCGCGCACCACCATGCTCGTCCTCAATGCCTGGATGCTTGTTGCCGAGTTCCTCATGCTGGCAATCGCGCTGTCGGTGGGATACCACCTGGTGTCCACCGGGGCTCTCACCGTCGGTGCCGTCACCGGGGCGGTTCTCATGATCATCCGGCTCCGTGGACCTCTGAACACGTTCATGCGCGTGCTCGACGTCGTGCAGTCCGGGTATGCCTCGCTGGCGCGTGTCGTGGGCGTGGTCACCGACCCGCCGATACCGGTGCCCGACAGCGGTGTCGATGCTCCGCAGGGCCGCGTGGAGTTGCGCGGCGTCAGTTTCAGCTACGGCGATGCCTGGGCAGTACGCAACATCGACATCACCATCGACCCGGGCGAGACCGTCGCCGTCGTCGGGGCGTCCGGAGCCGGAAAGACCACGGTGGCAGCGTTGGTGGCGGGATTGCGCGTACCCGATGCGGGTGAGGTGCTCGTCGACGGGTACCCCGTGTCCGCACTGTCCGACCGTGAGCGCATCGCCCGGCTCGCCATGGTCAGCCAGGAGGTGCACGTCTTCTCCGGAACCCTGCGCCAGGACATGACTCTCGCCAAGCCCGATGCCACCGATGCAGAACTCATCGCAGCACTCGATCTGGTTCATGCGCGCTCGTGGTTCGACCGGCTTGCTCAGGGCCTCGACACGGTGGTCGGGGCCCGGGGCATCCAGCTGGATCCTGTGGCCGCGCAGCAGCTGGCACTGGCTCGCGTCCTGCTTCTCGACCCGGCCGTCGTCATCATGGACGAGGCGACTGCCGAGGCGGGCTCCGCTGGGGCGGGGGCGTTGGAGGATGCAGCCGACGAAGTGACCCGTGATCGTTCGGCCCTGGTGGTGGCGCACCGCTTGGACCAGGCCTCACGTGCCGACAACATTCTGGTCATGGATTCGGGTCAGGTCGTGGAGCAGGGCACCCATGACCAGTTGCTCGCTCGTGGTGGGATCTACCACCGATTGTGGTCCGCATGGACTGCCGGTCGGAACGAGATCAGCAACGTCGGCCACGGTACCGCGGTCACGGACGAAGTCGGTGGCTACGCTCGAGATAATGATTCCGACCCTGACCTCACGACCACGGGCATGAGGGCATAGCTCAACCGGCTTACCGACGCGTCACTCTACTCACTCGCGCACCAGCCATCCGAGAAGGTCGCCGGTGACGAACTCACCGACCTTCTCGATATGCTCGGTGAGCGCACCGTGATCGACGAGGTAGACATCGGAGGCATCACCCCCCTGTGCGGGATCGAAAACGTTTCCCGTGGCACGCATGAGATATCCCCTGCCGCCGCCGTCGTCACCGATCAGCACCCATTCCGGGCAGTACTCGGCCGCTTCGTAGGTTTCGTTGCGTTCCCTGATCGAGTGCGGCCCGTATATCGCAGTACCGTCCAGCAGATACAGCCCGGGCGTCCTCCGCCACAGGCGCGCCATCGTCACGTTCGGAGGCGGGGCGAGTGGTTCCGAAACTTCCGCGAGTTCCGCGGTCGCCACCGGGTCGGGATCCAGCAGTGGCAGCTCCGCCACTGTTGTGAGCCACTCATCGAGCAATGGCCCGTCGGGGTTCAGCCGACGAGCGAAACCCACGTTCATGTGATCGGGCGGCGTGACTTCGACTGTGAGCAGAACGGATTCACGGTCTGCCCCCGTACCGAAGAATCCATCGATGTCCAGAATGCGCAGCGCTTCTTCCAACGTCGCAAGGTGATTCGCGTGGGCGACGACTAACTGTGCGTCCTTGCTTATGATGTCGCGGTCCATCGCGAAAAGACCGTCGTCCTCGTACAATTCGATGACCGACCCGAAATGGTCGTCGTAGCCCCACACCGCGTACGGACTCGCCGCAAGATCCCATCGATCCACACCGGACCGAGCATCGCCTTCTGCAGAACCCACCATCAGGTAAGGCGGCGCAGGAGCACCGGCGTCTGCCAGACCGACGACATGGAACGTCTCCGGATGCGTCGCGCGGAGTTCTGACAAGGCTGCGCGCGTTGCCTCCGCGATCACCTGCGCCGCACGCAGGTTCGCGATCGGGCGAGTCCGGAGGGGTTCCGGAATCTGGGGTGCGAGGATCTGTCGGAGTGTGGCGAGGTCGATCTCGTTCTCGCGCGACGGCGCCTGCTCGTCCACGCACTCATGAATGGAGAACTGTGTGTCGGCCAGGATGTCCGCCGCACCGAGGAGCACACGGGACACAGCGAGATGGTTGTTGCCGAACACTGCCTCATCGAGCAGTGGTCGCCGGGCCGCGAAGCACTCACGGACCTCGGCGACACCGATGCCGAGCAATTGATGCAACTCGAACGCCTGCCGAATCGGCAGGGTGTCGTCGACGACGATGCTTATCCGCGTCTCGCTCGTATCCATATCGGCATTCTCCTTCGCGGACCCCTGATTCCGCCATGCGGATTCCTGCATCCTCCAGCTGGTCGAGCACCGTGACTGCCGGACCTTCGCCCTGATCGACTATGTTCCTTCCATGGGAGCGTGGGGATACGGGCCGTTCGAGAACGACGGCGCAGGAGATCTCCTGGCGGCGATCCGCCACGGCGATTTCTCGTTCCAGAGTGTGGAGTGGGCGTTCGAAGACCCCGACTATCTCGAAGTCGACGGCGGGCAGATCGCGATCGCATTGGCCGCGCTGGTTCGGGTCACACACGGCGAGGTCCCCGCACCGACGGAAATCGGGGCTGCCCAACTCGAGAGTTTCACCGCGCAATTGGACCCGCAGCGATTGGCATGGATCCAGGCGCAACTCGACCGGTCGCTGTCCGACAGCGAGTCCTCCGAAGTGCGTGAACTATGGGAAGAGACAGACGACTTCAGCAATTGGCTACAGTCATCGCGCGCTTCCCAGCCTTCGACGGAGTGATCGCAGGTTCATCCATCTGATCAGACGTCAATCACGTGGAGGCGTTCACCCTGCACGCCGTAGAGTGCAATGATCTCGGCGGGCCGGTCCTCGCGAGCGTTCGCGATCCAATGCGGGGTCATCGTGTCGAACTCCGCAGCTTCACCGGCTTCGAGGACAGTTCGCTGATCGGACAGCGCAAGGGTGACCGCGCCTTCGAGAACGTAGAACCACTCACGCCCGGGATGAGTGTTGTATTTCAGGGGGCCTGCCTTCGCGCTCGGCGGGTAGATCACTTTGAAGCCCTGCAGTCCTCCGGCATGGACGCCGAGTGGCACGAAGGTCAGGCCGTGCCTGCGGACGGGCTTGAGGTGAACTCTCGGGTCGCCGACGCGGGGAGCCGCGACAAGCTCGTCCAGGGGCAGCCCATAGACTCTCGCAAGAGGTAGAAGTTGCTCCAAGCTGGGGCGCACGAGCCCCCGCTCCAACCTGGAGATAGTGCTGGCCGTGATCCCGCTGCGCTCGGCGAGTTCGGCCAGGTTCAGCCCGAGCGCCTGACGGAATCCCCGCAACCTCGGCCCAACCGCGCTGAGTACCTCGCCATCATCCATATTCCCCTGCTTTCCGGACAACGATCGCCGTTGCAATTCTGCAAAGTTGTTGGCGTATTTCGCAACAGGGCTGCGAGTGTAGATCAGGTGACCCGACGACAACAGGAGCATTCGTGACCACCGCTACATCCATCTGCTCTGTGCCAGGTAAGGGCCCCGCACCAAACACTCGTCTCGTTGAGATGACCTCTGAACTCACCCCGGGACAGGCCCTGGAGCTGGGCTGCGGCAACGGTGGCGATGCGCTCTGGCTCGCCCAGCGCGGCTGGAAGGTTACCGCGCTCGACATCTCTGCGACATCGGTGGATCGGTTGACGCACAATGCCCAAGCGGCCGGCTTCGAGGATCGGATCACCGCGACCCGGACAGATCTCAACCAGGGGTTGCCTTCCGGCGAGTTCGACCTCATCAACGCCCACTATCTGCATGCCGTGCCCAGCCTGGACCGCACCGGGCTCTTCAGAATCGCGGCCCACGCCCTGCGGCCCGGAGGACATCTCCTGATCGTCGACCATGGCTCGACCGCTCCCTGGTCGTGGAATCGCGACCCCGATGTGCACTACCCGAGCCCGCACGAGGTCAACGCCGACATCGATCTCAACCCCTCGACATGGCAGGTCCTCATCGCCGACGCCCGGCAACGCATGGCGACCGGCCCCAACGGGAGCACCACCGAGGTCACCGACCACATCCTGATGATCCGGCGCACCGAGCGCTGACGCCGAAGAACCTGACACTCTCGAGGACGAGCTTTCATGACCGCACCCCGACGGCGCTCACAACGTCGCGATACACCTCCGCCGAAAACCGGAAACACTGAAGCCGAAGTACTTCGTGGTTTCCTCGACTATCTCCGAAATTCAATCGCAACCAAGGTGGAGACCACGCCCGAGCCTGACGTCAGAACCGCCCAAGTGGTGTCGGGAACGAATCTCCTTGGGTTACTCAATCACCTCACCCACGTCGAAGAATCAATCTTCCTCGGCCACCGGACCACCGACTGGCCGGCGACGTTCCGGTGCGCCGCAACGGATACGCGCGAAGACGTGGTTGCCCGCTACCGCTCTGCGGTGGAGCAAGCCAACGCGGTGCTCGACACGTGTGACGACCTCTCCGGGCCCGTTCCCCATGCCGGCAGTGACCGTCCAGGCCCTAGCACACGCTGGGCGCTGACACACATGATCGAAGAGACCGGCCGCCACGCCGGACACGCAGACATCCTCCGCGAACTCATCGACGGAACCGCGGGAAGATAACGAGACTCGCGCCCTGTCTCGATAGCGTGCATCGATGGTCTTACGAAGGAGGCAGCACCGCTGATGGATCACAACATCACGACACATGGCGTCGAGACGTTCGGCGTGCTCACCCCGTGGTCAGAGATCACTGCGATCACACTTATCCGCGAAAGGGACTGGTGCACGAGGGCGCGACGATCATGCAGGCCCATTGGATGATCGTTATCGACCTCGCGACGGGCGACTTCCTCGAAATCACCGAGGGGATCCCGAGCTGGGGCACGGTGGTGGATGGACTTCAGCAACACTGCGCGCTGCTGGTCGACGACCTCAATGGACTGATCACAGAACCCTACGCGGGCGAGACGGTGCTCTGGTTCGCCTGACTGACCGCCCCCTTGTTCTGGAGACCACGGTGCATGAGAAGCCCCCGCACCAATCCTCGAGCGAGTAGCAAGCGTCAACCGCCATGCGCATCCGGAACTTTCAGCTCCTCACGAGCGCTCGTGCCTGCCAGCGACCAGCACGGTGCTCGATCGCGATCGGGTGGTTGAAGCATTCGCTCACCAGCTCGGTCGTCAGGACTTCTCGGGCTAGGCCGGCTGCATGCACCTGACCGTGTTTGACCAGCAGGGCGTGCGTCGTCGTTGTGGGGAGCTCCTCCAAGTGATGGGTCACCAGGATGGTGGCGAGGCCTGGTCGTGCGTGGTGCAGCTGGTCGACTGTGGTGAGGAACTGCTCGCGAGCGGCGACGTCGAGTCCCGTGGAAGGTTCGTCCAGCAACAGGAGCGGAGGATCAGACAGCAGTGCACGCGCGATGAGCGCGCGCCCGCGTTCGCCCTGCGACATCGTCGGCCAGGTGGCAGCCTCGAGGCCAGCGAGTCCGAGCATGTCGATCAGCTCGTCGACACGAGCCTGGGTGGCTGCGTCGGCGATCCAGCGAGGCATCAGCTCGGTCGTGCCCGTCGCGCCGGTGAGGATCACTTGGCGGACGGTGAGCGGCGAGCTCAGCGGGTGGCGTGGGTTGACATGTCCGATGGACTCCCGCAGTTCCCGGATGTCCACACGACCGAGCTTGCGGCCGAGGATGTGCACGCTGCCGCGGGTGGGGTGTTCAACCGCCCCGCACATGCTCAAGATGGTGCTCTTGCCGGCTCCGTTCGGGCCGATCAGCGCCCATCGCTCCCCCGCGCGAACAGTCAGGTCGATGGCAGTGAGGATCTGTCGGGATTCCCGAACGAAGTCGACGGTCTCGAGACGAAGGATCTCCCGGTCAGTCATGGGCGCTCTCCAATTCAGTGGTCTGACTGTGCGTCTCGGGGCTCTCTGCAGAAGTGTTCCGGCGTTCTTCGAGGATGAACGAGAGCCCGAAGCCGGCCACGAGTAGCGCAGCGACGATCACGAAGACCGACTGCACGCTTGCCCGGTCCGCGATGGACCCCAGCAACGGGCTCACCAGCCCACCCAGCGAGAGCGTCAGCCCCAAGGTGACGCCGCTGGCCATGCCGATCCGGTTCGGCAGGTAGGAATGCGACAGAGTGATCTGCGCAGCGAACGGCAGGAACAGGCTCGCCCCCAACATTGCGGTCGCGACGATGACCACCACAGGCGATGGGGCGAGCACGATCGCGATGGTCGAGACAGCCGCCAGCAAATATCCGGTACGGACAACACGCAGCCTCCCGAAGCGGTCCGCGAGCCAGCCTCCGGCGAGGGTCCCCACCGCGCCGGCTGCCGGGAACACGGACAGCGCGATCGACGCGAAGCCGGTGGTCACGTCGAACCGCTGGATCGAGTACAGCGAGATGAAGGTCGAGGTGCCGACGTACGCGACCGACCACGTGGCCAGCACCGCGGTCAGCCAACCGAAGGCACGCCAGTCGTCCGGGATCGACACCTTGGCAGCTGCAGGCACTGGATCGGCGGATACTGTGCGCGAGAACAGGTTCCGCCATGAGACCATGGCGTACACCAGCCCGAGTACCAGCGCGGGAATGACGAGGAAGCCTGAGCCTGACAGGCCGAAGGTGCCGACGACGAGGATCACTGCCGACGGAGCAAGCGCCACACCGACATTCCCTCCGACTGAGAACAGGCTCATCGATCCGCTGGTGCCGCCACCGAGTTCGCGGGCCTCCATCGTCGCCGCCGGGTGATACGCCGCGACGCCGATACCCGAGATGGCCACGACGATCCAGACGGCCGCATAGGAGTCGACCACGATGCCGCTCAGGGCAATACCCGCTCCGGCGGCGAGGAGCCCCGCGAGACTCATCCAGCGCATCCCGTAGCGGTCGCTGAGGTATCCGAACATCGGCTGGGCGACGCTCGACAGCGCAGTGGCCGCCAGGGTGATCCCTGCGACTGCGGCATAGGAGTACTCCGCATGGAGCACGAAGAACGGCAGCAGCGCTGCGACCGCGCCGGTGTAGAAGTCGTTTGCCGCGTGGGTGGCGGTCAGTGCCCACAGGCCAAACCTGTCGCGAGTATGAGGTGGGGACGTGCTCATGTGCTTCTTTCGATCTGACGCGCGCAAACATGGCGCGCAGGAAAGCGAGGAGACCGGCAGAGGTGAAATCACTCCGCGAGCAGGGTGGCCGGTCGGGTCAGCCCCTGCTGCGGCGACGAAGGACAAGTCGCTGAGGCATGGGCTAGACTCTACACAACTTCTCAGACAAGTAGCGAAGTAGAGGATTCATGGCACAGGTGACACGCGCCCCGCTCGCAGAGCAAGCGGCAGATCTGCTTCTCGAGCGAATCCGCGCCGGCGAGTGGCCGCTCGGGTCGAAGCTCCCCGGGGAGAACACGTTGGGCCCGCAGCTCGGTGTCGGCCGCTCGACGGTGCGCGAAGCCATCCGTCGCCTCGCAGGACAGGGCGTCCTGGCGACTCGTCAGGGGGCCGGCGTCTTCGTGGCTGCACTCGATGTGGTCGAGGACTGGAGTGCGGCACTGCGAAAGGCCGACATCAACTCGGTGATCGAAGCTCGCATCGCGATCGAAGTCGAAGCTGCTGCTCTCGCTGCCGAACGTCGCTCTGCCGCGGAGTTGCGCGCCATGAAACGAGCCGGGGACGAGCGCGACGCGCAGAGAACCGACATTGAAGCGCACGTCGACGCGGACATCGCGTTCCATCGAGCGATTGTCACAGCGGCGCACAACCCGATTCTCGTCGACTTGTTCGACAGCTTCACTCCACGCAGCCGGCAAGCCATGATCGACCTCTTGCGCCTGCGTGGCGAGTTCGGAAGCGATGCCGACCAGCACGCGCACACCAGCATCCTTGATGCGATCGCCGACCGCGACGGTCAGACAGCGTCAGCGCTGGCGCGGGAGCACTTGCTCACACTGAAGATGGGGTGAGGCATAGCCGCCTCTCGAGGATCCCACTCGAGTCGACCAGATCCCTCTGCTCAGTTGCGTGACTGAACCGACGACTGTGGCGACCTGCAGATTCCGCCGAGGACAAAAGCAGTTCGACGGTCGTAGTCCACCCGGGGCGGCAGACCTCCATGCTCGAGGGCAAGGGCGTTGTCGATAGTCATCGCCTGAAAATCACCTGGCGTGAACCCGTCAGCCAAGACACCAGCGGCATGCCCGTCCCTGACAAGATCGTCATGGAAGTCGCCTCCGGCTCGGCAGAGCTCCATGAGCTGTTCGGAGTCCGGAAACTGCTGCAGCAGGACGTCATTGATCGCTGGCAAGCGGTACTGGAGATCCCGGATCGCGCCGACGTAGGAGGAGATTCGGTCTTGGACGCCAGGGACCGCTCGTGCGTCATCGATGATCCGCATCAACTCCGTCGCGACGACGTCACTGATCACTGCATCGATGAGACCGATCCGCCCCCCAAATCTATTGAAGATCGTCGCCTTGCTGACACCCGCGGCTGCAGCGACATCCTCGAGCGGTGCTGACAGCCCCCGCTCACTGAACACGGTGATCGCTGCAATGCGAATCCGGTCGACATTGCGGCGCGCATCCCTGCGAAGCGTTGGCATGGACCGACCCGCTGACATGGATCGACCGTCTCCCACCATCAGCCTCCGTCTGCGCCTAACCGAACTTGACTCCATTGGTCAGGTTACTGCAGGCTACCGAATGACCCAAGTTGACCACCCTGGTCAACTTATCGTGTTCATCGAAAGGACGTGTCCATGATCATCGTCACCGGAGCGACCGGAGCCCTCAACGGCGCCACGGTCGATCACCTCCTCGAGCGGGTTGAGCCAGCCACCATCGGCGTCAGCGTGCGTGACCCGGAACGTGCGAGGCACCTTGCCGACCGTGGGATACGCGTACGACGAGGGAGCTATGACGACCCTGCAGCGCTACGCCACTCGTTTGCCGATGCCGAGCAGGTGCTCCTGGTCTCCTCGAGCGACCTCGATGCCGACGTCGTCAACCAACACCGGACGGCGATCGAGGCCGCGACTGAGGCAGGAGCCCAACGGATCCTGTACACAAGCGCCCACGGGACCGGATTCGACAGTCCCTACGCTCCGCTTGCGATCCACGCGGCAACTGAGGAGCACCTCGCAGCATCCAGCGTCCCATGGATCGCCTTGCGCAACGGCTTCTATGGTGATCTCAGCCAACTACTCGGCCCCTGGCAGAAGACCGGCGCGATCGCCAAGCCGGCCGATGGTCCTTTCTCGTGGGTCGATCGGCGCGACGCCGCGGAGGCGGCCGCGACGATCCTCACCAGTGATTCGTCGTTCGACGGCCCCGTCGATCTGACGTTGTCCTCACCGGTGACTCTCACGGACTTCGCCGCAACAGCATCCGAACTGACCGGCGACCACATCGACCGCATCATCGTCGACGACGAGGAGTGGGTCGCGAGCGAGACGGCCAACGGGGTGCCTGAGACAGTCGCGCGCTTCACACTGTCAATGTTCCAGGCGACACGGAGCGGCCATTTCGCGCAATCCGACCGCACGCTCCGCAGTCTCCTCGGGCGGGAGCCGCGGAGCATTGCTGATCAACTCGCAGACCAGATCGTCGGCTGATTCGCGGCCCCGGTTCTGCCGGCTCCCGTCTGGACACCGAACCCGGCTACACGTTGAATCTGAATTCGACGGCGTTAGCTTCCCCGATGCGGTGGGTTGGCCGGGGCACCCCCGATGAGAGTCACCAATCGCGCGACGGATGTCAGACTGCCCTCTCGAAGAGCAGCACGAGCAGCACGACGGCATGTTGGCCCACACCCGGAAGGAATGCGTGCCATGAAGTACACCAACTCGATTGAGATTGCCCTTCCACGGGAGAAGGTGGCTCAGCTGCTGGCCGACCCGGCACACATACCGAGGTGGTTGCGAGGGGTGGTCCGGCACGAACCGGTGAGCGGGATACATGGGCAGCTCGGAACCGAGTCGCGGGTCGTGATGCAATCCGGGAAGCGGGAGCTCGAGTGCACCGAAACGATCACACGCCGGGAGCCGGCAGACCTACACGAGATCCCTGAAGGGGTCGTCGTCCACTTCGACCGCGAGATCGTCGGCGCGGGCATGTGGAGCGTCATCCGCGATCGGCTGACCGAAGCCGATCCGCAGACGACGCACTGGGAGCAAGAGAGCGAATACCGGTTCAGCGGCCTGCTGATGCGTCTGGTGGGGCTGCTCACGTCCAACGCGTTCCGCAAGCAGTCGCAACAGCACATGCAGGATTTCAAGGAATTCGCCGAACAAGGGAAGGATGTCCGCGAAGGGAGGATCTGACTCCACCACTGGGCTGATGCGCCCAGCGATTCGGATGAATGTCCGACCTGCCGGACGGTTCTCAACCGGCAGATGTGAGGTCGTGCAGTCGTTGCTGTCGCTCGTACAGCTCAGCCTGCCTTGCGTCGAGGCATTCGGAGAGAGAGGCGAGCTCGGCGCGGAGATTCGGGCACAGCTCGAGCCACATGCCGTGGTCTCCGTCTCGGGCGCAGTCGATGTAGCGTTTGACGGCTGCGGTGGTCAGGCCGGCGTCGATCATGGTCTTGATCTGCGCGACGCGGACGATGTCCTCTGAGGTGTAGTCACGGTAGCCTCCTCCCCTGCTGCGTTCGGGGACGAGCAGTCCGCGCTCTTCGTAGTGGCGCAGCGCGCGAGCGCTGGCCCCAGTCTTCCTGGCGAGTTCGCCGATCTGCACCGCTGTCTCCTCTTATCGGACTTGACCTTCACGCTAGCGTCAGGCCGTACGTTCTCGCTCGTGACTTCCTCGACAACACTGCAGAACGCCTTCATCTTCCACGGCTACGCGGCCACCCCGGACGATCACTGGTTCGGCTGGCTCGCCCAACAACTCGACACCGCCAACATGCGGGCCGTCGTCCCCGAACTGCCCGACCCTCTCACGCCCGATGCGCCCCGGTGGCAGGAGACCGTACGTGCTGCGGTGGGCGAGCCGGCCGAGGGCACGGTCGTGATCGCGCACAGCCTCGGCTGCCTCGCCGTACTGCGGCACCTGGCATCACTGACAGGCGCGTGGCGGCTAGGAATCCTCGTCCTGGTATCAGGGTTCCTCGATCCGCTGCCGGTGCTGCCGGAATTGGACGGCTTCATCGGCGACGGGTGCGACGTGACCGAGCTGCGCGAGCACGTCGACCGGATCATCGTGATCCGCTCCGACGACGATCCCCTCGTGCCGCCCTCTCACACGGATCGGCTGGCCGATCTTCTCGGGGCCAGGGCACTGAGGGTCCCCGGCGCAGGGCACTTCCTCGCCGCCGATGGCCACAGCACCCTGCCCGCCGCGTACGACGCCATCGCTTCCTGAATCCGCTGTCGCTCGAAGGGACATCCATGCATCTCCGGATGGCCGTGCTCATCCTCGGCATCTTCTGCGTCGGCACTGCCGAACTCTCGCCCAGCGGGATGCTCGGGGAACTCTCCCGCGACCTGTCGGTGACCATCCCAACCGCAGGCCTGCTGGTCACGGTCTACGCCCTCACGGTGGTGGTCGGAGGACCGACGATCACGATCGATCGTCACTCCGCAGTGATCGCACACATACATCCGGTCCGCGAGCGTCAGGTTTGGTTTTCGCCTGCCACACCCCGAACACAATTTACTGGACGGAAAGTACCGGCCGGCCTCCACCAACGTAGAGCCGTACCAGCGGGTCTTGTACGACAGCATCCGGCGGATCTGCGCCAACGCCGCGTCCACGAGGGCCAGGTTCAGGCCCTTCTTCCGACTGCCACCTGCCGACCGCATCCCCGACGCGTTCAACGTCTCCACCACTCGTACCCGAGCGTGATCGCCTCCGCCAGCAGATCCATGACATCGTCGGCGAAGCGATCAGCGACCTCGCCCACCAGGATGCATCTCGCTCCAGGGCGGCGACGATTCAACTGACGTCCGGCTTCCAGTCGAGCACCAGGTCGACAATTCCGGGGAAACGAGTATTCAGGTCCTCGAGTCGAACGCGACTGCGTCGCTCGAGCCCGTACTGCCGCTGGGTGATGACGCCGGCTTCGCGCAGCGCCTTGAAGTGGTGGGTGAGCGTGGACTTCGGGCGATCGAAACCGAACCATCCGCAGTTCTGGTCGAAGTCCTCGGACGACAGCAGGAGTCGCTGCATGATCGTCAACCTCAGCGGCTCGGCCAGCACACCCATGATGCGCTCGAGACGGATCTCCTCCAACGCAGGCTCGGGCAGCCGTTCAGGGAGCTCGCCGGGTAGTTCACCGAGCGTGTAGGTCGGCGCAAGTGTGTGCATGCCTCCAGAGTAGCTAATGTACGAGATTCTTCGTACTGATGTAAGTTCGACTCAACTCGTACAGATACGAGAAATCTCGAACTAGGTGGCGCAGATGAAGAGAGCAGTCGAGCAGCGGGATCTCCGATGGTCGGTAGCCGCAGCATTGACGGTCGTAGCGGTATTCGTGCTGTCCAACGCGCCGACGCCGCTGTACGCCGAGTGGCAGCACGCGTGGGGCTTCTCGTCCGGAATGCTCACGATCATTTTTTTCCTGCTACATGGCCGGCCTGGTGGGCACACTCGTCGTCGCAGGGAGGCTCGCTGACCGATACGGGCGTCGCGTGGTCCTGGTGCCCGCGATGTTCGCAGCTGTCGCGGCTGGGGTGTTGTTCCTGCTCGCCCAAGGTGTGCTGTGGCTCCTCGTGGCCCGACTGCTCGCCGGCGTTGCCGTCGGCGGAGCGGTGACGGCGGGAATGGCCGCGGTCGTTGACGTCGCCCCAACCACCCGCAAGCGGGCCGGAGGACTGATCGCCTCCGCCTCCATGGTGCTCGGCGCGGGCCTCGGCCCGATGCTGTCGGGCGTCACCGCGAAGACAACCGCCGCTCCGCAACTGTGGACGTTCGCGATCGTCACGGCGATGGGGATCGCCGCCCTGGCGGTGAGCACGCGGCTACCGTTGGCACGGCCAGTGTTTGTTGGACGAACGCGCGAACGACTCTTTCGCTTGCCGATACCTCCACGCGATCGGCGGCGTGAACTTCTTTGGGGCGCAGCGACTTTCGGGCCAGGTATCACAGCGACCTCGTTCGTGCTCTCACTGGGCCCCTCGGTGCTGGCCGGCCCCATCGGCGTTTCCGACCCATTGATTGCAGGGGCCATCGCCTGCACAATGTTCCTTCTTGCGACCGGGATCCAGTTCGCCGCGGGCCGCCTCTCCACTCGCTCACATCTCGCACTCAGTTCCATTGCCGCAGTGGCCTCGATGGGGGTGCTGGCCCTCGCTGTCACAGTGACGCCGTGGTGGCCGGTTTTCCTTGCTGCCACGTTGCTCGCGGGTACCGCACAAGGATTGGGCCAACTTGCCGGCCTCACGCTCATCGCCACGCGGATCTCTCCGGACCGGCGCGCCGAGTCCAACGCCGCGCTCAACATCTCCGGATACATCCCCGCCGGAGCCCTGCCGGTAGCGACGGGCTATCTCGCTGACGCCATCGGACTCAGCAATGCCGTGATCGCATTCGCAGCGATTCTCGGTGCCGTAGCGATGATCGCCCTGATCGCCGTGCGCGCCAGCACACAGAACGAATCACCCGGACCCACACCAACGAAAGAAGACGACAAGACCATGCAGCCATCGACACTGGTGATCGCCGCCCACCCCAACCTGGAGAAGTCACGCGTCAACGCCGCCTGGCTCCGAGCACTCCATGACGAAGAACAGATCACCGTCCGCGCGCTTGCCGACGTCCGCGGACCGGACGGCTTCGACGCCGCGGCTGAGCAACTGGAGCTCGCCAAGCACGATCGGATCGTCCTGCAGTTCCCGTTCCGCTGGTACAGCGCCCCGCCACTGCTGGCCGAATGGCTCGAGGCCGCCCTCGAACGCGGCTGGGCATACGGGCCCGGCGGACACGCCCTGGAAGGCAAAGAGCTGACCATCGCAATATCCACCTGGTCCCGCGCGCACGACTACGTGCCTGATGGGCGTTACGGACGAACAATGGACCAGCTCACCTCACCATTCGCCACCACCGCGGCACGAGTTGGGATGTCCTATCGCCCCGGGTTCTTCGTCCACGGCGTGGGAGACTTCAGCGAAACCGAACTGGATGAGACCGCACGCGAATATGCCAGCTGGGCGGTCGAGGGAACTGCATCAAGCGGAACACCACCACGTCGCCGCGGATAGAAACCTCACGAGGCTCGATGGGTCAGCTCGCCGCGAGGGTCTCGACCGACGGCCCCGCGACCTCCGCGATGAGGTCGAAATCCTTGACAGCGGCAAGCACCGTGAGCCCAGCCTTCTCCGCCGTCGCTGCGATCAGCAGATCCGGGATCGACGACGCACGATGCTGACCGCGGTCTGCCAGCAGCATCTGCACCTCGAACGCCCGGTCCTCCATCGCCGGCGTCAGATGCTCGATCGGCATCATCGCCAGAGGCGGCAGATCGAACGCACGACGTCCGGGACGAAGCGCGAAGCCTGCTGGAATCACACGTTGAAGCGGAATTCGACCGCGTCTCCACACGTAGGGCAATCTGTGATCTCGTGCGACCGTCACCGTTCACATCGACCAAGCCCGCACGAGGCACATTGGTGAATCGAGGCTGAACCTGCCGCCCTTCCAGTCAGGGGTACACCTGGACCTCGCCGCCGTCCACGAACAGCTCGCTGCCGGTGACGAAGCTGGACTGATCCGAGGCCAGGAAGAGCACGGCGTTGGCGATCTCGGTCGGATCAGCGGCGCGTCGTAGGGGTGTGCTGCTCGCCAGCTCATCGAGGAACGCGCCCGCTTGCTCCGGGTTCGCGGCGAGGCCGCGGAGCCCCGGGGTGTCGGTGGGGCCGGGCACCATCGTGTTGACGCGCAGGCCGCGGGGCGCGAGCTCGGCGGCCCAGACTCGGCCGAATTGCCTGATGGCCGCCTTTGTCGCGGAGTAGACGCCGAAGCCGGTGGTGCCGCGGCGTGCCGAGCTGGAACCAGTGAGCACGATGCTCCCGCCGTCGTTCAGCAGCGGGAGCGCTTTCTGGACCGTGAAGACGGTGCCTCGCACGTTGATCCCGAAGGTGTGGTCGAAGGCCTCAGGGGAGAGCGCGTCGAGGGGCTGGTTCGCCTCGCCGCCGCCGGCATTGGCGAAGAGGATATCGAGGCGATTCTCGTCTGCGGCGATCCGGTCGAACAGCCTGTCGAGGTCGTCCAGGTCGGAGACGTCGCACTGGATCGCGATCGCCCGGTCGCCCAGTTCCTGGGCCGCGGCGTCGAGCACGTGCTTTCGGCGTCCCGTGAGGTAGACACGCGCGCCCTCGGCGATGAAGCGCTCGGCCGTGGCGAGCCCGATGCCCGTACTCGCGCCGGTGACCAGGGCTGTCTTGTCGGCTAGCTGACCCATAGGTGTTCGTCCTCTGCAGTGTCGTGTGTGAAGCGCCGGAGTGGCGGGTGGGCGACGGTCGCAATGGCTTGGCAACTTGTTATTGACCGATTGGTCCACAATATCCATGATGGACCGATCGGTCAATAACAGTATGGTGGGGGCATGGCGAGGCCACGGCAGTTCGACGAGGAGACGGTGTTGCGCGCAGTCTGCGACCAGTTTTGGAACGCGGGCTATGCGGCGACCTCGCTCCAGGACCTCATGCGAGTCACAGGCCTGGGCAAGGGCAGTCTCTACGCCGCCTTCGGAGACAAGCACGAGCTCTTCCTCCGGGTGCTGCGCCGGTACGTGGCATCGCTCGACCACGCGGTGCGTGGGTCGATCGACTCGGCTCCACGCGCGGTCGACGCCCTTCGCTCGTTCGTGATGACGCCAGTGGGCGACCCCGCAGGCCGGTCCGCCCGGCGCGGCTGTCTGCTCGCCAACAGCACAACCGAACTGGCTTCCACCGATCCCACCGTCGCCGCGGAGGCTCGGCGAGCATACGAGGGGATCACAGTGACGCTGACCGAGGGCGTGCTGCGGGCTCAGGTCGAGGGCGACCTGAGCGCCTCCGTCGACCCTGTCAGCGTCGCCAGGGCCCTGCTGGCCACCCAGCAGGGCCTGACATTCATGGGCCGCACCGGGATGGACGTCGAGACGCTGGCAGCGACCGCCCATTCGCTAGCAGCCCAACTCCTGCCCACCTCGGCCGATCGCCGGGAAAGCATGAACACACCCCATGAACCGGGTGATCCCGTCGCCGTCGGCGACGTCATGACCAACTACACCTAGCCCGCCCCCGACGATGTGATGGCAACAATGACGAGCCGGCAATGTGAGCGCCAGGACACAGCTGATAGGTCGGCCGCAGTGCGTCCATCACCTTTTCCGAGATGCCCGAGGGCTGAGCCGGACGGACCCCCCTGGCAAGCTCCAGAGGTCCTCGACGTCCTTTTATCTATTCGAGCGTCCGCGGTGTCGCCCGCTGCAGAGTCAGATCGACGCGTTCGACGTTTTGCTGACGCCGCAGCTTCCCGGTGTCCTGGCTCCCAATCGATCTGAACACAGGGCCGGGATATGACGCGAAGCGTCAATAACGCTACACATTGAAGCGGAACTCGACCACGTCGCCGTCGGCCATGACGTAATCCTTGCCCTCCATGCGCACCTTGCCCCGCGACTTGGCCTCGGCCATCGAACCGGCGTCGTCGAGATCGGCGAACGACACGATCTCGGCCTTGATGAACCCGCGCTCGAAGTCGGAGTGGATGACACCGGCCGCCTGCGGCGCGGTCGCGCCCTGAGGGATGGTCCAGGCGCGCGCTTCCTTGGGGCCCGCCGTGAGGTAGGTCTGTAGGCCGAGGGTGTGGAATCCGACGCGCGCGAGCGAATCCAGTCCGGCTTCGTCCTGGCCGATCGAGTCGAGCAGTTCCTGCGCTTCGTCGGGTTCGAGTTCGATGAGCTCGGACTCGACCTTGGCGTCGAGGAACACGCAGTCGGCCGGGGCCACCGCGTCGCGCAGTTCCTGCTTCTTCGCGTCGTCGGTGAGCACCGACTCATCGGCGTTGAACACGTACAGGAACGGCTTCGTCGTCATGAGGTTGAGCTCGCGCAGCAACCCGAAGTCGAGTGTGTCCTTCTTCGAGAACAGGGTGTTGCCCTCGTCGAGCACGGCCTGCGCCTTGAGCGCTTCCTCGTGCTGCGGCTTGAGCTCCTTGTTCTTCTTCGCTTCTTTCTCGAGGCGCGGCAAGGCCTTCTCGAGGGTCTGGATGTCGGCGAGGATGAGCTCGGTCTCGATGATCTCGATGTCGGCGAGTGGGTCGACGCGACCGTCGACGTGGATGACGTCATCGTCGGCGAAGACGCGTACGACCTGACAGATGGCCTCGGCCTCGCGGATGTTGGCAAGGAACTTGTTGCCGAGCCCGGCACCTTCGGACGCTCCCTTGACGATGCCGGCGATGTCGACGAACGACACGGTGGCAGGGAGGATGCGCTGCGAACCGAAGATTTCCGCGAGCCTGTTCAGGCGCGGATCCGGCAGTTCGACAACACCGACATTCGGCTCGATCGTCGCGAACGGGTAGTTCGCGGCGAGCACATCATTCTTGGTCAGCGCATTGAAGAGCGTCGACTTGCCGACGTTGGGAAGTCCGACGATTCCGAGGGTAAGGCTCACGGAATCAGGAGTCTACGTGGTCGTTGCGCTTCCGCCTCATCCGCACGCCACTCGAACCAACTGGGCGATGCGTGCAGCCTGATCTTCGGTGGGTTCTGTGGAGCCGTTGGTGGCGAGTTCGCCGACCTTCGCGTTCACCTCGGCATCGTCGGCGCCGCTCTCGATCAGCGGACAGGTTTCGGTCACGATCGTTTCGATCGACTGGGTTTCACGATCGGATGACAGGTTCGGGTAGGCGGCGCGGAACGCGGTGACGAATGCGCCGAGCTTGGCGTCGTCGAACCAGTCCCCTGCCCGTTCGGCAACACTGGACGCCGCGCTCTGCACGGATGAGGCTGCACCCTCCGCGCCTTCCTGGACGGAAGTGACCGCGACACCAGCCGACGAACGTACGCCCTCCGACGTGGCCGAGTCGTCCTCGCCGCACGCACTGAGGACTCCAGCACACGCGATGGCGGTGATCACACACAAAACCCTGCGAGAAACGTAATTCTCGATGTGCAGAAACATCCATCGAGGATGCCACGCGTTCGCGCTGGACACGGGCGTATCCGGCAAAACCGTATCCCCCGGCAGATCCGGCACTCTGGCCGTAGATTGGCGAATATCGATCGAGGCGATGAATACATGCGTGCGGAAGGACCACCGTTGAGCGAGTCGAAGAACACCTCCGACCACAATGCGGGCGACAAAGCTGCCGTCAAGCCCGATCGCGGGGCCTTGATCGGGGTCGGTGGAATCTGGTTGGCGAAGTGGTCGGGCTGCCTCGTTCTCATCGCTGCTGCAGCGGTGGTACTCGGCTGGATCATCGAGCAGATGTGGGTGATCCTCCTGCCGGTCGCCCTCGCGATCGTCGTGTCGACCATCCTGTGGCCGCCGACGCGCGGCATGACCAAACGTGGGGTTCCGCCCGCGGCAGCGGCCGGGCTGACTCTCGTGCTGTTCTTCGCGGTCGTCGGCGGGATCATCGCCGGCATCGTCCCGTCCGTCGTGGCGCAGGTTCCCGACCTCGCGAACAAGGCCACCGAGGGCATCAACACCGTGCAGGACTGGGTGCAGGGCCCACCGATCAACCTGCAGGACGAACAGCTCGACAACGCGGTACACGTCGTCATCGAACGTGTGCAGGGCAGTGCCGCCTCGATTGCCGGTGGCGTGTTCTCCGGGGTGAGCACCGCGGGATCACTGTTGGTGACGTTGGGCCTGGTACTCGTGCTGACGTTCTTCTTCATCAAGGACGGGCCGCGGTTCCTGCCGTGGCTGCACTCGGTAGGCGGTCGCCGGGCGGGTCATCACCTCGAAGAGGTGCTCCTGCGGATGTGGTCCACGCTCGGCGGATTCATCCGAACTCAGGCACTGGTGAGTTTCATCGACGCGTTGTTCATCGGTATCGGCCTCGTCATCCTGGGTGTGCCCCTCGCCCCGGTGCTTGCCATCCTGACGTTCATCGGTGGGTTCATTCCGATCGTCGGTGCGTTCGTCGCGGGCGCCCTCGCTGTGCTGGTCGCGCTGGTTGCGAACGGGTTCACCACGGCGGTGATCGTGTTGATCCTGATCATCGCGGTGCAGCAGATCGAGGGGAACGTGCTGCAGCCGGTGCTGCAGTCGAAGAGCATGAAACTGCACGCCGTCGTGGTCCTGCTCGCGGTGACAGCCGGGGCGTCGCTGTTCGGGATCATCGGCGCATTCCTGGCTGTCCCGGTCGCCGCGGTCACAGCGGTCGTCATCCGCTACATCGGTGAACAGATCGACGCTCGGTCGGTGGAGCGCGAACCGGGACAGGGTGACGACGCGGAAGACGACGACCAGATGGCCTTGCCCGCACCGGGCGACACCTCGGCACCCGACCCGAACGCCTCCCCTACCAGCTCGTAGGCACGACTCAACTCACCATCCGCACGGTGGAGCCGGTTCGGCCGCGCAACACGTGCAGGCGGCTCGGAATACGTTGCCGCAGCTCGTCGACATGGCTGACCACACCCACCACGCGACCACCGGCACGCAGTTCGTCGAGGACCCCCATCACCGCGTCGAGCGCGTCGGCGTCGAGGGTGCCGAATCCTTCGTCGATGAACATGGTGTCGATCACCACACCACCTGCTTCGGCGGCGACGACATCCGCGAGCCCGAGCGCAAGCGCCAGGGATGCCTGAAACGATTCACCACCCGAGAGTGTCTTGGTGGAGCGCACCGCACCTGTGTACTCGTCATGGATGTCGAGGCCCAGCCCCCCGCGCCTGCCGTGGCTGCCGGCCGCATCGCTGTGCACGAATTCGTAGCGGCCACCGGACATTCTGCGCAGTCGCTCGGACGCCGCCTCCGCCACTTCCTCGAGACGCGCAGCAAGCACATAGGAACGCAACGACATCTTGCGGTTGTTCGCTCCCCCACCGGCAACGACGTCGGCGAGTGCCGTGAGCTCGGCCTGCTCGTCGCGCAGTGGCACCAGCGCCTCGTAGGCCCGCTCGAGCCGGTTCGCGTAGGTCGCGATGTCGGTGTGACGGCGGTGCGCCTCGGTCGCGGCGGCAAGTGCGGATTCGAGTGCCGCAGCACCGGACGCGACCACCGCGCGCGCCGCTTCGACGTCGACGACCTCGTCGCCGGTGAGCACATCGATCTCCGGTTCGGCGAGCACCGCGGCGACGATTGCCCGGCGGTTCTCGGCATCGCGGATCTCACGATCGACCTCGGAGATTCTCGATGCGGGACGCAGAGCAGCACGCGCCTGCACCAGATCGGTGAATCCGCCGTCGGCTGCCGCGACCTCCGCTTCACGCATCCGTTTCTGCGCGACCGAACGCACCTGGGCCACCCGGAGCCGGGCATCGAGCCACGCAGTGGCGTCTTCCACCAGAGCAGCGAGGCGCTCACGCTTGGCCGACAGCGACTCGCTGCCGTCGATTGCCGCTGCGATACGACGGCCGATCTCGTCGGCCTCCGATGCGAGTACGGCGTCGTCGCGGGCGATGGTGGCCAGAGCGGTCTCGGCCTCCCGCTCGCGGGACCGAAGCGCGAGATCGCGCTCGTGGAGATCGTCGACCGCGCTGCGACGTCGATCCAGCTGTGCTGCCACGGATCCAGCGGTGTCGTGCGCCTCGACGGCGTCGGCGTGCGCTGCAGCCAGGTCGTCCGGGCGGGTGTCGCCGCTGCGTTGACGCAGGATCGCCACCGTGCTCGTGGCATCGCCGACCGCTGCGCGCGCGTCGGTGAGCGCCTTCGCTGCACGTCGCTCGACGGCATGGGCACGTTCTTCGTCGTCCTCGGTCGCGGCGTCGGGTGCGGGTTGCGCCGGCGACGGATGTTCCGCCGCTCCACAGACCTCGCAGGGGTCGCCCTCGACCAGCCTCGCGGCCAGTTCGGCGGCCATCCCCGCGATTCGACGTGCACGAATATCGAGCAGCGATTCGTGCGCCAGATTGTGATCCGTATGGCGCTGCGCGGACATCCTCTCCAGCTGTTCGAGTTCTGCACTGCGCGAGCGCAGTTCACGAGCAGCAGCAAGCGCGTCAGCGGCCCGGTCGCGGACACCACGGAGCCCGGGCAGCGACGCTGCAGCCTTCTCCGATTCCGCAACTGCGGCCGTCGCCTCCGCGACGCGGCCTGGAAGCGCAGCGCGTTCCGCGACAACACCTTCGAGTTCTGCGGCGACGGCGTGCCGCTTCTCCCCCAACACTTCACGGCGGGAGGCGATCTCGACGCTTCGTCGCTGCTGGTCGATCAAGGCGTCGAGTGTGGTCACCTCACTCGACCACTGCTCGTAGCGGGGGCGGATCAGCGTGCGGTCGCTGTCGTCGGGAGGTCCGGGCGCCTCGTCGAGCAGCGCGCGACCCTCGGCCGACTTCTCGAGAACTGCTGCGGCGGAGTCGAGTTCGCTGCGCGCAGCCTCCGATTCAGCGGCGGCTCCGGCCGCTTCACGATCGAGCACCGCCACCAGCTGCGCGCGATGCGCTGCGTCGCGTTCGACGGCCATCGCTGCGCGCTCCGGTTCGCCGGCGTCGAGCCGGGTCTTCATCTCGAGGGCTTCGCGGCGACGCCGGAGCCGCTCCTGCAGTGCTATCGCGCTGTCCAGCGACACGCGGTTGCCGCGGTCGAGCTCGCGGGCCTCGGCGTGCACGACCGCGATGGCGTCGCGAACATCGGCGGCATCAGCAAGCAACCTGTGGGCCCACTCGACCGGCTCGGCGTCGGCCCCGGCCTCGATACCGGCGGCTGCAGCAACTTTCGCGGCGAGGACGTCGACGGCCTTCTGCTGCTCGGCGAGCGCCTTCGCGCCGGATCCGCGGCGATCGCGGAACCATTGCTCGACGTCGCCGAATCTCGTGGTGTCGAACAGTCGCTCGAGGAGTTTTCCTCGCTCCTCGCTGTCCGCCCGCAGGAATTTCGCGAACTCGCCCTGCGGCAGCAACACGACCTGGAAGAACTGTTCGGCGCTCATTCCGAGCAGCGCCTTGACCACGTCGCCGATCTCTTGGCTGCGTGACAGGTTCTCGCCGCTACCGTCGAGCCATTCCAGGGTTGCCTTCGCATTCTGCTTTGTGGTGCCGACCCCACGCTTCTTCGGACGTTCGAATTCGGGGCTGCGCGCGATGCGCACTCGCCGCCCGGAAATCGTCGCTTCGAGGCAGACCGTCGGAACGGCACCCACGGGCGCATGATCCGACAGCAGCCGGTGCCCTCCGGCACGGGCACCGGGCACCGTCCCGTAGAGCGCGAACGCGACGGCGTCGAGAATCGATGTCTTCCCCGCACCGGTCTGTCCGTGCAGGAGGAACAGCCCGTCGGCGCCGAGGTCGTCGAAGTCGACGGCGACGGTGTCGGCGAACGGCCCGAAGGCGGTGATCTCGATCGAATGCAATCTCATGCCGGCACGTCCGCCCGTTCGTCGCGACCGGAATCGTCACGCCGCGATTCGTCGCCGATGCCGCGGCCTCGATCTCCGTCGCGGAGTGCCTGTTCGAACCATCCTGTTTCGCGTGCGGACGCCTCGGATCTGACATCGGCGAGGAACGACGAGGCGATCTCGAGGTCGGTGCGTCCCCGCACCTTCTCGCGGTAGCTGCCTTCGGATTCCGACGCGGGTCGTTCCCACTGCACGTGCACCGCGTACGGGAACCGCTCCTGCAGCCGCCGCATCGCATCGACCGGGCGGGCCCGGTCGGTCAGGACTGCGGCGACATAGTGGTCTTCGGCTGCGTCGTGAGCCGGATCCGCGAGCAGATCGTCGAGGTCGCCGCTGAGCTGGGTCAGTTCTCGCACCACCGGAAGGTCGACGCGATCGACGGACGCGAGCCCGGACTCGTCGAGGTCGACGAGCCACACCGCCTTGCGGTGCGACCGCTCGCCGAACGAGTACGGCAACAGCGACCCCGAATACCGGACGTGTTCGGACACCGTCTGCGGCGAATGCAGGTGCCCTAGTGCCACATAGTCGGCGCCGTCGAAAGTAGCCGCCGACACCGTCTCGACACCGCCGACCGAAATCGACCGTTCCGACTCCGTCGGCTCCCCACCCACGACGAAGGCGTGTGCCAGCACCACAGCGCGACCGCTGCGCTCGGCGGCGTCCGTCTGTACCCGGGCCATCGCGGCGTCGAGGATCTCCTGGTGCGAGCGGGCACCGGGCACGTCGAGTTCGGCGCGGGTGATCTCGGGCTCGAGATACGGGATGCCGTAGAACGCGACCGGCCCGTGCTCGTCGTTCAGCACCAACGGCCGAGCGACCTGCGATACCCGCGTGATCAGGTGCAGCCCCCCGTGCGCGGCAAAGGCCGCACCCGCTCCGAGGCGGACGGGCGAGTCGTGGTTGCCGGACGTTGCGATGATCACTGCACCGGCGGCGCGGATCGCTTCGAGCCCGGCATTGCACACCGCGACGGCGTCGGCACTGGGAATGGAGCGGTCGTAGATGTCGCCGGGCACCACCACCACGTCGGCACCGTGCTCCGCGACGAGTTCGGCGATGGCGGTGAGCGCCGCGGCCTGGTCGGCGAGCAGGTCTACACCGTGGAAGGTGCGACCGATGTGCCAGTCGGAGGTGTGCAGGATCCGCATGTCGTCAGACGGTAGAGGACGACACCGACACGCGCCGGTTCCGGGCAACTGTCACCGGGGTGCGGCATCATGCGGCTCATGTCAGCTCTCACGGCACTGGGTCTCGTCGTCGCACTCGCCCTCGGGGTGGCACTCGGCTGGCTGTTGCACGCGTCGCGCAGCGGCGACCGGGCAGCACGCGCCGAGGCGAAGCTCGCTGCACTCGAGGCCAACGAGTCACAGTTGCGACAATCGTTGAGCGTGGTGAACGAGGACGCCGCGCGGAGGCAGTCCGGAGCTGTCGGCGAGCAGGTGTCGCGGCTGGTCGGGCCCCTGCACGAGGCCGTCGGCGCGCTGTCCCGGCAGGTCGAGAACGTCGAGCGGAGCCGGATCCACGCGTATGCGGGGCTGACCGAGCAAGTGGAGGGCATGCACCGCGCCTCACAGTTGCTGTCGACGCAGACCCAGCAGCTCGTCACTGCACTGCGGGCACCGCAGGTGCGCGGCAGGTGGGGTGAGATCCAGCTCGAGCGCGTCGTCGAGCTGGCCGGGATGGTGCGGCACTGTGACTTCGACACGCAGGTGACGAAGGAGGGTGTGCGTCCCGATCTGCTGGTCTACCTCGCGGGCGGCAAGCAGATCGTGGTGGACGCCAAGGTGCCGTTCGCTGCCTATCTCGACGCAGCGCAGGAGGAAGACTCGGCGCAGCGCGATCGGCATCTGACTCGGCACTCACGGCAGTTGCGTACCCATATAGACCAGCTTTCCGCGAAGTCGTACTGGGAGTCGTTCGATCCGACGCCGGAATTCGTGGTGCTGTTCGTACCGGGCGACCCCTTCCTCGACGCAGCGCTCGGGGCGGCCCCGGATCTCCTCGAGTACGCGTTCGCACGGAACGTGATCCTCGCCACCCCCACCACTCTCGTGGCCCTGCTCCGCACGATCGCCTTCACGTGGCGTCAGGAAGCCCTGTCACGAGACGCCGCAACCATCCACAGGCTGGGTAGAGAGCTGTATCAACGACTCGGCACGGTCGGCGAGCACCTCGACCGACTCGGCGGGCAATTGGGCAAAGCGGTCGATTCGTTCAACCTCACGGTGTCGTCGATGGAGACACGGGTGGGAGTCACGGCCCGAAAGCTCAATGAGCTGGAACTTTTCGACGGCGACGTGCCCGAGATCGGGCGCGTCGACTCGTGGCCGCGGCGCAGCACACTCGCAGAAAGTGCAGAAACCGACGGTCCTGTCGACGAAGCAAGCTGATTCTGTCGGGTTACTGTTTACCTTGTGTCTGCATCCCAACGCGCTCGCTCGGCAGTGCCGCTCGACATGCGGTCGTTGGTTCCATCGCTTCCCGGTGTCCCTTGGTGGGGTGCACCGCTCATCGCCGTCGGCGTGACCCTCGTCGGGCTGCTGATCGATGCGACCGGCGGAGACCAGCTGACGTCCACATTCACTGTCTTCTATGTCCTCGGATGCATCGTGGCCGTTGCCGCGGTCCGGTATCGCGGATTGTTCACCGCGATGGCCCAGCCGCCGTTGTTGCTGCTGCTGGCGGTGCCGATCGGTCAGGAAATCCTTGCGTCCGGCAGCACGAGCGGCCTCAGGGAATTGGCGTTGAACGTCGCATATCCACTGGTCAACCGGTTCCCGGCGATGTTCCTCGCCACAGTGGTGGTGCTGGCTATCGGTGCTGCACGGATCTTCCTCGCGAAGCAGAACGTGGGTGCCCGGACGCGCGCCCAGCAGTCACGTAGGGCCGCGCCGTCACGCAGTGCCGCTGCCCGGACTCCGCGCCGAAGTACCGCGAAGCGTCCTGCATCGGACGCACCGAAACGGGCCGACGCTTCCCGCAATGCCTCGTCGCCGCGGCCTTCTGCGGTGCGCAACCCCGCGGCGCGTGCAGAGCAGGCCGAGCCACCGATGACGAAGGCCTCGGTCCGCGACGTCGCTGGTTCACGCGGCCGGGCGGCACCTCGTCGACGGAGTACGCCACCCACGGCGAGCGAGCCGGTAGCGCGCGCAACGCCTGCACCGCGCCGCGGCGATGTCGATCCGAGGCGGGACGCTGCCCCGCGGCGACGCCCCCGACCCGAGGAAGCTTCCCTCCGCACGCCGCAGCCCACGCCGATGGCCGGTGCGCCGAGGCAGGCCCCGGGGTATCGGCCACCGGCTGTGCGCTACCGGGATCGCGTCGAAGACTGAGACGCGAGGCCGTCCACTCAGTGGCGAGCGTCCCGCAGCTCCCGGGGCAACGCGAACACAAGGGTCTCGTTCGCGGTGGTCACCGACTGCACGGTGTGGAATCCGTACTCGTCGAGCAGATCGATCACGCCTCGGACGAGAATCTCCGGCACGGAGGCACCCGAGGTGATGCCGATGGTCTCGACTCCCTCGAGCCAGGCGGGGTCGACTTCGCGGGCGTAATCCACCAGGTACGAGGCCTTCGCGCCCGCACCCAGTGCGACCTCGACGAGCCGGACCGAGTTCGAGGAGTTCCGAGAGCCGACCACGATCACCAGATCGCACTCGGGGGCCATCGCCTTGACCGCGACCTGACGGTTCTGGGTGGCGTAACAGATGTCGTCGCTCGGCGGATCCTGCAGCTGCGGGAACTTCTCGCGCAGCCGCTGCACGGTGGTCATCGTCTCGTCGACACTCAGGGTGGTCTGCGACAGCCAGATCACCTTCGACGGGTCGCGCACCGTCACCGCGTCGACAGCGTCGGGGCCATCGACGAGCTGGACGTGGTCGGGGGCCTCCCCCGCGGTGCCTTCGACCTCCTCGTGGCCTTCGTGGCCGATGAGCAGGATGTCGAAGTCGTCGCGGGCGAATCGTTTCGCCTCCTGGTGCACCTTCGTCACCAGCGGGCAGGTTGCGTCGATCGTGTGGAGATTTCGGGTGGCCGCGGCGTCGTGCACTGCCGGCGAGACGCCGTGCGCCGAGAACACGAGGACCGATCCCTCCGGGACCTCGTCGGTCTCGTCGACGAACACGACGCCCTGCTCGGCAAGGGTCTCCACGACGTGTCGGTTGTGCACGATCTCTTTACGGACGTAGACCGGAGCGCCGTGCTTCTCGAGAGTTTTCTCGACGGTCTCCACTGCACGGTCCACGCCGGCGCAGTATCCTCTCGGCTCGGCGAGAAGGACGCGCTTCCCCGGCGTCGATGTGCCGGGTGACCGTGTGATTCCTAGTTCGAGCGGGACAGGCGCAGACATGGCTCCAGAGTACGGGCCGAGCGGTCACACCGACCCGCTCGGCTACCAAAGACACCGATCGTGAGGCAGGGTGAGAGAATGATCCGTCCACCGTTCATGGCACGGGTGGCCGCCGGCGTGGCCGTCACCGCGTACGAAGAGACCCTCCGACTCCCGAGTACTGCGGTTGCGCTCCCGATGACCACGGTGAGCCAGATCCTGCAGACCGCAATGCGGATGCAGCAAGTGATGACCGGCCTGGCGATCAAGGGCGATCAGCTGTTCGACGTGTTCGGATCAGCGCCGTCCGAGGAACCCGAGTGGGCGGTGTTCGACGAGGACGAAGAGCCCCTCACCAGCAACGAAGCATCCGTGAAGCCGGTCGATGCCGCGGCTCCGACGCCTGCAGCGGCATCCGGTCGCTTCGCGCTGTACTCGGTACCGCCGGGCGAGCAGGCCGGCAAGCCTGCCACCGCCCCCGCGTCGGCGGAGCCGTCCACCACCGCTGCTGCATCGTCCGAGTCCCCCACCGCCGAGACAAAGGTTCCCGCTCCGCCCGAGGCGAAGAAGGCTCCCGCGAAGAAGACCGCCGCCAAGAAGGCTCCGGCGAAGAAGGCCACCGCCGCACCGCCCTCCGCATCGAAGTCGGCTGTGACGAAAGCCTCACCGGCGAAGAAGTCAGCGGCCAAGAAGACTCCTGCGAAAGCGGCACCCGCCTCGGCATCCAAGCCGACACAGCCGGCCGAGATCGCCGAGTACCTCGATTACGACTCGCTGACCCTCGCGCAGCTGCGTGCCCGTCTCCGGACGCTGTCGGTCGAGGACCTCACCGCGCTGCTCACCTACGAGAACGCACACGCCGGCCGTGCTCCGTTCGTCACGATGCTGTCCAACCGGATCTCCAGCGCCGAACGCAAGTGAGCACAGAGCAGACCGGCGGTCGCGTCAACTCGGCGGAGAACCCATGGCCGGTGCGTAACGTGTCGCAGAAGATCTCCGGGTGGATCGACAAGCTCGGCACGGTCTGGGTGGAAGGCCAGCTCACCCAGATCAATGCTCGCCCCGGGACGCGCACCGCGTTTCTGACTCTGCGCGACCCGTCCGTCGACATGTCGTTGCAGCTCACCTGCGACCCGCAGCTGCTGCGCTCGTCGACGGTGCCGCTCACTGAGGGCACCAGTGTCGTCGTGTTCGGGAAGATCACGTTCTGGCCGGGACGCGGCAGCCTGGCGTTGCGGATCACCGAGATCCGTCCCGTGGGTATCGGTGAACTCCTCGCTCGCCTGGAAAGGCTGCGCGGCCTCCTCGCCGCAGAAGGGCTCTTCGATCCGCGGCTCAAGCGTCCACTGCCGTTCCTGCCACAGCGGATCGGTCTGATCACCGGTCGGGCGAGCGCTGCCGAACGCGACGTGGTGTCCGTCGCGCAGCGGCGATGGCCGGCCGTGCAGTTCGACGTGCGCAACACTCCGGTCCAGGGGCCCACCGCGGTACCGCAGATCCTCGACGCGCTCGCGGCGCTCGACAAGGACCCCGACGTCGACGTCATCATCCTCGCTCGTGGCGGAGGCAGCGTCGAAGACCTCCTGCCCTTCTCCGACGAAGCGCTGTGCCGCGCGATCGTCGCGTGCACCACGCCTGTCGTCAGCGCGATCGGGCACGAACCGGACAACCCGCTGTCCGATCACGTCGCCGACCTACGGGCAGCGACACCCACCGATGCCGCGAAGCGTGTGGTGCCCGACGCGGTCGCCGAGCAACAACTCGTCGACGACCTCCGGGACCGGGCGGCCGGTGCCCTGCGGAACTGGGTGCGACGTGAAGAACACGTGATCGCCCAGCTCCGCGACCGGCCGGTGCTGGCAGATCCGATCGCTGCACTCGACCGGCGCACCGACGAGATCGAACGACTGCGGGTGGCCGCGCGTCGCGACATCTCGCGGACGGTCGCATATGAGGCAACGACCGTCGAGCATCTGCGGGCACGCCTGTCCACACTCGGACCTGCAGCAACCCTCGCTCGCGGCTACGCCGTGGTGCAGCGGGTCGTCGCCGATGGGGATCCCGAGGTGGTGCGCTCGGTCGACGATGCCCCGCCGGGCACACAGCTCCGGGTGCGAGTGGGTGACGGCGCGGTACGCGCCGTCGTCATGGGACGAGAGAAGTAGAGGATCACGCTGTGAGCGACACGAATTCCGACGTTGCCGAACTCGGTTACGAACGCGCGCGCGACGAACTGGTGAACGTCGTCAAGATGCTCGAGCAGGGCGGTCTGGATCTGGACGATTCACTCGCCCTGTGGGAGCGCGGAGAAGCACTGGCCACACGGTGCGAGGAGCACCTCGCCGGTGCACGTCAGCGTGTCGAGAACGCGCTCGCGCACGCGGACGACGCCGATGAAGGCGATGAAGGCGATGAAGGCGAAGAGGACTAGGCGGGCTACGAACCGGTCAGGGAGTCAACGGCTCGGCGACACCGACTGTGGTCGCAAGCTCGGTGAACTCCTCGTCGGTGCCCGAACCGCCGATCAGGATGCGGACGTCACCGAAATCGGACACCCACAGCGCTTCGACGCCGTCGCCCCCGTAGACCGTCCAGTCCCGGGTGCCGATCTGCTGGGCGCCGGTGACGCGACGTGAACCACCCGCGACGAACCGGACGAGTTCGTCCTCGCCGGCATCGGACTGGGTGAAACGCACGTAGCGACCACCTGCAGTGACGAACCCCACGGTGCTCGAATCGCCGCCTTCGTTGCCGGAGATGATGCTGCGGCTCCCCGAGTTGGACTGCCAGCCCTCAGGCACCTCGGGGTGCCGGATGGGAAAGCCCAGCTCCTTCGCGTCGTACTCGAGACCCGCATCGAGGTCGAAGGCGGGCACGGGACCCGCCGTCGGCCCACCTGGGCTGAAGGAACATTGGCTCGCGACTCCGGCAATGACCAGCATTGCGACAACCAGCGGAATCAGCGACCAGGCCATATCGCGGGTGTCGTTCAGGATGCGAGGTTTCTTGGGAGCCACCCATCCAGTCTGACAGCCCGCTCCGATCTGTGGTGCGCCTGCCCTGGGTCCGACAGGCCATCACGGCCCGGGTGATGAGACAATGACCACGCGAAACACCCATCCGATCGTGCGGCCCCGATCCCGGCGGCCACATGTGTGCCGGCGCCACTCGAGCGCCGACCGACTTTCATCAGGAGGCAGTAGCCCATGACGGCCAGCACCCCACAGCGCCGCGAGGCTCCCGACCGCAATCTCGCGCTCGAACTGGTGCGCGTCACCGAGGCCGCAGCGATGGCAGCAGGCCGCTGGGTCGGGCGCGGCGACAAGGAGGGCGGCGACGGAGCCGCCGTCGACGCCATGCGCCACATGGTGAGCTCGGTGTCGATGCAGGGCGTCGTCGTGATCGGTGAGGGCGAGAAGGACGAAGCGCCCATGCTCTACAACGGCGAGGAAGTCGGCAACGGCGACGGCCCACTGTGCGATGTCGCGGTCGACCCGATCGACGGCACCACCCTCATGTCGAAGGGCGCGCCGGGCGCGATCGCAGTCCTCGCCGCCGCCGAGCGCGGCGCGATGTTCGATCCGTCGGCCGTGTTCTACATGGAGAAGATCGCGGTCGGACCGGAGGCCGCCGAGGTCATCGACATCACCGCACCGATCGCCGAGAACATCCGTCGTGTGGCGAAGGCCAAGAGCATCGCGATCCCGGATCTGACGGTCACGATCCTCGATCGCGAACGGCACGCGGGAATCATCCGCGAGGTACGCGAGGCGGGTGCCCGCATCCGGTTGATCTCCGACGGCGATGTCGCCGGCGCCATCGCTGCGGCACGCCCCGGCTCCGGTGTCGACATGCTCCTCGGTATCGGCGGCACCCCTGAGGGCATCATCGCCGCGGCCGCATTGCGCTGCATGGGCGGTGCATTGCAGGGCCGGCTGGCTCCGACCGACGACGCCGAACGTCAGAAGGCCATCGACGCGGGTCACGATCTCGACCGTGTACTCACCACGAGTGAACTGGTGACAGGCGAGAACATCTTCTTCTGCGCGACCGGCGTCACCGACGGTGAACTGCTGCGCGGTGTCCGGTACACGCCTGGTGGAGCCGAGACGCAGTCGATCGTGATGCGCAGCAAGTCCGGCACCGTTCGTATGGTCGAGGCCTATCACCGCCTGACGAAGCTCAACGAGTTCTCGTCGATCGACTTCGCGGGTGTCGACGGCGCTGCCCCGCCGCTACCGTGACCTGACACTCCCTTTTGTGGGGTGCAAGAACGTGTTCGAGTTCTTGCACCCCACAATCGAGCTCGGCGGGCCTACCGTGGACGTATGACCGACACTTCCGAGCAGTCTTCCCCTCAATACCGCATCGAGCACGACACCATGGGCGAGGTCCGGGTCCCGGTCGACGCCCTCTGGCGCGCACAGACACAGCGCGCTGTCGAGAACTTCCCGATCTCCGGCCGCGGCCTCGACCGCGCACAGATCCGCGCACTCGGACTTCTCAAAGGCGCATGTGCACAGGTCAACAAGGATCTCGGCCTCCTCGACGCCGAGAAGGCGGATGCCATCATCGCCGCAGCCCGCGAGATCGCCGACGGTGAACACGACGATCAGTTCCCGATCGACGTGTTCCAAACCGGTTCGGGGACAAGCTCGAACATGAACACGAACGAAGTGATTGCGTCGATCTGCGCGCAGGCCGGCGTCACGGTCCACCCGAACGATCACGTCAACATGTCGCAGTCGTCGAACGATACGTTCCCCACCGCAACTCATGTCGCCGCGACCGAAGCGGCCGTGGCCGATCTCGTTCCGGCACTCCAGCAACTGGAGGGTGCGCTCAGCGACAAGGCCACCGAGTGGCGGACCGTCGTCAAATCCGGTCGCACGCATCTGATGGACGCTGTACCCGTCACTCTCGGTCAGGAATTCGGCGGGTATGCCCGCCAGATCGAGGCCGGCATCGAGCGGGTGAAGGCCACCCTGCCGCGCCTCGGTGAACTTCCCATCGGCGGGACCGCCGTCGGCACCGGCCTCAACGCTCCGGACGATTTCGGGCCGCGAGTCGTTGCTGAACTCGTCAAGGACACCGGTGTCGATGCTCTGAGGCCCGCACAGAACCGGTTCGAAGCGCAGGCAGCGCGGGACGGACTCGTGGAGGTGTCCGGCGCGTTGCGCACGATAGCGGTGTCGCTGACCAAGATTGCCAACGACGTCCGCTGGATGGGCTCGGGCCCGTTGACCGGTCTCGCGGAGATCCGTCTGCCCGATCTACAGCCCGGAAGTTCCATCATGCCAGGCAAGGTCAACCCCGTTCTACCCGAAGCGGTTACGCAGGTCGCAGCGCAGGTCGTCGGCAACGACGCCGCGGTCGCGTGGGGAGGCGCGGCGGGGGCATTCGAACTCAACGTCTACATCCCGATGATGGCGCGCAATGTTCTGGAGTCGATTCGCCTGCTCGCCAACGTCTCTCGACTGTTCGCCGACCGGTGCATCGCAGGTCTGGTCGCGAACGTCGAGCATCTTCGGACGCTCGCCGAGTCGTCGCCGTCGATCGTGACCCCGTTGAACTCGGCGATCGGCTACGAAGAGGCCGCCGCGGTGGCCAAGGAAGCCTTGAAGGAACGGAAGACGATCCGGCAGACGGTGATCGACCGCGGGCTCATCGGCGAGAACCTCAGCGAGGACGAACTCGACCGTCGCCTCGACGTACTCGCGATGGCGAAGGTCGAACCCGAGCGGTGATGGAGATCGGGACGGACGATCCCGGCCCCGGAGTGGCGGTTTCAAGGGGTCGACGCAACACCGCTGTTAGTTGGTGGTGATTAGATCACGCAGACGCTCGGCTGGAGTATCCCAGCCGAGCGTCTTGCGTGGACGGCCGTTGAGTTCCTGGGCAACATGCTCGAGGTCTTCCGGTCCGTAGACACTGAGGTCGGTGCCTTTGGGGAAGTACTGCCGGAGCAGTCCATTGGTGTTCTCGTTGCTACCGCGTTGCCAGGGGCTGGCCGGGTCGCAGAAGTAGACGGCCATCTCGGTAGCGACGCTGATCTGCTTGTGTCTGGCCATCTCGGCTCCTTGATCCCACGTCAGCGACCCACGTAGATGCGCAGGCAACTCACGCATGGCCACGATCAGCGCATCGCGGACCTGTTCGGCGTCATGCCCGTCGGGTAGATACAGCAGCATCGTGTAGCGGGTGGAACGTTCGACCAGGGTGCCGATCGCGGTCTTGTTCTGTTCACCGGTGATCAGATCGCCTTCCCAGTGCCCGGGTACGGCGCGGTCGGCGACCTCGGCGGGCCGATCACTGATCATGATCATCGGATCGGTGAACCGCTGATACCGTTCACCCTCTTTGTGCTGCGGTGCACGCCTCGTTCGACCGGTTCGAAGTGCCTGCTGTACTTCGCGTTTCAGTCCTCCGCGGGCCTGAAAATACAATGCCTGGTAGATCGTCTCGTGGCTCACCCGCATGCTTTCGTCGTCAGGGTGATCCCGGCGCAGGCGATGCGAGATCTGTTCCGGTGACAACTTCCGGGACAAGCCTTCCTCGACCGCTGCCCGCAGGACCGCGTTCTGAACCAGTTTGGACTGCTTGGGCCGCGCCCGGGCCGCGGCAGCAACCCGATCGGCCTGATACGGCAGATACCGGCCTTCGATGCTGTGCCCGCGTACCTCCCGCGAGACCGTGGAGACGTTCTTGCCGATCCGTGCAGCGATTGTGCGCAGCGAGTCCTTGACCACCAGGCCGTCGGCGATCGCAACCCGGTCCTCGATCGACAGGTAGCGATCACTGACCGAGCGATCACTGACCGCAGGCTTTACGGCATCATCACAGATCGCACTGGTCACCGTCTGTTCGTAGACGGTTCCGCGCCTGTAGTCCACGACCCTGCCATCAGGATGGACTCGCGTGTTGCCGACCTTCCGGATGCCTTTGCGCCAGTCACGGGCAGTGCGCGTGTGGACGCCCACTTCGTGGGCAGCTCGCGTTATCGACCAGCCTTGTGCGACCAGTTCCCCGAAGCGGTGTTTGGCCTCGCTCTTGCCTCGAGGTGGGATCTTTTCGCTGGTCACCAGACCCTCCGAGACCAGGATTCTGCGTGCGACCGAAGGCGAGACCCCGCACGCTTTCGCGGCCTGGTTGATCGAACCGGTCTTGTCGAACACGGCCACGATCACCATTCGATCGGGGACCCCACGTTGATCACCGCTCTTGCCTGGACCGCGTGGCTGGCCGGCGGGCAGGCCGATCGCCTGCAGGATGGCATAGCGGCGACCGCGAGGCAGCCCCATCACGACTGCCGCCTCTTTCACTGGCATACCGGCATCGGTGAGCCGGGCCAGCTCGTCACCGAACCGAAGGCAGTCCTCCTGAAACGACATGATCGTCGCAACCTCTCATCGAGAGTGTTGCGACGATCATGTGAACCCGCCAGTCCGGGGCCGGAGTCGGGTCATCCCACCGTCACTTCGGTCTGGCCGTCGATATAGGTGATGTTGCCGCCTGCGAAGTCGCTCTGCAGCCCGTTCTCGATCGGGTGTTCGTCGCTGACCGGGAAGCCCAGTTCGCCACCGGCTCCACCTTCGGCCTCCCACGCCACTCGGATCTCCCCCCACACGATGTGCGCGTCGGTGTCGGGGCTCCACGCGATGATGCCTCCCTCGAACTCTGCGATGTTGCCGTCGCCGACGTCCTCCTGGTTTCCGGTGGCCATACCGAGCGGGCTCGATTCACCGCCGACCTCGTTGTACTTGGCGAGAATCTCCCCGCTCAGTTCGACCGATTCGCCATCCGGACCCGGAACTGCGCTGGTCTGATCCTCCGCCGGTTCGGTGCCTTCCGTCCCCTCAGCGTCTGTGGTCCCGTCGGCACCAGTGGTCTCGTCAGCGCCCTGAGCCTCTGACGCGACGCTCTCGGCTGCGGACTGCACGGCGCTGGTGGCACTACCCACCACGTCCTCTGCAGAGTTGTCGTCGCCGCATGCCGAAGCGACCAGGCCTACTGCAGCAAACGCAGCAACGGTTGCCGCCATTCGACGGTTGATTCGATTCATGTGTATCTACTCCTGTCGGGCCACCCGCACCGGTCGTCGCGCACGGGGTAGGACAAGCGGACGCCCCGAACGTAACCACGGGCGACCGGTGTTCGTTGCCGTTCGGCCCGTATAAGTCCACTTTCTTCGAAGTGCATTTTTCGTGCGACTCACGATGGGCTCGATTCGATCCCGAGAGGGGCATTCTCGTCGACACGACGCGAACAGGGTCGTACCATGCCCGCAGTCGACAAAGGGGGATTCCATGACCGGCATCGAGGCCACACCGACCACACCCGACACTGCCGTCACCACAGTCCGGGAATTCCTCGAAGCAATGGCCGAGAGCCGACCCCGAGATACGAGGCCACTCATGGACCCCGACATGTCGTGGCACAACACTTCGCTCCCCACCTTGCGTGGCGCCCAGCGGATCAGCACGATCCTCGCAGGCCTCGAGAAGCCGTCGATCGGATTCGACGTCGTCGTACACCACATCGCCGCCGAAAGCGTCGAGGTCGTCCTCACTGAACGCACCGACGTACTCCGCGTCGGCCGCGTCGAGATCGCCTTCCCGGTGTGCGGCACGTTCGAACTTCGCGACGGACGCATCCTGGTATGGCGCGACCACTTCGACGTCCTCGGCTTCCTGGGCGCCACTGCACTCGGTCTCGTCCGCGCCGTATTCCGGCGGCCGTAAACTCTCTGCGGCGACCGAACGGTTCGGTGGCCATCGAACAGGGAGCAGTGACATGTCCGACGCCGAGCACAACCCGGGATTTGCAGCGGGACTCGAGATCCGGCGCGAAGTCATGGGAGACGACTTCGTCGAGCGGGCCTTCGACCGCGCACGGGGCACCGACTCTGAAGAAATTCAGGAGTTCGTCACCGAACACGCCTGGGGTGCAGTGTGGTCGCGACCCGGGCTCGACCGTCGGAGCCGCAGCCTGCTCAATCTCGGTATGCTCATTGCGCTGCGCGCCGAGAACGAACTGCGCGGCCATGTGCGAGGTGCCGTGCGGAACGGCTTGACCCGCACCGAGATCGTCGAATCCGTGATCCATTGCAGCGTCTATTGCGGCGCTCCGGCGGCGCTCGCTGCGATGCGTGTCGTCCAGGAAGTGCTCGAGACCGAACTCGGCCCGCTCCCCGACTCCGACTAGACCATGGACCCATCGGCCGAATGTCACCTTCGGCTATCTCAGCCGTGCCGAAGGTGACATTCGGTCGATGTGTTACGCGCCCGGCGCGAACTCCTCGAGCATCTCGGTGACGAGCGCCGCGATCGGCGAACGCTCGCTGCGAGTCAGCGTGATATGCGCGAACAGCGGGTGCCCCTTGAGCTTCTCGATCACCGCTGCCACGCCGTCGTACCGCCCGACACGCAGGTTGTCACGCTGCGCGACGTCGTGGGTGAGCACCACCCGCGACCCGGCGCCCAGCCGCGACAGGACCGTCAGCAGCACATTGCGTTCGAGGGATTGCGCCTCGTCGACGATCACGAACGAGTCGTGCAACGACCGCCCACGAATGTGGGTGAGCGGCAACACTTCCAACATCCCCCTGGCAATGACCTCCTCCATCACCTGAGGGCTCGCGAGCCCTTCGAGGGTGTCGAACACGGCCTGGCCCCACGGGTTCATCTTCTCGGCTTCGGTCCCCGGGAGATAGCCCAGTTCCTGACCGCCGACGGCGTAGAGAGGTCGGAACACCACGACCTTGCGGTGAGACCGCCTCTCGAGTACCGCCTCCAGCCCCGCCGTGAGGGCCAGCGCCGATTTGCCGGTTCCTGCCTTACCACCCAGAGACACGATGCCGACCGATTCGTCGAGTAGCAGATCCAGCGCGACCCGCTGCTCGGCAGAGCGTCCGTGCAGACCGAATGCCTCGCGGTCTCCACGGACCAGCTGCACTTGCTTGTCGGCGGTGACGCGACCGAGCGCACTCGACGCTCCTCCGAGCAGCCGGATACCGGTGTGACACGGAAGATCCCGGGCCGTTTCGAGATCGACGACGCCCTCGGCGAACAAGTCATCGATCAGCGCCTTGTCGACCTCGAGTTCGGTCATGCCGCTCCAGCCGGACGTGACCACGTCCTGCGCGTGGTATTCGTCTGCGGTCAGGCCGACCGCCCCGGCCTTGACCCGCAGCGGCGTGTCCTTGCTGACGAGGACGACGTCGCGCCCCTCCGCCGCGAGGTTCATCGCACACGCGAGGATCCTCGAGTCGTTCGAATCGGTCCGGAAACCGGAGGGCAGGACCATCTGGTCGGTGTGGTTGAGCTCCACGTGCAGCATCCCACCGGAGTCGCCGACGGGGATCGGACGGTCGAGCCGACCGTGGCGCTGCCGCAGGTCGTCGAGCAACCGCAGTGACTCCCGCGCGAACCATCCGAGTTCGTGATGGTGACGCTTGCCCTCGAGCTCGCCGATCACCACCAGGGGCAGCACGACCTCGTGTTCGGCGAATCTCGTGACCGCCCACGGGTCGGAGAGCAATACGGAAGTGTCCAGCACGTAGGTGCGTACAGCTGGGACGGAGCGTGTTGCGTTCACGTGAGGCTCCTCGACCTGCGCGACACCGCGCAGATTGTTCGGTGGCCGGTCGTTCCCTGGTGGTCCTCGCGGACACGAGGGCCGGGTGCCGGCCCCTCGCTCGGACTCTTCTGCCGCACGATCAGGGACCTCCCGTGTAGCCGGCACTGCGCCGCCTACACCACCGACGCTAGCCCTGACACGGCCGGTTCGCTCGGCAGCGGTGAGGCGTGTCGATGAAGATCGGATTAACCGGAGCTGTCCTGCCCGCACTACATCACGAAAGCGCGGCCGCCAGCTGGTCGTCGTGGGGGACGTTGCGGTGGGCCGTCGCTTCGAGCGCCTCGATCACCGCATCGGTCGTTTCTACCCTGCCGACCCGCTTGGCGACGTAGCCGAGGGCCATCACGTGCTCGTCGCGGGAGAAGTCGGCGGTGCCGTCGACGACCATGAATGGCGCGACGTCACTCATGAAGGCGTCGGCGGCGCTGAGCATGCAGCCCATGTGCGCGTAGACGCCGGTTACGATCAGCTGGTCCCGGCCGTAGTGAGCGAGCAGCTGCCGGAAGTCGGTGCGCTGGAATGCCGAGTAGCGCCACTTGGTGACCTGGATGTCGGAGGCGTCGGGGGTCAGTTCGTCGATCACCTCGGTGTCGCGTCCGGTGGTCAGGCCCGTGCCCCAGAAGTCGGCGAGGATGCCCCGGCGCGACGGGTGCTGGTCTCCCGGCTGCATCGTGTACACGACGGGCACTCCCGCCGCCTTGCAGGCCTCGCGGATGCGGACGATGTTGGGGACCACAGCGGACAACGGTTCGACGTCGGGCCGGTAGGCGTCGATGAAGTACCTCTGCATGTCATGGATCAGCAGGACGGAACGAGAGGCCTCGAGAGCCCACTCCACTCTGGCATCCGGGAGCTCGTCGCGGGTGGGCATCGAGTACGGGGAGATGGCGGGAATAGCCATGCGGCGTCGTCCTTCTGGTCTCGGGGCACAAATGTCGTCGTGAAGGTGTGCAGCCATCGAACAGGCCACAACGGAGCATAGGCTACCCTAATGCACCCCGGAGTGGTCGCCGAACACTCACGACCCGAACGACATACGACACGAGCCCGGTCCGCACCGATTTCGGTGCGGACCGGGCTCGCGAGAAGCGAAGTACCGAGAACTCAGATCAGGGGCCAGTCCTCCAGGCCCTGGTAGAGCGGGATGTCCTGTGCCAGCTTGCTCACGCGGGCACGCAATGCGTCGAGATCGGTGCCACCGATGAGGGTCTGCGCGATGATGTCGGCGACCTCGGTGAACTGCTCGTCGCCGAAGCCGCGAGTCGCGAGCGCCGGGGTGCCGATGCGCAGGCCCGAGGTGGTCATGGGCGGGCGCGGGTCGAACGGCACTGCGTTGCGGTTGACGGTGATGCCGACCTCGTGCAGCGCATCCTCGCCCTGCTGTCCGTCGAGCTGCGAGTTACGCAGGTCGACGAGGACCAGGTGGACGTCGGTGCCGCCGGTCAGGACCGAGATGCCCTTGTCGGCCACATCGGCCTGCGACAGACGGTCGGCGAGGATCCGCGCGCCCGACAGAGTGCGCACCTGACGGTCGTTGAACTCCGCGCCTGCGGCGATCTTCAGGGCGACGGCCTTCGCGGCGATCGCGTGCATGAGCGGACCGCCCTGCTGGCCGGGGAACACCGCGGAGTTGAGCTTCTTGGCCCACTCCTTCTTGGCGAGGATCAGGCCGGAGCGGGGCCCACCGAGGGTCTTGTGCACCGTGGTCGACACGACGTCGGCGTACGGAACGGGCGACGGATGCAGACCCGCAGCGACCAGGCCCGCGAAGTGCGCCATGTCGACCCACAGGTACGCACCGACCTCGTCGGCGATCGACCGGAACGCCGCGAAATCCTGCTGCCGCGGGTACGCCGACCAGCCGGCGACGATGACCTTCGGCTTCTCACGAAGTGCGATGTCGCGGACCTCGTCCATGTCGATTCGGTGATCGTCCTTGCTGACCCCGTAGGACGCGACGTCGTACAGCTTGCCGGAGAAGTTGAGCTTCATGCCGTGCGTGAGGTGACCGCCGTGCGCGAGGTCGAGACCGAGGAGCTTCTCCCCCGGCGTCATGAGCGCCATCAGCACCGCCGCGTTCGCCTGCGCGCCCGAGTGCGGCTGGACGTTCGCGAACTCGGCGCCGAACAGTTCCTTCGCACGGTTGCGGGCGAGGTCCTCGATGACGTCGACATGCTCGCAGCCGCCGTAGTAGCGGCGACCGGGGTAGCCCTCGGCGTACTTGTTGGTCAGGACGCTGCCCTGAGCCTGCAGGACCGCGCGCGGCACGAAGTTCTCCGACGCGATCATCTCGAGGGTGTCGCGCTGACGGGACAACTCGCCCGCCATCGCCTGCGCGACCTCCGGGTCGAGATCGGCGAGCGAAGCAGTGTTGACGTCAGTGCCGGGCACAGTTGTCATCGAGGATTCTCCAAGCTGAGGGCGGCAGGATACGACGTCCAGTCTACGAACCGCACCCCGAATCGAGGAACCCGGTCCCCGCAGGTGACCGGGGTCACCGCAATGAACTCGGCACGAGCGGCTCGTCGAGCAGGCGGCGGAAGCGTTCGGCGCGCTCGTCACCGAGCGGGGCCTGAGCGAGCCAGCCACCGAGCAGCCGATAGCCCTCGACGTAAGTGCTGATGTAGGCCCGCCACAGCGGCGACGACAGGAACCGCAACGATTGCCGCGCGCGTTCCGAAGTCGACAGCGACCAACGCTGCAGGAATTCGGCGACATCGTCGTGGCTACGCCCGCGGTCGTGCAGGAGCAGCGCGGCATCCTGACGGACCGTCAGCAGTCCAGCGGACGCCTCACCCAGCTTCTCCGCCAGTTCGCCGTCGAATCGCAGTCCGACGTCCGCGTAGATCTCCTGCGCCCACATCCCCCACCCGGGGCCGACGATCGCCTCGAGCGCGAGATCGGCGAGGCCTTCGGCCATGAGGCACTGCGGGGTGTTGACGAGAAACAACGTCTGCTCCCCCTGCCCGCCGGCGACGAGGCCCGCTTCCTTCCGGCAGTGTTCGGTGTGGTGCCCGGGGTAGGCCTCGTGCGCGATCAGTCGTGGCAGATTCGACATCTGCTGCTCGAGGTCGGAGTTGATCGCAACCCGCGACCGGTAGTCGCCGAGGTAGTAGTTGAATCCGGACCACGGCTTGTCGCCGACCACCTCGTATTCGACGCGCTCCGTCTCGGGCAGCGGGTAGACCTCGCGGACCTTGTCACGAAGAGCGCTCGAGAACGCCTCCACACATTCGGCGAGCCGGTCGGCGGGGATCGTCTCCGTCTTGCGATGGGCCTGCAGTCTCTCGGCGAGCGACGCTCCACTGCTCCCGCCGGGGAGAAGCGCGTCGAGGCGACGATGCGCGTCGCGGTAATCGTCCTCGTTTCCGGGTTCGATGTGTACGTCGAAGTAGGCCTCGACCTCGTCGACGAATCCGATGTCGTCGCCTGCGAACTTGCGGGCGGAGCAGTCCAGCGCTCGCAGATGTGCGTCGAGAAATCGGGTTCGCTCGTCCGAGAGTCCCGCGGCCGGAAGTTCGTCGCGGAGCCTCCGCGCCGTGTGGGATAAATCACGAGGTGCCGGTGGAGGCGCGTTCTCCGTCCGCCGGCGCAACTCGGGGTCTCCGGTGTAGGCGTCGACGAACCCTTCTTCGAGGCGGTCGAAAGCCAGCCCGAGCAGCAGGTATTCCCGTACGAATGCGTCCGATCCCATACCCGGCAACCCTAGTCGCTCCTCCGATGGGACGACGCGCGGTTCTGCCGCCTGCGGGTACCCCGACGGCGCATCACCCTGTGTCAGCGAGCACAATCCGATGCATGGACAAGCAGCGCCGCGATCCACATACGGGCCGCATCGATTCGAGATGCCTCGTCGGGGGGACGTGCCGATGGCTCGCCTGAGCGAACCCAGCCCGTACGTCGAGTTCGACCGCAAGCAGTGGCGGACGTTGCGCAAGTCGACTCCCCTCGTGCTCACCGAGGACGAACTCGTCGGGCTGCGAGGCCTCGGCGAGCAGATCGACCTCGCCGAAGTGGCGGAGGTGTACCTGCCGCTCGCTCGTCTGATCCACCTCCAGGTCGCAGCGCGGCAACGCCTCTTCGCAGCGACCGCGACCTTCCTCGGAGAGAAGCACCCCGACCGCCAGGTTCCGTTCGTGATCGGCGTGGCGGGTTCCGTCGCAGTGGGCAAATCCACCACCGCGCGCGTGCTCCAGGCACTGTTGGCGCGATGGGAACATCACCCCCGGGTCGATCTGGTGACCACCGATGGGTTCCTGTATCCGTCGAACGAACTCATCCGCCGGAACATCATGCACCGGAAGGGCTTCCCCGAGAGCTACGACCGACGGAAGTTGCTGCGCTTCGTCACCGATGTCAAGTCTGGAGCCGAAGAAGTTGCAGCTCCGCTCTATTCGCACATCTCGTACGACGTCATCCCCGGGCAGTACCACGTGGTGCGGCAGCCGGACATTCTCATCATCGAAGGCCTCAACGTCCTGCAGACCGGCCCCCGCCTGATGGTCTCGGATCTGTTCGATTTCTCGATCTACGTCGACGCACGCATCGAAGACATCGAGAGATGGTACGTCGAAAGGTTTCTCGCTCTCCGGAAGACGTCATTCTCGAACCCCGACGCACATTTCCATCACTACGCGGGACTGTCCGATCGCGACGCGATGAGTGCCGCGAAAGAGCTGTGGCATTCGATCAATCTGCCGAACCTGGTGGAGAACATCCTCCCCACCCGGCCACGCGCAACGCTCGTCCTGCGCAAGGACGCCGATCATTCGATCAACCGGCTGCGACTGCGGAAGATCTGACCGAACTCGGCCGGAGTTCGGTCAGACTCCGTAACGTCGATGCCGGGCCGCGAAGTCGCGGAGGGCACGCAGGAAGTCGACCCGTCGGAACTCGGGCCAGTACGCCTCGGTGAACCAGATCTCCGAGTACGCGCTCTGCCACAGCAGGAATCCCGAGAGGCGCTGCTCACCGGAGGTGCGGATGACGAGATCCGGGTCGGGCTGTCCCGAGGTGTAGAGGTGACTGTCGACGCAGTCGACGGTGACGGCCTCGATCAGGTCGTCGTCCGACAGCCCTTCCGCCTGCTTTTCACGCAGCAGCGCCTGCACGGCGTCGACGATCTCCTGGCGGCCGCCGTATCCGACCGCGACGTTGACGTGCGTGCCGGTACGCCCCGTGGTGCCCGCAGCGGCCTCGCGCAGCCTCTTCGCATGATCGTCCGGCAACAGTTCGGGGGTACCGACGATCTTCACGCTCCAGTTCTGGCCCGGCGCCGAGATCTCTTCGACGACGTCGGCGATGATCTCGAGGAGCGCGTCGAGCTCCTCGGGGTCGCGACGGAGGTTCTCGGTGGAGAGCAAATAGATCGTCGCGGTCTCGATCCCTGCGGCGTCGCACCAACTCAGCAATTCGGCGATCTTGCGGGCGCCCATGCGATGGCCGTGAGCGACGTCCGTGAACCCGTTCTCTCGGGCCCATCGGCGGTTTCCGTCGCACATCACCGCGACGTGTCGCGGGTGGCGAGCCCCTTCGAGCTCCCGGAGCAACCGCCGCTCGTAGAGCCCGTACAGCACGCCACTGAGCCTCACCGCGTCATCACCACGTGAGTCACATTACGCTCACGAGTTGTCGCGGTTGCGGCGGTGGGCAACAACACTCGCGCGCTCCGCCCACCCCCCGGTAGCGTGACGACCAGCAAACCTACGTGACCGTAGGTTACTGGCCGGTCGGGAAGGATCCACACATATGACGGTCTTCGGAATCGACGAACTGCCCGTCAAACCCCGCATGCGCGGGTGGATCCACCTCTGGGCGTTCGGGGCCGCAGTGGTCGCGGGAATCGTCCTGGTGAGCGTCGCCGCGGCGATGCACCCCGCCGCGGCGTGGCCGACCGCGATCTACAGCATCACGGTGTGCGGAGTCTTCGGCGTCAGTGCCCTCTACCACCGCGTACATTGGTCCGATCCCCGTCACCGCATGTGGATGAAACGCGCCGACCATTCGATGATCTTCGTGTTCATCGCGGGCAGCTACACGCCGTTCGCGACGCTCGCGTTGCCACCCGAGACCGGACGCACCATCCTGGCGATCGTATGGTCCGGAGCAGTGGCCGGCGTCGCACTGAAGATGCTGTGGCCGACGGCTCCCCGCTGGGTGGGTGTGCCGCTCTACCTGCTGCTCGGTTGGGCGATCGTACCCGTCGCCGGCGACCTCGTGTCCGAAGCGGGCGTCGCCCCGATGGTCCTGCTCCTCGCGGGCGGGTTGTTCTACAGCGGAGGAGCGATCCTCTATGCGACGAAGTGGCCGAATCCGTGGCCGTCGACCTTCGGGCACCACGAGTTCTTCCACGCTGCCACCGTCATCGCAGCGTTGTGCCACGCGGTCGCAGTCTGGCTCGTCGTGTTCGGCTGAATCGTGGGATAGGACTCGTCACACCTGTCCCCGCCAATGGTCACAGTTCGGTAACCTCGCGGGCAATGTCTATCTCGCTTCTCGCCTTCGAACTGACCGAGACGAATCGCGAGTGGCTGATCCACAAGCCGCTCTCGATCGTGAGCTACATCGTCGTGGCAGTGGTCCTCAGGTATGTGCTGCACAAACTGATCGACCGCATGACACTGCCTCGCGATCCCGGTCGGCCGCCCAAGCGGTCGATGCTGCGCCCTCTGCAGGATCGCACGAACAAGGCCCTCGGCGACCCGGCCGCACGTGAGCGACGCGCGCAGCGGACCCAGACGATCGGCTCCGTGTTCAAGTCGGGCGTGTCGATCATCGTGCTGGCCTGGGTGGTTCTTCAGACCCTCGACACGCTCGGGTTCAACGTCGCACCGTTCATCGCGTCGGCCGGCATCGCCGGTGTCGCGCTCGGTTTCGGTGCCCAGAATCTCGTCCGGGATTTCATCTCCGGCATGTTCATGCTGCTCGAAGACCAGTACGGCGTCGGCGACGTGGTCGATGTGGGCGACGCGATCGGCACCGTCGAATCGGTCGGGCTCCGGGTGACGATGATCCGCGATATAGACGGGACGCTCTGGTACTGCCGCAACGGCGAGATCCTGCGCGTCGGCAACATGAGTCAGGGCCACGCAGTCGCGGTCGTCGACGTACCGGTCGCCCCCACCGCAAACGTCGACCGTGCCCAGCAGGTCGCCTTCAGGGCGGTGCTGGACACGGCCGAACGTGACGATATTGCTCCGTTCGTTCTCGAGAAGCCCGAACTGCTCGGCGTGAACTCGGTGACCGCGGGCGCGGTCACCCTGCGCATCACCGTGAGGGTGAGAGCAGGCAAGCAGTGGGCGGTCCGGCGCGCGCTCACCGGGTCGGTACTCGAGGCGTTCGATTCGAACGGCATCGAGTCCCCGTCGCTGATGCTCGCGCCGGTCGCGGGAACCTAGGAGACCGCGACCTCCTCGGCGACAGCCGCGCCCTTGCGGCCACGAACGACGTCGATTGCGATGATGCACAGCAGTGAGACAGCACCCCAGATCGCAAACGTCACCAAGTGGGTCCCCACGGAGTCGGCACCGAAATACAGGATCGACCTGATCGATTCCACCGCCGCCGGCATCGGCAGCACCTCGTGCAGCACTCGGAAGATCTCCGGGCTCATGAAGATCGACATCGCACCGTTCGACGCCGGCACACCCACGAACATCAGGATCGCGACGGCAGGAACGACGGCGAGCATCCCGAACAGCCGGGTGAGGACCGTGGCGAACATCGCGACACAGAAGATCGCCAGGACGCCGATGCCGAACAGTTGCAGGAAGTGCCCGTCGACGGCGCCGGTAAGCGGAGCAGCGATCACCCACACGACGAGCGACATGAACACGGAGAAGCCGGCCGCAATCGGCAGCAGCGACTTCAAGCGCATGGCTGCCGGAGCGGCGCTGTTCCCCACCACGGCGAGCATGAAGCCGGACATGATCCAGCCCATCGCGACGTACATGGACACGGTGCCCATGGTGTCGGATCCGGGCAACGGCGCGATGTCCTCGGTGGTCAGCGGCACCTGCATTCCTGCGGCAACCTGTTCGAAGGTCATCGCAGCCACCTGCTGCTGGCTCATACCGGCAGACTGGCTCGTGATCAGCGTGGCTGTCGGCGACTCGGCCGACGGCAGCACGAACGCGGCGACGACACTGCGGTCCTGCACTGCGGCGCGCGCCTCGTCGACGGATGCCGACGCAGTGAAGTCGAACAGACCGTTCATGTTCTGCTCGAAGCCTGCCACCGTCTGCTCTGCCACATCCTCGGTGGCGGCGACCACCGTCACGGGCATCTCACGAGGTGCCGGCTTGTACATCGCACCGAGCATGATCGAGAACATCATGACGACCATGGCGAGAGGGAACGCTCCGAGCGTGACATAGCGAACCCAGTTGCGCTGGGGGCGCGGGCCCGCAGTGAGCGAGGCGACCGTGACCTCGGGGTCGCCCGCATCCGGATTCCGCTTGCGCTTGAGCGCATCGATGCCGAAGACCGCAGCGAGCGCGAGGATCGCACCGATCACCATGACGAGTACGTGCGAACCGAGCCCGACGCCGTCGAAGTAGAGGACGGAGCGCAGCGCTTCGCCGGTCGCCGCGGTCGGCAGGAACGAATGCAACTTCACGTACAGCGAAGGCAACGTGTAGATCGACATGCCCATGTTGGACGCAGGTACACCGAGCACCATGACGAAGAGCATGCCGACGAGCACGGCCATCGGACCGAAGATCCGGGTGAGGAAGAACTGCACCGACCCCACGGCGAACACTGCCAGCCAGGAGATTCCCAGAATCGCTGCGGTGTGCCCTTCGATCGCTCCGAGGATCGGGCCGGCGACGAACCACACGATGGCAGCGATCAGCGCAGACCAACCGGCCAGCAGCGGAATCGCACGGCGCTTGCGGAGGAGCTCGGGCGAGTTGGACAGCGTGATGCTCCACGGCATGTAGCCGGCGAGCATCAGACCCGTCGCCATGAACATGGCCGCCAGGCCGGCGGTGTCATGGCCGGGCAACGGTGCCAGGTCCTCGGCGACGAGGTCGAGACCCTGACCGATGACCTGAGGTGCCAGCAGGCCGGTGACGGTGGATGACTGGGATGCCCCTGCCGCGCCCGCAGTGTAGAGCGTGGCGGTTCCGGTGTCCGACAGCGAGACGGCGCCGGCAACTTCACGATCGAAGACGAGGTCACGGGCCTGTTCGTCGGTCGCAACGATTCGGACGTCGACGGCGTCGGGGTCGGCGTCCTCGAGCGCGCGAGCGAACTGGTCCACCTGCTGGCTCGCACCGGCCACAGCGATCGGCATGTTGTGGGGTGCCGGGGCGTGCATCGCGAAGAGGTACCCCGTGACCATCATCCCGACCATCAGGAAGGGCATGACGAAGATGGCGACTATACGGCCGATCTGCTCTTTGCGGGCGCGAGCAAGATCGGCTTCGGTGGTCTCGTCGTCGCCCGGCGGTCCGCCTGCGGGTTGCTCGAGGGTCGATGTGGACATAGCGAGATACTCCTCGAATAATTACGTTGCTTGACTTAAAAATGCTACGCTACGTGTCTTAAATCCTCCAAGATGCAAGACTGGTGACCTTCGTCCCACCCCGGGGGAGATGTTCGACCGACTCGAGAAAGCGACGGAAGCGGGCATGGGCAGCTACGGCGATCGGGTTCGGCAGGCTCTGCTCGACTCCGCGGAAGAACTCTTCGCCGCGCACGGCATCGACGCGGTGTCGAACCGGCGCATCGCGGAACACGCCGGCAACTCCAACCACTCCGCAGTGAACTATCACTTCGGCAGCCGCGACGAACTCATCCGCGCCCTGTTGCACCGATTCTCCGACGACACCTATGCCCGGCGACGGGAACTCCTCGCCATGCTCGGCCCTGACTCGGGCCTACGAGATCTGTTGACCTGCCTCATCGTTCCGTTCACCGACCAGCTGGCGTCGATGCCGATCCCTGGTTGGCGTGCGCGGTTCCTCCGCCAGATGCGAAGCGTTCCGTCGATTGCCGAGATCGTGGCAGGCACCATCACGGCCGATCCGGTCGTGGACGAACTCACCCAGCGCATACGCGCACTGCTGACCGAGATCCCGTCGTCGGTACTCACCGGCCGGTCGTGGATCCTCGGTCGTCTCATCACCGACCTCTGCGCCGACTACGAGGAGCGACTCGGGGCCGGACACGCCGAGCCCAACTGGACCGGCTTCGCGAACTTCCTCATCGACGCATGCGCAGGACTGCTCGAAGCACCGGTGACCAGCGAGGGAGATTTCCTCGGAGCGCGCAGCTCCCTGGTCTGGCCGTGACCACCCGGACAGCAGTCAACGGGCAGCCAGGGCCTCGCGCAACGCGGGCACAGACGTGACCGGTCGATCACAGACGAACCCTCGGCAGACATAGGCAGCGGACGCGCCGTCGACCAGAGGCCGGTCGACCAAGAGCGGGGACGACCCCGGCTCGCCACCGACGACGAGCGATCCGCCAGGAGCCACCCGCCGCGCAACCTCGAGCAACTCTCCCCCACCCACGACCACCACCTGGATCGGCCCGCGAACCGCCGCCTCTGCAACGGTGAGCCAGTGCCCCGCCGAACGCGGCGCCCGGTCGAGCAGCAGTGACGCATCGTCCAACGACGCGTGTGCCATCTCCGCGTAGCGGGCCCCGTCGTCGACGACCGCAGCCAGCGAAAGCATCGCCTCGGTGATCAGCGAGGCACCGGACGGCGTCGCACCATCGACCGGATCGCGGGGTCGTGCCACCAGCTCCGGTGAGTCGTGCGCGGTATCGAACCAGCTACCCGGCCGGTCCGGGTCGGCAAAGTACGTCAGTGCGATGTCGGCCAGCTCGCGGGCGGGTTCGAGCCACCGGGCATCACCCGTGGCCTGGTACAACGCGAGAAGTGCCGTGATCAGCGCACCGTGGTCCTCGAGCACGCCGACGGGCGCTCCCACGGCCCCGCCGAGTGATGCGCGCCGCAGACGACCGTCGACCAGGTGCAGGCCCAGAAGCGCACGAGCACACGTCGCGGCAGCGTCGATCCAGTCCGGCCTCCCCAACGCGACACCGGCCTCGACGAGACCCGTGACCGCGAACCCGTTCCACGCGGTGACCACCTTGTCGTCGCGGCCCGGCTGAGATCGGTACTGCCGTGCCGCGAGCAGCCGCACACGAACCGAATCGGAACGAGCCTGATCGGCCGGATCGGCAGGCAACTGCAGAACAGAGGTCCCTTCCTCGAAAGTTCCGGTGTCGGTGACAGCGAACAAATCCGCTGCCCACGCACCATCCGCGTCGCCGAGAACATCGACGAGTTGCTGCGGCGTCCACACGTAGGTGAGCCCTTCGACTCCGTCGGTGTCGGCATCGAGCGCCGACGCGAAACACCCTTCGTCGGTGCGCAGGTCGCGAAGCAGGAATGCGACGATGCCCTCCGTCACTCGACGCGGGACGGGCGCATCGGTGATCCGGGCGAGGTGCGCGTACGCGCGCAGGAGCAGCGCGTTGTCGTAGAGCATCTTCTCGAAATGGGGTACGACCCAACCCGAATCGACGCTGTAGCGGGCGAATCCACCACCGAGCTGGTCGTGGATGCCTCCGCGCGCCATGGCCTCGGCCGTGCGTTCGACGAGTCTCAGGGTCTCGGGCGACCCTGTGCGTTCATGCCCGCGGAGCAAGCCTTCGAGCAGGTTCGACGGCGGAAACTTCGGTGCGCCGCCGAAGCCGCCGTGAACCCTGTCCTCCTCGCCCGCGACCGCCGCGGCCGCCTCGTCGAGCAGCGCCGGGTCGACCGTGCGGGTCCCCGGGGGAAGCCCGCCGCTGCTGCGCGTCAACTCGGTGACGATCGCGGCCGCGGCCTTGGCGACGTCAGCGCGACGATTACGCCAGGTGTCGGTGATCGCGCCCAGCAACTGAGTGAACGACGGCATCCCACCGCGCGGCGCGTTCGGGTAGTACGTGCCGCAGTAGAAAGGTTCTCCGTCGGGTGTGAGGAAGCAGGTCATGGGCCACCCGCCCTGCCCCGTCATGGCGACGGTGGCGTTCATGTACACGGCGTCGATGTCGGGGCGTTCCTCCCGATCGACCTTGATGCACACGAAATGCGCGTTCATCAGGGCAGCGGTCGCATCGTCCTCGAACGATTCATGCGCCATGACATGGCACCAGTGACACGCGGCGTAGCCGACGGACAGGAGGATCGGCACGTCCCGGCCGCGGGCCTCGGCGAGCGCGGAGTCGCCCCATTCCTGCCAGTGCACGGGGTTGTCTGCGTGCTGACGCAGATACGGGCTGAGGGATTCGGCAAGCCGGTTCGCCATTCCCCCACGCTACGTGCGGTCAGTTCTTTCCGGGTGTGGTGTGCCGGCCGTTCGTCTCCGTCTCGCCCGTCTCGGCAGGAGACTCCTCGACGTTCACCGTGGTGGCGCCGCGGTCGGTGCCTTCGTCTGCCGCCTGGTCGGCCTCGGGACTGTCCGAATCGAAGGTCTCGGGGAGATTGCCCAGGCGCTTGTTCATGTTCCAGACGAGCAGAGCGATGGCGACGAGCAGCACCAGCACAATGGCCAGTCCGAGCGGCGACGCCTTACCGAACTCGGGGCCGGCGGGTTCCTGCGCAAGAACCTCGATTGCCAGCGTGCCTAACGTCATCTCACCTGTCCGTCCTCGATACCCGCGAACAGATCCGACTCGGGGATCTTCGTGGTGACGCGGGTTTTTGCCAACTCGAACTCCTCGGTCGGCCACACCTTCTGCTGGATGTCCAGCGGAACCGCGAAGAACGACCCGTTCGGATCGATCTGAGTGGCATGTGCCCGAAGCGCGTCGTCGCGATTCGGGAAGTAGTCACCACAGGTTATCTGGGTGGTGACCCGTGCCATGAGATCGCCCTGCTCGGTGCGCCAGCGGCTGAGCCACTCCTCCATCGGGAACGGTTCGCCGCGGCGTTCGTACTCGTCGCGGAACAGTTCGATGCGCTTACGGATGAAGCCGTGCGAGTAGTAGACCTTCTGCACTTCCCACGGCTCGCCGAGCTCGGGGTGGTAGTTCGGATCGGCCGCCGCCTCGTACGCAGCCATCGACACCTCGTGGCACCGGATGTGATCGGGGTGCGGGTAGCCGCCGTTCTCGTCATACGTGGTCATGACGTGGGGACGGAACTCCCGGATGACCTCGACGAGCTTGCGCGTGGGCTCGTCGAGCGGCACGACCGCGAAGCACCCTTCGGGCAGCGGCGGCTTGGGATCGCCCTCCGGAAGACCGGAATCGATGAAACCGAGCCAGCGATGCTGCACGCCGAGGTGGCGGGCCGCCTCCGCCATCTCCTCCCGACGAACCTCGGGCATACGATCCCGGATACCGGGTACGTCCATCGCAGGATTGAGGATGTCTCCTCGTTCGCCACCCGTGAGAGTCACGACGAGCACGTCGTTCCCCTCCGCCGCGTAGCGGGCCGTAGTGGCGGCACCCTTGCTCGACTCGTCATCGGGATGGGCATGCACGGCCATGAGCCGTAGTCCGCTCACGTGTTTCCTCCACCTCACCGTCGTGTACATCTCGGGACCGGACAGCTACCGCCGGTGCGGGCCGTTCGGATCCCTCCCCTATAGTTCCACCTGACAACTCCTCCGTCAGCCGTGGCCCCACGGGAGCACCCGAACTTCGGCCCCGGCACGAAAGAAACCGATGACCGACACCACAGAAGAACCCCGCCGCACCGCGACATATCCGTCGAAGAAACGGACGACTCGCGGCAAGAAGTGGGGGTTCACGGCCCTCGGCATCATCGCGGGCATCGGTCTCGGACTCGTGATGTACCAGCAGTTCGGGCCCGCAGAGATCGAATACGAAGTGGTCGCGTTCGACGTCGTCGACGACGACACCCTCGACATCAAGCTGTCGGTCACGCGCCAGGACCCTTCGCAGGAAGCTGTGTGCATCGTCCGTGCCCGATCGCGGGACGGTAGCGAAACCGGCCGGCGTGAAATCCTCGTCCCGGCGTCGGACACATCGACGGTGGTACTGGATTCGACCGTCAAGACATCACAGCGCCCCGGCATGGGCGACGGGTACGGTTGCAGCTTCAATGTTCCGGAATACCTGCGCGCACCCTGATCACAGTGCCGTTACGCTGCGACTTCCGCGGGTAACCGGAATCTGGTGCTAGAATATGCAGATACACGGTTCCACCCATTGGGGCCGTGTATTGCTGCATTAGAAACAGTACGACCCCGTTCACCACATTTCAGGGGGGAACGACGAGGGTCGTGCTGTTGTGGTCGTTGCGTATGCACGACTTGTCCGCGGAGCCGGGGGCTCCAACCCGAAGGAAGTGATCGATGATGACCGAGACCCAGGTGACCTGGCTGACGCAGGAGTCCCATGACCGCCTCAAGGTGGAACTGGACCAGCTCATCGCCAATCGTCCCGTCATCGCGGCCGAGATCAACGAGCGGCGCGAAGAAGGTGACCTCAAGGAAAACGGGGGTTACCACGCCGCCCGCGAAGACCAGGGTCAGCAGGAAGCACGTATCCGTCAGCTGCAGGAGTTGCTCAGCGCCGCGAAGGTCGGTGTCGCACCCACGCAGTCCGGTGTCGCACTGCCCGGCTCGGTCGTCACCGTGTACTACGACGGCGACGAATCCGACAAGGAGACGTTCCTCATCGCGACCCGCGAAGAAGGTGCACGCAACAGCGATCTCGAGACCTACTCGCCCAGCTCACCGCTCGGCAAGGCCCTCATCGAGGCCAAGGTCGGCGAGACACGCGAGTACGCGCTGCCCAACGGCAAGACGATGAAGGTGACGCTGGTTTCCGCAGAGCCGTACCACGGCTGATTCCGACGTACGCGCAGCGAGGCCCGGCCGGATTTTCCGGCCGGGCCTCGCTGCGCTCCCACCGCGTCAGATGATCCGACGCGCCTTCATGTCGGGGAAGACCGTGCCGACACGCACCACGTCGCCTGTCGTCGGTGCATGCACCATCTGGCCGCCGCCGATGTAGATCGCGACGTGACCGGGTCCGCCGGCCTGCCAGTTGCCGAACAGCAGATCGCCCGGCTGGGCCAGTTCGAGCGGGATCTCTGTGCCCACATGCCACTGGGTTTCCGAGGTGCGGGGCAGAGTGATGCCGGTCGCGGCGTGCACCGCGTACGACGTCAGACCCGAGCAATCGAAACCGCCGCCGGACGGCCCGTTGATGTTGCCGCCTCCCCAGACATAGGGCAGACCCAGGAACTTGAACGCGAGGTCGACGACCCGGTTTCCGACGTCGCTCGCACCACCGAGACCGAGACCGAAGAACGGCGACAGCAGCCGGGAGAACGCTGCTTCGGTGGCGCGGATCTTCGCGACATACGGCTTGGTCTGGTTCTCGTAGTCGGGTGACCCGGACGGCATACCACCCGACCGCCGGACCGCACCCGCACCCGCGTTGTACGCCGCGATCGTCAGATCCAACGTGTTGCCTTGGACGAGTCCGCGGTTCTTCCAGTCGTCGATCTGCTTGTAGTTGTCGCACAGCAGGTTGCCGGACGCCATGACGGGGTCGGCGATACCGAGGATGTCGACCTTGCCGTCGCCGTCGGCGTCCTTTCCGTACTCGCGCCACGTGCCGGGCATGAACTGCCCCGGACCCTTTGCGCCGACCGGCGACACGGGCGCAGTGGCTCCGAAACGGAAACCGTTCTCTGCCGAGTACAGGGCCGCGAGGACCGGCGCAGTGATTCCGTCGCAGATTTCACCGGCCTTGCGCAGCCACGGAGCGAACACCGCGATCGCACCGATGGGCGCCAGGCCCGTGCCGGGCAGGATCGCCGGGATCGACGGAAGGGTGACGCCACCGATCGTCGCGGTGGGTTGCGGGCCGAGTACCGGAGCTTGGGGCACCGGTGCGATCCCGAACGCGCTCGGCCGCGGCGCGGGAGTTGCCGGTGCGATCCCTGATTCGGGTGCGAGCCCCGGTGGGCGGAGCGCTTCGAGTGCCTCCTCCGGCAGGTGCGGTTCGATGGCCGTCGCGACCGACTCGGTGGTGTCGGCCACCATCTGCTCGGCCTGTCCCTGCACCTGCTCGGGTAATGACGCGACGAAGTCCTCGACCTGCTTGTCTGTGTCCGGGGCCCCCGCCTCGAACGACTCGATCGCCGCCGTCACCTGATCTTGTATCTCTGCTGGCATGTCCGCTCCCTGCACGAGCGCACTCGCTGCCGTGGCCACTGCCACGATGACAGCAGACGGGTCTACCGACATACGCAACCCCCACATCCGTCTTCGAACGACCCCAACCGTACTTGTGATGCCGATCACGAGCATGGGTTCCGCTACTTGATATCACATATATTTAGGAACACGTTCTAGTTGTGTGACGAGTGGGATCAGTGTGACTGGAGATACCCGCTGTTATCCGTCCGTTGCCTGCACAGACAACGCCGGATCGGTCAGCAACTCCACGAGCTCGACACCGGCGTACTCGTCGGCCCGCTCGCCGTCACCGAACAACCGAACGATCGCGTCGCTCTGCTCCTGGGTGACCGGTGTGGCAGCCCCCAGAATCCGCCAGGTGCCCGCCACCGGAACGACCCGCGCACACAACAGTCCGCCGACGGGGACGTCCTCGCCCACCTCGGGCGCGGTCAGGTCGCGCCGCTCGCCCGTTCGCACGTCGCGCAGCGTCAGCCCCTCCCCTACTCGGACAGCCTCGACCTCGTGCACCGACCGCTCCACCGGCAGCCACTGCGCAAGAAGATCGCGTTCGTCGTCGGGCAGCAAGTGTCCACGCACCTCCGCGAACTCGGCCAGCCCTCCGCCCTCACCGAGCATCACGTCGTCGAGCAGCGGATCGGACAACGCCTCGAACAGATCGTCATCGTTGTCGACGTAGCCGCTGCGCGCCTCCGCAAGCGCGAAGCGATGGTCCCGCCACGAGACCTGCGACATTTGCAGGCATGCCTTGTAGTACAGCCAGGGCGCGCGGTCTTCCAGCGTGTACTCGGCCTTGCCGAGATGGCACGCTTTGTACTTACGACCCGACCCGCACCAGCACCGATCGTTGCGGCCCAGACCGGGGCGCTCGACCGGCTGGAAGGTCTCCAACACCGAATACAACGGGTGATCCGGACCGTCGAGCGACCTGCCCAGCAACGACAGCGCGCGGACCGCATCCCCGCGGTCGGAGACGTATCGCGCGAGATCCTCGAGGGCCGGATCGAACTCCGAATCCAGGTCGGTGGAACGCTCGAAGTGACGCGCCGCGTCATCGACGCGAGCCGCGGTCTCCGCGGCTTTACCCGCAATCCAGAACGCCGCCGCGTCGACCTTCCGCGGGCCGTGGTCCTTCATCCACAACGCCGCCCGTTCGATCGACTCCGGATCGATCGCCTGCTCGAGGAGTTCATCGAGGACCGTCAGCGCGATATCGGGGTCGGCCAACACCGCGAACAGCCCGGACTTGCCCTCCGAGAACCGCGACTCGAGATCGTTGTCGTCCCCGGCACTGATCGCGTCGACCAACGACGCGAACAAGACGACCCCCGGCACAGCCTCGACCGGTACACCGACCTGCTCGGCATAGGAATCGACTGCACTCTGCGCAAGATAGCCTGCGAAATCGAACCCGGGCGGTGCCACGAGACCACCGGACACCTCGAGTCCCGCCTTCTCGATCTGTTCCGACAACGGCAGGGACGGAACGGTGAACGAGGTGGGCACCTCGACCATCGCTGCGAACACCGACATTTCGAGGTACGCCGGGTCGCCCGACGCGAGAGCCTCCCCCAGCAACGCAGTCAACTCGGGAACGGTGTCGACCTCGGCGGTCGCCGGTGCGATCACCAATCCCGTCTCCGTCACGGTCGCGGCTACGAGGTCGCCGGGCGACAACTCGGCGAAAGCACCCCGGGGAAACACGAGCGCCTCGTTGCCGAACGGTGCGAGGTCGGTGATGCCACGATCCTCGAGCCGGTCGAATTCTCGGTCGATCTCGATGAGGTCGTAGTCCTCGTCGCCGGTCACGAACACGAGCAGCGGGTAGATGTCGTCGATGGGGAGCACAGCGGACGCCACCTCGGCTTCGGTGAGCCGATGCGTCAGGACACGGCCTCCGAGGAGCGCGTCGAATGCGGCGTATCGGCCGTCGCTGAGGTAGGCCAGCATCGGATGCTCGGGCAGCTCATCGATGGCCAGGTTCGGAGCGTCGGCGTCGTCACCCGATGCGAGTCGCTCCCTTATCTCGTCGAGCGTGAGCGGGCCGAGCTCCCGAAGCAAGGGAAGCACGGCGGCGATCAGTGCATCATCGGCGGCGAGGTCGTAGTCGAAGTCCACATGCGTGATCGTACGGGGCGGGCGCGACGCGCAGGTCGTGGCAGACGACTTCGCCGCGCGAATGTCTCGCTATTCGATCTCCACCACGTAACCGGCATCGCGCAACGCATCGAGTACCTCGCTACGGTGCTGTGCACCACGGGTTTCCATCGTGAGAGCCACCTGCACTTCGTCGAGTGCGAGCTGCCCGGCCGTGCGCGAATGCACGACGTCGACGACGCTGGCATCGGAGTCGCCGACCACTTTCAGCAGCCCGACCAGCGCACCCGGACGATCCGGAATCGACACGCGCACCGCGAGATAGCGACCTCCTGCTCGTAGCCCATGCCCGATCACATGAGTCAGAACCAAGGGGTCGATGTTGCCGCCGGAGAGGATCGCGGCGACCGGACCGTCGAACTCCAGCCCCGCGGTGGACAGCGCAGCGACCGCAGCAGCACCCGCAGGCTCGACGATGAGTTTGGATCGTTCCATGCACAGCACCAACGCTCGGGCAAGGGCATCATCGCTGACTGTGACGACGCTGTCGACGTGGTCCTGCACGAGCGGAAACGGCACGGACCCAGGCATTCCCACAGCAATACCGTCGGCGACTGTCGACATGTTCCGCGCTCGTTCGGGGTGGCCCGCCTGCAACGACCCGGGCCACGCGGCCGCACCCTCCGCCTGTACACCGATCACCCGGACCTCCGGACTGACGGCGGCGAGCGCCGCTGCGACGCCGGCCAGCAGACCGCCACCGCCGGTCGGGACAACCACGGCGCTCACGTCGGGGAGTTGTTCGGCGATCTCGAGGCCGACAGTGCCCTGTCCGGCCACGACATCCTCGTGGTCGTAGGGGTGGATGAACACCGCACCCGTGTCGGCCGCGAACTCCTGAGCCGCCACCAGGGCGTCGTCGATCGTCTGACCGGCGAGGTGGACGTCGGCGCCATAGGCACGGGTCGCGACGACCTTCGGTAGAGCAGCACCGACGGGCATGAACACCGTCGAGGCGATGCCGAGTCCGGTCGCCGCCCACGCGACTCCTTGCGCGTGATTCCCCGCGCTCGCCGCCACGACTCCGCGCGCCCGCTCATCGGGCCCGAGGCGGGCGATGCGGTAGTACGCGCCACGCGGTTTGAACGAGCCGGTGTGCTGGAGGTTTTCGCATTTGAACCACACCGGGACACCGGTACGTTCGGAGAGCACACGCGACGGCAACACCGGTGTTCTCCGCATGACGGGCGCAAGCACTTCCGCGGCCGCACGGATCTCCGGTTCTCCTATGCGCACCTGATCGAATGCACCCATCGCCTCAGGGTAGGCGACCCGGAACGCGAAAGAGGCGCCCCGAAGGGCGCCTCTTGTCGTGTCGTCACCGAAGCGACGAGGTGACTACCGCAGTGCCTGCTCGATGTCGGCGAGGAGATCGACGGCATCTTCGATGCCGACGGAGAGCCGTACGAGATCGTCCGGCACCTCGAGGGCCGAGCCCGCCGTCGACGCGTGGGTCATGGCGCCGGGGTGCTCGATCAGCGACTCGACGCCGCCGAGCGACTCGGCGAGGGTGAAGATCTCCGTGCGCTTGCAGAAGTCGAGCGCAGCCTGCCGTCCGCCGGCGAGACGCACCGAGATCATGCCACCGAACCGGCGCATCTGCTTCGCTGCGGCCTCGTGGCCGGGGTGCGACTCGAGTCCGGGATACAGCACCTGGGTGACGGCCTTGTGCCCGGAGAGCGCGTCGACGATCTTCTCGGCGTTGTCGCTGTGCCGTTCCATGCGCACCGCGAGGGTCTTGATGCCCCGCAGGGTGAGGAAGGCGTCGAACGGGCCGGGGACCGCACCTGCACCGTTCTGCAGGAACGCGAACGCGGTGTCGAGTTCTTCCTCGTCGGTCACCAAAGCGCCACCGACGACGTCGGAGTGACCGCCGATGTACTTGGTGGTCGAGTGCAGCACGACGTCGGCGCCGAGCGACAGCGGCTGCTGCAGGTACGGCGACGCGAAGGTGTTGTCGACGACGAGTTTCGCGTCGCCGGTGTGCGCGATGTCGGCGAGTGCAGCGATGTCGCCGATGTTGAGCAGCGGGTTGGTGGGGGTCTCGATCCACACGAGCTTGGTGTTCGGACGCAGGGCCGCGCGCACTTCGTCGAGGTCGTTGACCGCGGCGGGCGTGTACTCGATTCCCCACTGTGTGAAGACCTTGTCGATGAGCCGGAACGTGCCGCCGTAGGCATCGTTGGGGATCACGAGGTGGTCGCCGGGCCGCAGCGCCGAGCGCAGCAGGCAGTCGGTGGCGGCCATACCGGAACCGAACGCGCGACCGTAGGTGCCGCCTTCGAGGGCAGCGAGGTTCGCTTCGAGGGGGCGGCGGGTGGGGTTGCCGGTACGCGCGTACTCGAAGCCGTTGCGCATCTCACCGACGCCGTCCTGAGCGAACGTCGACGACGCGTAGATCGGCACGTTGACCGCACCGGTCTGCGGGTCGGGCTCGAAGCCGGCGTGGATGGCGCGTGTGGCGAAGCCGTGCTGGGTGTTGTCCGTCATGAAATTGGTGTCCTATCGGCCTTCGGAGATGAAACCAAGCAGATCGTGGCGGGTGATGACGCCGACGGGCTTGCCGTCGTCGATCACCATGAGCGCATCGGTGTCGCCGAACGCCTTCGTCGCAGAGGAGATCGCTTCGCCGACACCGATGTTGGGCAGCGGCGGGCTCATGTGCTGCTCGACGGAGTCGGCCAGGTTGGCGCGTCCTTCGAAGACGGCGCTGAGTAGTTCACGTTCGCTGACCGAACCGGCGACCTCACCTGCGGTGACAGGCGGCTCGGCACCGACGACAGGCATCTGCGAGACGCCGTATTCACGGAGGATCTCGATCGCGTCGCGCACGGTTTCCGACGGGTGGGTGTGCACGAGTGCAGGCAGGTCGCCGGTCTTGCCGCGCAGCACGTCGCCGACTACGGAGTCGTCGGGCTTGCCGTCGAGCGGGGCGCGCAGGAAACCGTAGGACGCCATCCACTTGTCATTGAAGATCTTCGACAGGTATCCGCGTCCACCGTCGGGCAACAGCACCACCACCACCGCGTCGGGGCCTTCACGCTCGGCGACCTCGAGGGCCGCGACCATTGCCATTCCGCACGAGCCACCGACGAGCAGACCTTCCTCACGGGCGAGGCGACGGGTCATCTCGAACGAATCCGCGTCGGAGACGGCGATGATCTCGTCCGGGATGGCGGGGTCGTATGCGGCCGGCCAGAAGTCTTCGCCGACACCTTCGACGAGGTACGGGCGGCCGGTGCCGCCGGAGTACACGGAGCCTTCCGGGTCGGCGCCGACGACCTTGACCTTGCCGCCCGACACCTCCTTGAGGTAGCGGCCGGTGCCGCTGATGGTGCCGCCGGTGCCGACGCCCGCAACGAAATGGGTGATCTTGCCGTCGGTGTCGTTCCAGATCTCAGGGCCCGTGGTCTCGTAGTGGCTCTCGGGGCCGCCCGGGTTCGAGTACTGGTTCGGTTTCCAGCCGCCGGGGAGCTCGCGCGCGAGCCGGTCGGAGACGGTGTAGTAGCTGTCGGGGTGCTCCGGCGGCACCGCGGTCGGGCACACGACCACTTCGGCGCCGTAGGCCTTGAGCACGTTGCGCTTGTCTTCGCTGACCTTGTCGGGGCAGACGAACACGCACTTGTATCCGCGCTGCTGGGCGACGAGGGCCAGGCCGATACCGGTGTTCCCGGAGGTCGGTTCGACGATCGTGCCGCCCGGCTTCAGTTCGCCCGAGGCCTCGGCCGCGTCGATCATCTTCACGGCGATGCGATCTTTCGAGCTTCCGCCGGGGTTGAGGTATTCGATCTTCGCTGCTACCAGCGCCGATCCGGGTTTGACCACCGAGTTGAGTTTGACCAAGGGGGTATTGCCGATGAGGTCGACGACAGAATCCGCGATGCGCATACCACCATGTTCTCAGACCGCGGTTGTTCGGGGCGGGGTACCCGTCCTGGAACGACGAACGGCCGGACCACCGTGTGGTGGTCCGGCCGTTGTGCGCTGCAGTTAGTCGCCCTGGAAGTAGGTGAGCAATCGGAGGATCTCGACGTACAGCCAGACCAGGGTCACGGTGAGGCCGAACGCCACACCCCACGCAGCCTTCTCCGGCGCCTGGGCGCGGATCAGCTGATCGGCAGCGTCGAAGTCCAGCAGGAAGCTGAACGCAGCGATGCCGATGCACACGAGGCTGAAGATGATGGCAAGGGCGCCACCGTCGCGCAGGCCGAGGCCTCCGTCGATGAAGAAGCCTGCGATCAGGTTGCCGAGTGCGAGGACCAGGACACCGACGAGTGCGCCGACGATCATGCGGGTCAGCCGCGGGGTGACGCGGATCGCGCCGGTGCGGTAGACGACGAGCATGCCGAAGAACACACCGAACGTGCCGAGGACCGCCTGCGCGATGAGTGTCGCGCCGCCGGCTCCGCCGAACGTGATGTCGGTGAACATGAACGACAGTGCACCGAGGAAGATGCCTTCGGCGACGGAGTAGGCCAGGACGATGGCCGGGTTGTCCATCTTGCGACCGAACGTCGCGACGAGGACCAGGACGAGGCCGATCAGGCCGCCACCGATCACGAAGGGCGTGGCCAGGGACACGTTGGAGTTGACGAGCACGTACGAGATCAGCGCCGAGACGGCGAGTACGCCGAGCGTGATGCCGGTCTTGGTGACGACGTCGTCGATCGTCATGGACCGCTGATCGGTGGGACGTGCCCACGGATCGGCAGGCGCGTGCTGCGGCTGCCCGAATTGCTGGGTGGCCTGAGCGGCGCCCGCTGTCGCAGAGCCGAATGAGGCGTATCCGCCGCCCTCTTGCTTGGGCAGGTTGCGGAACACCGGATTACTGGTGGTGCGCACCGTGCACTTCCCTTCTGATGGTTCGCTACTGTCCGTTGAACGAGGCAGCCGCGGCGGAAGTTCCCGCCACCGCGGAGCGGACCGTCTTCGGCGCCGCCGAGCGGACCTCGGACAAACCGGACTCTACCGGCTGCGGACCGATCGGGTCACGGTGAACTTACGGTTGCGACCCGCAACTGTCGTCCTCCCGACCAGTTGCTGCAGGTTGGCGTGGTAGCCGAGGTTGGAGTTGTGCACGGTCCACAATTCGCCGCCGTCACGCAGGATGCGGGCGGCCGATTCGAACATCTTGACTGCGACACCGGTGTGGACCGCCGCACCGACGTGGAACGGCGGATTGCACACCACCACGTCGACGGAGGCGTCGGGCAACGAGGACGCGACATCGTCGCGCAGGGTCTCGATGCGGTCGGCCAGGCCGTTGGCAGCGGCGGTCGCAGCGGCCGAGGCCACTGCGGAGGCGGACTGGTCGGTCGCAATGATCCGCGTCGACGGCCGGAGCCTGGCCAGCTCCGCGGCGAGGATCCCGGTGCCGCATCCGAGGTCCACCGCCACACCGATGTCCCGCGGAGTCTGACGCAGGAAGTCGAGGAGGTAGCGGGTTCCGATGTCGAGGCGCGCGCCCGCGAAGACGCTTCCGTGCGCAACAACCCTCAGATCGAGGTCGCTCACCGTCTCGGTGACCGGGTAGGTCGGCTCACCGGGGATCGGTGCGCGGGCTGTGAGCACCCTCGACTTCTGTCGTCCCCGTGACGCACGCACCTCACCGAACGATCGCCCGAGAACGTCGTTCATGGCGACGGTGATGTGCTTGTCGCGCCCGCCGGCGAACACGGCCACGTCGGGCGACGCATGTCGGGCGACGACTTCGGCGATCTCGGTCAGTGCGCTCAGTGAGCGCGGCAGCTGCATGAGCACCACCTGAGCCCCGGCGAGAAGCTCCGCGTCGAGACCGTGGGAGGTGAAGCGATCCGCCAGGTCTTCACGTTCGGCGTTCGCGGCAAGCGCACGTTCGGCGACGATCGAGTCCTGGTGGACACGCAGTCCGGATGCGTCGTGACGCACGGCGGCACCGAGTGTGAGCGCACCGAAGTGGTCATCGATGACGACGACGGATCCGTCGGGCGCAGCCACGAGCGCGGCGTCCGCCTCATCGAGGATGAGACGATCCGCCGCGTCGACGGCGAGCAGATTCGGCGCTTCCACGTCGGGGAAGCGCCGCAACCTGTCGAACAACTCGCTGTTTATGAGCACTGCCCCTTACCGGCGTCTTCGATGGCCTTGAGGGTATCGGCCTGTTCTTCCTCACTCAGGTTCGCCCATTCCGGCAGCTGCTGCTGAGCTTCGGCCACAGCGGCTGCAGCGGCGGAACGATCCTGACCCCACTCCTCGAGCTCGTCGAGGTACGGGAGCATTGCCGCGCAGTTGTCCTCGTAGCTGTCACCGAGATTCACGGCGGGGCTGCTCGGGGTGCCGGACTCGGCCGATGCGGACGTGGTCGTGCTGGTGGTGTCCTCGGTCGAGTCGGATGCCTCGTCGGAGGATCCGCACGCCGCCGACAGCAGGACCACGCCTGCACCGAGCAGCACCGCGAGAGTCTTCTTCATGTATGTGTCCCACTTCTCGTAGCAGTGTCTTTTTCGTCCGGGTCGTCGGGTTCGCCCGTGCAGCCCGGCCGCACAAAGGTAATCGAGACCGGTGAATCGATCGGCGCCGGGCGTGCACCCAGCGGGACTATCCTGGAGAAACACCTGAACGAGGCATGAAGATGACCGACAACGACCCGCTCACCACCCGAGCCGCACCGGTCCTCACCGCTGACGAGACCGATACCGTTCGGGCACTGACCGCTGCCGGATTCACCGACCCGGAGGAGATCGGCCGCGGCGGTTTCGGGGTCGTCTACCGGTGCCGTCAGGAGTCGCTCGATCGGACCGTTGCGGTGAAGGTTCTCAGCACCACCCTCGACCCCGACAACCTCGACCGGTTCCTGCGCGAGCAGCGAGCGATGGGACGGCTCTCGGGTCACCCGCACATCGTCACCGTCCTGCAGGCCGGCACCGGCAACACCGGGCTGCCGTACCTGGTGATGCACTACCACCCTCACGACTCGCTCGAAGCGCGCATCCGCCGGCACGGCCCACTGGAGTGGCCGGAGGCCGTCCGCATCGGAATCAAGGTCGCGGGTGCTCTCGAAACCGCACACCGCAACGACGTCCTGCACCGCGACGTGAAGCCCGGCAACATCCTCATCACCGAGTACGGCGAACCCCAGCTCACCGATTTCGGCATCGCGCGCGTCGGAGGCGGGTTCCGCACCTCGTCGGGAGCAATCACCGGGTCGCCGGCATTCACAGCCCCCGAGATCCTGCACGGCGACACTCCCACCGCCGCCGCCGACGTGTACGGGCTCGCGGCGACCCTGTTCTGTTCGATCACCGGACACGCCGCGTACGAGCGACGGGAGGGCGAGAAGGTCGTGGCGCAGTTCCTCCGGATCACGTCCGAGCCCATCCCCGACCTCCGCGGTGGAGGACTCCCCGATTCGGTCTGCGATGTACTCGAGCGCGCCATGTCGACCGATCCTGCGGCGCGCCCGCAGTCTGCCCGGGAATTCGGCGAAGAACTCCAGCAACTCGAAAGCAGCTTCGGTTTGACCGTGGACAACATGGCGCTGCCCGAGGACGTCCCGACCCGATCGACGCACGAGTCCCTCCCGTCGACCGGCCCGACGACCGATTCACGGCAGCTCCCGTCGACGTCGTTCACCTCGCCGTCGACGTCACCGTCCACTCGCTTCCGGCCACCGGCGCCGAACCGGCCGCTGATCGATCGGACCCGGTTGATCGACCTGTTGCGCGCGGGTCAGCGGCGGCGGCTCACTGCGATCCACGCGCCGACCGGATTCGGAAAGTCGACCCTCGCCGCCCAATGGCGCGACGTTCTCGCCGAGGACGGCATCCCGGTCGCGTGGCTCGCCGTCGACAGCGACGACAACAACGTCCTGTGGTTCCTGACCCATCTGATCGAGGCGATCAAGCAAGTGCGTCCGCATCTGAGCCGTCAGCTCGCGCAGATCCTCGAATCCCACGGCGACGACGCCGAGCGATACGTGCTGAGCACCTTGATCGACGATCTTCACAGCAATGAGGTCCAGACCACCTTGATGATCGACGACTGGCATCGGGTCACCTCGCCGGAGACGATCGCCGTGCTGGACTTCCTCCTCGAGCGCGGGTGCCACCATCTGCAGATCGTGGTCACCAGTCGCACTCAGGCCGGACTGCCGTTGAGCCGCATGAGAATGCGCGACGAACTCGTCGAACTCGATTCGAGCGTACTGCGATTCGACACCGACGAGTCCGATTCCTTCCTGCGCGAAGTGGGCGGGTTGCACCTCGACCGCGAGGATGTACAGGATCTCAACCGCTCCACCGAGGGGTGGGCCGCGGCGCTACAGCTCGCGTCGTTGTCGTTGCGCGACAGTGATGATCCGACAGGGATGATCGAGAACATCACCGGACGCCATCATGCAATCGGTGAATTCCTGGCCGACAACGTTCTTTCCACACTCGAGCCCGAGGTCTACGAGTTCTTGTTGTCGACGTCGATCACCGAATCCATCAGCGGCAGTCTTGCTTCGACCCTCACCGGGAATCCACGAGCGCAGGCAATGCTCGAGGAGATCGAGCAGCGAGACCTGTTCCTACGACACGTCGACGACGAACGCGTCTGGTTCCGCTACCACCACATGTTCCTCGACTTCCTCCGCCGTCGCCTCGAACGCGACAGGCCCGAGCGAATTCCCGAATTGCATCGCATTGCCGCACAGTGGTTCGCGCGTCACCACATGCTGCGCGAGGCGGTCGATCACGCACTGGCCGCCGACGACACGCAGTTCGCGGTGGACCTGGTCGCCATCGACGGGATGTATCTGATGGAACACGGCCGCATGACGACGTTGCTCGCGCTCATCGAGAAGCTTCCGCGGCGCGCCGTGTCGGATGATCCACGGCTCCAACTGTCGTGTTCGTGGGCCAGCGGTGCGCTACAGCGGGGCGACAAGGCCAGGGCTGCACTCGAGGCCGCCCGCGACGCACTCGGGCGGAGCGCTCTTCCCGAGGGCGAGATCGAAGCGCTTCGCATCGAGATGGACGTGGCCGAAGCGGCAATCCTCATGAACGCCGATCATGTCGCCGACATCGACCGGCTCATCCGGCCGTGCCTGGACCGCGCCGACACGCTCCGCCCGTGGGTGGTGGCCGCTGCCGCCGTCTTCGCGACCTACACCTCCATATTCCGATTCGACTTCGTCGAGGCGCAGCGATGGCAGGAATGGGCCGAACCGTACCACCGGGGCACCCAAGGCCCGTTCGCCGGAATCTACGGGCACTGCCTCTCCGGGATTGCCGCCGGCGAGCTGCTCGATGTGGCGGTCGCCGAGAAGCACTTTCGTGCGGCACTGCGCACTGCACGCCGCAGCGGCGGCGTGCATTCCCACGGCGGCCGACTCGCCGCCGCGATGCTGGGGGAACTCCTCTACGAGCAGGGTCGGCTCACTGAGGCCGAAGCGCTCTTCGACGAAAGCGCCCAGCTCGGGATCGAAGGCGGCATTGCAGATTTCATGATCGCACGGTTCGCCACCGCCGCCCGATCGAAGATGGCGCGCGGTGATCACGACGCCGCCGTCGCCCTGCTGGACGAAGGCCGACGGGCAGCTGCCGCCCACCGCCTCCCGCGACTACGCGCCCGCGTCGACAACGAACGTGTCCGGCTGGGTCTGCCCGCGGAGCCGCGCGAAGCCCGGGAAATGCCGACGACAGACGATCCCGACCCCGACGGTGTAGCCGAGGTGACCGCACAGATCGAGGACGCCACCGCGATCCGTCTCCTGTACAGCAGCGACGACCCCGAGTCCGTGGCCCACGCCGTCGAATGGGCCGAGTTGTGGCACCGACGCACCGCCGTCAACGGACGACGACGCGCGCACCTGCAGGCAACCCGGCTGCTCACCGCGTGCCTGCATGCTGCGGGACGACTCGAAGACGCCGAACACATCCTCGCACCGGCCGTCGAGATCTGCGGCGACCGGGGAATGCTTCGGTATCTCGTCGACGGTGGTACTCACGTCGTCGCCGTACTCACCTCGCTCCGCGACAGATTGCGCGAGGACCGCTGGCCGAAGGAATGGCCTGTCGTCGACTCCGCGTTCCTCGACGAGATGCTGCGACTCACCGAAACCGGAGAGACCAGCACCGAGCTCTGAGTGGGGCACACTTCGAGCATGACCAATCTCCCCGGAGACGTGCGCACACGATTGTGGCGCGATGGTGTGCTCGCCGCGGACGGGTTCCCGCTCGACGACATCTCCGAGCATCTCGCGGACGAGCACGCGCTGGTGTGGGTGGACCTGCACGACCCCGGACACGCCCAGATGAGTGCACTCGCCGCCGAGTTGGAGTTCGACCCCCATGCCGTCGAAGACGCGGTGGCGCGCAGCGAGCGCACCAAGGCAACCCGCTACCCCACCCACACCTTCGTCACGGTGTACGCGACCCACCTCGATCGACAATCCGGCCTCGACACGGTCGAATCCCGGCTGCACACCACCCGCGTGTCGGCGTTCATACTGCCGCGCGGGATCGTCACGGTGCGTCGCGGCGGGCCGTTCGACATCGACGAGGTCACGACCCGATGGGACGATCACGCCGACCTCATGCAGTTCGGAACCGGTGCGCTCCTGCACGGATTGCTCGACGTCATCGTGGACGGCCAATTCGAGACCATCCAAGCCCTCGACGACGCAATTGAGGACATCGAGGACGGCCTCTTCGGCAACACACCGATGACCCGCGCGACCCAGCACCGCATCTACCGGCTCCGCAAAGAACTCGTACAGCTACGACGCATCGTGCTTCCTGTGCGCGAGGTCGTGAGCGCGGTGATGCGGCACCGCGCCGAGGCCGGCAACCACGCAGAACTCGACGGTTGGTACACCGATCTCTACGACCACGTGATCCGCGCGACGGAATGGACCGAATCACTACGCGATATGGTGACCACCCTGTTCGAGACCAACCTGTCGTTGCAGGACGCACGACTGAACACGGTCATGAAGAAGCTCACCGGGTGGGCCGCCATCATCGCGGTCCCCACTGCGGTCACCGGGTGGTACGGCATGAACGTGCCCTATCCGGGCTTCGATCAGCCGTGGGGTGTGCTCGTCAGCGCCTGCGTAATCGTGGGGTCGGCGGGGCTGCTGTATCTGCTGTTCAAGCGACGCGACTGGCTCTGACCACGCGTATTCAGACGAACACGAGGATCAGCACGATGATCAGCACTATTGCGATGACTGCTGCGATCACCGAGACCACGGACGTGCGGCGTCCACCTGCGCCGCTGCGCACCAGTTCAGGGTCGGCGTCCGGTGCGTCGCCGATGGGGTCTCCATCGTTCGAATGGGACATGGCACCTCCCGAATCATCGTGTACTGACGCCGGTGTACTCAGGCAGTCTTACACGTGTGGGTCGCTGCTGTGCGGACGTTTGCGCGCCGAACCGGTGGGTACCCGTGAAGGGCACGAGTATTGCATCGGCAATCACGAGGAGGATCGATGGCCGACTTCATCGACAAGGCCAAGCACAAGGTGGAAGAAGCCACCGGCAAGGCCAAGGAACAGACCGGCAAGGCTACCGACGACCGCGACCTCGAAGCCGAAGGCAAGGGTGACCGCGCCTCGGGCGGCCTGAAGCAGGCCGGGGACAAGGTCTCCGACGCTGTGGACGACGTGAAGAACGCGTTCAAGAAGTAGCCGCTGAACCATGAAACGAACGAGGGGCGGTGTACGGCAGATCCGTACACCGCCCCTCGTTCTGTGCGTCTATTCCGACGCTCCCTCGGTGCTGTCGAAGAAGTGCCACGTCCCGTCGTTCTCGTGCTGCGCCTCCATACGCCATCCGAGTTCGGTGTTGTCCGCCCGAATGTCGACGAACCACGCGTGCGCGTCGTCGGCGCTCTCGATGTCCTTGGTGTCCACTACATCCCCGCTGGGGTCGATCACTCTGTACGTTGCCATGTGGTGGGGCTTCCCGGAAGCGGCAATGATCAAACGTTGCTGCAACCCTGTCAGCTGTCGCCCAGCTTCCCGGACAGCATCTCGACACGTCTCAGGCTGGCGCCGTCCAGGCCGACGATCTGCGCGGTCTTCCCCTTCTCGGAGTACTTGTGCAGCACCGAATCGAAGGTCGCGACCGTCGACGCATCCCACACCTCCGCATCGGTGAGGTCGATGACGACATGGTCGGGATCACCGGCGTAATCGAACTGGTAGACAAGGTCGTTGCTCGATGCCCAGAACAGTTCGCCCGACACCGTGTAGGTGCGCACTCCGTCGGCGGCGTCGGAGGCGTGCACCCGTGTCATGTGCGCGACCCGGCGTGCGAACGCGACCATCGCGGTGAGCACCCCCGCAACCACACCGATCGCGAGATTGTCGGTGGCCAGCGTTCCGATCACAGTCACCAGCATGACGAGCGTTTCGCTGATCGGCATGAGCTTCAAGGTGCGCGGGGCGATGCTGTGCCAGTCGAATGTGGTCACGGCGATCACGATCATCACAGCGACCAACGCCGCCATCGGGATCGAGCCCACGACGTCGCCCACCGTCACGCACAACACGAGCAGGAACAAACCTGCGAGGAACGTCGAGATGCGGGTCCGTGCCCGACCTTCCTTGACGTTGATCATGGTCTGGCCGATCATCGCGCAGCCACCCATCCCGCCGAACAGGGCCGCGGCGCCGTTCGCGACGCCCTGACCCCACGCTTCGCGGGTCTTGTCGGAATGGGTGTCGGTGATGTCGTCGACGAGCTTCGCCGTCATCAGCGACTCCATCAACCCCACCAGCGCAAGGCCCACCGCGTAGGGCGCGATGATCCCCAGTGTCTCCACCGTGAACGGCACGTCGGGGATCATCCAGCTCGGGAAGCCTCCGGGAAGCTCGCCCTGGTCGGCTACGTCCGGAACGTCCACACCGAACAGCACGACGATGCCGGTCAGCACGACGATCGCGATCAGTGCGGCAGGCACCGCCGTGGTGAGCCGCGGGATGAACACCACCATCGCGATACCGAAGGCAACCAACGGATAGACCAGCCACGGCACGTCGAACAGATGTCCGAGCTGCGCGCTGAAAATGAGGATCGCCAGTGCGTTGACGAACCCGATCATCACCGAGCGCGGGATGAACCGCATCAGCCGCGCCACACCGGTCAGGGCCAGCACAATCTGCAGCGCGCCGGCCAGCCACACGGCGGCGATCAGATAGTCGAGCCCGTGCGAGGCCACCAACGGCGCGATGACCAGGGCCGTCGCACCCGCAGCCGCCGACACCATCGCCGGACGCCCACCCACGAACGCGATGGTGATGGCCATGATGCAGGACGTGTACAGCGCTACCTTCGGGTCGACGCCTGCGATCACCGCGAACGAGACGACCTCCGGAATCAGGGCAAGCGCAGTAACCAGCCCGGCGAGGACTTCGGTGGTCAACCGGCGGGGCGATCGGAGAGTTGTGAGGACGGTATGCACCGATGAAGTCTAGGCACGCGCGTCGTGGCATCGCGCGCCACGGGAGTGCACAGTGTAGAGTTGGACCATCGACCGGTTCGCTACATCCGGACATCTTCCCCGATACGAACCTCGATGATCATCCCCCGAGCTGCACGCTCCTGGTTTTGCGTACCCCGCACCCGCGTGTTCCTCGTCAACACATGAAGTGGTCGAAGCAGTACCCGAAAGGACTCATATGAGCCAGTACACCGAAGACACCGGACCGCTGTTCCTGCAGCCGGTCAACCCGAACCAGACCGAGCCCGAAGTGGTGGAAGCCGAGCACCAGAGTTCACCCGAGCCGTTCGACTACACCTCGATCTTCTCGTCGCGCGGAGCCTGAACCACCTATCTCCTCGCGAAGTCGGCGAGTGCCTCCGAAACCGGTTCGGGGCGCCCGTCGTTCCGCTCGCCGGCTGCGGTGAGTACGTCGATGTGGTTGTAGCCCGACAACACGACCGGCACGTCGTCCGGATGTTCTGACTCCGGAAGCGCGATACCGCCGCTGCCCTGCAGCGTGAGAATCGGATGCCGCGCGACCCCGTCCCTGTGGATGTGATGTGTCGCGAACGACGGAGCCGACGACAGGGCCAGGTCCGACGGCAGCCGAGTCGGGAAGTACCACTCGGTGAAGTCGAGTGGGGGCTCCGACAGATTGCGCGCCAGTTCAGCGATCGACGTGACCTCGCTCGCCGGAGTCGTGTAGCGCGCCTCGTCCAGAAGCGAGTCTTCGGATCCCACCTCGTCGTAATCGAGCCACCGGTAGAGCGTCCCCTGCCTGCTGTATACCGACGGTGACGCTTTCGGTGCGTCGCCGAAAAATCCCGACCCCAATATCTCGGGTGTGCTCGGGACGGGAAACAGCTTGTCCTGCACGGGGGCTCCCGTGATGAAACCGACGCTGGCCTGCAAGAACCCGAACGGCTGCGAATTGTCGTCGAGGATCGCTCCGAGAACCGCCTCGTTGGTGGCATTCAGTGAGCGCACCTGCGGTTTCCCGGTCGCGAACATCGCGGCGTCCTTCGCGAGCAGAGCCCGCAACGTCCAGTCGACGTTGGGGTTGTCCGGCAACCGCTCGACGAGATCGTTGACGCCCTCCGGGTCGAGACGTGCTGCGAGACCTGCCAGAGCAAGCAGGTTCGTCGTCTCCGGGTTGATCACCGCCGGAAGCGCCAGTACCGGCATGGCCCCGGTGATCGCTCCCGTCGCAACGTCGAGCGGAGCTTTCATGATGTCGGGCATCTGCGGGAACGATCCGCCCACCGGTGCGGGAGATTGCGCCGCGATCACGGTGTCGAGCGCGAAATATCCCGAGCACTGGCTGAATCCGGCGTCGTCGAGGGTCTGCGGGTTCCCGTCGAAATCCCATTCGGCGAAGAAACCAGTTATGAATCCTCCCAAAGAGTGCCCGCCGCAGAGCACCTTGTCGCTGCGGACCTGGGGGTCGGGAAGTTCGTGTCGCAGGAGGTCGTACTGGTCGCGGAGGGTCTGTTCGAGCCCGACGTGGGCGAGCCATGCGACGTCGGCGTCCGAGGCGTAGCCCGCAAAGCGCGACCCGTCGACCTCCGCGCCGTGGAAGTAGTAGTCGGTGGCGGTGTCGAAGCTGCCGGTCGCGAGTGCAGCCTGGACTCCGGTGTGGTCTTCGAGGCAGTTCGAGCGGCGGTCCAGCGCCCAGAACTCGACGTGCTCACCCCGCCTGTCTGCGGCGACGACGGTATTGCGGGCGATGCTCTCGAATGCCCCTGCCCCCTCGAAAATTCCGGGCTGAGCGACGAAGATGCGGTCGGCGTCCGACGATTTGCCGGGCCCGTCGGCCGATCGCCAGCGAAGGTAGGACAGGCGATCGCACCGTTCCGGTCGCGGGCCGACGTACCCCGGCAGGGGCGCGGGGATCGTCACTACCGAGCCGATCACCTCGCCGGCGAGCGGCGCGGTGGAGGCGTAGGTCGTCTCGGTTCTGTCGTCCTGAGCGGAGGCGTGTGGAGCGCCGCCGACGCCGACAGCGAATGCCGTTGCTGTCGCGAGAACTATCCGGATTGCGCTGCTGCCCATCGCCGCCCCCATCGCCAGTGATGCGTACACAATAGGGACCCGCCCGGACCTCGACGGGAGATTCGACTATTTCAACGGCGACCCAAACACGGTCCACGGACAGAAGCAACAGTTCGGGGAGGCCGCTTCTGTCCGCAGACATTGTGGTTGTAGGGATTTGGTGGTCCGACCGCCCTGTACGCGGTCAGAACTACCGAACCGACCGGGATTACGTCAGCAGGGTGTCGCGAAGCTTGGTCACCGTGTCGCCGTCGAGCCCGAGAACGGTCGTCGCGAATCCGTCCCAGCCGCCGTACTCGTTGTTCACAGCATCGAGCACAGGCTGGATCTTGCTGGCGCTCTGCTCCGTCAATGGACGGATGAGGTCGATGTCGACGCCCTTGCTCGCCAGGAACGCGTACGTCTCCTCGTTGTGCTCACGATTGAACTCGTTGGAGAGCACGAAATCGTCGACGATCGTGTCGTCCGGGACGCCGAGAAGACCCAGCAGGAGAGCCGTCATCATTCCGGTTCGGTCCTTGCCTGCGGTGCAGTGATAGACGAGTGCACCGTCGGAGTCGGCGATGAGCCTCATCGTGTCGGCATACCCGGCCATCGTCTCGGGCTGGTCGAGTTGGACCACGAACCCCTCGTCGCCGATGCGCTCGGCCTTGCCGTCGCCGAGCATCTCCTGCATCACGGCGGGGTCACCCGTGGTCATCGCGGTTTGGATGGCCTCCGACAACGCCTGCGTACTTTCGTCGAGTAGCGGGATGTTGACGACGTCGATGCTCTCCGGTACCTGATCGACACCGGACTTCGCGATCTCGTCCGCGCCGCGGAAATCGACCACTGTGCCCACGTTCGCGTCTGCGACTGCACGTTGGTCGTCGGGTGTGAGTGAGTCGAGACTGTCTGCGCGGAACACCCGCCCCCACGCGACCGTCTTTCCGTCGGCGGTACTGTATCCGCCGATGTCGCGCACATTGTGTGCCCCCTCGAGCGCGAAGTGACGCGTCGAAGCGGCAGGTTCCGCGACGCTCTCGGTCGCAGAGGTCGGGGATGCTCCGGTGGTTTCGGTGACTGCGCTACCGCATGCAGTGAGCGTCAGCGCGGTGATCACGCCGAAAGATGCGGTTGCGATGGTGAATCCAGTTTTCATGACCGTCCTATGGGTAAGGTTTAGCGCCCGAACCCTAGACACGGACAGCGCTGTGATGGGTGCCACTCTCGGTTGGTGGGATCGGCGAATCCACGCGCTCTGCAACATTCCGTAGACATCGCGTACAACGCTGCGCCAAGATCATCGCCACAAAAGAAAAGGTGCCCGCCGCGAGTTGGCCCTCGCGACGAGCGTCGTCCGACTTACTCAAAGGAGTCGAACGTGGCACAGCATACCCATGCCCCATTACAGGGCGGAATCAGACGCGGCCCGCGCCTGGCCGACAATTTCACCGTCCTCTCCAACACCGTCATCAACGACGGCCAGCTGAGTTTTCGCGCCAGGTGCCTGCTCATCATGTTGCTCAGCAACCCTGCCGATTGGCATATCCGCTCCGAGTCGATCGCGCGCCACTCCCCCAAGGAAGGCCGCGACGCCATCCGCACCGCCATGCGCGAACTTGCCGAGGTCGGGTATCTCGTGGTGGAGAAGTTCCAGGACGAGCGTGGGAGGTGGTTCACGATCCAGACCATCTACGAGGAACCGCGCGGCGGAACTCCTGTTCCGCCGAGGCCTGGGAAACCGCCCGCCGGAGCCGCCGACATCGGAAGGCCCGCCCCTCTTACAAGTACTCGGAAACCAAGAACTGAGACGAACAACGACGTCGCGGCGTCGACTTGTCCTGAATCAGACGACCGCGTCCTCGACGCCCTCGAAGCCGCCACGGTCTCCGCGGGCCTGATGGCCTCGTTCGCCAAGATCAAGCCGCAGCAACGATGCGAAATCCTTGCGCTGGCGGCACTACACGGCGTCGAAGCTCTCGCATCGGCCGCGAAAACTGCTCATCGACCGGCGAATCCGACGATGCACGTGCACGGGTGGCTGCGCCTCTGGCGCGCACTGCCCACACCCCGGATGCCGTTGCCTCCCAGGTGCGGGCAGTGCGACGAATACGGCTGGCTCGACGACGACGAACACGGACGCGCCGTCCGGTGTGGTTGTCGCGTGCCGGTCGCCGCCTGACTCACGCCACGCTGACGACACCACCGCACGACGTGGTCGGGATGCTCCACAGCGGAATACTGTTGACGGCGCTCACCGTGAACTCGACGTCACCGGGTCCCGAATTCAGATCGAATGTCACGACGTCATTACCTGGGTTCGACACGGTCGCGTTGTCGTAGAGCGTGCCACGTTCGCCGGTGTCGACGTTGTGCCAGTCGAGCTTCACGTCGGTCTGATAGCCGCCGGTGAAGAACCATAGGCTCGCCACGTCGGGCATCTGGAGTTGTGTTCTGCCCGGCTCGGTCTGCCAGCTGAACAAGCGTGCCGGCGCGTAGGGCTGGTCGACGATGTACGGGCTCACGCCCCAGCACCGATCCATCGGTACCTCGACCGTGTCGGCCGCGGCCGTCCCGGTTCCTACCGCGAGTCCTGTGAGTATGCCTGCGGCAGCAAGCGTGGCGGCGCCGGCGCGGCGAAGGGCTCGTGAAGACATGAATAGACCTTTCCGATCGGAGACAGTCCGGCCAGTGCACCATGAATACGAACGCTTTTGGTCGGTTCGGCGGTGAATCCTTCCCCGATTCGGCAAAGTCGGGAACAAGTACACGCTCCGCGGACACGAGCAACGGTTCGACAGGATGTTCGTGTCTGCCGTGGTCGCGGTTGTCTTCGTGGTGGAATTGATTCAGGATTCAACACTTTCGCCGACAAGGTGCGCGAGTGCAGCGCGGCTGGTGCTCAGGCACGCGATCTTCGCGTCGAGGTCGACGATCTGCTCGCGAATCATGTCCGACAGGACGGCATCACAGCGCGGACCCCAGTCCACGGCACCACTCTGCTTGTCGAGGACGATCTTGATGAACCGCGTCGGCACACCGGAACGGACCAGGGACCGAACCATCTCGACCGTGTGCACGTCCTCCTCCGAGTACTGCCGATATCCGTTGCCCGCACGGCCGGGTGCGAGCAAGCCCTGGGTTTCGTAGTACCGCAGCATCCGCGTGGGCACGCCTGTGCGTTCGGAGAGGTCGCCGATCTTCATACGCATACCCTTCGCCCTTGACATTCACATAGATGTCAATGTTTACCGTCCTCCAATGACCCAGACAACGCAACACTCGACGAGAAACACGGGCCGAACGAGCCCAACCGGCGTGATCGCCGTACTCACCCTCGCAACGCTGGCGACCGTCACGGTGGAACTCGCGCCGTCCGGTCTGCTGCCGCACATGAGCACCGACCTCGGGGTGCCGCTCGGCGCCGTCGGCCTCCTGGTCACCGTGTGGGCGCTGACGATCGCACTCGGAAGCATCCCCCTGGTCCGGGCCACTTCCCGCATACCCAGGCGGACTCTGCTGTCTGCCGCCCTTACGGTGACCGCCGTCGCCAACGCCGCCACAGCACTCGCACCGAACTTCGCCGTCGCGTTCCTCGGGCGTCTCGTTGCTGCAGGCGCACACGGCCTCTTCTGGGCACTCGTCGTGACATTCGTGGCGAGCATCGTACGACCGGAGAAACTCGGCACCTCACTGTCGATCGTCCTGGCGGGACCGGCATTCGCAGGCCTGGTCTCGCTTCCGGCGGCGACCGCCGTAGCGGACGCCGTGGGGTGGCGACCGACGCTCCTCGTCCTGTCGATCCTGTTGTTCACCATCGCGATTGCCGTATGGGTGGTCGTCGGCGGCCCTGAGAACAACTCCGATGCTCAGGAACAACCGGGGCGGTGGGACCGCAGCGCGCGACAAGTCCTCACCGTGGCGGCCGGTGGCAGTCTCGTGATCGCCGCCCACTTCGCCGTGTTCACCTACGTCGCGCCCATCGTTGTCGACCTCGGTGGGTTCGCCCCGACTTCGATCGCCTCAGTACTCCTTGCATTCGGCGTCGCCAATGCCGTAGGGGTCGCCGCCGCCGGAGTCGTCTCCGATCGTCACCCACGCGGTGCCGCGCCGGCCGCCGCTGCGCTACTCGCCCTCGGCGTGCTGACGCTCCGACTCGGAACCGATACCACCGCTGTTTTTGCCGTCGGAGTCGTCCTCTGGGGAATCGCTGCCGGTGCCTTTCCGCCGATTCTCCAAGCGCGTGTTCTCCGCGTGTCCACAGTGGCGTTCCGCCCGATCGCCGGTGGAGTCGTCATCACCGCGTTGAACCTCGGCATCGCGGTGGGAGCACTGATCGGGGCGGCGCTGCTCGACTCGGGGGCCGGAACGGTCGTGCTCGCGGGGGTCGTCGCCGGAGCGTCGGGTGTCGCGGTGCTGCTCCTGACAAGACCCCGCCGTGACAGCTCGATTTCCCCGAGCTGACCGTTCGAAAGTTCCCTCCGTCTCCACGGGTTTCCTCACGCCGACGATCCGAGGAAACCCGTGCGATGGGAGGAAGGTTTTCAAGTAACCGGGGAGTGCCACAGCCCCCGCGGGGGCCCGGTGCAGATCTACCACCGCTTCTCCTTCGATGCCGACCAAGCGGTCGCGGTGGTACTGGCGCTTCAGCTGGCCCCCAGCACGGTGACCGGTTCGGCGCGAAGCCGCTGCGAGAGCTCTCGCGACGATCCACCAGGTTCTTTCTCCCCGACTCCGAGCCCAGCTACCCGCGACAGACATGGCCGAACTTGCGGAGGCATGTGCACGTCTCTCGCACCGGTACGCGTCCGCCGTCGGGGAATCATGAAGTTCTCGCTCGCTGAGCGAGGGTTCAAGTGAACCTCGCCTTGATGTCGGTCTTCAGCACCTTGCCGACCTTCGATCGAGGAAGATCCGGCCACACCTCGACCTGCTTGGGTGCCTTGACCGATCCGATGCGTTCCTTGACGAACGCGGTGAGCTCTGCGGGATCGACATGCTCGCCGGAGTGCGGTTGCACGACCGCTACGACGCGTTCACCCCATTTCTCGTCGGGCAGGCCGATCACCGCACAGTCCTGGATCGCGTGATGCGCGAGGATCGCCTGCTCGACTTCCGTGGAATACACGTTGAAGCCACCGGTGATGATCATGTCTTTGGCGCGGTCGACGATGAACAGCAGACCGGACTCGTCCAGGTAGCCGATGTCGCCGGTGTGGTGCCACCCGAACCTACTTGCTTCCTCGGTTGCCTCGGGGTTCTTGTAGTAGCCGGCCATCACGAGCGAGGAACGCACCACGATTTCTCCGCGTTCACCGGACGGGAGCAACGTTCCGTCCTTGGCCATCACCGCGACGGTCACGAGTGGCGACGGACGACCGGCCGACGACAGAACTTCGGTGGCGATCGATCCGTCGGACCGGCGGTGTTCGTCGGGCGGCAACACCGAGATCATCATCGGCGCCTCGGTCTGTCCGAAGAGCTGCGCCATCGGGCCGATCCGTTCGAGCGCCTCGACGAGCCGAGTCGGGCTCATCGGTGCCGCTCCGTACCAGAAACACTGCAGGCTCGACAGGTCCGTCGTATCCAGATCAGGGTGGGCGAGGACCATATAGATCAGGGTCGGGGGGAGGAACGTGTGGGTGACCCCGTGTGCCGGCACGAGTTCGAGGAACCGGCCGACGTCGGGGCTACGCATGATGACGATCTCGCCGCCGCTGGCCAGGACGGGAAAGCACAACACCCCGGCCGCGTGGGTGAGCGGGGCAAGCGCGAGGTAGACCGGACGGGCACCGTGAGTAGGGAACGGATAGCTCATGAGCGTGAGCGCCGTCATCGTCTCGAGATTGGTGCCGGTCAGCAGCACGCCTTTCGGTTTGCCGGTCGTACCGCCCGTGCCGACGATCATCGCGAGGTCGTCGGGCGCACACCTATCGGGAGCGTCGTGGGAGTCGCCGCCCGAAGCACTGAAATCGTCCCAACCCAGTGTGTTCCCGTCGGTTTCGCCATCGAGCTGCACCCACGTGCGGATCCCGGGAAGATCCGCTCGGATCTTGTCGACGAGCTCCCGATAGGCCGATGCGTACAACAACACCTCGCAGTCGAAGCGGTCGAGGATCTCACGGTTCTCGGCCGCCTCGTTGCGCGGGTTTATCGGGCACCACACTCCCCCGGCTCTGCTGATGCCGAAGACACACGCGAACGCGAGCGGATCGTTGCCGGACAGCACGGCGACCTTGCTTCCAGGCCGCACGCCACGGGCAACCAACGCGCGTGCAACATCGTCGGCAAGACCCTGGACGGCGGCGTACGTCCAGGTGTCGCCGTCGGTCGTGAAGCACGGACGGTCCGGCCCGAGCGAGGCGCCCTTGTCGAGGTAGTCGACTATCCGCATCGAGTCCTCCATCCGATTCAGCGGTTGTTCAGAAGTCCTGCACGGTGAGAACAGGTTTCGCGACCAGACCGAAGCTGCGCAGCACTCCGAGCAGTTCGTGGTGACCGAACGCCTGACAACCGCTGGCGAATCCCACCCGCTTCGGCGGCTGTTGCACCAGCCAGTTCGCGGCGAATGCCTGCAGGAGCCCGGTCTGCTTGTAGTTACTGTTGCCGTGGATCACGCAGTGGGCTCGCCCGAGTGGACCCGACGCGTGCACCGAGTCGAGAGATTTGTTGACGCGAGGGTTCTCGCGGGGCGGCATGACATCCATGACCTGACGCGCGGTTGCCGTCAGGGCTGCGTCGCGGTCCTCGGGTGACATGTCTTTGGTTGCCTCGAGAGCCTGCGCGACGATCTGTGGAACCCCGTGCATCAGTGCGGCGTTGAAGACTCCACCCTGCGCCTTGACATTCGCGACGCGCGGGTCGCGGCGGAACCACACCGGGTGCGACGTCCCGCCCCACGGCAAGGACTGGGCGAGTTCGTGCTGACCGGGTACCACGAGCGGCACAAGCCCTTGCGCTGGGTCGAACGGCACATACTCGTTCTGCTCGAGATAGTGCGCCGCCGACGTCGCGGCGTTGACGAGGATCGTACGAGTCGACGCGATGGTCGGGCTTCCACCCCAGAACACTGCGATGTCGAGAGTGTCGAGTCCCGGCGTCTCGAGACACAACTGGGCCGCGATCTCCCCGATGGTGTACATCTGCGCGATCCCCGGGGCGAGCAGCAGTCCTGCCGCTGCGAAGTCCGCTCCGTACTGTTCCTCGCAGGTGATGAGCCAGTCCTGCTCACCGGTCGTATCGGTATAGTGCGCGCCTGCGGCCAGGCACGCCTGCACCACTTCGGGGCCGAGATCGGAAAACGGTCCGACGGTGTTGAGGACGACGTCGACATCGCGGAACAGTTCGGTCAGCGCCTCCACGGTGTGCTCGACCTGTGCTACCTCGTAATCCGCTGTCTCGATGCCCGGAACGTTGGTCCGCATCGATTCGTCGATCTTGCCCTTGTCGCGGCCGGCAGCGACGAAAGGGATACGGAACTCGCGCAGGAACTCACAGACGAGTCGGCCTGTGTACCCGGAGGCGCCGTAGACGACGACGCGGCGCGGCGATTTCGATGTCGGTGTACTCACAGGTCTCTCCCTCACATTCCCATTCCGCCGTCGACCGGAAGGCCGGCGCCGTTGACAAATCGCGCTGCGTCGGACGCGAGGAACACGACAGCGTCTGCCATGTCCTCGACCGTGCCCAGACGCCCGGAGGGAGTCAGATCCACGACGGCGCCGACCGCTTCCTCCGGCGAGCCGAACAACCCGAGTGTCGCCATGTCGTTCGCGAGTCCCGCACCCATCGCAGTCGGCACGAGACCGGGATAGACACAGTTGACGCGGACGCGGTAGCCGAGTTTGCCGCTCTCCATCGCCGCCACACGCGTCAGCCGGTCGACGGCAGATTTGGTCGCCGAGTACACCGAGATCCCGGGGAACGCGATCGTCGCTGCCACAGAGGCAACGTTGACGATCACGCCGCCGTTTCCGGCCGGACCACCCGGTCGCATGGCGCGTAATCCGTGCTTGAGCCCGAGCGTGGTACCGAGGACGTTGACTTCGAGCATGCGACGGATGTCGTCGGAGGCGACCTCTGTGAGCAAGCTCGAGATCTCGATGCCCGCGTTGTTCACCAGGATGTCCAGACCGCCGACGGCGTCGATCGTCGCCGTGATCGCCCGTTCCCAGTCCGATTCCTCGGTGACGTCGAGGCGAGTGAAAGCATGCTTCTGCTGCCCCTCCGAGGGAAGGTCGGCTGCGGTCTGCTCCCCGCTGTCCTGAATATCGGCAATCACGACACTTGCACCTGCCGACGCGAGCGCGCGAGCCATTCCTTCACCGAGGCCCTGGGCCCCGCCGGTGACCAGGGCACGGCGCCCGGTCAGATCGAACACGGTCATCGGTGTCTCCTCCGGTATCTGCAGTTCTGACGGACCGTTCAGCGAATATCGGGCCGTGGTGCGGCCGGGTCGCCTCATCGAGTGCGACCGAACGAGTGGTGTGAGTCACAGCGTTACCCAAGTCTTGACGACTGTCAAGACTTTTCCGGTCAAGTGGCCTGATCTTTCTTGCCAAGTGTCACGAACTCGTCCGGTCACCTACACTGGCAGCGATGAACCCCGTGGCAGCACCCGCCGAGCGGTCTTTTCGCAACCGGCAGGACAAGTACGACGAACGTCGTGTGCAACTGGCCGAGTCCGCCCTGGCTACCCTCGGCGAGCTGGGCTATGCCCGCACATCCCTGCGCGAGATCGCGCAGAATTCGCCGTTCTCACACGGAGTGGTGCACTACTACTTCAAGAACAAGACCGAGCTGATCCTGCACTGCGTCCGCTATTACAAGTCCCGATGCATGACGAGATACGACGAAATCGTCGACAGTGCCTCGACCGCAGACGAACTGCGCCGCGGATTCGCAGACAAGCTCCTCGAGACCTTGCGCACCGAGGCTCCGATGCACCGCCTCTGGTACGACCTGCGCAACCAGGCCATGTTCGATCCCGAGTTACGCGAAGACGTATCCGCGATCGACAACGGACTGTGCGACATGATCGACCGGGTCCTCACTCGCTACGCCGAACTGTCGGACGCGGTCCCGAGGTACGACCGCAACGTCACGTACTCGATGCTCGACGGCATATTTCTCGCGGCGCTGCTCGAGCACCTCATCGAGCGCGATACTCGCACGGAAGCCGGTGAAACCGATGATGCTTCCGCGACGGAGGCGTCGGATCGCTTGCGGGACAAAGCGCTCACACTTCTTCCGGACCTCGTCGCCGCACCCTGACAGGCCGGGCGGCCTGTTCGGCGAGTGCCTGCCAGAGCGCGGGGTGTGACCCGGAGGTCTCGGGGAGCGCTCAGACCTCGCCGTCGAGGGTCAGCACGACCAGCGGAATGGGCCGATCGATCTTGGACTGGAAGTCCGCCAGCAGGGGGTTGTTGGCCAGTACCCAGGTTGCGAACTCCTCGTAGTCCGCGCCTTCGAGCACCTTGCCGCTCGCCTGGTGGGTCTTGCCCCCGAGTTCGACAGTGACCTGTGGATTCGCCTTGACGTTGTACCACCAGGCCGGGTACTTGTCCTCGATGAACGAGCTCACGTACATGGTGTCGCCCCGGTGCAGAGGCCCCAGTGGAGTCGTGTGCCGCTTGCCGCTCTTGGCTCCCGTGGTGGTGAGCAGGATGAGGTCTCCGCCCGCGTAAGCACCGCCCACCTTGCCCGAGTTCTCCCGGAACTCCTTGATCACGTCATCGTTCCAGTTGGCGATGCTGCCTTCCTCGTCCCAAGCCTGGTTCCACGGCGCGTTCGGATCGTCGTAATCGGTGATGTCGGCCTGATCCGGCTGTCCTGCAGTCGAGTGTGTTTCGCTCATGATTCGAGTGTGTCGCGGATATAGGACAAATACCGTCCTAAAATGAGACGGCCTTCCATCACCACATCGGTGTCGGCGTAGGCGGTGATTCCCTGCCTTACGAGGCGGTGATCAGACCGACGGTCTACGACGTTGGATCGAAGGTGCGCCCTCCCGACATGCATCCGCACCCTTCCCCCTGCCGCAACGAGGGTTTATCCTTGTTGAAGTCGCGCTTGGCCTCGAGTGATGTCGATCCCACCATCTCCCTACACGGAAGGTGGGTCCGCGAATTTGCGCATCGGAATACTTTGCGGCGCAGCGGTGTACGACCAAACATCACGACTTCATCTTCCCGACTATCGCGATTTACGGTATTTCGACATCCGAATCCTGATACCCGTCATTCCGATCCCGATATTCACAGCGAAGCGATGGCCTTGGCGCCCAAGACAATCCAGGGAGACGAGATGAAGTACGTAGTCGCGTGGGAGGACAGGGCCGGCGGATCGGCCACAGACAGGGAAACGGAGGTGCAGCGCCTCCTTCAGGTGTTCGCGAAGTGGGCACCACCGGAGAGTGCGACTTTCCACCAATTCGTGAGTCGCCTCGACCTCGGCGGCGGCTTCGCCATCGTCGAGTCGGACAACCCCACTGATGTGGCCGACGGACCCACGAGGTTCTTTCCATTCTTCGATTTCCACATCTATCCCGTCGTGGATGTCGCCGAAGGAATCCGAGTTCTCCAGGAGGGAGCGGAGTTCCGCAGTTCCGTCGACTGATGCCGGAATTGCCCCTGCAGGTACCTCTGCAGCCTCTTGCCCTCCCCAGATCTTGGCGGGACACCCGACGGATCCGGAGCAGAACTTGCGTGACAGGGTAAGGCGGGGCCGACACCGGCGGAGTGATGTCGGGTCAGTCTGCGCTGACTTGGAGGTACTGCCGTTGATGCCACTGCGGCGCGTCGCTCCGACCACGAAGCACGGCCCCGCGTACAAGTGCGTGGAGCGCTTCGCGCGCTCCCGTGCCGGGTACCACGACTATCGCGCCAAGACGGCACAGATCGGACGGCGGATCCCGATCTCCTGGCTCACGCCGCGCCAGCGAGGGTGCGGCAGAACACGAGCAAGGGTGCCGAACCGGCCTGCTTGCGACAATATGGTGCCCCCAGTCGGACTCGAACCGACACTGTGCGGATTTTAAGTCCGCTGCCTCTGCCAATTGGGCTATGGGGGCCGACCGGATCAGCCTAGCGGGTGGCAGACGTCCGCTCGGAGCGAGGCCGTGGGTTTCACGGCCTCGCCCCGATCAGAAGAAGTGTCGGCATCGAATTCGAGTCAGCAGCTGGTCGGTACCGGCTCACCGCGGAATCGCGCGTCGATGTACTCGTAGGCATCCGGGAACCCAGCGACGGCGGTCGTCATGTGCTCGGCGATCTCGTACTGCACGAAGGTCAATGGTGCGCCCTCCGCGCAGTAGCGCCGGGCAACTTCCTCGACCGAGTCGAAGGGGGTGAGCCCGTCCAGCGTTCCCTGCCACAGGTAGACGGGCGCGGTGGGCACACCATCGAAATGACGCAGGCTGTTCTCCCGCAATATCTGACGGACTTCCGGGCTGCTCAACAGACTCGTGCTCACTGCGACCTCACCGGCGCTGCGGAAGGCTCCGTGGAAAAGCAGGAAACGTCGGCACTCGTTGCCCGTCCAATCCCGCAACCACATGCCCGTCTCGTTGAGCTGATCCGAGATCGGCAGACGCTCCTGGTACTCACGCTCGAGCCCGATCGCAGCGGCGAAGGCCAAGCCGAAGCCGGGATGCGGTTCGAGGCCGAGGCCGTCGGCCATCTGCTCGAGGTCGGCGGGAATGCCACCCGCCACCACCGCGGCCAGTTCCAGCTCCGGCGCGTAGGTCGGTGCAAGCGCCGCAGCCCACGCGCTTGCCATGCCCCCACCCGAATACCCGGCCAACGCAACGGGACTGTCGGTCAGACCCAGTTCGGCGACACGTTGTACCGCGCGCACGCTGTCCAGCGTGATCATGCCGCCCAGCTTCGCTGCGCCGTAGGCACCGGTGGGGCCGAGATGGTCGGGGACGGACACCGCCCACCCACGTTCGAGACCCAACATCATCCCGGGCGATTCCTGCAGCTCCATGTTGAACAGCGAGCGCGAGGGCGCGCACTTGGTGCCCAGCGAGTTGATGATCGCCTGGTATGACACCAGCGGTGGGTTGGCGACACCGTGGGGCAGCAACACCGTGGTGACCCCGAGAATCGGGTTCCCCAGCGAGTTGGTCGACCGGAACGCGACCTGCCAGCCGTCCGAGTTCGGATACATCCAGGTATCGATACGGCGTGTGCGGACGACATCGCCGGGCTGCTTGGTGTCGAGGTCGGCAGGCGCCAGATAGAACGGATCCGGATCAGGCACTGGATACATGGGATCGGCTGCCGCTACCAGCGGCACACTCATCCCCACGAGAACGGCCCCGAGGACCGCTGTCATAAACACGCCGAACCTTTGTCGCATGAGTATCCCTCTCGATTACCGCAGGATCAGCGGCCAACCGCTCTATACTCACGCTCCGCCCGATCGTTACCGAATGGTCTCAGACCTCGGTACTCGCGACGGAAATTTGTCTACCGCACGAGGGAAAGAGCAATTCCGTCGAGGATGTCGTGCTCGCTCACAACAAGTTCGGTGATCCCGGCTCGTCGGCCGAGTTCCTCGGCGAGCACGGTGGTCACGATCGAACCACCACCGATGACATCGACGCGACCTTCGTGCATCGGCCCGAGCGCCGCACGCTCGGCGCGGGTCGCGGCGACGAGGCCGTCACACACTTCCTTCAACCGGTCGAACGGGACCGACGACAGGTGGATCTTCGCCGGGTCGTACACGTCGAGGTCGTGGGCGAGCGCGGCCAGTGTGGTCATGGTCCCCGCGACACCCACCCAGGTGCGTGCCTCTTCGACGGGAACGTGTTCGAGCGCTTCGGCGATCTTCTCCCCCGCGACCATGCGCGCAGCCGCGACCTGGTCGGCGGTGGGCGGATCGTCGTGCAGGCACCGCTCGGTCAGACGCACGCAGCCGATGTCGGTGGAATATGCCGCATGCACACCGTTCTCGTCGCCCAGAACCACTTCTGTGGATCCGCCACCGAGGTCGACGACGACGAACGGCCCCGTGGCCGGATCGAGTTCGCCGACCGCGCCGGTGAACGACAGGCGTGCTTCTTCGTTGCCCGTGATCACTTCGGCTTCGGCACCGGGAACGACTGCGCCGAGTACCTCGCGGGTCATCGCGAAGAAGTCCTCGCGATTCTGCGCGTCGCGGGTCGCCGACGTCGCGACCATCCGCACTGCGGTGGCTCCGGTCTCGCGAATGAGGTCCGCGTATTCGACCAGTGCGACGCGAGTGCGTTCGATCGCTTCGGGGGCGAGACGACCCGTCGCGTCGACACCCTGCCCGAGCCGCACGACTTTCATCAGCCGGGCGACGTCGGTGAGGGTGCCGTCGTCCGAGATATCGGCGATCAGCAGGCGGATCGAATTGGTGCCACAGTCGATGCCGGCGACGCGAACTGTGCTCACTGAGGTTCTCCGCGCAGCTCGGCGTAGGTGGGCCAGTCTGCGGGGATCGCGGTGCCGCGCAGGCCGGCATCGGCGGCGAGCGCCACCGATTCGTCGCCGAGCGGGTTGATTCCCGGCCCCTTCGCGAGCGAATGGGCGATCAGTACGTGCAGGCACTTGACGCGGTCGGGCATGCCGCCGCCGGTGAAGTCGGTGCCGAGGGATTCGATGGCGTTGCGCTCGTCGAGGTACGACTCGTGGGCACGTCGGTATCCGGCGGCAAGGTCGGTGTCGGTGCCGAGTCGCTCCGTCATCTCCCGCATCACGCCGGCCGATTCCTGACGGCTCGCCTCTGCAGTGAGCCGAGGATCGGTCAGGTAGTAGAGCGTGGGGAACGGGGTGCCGTCGGGCAGCTTCGGTGCGGTCTTGACCACACCGGGTGCGCCGTCGGGGCTGCGGTAGGCGATGGCGAGGACACCTCGGGGTTCGCGCCCGAGCTGGGCGGCGACGGCGTCGAGGTCTTCCTGCGGAACGGGAGCGGTCACCCGGGGATATCTCCTGGTTCTGGGGGTGCCACGGGCATACGCTGCGGCACCGGGTCGGTGTCGGGTTCGGGTGGCGGTTCGACCACCGAAAGCCACAGGTCGCTGTACCAGGCACCGGTGGACGGCATTTCCGGTTCCTTCTTCTCGTCGACGAGGGTCACGTCGCCGGGCAGCTGGACCTGGTAAGGGATGTCGCCGGGCATCACGAAACGCAGTCGCTCGCGTGCTTCCGCACGGATCCAGGCGGGATCTTCCATGTGCGTCTTCTGCTCTTCGAGCGCAGCGATCTCGCGTTCGAGCTGTTCACGCTCCTGTGCGACCTGATCTGCTTCCGAGCGTTGACTGACGTAGGTGCGCAGCGGCACCGCAAGGGTCAATGCGAGTCCGCAGACGACGAGCGCGAGGATCACTGCGCGTCCGGTGGACAATCCGAGGATGGTGCGTTCGGTACGGGGGCGACGCCCGTCCCGTGGAGCTCCGACGCGGGTGGGCCGAGCACGACCCGTGCTGCCTCGTCCACGACGGGACGAGTGAGCTGGGTCCTCTCGGCCTGCGGGCCGTGCGCCCGCGGTCTCCTGACCGAGGTCGGCCGGTGCGGTAGATCCCGACGGACGTGTCCGACCGGGACGACGCGCCCCCACCACACCCTCGGTGCGGCTGCGGCGGGCGCCGGGTCGGGATCTACCGCGCTGGCTCATACCTGACTTCAGCCCTCGATGTTGAAACGCGGGAACGCAAGCTCGCCGGCGTAGCGGGCAGCGTCGCCGAGCGACTCTTCGATGCGCAGAAGCTGGTTGTACTTGGCGACACGCTCGCTGCGGGCCGGGGCACCGGTCTTGATCTGGCCGCTGCCCACGGCAACGGCGAGGTCGGCGATGGTGGTGTCCTCGGTCTCACCCGACCGGTGGCTCATCATCGTCTTGTAGCCGCTGCGATGCGCGAGGTCGACGGCGTCGAGGGTCTCGGTGAGGGTGCCGATCTGGTTGACCTTCACGAGCAGCGCGTTGGCCGCACCCTTGACGATTCCGTCTTCGAGGCGCTCCGGGTTGGTGACGAACAGGTCGTCGCCGACAAGCTGGATCTTGTTGCCGATCTTGTCGGTGAGCGCGACCCAGCCGTCCCAGTCGTCCTCCGACAGCGGGTCCTCGATGGAGACCAGCGGGTATGCCGAGAGCAGGTCGTCGTAGAAGTCGGCGAGCTCGTCGGCAGTGCGGTTCTTGCCCTCGAATGCGTAGCCGGTGCCGTCGGTGTAGAACTCGGTGGCCGCGACGTCCAGCGCGAGCGCGACATCGCTACCGAGCTTCAGACCGGTCTTGGCGATGGCCACGCTGATCAGATCGAGTGCTTCCTTGGTGCCCGCGACGTCCGGCGCGAAGCCGCCCTCGTCGCCGAGTCCGGTGGCCAGGCCCTTGGCCTTGAGCACCGACTTGAGCGCGTGGTACACCTCGGTGCCCCAGCGCAGGGACTCCTTGAAGGTGGCGGCGCCGATCGGCGCGACCATGAACTCCTGGACGTCGACGCCGGTGTCGGCATGGGCGCCGCCGTTGAGGATGTTCATCATCGGCACCGGCAGGATGTGCGCATTCGGGCCGCCCAGGTAGCGGTACAGCTCCAGACCGGAGGTCTCTGCACCGGCCTTGGCGACGGCGAGCGACGCACCGAGCAGGGCGTTCGCACCGAGGCGTCCCTTGTCGGGGGTGCCGTCGGCGTCGAGCAGTGCCTGGTCGACGGTGCGCTGTTCGGTGGCGTCGATGCCGATGATGGCCGGGGCGATCTCGTCGAGGACGGCCTCGACGGCCTTCTCGACGCCCTTGCCGTTGTAGCGGTCGCCGCCGTCACGCAGCTCGACGGCCTCGTGCTCGCCTGTGGAGGCACCGGACGGCACGGCAGCGCGAGCGAAACTTCCGTCCTCGAGCAGCACCTCGACCTCGACTGTGGGGTTGCCACGGGAGTCGAGGATCTCGCGGGCTCCTACCTGCTCAATGATGGCCACTGGCTGATTCTCCTTCGATGGACTTCACGCTGCGGGGTCTGCACGCTGGGGACAGCCTAACCGCCACGACCAGGCAGTGAAGCACGGGCGCGCCGCCCGGAGAAGCACGGGAGCGTCGACTCGGCCGTCACGGCCGCACACCGACCCCATATGCGGCGGCGCGGTCGCGCACCAGCGCGAGGTAATCCCCCGACAGGTTGTAGGCCATCAGCGCCCGAGTCCAGCCTTCCGCCGTGGTCAGATCACCACCTCGATCGCACAGGTAGCGTCCCGCCGAGAGAGCCGCGTCGTCGATGTTGTCCGGATCGGCGACACCGTCACCGTTCGCGTCGACACCCCAGCGCTTCCATGTCTCGGGGATGAACTGCAAGGGCCCCATCGCTCTGTCGAGGATCGGGTCGCCGTCGAGTTCGCCGCCGTCCGTGTCGCGGATCTCGGCGAGGCCGGGCCCGCCGTCGAGCGGAACCCCGCGGATCTCAGGGGTGGCGGTTCCGTTCTCGTCGAGGGTCGCTCCCCCGTGCCTGCCGTGGTTGCTCTCGACGCTGCCGATTCCCGCGAGGGTGGTCCAGGCCAGTCCGCATCCGTTGTTCGAGGAGGCCAGGACGGCCGCGGCGTGTCCGTAGGCCTCGAGCGCGACCACCGGGATGCCCAGGGTGTCGGCCTGCGGTTCGGCCCAGTCGCGCAGGAGTGCCGCGGTTCGGCCGGGGCCCTCGAAATCGATCGGCGGCACCGGCGCACCGGGGACCGGCGGGACACCGTCGGGAACCTCTATTCGCGGCAATTGGGGTGAGCGAAGGTTGGAACCCACCGCGATGATCACCACCACTATCAGCGCGCTGAACACGAGCAGCGGCCAAGCCGAGCGACGACGTCGTGGAGCGGGATACACGTCTCCATCTTCCACATGTTCGAACAAGCGCAGGTGAACGCGCCTGCGCGGGCGATCACGAAGATCACCCGCGCAGACTCGGACGGTGGAAACCCCGAGGGGTCTAACGGGCTCCCACCGCGAGTGCAGCGCCCTGTTTCGACGCCGTCATCGTGGCCGACCTCGACGTCGACCATGCTTCCCACGCGCTGCCGACGATGTCGTCCAGGTCGTGCCGTGCCTTCCAGCCGAGTTCCGCGCGGATCCGGGCGGCGTCGGCGACCACTCGTGCCGGATCACCGGCCCGGGGTTCGTCGATCTGCCAGTCGAACGGCACGCCACTCGCCTGCCGTGCTGCGCGCATCACGTCGAGCACGCTGGCGCCGCACCCGCACCCGACGTTGTAGACGGCCGCCATGGGAGCAGTGTCCATGGCGTCGACGACAGTGGCGTGCGCGGCGGCGAGGTCGGTGACGTGGATGTAGTCGCGGATGCAGGTGCCGTCCGGGGTGTCGTAGGTGTCGCCGAACACCGACGGTGCCTCGCCGCGGTCGATTGCCTGGAACACGCGCGGGACGAGGTTGTGGATGCCCCGGTCCGCAAGGTCCTTGTCGCCGGCACCGGCCACGTTGAAGTAGCGGAGCGCAGACCAGCTCATCCCTTCGGCAGCGGCGATATCGCGAAGCAACCACTCGCACATGAGTTTGCTTCTTCCGTAGGGTGATTGCGGCAGCGTCGGAGCGTCTTCCGTGACCGTGTCGTCGCCCACAGCGCCGTACACCGCGGCACTCGACGAGAACACGATCCTGCGAACCCGCAACCGCACCATGGCAGCGAGGACACTCTGCATGCCGTACACGTTCTGCCGGTAGTAGTAGGAGGGGCGGGTGATGGACTCGTCGACGGCCTTCCGACCGGCGAGGTGCACAACGCCCTCGACGTCGTACATGTCGATCACGTCCATCAGGAAGTCGGTGTCGAGGACACTTCCCACTTCGACGGGCACTCCGGCCGGGAGCAGTTCCGGATGCCCGGCCGACAGGTCATCCACCACCACTACGTCTCGGCCGCCCGATATCAGGGAGCGAGTGACGTGTGTACCGATGTACCCCGCGCCTCCGGTCACCAACAACATAGCTTCCACCCTTCATGTCGGGAGAGTCATACGTGCTCGAAACCTTTTCCTGCTCTGTTCGATTCGGTCCGGTCGGTCCGTTTCTGTCGCCACGGAGCGACGAGTGCGAGAATCCGGTCGACGATCCTCTTGACGACCCGGGCCGGGCCGCTGTACCGAGGGGCGCTCATCTGCAGGAGAGGGAGCCCCGCGAGAGGCGAGATGTGCAGGCGCGGGCCGACGATGTCGATGAGGACCGGGGCGATGAGGAGGTCGACGCCGGTGTCCTCGAGGACCTGGTCGAGCTTGCGCATTCTCGCGCAGGAGCACCGGTCGGACGGGAGCAACGCGACCGCATCGAACCTGTGTATCTCGGTGATCCGGATAATGTCGGCGTCGGTTCCCAGCACCGGAACGTCGTCGATCGCCACGGGTGATCCGCGGGGAACGGGAAGAGCGTCTTCCCCCGTGGCGTCCGCGAGGCAGACGCCCTCGACCTTCCATCCCGACTCACCCGCTCCGTTCGTGCGGCTGACGAGTTCGTGGACCTCTTCCGCATTCCCGACAACAAGCACGGAGCGCAGGCACCGACCTTGCGTTCGGGCATGCAACACCATGATTCGCAGCACTTTCCGAGCAGCGAGGGTCAGCATCAGCGCAAGTGGTAACGCCACGAAGATGTACGCTCGGGCCCGATCCGCGCCCAGCGAAAAGGCGAGAATGGCCGACGACGCCACCGCGTAGAGATATGCACGGACGATTCTGCGGTACTCCTCCGGTCCAGATCCCAGAATTCTTCTGTCCCAACCCTTCTGAAATGCCATCGACAGCACCGTGACGACGGTACAGACCACGATCACAGCAATTCTCTGCCCATCGGCGAGTGCGGTGGTCGGGCGGTATCCGACGGCAACGATCAGGTTTGCCAGAGCGAGGCAGAGCAGGTCGCAGCACAGCACCGACACTTCGTAGCGACGCTCCCACCTCGCGGGACGTACCACGCGGTCGGGCACGACCGCCGGGGGCGCCGTGAAAACACGAGCCGGAATCATCGGATCACGTACCGGTGCGGCGACTGCAGCAAACTCGCCGATGCGCTTGTACATCAAGGTCACCCCTGTTCGGAGCCGTCGGACCCCCGACTCTCAAACCGTACCTTGAGACTGTTTTTTACACAATAACAAACCGAAAGTTCACCACCACTACTACTACTGCTCGAGCGCGGCGTCCCCGAGGAACATTCGGCGGGCATCGTTGCCGTGGGCGTTCCAGGGGAGCGCGAGTGCACCGACCTCCAACAATCGCTCGATATCCTCCGGACCCTTCGGTCTACTCATCAGGAAACCCTGCGCACGAACACAACCCACATCCAGGAGGTAGCTCACCGCACCCACTGATTCGACACCTTCGGCGACCACGTCGAGCCCGAACGACGCAGCCAGTCCGACAATCGAATCGATGATGACCCGGTCACCTTCGCTTCGATCGAGATTCTGCACGAACACTTTGTCGATCTTGAGAGTGTCTACCGGCAGGGACTTGAGATGCCCGAGGGAACTGTATCCGGTACCGAAGTCGTCGATTGCGATCCGAACTCCCAAGCGCTCGAGCTTCGCGAGTGTGGACCGCGTACGCCGCAGGTCGCCGACGACCACATTCTCGGTGATTTCGAGACACAGCTCCGAGCCGAGAAGACCGTACCGCTCGAGAACCTGTTTCACATCGACGTCGAAATCCGAGGAGACCAACTGGACCGGCGACACGTTGACACTCATGACCAGATCGAGGTCCCTGAAATCACGCTTCCACTGCCCCAGCCGGGCGCATGCGGTGTCCATAACCCAGGCGCCGAGTTCACCTGCAAGATTGGTGGATTCGGCGACATCGATGAACTCGAGCGGCTGCAGTTGCCCCAGCACCGGGTGGTTCCATCGCACGAGCGCTTCGAGGCCGAGGATCCTCCCGGTTCGCAGATCGACCTCGGGTTGGTATTCGAGCGTGAGGTGGTCGTCGTCGATCGACGTGCGCAGGTTCATCTCGATGATCGTTCGCCGTTCGCCCCTGTCGTTCATGTCCTCGGTGAAGACGCCGACACTGTTCCCGCCCTGTGCCTTCGCAGACATCATTGCCTGGTCCGCCCGGCTGAGCAGTGTGACCGACAGGATTTCGCCGGGTTCTCCGAGCGCGACCCCCACACTCACACCGCGCCCCACGGTCTGGCCGTCCAGGGCGACCGACTCGCCGACATGCTGCAGCAGCGCTTCTGCACGAGCCGTCACCTGGTCGAGTGTTGCGGGACCATCGAGCACCACCACGAATTCGTCGCCGCCCAACCGGGCGACCATGTCGTCGTGCCCGTTTCCTTCCGACAGTCGTTGAGCTATCCGGCACAGGTACGTGTCGGCTGCGCGATGACCGAGAAAGTCGTTCAGCGCCTTCAATCGGTCGAGATCCAGGAACAGCACTCCGACGGGGCCGGGATTGCCTGCGCACAGTCGGTCGTCGAGATATTCGAACAGGGCGCGCCTGCTCGCGAGTCCGGTCAGTGGATCGTGGTACGCCGCGTACCTCAGATCCTCCTCCGCACAAATGCGTGCCTGCACCTGGGTCAGCAGTGCGGCGATCAACTTGAGTGTGGTGACCTCACTGTCGTTCCAGGCCCGATCGCCCTGTTTGATCAGCCCCAACGCGCCGGTCGTGATCTGCCCGGCCACCAGTGGCACGGCAGCCACCGACACGTTCGGCATCCCGGATCCTTCGAACACCCGGTGGCCGTATCCTTCCCAGCTGGGATCTGAGCCGTCCGAGGGGCCCGGACGACTCAACAGCGGTTCCTTCATGGTGGCGGAAGCCGCGAAGATGGGATCTGCTTCGTGGAAGTAGATCACTCCCAACGGGTCCGGATCCGGAATCTCCGGCCTCGGAGGCCATTCGGCGATCAGGAGCGTGGCGCCGATGTCATGGTCGTTGTACCGGAGAAAAGCGGTATCCACGCCGAGATGTTCGACAAGTTCGCGGAGCACCTCCCGCGCCGTGGTGACCTGGGTGGCGGCATCGGCAGGCATCAGGTGCGCAGCGACCCGGGTGACCAGTGCGTCGAGCGTGTTCTCGGTGCTGCTCATCTCCGTCCTCCGTCAGCCCTGTTCACTCTGGTGGCTGTACCGCACTCGATCCGGGCGACGGCGGCTGCGTTCTGCCGCGTGCCGGGTCCTCCCGATTCTCATGACGAGTGCGATTCGGTCGTCATCCGCTACGCCCAGCGACACGCTGAACTTCGTTCGTAGCGCGTCGAGGACATCGGCGTCTCGACGCGACAGCCGACCGAGGTCGGCGGGCGTGTCGGCATACAGGAAGACCGGAGAGACCGGCTGGACTGCCAGCCCGAGGGCCTGCGCATGCACCCATACGCTTTCGACCACCGTGCCGGCGTGCACGTAGTCGCTTGCGGAGTCCCCTTCGGTGACCACCGCTATCAGGGCTGCGCTTCCCCGTACCCGATCTCTCGTGATGCGCCCGAGTCCGCCTCCGAGACCCCAGTCGTCGAGCTGGTCGAGAACATCGTCGCGTAGGACTACATCGAGCAACGCGCTCTCCGCCGCGTCGAGCCCCAGTGAATTCACTTCGATGCCACTGTCGGCGTTCTCACTGCCGTGCCACCGCAGTTCACCGACCATGTCGCGCCTGAGTTCTCGGGTCAGATACCTGATTCTGTCCGACTCGGCCAGAATCCCCGCGCTCTCATCGAGGGTCGCAGAATCTGTCACGATTCTGATCCGGCCGCCTTCCAGGGCCGCTGCGTCATACAACGCCACGGCCTCGCGGCCGGTGAGAGTGCGGTCGTGGGTGGGATGGCGGTTCGTCGCACGCGCGAGCATCGGACCGTACAACTCCGAGAGGTGAGGATCGTCCCCGTCGCCGAACTCCAGAGTCGCAACAGGATGATTCGGATCGACCGTGTCGTTGGAAGGCAGCGTCACAGGGCCGAGGATTCCGTGTGCTGCCGCGGCCACCTTCGCATTGAACAGAGCTGCCCCGACAGCGATACAGCTGCCACGGTGATGCAGGTCCATCAGTACCGGAGCAGGCTCCGAAGCGACCGAAAAGACGAGCCTTCGACGTTCGACGGTGATCGACCATGGCTGACTGTTGCCTCCGGACGGTGCCCGAACCGCGGCGTGGACCAGCGCCTCGACCGGCCCTTCCGGCACCTCTTCGTCGTCGATCCGCCCCGTCGATGCCTCGCCCGCTTCCGCGGCCGGAGATTCGAGACGCTGGAGAAGTTCGTCGAGATCGATCCGCCCGCGTCCCGAATCGACTTTGTCCCCGAGCGCAATTCGGCGGATCAACCCTGTTATCGTTGCGCCGCCGAGCGCCACGTCGCTTGCCAATTGCGGCCAGGCTTCGAGTGTCTCGTCGATCTCCAGCATGGATGCGGCCAAACGCATCGACAGTTCACCGGCACCGAGGATTCGCAGCACATGCGGAACCTTGTCTCGACTGGACAGCTCTGACAGCGCCTCGACGTCGACATCGCCGAGCAGACCGTGGAACGGTTGGCGTTCCGGCTCGAGGTCGAATCGCTCGACATCGACCAACCCCCTGTCGCTGGTATGCATCACGACAGGCACGCGCCGTCGTGACGCCTCCGCCCTCAACAGCATCTTCAGGTCCAGGGAGTCGCACTCGTCGACCAGGACGTCGAGACCGTCGAGAAAGTCGCCCACAGTGCGGGGAACGACGCCGTCGCACCACACCCAGACAGGCAGGTAGGGGTCCACCTCTGCGATACGCCGAGCGGCGACCACCGCCTTGTTGAGACCCAGATCGAGCAATGTGGCCGGCACCCGGTTCAGATTCGACAACTCCAGCACGTCGAAGTCCGCCAGTCGAATCTCACCACAGACGCCTTCGAGGGCGAGGGTGTGCGCCACAGCATGCCCGACACTGAGGCCGACAACCCCGACCGTGACGGATTCGAGCCGCTCCTGTTCGGCAGCGGTGATCTTGTTCCGGTTCCGATCGAGGCGCAGCCTCCGGAACGACGACGGTCCGAGCACCCTGATCGCGGTGCGCCGCCACGGGTAGTACGCCCACCGTGGGGCCTCCTCACGAGCGGCAGGACCACCGAGCCGATGCAGGCCGTCGCACTGGTCTGCCAGCCGGTCGACCAGCACGACCCCGGCCTCGGTACGCAGTCGCTCGAGCTCCTCGACGTGGTCCGGATGCTCTTCGGACAAGAGCACCGCCGAGTACACCTCGTCATCGCCCGGCACGGGGTTCATCCGATATCCGATGTCAGGAGCTTCTCGAGTTCGCGAGTCCGCTCGCCCGACCGGCTGCCTCGGACATCCCAGAGGAGGAGGCGTGTCCGGTAACGCGAATCCGGGTATGGACACGGTGGAATCTCGTAGACGATGCGAGCACCGCACTGCGTCCACATCGCCAGGGCGTTGTCGGCGGCAGTGCCCACGAGATACCTGGCGCCGAGGAGCTCCATGCAGTAGGTCGTGGTACGCGCGACCGCGGCACTCAGTTCTCGTCGCTTCGGAACCCCCGCCGCGACCCACCCCATCTTGGACTCGACCAAACCGTGAGGAAGGCACTCGCCGAGGACTCGGCGGATCGCAGACTGTTGCACCGGATCGGTCCACTCGATCATCGGATGCGCATCGTCGACACTCCTATAGGGCCCCAGTGCTCGTGATCCGCCCACCACCGCGCCCTTCGCGTCGATCGCGGCGAAGAAATACGTCGTGGAGACACCATCGATGATCTTGTCGTACTCCACTGCCGACTCGACCCCGTACTTCCGGTACGCGACGACCGCTCCGGAGACGAACTCCGCCCACAGGTCCGGCTCTGCAGCGGGGGACGCTGCGATGAATCGGTATCCCGAATTCTCATCGTGGAATTCGAGGGTCCGCCCCACGAATATCGGAGACAGTCCTTCGACGCTGCGGTCCACCTCGGCCTCCGATCGGCAGCCGTCCGACGCATCCGACCACCATGCATCCGAGGCCCGGGCGTCGACGACCCTGACGAGCCGCCGTTCGCGCTCGCCCACGACCGGTGACAGGGTTGTTCCGATATCGTCACCCATCCGGGCGCCGCTCGTCACCGTTACCGGAATTCCGAGGCAGAATCATGCTGGCGGAGTGTTCATCCCAGGGACACATACAGGTCTGCTTCACCATGCTCCGGAAGAACGAGTATCTCCTCCGCGAAGGCTCTCGTGATCTCGCCCCTCTTGTCCGCCGCCTCGATCTGGTCCCACAGATCTTCGCACTGGTTCGGTGATGCACCGTCGGGAACGAAGCGTGCCGCATACTTCTCGGACACTCTGACCAGCGAGTCTCCGACGGCCAGATCTTCGATGTTGTCGCAACGATATCCGGCGACTGCCGACCATCCCGCTTCGGGATGTCTGACGTAGACCACCGTCAAGTCCCGGACACCACGTTCGCGGAGTCGCTCCAGGGTGAAGCTCATGAGATCTGCGGCAGGGCCGAGAACCCCGGGCTCGGCCCCCGGCACCACGAGTCCACCGACTCGATACGGCCCAACTTTGACAATGGTGAATGTCATTGCAGTTCACCGCACTTCGTAGATCGCACGGCGATGTACAGGTCGACCCCGTAGGCATGCGGATAGTATTCGAAGTCCCCGGTGAACGTCCGCTCGATCTCGCCACGACGCTCCGCTTCCCAGATCTCGTCCCACAGCCTGGAGTAGATCTCAGCGAAATCGTCGCCCGTCACAGAGAACTTTGCGTACGTTCCCGCAGGTAGACGGGAGATCATGTAGCCGGGTGGCACGTCGTCGAGCGAGTCGCAGCAGTATCCGACCGTCTGAATGTAGTAAGACCCGACCTCCTCGGCGTGATCCGTGTATGTCGACGCGAGTGGCCCAGAGTTCTCCCCGTTCAGGACTGCGAACCACGCCTTCTCCAGGTGCGGGTCGCGCACTTTGCCGAGCGCGCGGCGCGGACTTCTCACCGGCAGGCCCGCGACAAAGGTTTCTTTGCGGTCGATCAGTCGAAACGGCATCGGGTGTACCTCCAAGCAGCACGGTCTTCCCCCTGCGCGCGCTGCCCGACCCCTCGCACGCAATACCCGGACGATTCGAGACTAGATCCAAAAGCCCCTGGTTTCAAACATTCCCAGAAATCAACCTGAAGTATGTTTTTGCTTGATTATTGGCCTTGTGGTCGTTTACGATCGGCGGGCATACCACCCAAGATCACTTTCGAGCGCGACTCGACATCTACCGGTCCGCGGCACCGGCCCACGACTCTGCCACCGTGAACCACCGGACCTCGTACGCCGACCACTCGAACTGCCGACCGTCGACAGAAGCACTGGTCGTGGTGCCCGTGGTGTTGACGATCACGCGCGCGAAGTCCGTCTCGAGCGCAAGCAACCCGTCCGCCAACTGCACCGTCCGCCGATCTACGGTCGATGGAAACCAACGAGCGAAGCGCTGAAGGACATCGAGGAACGGCAGCGGCCGACCCCCGTCGGCGTTCCAGGTGTCCGTCCAGAGGCAAGTCGCACACTCCGCACCATCAGGTCGGGGGTTCCAGTAGAGGACCGTGTCTGCGCCGCTCCCCGCGAGCTCGATCATCGCGGCGACGCGCAGAGCAACCTGACGCTCCCACGACCAGCCGGGCCCCGGCGGCTCGACGTACCACTCGGCCCACCAGATGGGCAGACCGACCTGCTCGCGAAGCCACTCATCGACCGCAGCGAACTTCTGCACTGCAGTGAACTCGTCCGGCGCACCCTGAGCCGTGGTCGCGTGGGCATCGACGACAACGAAGTCGGCGCCCTTCCGATGCATGTTCCAGAAGATGAACGCATCCAGGTACCGTTGATCCACCGCCCCCCAAGGCCCCTCCAGCTGCGGGGAAGTACCGAGCGCACCCACCGGCTTACTCGCGAACTCGACGTAAGGCCCGCCGACCTGGTTCGCCGGATCCACTGCCTTCACTGCGTCGTATACCGCGTTGTACAAGGTGGTATACCCCTGCGCATCCCAGCGATTGATCTCGTCGTCGAAGAACCCTTTGAACTCGTTCCACACGAGAAAATGCCGGACCTGAGGATAACGTCGTGCCACTTCGGCACTCAGTGCGGCGAAATCAGCGAAGTGTTCGGGACTCGGAGCCACCTCGAGGCGGTCCCAGTCGGTCTCCCCTGGTTCGCCACCTTTCATCCAGTCCGGAGCGCAGCACAGCACTATGACCGGAGTGCCATCGCTATGGAGAATGAATTCCATTCGACGGTCGAGACTTTCGAAGTCGTACTGGCCTGGCGAAGGCTCCGGGTTGTCCACTCCCCACCCCATGATGGCCTGCGCCTGCACCATCGGCACCGACCCGACGGCCCTTTCTGCGGCAGCGATCCCCAAGGGGCTACCGGTGTCAGCGCTGAATTGCGTATGGGTGAAACCCCATCCTGGGGTCCGGATGCTCTCGACTCCGTTCGACGGAGGAATTCCGGGGGATCCCAGGTGCACAGCGAAAAGCACTGCCACCACCGCCGTCGCGACCGGCAACCTGACCGTGCCCCACCGCCGAATCGCTCTTCGTACGGCCGGTCCCGTCCGGATGTGATGCGTCATGGCCCCGCGACCTCGATGTCAGGCATGCGTCGATCCGTGCTCGGACGGCGCGAATTCCCCTTGCGGAATGCGCGCTCGGAGACCGAGGAAGAGCACAACGTTCACCACCACGAGCAGGAGAAACACGGCCACGAACCCTACGACGAGTATCACCAGTGCGTTGATCACCATCTCTGTCATGCTGATCCGATTCCTTTCTCATCGTCGTATTCAGTGCCCGGCTACCACGGGACACACACGAGTTCGCTGTAGAGGTCGTCGATCTGCGCGGGCTCCAGGTCGGCACTGCGGTACATCTTGGGCCAACTGTCCAACTCGAACGACATCCGAGGCCGACGCTCGATCAGCCTCAGCTCGGCAAGCGTCGCCACAAGCCTGTGCCGCACCAGCAGGTGTCGCGTCAACGGCATCAGGGCACGTCGGAACAGGTCCGGATTACTCACATGCAGAACCACGGCGAACACAGGTATGCCCTTGTACCGACATTTCCGGTACATGACATAGCAGGACTCCTGCCCACGGACAACCACGAGATGACGCGCGGCAAGCGCGTGTGCGTGGTCACGGTAGAGGTCGAACTCGGCGCCGGTGAGCGTGCGCGCGATGACCTGTGGGTCGGAGCTGACCTTCGTCCGCGAAAACGGGGCCGGCCACGGGAGATTGGGAATGAGCGCCGCCGACGTATCGAGAAACCGGAACCTACGCCAGGCCAATATCTCCCGAGGACCGTCGTCGGGTGACAGCACGGTGAAGTGATACCCGTCCTGCGCCAGCAATGCATCGAGCAACGACATACTGCGCGACCGGTACTCGGACAGCACGCACCACGATCCCATGTTGCAGAAGCGCTCCACCCTCCCCGCGACCCGTCGCTGGGAGTAGAGAGCCAACAATGTGCCGACCACATTCGGACCGTCCCGCAGCATGAATCCGAAATTGGGGGCCTCCACCTTCCACGGCACTGTCGAGCATGCCGATTCCCACGGAACTCGGTCGTTGTGATTGACGCTCAGGAAGTCGGCCACTTCCGCGAGGTCGGCTTCGGTGATCGGCGTCAGCTCGACAGTCATGGTGCAGAGACCGTTCCGGAGATGTCGCATGGAACGGTGCACGCATTCCGCCACCACGTCTGTCCGGATACCGGGAGTGTGTCGATCGGATCGTAATACGGATAGACCCGGTTCAACGCGTCGACGTCCATGCCGTCGAGCCCGGTGCGATAGTTCTTGCTCCAGTGCGAGATCCCGCGGATCCGATCGTAGTAGACCACCTGGTGAACCCATCGCTTGCCGACGAAGGGAACGTCGCACACTATCCGTGGCGTCGCGAATCCCGGCAGGTATCCCATCATCTCCTGTTGCAGTTGCTGCGCCTCCCACAGCGCGACCCGCCAGTGCTCGGCGTGGGGGATCATGTCGCACATGTAGAAGTAGTACGGCAGGATGTTCGCTTCACCCTGCAAGGCGAAGCACAAGTCGAGCAGGTCGGTAGTCGTGGCATTCACCCCGCGCAGCAACACCCCCTGGTTTCGCACATCCCTCAGACCCGCGTCGAGCAGTGCCCTCGTCGCCTCCGCGACCAGCGGAGTCACCGACTGCACATGATTGATGTGGGTGTGCAATGCCAGATTGACCCCCCGATCCGCGGCGACGCGCGCCACCCGGGCGACTCCGTCGACCACCTTGTCCTGCAGCCAATGCTGCGGCAATCCTGCCAGAGCCTTCGACGCCAAACGGATATCGCGAACCGTGTCGATCTCGAGCAACTCCATGACGAAGGCTTCCAGCCGCGGCCAGGGAAGGTTCGCCACATCACCACCGGACACCACCACGTCCCGCACAGACGGTGTCGCACGCAGGTAATCGAGCATCCGCTCCTGCCGGTCGGCGGGGCGCAGATCCAGCTTCGTCTTGCCGATCGTCGGTGTGGAATTGCCGACGAGATCCATCCGTGTGCAATGGCCGCAGTATTGCGGACACGTCGACAACAGCTCGGCGAGAACCTTGGTCGGGTACCGATGGGTCAGGCCCTCCGTTGCCCACATATCGCTCTCGTGCAACGAATCTCGCTCGGCGTACGGATGAGAGGTCCATTCCGGGTCGCGATCGCTCAGCACAGGCAACATATAGCGACGAATCGGATCGGCATAGAAGGCCTCCGTGAATCCGCAGCGTGTCGTGCCCAGCGGCGTCATGGTGTTCAGCATCTGCGGCGGTAGCAGCATCGACATCGTCGCGCGCTCCTGCTGATCAGCAGCGAGGTCGGCATAGAACTGCTCGTCGAGCAGGTCACCCATCACCGCACGCAACTGCGCGATGTTCTTGACGGAGTGTGCACGCTGCCATTGCGCATCGCGCCACTCGGACTCGGTGACCGCCGCCCACCCCGGATATCGCCGCCAGTCCGGCTCGATCAATTGCTTGCGCACATACCTGTACGGCTGATCGGTGGCGTAGGCGAATCCGGTCTTCTCGGGTTCGATGTATGTGGTCATCGTGATACAACCTTCCGCGAATCAGTCTCCGAAATTCCGGTCGAGATCAATTCGGTGGCGACACGACGGCCGGACCGGATCGCCCCTTCCATGAGCCCGAAGAACTCCAGGCTCGTCTCGGTACCGGCCCAGTGCACTCGGCCATGCGGTTCGGTCAGGCTCGGTCCGAGCTGCAGCCAATCACCGGGACCGAACAGCGCGGCATAGCATCCCTTGCTGTACGGCTCGGACAGCCAATCGGTCACCGTGCACTGCGACGGCGCCGGCAGTTGCGGGAACAGCCGGCGGATGTGGGCCAGCGCCGCCTCCTTCTGCGTCGCCTTCGGCATTGCGGAGAAGGACGATGCCGCGGCGCCCGTGACGAATCCTGTCAGTACACCGACGGATTCGTCCGGAGGGGAATCGTCGACGGTGGACAACAACGGCCCCTCTGCACTCACGGACCACCCGGACAGACCACTCTCACGCCATATCGGCGCCGGGTAGCTCACGTGCACCTTCACTGCACACCCGCGGCCGGTGACCGCAGTCGCCCGCGGCTCCGGCAGACCGGGCCAGAACTCGATCTGCTGGGCCAGCAGCGGCGGGACGGCAACGACGACGCGGTCGGCCCGGTACGCGGTCGACACGCCCTCGTTGTCCGGACCACAGTCCACAACGACCTTGTCCCCGCCCTGGTCGATCGCCCGAACCGGACGACCCAACCGCACTCGGTCACCGAGTCGGTCGGCGAGAGCCTCGCACAGGAGGTGCGAACCTCCGTCGACCCGCCATTGCTGTGCTCCGCCCTCGAACGCGTTGAGATACCGGATCCCACCCCCGGACGACAAATAGAAAGCCATGTGCAGCAAGGAGATCGACGCGGGGTCCGCCGCCATCATCTCGCCGAGGAACAGCGGGAGAAACGTCTGCGCGTCCGGATGGTCGATCTCCTCGGCCGCCCAGTCTGCAACCGAGATCCGGTCGAGGCGTTCCGCGTCCGGGCTCAGCCAGGGAGCATCGGTACGCACGGATCGGACGACCTCGTCGAGCCGATCGAACAGATCACCGAGTGCCACAGCGCCCAGCGGAGGCACCCGACCCGCGGTGGTCGTCCGCTGCCCCGACATCAGGAAGGTGCTCTCCCCCGTCATCTCGGTGGAAGCCAGACCGAGTCCGTAGTCGCGCAACTGCGCGAGAAGCTCGGTGTGCCGCACACCCAGATAGGCGGCTCCGCCATCTGCTGAGACACTCGCGGACACCGGAATTCCGTGCATCCGGCCACCCACGCGATCGCGTGCCTCCAGGACGATGACGTCCGCGCCCGCCGCCGCCAGATCGACAGCGGCAGTCAGCCCGGCAAGCCCCGCACCGACCACGACGACCCGCATGCGGATCCCGTTCATGGTGCTACCGCCGTCACTTTGGCGAACAGCCCTTCGGCAGAGGGTGCATCGAGGAAGTCGTCGTACGGCAATTCGATTCCGAAGTCCCGAGCGATTGCACTGAGCACCCGGGTCGCCAGAAGCGAATCGCCGCCGAGTTCGAAGAAGTCGGATCGGGCATTCACGTCAGGGGTCTCGAGGACCCGGCGGAAGATCTGGACAATGTGGTCGGGACTCATCGCTCTACTCCTTTGATGTCATCGTTCAGTGCGGCACGCTGCGTGGCCGATCGATCGATTTTTCCGCTGGCTGTGTATTCCAGTCCGGCGACGAAATTCACTCGGGCAGGGACGAATTGGTTCGGCAGCCGCTCGCGCAGGAAACGCTTCAGCTCGACCGGTGTCGGAGTCGTTCCCCCTGCCGGAACCACATAGGCCGTCAGCGACATTCGTCCGAGCAGCAGTTCCCCGACCACCACTGCACCCGCGACTGCGGGATGGGTGTTCAACTGCGCCTCGACTTCCGCCGGATGCACACGCACGCCGAGCACTTTCAGTTGGTCATCGGCGCGCCCTCGTGAGAACACCAGCCCCGTGTCGCTGCGAGTGGCGAGATCTCCCGTGCGAAACCACCGGGCCGGTCCCGTTCCGTGATCGGCGATGGGAAATCCCGTCGCCGTGTGCTCCGGCATCCCCAGGTAGCCGGTGGCCAAGGCCGGCCCGGATACCACGAGTTCACCCTCTTCGGTGATGTGATCACGCACGTGGGGCAGCGGGCGCCCGAGTGGTGCGTCGATGTCGTGTGCCGCCACCTCCGATTCTGTGCCCGGCCCGCTCAGCCGCACGGCGTGGGTCACCATCGACGTCTCGGTGCAACCGTAGGTATTGAGCAACACGATGTTCCCGACGGGAAGCTCACGCCATTGCCGCAATCGGGTCGGATCGACCCGCTCACCGCCGATCACCACCAATCGGAGGTGGTCCGGCAGACCGATCTGCTCTTCGTGCAGGTAGAGCACGAGCTCGTGCCAGTACGCCGTCGGCAGATCGATCATGGTGATCTCCTGCTCGGCCAGCATGCGTACGAAGGGCCGGAACGATCCGATGTGGGCCGCGTCGTCGAACACCACTGTTGCCCCGGTGATCAACGCGGGCAACATCTCCTCCAGGCAGGTATCCCAGCCGAGAGAGGCGAATTGGAGTACACGATCGTCGGGTGTGAGTTCGAAGAGATCGCGCAAGGCGCGCACCGTCACGGCAAGCGCACGCCGCGAAATCACGACCGGCTTCGGGACCCCGGTGGAACCCGAGGTACACAGCACATACGCGGAATCGTCCGGGAGCCACGAACAGTACGGCAGGTCGCTGTCCAGGGCTACCGCGTTCCCGAGCATGTCGATCCGCAGGTTGTCCGAGTCGCGAGTGTCACGGTCGGTGTCGACCACGCGGTCCACTGCGAGGGCTTCGGCGAGAGAATGCTTGCGGCCGAAGGGAAGCGCCGAGTCGATCGGGCAGTAGGTGGCACCGGCCTGCAGGATCCCGAGCAGGTACTCCACCACGGTGGGAGCGTGCGACACGACCGCGCCGATTCGGTCGGATTCCCTGTTCGCGCCAGGTCCGTCCGTGTCCGGTCCCCTTGTGCGGAATCTCGATGCGGTGAGGCGGACCCGCTCGGCAAGGTCCCCGTAGGTGATGACGGACCCGTTGTGCACGAGGGCCGCATGTCCGGGCAGATCCTGTGCCGCGGCGACGAAGTCCGTCACCACATCGCCGGCGAGATGGACACCGGGTTCGGAAAGAGTGTTCTGAGACATGATTTCCTCGTTGTCGGTGAATTTCGGTTGCGGTGCGATTCGCTCCTTCCTCGTCATGACGTCAACATCACGAAACGCTCGAGTACCACGAGCACGAATCCGATGAGCAGTGGTATCGCGGCGAACGTGAGTGGGCGCAGACGTGTGTACTCGTCGGGTGCGAGGCGAAGTCGCCATGCCTCACGCACGCCCAGGGTGCCCACAAGCAGGACCAGGAAGGCCACACCGACACCGGTCCACGGAGTGAGCCACACCTGCACTCCGGTGGACATCAGCTCCTTGTGGTCGGCTTCGGCCTCCGGAGGCCAGTCGAACGAGTAGATGGTGGCGTCCTGGTTCTCGACGACCGCTCGGAGCCCGGGCGCGTCGGCCAGCGAGTCGCGGAACTCCTCGCCCCAACCCAGGGGGTATCCCTGACCGAGCTCGACGAACGCCTCCTGGCTTCGCGTGGTGATCAGGTAGGTGTCCGGGCCCTTTTCGCGGAGCGCCTGCAGCACCCCTGCCACATCGGTCGGATCGAGCGGTGCCATCGTGTTCGACCAGTGGACTCGTTCCACATCGCGGTAGCCGAGCGGCATGAATGGGGTCGAATTGAGTTCGGGTACTGCGGTGACGTAGAGGAACCGCACGTCATCGGTGGTCTGGTCGTAGACCGATCCCACCGCGCTCACCGCACCGCTGTCGATCCGCTCGAACGGCTCGTTGCCGTATCGGGTGATGAAGAAGGAGAAGAGCATGACCAGCCCGAGAACACCGGCGGCGCTGCGTGCAAGGAAGGACGGCCGCGATACCGGGCGAGGAAACAGGGCGAGGGCGACGAGCACCGAAGCAGGTGCAAGCGCGAACAGATAGACACGCAGCGCCATTTCACCGCCGTAACTCTGCATGAACGCCAAGCCGATCGGAGCGGCGATCAGGACGAGGAGCACACGGTCTTCGATTCCTCCCCGCCGCCGTCGGAGCAGGCCCACTCCGGCGATCACGAAAACCAGTACGGTCGTGAGCATCCGAGCGCGCACCACCCATTGGTGTTCCGGGTTTCCGAGGCCTGCCCGATCCGAGATGTTCGCAGATACCGTCGACCCGACATTGCCGACACCACTCATCACTTCACCGAAGTGACCTCCCCAGTACGCCTGGGTCATGTAGCTGACCCAGGCGACGACGATCACGACGAGCAACACCGGGAGTCCCCCGAGCACGCATCGCCGCGCGACGACCAGCCCGATGACGCTGATGATCATGGCGAAGGGGGTCAGCTGGTGGCAGACGGTGGCGGCAGCGAACAGACCCACCACGACGGCGAGGACCACAACCCGTTCCGACTGCGCGGACTTCCTGGGCGGTAACTCACCGCGCGATGCGTCGCCCCAGAGCCATCGCCACAGCCTGCTTCCAGGGCGCAACGGCCACGGGACATCTCCCGACGAGGAGTGAGGCGTACGGAACCAGATGACGAGAAAGCCGACGAAGAGCAGGTAGAGAAGCAGCGCGAAGCCTTGCGGGGAGAAGTAGTCCTGCCCGATCCAGTTGAGGAGGCAGAAGAACATGGCCGCCAGCCACTTCGCCTGCCAAGACATCCGGAGCGGGCTCATCAGTAGCGCGAGTGCGACGAGATACAGCAGGTTGGTGACCACCGAGGCCACGGACACGGCGGCGTGCAGAGCCGTCAGGTCTCCCGAACCACCCCAGAACGCGGCGAGCGCGAAGAAGCCCGGCCAGGACCAACGGGCGTCGAGGTCCGGTGCCATGGTTCCGGTTCGGGCGATGTATTCGACGAAGCCGATGTGAACCCAGCTGATCGGGAATCGTGGCTCCGACTCGAGCAGCAGGGTGATGCCGTGCAACATGAGCACGAGCAGGACCAGATGGATGCCGAGCAACCAGATATACGGCCGTGCCAGCGACAACGTCCCGATGAAGCCGAGGACGAGGAGACCCGGTCCGAGGAGGGTCGATACCGTCAGGACCGATATCAATCCGAGCCCGGTCATCGCTCCGAGATCGACGCTGCGCAACCCGACGAGGTACAACGCGACTGCCGCGACGGGCGCGAAGCAGAGGATCGCCACCGACAGCCGCTGCCGGCGGTCCCGCGGTGGCAGCGACGGCTGCGCTCCGGTCTCGTGGAACCGTGGAGCGACCTCGGCCGCCTCGGGCCGGCGTTTGTCCGCGTCGATCAGGGACATACGGTCTCCTCGTATGTCTCGATCTGCGGGGCGGGCTGTGGGCGCCACCGCAGGACCCTCCTGAGGTCCGGAAGCACCGTGAGCATCGCGACGAGTTGACCGAGCAGTACCGCCACTCCCACTGCGGTGAGTCTCGGATCGCCGAACTGCGCGAACACCTGGTGGTATTGCTGCAGTAGGACGACCAACCCCAGTACGGCTGTCGCCCGAAGTGATTGAACGACGATGATCCGTCTGCTTCGGGTCCGTGCCCGCAGCGTTCCGAGGTAGATGTCCACCACTGCGCTGGACAGGCTGGCGAGTGCCAGCAGTTGCAGCAATGGCACCGCGTCGAGGTATCCATCACCGAGCAGACCCATGGCGTACGGAGCCGCGAGGCCGACCACGACGAAGCCGACGACGAGCAGACCCAAGGTCCTGATGAGTGCGGCGCGGCAGTAGTCGGCCAATCGCGAAGGGGCGCACACTCCTTCCACTGCAAGAGACACCGCAGTGTTGACGGCCACGAGATTCATCATGTTGGCGATGGACCAGGCCAGGAAGAAGTACGCGTATGTATGCGGAGCCACCCGCAACGCCACCAGGACGGGAACGAGAAAAATCGTGCCGTACTGGAGGAGCGCACCGAAGTAGTCTGCGGCGAAGAACCGGCCGACCTGTGCGGCTCGCACCGCGACGTCGTGCGTCGACGTGCGTACATGTCGAGGTAGGAGCTTGCCGAAGATCAGCAGGTTCACCGGGAACACGACGATGAACATGGAGATGATCCAGGAGAAGAACACTCCCGTGCGGGGCATCGATTCGGCCAGCAGCACGAGCAGGCCGAGCTTGGCGACAGCGAAGGCCGCGTTCCACACGGGTACCCAGACGGCTACGCGCAGGCCGGTCAGGACGCTGTCCTGCACCGTGATCACACTCGCGACCACCGCTGCGGAGATGAACCACAGGCGCATGTTCGGCTCGCGCAGAATGTCGTATGCCGGACCGCCCAGGAGGTCGAGCGTGAAGAGAAGGGCTACCGCAAGAACGGCGACCACGCCGGAAGTCAGAAGGTAGACGAACGCGACGACGTGGACGGTGCGCTTTCCGGTCTTCGGTATGAAGCGGTTCAGCGTGCCCGCGAAGTTGGCCGACACCAGTCCGGTCAACAACATCAACGCCGAGATCGCGGCGGATCCGCGACCGACGTCCGAATCGTCGTAGTAGTGCGCGGCGAGGATCCAGTACCCCAGGCCGAGCGCGCCGGTGATTCCGGTGTTGAGGACGAGCGCATAGGTGTTCCGTAGAAAGAGCGAACCGTGAGCCCGACCGCTGACCGGCCGACCGGTCCCGCGACCATCGTCTGTGGGACCGTCGTCGGCGGTGTCGATCGCGAGCACGCTCTCAGCCATGTCGTGCGGCCCGTCTACCTGCACGCCGTGCGCCGCGCACGGTCGCGTATCCCGCAGTCAGTACGCGGTCCCGGAGGTAGAACTGCTTGTCGCCGCTCATGATCGATGCGAAGTCGTTGTCGTCGGTACTTCTGCGGATGGTCAGCCGCGGGATCATGAACGGGTCGCCGGATGCGGTCGCGCGAATGTTCCTCACGGATGCTGCGCACCGATAACCGGCTGCTCTGGCAGCGACCCGCACCCGCGGGGTCGAGTAGCCGAAAGGGTAGGCGAGGGAGCGGACCGGAGTACCGACGCAGTCCTCGAGGAGAATCCGACCGATGCGAAGTTCCTCGCACAGTGCGGCGTCCGCACACTGATCGAGTTGGGCGTGGCTGTGGCTGTGGGCCCCGATCTCGACTCCTGCGCCCGCGAGTTCTCTGACCTGCGCCCAGTTCAGCATCGGTCCCAGCGGATGTCCGGCGGCGTTGGAGCCGGCGTCGTCGATCCAGCCGCTCGTGACGAACACTGTCGCCGGAAACCCGTGGCGCCGAAGGATCGGCCAGGCGACGTGCGCGAAGTCCGCGTATCCGTCGTCGAATGTGAGCACCACCGTTTTCTCCGGCAGGGGTAAGCCCTTCGCGAACGCATCGGCGAGGTGGGAGAAGGTCATCCCGGTGTAGCCGTTCTGCGTAAGGAAGGTGACCTGCCGATCGAGCGAGGCGGGGCCGACGGAGAGACGACGTGTCGCGGCGGTGGGGTGTTCCGACACCGAGTGGTACATGAGTATCGGAATCGACTCGTTCATGCTGCCCTCGTTCATGATGCCTCCGTCATTGCAGGTCTCCGACGGAGCGGTACACCGCCGCGCGCATAACCTGCTGCGGCGGCGAGCAGGCCTACCGAGATGGCGTACGAACGCTCGATCCCGGCTCGTTCTCCGCGGAGCGCTTCACCTATCCCCCGCGCCACGCCCCGGGTGAGGGTGCGGGTGGTGTAGCTACGCTCGGCCGAGAGCCCATCTGTGACACCCACGCTTCGCGTCACAGCCGCCTTGGACAGTCCTTCGGCGAAACAGCGGGAGCGGAAGTAGGAGAAGGTCTCCCGCGCAGCCGGTACGCGATGCCAGATCACCGACTGCGGTTCGAAGACGAAGGTCCAGTCGGGGCGATGCTGACGGACCCGGATGCAGAACTCCGTCTCTTCGCAGCCCAGCGGACGACTCTGCTCCGAGGTGCGGCCGATGTGACTCGGGAATCCCCCCGCCACCGAGAAGACCTCACGGCGGAAGGACGCATTGCCACCCAGTAGGTTCCGGACCGTCCCCGGCTCCCGTCCGGTGAACGTGCAACCCAGAACCCAGTCGAACTCTTCCGGGAACCATCGGGGCCGCTCGGATTCCCAGGCCGGCAGGGTGGTGCCTCCGACGCCGACGATGTTCTCGTCGACGTAGGCATCACGGAAGTGCCTGAGCCACTCGGGATGAGCCACTGCGTCGTCGTCCAAGAAGGCCACCACATCACTGGTGGTGATGTCGACGCCGGTGTCCTTCCCGCCGGACAATCCGCGTTGCTTCCGGTTCTCCACGACGGTCACGTCGGGCAGGGCAGCGCGGAAGCGTTCGTACAGATCGGGATTGTGGTCGACGACGAGGACGATCTCGTGCGGCGGCGTCGTCTGATTCCGCACCGATTCGACGGCAGCGAGAGTGTCGCCCCAGCGCTCGAGTGTGTATGCGCAGATCACCACGTCCATGGTCATTGTGCGCGGGGGTATTGCGGCGGTCATGGAGCATCGTCCTTCGTATGTGGAAGCGAGTTGTGGTCGTTCGGCACCAGCCACAGCAGGGCCGCGGCAACGCCCACTGCGACCACGCCTGCGCGAGGCGACCATGCATCGGCCGTCAACATCGTCTGCGCGACCAGAACGTTGACGACGAGGGCGCCGGCGGCACTGACGATCAGAGCGAGTACGGCATTGACGCCAGGAAGCAGCCGGACGATCGCGATCAGCGGAGCCGCAACGACGAACGACACGACCCACAGTCGACCCGAAATTCCCCAAGGACCAGGAACATTCACGGCGATCGCCACTCCCCCGAGAGCGGTCACCGCTGCGGCGAGGAGGCGGTGTTCGAGTCGTGCACCTCCTCGCGGAGCCCTTGTTGCCGTCCGGAGGCGCGCGGCGGTGTCACGAAGCACGACGAACTCCCCCTCCCTCCGCGGACAGGTCGACCGCTGCGGTCCACCCGAGGTCCCGTCCCACATCCGCGGGAATCCCCCGGGTCCGACCGGTTCCGATGTAGTAGGTGCCTGTGATCGAGACGGGGGCGCGGCCGGCGCGGACGAAGGCCTCGACGGCATCGTCGATGCAGATACGGTCCCGGGTGAAATCCACTTGCACACCGTCTTCCTCGCGGGGGTCGTAGACGTCGGCGAGCGCCAGGCAGATCGGTGCCAGACCGTACATCTCCGCGTATGCACCGAGATAGAGTTCACCGGCGAGTTTCGCCGCCTCGTAGGGCGATCGCGGAGTGGCCCATGAGTCCTCCACCTCGGATACGAGTCTCGTGGTGCTGCACCGAGGACTGCTCGATGTCGCGTAGACGATTCTGCGTATGCCGGCCCGCCGACTTGCTTCGCAGAGATTGATGGTGCCGAGCACGTTGATGCGGGCATCGAGTTGCGGATCGGACGACGACACGGCGGGGTCCGTCTGCGCGGCGAGATGGAAGATGACTTCAGGATTGGTTCCGGCCACGACGTCGACCAGTTCGGGGCTCTGAATACCACGCTGCACCAAGCTGAATCGGCCCGTGCTCGGATCTCTTCGGAGCATGGCACGTTCGAGATTTGCGGTGGTGCCCGAACTGAGATCGTCGACTCCGACCACGTGATGCCCCTCGTCGAGGAGTCTATCGACCAGAGCGGACCCGATGAACCCTGCAGCGCCGGTGACCAGTGTCCGCACGGCTCATTCTTTCGCGAGCTCGGGGGCGCCGCCGCGGGAAAGGGCCTGTGCGAGATAGCCGGACATCCCGGAATCGTGCCCGCGGAGGACGGTGCGCAGCACCCTGATACCGTCACGGATCGCGTGGAGATTCGATTTTCCGGACCGCCGAGGCATTTCCAGGCTCGGCACCTCCACGACCCGCAATCCACCTTGCATCGCGTGTACCACCATTTCCGCCTCGATCTCGAAACCCGGCGCAGAGAGAGACAACAGCTCCAGGTAGCGGCGATGGAATGCACAGAAGCCGTAACACAGGTCGGTGAGTTCGGCGTCGTAGAGAGTATTGAAGACGTTCAGCAGGAAGCGATTTCCGAGCCGGCGGAAGGGTGTGATGTCGAGCGAACCGCCACCGACGATGAACCGCGAGCCCTTGACGAAGTCGTATCCGTTGTTGAGGAAGTGCAGATAGTGCCGAATCTCTTGGGGCGCCATGCTTCCGTCTGCATCCATCATCACGATGATGTCGCCGGTGGCGGCCAGGAACCCGGTCCTGAGCGCGCTGCCCTTGCCGGTGCCTTCCTGGGGCACGACCTTGATGTCCGGCCGGCAACTGTTGGCGGTGATGAGCGTCGAGTCGGTCGAGTTCCCGTCGACCAGGATGATCTCGCTGATCTCGTCGGCAACCTGCTCGAGCACCCAGGCGATGTTCCGTCCTTCGTTCCTGACCGGGATGATCAGACTGACGGTGGGCTTCTGTGCGGGGACGGTGGTGTCGACCCGGTCGAGGCGTGCGCTGTCGGCAATATCGTCGGGGGCTCGCGTGGGTCTCCCCGGCCGGAAATGTTCGGTTGGGTCGACCATCCGCTCTGATGATGCTCCGGTCACGAGCCCATTGGGCGGGCGTACCTGGGTCATGCTGGACTCCGATCTGCTCTGGGCACGTCGCACGTCGGCGCGTGTGGCAAATTCCGCTGGTCCGAACCCGACATTCGTTTACCGGAGTTTGCCTCTCCCGGTGATTAACCTGTCGTGAGTACGATGGTAAGCCATAAAACAGTATCTAGGTTTGTTTTATCCCGAGAAATAATCCTTGCGTTTCGCAAGTTGGACGACCAAGAGGTCTACAGTCCCGAACTCAGCGACGCCAGTGGCGACGCCACGCCTCCGCATCGAGGCCGGTACCGGGAGCGCCCCGATCGACACCGCCGGCCGCCGACTCCTCGGCCGCACGGATCGCCGCGGCGAATTCCAGCACCGCGCTGCGAAACGTCGACTCCGTGTCGCCGGATTCGCCTACGCGAACGCACCTGAGACCATCCGGCACGAGATCGTCGGGCAACCCCGCCCGTCGCGCCCGCTCGAGCACCTTGTCGGCCAGCGCCAGAGCCGGTTGCGCCATGGCGATGCCGTCGAGGCAGGACGGTCGCGCTTTCTCGACTGCCTTCGCGGCCTCCCATGCCGCCTCCTGTTCGGCGACATCGAGCGGACCGGTGTGCCCGTTGGTCAGGTGCGGGCTACGCGCAGCCAGCTTCGCGACCAGCGTCGCGGCCACATCGTCGACGGTGAACTGCCCCGCTGCCTCAGCGATCCGCGAGTGGAACAGAACCTGTAACAACAGGTCTCCGAGTTCTTCACGCAGAGAGCCGGGATCACCGGAGTCGATGGCGTCGAGAACCTCGTAGGTCTCCTCGACCAGATACCGCCGCAGGCTCTCGTGTGTCTGCGTGACCTCCCACCCACCGAAGGACCACAGTCGATCCATCACCTCGGCGGCTCTGCGCAGCGCGTCTCCCGTGTCGGTCATCGCCGGCTCAGACCTGTGCGCCGGACTCGACTCGCACATCCACCGAACCCTGAGGCTTTCCGTCCATCGCAAGCAGGAAATCGGCGATGAACTGAAGCAGTTCGACGTCGCGAACGCGATCGGACGCGATCCCACCGGTCCGCGGCAACGGCAGCTGTACGATGCCGCTCGTGGCACGGTACTGCGCCGACGGGTAGAGACGCTTGAGTCGCATCTGCTTCGAGTCGGGAAGTTCCATCGGCGAGATCTTCAACTGCGTACCGGTGACCGCCACCTCCTCGAGGCCGTACTCACGCGCGAGCAACCGCAGCTTCGCGACCGAGACGAGTCGGCGTACCTCCTCGGGGAGCGGACCGTAGCGGTCGACGAGTTCGTCGATGACCGCACCGATGGCTGCGTCGTCGGTGGCGGCGGCGAGCTTTCGGTATGCCTCGAGTCGCAGGCGGTCGGAGGTGACGTAATCGGCGGGGATGTGTGCGTCGACCGGAAGATCGACCCGCACCTCTTTCGGCGCCTCGTCCGTCGTGATCGGTGTGCCGTCGGCGGCGGCACGGAACGCCTCGACCGCTTCACCGACGAGCCGCACATACAGATCGAAACCGACTCCCGCAACGTGGCCGGACTGTTCGGCACCGAGCACGTTACCGGCGCCGCGGATCTCGAGGTCCTTCATCGCGACCGCCATACCGGCACCGAGGTCGGAGTTCTGAGAGATCGTCGCGAGCCGGTCGTAGGCCGTTTCGGTGAGCGGCTTCTCGGGCGGGTAGAGGAAGTATGCGTAGCCACGCTCGCGGGAACGTCCCACGCGGCCGCGCAGCTGATGCAGCTGCGACAGGCCGAGCGCGTCGGCACGCTCGACGATGAGCGTATTGGCATTGGAGATGTCGAGACCGGTCTCGACGATCGTCGTACACACCAGTACGTCGAATTCGCGTTCCCAGAATCCCTGCACGGTCTTCTCGAGGGTGTCCTCGTTCATCTGCCCGTGCGCCACCACGACACGGGCCTCCGGCACGAGTTCGCGAATCTTCTTGGCGGCCTTCTCGATGGAACTCACACGGTTGTGCACGTAGAACACCTGGCCGTCGCGCAGCAACTCGCGGCGGATGGCCGCAGCCACCTGCTTGTCGGCGTACCCACCCACATACGTGAGGATCGGGTGCCGCTCCTCCGGCGGGGTGAGGATCGTCGACATCTCACGGATCCCCGCCATGCTCATCTCGAGTGTGCGCGGGATCGGGGTCGCGGACATGGTGAGCACGTCGACGTGCGTGCGCAGCGCCTTGATGTGTTCCTTGTGCTCGACACCGAATCGCTGCTCCTCGTCGACGATGACGAGACCGAGGTCTTTCCAGCGCACACCGGTCTGCAGCAGGCGGTGGGTGCCCACCACGATGTCGACCTCACCGTCGGCCAAGCCCGCGAGGACCTCCTTGGATTCACCGGCGTCGGTGAAACGACTCAGGCCCTTCACCACCACAGGGAACGCTGCCATGCGCTCGGTGAACGTCTGGAGATGCTGCTGCGCGAGTAGGGTCGTGGGCACCAGCACCGCGACCTGCTTGCCGTCCTGCACGGCCTTGAATGCCGCCCGCACGGCGATCTCGGTCTTGCCGTAGCCGACGTCGCCGATCACCACGCGGTCCATCGGCACGGGTTTCTCCATGTCGGTCTTGACCTCGGAGATGACCGTGAGCTGATCCTGCGTCTCGGTGAAGGGAAAGGCGTCCTCCATCTCCTTCTGCCACGGGGTGTCGGGGCCGAACTGATGGCCGGGCGAGGCCTGGCGCGCCGCGTACAGGCGCACCAGCTCACCGGCGATCTCCCGAACCGCCTTGCGTGCCTTACGTTTCGTGTTCGCCCAGTCGGACCCGCCGAGCTTGCTGATAGCAGGCAACTCACCGCCGACATAGCGGGAGAGCTGATCGAGCGATTCCATCGGGACGAACAGCCGATCGCCTGGCTGGCCGCGCTTGCTCGCCGCGTATTCGATCACGAGGTATTCACGGCGCGCACCGCCGACGGTGCGTTCGACCATCTCCACGAAACGGCCGATGCCGTGCTGGTCGTGGACCACGTAGTCGCCGGCGGTCAATGCCAGTGGGTCGACCTGGTTACGACGCTTGACCGGTGTCTTGCGGCCTTCCGCAGCAGCGACGCGATTACCCGTGAGATCCGATTCGGTGACGAGGACCAGGCCCGGCACCTGGTTGTCACCGTTGCCGGCGAGCACCAGTCCCTCGTGCAGCGCACCCTTGATGACGCCCACCTGTCCACGGACGGGCTCCGCTCCGGGTTCCAGCTCGGCCGCGGGGACCTCGTTCTCCTTGAGCCGCTCGAGTATGCGCAGCCCGGTGCCGGTACCCGCGACCACGATCGCGGCGCGCCCACCTGTGGTGACGTGCGCGCGCAGGTTCACGAACAGCATCGACAGCAGATCCTCGGAGCCGCGCACCTCGGGGGCCGACTGCACCTCGAGCACCGTTTCGGTGTCGGATCCCGAGGCGAGTGGCGAGAGGGTCCACCACGGGGTGCCGCCGGCCTGCGCAGTTTCGCGGACCTGCCGAAGCGACCGGTACGCCGACGCCGCGAGGTCCATCGGCTTACCGTCGACACCCTTGAGGTTGCTCGCGTCCAGCGGTGCAGCGCCGCCGATCGACGCGGCCGTCCACGATGCTTCGAGGAACTCCTGGCCGGTGCGCATCAGGTCGGTCGCGCGAGTCCGTACCTTCTCCGGGTCGCACAGCAGCACATGCGTGCCGGACGGCAGGACATCGGTGAGCAGCTGCAGTTCACCGGGCTGCAGGACGGGCAGGAGCGCCTCCATGCCCTCCACTGGAATTCCTCCGGCCATCTTGTCGAGCATCTCGACGAGCGAGGCGTCGGCCGGATTGTCCTTCGCGAGCTGCGCCGCCCGTTCCTTGACTGTCTCGGTGAGCAGCAGCTCCCGACAGGGCGTGGCGATGACGGTGGGCACTTCGACGTCGGTGATCGATCGCTGATCGGCGACGGAGAACGGCCGCAGCTCGGTGACCTCGTCGCCCCAGAATTCGACTCGGACGGGATGGTCGGCGGTGGGCGGGAAGACATCGAGGATGCCGCCGCGGACGGCGAACTCGCCGCGCTTGCCGACCATGTCGACGCGCGCATAGGCGAGTTCGACGAGCCGCTCGACGAGGGTGTCGAAGTCGTGTTCGGAGCCGACCCGCAGGGTGACCGGTTCGATCTCACCGAGGCCGGGCGCCATGGGCTGCACGAGCGAACGCACCGTCGCGACGATGACGCGCAGTTCGGTGCCGAGGTCGCGGTCGTCGGGCCTTGCCAGCCTGCGCAACACCTGCAATCGCTTACCCACGGTGTCGGCGCTCGGCGACAGCCGCTCGTGCGGGAGCGTCTCCCACGACGGGAACTGCACGACGGACTCACCGAGCATCTCCGCGAGCTCGGCGGTGAGGTCGTCGGCTTCGCGACCCGTGGCGGTGACGACGAGCAGAGGTGCCTTCTCGGCCAGGGCCGCGGCGACGAACGGGCGTACGGCGGGCGGCGCGACCAATGATTGTTCGGCGGATCCGGCGAGTTCGGCGACCTTGCGGAACTGGTCGTCGGCCAGCGCGATCCGCGCCAATCCGGACAGAGGGGTGGCGGCCGGGGACACAGCGGACAAGGAAAGCGCTCCTGAGTGTGAGACGAAGACCGTGACGAGTCTATGCCGTGGGGGCGACACGTGCGGACGGCCAGGTCATGGTGTCGGCCCGGCGCTACCCGAACCGCGCCTCGTCGGCGTAGGCCGCGAGCAAGCCCGCGCTGCTGGCACCGAGCGCACGCCCCGCCCATTCCGAGAGCCGGCCGAGCAGATCGGCGTCGGTGGGACCGTCCGACTCGGACGCATCGGGGTGCGGTGGCAACCAACGCCGGCGCACCAGACGCAACAGAGTGCGCTGAGCGGCCTCGGGAGCCGCGTCGAGGACGAAGGTGACGAATGCGTCGACGGTCCACGGTTCGACGTCGACCTGTTCGAGGGCCGCGGCCAGCGAGGGGGTCTGCGTGACCACGGCGTCGGCGTGCGCGAGCAACGCCACCGACATCATGTGTGTTTCCGCGGGGTCGACGACATACGGAACCTCCCGCAGCACGGTTGCCGGCCATGTCACCCGCGCCTCGGGGAATGCACGCTCGAGTTCGGCGAACAAATAGTCCCGTGTCGGACGCGACAGATCCGCCGGCAACCGGCGGTCGACCTCCGCGATGATGCCGTCACTCCAGAAGGGTTGGCAGTGACCGTCTTCGGCGAAAGCCAACGCGACGTCACGAACTCGTGGTCGGACCAACGCGGTCGCCCCCAAGACAACCCGAACCGGCACGGCCGTCCCCTTTCCGAAGTTCGTCAGAACTCGTCGTACAGACCTTCTCGGCGTGACAGCTCGGCGAGACTGTCGAGCACCTCGGTGCGGATCCGGCTCTGCCTGTCGGCGAGGGCCAGTACATCGGTACGCGACACCCGGCGGTGCAGTCCGTGGAATTCTGCGGGCAGGGCACCGGTGTCGATCAGCTGTGCGACGTGATGCCGTGAGCTACCGAGGACATCCGCCGCCTGCCTGACCGTCAACAGTGCCGGCACCGCCGAGAATGTGATCGCGACGTCGGGTCCGAGGTCGTCGATGGCGCGCACGAGTGCGCTCGGCGCCTGCTTCGCGTCGAAGGGTCCGAAGTTCACAGCGCGACCTTACGAGACGCGCAACCGCCGCGACACGAACTGACGGAAGTAACCGAGTTTGTCTGCGGGTACGAGCGCGGGCAGCAGGATCGACCACATCGATTCGATCTGCTCGATCAGCTGGTCGGTTCTGCCGAGCGCAGCGGATACGGTGCGCGCCCCGATCAGCGACTGCAGGAGGAGGAAGGACAGCGCATCGACGTCGATGGAGGGTTCCAGATCGCCCTCGTCGTGTGCGCGCTGCATGAGGTCCAGCATGGAAGTGAACCACGAGCCGAACGGTGCGACCTCGTTTCCGTGGTAGTCACCGATCTCTACGAGCAGCCGGAACATCGCCCGCACGATCCGATCGGACTCGGACAGGCTGGCGTTGAGGACGGACACTTCGATGGCAGTTTCGAGTGCGGGGGCGCGCTGTTCCATCTTGCTGAGCGCGGCGGCGGCGAATCGTTCGCAGCCGGAATCGATCACACCGCGAGCGAGTTCTTCCTTGGAACCGAAATGGAAGTAGAGCGCGCCCTTGGTAACACCCGCCTCGTCGATGATCTCGTTGAGGCTCGCATTGGCGTAGCCGAGTCGCACGAAGACTTCCGCCGCGCCACCGAGTACGGCCTCACGCGTTGCTTCCGCCCGAACCTGGCGCGCCATCCCGCCGCCTCCCTCGTCAACGACCACGTCAGTTGTGCCGCCAAACCCGGGAAACGGTACGAAAGAGAGTCTTCTACCTCATACCTGACCGGAAGTCACCCGAATAGACGACAGCTCGCCTACCGTAGCACTTTCAGACAGACTGTATGCAGGTGACATGCCGTCCCGAAAACGACACGATCCGGTGAACCTACGAAGGTCGTCGACGATTCAGTCGGTTCCCAGCGCCGGATCGGATTCGAGGCGGGTCAAACCGTTCCAGCACAGATTGACCAGATGCGCGGCCACCACTTCCTTCGAGGGCGTCCGCTCGTCGAGCCACCACGTAGCCGTCGTCGCGACCATGCCCACCAGCGCCTGCGCGTACAAAGGCGCGAGCTCCGGATTCAACCCCCGTCGTGAGAAATCGCCGGCGAGCAACTGCCCTACCTGGCGCATGGCCTCGTTGAGCAGACTCGAGTAGGTACCTTCCTCGGCCGCCATCGGCGAGTCGCGCACCAGGATGCGGAAACCGTCGGTGCGCTCCTCGACGTAGGTGAGCAATGCGAGGGCGGCACGCTCGACACGAACACGCGACCGGTTGCGTGTCAGGGATTCGGTGACCATCGACATCAGGATCGTCATCTCCCGATCCACGACCACGGCGTACAGGCCTTCCTTACCTCCGAAGTGCTCGTACACCACTGGCTTGGACACCTGCGCCCGCTGCGCTATCTCCTCGATCGACGCCCCTTCGTATCCGCGTTCGGCGAACAGGGCACGACCGATCTCGATCAACTGCTCACGCCGCTGGGTGCCGGTCATGCGGATGCGCGGATTCCGTTCGGCCGGGGGTTGCGATGATCGCGACACCTGACTCCTTCTCCCCACGGCACCCACCGGCACCGTCGTCCGGTCTGTTCCGAACCACCCTAGCGACACGCGTGACAAGGCCCCCCACATTCGACGTCCATACCGTCTCGTGCGAAGATCAGGGGCGCATGCCCGGGGCTCGATCGTTCCGGGGATGTCGCAGTCCGCCGTGGTGTAATCGGCAGCACCTCTGATTTTGGTTCAGATAGTTCAGGTTCGAGTCCTGGCGGCGGAGCGGGGGACATTTGCCGGAGCCGTCGAGCTCCCGTGCGCACGTCGTCGGGGCGTCCGCACGCACGCCGCGCCGAGGGAGCTACATGCAAGTGCAGACCGCGATGATCGTCCTGGCCGCCGGAGCGGGAACGCGAATGCGATCCAAGACCCCGAAGGTCCTGCACACACTCGGCGGCCGCTCGATGCTCTCGCATTCCCTGCACGCTGCCTCCGCCGTCGATCCGGCTCACCTCGTCGTGGTGGTCGGTCACGAACGCGAACGCGTCGAGGCGGCCGTCGCCGACATCGCGTCGGAACTCGGACGCACCGTCACCATCGCGGTCCAGGACGCCCAGAACGGCACCGGCCACGCCGTCCAGTGCGGCCTGACGCAGCTGCCCGAGGACTTCACCGGCACCGTCGTCGTCACCGCGGCCGACGTGCCGCTGCTCGACGGCGACACCATCGGCGAGCTTCTCGAGACCCACGCCGATCCTGAGCCCGCAGCGGTCACCGTCCTGACCACGACGGTGACCGAACCCACCGGCTACGGACGCATCGTCCGCACCACGGACGGCGACATCGCCTCGATCGTCGAGGAGAAGGACGCCACCACCGCACAGCGCGCCATCACCGAGGTCAACTCCGGTGTGTACGCATTCGACGCCGCACGCCTGCGGACAGCGCTCGGCGAACTGAGCACCGACAACGCCCAGGGCGAGCTGTACCTGACCGACGTGATCGGCATTGCCCGCGGCAGCGGCGACGTCGTTCGCGCCGTGCATACCGACGACGCGGTGCGTGTCGCCGGCGTCAACGACCGCGTGCAACTCGCCGCGCTGACGTCCGAACTCAACCGCCGCCTCCTCGAACACTGGATGCGCTCCGGCGTGACCGTGCTCGACCCGTCGACGACGTGGGTGGACGTCGAGGTCGTCCTCGCCCCCGATGTGACCCTGCAACCCGGTGTCCAGCTCCGCGGCCGCACCGTGATCGCCGAGGACGCCGAGATCGGCCCCGACACCACACTCACCGATGTGCAGGTGGGCTCGGGAGCATCCGTGGTGCGCACGCAGGGCGCCGGCTCGTCGATCGGCGCGTACGCGACCGTGGGCCCGTTCGCCTACCTGCGCCCCGGTACCGAACTGGGTGCACACGGCAAGCTCGGCGGGTTCGTCGAGACCAAGAATGCGCAGATCGGCGCCCATTCGAAGGTCCCCCACCTCACCTATGTGGGCGACGCCGAGATCGGCGAGCATTCCAACATCGGCGCCTCGAGTGTCTTCGTGAACTACGACGGTGTGGAGAAATACCGCACTGTGGTGGGGTCGCACGTCCGCACCGGGTCCGACACGATGTTCGTAGCGCCGGTGAACGTCGGTGACGGCGCCTACACCGGTGCCGGAACGGTGCTGCGTCGCGACGTTCCGCCGGGGGCACTGGCGGTGTCGGGTGCGCCACAGCGCAATATTGAGGGGTGGGTCCAGCGAAACCGCGCTGGGACCGCGGCTGCCGAGGCAGCATCGCAAGCACAGCAAGCAGAGTACGAAGACGAGCGTCAGAAGGACGGCCAGGACCAGTGACCAATTGGATCGACAACCAGAAGAACTTGATGCTCTTCTCCGGCCGGGCACACCCCGAGCTGGCAGAGCAGGTCGCTAAGGAACTCGGCGTCCCCCTCACCCCGCAGACCGCCCGCGACTTCGCCAACGGCGAGACCTTCGTCCGCTTCGAGGAGTCGGTCCGCGGCTCCGACGCGTTCGTGTTGCAGAGCCACCCGTTCCCGCTCAACGAGTGGGTCATGGAACAGCTCATCATGATCGACGCGCTCAAGCGTGGTTCTGCCAAGCGCATCACCGCGATCCTCCCCTTCTACCCGTATGCGCGCCAGGACAAGAAGCACCGCGGCCGCGAGCCCATCTCGGCCCGCCTCATCGCCGACCTGCTCAAGACCGCCGGCGCCGACCGCATCATCACGGTCGACCTGCACACCGACCAGATCCAGGGTTTCTTCGACGGTCCGGTCGACCACATGCACGCGCAGGGCCAGCTCGCCGAGTACATCCGCGGCAAGTACGGCGTCGACAACATCGCAGTGGTCTCCCCCGACTCGGGTCGCGTGCGTGTCGCGGAGAAGTGGGCCGACACCCTCGGCGGCGCTCCCCTCGCGTTCATCCACAAGACCCGCGATCCGCTGGTGCCGAACCAGGTGAAGTCGAACCGCGTGGTCGGTGAGGTCGAAGGCCGCACCTGCATCCTGATCGACGACATGATCGACACCGGCGGCACCATCGCCGGCGCCGTCAAGATCCTGCGCGAGGCAGGCGCGAGCGATGTCATCATCGCCGCCACACACGGCGTGCTCTCCGATCCGGCCGCCGAGCGCCTCGCTGCCTGCGGCGCACAGGAGGTCATCGTCACCAACACGCTGCCGATCCCGCCGGAGAAGCAGTTCGAGTCGCTCACCGTGCTCTCCATCGCACCGCTGCTCGCGCAGACGATCCGCGAAGTGTTCGAGAACGGCTCCGTCACGTCGCTCTTCAACGGCGTCGCCTGATCGGTTCCACCACAAGGCAGACTGACGGGATGTTCACAGGATTTCCCGTCGCGGCACTCGATTTCTACGAGGACCTCGAGGCCGACAACAGCAAAGCGTTCTGGGCCGCGCACAAGGCCGTCTACGACGACTGCGTGCGCGGCCCGATGCGTGCCCTGCTCGGTGAACTCGAAGACGAGTTCGGTGAGGGCAAGATGTTCCGTCCGTATCGGGATGTCCGATTCAGCAGGGACAAGATCCCCTACAAGACCCATCAGGGCGGCTACGTCGCGACCGGTCCAGGTATCGGGTTCTATGTCGAGATCAATGCTGCCGGGCTGCGGCTCGCCGGCGGATCCTACGCTGCGACATCGGCTCAGCTTGCTGCGCTCCGCTCCACGATCGACGACGAGCGTCGCGGCACCGAACTCGACAAGATCGTGCGCCGCATGCAACGCGCCGGCTACGAGATCGGTGGCGAGCAACTGAAGACCCGTCCGCGCGGCTACTCCGCGGATCATCCGCGCATCGAACTTCTGCGGCACAAGTCGCTGCATGCCGGTCGCACCGACGTGTCACCACCGTGGCTCGACACCGCACGCACCCTCGACGAGGTGCGCGGCTCCTGGCGAGAGTTCCGCCCACTCGTCGAGTGGCTCACGGCAGCGATGGCGACGTGATCGGCCTCGCCGACGATAGAACTGTCCGCGCCGGCGATCAAACCGTTCGGTATGCAAATGTCGTGCGGCGCAATGAATTGTCGTCACTCTCACGTCATCCTCACGCAACCCGGCCGCTATCGCACGTCCATGAATGATCTTCATCACGCCGCCGCCGAATGCCGCAGGTCGAAACAGACCCCGGGCAGCGGAGAGCGGGACGTTTCACCTAAGGTGGCTCCTCGTGATCGACGCGCATACTCTCGAGGCCCCCATGGAAACCCCGACAAATCGGATTGCGCGAAGGTGGTCCCCCGGCGCCTGCGTGTGGTGCGGCGACACCGACTCGGTCGAAGAGTTCCGAAACGAACCCCGTTGCGCCACTTGCCGCGGACACGAATCCGTGGTCGACGAAGCCCGACGTTTCATGGGCACCTACGGTCTGCGGCCCATCGGTGGGACCCTGCAGTCGGACGACGAAGAAGAGTACGAGCACCGGGTCGCCGCACGGGATGCGCGCCGTGTCCTCAACGACATTCGTCTCGACGAACAACCGGACCCCGCACTCGTCCGCAAGGCTCTGCGTCCCCGCGCCGCAGCCATCGTCGCTGACGCGCCCACTGCGACGAAGTCGAGTACGGCATCGCGCTCGTCGTCGACTCCGCGCCGTACCACCACCGCAGCGGCAGCAGCGACCACGAGCGTCGACCTCGACGAGATCCAGAGCCGTGCACTCGCGTTGCTCGATCAGCTCTCCGCGATCGATGCACAGCTCGCGTTGGTCGCCGAGCAGTCCGGTCTCGCGGCCCGTGCTCGTCGTAGCGATCTCGAGAAGCAGAAGGCGACCGTGCTGCGGACTCTCGCTGCACTGGAGAAGGCTCGGCTCAGCGCCGCGAAGTAGAGCCGCTGCCGCGTCGGTCTCGGGCGTTTCGATCACAGACCCCGGGACCCGCGGCGCAGGCGGATCAGGCCGGGGTGCGACGGCGAGCTGTCACGTAAGAGCACGACGAGCCGTCAGGTGAGGGCACCGTCGGCAATGTCCACTGCCAGCGGGACCAGGTCGTCGCAGTTCAGCGTGTCGCTCATCAGAATCACCGCGGGAACGTTGCGGCCACGCGATCTGTTGTAACGCTCCGCACCGGGCCGATTGGTGTCGACCACCGATTCGACGGGCGTCGAGATCCGGCAGGAGTGGCCCGTCTCGCGGACCTGCAACGTCAGTCCGTCGGACGTCACCTCACGGGTGTCGTCGTCTTGTGGCGACGGGAATTCGGGTTCGAGGCCGTAGTAGATGCTCCACGTCGCCGGCGCGGCTCCATCCTGGTGCGGGGTGAGCACGCACCGGTACGGGTCGCTGTCGATCTGCCACCCCACCAGTTCTTCCGGCACGAAATTGCCGACGATCTCGCACGGGTCGGCCGCTGCCAGCCGGATTCGGCCCGCACCGCTGGTCGGCCGCGCCGGCAGCGAGGGCACGAGCGCCAGCGTCTCCGAGAGAACATCCGCCGCGACCGCGCACACCGGCACACTTTCCCCGATCGAATCCTCGGAGCGGTACTGCGCGACCTCGATCGTCGCGAACCGCGAGGGTGGTACCGCATCGGCCATGACCGTGACCGGGATGTCTAGCGCGAACGTCAATGTGCAGCCGAGCGAGTTGTCGTGCGTGGTCGTGGTGCGATAGACCTCGGTGTCGTCGAACGACCGGTCGCGCTGACCATCGGTATTCGGAACCGGCGACAGGTCGATGGTCACGTCCAGCTCGTCGTACTTCGCTCCCCCGGACGGGTGCGCGACGGCAGTGCACGTGTCGAGTGCTCGTTGCGGTCCGAACTGACGCACTTCGCCGTACCGGGCAACCACCGACTCCGGGAGCAGCCCGCACGGATCGAGTCGTCGTAGCCTCTCCGCGACCTCGAGCAGCATCTTGTCGGACCCGGCGATCGAGCGACTGTGGGTGTTGGGGGCGAGGTAGCCGACGGGAGCAGGCGGAGTCTCCACCGGGGTTCCGGCCATGACCGTCGCGCATCCTGTCAGGGCCGATGGCACGACAACGCACGCGATGACGGCAGCCGCCATCGAACGCGTTCCTCCCCGCACACCGACCACCGACTTCCCAAGCAATCGTCAAACAATCGTCAAGTTCGACGTCACAAAGCTACGTCATTCGCTGGGAATCGGCCCTGTTCGGCGCGCGGCATGTCGCGCGCCGAACAGGGCCGTCACCGTGTGGCTCGGGTCATCATGGCACTGTGCTGGGAGCCGTGATCGATCTGACGTGATCGCACACCGCGGCAAGAACCTCACCGCTACGAGGCACCGCGCCCGACATCCAGAACACACCGTGAACTAGCCCATCGAATCGGCGCACCACGGTGTCGACCCCGGCGGCCTGCAGCCTCGCCGCGTAGTCCTCCGCTTCGTCGCGACCGACTTCGTACTCGTTCGTGAGCACGAGCGCCGGTGGGAGCCCACTGAGATCGGCGGCGCGTGACGGCACGGCGTACGGGTTGGTCGCGTCGCCGGGGCCCGCCAGATAGTGATTCCAGAACCAGTCCAGACCTGGCTTCGTGATGATGTAGCCGTCCGCATACTCGCGGGTCGACGGAAAATCCGCGTTCGGATCGATCACCGGATAGATCAGCACCTGCCCGCGCAGCCGCGGTCCACCCTCGTCCCGGACGCGCAGCGCCGTCACGGCTGCGAGGTTACCGCCGGCGCTGTCGCCGACGATCACGATGTTGTCCGGGTCGCCACCGAAGTCCGCGATACGAGCGGCCACCCAGATCAGTGCCGCATAGGCATCGTCGGGCGCGGCGGGGAACGTGTGTTCCGGCGCCAGTCTGTACTCTGCCGACACCACGATCGCCCCCGTCGCATTCGCCATCGCCCTGCACGGCTCGTCGGCGACGTCGATGCTGCCACCGATGAAGCCACCGCCGTGCAGGTAGAGCACGACGGGTCGCGGCCCTGACCCCTCGGGAACATAGATGCGCAGCGGCAGGTCGCCGTCTTCACTCGGGTAGATGAGGTTCTCGACGCGTGCGACGTCCTGCGCCGGCGCCTGAAGCCCAGTGAAAGTGTCGACGACTCCGCGTGCCTGCTCGACGGTGAGCTGCTCGAATGAGGTGAACCCCTGTGAATTCAGTGCGTCGATGAGCTGGGATACATGTTCGTCCAGAGCCATGGGAATTCCTTCGTTGTTCGGTGACGGCGATGAGGATCAGGAAGCCAACGACGCGCGGTTCGAGTCCGCGCCGGTGAGAACGAAGCCCTCGTACCGGCGCTCCACCACCTCCGCGCACTTGGCGCGGTAGGTCGGTGCGCCACCGAGATACACGAGGCACACTCGCGGCTTGCCCGGGATGTTCGCGCCCATGTACCAGGAGTCCGTGTCGGGCATGAGCGTCGCGCTCGCGAGCTCGGCGCAATGCTCGACCCATTCGTTCTCCGCGTCGGCGAGCGGTTCGATGGTGTCGAGATCATCGGCGTGCAGATTCGCGATGGCGTCAGCCACGAAATCCACGTGGTCCTCGATGGCCAACGGCATGTTGTAGAGCACGGACGGCGACTGCGGACCGGTGATCAGGAACAGGTTGGGAAAGTCGTGCATCATCAGGCCCAGGTAGGTGCGGGGGCCGTACTCGAATTTGTCCTCGAGGCGATGCCCGTCGCGCCCGACGATTCCCATCGCCAGGAGCGGGCCGGTCATCGCGTCGAATCCGGTAGCGAGAACGAGGACGTCGAGTTCGTGTTCGACGCCGCCGGTGCGCACACCCGCCGCAGTGATCTCGTCGATCGGCGTGTTCTTCACATCGACGAGGGTGACGTTGTCGCGGTTGTAGGTCTCGTAGTAGTCGGTCTCGAGCGGGGGTCGCTTCGTGGCGTACGGGTAGGTGCTCGGTGCGAGTAGTTGTGCGACCTCCGGGTCGTTCACCCGCTCGTGGATTCGTTCGCGGATGTACTCGGACACGGTGTCGTTCGCGTCCTTGTCGAACAGGATGTCGCGGAAGCTGTCGATGAACAGGCGGAATCCGCCGGCGTCCCACCGCTCGTCGAACACCTTGCGCCGATCCTCCGCGGACACTGCGAGCGCGGAATCCTGTACCTGGTCGTACGGCACACCGAGAAAGTGGTTGCGGGCCGCGTCGCGAAGTTCCTTGTAGTTCGCCTTGGCGTGCGCTGTTTCTGTCTCGTTCGCGGGTGCGTTGCCGATCGGCGTCGCGTAGTTCGGGGTGCGCTGGAAGACCGTGAGGTGACCGGCTTCCTTCGCGATCTCGGTGATCGCCTGGATTCCGCTCGATCCGGTGCCGATGACACCGACCCGCTTGTCGGTGAAATCCACGCCGCCGTGCGGCCAGTTTCCTGTCATGTGGACCTCGCCCACGAACGTGTCGATGCCCGGGAACTCCGGAGTCTTCGGCACCGACAGGTTTCCAGCACCCGAGATGAAATACCTGCTGGTCACGGTCTCGCCGGTGTCAGTGGTCACCGTCCAGACGCGGACGTCGTCGTCCCACACCACCGACTCGATACGAGTGTCGAACGTGATGTCCTTGCGGAGATCGAACCGATCCGCCACGTGTTCGAGATACCTCAGGATCTCCGGCTGCGCGGCGAACTTCTCGCTCCAGGTCCACTCCTGTTGGAGGTCGTCCGAGAACGAGTACGAGTAGTGCACCGACTCGATGTCGACACGGGCACCCGGATAGCGATTCCAGTACCAGGTACCCCCCACATCACCCGCGGCATCGAAGACCCGGGTCGACAAACCCATCCGGTCGCGGAACTTGTGCAGTGCGTACAGCCCGGTGAAACCGGCGCCCACCACGATGACGTCGATGTCGGGGGCCGCGGGACGGAATGTGGACATATCTTCGCTCCTAGTGAAGTGCGGTGGTTCAAGTCGCGAGATCGGCAACCGTGGGCCGCTCGGGCTGAAACCAACCATGACGCACATCACACATCCCCGACACGGGGTGAATCACCCCATTGGCTACCTGTGTTGCCCGACACATTCCGTGGAGTAAGTTCGGTCCGCACCCCCCGGACACGAATCAGGAGCCTGCGCTGCCTTCCCACTCACTGCCTCGCAGATCCATGACCAGCTTCGTCGGGCGTCGCCACGAACTCGACGCAGCCCGCGCATGCCTGGAGCAGTCACGGCTGGTGTCGCTGGTCGGGCCCGGAGGCGTGGGCAAGACCCGGGTGGCCGAGGAACTCGTCGACCGCACTGCGCGGGTCTTCCGCGACGGATCAGCGTGGATCGATCTGGCGCCGATCCGCGAACCGGATGCGGTACCGTCCGCCGCCGCCGTAGCGCTCGGGGTCACCGATCAATCGAGCAAGCCGGTGGCCGACAAGCTCACCGATCGCGTTCGTGGCCGACACATACTGATCGTCATCGACAACTGCGAGCATCTGCTGACGCCCGTCGTCGAACTGGTCTCGACCCTACTCGCAGCCGCTCCCGAGTGCCGTATCGTCACGACGAGCCGTGAGCCGCTACGCGTCGCCGGCGAGAAGATCTACGACCTGCCTCCTCTCGCCCTCCCGGATCCCTCCGGGCATTACCTCGCCGCGGAGGTCGCCCATTTCGAAGCCGTGTCGCTGCTCGTCGAACGAGCACAGAGCGTAGTCGCCGACTTCGCGCTCACCGATGCCAATGCCGTTGCAGTGGTGCAGCTCTGCCGAAGGCTCGACGGGATTCCACTCGCTCTCGAACTCGCCGCCGCGAAATTGCGCTCGCTCTCTCCCGCCCAGCTCGTCGAACGACTCGACCGCCGCTTCGCCCTGCTCACGGGTGGCGATCGGAACGCACTTCCTCGCCAGCAGACGCTGCGTGCGCTCGTCGACTGGAGCTACGAATTATGTTCCGGCCCCGAACGTTCACTCTGGGCCCGATTGTCGGTCTTCGCCGGTGGGTCCGACCTGGATGCCGTGGAGTCGGTGTGCGGGTTCGGCGACATCCCATCAGGCGACGTCGTCGACCTGCTGGACCGGTTGATTGCCAAGTCTCTCGTCATCGTCGATCGGTCGCCGGATTCGGTTCGCTACAACCAGCTCATGACGGTGCGAGAGTACGGAAGCGAGTTACTCGACGCCGCCGGCGACACCGCCGTACTCGGTCGCAGACACCGGGATCACTTCGCTGCTCTCGCATCGCGATCCGTCCGATACTGGTGCGGCCCGGACCAATCCGACCTTCTGGCACAGTTGCGGCGCGACCATGCCAACCTCATGGCCGCCCTCGATTGGTCCCTTCGCACCTCCGGCGAAGTGGAAGTCGCGGCCGAGTTCGCTGTCGCGCTGCGTTACCACTGGATCGCAGGTGGCAATCTGTCGTACGGTCGACGCCGAGTCGAGCAGGTTCTGGGGCGCCTGATCGATCCGGTACGTGAGCGCGGGGACGCACTGTGGGTCGCCGCGTGGATTGCACTGATTCAGGGCGATCGTGACGCTGCACGTCGATACCTGGACGAATGCACTTCTCTCGCCACTGCACTCGACGACATCGTCCTCCGCGCGCATGCCGATCATTGGCTGGGTCTGCACGAACTGTTCAGTGGCCACACCGCGCATTCGATCGAGCTCTACCGTGCAGCGATCAGGGTGCATCACGAGAACGACGACGCGGCGTCCATGCTCACCGCCGAGTTCCAGCTCGCTATGGCCGAATGCTACGAAGGCCTGCACGACGAGGCATTGGCGACCTGCAACCGGGTCCTCGAACTGGCGGATCGCTACGGGGAGAAGTGGAACCGCGCCTACGCATTGTGGGTGTCCGCCCTCGTGCACGTCCACCGAGGCGACATCGCGGCCGCGGTCGATGCCGCTCGACAGGCTCTGCGGATACAGCAGCACTACAAGGACAAGATCTGCACGGCGCTGTCCATCGAAGTCCTCGCGTGGGCCGCGGTCGCCGATGCCGACGCCGAACTGTCGGCGCGCTTGTTCGGGATCGCCGCAGTGGTGTGGACGCGACTGGGCACCACGGTGGCCGCGTTCGGTCCGCACACCGCCGACGATTCGCATGCGGCCCGCGAAGCGGCCCGGACCGCACTCGGCGACCACGTGTTCGAAAGACTCTCGTCTCCGCCGGACGACATGACCATCGATCAGGCCGTCTCGTTCGCCCTCGGTGAACACGCCGCCCCACCGAACCGGCCTGTCCCGGGTACCTCGCCTCTGACCAAGCGGGAGTTCGAGATCGCCCGCCTCGTCGCCGACGGGATGAGCAACCGTGCCGTCGCCGACAAACTCGTCATCTCGCCGCGCACCGTGGACGGGCATGTCGAACGTATCCTCGCGAAACTCGGTGTCACGTCCCGGACTCGGATCGCGACGTGGGTGGCGGCTCATGACGACTGAATCAGGAGGGAGTGGCGTGGAGACGAATGGACTGTGGAGTCGACGACGATTCCTGGGGGGTGCCGTCGCGACCGGCGCGGCACTGACCGGCGTGGTCTGGTCGTTCACCGGTGAAGCGGCGGCGTGTCCTCCGCAGGCCGGCCCCTCCGTCCGCGACACGATCAACGGGATCCTCGCGTTCGTGGCGCCCGGCAACGACCCGTACTCGGAGCACCAGGGGGTGTCGACCGAGTCGCCCGGCGGTGCCACACCGGGTACCGCGGAGACACTCGAGCGCACCTTCGATCTGGCTGTCCCGATCCCCCTCGTCGACATGCTCGGCATCGACGTCACGGGCTCTTCCGCGATCGCGGCGCTGGTGAACCTGTTCGCTGTGACCGCCGAACCGGCCTCGGTGACCGGACCGTTCGCGTCGCCGTTCGCGAACCTGTCGCACGCCGCCAAGGCGCACGTCTTCGAACTCCTCGACACCGAGCCGCAGTTCCCCGGCCGCCCCATCGAGTACGCGGTCAACGCCATTCCCACGCTTGCCGCATTCGTCGCCTACTCGGAGGTCTCCGCATTCGACGGCGAACTCCGTGCGCCGACCGGCCGCCCGGTGGGCTGGGAGCTGACCGGATACGCGGGCGTGAGCGACGGGTGGGACGAGTTCCAGGGCTACTACGGCGGCGTCGATCGAGCGGAGGGATGACGTTGACCGATGTGATCGTGATCGGCGCCGGTGGTGGCGGGCCGGTCGTCGCGAAAGAACTCGCCGCACGCGGTCTCGACGTACTGGTACTCGAATCCGGGCCACGCTTCGACGACCCCGAAAACCAGTGGACACACTTCGAGAACGATGCCAACAACCCGATCACCGGGTTCCTCCGCGAAGGCCCCGGCGACAGATCCGAGGGGCCGTGGCTGCGCGACCTGCCGCAGAACTCGTTCGTGTGGCAGGTCTCCGGTGTCGGTGGTGCGACGCTCCATTACTTCGGCAACTCACCCCGCGCGGTGCCCGGAGTATTCCAGGGATACGACGGCGCCGACCGCGACATGTACGACACCGAGCACCTGTTCCCGTTCGGATACGAGGAACTGCGCCGCTACTACGAGTGGGTCGAGGCGACACTGCCAGTGCAGACCGCGCCGATGGGCACGAAAGAACAGGTGTTCCTGCGCGGCGCCGCAGCGATGGGTCTCCCCCACCAGACATCTCTCGATACCACCGGGCCTGCACATCGCGCGCAGCAGAACGCGATCCTGCAACCCGGGGGCACGGCCGGACGCACCCGCGACGCCGCGCTGCTCCATCACCCCCAAGCCCGCGGCTGCACGATGTGCGGGCACTGCTACCAGGGCTGCTATCTGCCGCTGGGAGCACCGAGGAATCTCAAGGCTCGCCGCTCCACCGACAACTCGTACGTGCCGATGATGCTCACCGCCGACGCGTGGTCACCGCACGGTAGGCCGGTGACCCTCATGACCGATGCCGGGGTCACGAAGATCCTCGTCCACGAGGTCTCGGGCGAAACGGTCGCGCACGGCGTGCGATTCCGGACGGCCGACGGCGAGGAGCAGGAAGCGGAAGCGAAGGTCGTCGTGCTTGCCGCAGGCGCAATCGAGTCGCCGCGGCTGTGGCTCAACTCGGAACTCCCCGACCCGGGCGAGTGGGTGGGTCGCGGCCTGACCGACCACCACATGGACGCGGTGTTCGGTGTGTTCGACGAGTACACCGGTGAGACGCGCGGTGCCGGTTCCAATGCGCGCGTCGACCTTCCGGGATACGGCGCGATCGAGCAGGTGGGGATGCCGCCCGCGCTGCTGGCGTACTCGCTGGGTTACAGCGACTCGGGTATCCATGGCTACGGCCGTGCGGGCGGCGTGGTCGATGCTGCGGGAGCCGACAGCCTCGGCCGGTTGGTCGGTCGCGATCTGCTGACCACTCTCTCCGACGCCGACCGTGTGCTCGGGGCACTCGTGATCACCGACGACGACGTCGAACGCGGCAACCGCGTGAGTGTGCCCGGTCTACTTCCGGCCGACGAACACGGCGTGGTTCCGCGGGTGACGGTGAAGCACCGTGAGAGATCCGCCCGTACCAGACGCAACCGGGAGTACTGCACCCGCAAGGCCGTCGAGTTGATGCGCGCGGCGGGCGCGAAGTCGGTGCACCGCTGCGACTGGCCGCCGCTGATCCTGCACGCACAATCGAGCATGAGAATGGGTACAGACGAGAAGGATTCGATCCTGGACGCCTCTGCGGAGGCGCGCTGGGTCAAGCGGCTCTACATCGCCGACAACTCGGCGCTCCCGAACAGCCTGGGCGGCCCCAACCCGACCCTGACCACCCAGGCCCTCGCGACACGCACCGCTGAGAAGATCGTCGAGACGTACTTCGGGGGCGAGAGATGGGTGGGACGCGAGAACCCGGTCTCGTCGATCGACGACCGCGTCACGCACGCGGTGGTGGCGCGAGGGTTGTAGACAGGAGGCGACTTTCCCCCGGTTGCATGGGTTCCCGTGGGTCGTGAGTCAACGGAAACCCGCATGACGGGTGGAAACTCTTCCCTCGAACCGGTGTCACCGGCGAGCCGCAGCGAACAACGCGAATCTCCCGTCAGGATCGACCCACTCGTGTCGGACCGTGAATCCGGCTGCGTCGAGTTCTTTTCCGATCCCCTCGAGCCGAAACTTCGCGGAGATCTCGGTGCACATCTGCTCCCCGGAGGCGAACTCGAGTTCGAGATCGAGCCCACGCACGTGCACCGTCATCGCCTCGGTCGCTTCGAGTCTCATCTCGATCCACTCGTTCTCTGCATCCCACACTGCGCGGTGCACGAACTTGTCGGGTTCGAAATCGGCGTCCAGCCGGCGGTTCACCACGTGAAGCACGTTGCGGTCGAATTCGGCTGTCACACCGGCGGCATCATCGTAGGCCGGAATGAGGATATCGAGGTCGACGACGAGACCGGCACCGAGCAGCAACCACTCGTCGGTGTTCAGGATCGTCCCGAGGTGAGAAAGGAACTCGGAGCGTTCGGCAGGCGCGAAGTTGCCGATCGTGCCGCCGAGGAACGCGACCATGCGGTGCCCACCGGCGGGCAGGTGTTCGAGGGAACCGGTGAAATCGCTGACCACGCCGCGCACCGTCACATCCGGATAGTCGACCGACAAGCGATGCACCGCCGCGCTCAACGCCGGCTCGGACACGTCCTGCGGTACATACGTATGAATGTACGGTTTCAGCGCGTCGAGCAGCACCCGAGTCTTCTCCGACGAGCCCGACCCGAGCTCCACCAGCATCTCAGGCCTCGCCACCTCCGCGATATCCGCGGCGTGGTTCACCAGCAACGCGAATTCGGTTCGGGTGGGGTAATACTCGGGTAGCGACGTGATCCGATCGAACAACTCGCTTCCCCGCTCGTCGTACAGCCACGTCGGCGACAGACGCTTCGGGACGGACGTGAGCCCACTGCGCGCGTCCGCACGTAGTGTCTCGTCCAGTTGTTCGGGCGTGATGAACACGTCGATGGTCACGTGGCGGACACCTCCAGAGGAGTAACGACGAGCTTGCCTGGTATCGCATTGACGAGGTGCTTGTCGGGGACCTCTTGCCAGCGCGGGTCGTCATCGAATCGTTCAGAGCTGACGATGGCGACATTCTCGTCCACGAGCGTCCACAACGAGTGGTACCACGCGGTTGCCCACAAGCTACTTCCGTTGCACAGCAGCATGTTCAATCGGGATCCAGGCGCTCGTGCGATGACGTCGTGGACAAGCGAGATCAGCGCGGGTTCCGGTTCCGCCGAACGGAGTCGCGAACGCAACAGCATCCACAGCGCAGCAGAGTCGGTCGGGGCATCCAGTTCTAGCAGTTCCGAGATCGGGAGATTCTCCGCGAGCTCGACCAGCGATCCGGGCCAGCCGCGCACCACACCGTTGAGGCTGAACGCCCAACGCCCGTCCGAGAACGGTGCAGTGGCACTACGTTCCACCGGCATCCCCTCCGTAGCGGATCGCAGGGCGATCATGACCGCTTCGGATCGGATCGTCGGCAGCCCTTCGGTGACGAACGGATCGGACCAAACCGGCGAAGACGAGCGATAGCGGCCGAGGACACCGGCTTCCGACCACCAGGCGACACCGAAACCGTCGGCGTTGACGGTGCCACCGCCGCGCATGTCGGTCGGCGCCCATGATTGCCGCACGAGCGAATTGGGACCGTCGGTGAGCAGGCAGGAAACCGATTCGACCGGGCCGAGGTACCCCAGATGTCTACACATCCGGGGCCTCGGCCGAATCCGACACGTCGTGTGCGAGGCGGAAACCCGCGAAGATCTGGCGGCGGATCGGATGATCCCAGTTCCGGAACGTTCCGCGGCACGCAACCTGGTCGGTACCGAAGGAGCCACCGCGGAGCACGCGGAAATCACCGCCGAAGAACACTTCCGAATATTCCCGATACGGGAATGCCCGAAAACCCGGGTACGGTTCGAAACTCGACGACGTCCACTCCCACACATCACCGATCAGCTGATGCACGCCGAGCGGAGATGCTCCCGCCGGGTAGGCACCCACCACTGCGGGTCCGAGGTGTCGTTGGCCGAGATTCGCGTGTTCCGGACCGGGGTCGTCGTCTCCCCAGGGATACCGCCGAGCGCGCCCCGTCGTGGGATCCCACCGCGCGGCCTTCTCCCATTCCGGCTCGGTAGGCAGGCGCGCTCCGGCCCAGCGCGCGAAGGCATCGGCCTCGTGGAAACACACGTGCACGACAGGTTCGTCGGGGTGCAGAGGCGCCTCCCGCCCGAAACTGCGCCGCCACCACAGCCCGTCGCTGTCGCGGTGCCAGAACTGGGGCGCTTCCAGACCTGCCTCGCAGCGGTGACCCCATCCTTCGACGCTCCACAGGTCGGGGCGTCGATATCCACCGTCCTCGATGAATCGGGTGAACTGCCGGTTGGTCACGGGCACGGTGTCGAGCGCGAAGGCTGGCACATGCACCCGATGCGCGGGCTTCTCGTTGTCGAGGGCCCACGGGTCGGCCGAGGTGCCCATCTCGAACTCCCCGGCCGGGATCACCACCCGTTCGCGCTCCAGGCGTGTCGTCTCGCGTGGCGCCTCCGGGGCGTCGAGCACAGGAGGCCCGGCTCGCAACTGGTGGGTCGCGAGCATCGTCTCGTCGTGCTGCTGCTCGTGCTGCGCGATCATCGAGAAGACGAAGCCGTCGCGGGTGAGTTCGGAATCGAAGTTGTTGCTCCGCAGTACTTTCTGTGACAGATCACGCACCTGTTCCGCATACCGGCGCGCATCGTCGGGGCCGAGCAGGGGCAGCGCGGTCCGGCCCGCGCGAGGATGCAGGAACGCATCGTAGAGTTCGTCGATCCCGTCGCGCACCGAGCCGTGCCCCGCGACCTCACGCAACAGCCAGCGCTCCTCCTGATTCGCGATGTGCGCGAGATCCCAGACGAGAGGGCTCATCAACGGCGAATGTTGCTGCGTCAGTTCAGCATCGTCGACGCTCGTGAGCGCACATGTCCGTGCACGAGCGCGTTCGAGATCACGCTCGAGACGGTCGCGCAGCATCCTCACCGTTCGGCCACCCCCGGCGACTGCCCGCGCAAGCAGCGTGTCGCGGCGGCGTCGAGCGCCGTGGTGAACCTCATGTCCGGTGACGACTCGGCCGCCAGGGACAGCAACCCCACTGCAGCAGCGCGTAATTCGACGGCAGCGAGCCCCTGCTGCGCAGCCTCCACCCAGAGCTGACGGACCGGTTCGGCGATCGCCGCTGCCTCCGTCATGACCTCCGAACTCCTCAGCAGAGCTTCGATGGTCGCGATCGGCACCTGCCACAGGTCACCCGGCTGCGCGTCCAGATAGCGGACCTCGAGGTGACCGCACGGACGCACCGGTGGGAACAGGGTGGTCAGGTGATAGTCGAGGTCGGCGAAAGTGGGGCGGCGACCGAGTTCGTCGTCGAGACTCCCGTTCAGCCACTCGGCGAATGACGCCCCGGGGGGTGCGTGCCACTCCGGGTCGGTCGATCGGACACACAGCAGTGGAGCGTCGAGTGCCCAAGCCGGATACTTCTGCGGATCGGCCACGAACGTGGTGCGATCGGGATCGAGCGACAACCATGTGCGCATCCGCTGCGATGCCCAGTCCCCTTCCGGAGCGCCTCTCAGCGAGGGCGAACACCCGAATGCCGCGATCAATGCGGGGCCGATCGCGTGGAGCAGCTCCCAGCGCCGGGCGAGTTCGACGTCGTCGACGCCCGCATCGACACTGACCTGCACCGCGGCCGTGCTGTTCATCATCAGCCGTCCGAGGGGGCCGATCCGGTCGAACCGCAGCTCCATCGCGGAGTATCGCGGTGTGCGCAGCAGACGATGTGGCGGCCGGATCTCGTCGGTCGCGGTGTCGAGCATCGTCACCGCGCGGCGTGCGAGCAACGACCGCAGCATCTTCGCGTCGGCATTCAGGCGATCCACCGTCTGCCGCGCCGACGTGCACGGCACGCTCGCCAACTCCACCTGCCCGCCCGGTTCCAGGCTGACCGCACTGCCCGACGGCAGCGGGCGAGCCGACGACGACGGCGCGATGGCCTTCGGGGCGTGAGGTCCGAGCGCTTCGACGATCGACACGAGCTCCGGCCGCGACGCGGTTCCGTCGGCGCGCGCGGTCAGCCATTCGAGTTCCGCGCCGATCACCCGCGGCGGGCCGAATCGGAAGCTCACCCGGCGTACGTACTCCTCGGCGGAGGCGCGCGGACCGAGCTCCCTGTCGGCGCGCGGCATCGCCGCGTCCATCGCCATCACCACTCGATCCACCCTCCTTTGTCGGTGGGCCCGGTCACTGAGCGAGCCTAACGCGCGTATCGCCGCAACGCCCGCAGAACGCTCCGGCGCCACACCGACCACACTGGATTCGGACAGTAGACCGTGCCGACAGGAAATGGAGGCCCACTTCCATGCTCGATGTGCAACAGGCCCGCCGCGACACACCCGGCTGTTTCGAACGGGTGTTCCTCGACAGTGCAGGCTCCTCACTCCCTCCGACTCCGGTCGTCGACACCGTCGTCGCCCACCTACGACGCGAGGCCGAGATCGGTGGATACGCGGCTGCCGACGAGCGGCTCGACGACCTGGCCGGAGTGAAGACCTCCCTCGGACGACTGTTCGGGGTCGACGCTACCTCCGTGGCGTTGTCCGACAGCGCGTCGCGGGCATGGACGTCGTTCTTCTACGCGGTGCCGCTCGAACCGGGCGACCGCATCCTGCTGTCGCAGGCCGAATACGCCGCCAACGCCGTCGCGGCACTGCAACGGGCCCGCGCCACCGGTGCCTGCGTCGAGGTGGTTCCTTCCGACGACGACGGCCGCATCGACGTCGAGGCACTACGCGAGCTGCTCGACGAACGCGTCCGACTCGTCTCGGTGGTGCACGCACCGACCAACGGCGGTCTCGTCAATCCCGTCCGCGAGGTCGCCGACGCTGCACATGCCGTGGGCGCGCTGGTGTTGCTCGACGCGTGCCAGTCGGTGGGACAACTGCCCGTGAGCGTGCCCGAACTCGACGTCGATGCACTCTCGGGGACCGGTCGTAAATGGGTGCGCGGCCCTCGGGGCACAGGGTTCCTCTACGTGCGGCCACGGTTGATCGCCGACCTCGAGCCGGCGATGATCGATCTTCACAGCGCGACGTGGACGTCTCCCGACACGTACGAGCTCGCTCCCGACGCGTCGCGCTTCGAGATGTGGGAGACCGACGTCGCGGCCCGGCTGGGGCTCGGCGTCGCCATCGACTATCTGCTCGACCTCGGAATCGATGCCGTGGCGGAGGCCATCGGCTACCGCGCCGCGCACATCCGTGACGGGCTCGAGCGGATCCCGTCTGTCACCGTGCACGATCGCGGCGCGCCTCTCAATGGGATCGTGTCGTTCACCGTCGACGGCATCGAGCCGACTGCGGTACGCGACGCGCTGGCCGCACAGTCGATCACCGTCACCGTCAGCTCACGCAGCTCCACTCTCCTCGACATGTCACAGCGCAGACTCGAAGCTGTGGTGCGTGCGTCGCCGCACTATTTCGTCTCCCCCGCCGACGTCGATCGCTTCCTCGTCGCGGTGCGTTCACTTACATAGCGAGGCCCGTTCGCATTGCGCATTCGGATCCGGTAAAGTATGTCGAGTTGTCTCGGCGAGGGTGAACCGCGTAATCGTTGGCTCACCGTGATCGACGCGGCTGCGGCTCCGTCAGAGCGTAGAAAACGCTCCACTGCCGCGCGTGTCCGGTCCCGCATTCGCCGAGAAGACCGACCCCGTGAGAGTTCACTAGCGTAGGAGCCGTTGCACCATGTCCAACGAGAACCGTCTCGTAGCCGCTGTCCGCACCGAGTTCGGCAAGGGCGCCGCCCGCCGCACCCGTCGTGCCGGCCAGGTCCCCGCCGTCCTGTACGGCCATGGCACCGATCCCAAGCACCTCTCGCTGGGCGCCCTCGAGTTCGCTGCCGTCCTGCGTAACCACGGCACCAACGCCATCCTGACCCTGGACATCGAGGGCACCGATCAGCTCGCGCTCACCAAGTCGGTCACCACGCACCCGATCCGCCGCAACATCGAGCACGCCGATCTGCTCGTCGTGAAGAAGGGCGAGAAGGTCACCGTCGAGGTCCCCGTCGTTCTCACCGGCATTGCAGGCTCCGGCGCGCTGGTCGTCAACGAAACCAGCACCATCAAGATCGAGGCCGACGCCCTCAACATCCCCGAGGAGATCTCGATTTCGATCGAGAGCGCTCCCATCGGCACCCGGATCCTCGCCGGTGGCATCGAGCTTCCCGAGGGCTCGACCCTTCAGGACGATCCCGAGCTGCTGCTCGTGAACATCGTCGAGGCCGCGGCTCAGGCGAACGCCGAAGACGCAGCAGAAGAGACCGAAGAAGCAGCAGAAGAGGCCTGAGCCTCCCCCGCTTGAACCCTTCGGGCTCAGTGAAGTCATTCGTGCGGCGCGTCATCCTTCGGGGTGGCGCGCCGCAGGCGTGTTCTGTCGAGCAGCACGCCGCTGCACATGATTCGAGGAAGGATCTGCACGTGAGCGAGGACACCGCGCTCGTCGTGGGTCTGGGAAACCCCGGTCCCAAGTACGAGACCACCCGGCACAACATCGGTTTCATGGTTGCCGACGTGCTGGCCGACCGGGTCGGAGGGAAGTTCAGCGCGCACAAGAAGAGCAACGCCGAGGTCGTGCAGGCCCGCCTCGACGGACGGCAGGTGATCGTCGCGAAGCCCCGCACGTACATGAACGTGTCGGGTGGTCCGGTCGCAGGTCTGGCCAAGTTCTTCTCGGTCTCGCCCGAGAACATCATCGTGATCCACGACGAGCTCGACCTCGACTACGGCACGATTCGCCTCAAGCAGGGCGGCGGCGAGAACGGGCACAACGGTCTGCGGTCCACCTCCTCGGCGCTGAGCACCAAGGATTACCTTCGGGTACGCATGGGGATCGGTCGGCCGCCGGGCCGTCAGGATCCGGCGGACTTCGTCCTCAAGCCGTTCTCCTCCACCGAACGCAAGGATCTCGGGGTGTTCTGCGAGGAGGGCGCCGACGCCGTCGAACTACTTCTGAAGCTCGGTCTCGAAGGCGCCCAGAACCGGATCCACTGACCCGTGCGAGCTTCCGGTAGTGGCCACTACCGAATGCACGCACTGGCAGCATCAGTGGTGAAGCAGTGATGCCGACGTCCCGCGGCGCAGCTTGCCCGACGACGTCTTCGGGATGTTGCCCGGGCCGAGCACCGCAACCATGCGGGGACGTGCCCCCACCTCGGTGAATACTGCGTGCACCACCTCGTGCTCGATCCGGTCCGTCTCTGCGGGATCGTCGATGAGGTTGGTTTCCACCGCAACCGCGAACGATTCCCGTTTGTGTCCCGCGTCGAGCCGGATCGCAACGGCATTGCCGGGACGCACCCCGGCGACACCGCAGGCGGCGCGCTCGATGTCGGTGGGGTAGATGTTGCGTCCGCCCATGATGATGACGTCCTTGACCCTCCCGCACACGACGACGAGGCCTTCTTCGGTGAAGTATCCGACGTCGCCGGTGTCGAGCCAACCGTCGCGGTCCTGCGCGGGTACCTGCCCATCGACCGTGACGTATCCGTGTGTGACCGCCTTGCCGCGCAGTTGGATGATCCCGACCCCGCGGGTCGGAAGTTCCTGTCCGTCACGCCCCACAACCCGGCCCTCGAGTCCTTGGACGAGGTGCCCGAGCGTGGGGAGCCGACGGGCATTCGAATGACCCGACGGCACCGCGATCCCGCCCGATTCGAGCAGGTCGGGGTCGACGACGTCGAGCACCTGACCTCGACCAGGGTCGGGCACCGACACCGCGAGCGTAGTCTCCGCCATCCCGTACACGGGTGCGAGAGCGCTGGGATCGAGCCCGAATCGGGTGCCTGCCTGCGCCAACGCCTCCATGGTGTCGGGGTCGACGGGTTCGGCGCCGTTCCACATCCATTTGACCGACGACAGATCCACCGCACCGTCCTCGGCCTGCGCCAGCTTGCGCGCCAGCAACGAGTACGCGAAGTTCGGTGCAGCCGTGACAGTTCCGCGATACTTGGTGATGAGCTCCGCCCACAACATCGGCGACCGCAGGAAGTCGAGCGGAGTCACCGACACCACTTCGCCGCCCATCTGCATCGGGACGCTGAGGAATCCGACCATCCCCATGTCGTGGAACAGCGGCAGCCAGCTGATCATGACGTCGTCGTCGAGCGAGAACTTGATGCGTTCGAACATCGCGTACGCGTTGACATAGAAGTTCTCGTGCGTGATCTGCACGGCCTTCGGCGATCCGGTGGATCCGGACGTCAGTTGCTGCAGCACGATGTCGGATTCCTCGGTCTCGACCGGGTCGATCGCCCTGCCCGCGCGCAGTGCATCGACGGTGACGACCTCGATGCCCCGCTCCCGGAGCAGCGGTTCCGCGATGTCGAACGGTGCTCCGAGCACCACGATTCGGGCGCCGATCATGCGCAACACTGCCTCGGTGTCGCGCGTCCACCCGTCGAGGTCGGTGCGAGGGGTGGGTTGGTGCAGCATCGTGATGCTTGCGCCGCGCATCCACACGCCCTGACTGATCGGGGCGATGTCGACCGGAAATCCGGCCAGGATCGCGACCGCGTCGCCCGGTACGACCCCGTCCGCGGCCAGGCGTCCTGCCATGCACCGCGCCTGCGCATGGATCTGCATCCAGGTCTGCCGACGCGGCGAGTCCGGATCGCCGGTGATCAGCCCCCGTGTGCTGCTCCGCCCCGTCGTATACATCTCATCGGTGAATCTGCTCACGAAACACTCCTTGCTCCGATACGGCCGGGTCCTCCCGCGGCGAAATCCCGGCCCCACGACCCAGCGTGACCTCGAATCGGGCAACCGGGGACCTCCCCCAGGAAACGTGATCGAATCTCAGGGAAAACGTCACCGAATCGCCTAGTAACATGGACGAGTTGCATGCGATAGCTCCCCCACGAAAGTTTCGAGAGGTTTCCCGCGTTGAGTACCCCGCCCGCCTCCGCCAGCGAATCCACCAACGCCGCGAAGCCCGCTTCGACGAACGAAGTCCGTTCCGAAGCGCTGCGGCGGCGCACGTTCGCAGTCATCTCCCATCCCGACGCCGGTAAATCCACGCTCACCGAGGCACTCGCCTTGCATGCGAAGGTCATCTCGGAGGCCGGTGCCGTCCACGGCAAGGCCGGCCGCAAGTCGACCGTGTCCGACTGGATGGAGATGGAGAAGGCCCGCGGCATCTCTGTGAGCTCCACCGCGCTGCAGTTCAACTACGCGTCGACCGAGGCCCCGAAGTCGGAGGACGGTGTGGACACCGTCAACGTCATCAACCTCGTCGACACCCCCGGCCACTCCGATTTCTCCGAGGACACCTACCGGGTACTCACCGCGGTCGATGCGGCCGTGATGCTCATCGATGCAGCGAAGGGCCTCGAGCCGCAGACGTTGAAGCTGTTCCAGGTGTGCCGCCACCGCGGCATCCCGGTGATCACGGTGATCAACAAGTGGGACCGCCCCGGTCAGACCCCTCTCGAGCTGCTCGACGAAATCGACGAGCGGATCGGTCTCACCCCGACACCACTGTTCTGGCCGGTCGGTATCGCAGGCGACTTCCGCGGTCTCCTGCGACGCGGTTCCGACGACAAAGCCGGCGAAGCGGTCGAGTACATCAAGTTCACACGTACCGCCGGTGGCGCGAAGATCGCTCCCGAGGAAATCCTCACTCCCGAGATCGCGCTCGAGCGCGAGGGCGAGACGTGGACGGAGGCCGCCGAGGAATCTGAGCTGCTGTCGGCGAGCGGACAGGATCACGACCAGGAGATGTTCCTGGCGGGTCAGACATCACCGGTGATCTTCGCGTCGGCGATGCTCAACTTCGGGGTCCGCCAGATCCTCGACACCCTCGTCGCGCTCGCACCACCACCGCGAGCACGCCTCGCGGTCGACGACACACCCCGCGAGGTCGACGACCCGTTCTCTGCGGTGGTGTTCAAGGTGCAGGCAGGAATGGACACCGCCCACCGCGACCGCCTCGCGTTCATGCGCGTCGTCTCGGGTGTGTTCGAACGCGGCATGGTCGTCACCCACGCCCAGACGAACAAGCCTTTCGCGACGAAGTACGCACTCACCGTCTTCGGCCGCGAACGCACCACTGTCGAGAACGCGTACCCGGGCGATGTGGTCGGTCTGGTCAACGCCACCGCCCTGGCGCCCGGCCACACGCTGTTCGTCGACAAGAAGGTGGAGTTCCCGCCCATCCCGTCGTTCGCACCCGAGCACTTCGCGATCCTGCGGGCCGAGAGCGCGTCGAAGTACAAGCAGTTCCGCAAGGCCGTCGACCAGCTCGATTCCGAAGGCGTCGTGCAGATCCTCCGCAACGACATCCGCGGCGATGCGTCGCCGGTGATGGCGGCGGTCGGCCCCATGCAGTTCGAGGTGGTCGCGGCTCGGATGAAGGCCGAGTACAACGTCGACCCGAAGATCGAGCCGCTCGGGTACTCGCTGGCACGCCGCACCGATGCGGAATCGACCGTCGAACTCAACCGTCAGCGTGGCGTCGAGGTCTTCGAGCGGTCCGACGGTGTGTTGCTCGCACTGGTCAGCGACAAGTGGCGGCTGCAGTACATCCAGAAGGAACTCCCCGACCTCACCCTCGAGCCCTTGGTTGCCGCGACGGATTGATCCGCCGGCAGCAATACCGGACATACGGGGTGACGCGGACACCCTCCTGCTGGTAATTTGCTGCCGTCGAGCACACACGCTCGGGTGATTTCAGGAGCTTGTCAATGAACGACGACGATGCATCGTCCGTGCCGTCGGGAGAACTGCCGAAGAGCGGGACCAGCGAGGCCGGCACCACCGAGGCCGGCCGGTCCCGGTCGGGTGGGCGGTCGAAGGGCCCGAAGCGGTCGGGCACTTTCGTCTACCCGCTGCCGAGCACGCCGATCCCGAGCAGTACACCGATGACGGTGCTCACCACGGGCGAAACACCGGGTGTGCACGCAATCGACCGCAACCCGGCCGGCGGGGTGGGCGCCGGAACCACGAATGAAGGGATGTCCTCGGTGACGAGCACCAGCACCAACGGCAGCACGAGCAATACGAACGGCTCGGCAGCCGACACCAGCGCGGTGGGCCCGGTCGGCGCAGCATCGACGTCCGGCGCGCCCGCGCGGCGCAACTCGATGGGTGTCGCATCGGTCCGGATCGCTGCGCGCCTGGCGCAGGGCGAACTCGGTTCGCGGTCGTCCCTCGGCATCGATCCGACAACCGACAACGACGAACTGCTGCAACTTCTCGGTGAGTACCTCGTGGCCGGTGGCCTCGAGAAGCCCGAGATCCACGCCACCCTCGGTGGTCAGCCGATCGTCGTCGACCTGCAGTCACCGCATCGTTTCACCCGCTGACGCAGTAGGGACCAGGCGCCAGACAGTCGCCGTGGAGATCAGTCGCCGAACAGCGCGGCGATGGTTGCCGGATCGATCTCCTCGATCTGCGACGGCGACCATCGCGGCGCGCGGTCCTTGTCGACCAGCACCGCGCGCACACCTTCGACGAAGTCGGGCGCAGCACTGATCCGCACGGCCACCTCCAGTTCGCGCGCCAGGCATTCTTCGAGAGTGCTCTCGGCGCCACGGCGCATCAATTCGACGGTGGCACGCACACTGGTCGGCGACAGCGCGCGCAGCGCCGAGTGTGTCCGCTCGGCCCATTCGGGATCGACACCGGTATCGGTGGCCGTGAGCCGGCCGAGCATGTCGTCGACGTTTCCGGCGCCGAACACCTTCTCTATGTCGGCGAAGCGCTGTTCCAATTCGGATTCGGGTGCCGGTACGACGAATTCGTCGAGAGCCTCCTGCCAATCTCCCGCGCGGATACGGTCGGCAAGATCGCCGACGAGTTCGCGGGGCACGAAATGGGTGGCCAGCCCCACCGCGAGTGCGTCGCCCGCCCCGATGCGGGCTCCCGTCACAGCCAGATACATTCCTACGGCATCGCAGCGCACGGCGGTGCCCCGCAGCCGAGGAAGAAAATGGCTCGATCCGACGTCGGGAATGAAACCGATCGCCGTCTCGGGCATCGCGAACGATGCCTTCTCCGTCACGACCCGCACCCCGCCGTGGACCGAGATTCCGAGCCCGCCGCCCATCGTGACACCGTCGAGAACAGCAAGATACGGCTTCGGGTAGGTGGCCACGAGTTCGTCGAGGCGGTATTCGGCAGCGAAGAACTCGCGCACAGCGTCGAAGTCTCCCGCCAGCACCGCGTCGCGGGCGGGCTTGACGTCACCGCCCGCACAGAAGGCACGCTCCGAGCAACTCGTGACCAGTACCGCCGAGACAGCCTGGTCGTCGCGCCACTGCAGCAGGGCAGCGTGCATGTCTCGAATCATCGACGGGTCGAGCGCATTGAGCGCTTCGGGCCGGTCGAGTTGTATCTCGCCGACACCGTTGACGACACGTGTGCGGATGAAGGACTTTTTCACGGGCCGGAGCCTACCGGTCGCGCACGACAAGTGTGATCTGTGCACGCGGGTCGGCGAATTCTACGGTTCGCCGGTCGCCGGGCTCCCGGTGAGCGGACCGACGAGCATCCACCGATGCCCGAACGGGTCGATCAACGTGGCATTGCGATGACCGTGGTTCTCCGAGATCCACCGTTCGACCCTCCCGCCGGCGGCGCGGGCACGCTCGAGGACGGTGTCGGTGTCGGCGACCGGAAGCATCAAGCTCACCGATGTGGCTCCCCCGGCCGGTGCAGTCAGGCCCATCTCCGGGAACTCCTCGGCGAGATAGACCATGCCGGTCGGGAATCCCAGTTCGGCATGGCCGAGCCTGCCGTCGTCCATGAAGATCGGCTCACCCTGCAGCATGGCTCCGAACGCGCTCGCATACCAGTCGATTGCGTCGCGCCCGTGCCCCACCGTGAGATAGGGGATCGCACCGGCCGGAGGAAACAGTGTGTCGTCGGGGGTCGCCATGGACATCTCTCCTTTCGGACGTCTCACCCTCTCGTGCGATTCAGGATGCGCGTGGAGGCTGCTGGAGCATTGCCCATCGGTTGCTACTCAGCCGGAACGAGGGCATGTCTGCGAGGGATACGACCGTCTCCCAGTTTCGTTCGTATCCGGTGTGCGCGATCCGCCAGGCATCGTCGTCGCAGCGGACGTAGCGATCGTGGTAGTACGCCGACCCGCGCAGGATCATGCCGTCTTCCGGGACGATGACGGTGTCCGCGAGCAGCCAGGTGCCCGTTGCTGTTCGACCACCCTCGTCGATCCGGATCTCGGGATGACTGCAATGGTGTTCTGTGACCATGTGGAGGCCGAGCGTGTTCTCGAGGAAGTTGATGAAGACGTCCCGGGATTCGAAACTGAGATGTTCGCCGTATACCGCGGTTGCTTCGGGTACGAGAGTGTCGGCGAGTTCTTCCCAGTTCTTCGTATCGAGAGTTCGCGCGTAGCGATACTTGACCTGCGCGATCTGCTCTTTCGCCTCCAGATCCATCGCTGATCTCCCGTCACCGTGTACCTGGTTGCAAGGCTAGCGTGGATCACGGTCCGACAGCGCCCGAATGGAGGACTCGCCGATCAGCTCGATTGCAGTTCGGTGACGTTCTGTAGCTTGCGTTTCGGATCGGACACCGACCCAGTATTTTGCGGCCCACCGACGACCCACATCGAGACCTCGAGGACCGAGTCGAGGATACTCTCGGGATGCCATCCCCTACGACCACGAAGCCTCGACCCGAACCCGCACGGATACCGGTCGTGATCGGTGTCGGCGACCTGCGATCCGGACGCGCCGGCTCGCCCGCCGATCCACGAGAACCACTCGATCTCATCCTCGAGGCGACCCGCGCCGCTCTCGCCGATAGCGGCGCGGCCGTCGAACTCGCATCCCGCATCGACACCGTTCGCGCAGTCAAGACGGCCAGCTGGTCGTACGACGACCTGCCCGGATTGCTCGCCGAACGCATCGGAGCCACTCCCGAGCACACATCGACGACCCCGCACGGCGGCCATTGGCCGGCGGCTCTGCTCGACCGCATCGCACACGACGTCGCGGCCGGCACCAGCTCCGTCGCGCTACTCGTCGGCGGCGAGTCGCAGGCGTCGGTCACCAATGCCTACAAGACCGGCACGGATCCGGCTTCTCTCGGCTGGGTCACCGCCCCCGGAGGCCCTCCGGCGTTCGATCCGAACGACCTGGGCAGCGCCGAGATGCAGCGAGCATCGTTGATCGCCCCGACCCGCGTGTACCCACTGTTCGAGAACCGGCTCAGTCACCGAGCCGGACACACCCGCGACCAGTCGATCGCGTGGTCCGCACAGTTGTACAGCGCTTTTTCCGCGATCGCGGCGGACAACCCCACCTCATGGCACCCCGATCCGCGCACCGCCGCGGACATCTGCACCGTCGGACCCAAGAACCGCGCGGTGACCGATCCGTATCCGCTGATGATGAATGCGATGCCGTTCGTCGACCAGGCCGCGGCCGTGGTCGTCACCTCACTCGAAACGGCGCGCGAATTGGGTGTCGCCGACGACCGTCTGCTCTATGTGTGGGGCGGGGCCGGCGCGACCGAACCGGCCGACATCCTCTCCCGCACGGATCTCGGCCGCTCCGCGGCCCTTGCCGATGCACTCCAGCGCACGCTCGACCGCGCCGACCTGCGCGCCGGCGACTTCGATGTCATCGACGCCTACACCTGTTTCCCCGTGGTACCCAAGCTGCTCGTCGAGCACCTCGGTCTCCCTCGCGACACCGTCCCCTCGGTGACGGGCGGCCACTCGTTCTTCGGTGGTCCGCTCAACAGCTACACGCTGCATTCGATCGTCGCGGTCGCGCGTCGCCTGCGTATCGACGGCGAGCTCGCACTCGTACACGGCAACGGTGGGTACCTCACCTACCAGCATGTCGTGGTGCTCGGATCGGCACCGCACACCGACGGGTACATCGGCGATCCCGAACCGGTCCTGATTCCCGCGTCCGAAACGGAGCCTGCACCCGACTACTCGGGCGAAGTCGAGGTCATCACGGCTACTGCAGAATTCGGTCGCGAGGGCAGCCCCACCATCGGATTCCTCATCGGCGCGACCCCCGACGGGCGTCGCGTGTCGGGTCACACCGACGCGCTCGGTGCGCAGATCCTCGCCGGTGGCGCCGATATCGTAGGCACCACCGTGCACGTCGTCGACTGCGGAGGCAGTCTGACTGTCACGCCGACGACTTCATAAACATACAACCGCGATCGAATTGGACAGGTACACACCGTCATCCTGACAACCAACGTCATCGGTGCGTACCTGTCCAATTGTGGTGCATCTGCCTCACCCTGCCCCGGGGCGCGGCATCTCGGGGTCCGACACTAGATACGGACGCGCATCTTCTCGAGCCCCAGCACGGCCGCCACCGCGATGACGATGTGCATCAGCACCAGCGTGGCCGTGCTCGGGCCGTCGAAGTCCGCACTGACCGTCCCTGCGATCGTCGCGAGCGGCAGGAGCGCACCGACCACCTGGGCGATCCGCACGATCGGGTTCCACCACAGGCTCAGCAGCGCGGCGACGGTGAGCCCGACCGTGAGCGGGACAACGGTCATGAGCACCACACCACCCGGCGCCGCACTCGCGATCGTCCCGGCATCGGTGTGCTCGAACGATCCACCGGCCAGCAGACCCACCAGCCAGAGCACGAGGTTGGCGATCAGTGCTGCGAGAACCGAGGCGACGACGATCGTGGGTCGCCCGTATTCGCGCGACCACACGGATATCGATGAAACAGAAGATGTTCGGGTGACAGACATGTTGCTCTCCTCTTGGCGTGTTCAACTGACTGCGCCCAGCCTGCAACCTCGAGCAGACTCGAGGTCAAGAGGAAAGATCACGGATCCGGAAACTTTCCTTGCCCTCCGCGGGTTCCCGTGGGTCGTGAGCCAACGGAAACCCGCACAAGGTGTGGAAACTTCCGCCCCGCTAGTTCAGCGTGTCGGCAAGCTCCATCCACTGTTCCTCGGCGGCTTCCTTGTCCGCGACCACCTGACGCAGCTCGGCGTCGAGCTTCTGCAGTCGCTCGGGATCGGTTGCCGCGTCGGCAAGTTGCACGTGCAGCTTCGATTCGCGCTCGTCGAGCTTGGCGATCGCCCGCTCGAGACGGGAGAGTTCCTTACGCGCAGCGCGCTCGGCGGCGCCGTCTCGTTTCGGCGCCGACACTTCGGCGCCCTTCGACACCTGGGACGCCACCGACGGCACCCCGCCGTCGCCCATCGCCGCGCGTCGTCGCAGGTATTCCTCGATGCCGCCGGGCAGGTTGGTGAGCCTGCCGTCGCCGAACAACGCCCACGTCGAGTCACAGATACGCTCGACCAGGTACCGGTCGTGACTGATGACCACGAGTGTCCCGGCAAAGTTGTCCAGCAGATCTTCGAGTTGCTGCAGGGTGTCGATGTCGAGGTCGTTGGTGGGCTCGTCGAGCAGCAGCACGTTGGGCTCCGCCATGAGCACGCGCGTCAGCTGCAGGCGACGGCGTTCCCCACCGGAGAGATCGCCGACGGGAGTGCGCTGACGGGCGGGGGTGAACCCGAGGCGCTCCGCCAATTGACCGGCCGATACCTCCTTGTCGCCCAGCATGATTCGCTCGGCGACGTCCTTGACGGCGTCGAGCACCCGCATGTCGGTGGGCAGGTCGTCGAGTTCCTGTCGCAGCCAGCCGATCTCGACCGTCTGCCCCTCGATGCGCTTGCCGGACGCGGGTTCGCGCTCGCCTGCAAGAGTGCGCAGCAACGTCGTCTTCCCGGATCCGTTGACTCCGACCAGACCGATCCGCTCCCCCGGCCCGAGCCGCCACGTCAGATCGTGGACGAGTTCGCGACCGTCCGGGGTGGCCAGGGTGGCGTCTTCGAGTTCGATGACGACGCGTCCCAGCCTGCGCTTCGCGAACGACGCGAGAGCCACCGAATCGCGCGGCGGCGGAACGTTGGCGATGAGCGCTTCCGCGGCCTCGATACGGTACTTGGGCTTGGACGTGCGAGCGGGCGCACCGCGGCGCAGCCACGCCAGTTCCTTGCGCGCCAGGTTCTGACGCCGCTCCTCCATGGCGTCGGCCTGACGGGAACGCTCGGCCCGCGCGAAGATCCAGTCGTTGTAGCCGCCTTCGTACGACTCGACCTTGCCGCCGACGACCTCCCACGTCCGGGTCGCGACGGTGTCGAGGAACCACCGGTCGTGGGTCACGACGACGAGCGCGCTGCGACGCGCGAGCAGGTGCTCGGCCAGCCACTGCACGCCCTCGACGTCGAGGTGGTTGGTGGGCTCGTCGAGCACGAGCAGGTCGAGTTCCTGCACGAGTGCGGCCGCCAGCGCGACACGTCGCCTTTCGCCACCGGACAATCCGTCGACGACGGCGTCGAGACCGAGCTTGTCGACGCCGATCCCGGCGAGGACCGAACGGATGCGCGCATCGCCCGCCCACTCGTGTTCGGCCACCCCGAGCGGGCCGAGCACCACATCGCCGACCGTCGAGCCCTCGGGAAGCACACCGCGCTGGGTCACCACCGCCATGCGCAGGCCGCCGACCCGGCTGACACGACCGGAGTCCGGTTCCTCGAGGCCTGCGAGCACCTCGAGCATCGTGGTCTTGCCGCCGCCGTTGAGGCCGACCACGCCGATGCGTTCGCCCTCTTCCACGCCGAGCGACACGGAGTCGAGCAACGGCTTGATGCCGAAGGATTTCGAGACCTGTTCGAGGTTGATCAGATTCGCCACGTGGTGCAGAGCCTTCCGGAGTTGTGTATCGGTGTATCAGGAATGGAGTGTCAGGGTCGAGCCGGATCGACGACGCGCGCGCCCGGTACCGGACCCGACGCGATACGCACGGTTCGGCACACCCCGGCACCTGCGAGTTCGGCGCTCACCTCGACGGCGGCGCGTTGATCGTCGACGAGGAACGCGCAGGTGGGCCCGGAGCCGGACACGATGCCGGCGAGAGCTCCCGCTTCGATCCCTGCCCGCAGGGTACGGCGCAGCGCCGGTTTGAGGGACAGCGCCGACGATTGCAGGTCGTTGCCGAGCAGCGGCGCGAGCGAGTGAGGGTCACCGGCGCCGAGCGCGTGCAGCAACTCGTCGGTGTCGCCCACGCGCTGCGGATCACCACTCGCGCGTAACCGGTCGAGTTCGCGGAAGACGACGGGTGTGGACAGACCGTCCTTCGCGATGGCGAGCACCCAGTGGAAGGGCCCCCGCGACAGGACGGGCACAAGTTGTTCTCCGCGTCCGGTTCCGAGCGCGGTGTTGCCGTGCAGGCAGAAGTTCACGTCGCTGCCGAGCTGGGCGGCGATCTCGTCGAGATCGCCACGACTGGCTCCGAGCCCCCACAGTGCGTCGAGGGCTACGAGCGTCGCGGCCGCGTCGGCGCTGCCTCCGGCCATGCCTCCGGCCACGGGGATCCCCTTGCCGATGGTGATCTCGACGTCAGTTGTGCGTCCGGCGCGCTCGGCGACCATCTCGGCGGCACGCCAGACGAGGTTCGACGAATCGGTCGGCACCGATGACGCGTCGGGGCCACGGACCTCGACGCGGAGGGTGTCGGAGGGGGCGACGGTGACCTCGTCGTACAGCGACAGCGCTTGGAACACTGTGCGCAGATCGTGGTAACCGTCGGGGCGTAGGTCCCCGACCGCGAGGTGCAGGTTGACCTTGGACGGAGCCCGCACGGTGACGGAGGCGGGGACGACGGAAAGCACGAATACACAGCTTACCCGCGCTGAGGGAACAGCAACGACCGCAATCGAGGACTGAAACTGTCCGGGATCCGTGGCACAGTCCGATCATGCGCGAAACTTCCGCCCGCCTGTTGCGTCTCCTGTCGCTCCTGCAGATGCGAAGGGAATGGTCCGGCGCCGACCTCGCCGAGCGCCTGCAGATCACCACCCGCACGGTCCGGCGCGACGTCGAGAAGCTCCGCGACCTCGGATACCCCGTCGACGCGAACGTCGGGGTCGGGGGTGGGTACCGGCTCGGTGCGGGCGCCGAGATGCCGCCGCTGCTGCTCGATGACGACGAGGTCGTCGCTGTCGCACTCGCGTTGCGCTCCGGCACGAACGACGCGGTCACCGGTATCGGCGACGCCGAGACACGTGCTCTTGCGAAACTGCGACAGGTGATGCCGTCGCGACTGCAGCACCGCCTCGCCGCCTTGAGCGTGGACGTCGTCGAACGGAGCCCGGTCGCGTCCGCGGTCGACGCGGAACTGCTCGCGACCGTGACGACCGTGTGCCACAACCACGAACGTCTGCGCTTCGCCTACCGCACACACGACGGCACGTCGTCGCGGCGGGAGGTGGAGCCGTACCGGGTCGTGCGCGCAGGACTTCGCTGGTATCTGGTCGCGTGGGACCTCTCGCGCGACGATTGGCGCTCGTTCCGCGTGGATCGCATGGAGCCGAAGATCCCCACCGGCCCGCGGTTCGTTCCACGTGAACTTCCGCCGGGGGGTGCTGCAGAATTCGTCTCGCGCGGCATTGCGCGCGGCGCCGCGCCGGTGACCGCGAGAGTGCTGCTGCACGCACCGTTCGAGACCATCACCCCGATGGTCGACGACAGGTGGGGAAGTCTCGAGCAGATCGACGCCGGAACCTGCGCGATCGTGCTCGGCGGACGGTCGCTCGACGGGATCGCCGAGTGGCTCGTCGCGTTCGGCGTGGACTTCACTGTGCTCGAACCCGCAGGCCTGCGCGACGCGTGCCGGGCGCAGAGTGAGCAACTCCGGCTCCTCGCCGACAGGTATTCGCGCGCGTGACATCGGCATCTATGCTCGGGCGATCGCCGTCATCACAACACCGGCGCCGGATCTGGAGGAGATATATGAGACGAGTTCTGCGAAGCACGGTTGCGGTCGGCGCGCTCGCACTGGCAGCTGCCCTGGGTACATCAGTCACTGCATCGGCAGAGCCCGCACCTGTACCTCGCGTGTGCTCCCTGGGCGACCTCGTCCTGAGGTCGTTGAACATGGTCGACTGCGTGAACCCGCCGACGGGATCCGCTGGGATCGCAACCGGTTCGGCCGACGGCACGGGTTCGTCGACCGGTTCGTCGAACGTCGGCATCACCGGCCACGGCGCCGTGATCGGCTGACATCGTTCGACACTCGATCCACACAACACGGCAGGGCCGGCACCCGAAACGGGTGCCGGCCCTGCCGGTGAGAGTACCGGTGTCAGATGACGTTGACGCCGGTGGCCTGCGGGCCCTTCTGGCCCTGGCCGATCTCGAAGCTCACGCGCTGGTTCTCCTCGAGGGTGCGGAAACCGCGGCCCTGGATCTCGGAGAAATGCACGAAGACGTCAGCCGAACCGTCGGCCGGAGCGATGAAGCCGAAGCCCTTTTCGCCGTTGAACCACTTCACAGTACCTTCAGCCATTTTGCTGTTCCTTCACTTGCAGGCAGGACGCACGTTTGCCGTCCTGTCTCGTCGGGAGTCGGTATCGACTTCCGGGTCTGTCACTCGACGGCTGAAACGATTCCGCAGTGGTATCGCATCCGCTCGCAACTAGAAATGTGCGAGGGTTAACCACAAACACACTACCTAACGACCAGATGCAAGTAGATCACACATCGTGCAGCGGCGCCACTACAAGGTGACTCAACCCTCAGTTCCGATCGACGCGAGTCGGACGAAGGCGGCCGCATCGAGCCGCTCCCCTCGCGTCGAAGGCTCGATACCCGCTGCGACCAGGCGACGTTCGGCCTCGGCGGGCGATCCCGCCCACGTGCTCAAGGCAGCGCGCAACGTCTTGCGACGCTGAGCGAATGCCGCGTCGACCACCGCGAACACGGTCTTGCGATGCACCGGGTCCGTGGGCCACGGCGGGTTTTCGTAGCGGTCGATGCGCACGAGACCCGATTCGACCTGCGGCACAGGCCAGAACACCGAACGTCCCACCGAGCCGGCACGGCGGACATCGCCGAAGAACCGAGCCTTGACACTCGGTACGCCGTAGACCTTGCTGCCGGGTGGCGCCGCGAGCCGATCGGCCACTTCCAGCTGCACCATCACCAGAGCTGTGCGTAGCGAAGGGATTTCGGCGAACAGGTGCAACAGCACCGGAACCGCCACATTGTAGGGAAGATTCGCGACGAGCGCAGTCGGCTGCGACGGAAGATCGGCGCCCGACACCTTCATCGCATCCATCGGCACCACATCGAGACGATGGGCGAGCTGCGGGGCACGCGCCGCGACCGTCGCAGGCAGACGCTCGGCCAGCCTTGGATCGATCTCCACCGCGACCACGCGGTCGACGACGTCGAGCAGGGCCAGGGTCAAAGACCCCAGCCCTGGCCCGACCTCGAGCACCACGTCGTCGGGGCCGACACCTGCGGCCGACACGATGCGCCGCACCGTGTTGGCGTCATGCACGAAGTTCTGACCGAGCTGCTTGGTCGGACGCACCCCGAACTCCTCCGCGAGAGTCCGGACCTCTGCGGGTCCGAGCAACGCGGCGAGGCCGCGCGGAGAAGCCGGGGTGGCATCTGAATCGTCTGCTTGCACGAGGCGAACCTAGCGCACCGGAGAGTGCGTCATGTCGTCCTAGCGCAGTCCGAGCTTGCTGGTGCATGAAGGCCAAGCACCCCAGCCCTGCGCGGCCTGAACCTTCTCGGCGACCGCGATCTGCTGTTCACGGGAGGCCATGTCGGCACGCGCCGCGTACTCGGTGCCGCCGAACGCGGCCCATGTCTGTTGCGTGAACTGCAGGCCGCCGTAGAACCCGTTGCCCGTGTTGATGGCCCAGTTTCCGGTGGCCTCGCACTGTGCGATGGAATCCCAGGTGGATGCTCGACCGGATGCGGGGACGGCCGGCTTGGGCATGGTGCCCACGCGGAGGGTCGCGGGCTGCGGTTCGGTCAGAACATTCGACGCCGTCTCGGTGCGACCGACCTCGACACCGTTGACGGTGTGGACGTCGAAGGTGACGGAACGCTCACCGGGGACACCCGGATGGTCGAGCACGGTCTCGCCTTCGGTCATGTTCGGATCGTCGACCCGGTTCTGGGGCGCCTCGATCGGCAGGTTCTCGATGCGGCTCTCGACGCGATCGCGGGTCACGACGATCTCCATACCCTCGTCGAGCGCGGCGTCGGCCGGGATGTTCACGCTGTCGGCCTGCTCGAGCGCAACGTTGTGCACCTTCAGGAACTCACCCACTGTCGGGGCCGCGATCCGTACCGGCGCAGCCGGCGCGCCGTTGTCGGCGAACTGCACGGTCCTGGGGCTGACGACCTCGAGGTCGGTGCCGTCGAGCGGCAAGCGATGCGAACGCGATGCCGAGACGTAGACATCGCCGTCCAGCTGGAACTGTGCGAGAGCTTCGTCGACGGTGAGCGCGGTGGTCCACACCGTGCGCTCGTCGCCGTCGACGGTCAACGCGATCTCGCGGGCCTGACGCAGCACGATGGTGTCGCCATCGGAGACCGCGGAATCGGCGGCCGGAGCGACGACATCGTGTTCCCCGACCTCGTAGCCGGCAGCAGCGAGGATGTCGCCGACGTTCGAGCTCATCGTGCCGAAGGCGCGCTGCTCTCCGTCGATGTCGAGCGTGACGTCCTTGTGCATGACGAGTGCGGTGATCCCGCCGGCTCCGAGGGTTACGAACAATGCCGCAACGACCGCGAAGAACACCGGGGATTTGATTCGGTTGATCTTGGTGAAGGGTGACACAACAATTCCAGACAGACGACGACTGTGATCACGGCACGGTAACGAACGTGAATTGATATGGCAACTAGACACCATCTACCAGTGGTTATATGTGTAACCGTTCAGTGATAAGTCGATATTTTCGATCACAAAACGGGTTGATACAAAAGCTCCGCCCGTACCAGATCTGCGAATATTGTGGCCGGGATTACATTTCCTTCGAAGTGAATAATTTTCCGATCACTACCTGTATATGGCGTCGATTTTTTCGGTCGCTCCCCCCGCGATCCACAGCTCTGCCACCCTGCCGATACCGGTCCGGGCCGGATCTCGAACAGCCCGGACGACACGAAGGGCGCACCGCCGGCGATCGTGTGATCACCCGCGATGCGCCCTTCGACGCGACGTTCCGAGATCGATTACGCAGCGCTGAGAGCCGGATCCTTCTGCGCGAGGAACGGCAGCTTCGGCGCAAGGAGACGGTCGACGCTGAATCGTCCCGCACCCACTGCGGCAAGGAGCAGAGCGCCGAGGCCGAGTGCAGTGACGAGCTCGAAGCCGCCGTCGGTCACGTACACGCCGTTATCGACGTGGGCGATGAAGAAAGCACCGGTCATGACGAGGAACAGCAGGACACCGAAGATCGGCGTGAGCACCCCGAGGATCAGCGCGATTCCGCCGAGCGTCTCGATCCAGGTTGCGGCGAATGCGCTCACAGAAGGCGCGGGCGCGCCCATGCCCTCGAAGCCGGCGGTGGTGCCGGACTGACCCCACACTGTGAGCTTCTGCAGGCCGTGGGTCAGGAAGATGATGCCGAGGCCGAGGCGTGCGATCAGGATGCCGATGTCGCGAACGAGCGGATTGTTCATGGGGATGACCCTTCGGTTGCGAGGCCGAAAGGCCCCTTCTAGTTGACAACGCAACCAAAAGTAGCAATCGATGGTTGTAGGTTCAACCTAATCGGGCGGGATGTAGGCGGGGTCACTGCGGGCGCGATCCCGAAAATGCCTCGCCGAGCAACCTGCGCACGCCCACATAGGTCACCTCCCTCGGATTCGGATACGTCCGCTCTGTCGCCCGACGCGCGGCCTCGTCGAGGTCGGCCTCACGCATGCCGAGATCCGCCAGCGCCGTCGGTCCCCCCGCCGAAGCGATGAGGTCGTACACCCCGGAGGGCGCCGAGTCCACCCCGAGCGCATCGGCGATCCGGGCCATCACCCCAGGGACCGACGGGGCGTTGTAGGCCATGACGTGCGGCAGCATCACGGTGTGTGTGGCTGCGTGCGGAAGATCGAACGACCCACCGAGGACGTGACACAACTTGTGATGAAGCGCCATCCCCACCGACCCGAGGCACACGCCCGACAGCCACGCCGCGAGCAGTAGATCGGAGCGGCCCTCGAGATCCGCACCGTCCACTCCGAGCGCGGGAAGCCCCCGGCCGATCGAGGTGATCGCCTGCAGCCCGAGGGCATCGACGATGGGGTTGGCGTGCTCCGCGTACAACGCCTCCACCGCGTGCGCCAGCGCGTTGACCGCACTGGTCACGGCCATCGGGACCGGCAGCCCTGCACTGAACTCGACATCGTAGATCACCGTCTCCGGCAGGATGTCGGGCGACGACCGCGTGGTCTTCGCCCCGTCGGCCGTCTCACCGAGGGTGGGCGTGACCTCCGAGCCCGCGTACGTGGTCGGCAGAATCACCTGGTCGATCCCCGTCCGGACGGCCAGCGCCTTCGCCAGACCCGTGGTCGATCCACCGCCGACCGCGACGACCGCGTCCGCCTCGTGTTCGGTGACGTACTTCAGGACCCGCTCGGTCACGGAGACGGGCGTGTGCATCACCGCACCGTCGAATCGCGCCACCTGCAACGACCCGAGCGCACGTTCGACGAGATCCGACTGCGGACGCACGTGCTCGCCACCGAGCAGCAACACGCGCGATCTACCGAGTCGGCGTACCTCGTCGCCGACCTTCGACGCGGTGCCCGTACCGAAGATCACCCGAGCCGGTTGTGCCGTGTAGACGAAGTTGTGCATGCGCCCACGGTCTCACGTCCGAGTTGTCGACGCGAGGCATGTTCACGAAAGTCCGTACACCCGTTCAGCATTCGCGGTGGTTGCTGCGGCGAGTTCGAGCGCGTCGTCGCCACGCATCTCGGCGAGGGCACGCACCGTGTAGGGCAGACAGTACGACTCGTTGGGTGCACCCCGGAACGGATGCGGAGTCAGGAACGGCGCGTCGGTCTCGACGAGGACCTGCTCGCGCGGCACGAGGGGCGCGGCCTCACGCAACGCTTTGGCGTTCTTGAAGCTGACGGTGCCCGAGAAACTCAGGTGGTAGCCGGCGTCGGCGCATGCCCGCGCCATCTCGGGACCCGAGGAGAAGCAGTGGAAGATCACGGTCTCGGGTGCTCCCTCGTCGTGCAGCACCCGCAGCAGATCGTCGTCGGCCTCCCGATTGTGGATCATCAGCGGCTTACCGAGCCGCTTCGCGAGATCGATATGCCACCGGAAACCTTCTTCCTGCTCGGCCGGTTCGGCGCAGCCGTCGAGCTTGCCCGGCCAGTACAGGTCGAGGCCGGTCTCCCCTACCGCGACGCACCGCGGGTCCGCGGCGAGTCGCTCGATCTCGGCGCGCGTCGCGTCGTCGAGGCTGTTCGCGCGCGTCGGATGGATTGCCACGGCCGCGAACACCCGTGGATCCCAGTGCGCAGCCCGCACCGCGAACTGCGCTGCGTCGAGGTCGTCGGCGACGGTGACCACGCGACCGACACCCACCGCGGCTGCCCGGTCCACGATCGCGGCGGTGGTCGCGGGATCGACCGCACCGCACGCATCGAGGTGGGTGTGGGCATCGACGAGCGGTGCCAGCGGTTCCGGGGCTTCGGGGGCAGGACGACTTGTACTCACGCCCTATAAAGTAGTGGCCATCATGACTGCCGCTGACCCCACCCGACCGCCGTACTATGTGACCACTGCGATTGCGTACCCCAACGGGGTCCCGCACATCGGGCACGCGTACGAGTACATCTCCACCGACGCCCTCGCGCGATTCAAGCGCCTCGATGGCTTCGACGTCCGGTTCCTCACCGGTACCGACGAACACGGCTTGAAGATGCAGCAGACAGCGGCCAAGGAGGGCATCTCCGTCACCGAGCTGGCGCGACGGAACTCCGATGTGTTCGAGGCCCTCGACAAAGCCCTCAACGTCTCGTACGACCGGTTCATCCGCACCACCGACGACGATCACCTCGAGGCCAGCAAGGCGATCTGGCAGCGCATGGTCGACAACGGCGACATCTACCTCGACACCTACGCGGGCTGGTACTCGGTGCGCGACGAGGCGTTCTACACCGAGGCCGAGACCACACTGCAGGACGACGGGTCCCGTCTGTCCACCGACACGGGCACACCGGTCGAGTGGACCGAGGAGTCGACGTACTTCTTCCGCTTGTCGTCCTACCAGGACAAGCTCCTGAAGCTCTACGACGAGCATCCCGAGTTCATCGCCCCCGCAACACGACGCAACGAGATCGTCAGCTTCGTCTCCGGTGGGCTCAAGGACCTGTCGATCTCCCGCACCACCTTCGACTGGGGTGTTCCGGTTCCCGGCCATCCCGATCACGTGATGTACGTGTGGGTCGATGCCCTGACGAACTACCTCACCGGCGCCGGCTTCCCCGACACCGAGTCGGAGTCGTACAAGCGGTTCTGGCCGGCCGATCTGCACATCATCGGCAAGGACATCACCCGCTTCCACACCGTGTATTGGCCGGCGTTCCTCATGTCGGCCGATCTCGAACTGCCCAAGCGGGTGTTCGTGCACGGGTTCCTGTTCAACAAGGGCGAGAAGATGTCGAAGTCGGTCGGCAACGTCGTCGACCCGATCGAGATGGTCGAGAAGTACGGCCTCGATCCGCTCCGATTCTTCCTGCTCCGTGAGATCTCGTACGGCCAGGACGGCAGCTACAGCCACGAGGCCATCGTCACTCGCATCAACGCCGATCTCGCCAACGATCTGGGCAACCTCGCGCAGCGCTCACTGACGATGGTCGCGAAGAATCTCGACGGGCAGGTACCCACGCCGGGTGAGTTCACCGCCGACGACGAGGCAATGCTCGCGCAGGCCGACGCGCTGCTCGGGAAGGTCCGCGCCGAGTTCGAGGAACAGCAGATCCACCTCGGCCTCGAAGCGATCTGGCATGTGCTCGGCGAGACGAACCGGTACTTCTCTGCGCAGGAGCCGTGGGTGTTGCGCAAGACGGATCCCGCACGGATGGCCACCGTGCTGTACGTGACGCTCGAGGTCGTGCGCGTCGTGGGGATCCTGGTCCAGCCGGTGATGCCGGACGCGGGCTCCAAGATCCTCGACCTGCTCGGTCAGGGGCCGGAGGCCAGGCAGTTCTCCGATATCGCGACGCGTCTCGTGCCGAGCACCGCTCTGCCGGCGCCGTCACCCGTGTTCCCGCGTTTCGTCGACGAGGAGTAGTAGAGCACCGTCCAGCGAGGATCGCACCGCCGGAGTCCGGGCCGCATCGTAAAGCGGCTCGGGCTCTGTCGTGTCGGGAAGAGACAGAGTCGAATCGGAACTTGTCGGTGGCTTCCGCCACACTCTCCCCATGCCGAGCAATGGAACATACATTCGAACCAATGAGGTGCGCGCCGAGATTCTGCTCGACGAGCTGAACGGCGCCTACGAGCGCGGATGGCAGCCCGCCGACGTACTCCATATGGCCGCGCACTCGGGAGACCCCACCGACATCCCCCTCGCCGCCGCGTCGGTGCTGTTCGATGCCCATCGCACTCGCGCGGCCCACCGCGCACCCACCGAATGGCTGCACCAGGTCCGCACGATCGGCGACCGCCACCCCGCGATCGCCCGCATCACCGAACCCGACCACCCGTTCGAGACGAGCCTGCTCCGCGTACTGCCTCACGTGTCGCGGTTCCAGGTCGACGGACTCGCCTACACGTGGAAGTACCTCCCCCGGTTCACCCACCTGACCACACCTCCGTCGCAGTGGCCCCAGATACGCACGGCACCGGACGGCACCGTTCCCGCCGCCCCGGACCCACGCGTACTCGAACGCATCCGCGGGTTGCTCTCGAAAGCCGAATCCACCGAATTCCCCGACGAGGCCGAGGCATTCACAGAAAAGGCTCAGCAACTCATGACCCGATACGCGGTGGGTGCGGCCGTGCTCGACAGTGCGGGGTCGGCCTCCGGCCCCGTGCGGGGCCGGCGCCTCCACCTCGAACGCCCCTACGCGAAAGAAAAGGTACTGCTGCTCACCGCCATCGGCGACGCCAACCGGGTCCGCACGGTGTGGTTCACCCGCGTACAGATCGCGACCATCGTCGGCACCGTCATCGACCTCGAGCAGGTCGAGCTCCTGTTCACATCGCTGCTCGTCCAGAGCACGCGCGCCATGAACGCCGCCGGCACCGCCGGCCGACGAGGTGGCGGCGCCACCTCGTTCCGCCGCGCTTTCCTCACCGGTTTCGCGAACCGCATCGGCGAGCGGCTCCGCGAGGTGCAGGCCCACGCCACCGCCGAAGCCGCCGCCGACGCGCGGGTACCGATGACAGATCTCGCGCCCATCCTCGCGCAACGCTCCGAAGCGGTCGACGCGGAGTTCCGGCGTCTGTTCCCCACCACCCGCTCCTCGGGCGGGCGCGGTGTCGACTCCGACGGTTTCCATGCCGGCCGCGGCGCCGCCGAGAACGCATCGCTCGCGCCGGGACAGTCGCCGCTGGGTCACTGAGCCGCGCACACCGAGGTCTTTTTCGCGCGGTGTCACATTCTCGATCCGTGCGGTGTCCCATCACTGACACATACGACACGTCTGCATTTCGACACGACTGCATTGGGGCGAGAACATGAACAACACCCGATTCCACGTGGTGGTCGTCGGCGCCGGGTACGCCGGGGTCATGGCGGCGAACCGACTCCTCTCCGAGCACCCCGACGTCGCGGCGACGGTGGTGAATCCACGATCGGTGTTCGTCGAACGAACCCGGCTGCACCAGCATGCGGCCGCGACCGGTTCAGCGACACACCGCCTCACCGATCTGCTCCATCCCCGCGCCGAGCTGCGCGTGGGCACCGCCCTGCGGATCGACGACGGTGCAGTACTTCTCGGCGACGGATCGGTGCTGACCTGCGACGCCGTGGTCTACGCGGTCGGAAGCGGCCCCGCCCGGGTGGATATTCCCGGCGGCGAGCATGCGCATTCGGTATCCGACCTCGAATCCGCGTCGACGCTGCACACCGCGATCGAGGCGTTACCCGACGGTGCCGCGGTCACGGTCGTGGGCGCCGGATTCACCGGCATCGAAACCGTCACCGAACTCGCCGCGGCGCACCGGCGGCACCGCTACACCCTCGTCGGCGATCCGGGCCCGGATCTCCCCGACCGCACCCGCCGGTACCTGCGACACACCCTGACCGGATTCGGAATCGAGATCCTGGCGGGCGTAGCCGTCACCGAGATCACCGACGACGATGTGCACCTCGACGACGGAACCGAAATGCCCTCCGACCTCACGGTGTGGGCGGGGGGATTCTCGGTACCCGATCTCGCACGCCGCAGCGGGCTCGACGTCGACGCCAGCGGACGTCTACGCGTCGATGCCACCCTGCGGTCGACGAGCCGCAGCAACGTGATCGGCGTGGGCGACGCCGTCAGCATCGCAGACCGGCCCTACATCCGGATGAGCTGCCAGGCCGCGATTCCGCTCGGCGTACACGGCGCCGGCACCGTGTGGGACGTACTGCAGGGTCGCGACCCCGAGCAACTGTCGCTCGGGTTCACCGCGCAGTGCATCTCGCTGGGTCGCAGCCGGGCCGCGCTGCAGTTCACCGCGTCCGACGACGCACCACGCGGCGCGGCGGTGAGAGGACGGCTCGCTGCACCAGTCAAGGAGGGCATCCTTCGTGGCACCATCTGGTTCATGCGACGCCAGGCACGCGGCCACGCCCCGTTCGTTCCGACAGGCCCCTCGCACGAGGAGGTGGTCGCGCAGTGACACCAGACGACACGTCGTCGGCCCGGGTGTTCACCGAGCACCGCGGCCTGTTGTTCTCCATCGCCTACGAGATCACAGGCAGCGTCGCCGACAGCGAAGACGTCCTCCAGGACAGCTACCTGCGGTTTGCGAAGGTAGATCCCGACACCGTGCAGGATCCGCGCGCATACGCGGCGCAGGTCGTCACGCGGCAGGCCCTCAATGCGCTGCGCTCGGCGCAGCGGCGGCGTGAGGAATACGTCGGGCCGTGGCTGCCCGAACCGCTCCTCACCGCAGCGGACGAAAGCGGCGCCGATCCGTCGACGAAAGTCGAACTCGCCGAATCGGTGTCGATGGCGATGCTGCTGGTGCTCGAAACATTGAGCCCGCTCGAGCGGGCGGTGTTCGTGATGCGCGAGGTATTCGGATTCGACTATGCACACATCGCCGACGCCGTCGACCGCACCGCTGCCTCCGTCCGGCAGATCGCACACCGCGCCCGCGACCACGTTCAGGAGCGGCGACGCCGGTTCACACCCGCAAGCGACGAGACCGACCGCGTGGTCGGTGAGTTCTTCGCGGCCGCGATGACCGGCGACCTCGACGGGCTGCTGCGGTTGCTCGCGCCCGACGCCGTGTACATCGCGGATGGCGGAGGGAAGGTCACGGCGGCGAAGGTGCCGGTCCACGGCGCGCAGAAGGTGGCGCGCCTGTTCTCCGGGCTCGCGCGTGTGGGGCTGCCGGACATCAGGATCGATGCCGCCGTCGTCAACACCGCTCCCGGTCTGATCGTGTATTCGCGCGGCGTCATCGATCTCGTATTCCTCTTCGAGATCGTGGACGGCCTGATCACCGGTGTGTATGCGGTGCGCAATCCCGACAAGCTGACCCGATTCGGGGCATCGGCCCCGTCGTGACAGGCTGGTCGGATGCGGATGGAACGACTCGGACGCGGAGGTATACCCGGTCAGGTGCTCGACGCTCTCGGTGAGCGCGCACGGCGCCTCGGTGTACCTCCACCGGCGGCGATCACCGGATCGTGGTTCGGTGCCGCAGCGGTGATCGCACCGTCGCTCGACGCGGCGCCGGTGTCGGCCGCCGAGGCGTTCACCTGCCCGGACGCACAGGTCCGGGCAGGTGGTCCACACATCGGCGGCGGGTGGATCGGATACCTCGCCTACCCGGACACGACCACATCGCAGGCCCCCGCACTCCCCGCCGCAGCGGGCGGCTGGACCGACACCATCCTGCGTCTCGATCACGACGGGTGCTGGTGGTACGAAACTCTCACCGACAGAACATGCCCCGACTATCTGAGCCGCGCGGCACTCGATCTCGCAGACACTGTCGGCAAGACAGACACTCTCGACAACACAGCGATCCCTGAGCCACGCTGGGGCATCGACTGGTTCCTGCCCGACCGCGACACCCACCGACACGGCGTCGAGCAGTGCCTCGACGCCATCCGCGCGGGCGAGGTGTACCAGGCGTGCGTGTGCACCCGGTTCATCGGCGACTACACGGGCGATCCCCTCGCCTTCTTCGCCGACGCGATCACCCGCACGGGCCCCGCCCGCGCTGCCTATCTCGAAGGGCCGTGGGGTGCAGTGGCGTCACTGTCGCCGGAACTGTTCGTCTCCCGTCACGGTCACCGACTCGCCTCGAGCCCCATCAAGGGCACCCTTCCACTGGACCGCGACCCCGACGAGCTGCGTGCGTCCGTCAAGGATGTCGCCGAGAACATCATGATCGTCGACCTGGTCCGCAACGACCTCGGCCGTGTGGCCGAACCCGGCAGCGTCACCGTGCCCGAACTCCTCGCCGTCCGGCCCGCACCCGGTGTATGGCACCTGGTCTCGACCGTCACCGCGACCGCCCGTCCCGGCGTGTCCACCCGCGATCTCCTGGATGCCGCGTTCCCGCCCGCCTCGGTCACAGGGTGCCCGAAGACTCGCGCCCGTGAACTACTGCAGCGGTGGGAACCGTCGTCGCGCGGCATCTACTGCGGCACGGTCGGTATGGCGAGTCCGCTTGCGGGCACCGAACTGAACGTCGCGATCCGCACCGTCGAATTCGGTGCAGACGGAACCTGCGCACTCGGTGTGGGCGGCGGCATCACCATCGACTCCGCCCCCGCCGCCGAATGGCAGGAATGTCTCGACAAGGCAGCGAGCATCCTGTCTCTCAGCACACCTCGTCGCCGGGAAGCGGTAGCCCGAATCGCGGCAGGAGTTCGCTGAGCTGCCCTGCGGTTGCGGAGCATATCCGCTCGACCACCGTGTCGGGATCCAGGCTCCAGGTGCGCAACACGCCGTCACCGCCCGCGGCGATCACTGTGCCGTTCGGATGGAACATCACCTGCCACCGCCCCACCCCGGTATCGGTGATCGGTCCGCCCACGGCGCGCATGCCCTCGGGGTCCGACACATCCCACAATCGGACCGTACCGTCGTCGCTACCACTGACGACGTGCTCACCGTCGGGAGAGACCGACACCGAGTACACCGTGCCCGTGTGACCGCGCAGCGTCGTGTCGCGAGCGACGAAACCTCCTGTGTCGTCGCGGTCCCACACCACGACCTGATGATCGTCACCACCGGTGACGAGAATCGAACTATCGGGGGCGAAGGACGCACCGTTCACTCCTGCGGAGTGCCCCTCCGTGACGCTCACGGAGCGGGGCGCGGACCGGTCCGTGATGTCCCAGGCGTAGATCCGGCCGTCTGCGCTGGTCGCCACGAGACTGTGCCCGTCGGGGCTGATCGCGGCGTGCCGCACCAGGTTGGTCGGTCCGCCGAGTGGATCCCCCCACGGCTTCGGCGCTGCCGGATCCGACAGATCCCACAATTGCACCGAATAGTCGTCGTTGCCTGTGACCAGCGTCGTGCCCTCCGGACCGAATTCGAGGACCGAGGTGAATCGGGTGGAGAGCGCGAGCGGTCCGCCCAGTCGTCGCGGCGCCGCGGGGTCTGCCACGTTCCACAACTCGACGCTTCCCCCCGATGTCGCCGCCGTCGCCAGAACCTCACCCGACGGTGACAGTGCACTCATGTAGCCGCCGCCGAGCGGACGTGCGAGCTCGACCTCGCCGACACGGGACCACCCGCCCTCGTCGACGTGCCACAACCGGACGACCGAGTCGTAGCTTCCGGTGGCGACGACGTCGCCGGTCCGGTCGGTGACGGGCAGTGTCAACGGCGCCTCGGAGACGAACACGCGGCGATGCGGCATGGTCCAGATGCGCAGGTTCGCGTCCTGACCTCCTGTGATGATCGTGTCGCCGGTGGGTGTGACCGTCAGCGCTGGCACTCCGCCACCATGTCCCGTCAGTGCGGGCGTGAGCTCGTCGATCCGCTGGGTTTCCTTGTCCACCGACCACAGCTTCGCGGTGCCGTCCCACGACGCACTTGCAAGTGTGGTGCCGTCCGGCAGGAAGGACACGCTCCACACTCCGCCGGTGTGTGCCCGTACCGGTGTGCCGAGCAACTCGGGTGCCCGCGGATCGGTGGTGTCGAACAGCCACAGCACACCGTCGTCGCTGCTCGCGGCCAGGAGGGTGCCGTCCGCGTTGAACCCGACGGAATGCGCGACATCACCGAATCCGGTCAGGGGCTCCCCCAGCGGGGACGGTGCCGAAGGTTCGGACACGTCCCACAGCCGTACCGTGCGGTCGTCGCTGGCGGTGGCCAGCACCGAACCGTCGGTGCGGAACGAGACCGTCCGCACACCGCCCTCGTGTCCGTGTATCCGGGTATCCGGGAATCGGCCGGTCGCGGGTGCCGAGGTGTCGAGGAGAACTACGGAGCCGTCGTCGTAGGGCACCGCCAGTGTCCGCCCGTCCGGACCGTATCGGACGTTGTGCACCGCGCCCGAACCCAGAACGCGATGGTCGAGCACCGGTCGCGGTGAAGCACGGTCGGACATGTCCCAGATCCACACACCTCCGTCGCCACCGCCGGCGGCGAGATAGCGCCCGTCCGGGCTGAACGATACCGACGCCATGTAGTTCGACGACGACACCAGCGGGTCGCCGATCGACGAGACGTCCCCCGCCAACGACCACAGTCGCACGGTGCCGTCGTCACTCGCCGAGGCCAACGTCGCACCGTCGGGCGAGACCGCGGTTCCGTAGATCGGCCCGGTATGCCCGACCAGGACGCGGGCCAGCGGCACCCCCTGCGTGGCGAGGAGTCGCGAGTAGGCCACCTCGCTGTCGCCGTCGAGAGAAGTCGCGGCCAGCGCAAGGTGCGCCGATACCGTCGGATCGTCCGAGCGGGTCGAATCCGACAGCGCCACGACCTGCTGGAACTGCGCTGCCTTTCGTTCCTCGTCGGCCCGGTTCTTGCCGATCCACGCCAACCCACCCATGACCAAGGCGACGATCGTCAGCAGAACGAGCCCTGCCAGTGCTCCACCGCGGCGACGTCGCTGCCAATCGATCTGTCGCCGGGACGCCCGGAGGAACTCGCGAGCCGCCGGATTGACCGCGGCGAACGGCCGGTCCCCGGCCGCCGCGCCACCGAAACGCGCACCCTGTTCGGAGAGCAGATCCATCCGGCCGCGCTGATAGAGCATGCCCTTGTTGCGGTCGCTCTCGATCCAGTTCGCAGCGTCGGCCTCGATCTGCTGACGTGACGCGGCGAACTGTCGATCCTCCTGGATCCACGACTTCAGACGCGGCCATGCCACGATCACCGCGTCGTGAATGAGTTCGACATGGCCCTCGCGGACGACGAGCACGCGCGCCGACACGAAATGGTCGACGACTCTCGCCGCGGCCGCGCGGTCCTCGCCTCCCACCGCGAGAAGCACAGAGAGCGGGCGGGCCATCTTCACGTCCGTGCCGGTGTTCGTCACGTAGACGAGGTGGACCATCATCGTCCGCACGATCTCGCGGTCGCGTTCGTCGAGACTCTCCCATGCACGTTCGGCGCCGGCAGCGATCGAACCGCGCACGCCGCCGGTCGCGCGATAGCCTGCCACCGTGAGCACACCACCGGCGCGTTTGTCCCACATCGTGTCGAGCAGATGTGACAACAGCGGCAGCTCGGTGCCGGTGATGTCCCCTGGCGCCAGCACGCCCAGGTCGTGGAGGATCAGGTCGACGAGTCCCGGTTCGAGTCGTACGCCGAGCAGCTTGGCCGGCGCGGCGATGACCTCGACGAGACCGTCCCGGTCCAACGGCTGCACGGCCTTGCTGCGACGTTCGAGCGCACGGGCGAGCGCCGGGTGCGTCACGGCCTGCTCGTAGAAATCGGAACGCATCGTTGCGACGACGTAGGCAGACGCATCGGTGTCTCCGGCCGTCGACATGTGTTCGAGCAACGTCAGGAAACGTGTGCGGTCGTCGGGATCGTCGCATTGGGTGAACAGATCCTCGAGCTGGTCGACCACGACCAGCAACGTCGAGACCGATGCCTTCTCCGCTTCGGTGGCCATCGCCTCGTGGACTGCTGCCCGATCGGCCGCGCTGTCGCCGGGTGCTTCTTCGAGTCCGGCGAGAGTCGGCAACGCTTCCATCAGACGGGCCACCGGTTCCGAGCCCGGGGTGAACACCACGGAGGCGCAGTCGCCGCCGCCGCACATCAACGGGATCAGACCGGCCTGGACGAGTGAGGACTTCCCGACGCCGGACGCACCGGTCACGATCACCGGTCCTCGACCGTGCGCCGCGACGACGGTGTCGGCCAGCATCCGCATGCTCCTGGTCCGGCCGAAGAACATCCGCGCGTCGTCGGCGCGATACGCCGACAGCCCCTTGTACGGGCGTGTGTCCGCGATCATCGTGAGTGACCTGTCCGTCGACCGGGCACCACCGGTCTCGCCACGCGCAGCCTTCCACCACGTCTCCCACTGTTTGAGGGAGTAGAGACCCGGTGCCGGGGGCTCGGCGGTGAGTTCGCGGGCGTAGCGGATCAGTACGACGAGTACGGGGTGGACCGACTCGAAGCTCGCGGGCACACGCTTACCGCTACGCCAGTCGCTGATCCGCTGCACCGACACGGTGCGATCGCTTCCGACCGAGCGGGAGATCGCGGACGCACCCGACACGACTTTCTTCAGCGCGGGGCGTCCCGCGGCGGCGAACAGCATGAGGAGTTGGTCGGCGAAGAAGCGCCGCTGGTGTGCGCCCTGCGTCTCGTCCGCCCTCACGTTCCGTGCCCTTCCGATCTTCCTTCCGCGAGAGAATCGGCCCTCGAAAGTCCGCTGCGGAAAAATTCCTCACCATGTCCGAGCTGGGATGATACCTGTTCCGCGGGGATTTCGGATTGGAGAGCGTTGCCATGGGCGGAAAACTGATCACCACGCAAGGTCACCTTGCACCAGGGCGGGTGTCCGCACCGAGTGGAACTGATCGAGGGGTAGTTCCATTCGGCGCGGGGAGCGCCCTGAATCGGGAGAGCGACGGCCGGACGATCTACGATCGTCCGGCCGTCGCGTTTCTCGGTACCTACGTTCCGACTACGCGTTGTCGGGTTCTCGGGCCGGCGGCTCCCCCAACAAGTACGGGTCGCGGTCGAGGTACGCCTTCGTCTCCCGGGCGATCATCCCGGACAGGATGATCAGGCCGATGAGGTTCGGCAGCGCCATCAGGCCGTTCATCACGTCGGAGAAGTTCCACACCACCTGCAACTCGGTGGTCGCACCGATGAACACGACGACCACGAAGATGGCGCGGTACGGCACCACGCCACCGCGGCCGACCAGACGTTCGACGCAGCGCTCGCCGTAGTACGACCACCCGAGAATCGTCGAGAAGGCGAAGAAGACCACGGAAATCGCCACGATCCAGTGCCCCCATTCACCACCCAGACCGTCTGCGAACGCCGTGGAGGTCATCGCCGCGCCCTCCTCACCCGACTTCCAGGCACCGGTGGTGATGATGACCATGCCGGTGAAGGTCACCACGATGATGGTGTCGATGAACGTCTGGGTCATCGACACCAGGCCCTGCCGCACCGGATGCGTCGTCCGGGCTGCCGCGGCTGCGATCGCGGCACTACCCATGCCCGACTCGTTGGAGAAGATGCCGCGCGCGACGCCGTAGCGCATCGCAGCCATGAACACCGATCCGATGAAACCGCCGGTCGCGGCGGTGCCGGTGAATGCGTCGCTGAACACCAGGCCGAGGGCTGCGGGAATCTCGCCGACATTGACGGCGAGCACGAGAATGCCCGCACCGACGTACAAGATGATCATGGCGGGCACGAACCCGGCGGTGACCCTGCCGATCGACTTGATTCCGCCCAGAAGCACAGCGGCGGCGAGCACTGTCATCACCGCGCCACTCACCCACGTCGGTACCCCGAAGGTGCCGTCCATCTGCGTCGCGACGGTATTCGCCTGCGTCATGTTGCCGATACCGAAACTCGCGAGGACCGCGAACACTGCGAACACCAGGCTCAACACCAGCCCGAACCTGTTCGGGATCGCGCGGGCCAGATAGTACTGCGGCCCGCCGCTCATCTCGCCCTTCGCATCGGTCTTGCGGTACTTGACCCCCAGGAACGCTTCCGAATACTTGCTCGCCATTCCGACCAGGCCGGTCACCCACATCCAGAACAACGCCCCCGGGCCGCCGAGGTAGATGGCCGTCGCGACACCGGCGATGTTGCCGACGCCGACCGTCGCCGCCAGCGCGGTGGTCAACGCCTGGTACTGGGAGATGTCGCCTTCGGCAGCACCGGGGTCGTTACGGGTGATCAACCCCAGTTTCAGGGCGGGCCCCAACTTGCGGAACTGCACTCCCCGGAGCCGGATGGTCAGAAGCAGGCCCGTTCCGAGGAGAAGCGGGATCAGGAGGAACGGGCCCCACACCACCCCGGCCACCTCGACGAGGAAATCGTTGACAACGTCCATGGACTTCTCCTGCTCGTCGACCGATGGCTGAATCCGATGGAGGAGAAGTGTAGGCCCGCGGTGGGTCGGTGCAGAGGTCAGACGCGCCGAGCGACCAGTACCGCGTCATACAGTTCTTTCTTCGACACGGCAGTCCCCGCGACCTGAGCACACGCATCCTTGAGCCGTATGCCCTCCGCGACCAGTTCTTCGACGTCGTCGACGAGGTCGGCAGGGTCACTGCTGCGCGGGGCAGCGCCTTCGAGCACGACGGTGATCTCACCCCGAACTCCGTCTGCTGCCCACTCCGACAGTTCGGCGAGGGTTCCGCGTTTGACCTCTTCGTAAGTCTTCGTCAGCTCGCGACACACCGCGGCGCGACGCTCCCCGCCGAGGACCTCGACGGCATCGGCGAGGCACGCGGCCAATCGGTGCGGGGCTTCGAAGAACACGGCGGCCCGAGGCTCGGTTGCGAGTGTCGCCAGCCAGGTGCGGCGCTGACCCTGCTTACGCGGCGGGAATCCGTCGAAGCAGAAACGTTCGACGGGCAGACCCGACAATGCGAGCGCGGTGGTGACCGCGGACGGGCCCGGCAGGCACGTCACGGGTAAGCCCGCCTCGACGCATGCGGAGACCAGACGATAACCGGGATCGCTCACCGACGGCATACCCGCGTCGGTGACGAGCAGCACCGTCCGGCCGCCTTCCATGTCGGCGATCAGCGCGGGCGCCCGCGACACCTCCACCTGGTCGTAGAAGCTCACGACGCGGCCCGTGATGGTCACGCCGAGCGCAGAGGCGAGAGACCTGGTGCGGCGGGTGTCCTCCGCGGCGACGACGTCGGCGGTGGCCAGCGCGTCGCAGAGCCGCTTGGACGCGTCGCCGACATCGCCCATCGGTGTGGCGGCCAGCACGAGCCGACCCTGTCCCGGATTCGAGTGTTGTCCCGGATTGTCTGCCTGCATGCGGTTCAGCCTACGATCGGATTGTGATCGCGACGGACCTGCGCCCTTCCGAGGCCCCGCCCCGTCGCCTCTTGAGCCCCGCTCCGCAGGTGCCACCGCCGCAGCCAGGTCCTACCGATCGGGCGCGCGGCTGGATCGTCACAGCGTTCGTCACCGTTCTTGCCGCCATCACGCGTTTCACGATGCTGAACTATCCGACGGACGCCAGGACGCCGGTGTTCGACGAGAAGCACTACGTCCCGCAGGGTTGGCAGGTCCTCACCGGCGGCTGGATCGAGGACAACCCCGGATACGGGCTCGTGGTGCACCCGCCGGTGGGTAAGCAGCTCATCGCGGTGGGCGAGGCATTGTTCGGTTACAACGGATGGGGTTGGCGGATCTCGTCTGCCGTCGCCGGCGTCGTCCTGGTGCTGTTGGTGGTGCGCATCGTGCGCCGGATGACGCATTCGACGATGCTCGGCGCCGTCGCCGGGCTCCTCCTCATCGTCGACGGAGTCACGTTCGTCTCCTCACGTATGGGCATGCTCGACATATTCCAGGCGGTGTTCGTCGTCGCTGCGTTCGGATGCCTGATCGTCGACCGCGACGACATCCGGCGGCGGATGGCCCTCGTGTACGCCGAGGGCCGTCTCGGTGACTCCGTGTGGGGGCCTCGTTTCGGGGTGCGGTGGTGGCGTTTCGGAGCCGGCGTTCTGTTGGGTCTGGCTGCGGGCACCAAATGGTCGGGGCTGTACTTCATTGCGTTCTTCGGTCTGATGTCGGTGGCATTCGACCTCGCTGCGCGCCGCGCTTACGGTGTGCAGCGACCGTGGGTGGGTACCGCGCTCCGAGACATCGGTCCCGCGCTGTACGCGCTGGTGGTGATTCCCGTCGGTGTCTATCTGGCGACGTTCTGGGCGTGGTTCGCCAGCGAGACGGGCGTCTACCGACATGCGGTGGGCAATCAGATCGGTGAGGACAGCGCCTTCTCGTTCGTGCCGGACGCGCTGCGGTCGCTGTGGTACTACAGCGCGAGTGTCCTGCAGTTCCATTCGGGTCTGACCAACTCTGCGGGCAACATCCATCCGTGGGAGTCGAAGCCGTGGACGTGGCCGATGGGGTTGCGCCCGATGCTGTACTACTTCGCGGACGGATCGCAGATCGACGGCTGCGGAGCCGACGAATGTGTCAAAGCCGTGATGCTCATCGGCACTCCGGCACTGTGGTGGGTGTCGATACCCGTCCTCATGTGGGGTCTGTGGCAGATGCTGGTTCGTCGCGACTGGCGCTGGGCGGCGATCCTCACCGGTTACGGGGCGGGAATCCTGCCGTGGCTTGCGAGCCTCGATCGGCAGATGTACTACTTCTATGCGGTGCCGCTCGCGCCGTTCCTCGTCATGGGAGTCACGCTGGTTCTCGGCGAGGTGCTGGGACAGCGTCACGCGTCGACGGAGCGACGCACCACCGGTCTGCTCGTGGTCTGCCTCTACGTGGGTCTGGTGGTGGCGAACTTCGTGTGGTTGTGGCCGATCCTGACCGGGTTGCCCATCACGGTGGAACATTGGCACAACGAGCTGTGGTTGCCCAGCTGGCGTTGACGCTCCTGATCGGACGGTCTCGCGCCTACGCGGTATCGGTTCGGCTCGGTGTCTGTTCAGCTCGGTTCGTCGAACACGGTCGGTTCGTCGAACAGGGTGGACTCCGCATCGGTGTCGCCGGTGTACCGCTCCCCGTCGAAGCGCTGTGCGAATCCGGTGTCGATGGTGCCGAGGAGCACTCTCAGTGCGCCGAAGAGGTCGGCGAGGTGTCGGGGCACGAACGGGTCGCCCATCACGTCGACCGTCGCCACCAGCCGGTCTTCGACGAGAAGGAGTTTGATGTGCGGCCAGGCGCGGTTGAGTTCGAGCAGTTCCTCGGCCGCCCGGGCCCGCTCGGTGATGCCGTGCAGCAGGGGCGCCCACAGCTGGATGGTGCGGGCGCTGTCGTCGACCACGACGAACACCGCCTGCGAATCGACGATGACGACGTAGTCTCCGTCGGCGTCGATGGGGATCGGCCGACCGAACTGTAGATGCAGTGCCTCACCGACGCGGGAGCGCAGTGTGTGCGGGGCGTCGGGTTCGTCGCTGCGCAGGAAGGTGGGGTGCAGCACGCCGTAGGTCTCGCGCAATGCCGAGACGATGCGCTGCGCGATCCGGTCGGCCTGACGCGCAGGGCTGATGCTCGGCCCGGTGCTCGTCATGTCGACCTCGATGCTCCGTGCGTCGAGCGCCACGATCGTCACCAGCGTGCTGTATTCACCTGCGGTCTCGGCGGCGATTTCGATCCGCTCGCCTTTCCCGAGCGCCGCGATCCGTCCGGCGAGTCGAGTGCGGAAACGGTTCCAGCCCCGTTCCAGAATTCCGTCGAAGCGGTCTGTGCGGGCCATCCGGCTCTCCCCTCTCGCAGTGCAACAGCGGGCTGCGGTCACGCTACTGCGAGGTGCCGACAACTCCTGTCAGGCGCACCGGGCCGACACCGCGACGTCACCCGGCTGCGAGCCATTCGTGACGGGTTCGCGGCATTCCGCTCACGCCCGTGCTGGTGGGCCGCACCGCGAGAACCTGGTGGATCGTCAAACGTCCGGGTTCCTCGAACCCGAGTGCGCTCGCCGTGAGGTACAGCAACCAGGTTCGGGCACGTTCGGCGCCGACGAGGGACACCGCGCCGTCCCACGATTCCAGCAGGTTGGCGACCCATGCGCGCAGTGTCAGCGCATAGTGTTCGCGCAGCGCCTCTGAGTCACGAACTTCGAGCCCGGCACGCTCGAACGCGTCGACGGTCCGGCTCAGCGGTAGTATCTCGCCGTCGGGGAAGACGTAGCGGTCGATGAATGTCGCGGGCCGACTGCGAGGTTCGGGTCGGTACACCACCGACGCGATGGCGTGGTTGAGCAGCCGTCCACCGGGGACTAGCAGTTCGTGCAGGTGGCGCGCATACTCGGGGAGCTTTGCGGCCCCGACGTGTTCGGACATGCCGATGCTCGAGATGGCGTCGAACGGGCTCTCGTCGATGTCGCGGTAGTCCTGCAACCGGATTTCGATGCGATCCGTCATACCCGCCTCGGCGATTCGCGCTCTCGCGAAGTCGCGTTGTTCGGCGCTGAGGGTGACGCCGACGACGTCGACGCCGTAGTGCTGCGCGGCGTGCAACGCCATCGATCCCCACCCGCAGCCGACGTCGAGCAGTCGCATGCCCGGTTCGAGTCCGAGTTTGCGGCAGACCAGATCGAGCTTGTCGTGCTGTGCGTCCTCGAGACCGGGAGTGCCGGTCTCGGGCCGGCTCCAATAACCACACGAGTACACCATCGACGGGCCGAGAAACAGCCTGTAGAAGTCGTTTCCGACGTCGTAGTGGTGCGAGACGACCTGCGCGTCACGTCGCTTGCTGTGCAGGGCGCCGCGTCGGCGAGGAATCTCGACCGATGGTGGTCGCGGCGGGGGTCCTACGATGCCGAGTGCGGCGAACTTCCGGGCAAGATGCGCGAACTCACGCGGCGATGTGTCGCGCAGCGAACGGCTACCGAGTCTGCCGACGAGGTCCGGAAGCCCGAGAACCGCATAGAGATCGCCGTCGATCACGAGGTCGCCGCTGACGTAGGCGCGGCTCAGGCCGAGTTCGTTGGGTGCCCACAGAACGCGGCGCAGCGCCCGGCGGTTGCGGAATTCGACGCGGGCCGCGGCATCGGGTGGTCCCGCTTCCGATCCGTCCCAGCACCGGAGGTGCACTGGAAGTGGCACTCGCAGAAACTCTTCGAAGGTCGACAGGAGGTCGCGTGCGGCGCTCATCCCTTCACCATTGCACAGAGCGCGATCACGCACCGGCCTTCCATGCACCGGCCTTCGAGTATGTCGACGATCGCGAGTCCTGCACGCGAGAGCGTCGTGCTGATCTGCATCGACAGCGGCCCGGTCGACTCGCCGTGCCCCGGCGAATCGAATACCCACAGTTCCCCGGCGGGTCCGAGCAGGTCGGGGATGCAGGCGAGCCGCGACACATCGCGCCCGCGGAACTCCGGCATCCCGAACACACAGACGAGATCGGAGACTCCGGTGGCGTCGGATAGGGAGTCGCTGGTACGGATCACGCCCCCTGGTCCGACACGCACCGCGAACGCGTCGGCTGCGGTGTCCGCTCCGACCACGAGGACACTGCATCCCGGCTGCGGATCCGTCACCTCGATCGCGAAGGCCGCACGCCCGGAGGTCACTCGACGCGTCTGAGCAGTCGCCGTCGTCGGCCACCGGTGATGAGCGGGTCTCGTCTCAGGTCGCGGTACAGCGACACGCACAGACCGATCATCACGATGACGAACGGAGCGGCCGCGATGATCGTCATCGTCTGCAGTGCGTTGAGTGCCTCGGAGCCGCCCGTCCACAGCAGCAGCGCTGCGACACCACCGGTCAGGCCACCCCAGAACACCACGATGCCGCGACTCGGTGTGAGCGTTCCCCGCTGCGTGAGACTGCCCATCACCATCGATGCAGCGTCGGCGCCGGAGACGAAGAAGATCGCCACGAGCACCATCACGACGACGGTGGAAATGCCCACGAGCGGCAGATGATCGAGCATCCCGAACAGCTGTGCTTCGACACTTCCGGCGTCGGCGATGTCGTATCCTTCCTCCTGCTGATCGATCCCGGCGCCACCGAAGACGGCGAACCACAACAGGCTCACGACACTCGGCACGATCATCACGCCGATCACGAATTCACGAATGGTACGACCACGGCTGATCCGCGCCAGGAACATCCCGACGAACGGCGCCCAAGAGATCCACCAGGCCCAGTAGAAGATCGTCCAACTGGACAACCATTCGCCCGCCTCCGGTCCGGACGCCGCAGTACGAGCCGACATCTCGGCGAGGTCGGCGGCGTAGGCGCCCAGCGTGGTGGGGATGAGGTTGAGGATGAAGATCGTCGGTCCGAGCACGAATACGAACAGGGCGAGCACTCCGGCGAGCACCATGTTGATGTTCGACAGCCATTGGATGCCCTTCGCGACGCCGGAGACGGCGGACGCGACGAACGCGAGGGTGAGGACCGCGACGATCGCCACGAGAAGCCCCACGCCGGCGGTCTCGAGCCACCCGGTGACCTCGAATCCCGACCCGATCTGAAGTGCGCCCAGGCCGAGCGACGCAGCCGTTCCGAACAGCGTCGCGTACAGGGCGAGGATGTCGATGAGCTTGCCGAGGGGTCCTTCGGTACGGCGTCCGAGAAGCGGGATGAACGCGGCGCTCACGAGTTGCTTCCGGCCTTTGCGGAAGGTGCCGTATGCAATCGCCAGACCCACTACCGCGTAGATCGCCCACGGGTGGAGGCTCCAGTGGAACATCGTGGTCGCCATCGCCACGCCCGTTCCACCATCTGTGCCGGGCGGCGGTGTCACATAGTGCGACACCGGCTCGGACACGCCGAAGAACATCAGTCCGATGCCCATCCCGGCGCTGAACATCATCGCGATCCAGCTGACGGTGCGGAACTCCGGCACCTCGTCGTCCTTGCCGAGCGGGATCTTCCCGTATCTGCTCACCGCGATCCACAACACGAAGATGACGAACGCGGTGGCGCTGATGACGAACAGCCAGCCCATCTCGATGACGATCCAGTCGAGAACGGATCCGGTCACGGAGTTGAAGCTGTCCGGAGCCGCGAGGCCCCACACGACTATGGCGACAACCAGGGCCGCGGAGATTCCGAACACCACGCGATCGGTGCGGATGCGCGGTGGGTCGGTCGGCGGAGTATCCGGTGGTCCGACGGCCACAGCGGCTACAGCGTCGTGAGTCCGGTCGTCTGGCACAGTCATATGTCCCAACTTTCCTTCATTGACTCGAAATTGTGCCGCTTTTGCAGAACTTGATCGGCACACTGTGCGGTATTTCCTGCGCCGTCCGGGCCACTGTTCCCGGTGCGTGGCCACGGTAGTGGATGACGCCGCTGACGCGGGTGCGGTGACGTGGCCGGCTCGGGGGCCGGCGCGGGTTCCAGGAATGCCGACGATGGATCCATCGTTGCGGCGAAATCATTTGAAGTGCAATTTGTTCCATATGCTGCCGGTGCCGCGTGGGCCGGCCGGGACCGAAAGCCCCTGATCAGGTGGGGGCATCCAGCGTGGACCTACAAATGTCGAGACTTGTCGCGGGAACGCCTCGTAGTGGTTGTTCCGTGCCATGGTTCTCGATCATCTCATCTCCGCGACCGATATTGCCGAAGCACCGGGGGCGGGGCGGTGAGCACCGTTGTGTTATCGCGCGAAGGTCGTCTCTCAGGCGCGTAGCGCGGCCTCGACGAACTCGATGATCTCCTCGTCGGACATCCCCAGCACACGCGCAGATGCGACGTAGTCGATCGTCGCCTGCTGTGCGAGCGTGCGCGTCGGGTCGCCCGAATCCGCAATGAACGTCCCGGCCCGACCCCGCGTTTCGAGGACTCCGAGTTGCTCGAGCTCCCGATACGTCTTCGCCACCGTATTCGGCGCGATCCCGAGGGTCTCGGCCATGCCGCGCACGGTGGGCAGCTTCGTACCGGCGATCAACTCCCCTTCCCGGACAAGTTCCACGATTCGCCGACGGAGTTGCTCGAACGGGGGGACAGGCGAGTCCGAATCGATCACGATATCGAGCATTACTGCAGGTTAGCAGCGTCCCCCGAAGGTTTCGACCGGAAGCGAAACCGGCGGTCCCACACAAGGTGGGACCGCCGGCTCTGTCGAGTGACCGCGAAGATCAGACGCGGACCTTGTCGCTGTGGCGACCGTCGGTGTCGTCGTCGACGGTGTTGTAGCTGCCCTTCTCGAGCAGGTCGCGGATCTGGATGAGCAGATCCGTCTCGCTCAACGGCTCGTCCTCCGGTTCCTTGTCCGGAGCAAAGCGCGCCTTCGCGGCGTTGACGGGCACGATCAGCACGAAGTACACGACCGCGGCGATGATGATGAAGTTGATCAGCGCCGAGACGACAGCGCCGAGGTTGATGAAGGTGGCCGCGTTGTCGGGGAGGATCTGGAATCCCCATCCCATCTCGTTCTCGCCACCGACCACTGCGACGAGCGGATTGATGATGTTGTCGGTGAACGCCGTGACGATCGCAGTGAAGGCCGCACCCACCACGACTGCAACTGCAAGTTCGATGACGTTTCCGCGCAGCAGGAAATCCTTGAAGCCTTTGAGCATTTCGCCCGTGCCTTTCACGGTTGAGCCACATGGTGCAGATACATTGACCCGGAAATTTTAGAGGGGCCGGCAGTCACGCTCAACAGAGACATTTCCGGCAGTCCTTCCGGCAGGGCACAATCGAGACATGGCACACACCGCAACGATTTACCACAATCCTCGCTGCAGCACGTCCCGCAACACCCTCGCGCTCCTGCGCGAAGAGGGTCTCGAACCGACGATCGTGAAGTATCTCGACACCCCACCGTCGCGCGACGGTCTGCGCAAACTCCTCGACGACGCGGGACTGCGGCCCAGCGAAGCGATCCGCAAGAAGGAATCGCTCTACAAGGAGCTGAACCTCGCCGAGGCATCCGAGGAGGACCTGCTCGTCGCGATGACCGAGAACCCCATCCTCATCGAACGTCCCCTCGTCGTCACCGACAAGGGGACAGTGCTCGCGCGCCCCGTCGACAAGGTCCGCGACATTCTCTGACGGGCCCTACAGCGCCGCCCGCGCCAGCGGGCACGACATGCATCGCGGACCGCCGCGGCCGGAGCCCAGCTCCGACCCGGCGATCCGCAGCACCTCGATTCCGGAATCCTCGAGCCGCGTGTTGGTTTCCACGTTGCGCTCGTACGCCACGACCACTCCCGGCGCGACCGCGAGGGTGTTGTTTCCGTCGTCCCACTGTTCACGTTCCGCGACAACGGAATCGAGCCCGGTATCGATCACGCGGAGCTTCTCGATTCCCATCGCGTCGGCTGCCGCCTCGAGAAATGGTTGCGGCCCCGATATCCGCGCGCTGCCGTCCTCGCGCCGAATCGTGAACGCCTCCAACGTGTCGCGGATGGCGGGGTACATCACGACGGCGTCGACGTCGACCATGGTGCAGACCGTGTCGAGATGCATCGACGCGCGCCGCTGCTCGATCGGCACCGCGAGCACCGTGTGCGCGAGTCCGTCTTCGAATACACTGCGCGCCAATGCTTCTGCACCTGCCGGGCTCGTCCGCTCCCCCACACCCACCGCGATCACACCGGGCGCGAGAAGCAACACGTCTCCACCTTCGACGGGAGCTGTGTGCGATTCGTACGCGCGTCGTACACCGAGGAACTTCGGATGGAACGCATAGATGAGGTCGGTGAGATTGGTTTCCCGTCGCCGCGCGGGGAGCGCAAGCGTCGAGATCGCCACGCGCGAGCCCACCCAGAACGACGAGTCCCGGGTGAAGAGCAGGTTGGGGAGCGGGTCGATCACGAAATCGGGGCCGTGATGCATCAGTCGTACGAGCGACGGCGGTGCACCCATCCCCGCTGCGGGCAGTTCGTCGAAAGTCATCCCGGCGATCAGGATTCGTGCGAGCTCGGGCGCAGCGGTGGTGCGCAGATGGGCTGCGAGTTCCTGCGCCAGCGAATGCCCGAGCCGACGCGGATCGACGGCCGACGAAATACTCTGCACCCGTGCCGCTCCGCTGACCTCGAGGGTTTCGGTGAGCAGGTCCGAGAGAAGGAACACCGCCACACCGCGACTCCGCAGCAAGTCGGCGAACGCGTCGTGTTCTTCCTGCGCACGCGACACCCACGGCAACGCGTCGAACAACAACTGATCGTTGTTCCGGGGTGTGAGCCGCTCGAGTTCCGCGCCGGGTCGATGCAACATCACGGAGGTGAGCGCACCCACCTCGGAATCGACACCCCACTGCTGGTTCATGCGACAACGGTAACTCGCTACGGGAGGATGGCGGGAGCACACGCGCAGCCCACCCTCGAGGAGTTCCCCATGTCCGACAGTCCGGCCGACAACGATCCGCTCGGCGAACTCGCCCCGTTCGCGGGTCGCTGGGTGGGAGGCGGCGAAGGCCACTACCCCACCATCGACGACTTCACGTACGACGAGACGATCGAATTCGCCTCGATCCCCGGAAAACCGTTCCTCATGTACGTGAGCCGGACCCGTCACCGCATCGAGGCCCGGCCACTCCACACCGAGAACGGGTACCTCCGGAACAGCGGTCACGACATCGAACTACTCGTGTCGCAGCCGACGGGGTTCGTCGAGATCCAACGCGGCCGACTCAGCCACGGCGTGCTCGACCTGGTCGCCGTCGTACTGGAACGCTCCCCCGACGCGAAGCCGGTGCACGAACTGAAGCGCCGATTCGTTCTCGACGGCGATACTCTCACCTACGACATGTGGATGGCGCACGCCGACACCCCGCTCACCCATCATCTGCACGCGCAACTCCAGCGCGACACATAATTCGGTTTCGCGCGGTCGAGGCTCGCACACCTTTTGTCAGGTTCGCAACGCCGATGGTCGACCACCAGCGTTGCGAACCTTACGTTTGCGGTGCTCAGCTCCGGCTACTTCGCGGAGCCCGAGCGTAGAACCTTACGAAAGTAGTCGTTGGCTCCCTGCATGACGAGGTTGTAGGGTGGCGCGAACTTTCGGGCCCACCAGAAACCGAACCGGGTGTCGAACGACGTGTACACCATGAACCGGTCCTTCTTGATACCCGCGAGGATGCGGTCGGCCACCTTGTCCGGTGAGGCCGCGTGCTTCACGAAACGACCGGTGAGCTTGCGGACCGCGGGCGCATCTCGGTCGACACCGACGATCTGCACCGTGTCGACCAGCGGAGTTGCCACCGCACCCGGCACCACCAGCGAGACGCCGATCTTGTCGCGTTTGAGGTCGAATCGGAGCACCTCCGAGACACCTCGCAACCCGAACTTGCTGGCACTGTATGCCGAGTGCCAGGGCAGGGCGAGCAATCCCGCGGCCGACGACACGTTGACGATGTGCCCGCCGCGTCGCGCCGCGATCATCGGCGGCACGAAGTTCTCGATGACGTGGATGGGCCCCATGAGGTTGACGTCGACCATGAGCTTCCAGTGCTTGTGTTCCAGTCGGTCGACGGTGCCCCACACCGACACCCCGGCCACGTTGGCGACGACATCGATGGACTCGCATCGCTCGTGGACCTCGTTCGCGAACGCGGTGACGGCGTCGTAGTCGGAGATGTCGAACGCCGCGGAATGCAGCACCGTCCCACCGCTGTTGCGGACAGCCGTCACGACATCGTCGAGGCCGTCCGGGTGGAGGTCTGTGAGGATGAGTTCGGCGCCTTCCTCGGCCGCAGCGAAAGCGAGAGCCCGGCCGATTCCACTGGCCGCGCCCGTGACGAGAAACCTCGCGCCGCGCAGATCCTTGATCGCCATGGCGACACCCTAACCGCCACGACGCCCCGGAGCGCGAAACCTGCACTCAGAGTCGCTGCGACATCTCCTTCTGGTAATCGAGAATGGTCCGTTCCAGCATTGCGGCGTCGTCCTCGCGGCCCTCGTTGCGAGCAAGATCCGCGCGTTCGCGCAATACCCGAATCGCGCGCCGCAATTCGTCGTCACTCATCCTGTGGTCCATGTCACACAGTGTGCCGGGTTCTCCGGATCGGCGCCATCGTCTCGGGAGACGGTTGCACGGTCGAGATTGTGCTCACAGACAGCTGGGCGTCAGCGTAGGACGCCTTCGTGGAGAGCCCTCAACACCGCGTTGGTGCGGTCGCGGGCACCGAACTTCAGCAGAATCGACGAGACGTGGTTCTTCACCGTGCCCTCGGCGAGGAACAGCGCTTCGGAAATTCGGCGGTTGCTGAAGCCCTCGGCCATCAGGCGGAGCACCTCGAGTTCCCGGTCGGTGAGGTCCTGTGCCCGAGTGGTCTCCGCCCCTGACGGTGACGGTCCGGACCGGATCGCCCTGAGGAGTCGGTCGGTGATCGAGGGCGCGATAAGTGTGCCACCGTCCGCCAGAGTGCGCACCGCATGCGTCAACTGCTCCAGAGTGACGTCCTTGAGGAGGTATCCGCGCGCGCCTGCACGAAGCGCAGCGAGAACGAGTGCATCGTCGTCGAACGTGGTGAGCACGAGTACGGGTACCGCGATGTCCCGCTCACGCAACCGGTCGAGTGTCCAGATACCGTCGTATCCGGGCATTCTCAGGTCCAGGAGCACCACGTCGGGATCCGTCGAGGAAATGACGTCGAGGGCCACTCTGCCGTCGTCGGCTTCACCGATCACCTCGATCTCGGCGACCTCCAGAAGACTCCGGATTCCCTGGCGCACGAGGGTCTGATCGTCGACCACCACGACACTGGTCATGAGGCCGGTACCCACGCAGTGACCCGGAACCCGCAGGTTCCATCGAACGAGGCGCTTCCACCGAGGGCCTCGAAACGTTCCACGAGACCCCGCAGACCGTTACCGACGGTCAGCTTCCGCGCGCCGGCACCGTCGTCCACCGCGGACAGGACGGCACCGCCGCGCTCCGACGACACCTCGATCCGCAGTGTGCGAGCACCGGCGTGACGAAGGGCGTTGGTGACGATCTCCTGCACGGCACGCACGAATGCGGCAGCCTGTTCTTCACCGACGTCCACGTCGGGAGCGACATCGATCTGAACCTCGAGGCCCGGCAGATCACGCACCACCCGGGTCAACGCGGCGGCCAGGTCCAAGGGTTCGACCCGCAGCTCACCCACCGTCGAACGTACGTCGGCGAGCAACTCCCGCGCGACACCGTTCGCCCGCTCGACGTGCTCACGTGCCTGCTCGCCATCGCGGTGTCGCGCTGTTTCGAGTTCGAGAGCCAGAACGGTGAGTTGATGACCGATGAGGTCGTGCAGATCGCGAGAGATCCGCAGCCGTTCCGCGGTGCGGGCCGACTCCGACAACAGGACGCTCGCCGCTTGTAGTTCGACATGGGCCTCGGTCAACTCCCTCCGCATCCGCTGTTCCCTCAGGAGCGAGACCGAACTGAACAGCGTCGCCAGCTGGATGAGGAGATAGAAGCCGCTGGTGAGGGTGGTCGCACCCGTATCACCGCTCTGCTGCGCCGTAGCCCACGCAATGACGACGGTATTGAGTACCACCACGCCCAGACCGACACGTAGAGGCACGATGTAGACGCTCACCGCTGCGACGACGACCAGCAGAACCGGCAGCAGACCCATGCCCGGCGCTGTCGAGACCACTGTCCAGGCCGTCACGACTGCCACCGCCCACGCCGCCCTGCCGACCGCGGAAGGCCGTTCTCTCGCAGCGGCGAGGAACAGCGCGACGAGCAGGACACCGAACAGCACGATCCACAGGGCGCGCGGGATTTCCGTCTGCGCGGCTCCGAACAGCACCGGCCCGCCCACCACGATCGAGACGACGAGCATCGCTACGCCCGACAGGCCCTCCGGTGTCCAACGTTGCACGTCACCACTTTAAGCTCCGGTAGCCCCCCTCCGGGGGTGCCGAAAGTCATGGCACACATTCCTGACATCCGGCACACGCGACGACCCACCCGCGACTCGTAGCGTCGGCATCATGGACAGGATCACCGAGAGCCCACCTGCGATCCACGCCGATCATCTCCACAAGCGGTACGGCGGCCGGGTCGCTGTCGACGACGTGAGTTTCACCCTCGAGCTCGGCGAAACGCTCGGCATCGTGGGGGCGAACGGAGCAGGGAAGACCACCACCGTCGAGATGGTGGCGGGGCTTCGGAACCCGGACGGGGGGCACGTGCGCGTACTCGGCCTCGACCCGCACCGTGACCGGGCACAGCTCCGGCAGATCCTCGGCGTGCAGTTGCAGCAGTCCACACTGCACGGGTCGCTGACCGTCACCGAACTCGTCGGCCTGTATCGCACCTTCTATCCGCAACCCGTTCCTGCCGGGGAACTTCTCGAGATGGTCGGCCTCACCGAACAACGAGATATCCGATTCGAGAAGCTCTCCGGCGGGCAGCAGCAGCGGTTGTCTATCGCGCTCGCACTCGTCGGGCGGCCACGTGTGGTCATCCTCGACGAACTGACCACCGGCCTCGATCCTCGTGCGCGGCGACAGATGTGGAAGACGATCGAACGACTACGCGCCGGCGACGTCGCAGTTCTGCTGGTCAGTCACGCGATGGAAGAGGTGGAGCACCTCTGCGACCGCGTGGCGTTGCTCGACGCGGGAAACATCGTCGCACTGGACACCCCGGCCGGTCTCGTCGCGCAGGCAGCGGCGGAGAACCTCGACGACGCGTTCGTCGTACTCACCGGAAAAGAGTTGGAGGACACCGCATGAGCACCGCCGTCGACACCCACCGTCCAGGAGCCGCCGCCTGGCTCACGCTGACCGTGTGTGAAGCGAAGATGGTCGCACGCGACACCGCCGGGCTCGTCGTTCCGATCGGACTTCCGCTGTTGATCCTCATCATGAGCGCGTCGTCGGCGAGCAGCGAAATCGTGGCGAACGGGCGCTCGGTGCTGGACGTGTTCGTTCTTCCGCTGGTGTTCACGATCATCATCGCCACGATCGGTGTCATCAACATGCCGAGTTTCCTCGCGTACTACCGGCGCACCGGAATACTGCGACGACTGTCGGTGACGCCCGCGTCACCCGCTATGGTCCTGGTCGCCCAGGTCGTGGTCAGCGTGCTGCAGACCCTGGTCGGGCTCACCGCAGCTCTCGTCGTGGCCACTGTCTTCTTCGACGCCCGCCTGCCCGTGCATCTCGGCACTGCTGTCGGTGTGTTCGTGCTGTCGATGGCGGCGATGTACGCCGTCGGAATGATCGTCGCGGCGATTTCACCGACCCCGAACTCCGCGGTGGCGATCGGACTCGTCGCATTCTTCGCACTGGGTGCGACCGGAGGCTTGTTCGGTAGCCGCGATGCGCTTCCCGACCCGGTCGCGACGATCGGAGAATGGTTGCCGTTCGGTGCCTCGGTCGAGGCGATGTCCGCGGCCTGGGCGGGGAACCCCGCCGACCCGGCTCACTTCGTCGCGCTCGGTGTGACGATCGTGGTCGGTGTCGTGGTCGCGGCTGCGCTCTTCCGGTGGGAGTGATCGCGTGACGATCATCGGTTCGATCGCACTCGCGGTGTTCGTCGTGGTCTTCCTCGTCGACGGATGGACCCGCCCCGGCTACCACCCGGTGCGTCAGCCCGTCAGTGCACTCGCGCTGGGCCACCGGGGCTGGATTCAGGCCACCAACTTCATCGTGTGCGGTGCAGTAGTGACTGCCGGAGCGATCGGCGTCGCCCACACATTCGGCAGTGTGTTGCTCGGCGTGGCGATCGGAGTGTTCGGTGTGTCGCTCCTGGTCTCGGGGCTCTTCCCGATGGATGCCATGCGCGCATATCCGCCTGGCACACCGGACGAGACCCCGACGGAGTACTCGCGGCGGCACACTATCCACGACCAGGCGGGCGCGGTCGTGTTCACTTCGCTTCCAGGGGCGGCGATCATTGCAGTCTTCACCGTGCCCGGTGCAGGATGGACGTGGTTTTCCTGCCTGACCGCTGCCGCGCTGACCGTCGGTTTCATCGTGTTCGGGCAGGCGTGGGAGAACGATTCCCGCTACGCCGGCCTCATCCAGCGGGCAGTGATCGTCGTCGGCTGGGCGTGGCTCGCACTGCTGTTCCTCCATGCCGGAACGTGACGCGCCGCAGCATGGTCGAACCGAGCTGTTAACCTGGCGTTCGAAACTCGACACGGGGTGCCGGACACGGCTGAGAACACACCCGTCGAACCTGATCTCGATCATGCGAGCGAAGGGATGCCGAGCCGGCGACAGGCCAGAGGTCCGACGCCGTCTGCGTATCCCTTCGGTCCGAAGGGAAGGCGTCACAACAATGTCCACAACAGCACTGAAGAACCGGATCGTCTTGGTCACGGGCGCCGGCCGCGGGCTCGGCCGCAGCATCGCACAGGCTTTCGCAGACGAAGGTGCGTCCGTCGTCGTGAACTACCGGCGCAGCAACGACGCGGCACGGGCTCTCGCCGAGAGCATCGGTACCGAACGCGCGATTGCCGTGCAGGCCGACGTCACCGACCGCACGCAAGTAGAGGCCGTGTTCGACCGGGCGCGCGAATATTTCGGCCGTCCGGTGACCACTGTGGTGAACAACGCCCTGCCCGACTTCTCCTTCAACGGTGACGCCCGCGACAAGGCGGATCGAATCGGATACGGCGCCTTTGCCGCCCAACTCGAAGGCATCGTCGGTGGTGCGGTGAACACCATCCAGGCCGCACTGCCGGGAATGCGAGAAGCCGGCGGAGGCAGCATCGTCAATATCGGGACCAACCTGTTCCAGAACCCGGTCGTGCCGTACCACGACTACACCGCAGCCAAAGCAGCCTTGTTGTCGACGACCCGTACTTTCGCTGCAGATCTGGGCCCCGAAGGCATCCGAGTGAACATGGTGTCGGGTGGGCTCCTGCGCACCACCGATGCATCGTCCGCGACACCTCCGGAGGTCTTCGACCTGATCGCCGCGTCGACCCCGCTGCGCAAGGTCACGACCCCGGAGGATTTCGCCGCGGCCGTGTTGTTCTTCGCGTCCGACTGGTCGCGTGCAGTCACCGGGCAGAACCTTGTCGTCGACGGCGGTCTGGTGATGAACTGATGGCGGTACGCACCTTGCATATCAACGCATTTCTGTACGGCGCAGGTCACCATTCCTCTGCGTGGCGGCACCCGGATTCCGCTGCGGAGCGCATCGGCGACATCGCCTATTTCGAGGAACTCACGCGCACCGCCGAGCGGGGACGCCTCGACGCGGTGTTCTTCGCCGACGGCCACAGTGTGAACCCCGCGTACACGGCGGGCACGACGTGGTTTCTCGAACCGATCACCGCACTGTCGGCGATGGCGCGAGCCACCGAGAAGATCGGGCTGGTCACCACGGTGTCCGCAAGCTTCTACACACCGTTCCACGCGGCCCGTATGCTCGCGTCACTCGATCACATCAGTGGTGGACGCGCCGGTGCCAACATCGTGACGTCGATGTTCGACGCCGAAGCCCGCAACCACGGATCGGATTCGTTACCGGCTCACACCGAACGCTACGGCAGGGCAGAGGAGTTCATCGACGCGATTGTCGCACTGTGGGATTCATGGGACGAGCACGCCGTGATCGCGGACCGCTCGGCCGGACGTTTCCTGGATGCCGACGCGATCCACCGGATCGAGCACCGCGGCAAGCACTTCCGTGTGGACGGTCCGCTCACGGTGCCGCGCTGCCCGCAGGGACGCCCGGTGTTGTTCCAGGCCGGCGCCTCGGACACCGGACGTGACCTTGCGGCCCGCCACGCCGAGGCCGTGTATTCGGTTGCCTGGGATCTTCCGGCGGCGCTCGAATTCGCCACCGACCTACGTGCCCGCGCCACCGCCGCGGGACGTGATGCCACGTCGCTCGCGATCCTCCCCGGACTCGTCACCTACGTCGGCCGCACCGTCGATGAAGCGCAGGCGAAGAAGTCGGAATTGGACGCGTACCTCGATATCGAGGGCGCACTCGCCCAACTCGGGTCCTTCACCGGCCAGGACTACACCGGCCACGACCTCGACGCTCCGGTCTCGGACCTGCCGCCCATCTCGGAGTTCACCGGCCCGCAGGGACGGTACGCAACAGTGCAACGAATCATCGAGACGCAACGACCCACTCTGCGAGAACTGCTCGGATTTCTCGCTGCCGGCGGCGGTCACGCCACCATGATCGGCACACCCGAGTCGGTCGCCGACCGAATCGAGGAGTGGTTCGTCGCCGGTGCCTGTGACGGTTTCAACCTGATGTGCCCTGCCTACCCGGATTCCCTCGACGACTTCGTCGACCTCGTGGTGCCGGAGTTGCAGCGCCGCGGCCTGTTCCGCAGCGAGTACCCGGGCACTACCTTGCGTGACTCGCTGGGGCTGGCGGTGCCGGCTCTGCCGCACAGGCACAGGGCGATTGTCGGATAGCGAGCAAATTACGTTGCGTCGGTGAATGATTCATAGATCCCCTTCCTCAGTCGAAAACAGGACGCGTGTCCGTGCGGCCCCCGAGGAGATCGGCGACGCCTGCCGCGAAATTGGGGCACGTGGCGATGTCGTGGGCGCGGCATTCGAGTGCATGCCGCGTCATCTCACGGGAGCGGGCCATCTCTGCCATCCGTCGCTCCAGGTCGTCGAGGTGCGCGGTGAGCACGTCGCGACGCTCGTCTGCCCTGCCTGCCAGCAGGACGTGGATCTGGTCGAGACTCATTCCGGCGGACTTGCTGCGGATGATCACCGCCACCCGGGTGACATCGAGTTCCCGGTAGCGGCGGCGACCTGCGGTGTCGCGGTCGGGCGCGAGCAGCCCGGCGTCCTCCCAATGCCGCAATACGTGCGTGGCAAGGCCGAAGCGCTCGGCCACCTCACCGATCGTCCACTTCGCATTTGACTTCATGTCAACATGAAGTCGCATTATCGGCGGTGATGCAAGCCCGTACCGAAGGAGAGCGCATGCACACCGACACACCACCAGCGCAGTTCTGGGAGAACCGCTACACCGACAGCGAGGGCCTGTGGTCCGGCAATGCGAATGCCTCCCTCGTCGACGCGGTGTCCGGGTCGACACCGGGCACCGCCCTCGACCTCGGCTGCGGCGAGGGCGCCGACACCATCTGGCTGGCACGCCGAGGCTGGATCGCGACCGGAATCGACATCTCCCCCACTGCCGTCCGCCGCGCCACCGACGCTGCGCGCGCCGGCGGAGTTCCCGACGACCGAATCCGATTCGTCGCGGCAGACCTGTCGAGTTGGCACGAAGACGGCAGTTACGACCTTGTCGCCGCGTCCTTCCTGCATTCGCCCGTCGAGTTTCCGCGCACCGACGTGCTTCGCCGCGCCGCCGGACTCGTCGCGCGGAACGGGCACCTCGTGATCGTCTCGCACGCCGCGTTCCCACCGTGGGCCGATGCCGACGCACGCGAAGGACACGGCGACCATCGGTTCCTCAGTCCGCAGGAAGAGATCGAGGCACTCGACCTGGAACCGAACCGATGGGAGGTGCGGATCGCCGAGACCCGCGAACGTGAGGCCATCGGCCCTGATGGCACACAAGCCGTGCTCGAGGACACCGTCGTGGTTCTGCAGCGACTCTGAGCGAATCGGGAGGGCGAGGTCCGGCGGCAGCTTCGCGCTATGTGATGCGACCTGCACAGAATGCGTTGATCGAACGCCTCCGAGAACTGCTCGCAGGCGGGTCGGTGACGCGCGAGGTATCGATGTTCGGTGGTCGCGCGTTCATGGTCGACGAGAAAATGGTCGTCAGCGCGCTGAAGGACGGTGGCCTGCTGGTTCGCGCTGCCGCAGACCGACACGACGAACTCCTCAGCAAGCCCGGAGCGACGCAGGCCGAAATGGGCGCCGGACGCACGATGGGCCCCGGCTGGATCGACGTCGCTGCAGAGGCGATCCTCGACGACGAGAGCTTGTCGTACTGGGTCGCGATCGCAATGGACCACAACCGGCTCGTGACCGGGAAGTAGAGATCACAGCGCGTACCGGCGCACGGCCTCGGGACGCATGACGATCCGAACCTGTTCGGCGGCCAGGATTTCGGCGAGATCGGCGGCACGGGCCGGATCACCGATGTCCCAGTAACGAGCGGCGAGGCGGGAACACAACTCGTGCGCTCCCTCGGGTACGACCGTGGCGCGGCCGGCAACCGAAATCCAGCGTTCGCGTTCACCGACCGGGGCGGCGACGACGATCGAGGCCCAGGGATCGCGTTGCAGCCGCCGTACTTTCAGGGAGTCAGGGGCGGTGAAGATCTCGATGTCGCCCTCATCGGTGGCCTCGAACCACACCGGTCGGGGCTGCGGGTGCTGTCCTCCGGACACCGTCAGGAACCCGTGGAGCGGGCGACGGAGGAACTCGAGGTCCTTGCCGGTCAGCGAACCGGCAGCGGTGCTCATCGTGATGTCGTTGACCATGAAGTCGAGTGAACGCCACCCGACTGGACGAATCCATGGGTGATAGGCCGGATTACCTGTGTGATCGTCTAATCTCGACGTCGTGGACATATTCGGTGATCTCTTCCGGGAGGTGCGGGCACATGGCTCGCTGTTCGGAAGCTCCACACTGTCGCCGCCGTGGGCATTGCACTTCGTAGACGGTGCACCGCTGACGTTGTGCACCGTTCTCGGCGGGTCGGGCTGGATCGTCACAGACCGTTGCCCGCCCGAGCCGCTCGGCGATCACGAGACGATAGTCGTGCGGGGCCCTGGGACCTTCACCTTCGTGGACGACCTCGATACCCCGGCGGAACCGATCGCGTGTGGTGAGCATTGTGCGGCGCCCGAGCAGGGCGGCACTCGACATCGGCGAGGCTGGAAGGACTCCGGCGACAACAGCGGGACAACACTGATCGTCGGCGCGTACCCGGTGCACGGCGAGATCAGCCGCCGGCTACTGGACGAACTCCCTGTCGTGCTGCGCGTGTGCGCCGGAGGCACAGGAGATGCTGTGCTCGACCACCTTGCAACCGAAGCCTCCGCCGACGTTCCCGGCCAGCAGGTGGTGCTGGACCGACTACTGGACTGGTTGCTGGTGTGCACGCTGCGCGAGTGGTTCGACCGGCCCGGCGGCGAACCGCCCGCCTGGTGGGCCGCGCAACGGGATCCGGTGGTCGGCGACGCGCTGCGGCTGCTTCATGCCGACCCTGCGGCGCCGTGGACTGTTTCTTCGCTCGCCCACCGCACCGGGGTGTCGCGGTCGACACTGGCCAAACGGTTCGCCGATCTGGTCGGTGAACCGCCGTTGGCCTACCTCACCCGCCGGCGCATGATGCTCGCAGCGGATCTGCTGATCGAACAGGAGGGGGCAACCATCGCGGACGTTGCCCGCGCTGTGGGGTACTCCGATCCCTTCGGGTTCAGTGCAGCGTTCAAACGAGTTCGAGGCACCAACCCGAGCGAGTTCCGGCGAATCCAGGCGTGAAATCGGTCGGATATGTGAGGCGCTACGACAAAGGGCACGATCTCCGGATGGAGATCATGCCCTGGAGATGGTGGAGCTGAGGGGAATCGAACCCCTGACCTCTTCGATGCGAACGAAGCGCGCTACCAACTGCGCCACAGCCCCGAAGGTTCCGTAGAACCAACTCGCAAACCTTAGCAAACGCGGACCGTGAACACGAAATCCGGGTATATACGCAGGTCGCAGGTCCTAAAGGCGGAAGGCCCGCACCTGGTGATACGGGCCTTCCGAAGTCGTTCTCCCAGGTTTCCGGTCATGCGCCGGAGGCGCGCCGGACCGGAAAGTCGTCGGGTTCGTCGTAGCCCGAGCCGACATGGCCCGAGTCGGCGTAGTCGCCGTAGTCGGCGTCGAACCTGTCGAGGTGCTCGAATTCGGGGTCTTCGTCGTCGACCTCGAGAACCACTGCCCCCGGGCGACGCAGTCGCGACGGAACTTCGCCGAAGTCACCCTCGCCGCGCACGTGCACTCCGGTTGCCGCCGACCGCTGCAGGCGGGCCATTCTGCGCCGACGAATGTCCTGTTCGAGGCGGACCTGGCGACGCAGATAGAACAGGTAGCCGACAAACACTGCCACCACGAGGCCACACACCCACCACATGACGGGCGACAGGATCAAGCCCAGCGCCGCAGTCATGATGGCGCCGATGAGCAGACCCAGGACGGCGCGCTGGCGGAACTCGTATCGTTCGGCCGAAGCCACTGCGTCGGCCTGCGGATCGAATCCACCTCGGCCACGGCGACGCGGGACGCTCTGCCGAACCGGCGGACCGTCGGCCTCGTACTGGTAATCGTCGGAGTCGACCTGCTCGGCGCCGTCGAGGTCGCTGAATTCGAGTTCGGTGTCGGGCCTGTCGTCGATCTGAGTGTTCATACGAGCCTCCGCATGGCGGTGCGTGTGATCACGACTCGGACGCCAGTTCGGATCAGTGCGGTGACCTGCCGCGGGCCCGCGGGGGGCCTTCGGCTTCTCGTCACCGCGATGTAGAACCCGTGTTGCGAGTGCGGCGTCGGTCGTCTGACGGATGCGAGGACGCTTCGTGACCAGCATGGGAACCAGGACGAACAACCACACGGCAACTAGCCCGATCCACAGGAGTGAGTTCGGCATTCCGGCGGCCCTCCTCCCAGTTGTCGCCTACCAGTCCGTCGACGCCACTGACCCTTCCCAGGTTAACGGCATCATCACTCTTATCTCTACAGAAACGCCGACTCAGACGGCTACTGCCGTCACACGAGTCACGCGAAACCATGTGACACACTCTTCACTCTAGTCACACAGATATATATCTGCGCTGAGGATTGTTACTCAGATTGCACGTAACTTGCATTACACGCAGCGGACGGTTCTCTCCGGATCGAGCAGCGACGGACACTCAGGCCCAGGTCGCGCGGCCACTGTGCACCAATCGGTCTGCCACCGAACCCGGAACTTCCTCGGCAGTCATCGCAACGAGAAGATGATCACGAAACCGTCCGTGCACATCGAGGTACCGCTGCAACACGCCTTCCTCGCGGAAACCGACGTTCCGCAGCACGGCGCGGCTGGGCTCGTTCTCCGGGCGCACAGTCGCCTCGACACGGTGCAGGCCGAGGGGTCCGAAGCAGTGATCGAGCCCGAGCGCGAGAGCTGCCGTCGCCACCCCGAGTCCGTTGACTTCCTTCTCGACCCAATATCCGATCCACGCCGATCTCAGTGCACCGCGCACGATGTTGCCCACCGTGATCTGACCGCAGTACCGACCGTCGAGCTCGATCGCCATGGGCACCATCAGCCCTTTGCGGGCCTCCGCGCGCAGACTCCGATACAGACCCGGCCACACCGAGATGTGGTGCCGCATATCCCACGGCGACTCCCCCGTCGGCTCCCACGGCTCGAGATGCTCGCGGTCACGCGTGCGCAGCCGACTCCAGGCTGCGGCATCCCTCAGGCGCACCGACCGCACCGTCACCAGCCCACCCGCGACGCGAAGCGGCCCCAGATCGGCCGGCCACCCAGGGTGACGACTCATCCACGCTGCCCGAGGAACGACACATCCACCGGGTCGCCCGTGCGGATCTCGGACACATCCGGCGGAACCAGCACCAGGCAATTCGCTTCCGCGAGGGTCGCAAGCAGGTGCGACGACCCGCCTGTGGCACCGCCGAGGGCCTGCACGAGATAGTCGCCCGTCGCCTCGTCGCGCATGAGCTGTCCGCGCAGGAAACCCTTACGCCCGGGAATCGACGTGATCGGTGCGACCGTGCGGGCCGTGATGATCCGTCGCATCGGCTGACGTCGTCCCAGCGCGATCCGGATGAGCGGACGCACCATCACCTCGAACACGACCAGAGAACTCACCGGATTCGACGGAAGCAAGAACGTGGGCACCTCGTCGCGTCCGAGCTGCCCGAAGCCCTGAACGGACCCCGGATGCATGGCCACCCGCTCGACCTCGAGCGTCCCGAGGTCGCTCAGGGCCTCGCGGACGTCGTCGAGAGCACCGCCGCCGACCGCGCCCGCGATCACCACGATCTCCGAGCGGATCAGCTGACCCTCCACCACCTCGCGCAGCCGCTTCGGCTCGGTGCCCGCGATCCCGACCCGGTTCACATCGGCGCCCGCATCGCGCGCGGCCGCGGCCAGCGCGTAGGAGTTCACGTCGTAGACCTGCCCCGGCCCCGGCGTGCGGTCGATATCGACGAGTTCACCACCGACCGAGATCACCGACAGCCGCGGTCGCGGGTGCACGAGCACCTTGTCGCGCCCGACCGCCGCGAGCAGACCCACCTGCGCGGCACCGATGATCGAGCCCGCACGCACAGCCACGTCGCCGGGCTGTACGTCATCGCCGGTGCGTCGCACGTAGTCGCCCGACCGGACCGGTTCGAGGACCTTGATCCGGGCGTCACCCCCGTCGGTGCTCTCGAGCGGGAGCACCGCGTCGGCGAGTGTTGGCAGCGGCGCACCGGTATCGACGCGCACGGCCTGTCGCGGCTGCAACCGGATCGGCTGACGGGAGCCTGCACGAACCTCGCCGACGACCGGGAGCGTCACCTCGGGGGGTTCCTCCCCGGATTCCGGGTCGGGGCGTGCGCCCACCGCCTGCACATCGACGCTGCGGACCGCATAGCCGTCGATCGCGGCCTGGTCGAATCCCGGCAGCGGCCGTTCGGTGACCACTTCTTCTGCGCAGAGCAGGCCTTGTGCCTCGGAGATCGCCACCCGCACAGGCCTGGGTGCCACGGCTGCCGCCGTCACCCTGGTCTGCTGATCCTCAACCGACCGCATACCGCTACCCGTCCTCCAGCCCGCGCTACCCGACGTCACCGTTCACAGACACCCGTTCGACGTCATCGTTCGAGACGTTCGACCAGCCACTCACGAAGCGAGGGACCGTACTCCTCGGTGTTCAACGCAGAGTCAACCGCAGCACGCAGGTAGCCACCGGGATTTCCGAGATCGTGTCGAGTCCCGCGGTGAACCACGACATGTACGGGGTGACCTTCGGAGATCAACAGCGCAATCGCATCGGTGAGCTGGAGTTCTCCACCTGCACCCGGCTCGATGCGACGCAGCGCGTCGAAGATCGCACGGTCGAGCAGATAGCGGCCCGCCGCGGCGAAGGTCGACGGCGCATCCTCGATGGCAGGCTTCTCGACCATGCCGAGCACCTTGAGTACATCGGGGTTGGCGGCGTCGGGCACGACTTCGACGTCGAACACGCCGTAGGCACTCACCTGATCCTTCGGCACGTCGATCGCGCACAGCACCGAACCACCGCGCTTGGTGCGCACCTTCTGCATGGTTTCGAGGACGCCGACGGGCAGTACAAGGTCGTCGGGCAGGAGCACCGCGATCGCATCCTCGTCGTCGTCCAGCGCATCCTCGGCGCAGGACACCGCGTGTCCCAGCCCGAGCGGCTGAGCCTGGATCACCGAGTCCACCTCGAGGATTCCGGACGACTTACGGACCTTCGCGAGCAGCTCGTACTTGCCCTTCGCCTCGAGCTTCGACTCCAGGACGAGGTCCTCGACGAAGTGCGCAACCACGCCGTCCTTGCCGGGCGAGGTGACGATCAGCAGACGCTCGGCGCCCGATTCGGCCGCCTCACCCGCCACAAGCTCGATCCCCGGTGTGTCGACCACGGGTAGCAGTTCCTTCGGCACGGTCTTGGTGGCGGGGAGGAAGCGAGTACCCATACCCGCCGCCGGCACGACCGCGGTTCTGAAATGCCGCGCGACCTCGGTCGAATTGTTCGTCATAAGCTCCAACCCTAACTTTTGCCGACGAAGTGATGGCTCGGTGATCCTAAGGTGACGAATATGCATCCCCCGACCAAGGCCGATTGGCGCACCAAGGTTCTCGATGGACGGCGCACGCTCGGCGCCGAACGACGCCGTAGCGAGAATGCCGCTTTGGCCACGTTAGCCGCAACGCTCGTTCCCGCCGACACGACCGTGTGCGCGTACGTGCCCGTCGGCTCCGAGCCCGGCGCCATCTCGATGCTCGACGCGCTCACCGATGCGGGTGCCGAGGTCCTCGTACCGATCACTCGGCCGGACGCGCCGCTGTGCTGGGCACGCTTCCTCGGTCCCGACACACTGGTCGCGGCCGGTTTCGGATTGCACGAACCCACCGGCGACGTACTGCCGCCCGAGACGGTGGGCCGGGCACACACCGTTCTCGTCCCGGCTCTCGCGGTGGACCTTCGTGGCGTGCGGCTGGGCCGCGGCGCCGGGTTCTACGACCGCACCCTCCACCTGGCCGCGCCTGATGCGCGGATCGTTGCGGTGGTGCGCGACGACGAACTTGTCGACGAACTGCCCGAAGATCCGCACGACATTCGGATGGGGTGGGCGCTCACACCCGGATCGGGACTGGTTCGCCTCGGCTCCGGCCGAGGTGCGGAACAACACAGTCCCTAGATTTGTTGGCACTGTCGACTGTAGAGTGCTAAAGCCGAACTTATACGCGGAGGAGTCCCCGGTGCCCACTTATTCTTACGCCTGCACGACCTGCGACAACAAGTTCGACATCGTGCAGTCGTTCAGCGACGAGTCGTTGACCGAATGCCCACAATGCGCCGGAAAGCTTCGCAAGCTCTTCAACTCGGTCGGCATCGTCTTCAAGGGCAGCGGCTTCTACCGCACCGATTCGCGCAGCGGCAGCACCTCGAGCGAATCCTCGACCCCTGCGAAGACCGAGACCAAGTCGGATCCGGCGCCTGCCGCGGCATCGACGTCCGCATCGTCGACCTCGACCTCGACCGTCGCAGCCGCCAGCTGACAGGTCCAACTCCCCGGAGTTGTCCACAGGCACCCTGTTCATCCACAGGCTGCCCGAATTCGCCGGTTCTCAGGTCCGATGGGCAGATCCGAACCCTAGGTTCGGAGAATGCCCGTCGGACTTCTGTCGTTTCGTAACCATGCTCCGCGCCCCGCATCGTCGCTGGAGTCGAACCTCCCCGACCGCATCCGCACCCTCATGCGCCCCGGCTGGGCCCGCACCGTTGCCGCCAGGCGGGTCGTAGCGGCGCTGCTCGTCGTCCTGGCTGCAGTCCTCGCCCTCCGAGACGACCCCGCGGCCGACCGGACCGCCGTGGTGGTCGCCGCTCGCGATCTGGCTCCGGGTGTCACGCTCACCGCCGAAGATGTCGCGGTCGCCGATCGCGACGCCTCTGCCGTCGTAACGGGCACCCTCACCGATGTCGCCGACGCCGTCGGACACACCCTCGCCGGTCCGGTGCCCGGCGGTGAGGCGCTCATCGACACGAGGATTCTCGGGCCGCGGCTCGCAGCCGCCGCCGTCGGCACCGACGATGCGCGCGTCGTGCCCATCCGGCTTGCCGACGCGGGCGTCGGCCGGTTGTTGCGCGAAGGAGACAAAGTGGACGTCCTCACCGTCACCGGCGAGTCCGACGCAGCAATGGGTGACGCCCACGTGTTGGCCCGGGGAGCCGTGGTGGTTCTCGCTCAGCACGAAGAGTCCTCCGATCAGCGCGAACGCGTGATTCTCGTGGCACTCGAGCAGGAACAGGCCGTGTCGGTGGCGGCCGCGTCGCTGACAAGCGCGTTGACCGTCACTCTCCACTGAGACCACACAGACCGTCTGCGCGGTTTATCGTCCTTCCATCGGCATGTGATGCGGAACACGCCACATCACGGACACGTCGATGCCGCCTTCACGCGGTCCGGCCGAAGGGAAAGCACCATGTTGAAGGGATTCAAGGACTTTCTGCTGAGGGGCAACGTCCTCGATCTTGCCGTCGCGGTGGTGATCGGCACCGCGTTCACCGCAATCGTGACAGCGTTCACCGAATTCGTCATCGAGCCGCTCATCGCCGCACTGGGCGGCGACAACGAGATGGGGTGGGGCTTTCAGATCCTCGCCGACAACCCGTCGACTTTCATCAACATCGGCGCCGTGATCTCCGCGGCCATCAACTTCATCATCATCGCCGCGGTCGTGTACTTCGTGCTGATCGTGCCGGCCAACGCCGCGAAGAAGCGCTTCGTCACCGAGGAATCCGACGAGAAGGCCAGCGCCGAAGACCTGCTCATCCAGATCCGCGACATCCTCGAAACTCAGGCCGCGCAGGCGGGGCAGGGCGGCGCCCATGCCAAGCCCGCCCCCGACCAGCTCTGAGCGCAGCCGACAGGTACAAGAAAAAGCTGGGCCCGCTCGCAATGCGAGCGGGCCCAGCTTGTCGAGCTTCGGCTTGCGCCGGACGTCTACTTAGACGGTCCAGGCCTGACCGTAGGTGGTGACGTTGTCGCCGTTTGCGGTGATCGCGCGGACGAACGGACGCACCTGGACAGCGCCGAGCACGCCGGAGGCGGTGCCGTGGACGTTGGAGAACTGGACGGTCTTGAAGTCGCCGTCGAACTCGCCCTCAGCGACGACGAGCTCCTCGATGCCCGGAGCCGGGGTCAGCTCGAGCTCGGCGTACGCCTGCGGGAGGATGTCGGTGACCTTGGCCTCCGGACCGCTCTGCTTCAGCGAAAGCTCGAGCTGCGGGGTGGAGTAGGTGACGCCGATGGCGCCGTCGATGCTGCCGGCCCATGCGAACTGGTAGCCGAACTGCATGGTGGTGCCGGCTTCCTTCGCAGCGCCCTCACCGAGGAGGTTCACGGTGCCGCGGCCGTTGTGGAAGAACTCGCGGTTGAACGGGCTGCCACCGAGCGCCGGGACACCCTGGATGAAGGTGTCTTCCTGCGTCACGACGACCTCGAGGCCGTCGGAGACGATGCGGTTCTGGTCGTTGACCTCGGCCGAAGCGGCACCCGAGGCACCGATGACCATGCCGAGAACGGCGGCACCGGCCAGGACGCTGTTGCGTGCGGCCTTGAAGCCACGCGACTTGATTCCCATGATTACTCCGTACTAGGTGGTGGGGATTTACTGCGGGATTGCTCGGACCGGACTCAGAGAGTCCAGACCTGGCCGTAAGTGGTGACGTTGTCGCCGTTGTCCGTGATGACACGGACGAACGGACGGAGCGAGACCGGACCGATGACGCCGGTGGCGGCACCGTGGACGTTGGCGATCTGAACTTCCTTGAAGTCGCCGTCGAACTCACCCTCGGCGACCACGATCTCTTCGATGCCGGGGGCCGGGGTCAGCTCGACGCCGATGGTCGCCTGCGGAAGGATGCCCTTCAGGGTGGGCGTAGCTTCCGTAAGTTCCATCTCTCCGCCGCCCTCAATGACGGTGAACAACCCGGGGCTATCCGGATCATCCTGGTCAACCCGGGCCTGGATCTGCTGCGGCACATCCGGGTTGGTGTCTGCGTCATAGAGCGGGTTGTCGATCATGACGGGCTCTACCCGTTCCGAGCGCGCCGCCTTCAGACCGAGGTCCGCGTCGGGGCTGCTCCAGCTGAACCCGATCGCACCGTCGAGCGACGCCGACCATGCAACCTGGTAGCCGAACTGGAAGGTCGAGCCCTCGAAGTCCGCTGCGTCGGGTCCGACGATGTTGGCGAGGCCGCGACCGTTGTGGAACCACTCACGGCTCAGCGGGCTGCCACCGATCGGGGGCACACCGTTGATGAAGGTGTCTTCCTGGGTGACGATGACCTCGTGGCCGTCGGAGACGATCCGGTTCTGATCATTGACCTCGGCGCTTGCCGCTCCGGCCGATCCGAGAACCAGACCGGCCACAGCGGCCGCCGCCACCGTGGCGTTGCGGGCGGTCCGGAAACCGCGTCGCGTCTGAATCTTCATGAATGCCTCATTCGTTCTCTGGTGCCGGTTTGCGCGCCCGCGTCCGACAACTTGGTCGCCCTAGCCGTCCGCGAGGCGCATCCCACACAGAGCTCACCGCCGGTCGTTGCCGTCGGTGAGCTCGTTGTTGATCAACGTCCGCACGGTTTGCGTTACCGATTCGTGATCAAAGTGGGGTCGCCGCGACCTTTCCTTGACCTGATCGAACCTGTGAGGAGATTAGACCGTGACCAATCTCGAGGCAATGGCTACACCCAGGCAGAGGAACACTCACGAAACACAGTCGGACACAAGTCGGAAACGCAAGATATGCGCTACCGGGATTCACCCCAAGATCCCGGAGTCCCCCGCACCCATTGGATACCGCCATGAAGATTCGGACATTCCCGCAGGTGGCTGCTCGGATTACGTGCACTTGAAGTGCAGATACACGGCAGGTGACTGTGACCGTGAACACCGACGTCGCGAGCCGCATCCTCCCCCTGCAGGGAAACACGACATTACGAACCGGTTGCGACACGCCGACACCCGAGCGCAGTCAAGACTTAAGTAACCCTATGCAAAGTGACAGATATCACAATCATCCGTGGTGAGGAGGTACCTGACGTTTGAGCCATTCGTCGGAGTCGCCCGATCGCTCTTCATCGACCCCGCGTTCGTCCTTGGTGATGTCCGGAAGTGCATCACCGAAGATCCGAGCAAGCCGCGCCCGGTCGATCCGGGCGCGGCTCTTCGTCTCTGCAGTGCTGTCCGACGGCGCGATGGGGTCGTTCTCGTCGTCGTCCGTCTTGTCGTCGGCAGAGATGGGTTACTCCTCCACTCGCGACAACTCGTCGATGACATGGGTCGCGAGCGGCAACAGCGTCGCCATCCCGTCGCGGATCGCCGCACGCGACGACGCAAGATTCACGACGAGCGTCGAACCCGACACCCCGACGAGCCCGCGCGACAGGCCCGCGTCGACGGCACCCGATGCGAGACCGGACGACCGCAGAGCTTCGGCGATCCCCCGGACCTCGTGATCGAGTACGTCCGCAGTCGCGTCCGGCGTCACGTCGCGCGGGGTCACACCGGTGCCGCCGACGGAGATCACGAGATCGACTCCCCCGATCACCGCGGTGTTGAGCGCGTTGCGGATCTCGACCTCGTCGGCCGATACCGACACGACGCCGTCGACGACGTAGCCGGCTTCGACGAGCAGTTCCGTCACCAGTGGGCCGGTCGAATCAGGACTGTCGCCGTGCGAGACCCGGTCGTCGACGATCACGACGAGTGCGCGTCCCTTTCGGGGGGTTTCGAGTTCCATGGAGTCAAAGGTAGTTCGCAGGTCGTCCGGACGCGCTGTATGTTCGACTAATTCCATGATGTCTGCCTCCTGAATCATCGGCCACCATCCGCGTCGGAGGCGGTTTGAACATCGACCGTCGTCGGGTTGTTGCCCTGTGCGTCGGTGTACGTGACGCTCACCGTGGTTCCCGGCGCCTGCGAACGGATCGCCGCGATCAGGGAATCACCATCCGTGACGACCCGGTCGTCGACTTTCGTGATGACCGAGCCGGCGGGGATCCCGGCACGCTCGGCAGGCCCGTCAGGGACGACCTCGGCGACGGCGGCACCGTTCACGGCGGCCTGCGCCGGCACCTGGACACCGATGAGAGAGTGCGTCGCGGTTCCCGTGCCGACGAGTTCGTCGGCGATGCGCCTGGCCTGATCGACGGGGATCGCGAAGCCGAGACCGATCGAACCGGACTGCTGACCCGAGGTCGCGATGGCGGTGTTGATTCCGACCAGGTTGCCCTCCATGTCGACGAGCGCACCACCCGAGTTACCGGGGTTGATCGCGGCGTCGGTCTGGATCGCGTCGATCACCGTGTTCTGGTTACCGGTCTCGCCGCTGGTGGAGACGGGCCGGTTGAGCGCAGAAACGATTCCCGAGGTCACAGTGCTCTCGAGCCCCAGCGGCGAACCGACCGCCACCACGGGCTGGCCCACCTGAAGGTTGTCCGAGTTGCCCAGTTCGATCGGAGTGAGGTCGGTGCGTCCGTCGACTCGGATCACCGCGATGTCGGTGATCGGATCCGTCCCGACGACGCTGGCCGGTGCCGATGATCCGTCGGAGAAGTACACGGTGAGTTGCGCACCTTGGCCGCCTCCCGCCACGACGTGGTTGTTGCTCAGGATCAGGCCGTCCGACGAGAGGACCACCCCCGACCCCTCGCCCGCCCCGGAACGCCCGACCACTTCGATACGCACGACGCTGGGGACCACCCTCTGGGCGACCGCTTGCACAGACCCGTCGGGAGCGTTCGCCACGGTGGTGGTGTCCGGGCGCGGTGCGTCGAGCGCGTTCGTCACTGCGACACTGCCGGAATCACGCATCGCCCATGCACCCACCGCACCGCCGATACCGCCGCTGACGAGCGCCAAGGCGATTGCACCTGCCACCAGGGCGGTACGCCCGGACGTGCGCTGCGGTTGCTGGTGCGGAGGCTGCGGAGGCACCTGCTGGTACGGAGCGCTCGGTGGCATTCCACTCTGGTACGGCTGCTGGGGCTGCCCGGATTGTCCGGCACCGTGGTTGGGGTCGTCGGTCATCGGTTCGTCGCCTTCATCCTTCGGGTCGAGCGGAGATGTGGACTTGACTCCTTCAACAATGGACCCAACAGCTGAGAACCGCCTGAAGAACTGGCTCGGAATTTCCTGGCAATCACGGTTCGGCTGCGTTCGCTACGCATCGAGCTGAGGTGTTCCGGGAAGCACGATGCGAATCAGTGCGCCCCCGCGCTCCGAGCGGTCCACTGCGATCGTGCCGCCGTGTTTCATCACCACTTGCCGCACGATGGCCAAACCCAGCCCGGAGCCGGGCATGGAACGAGCCGTCGTCGCCCGGTAGAACCGTTCGAACACCAGCTCCCGCTCTTCTTCGGGGATGCCCGGTCCGGCGTCGTCGACGGTCAGTTCCATCAGACCGTGGCCGATCTGGTGCATCTTCACCACCACGTCCTCGTCCGCCGGGCTCCACTTCGCCGCATTGTCGAGGACGTTGACCACTGCACGGGTGAGGGTCGCGTGGTCGCCGAACACGAACCACGGTTCGGTGGTGGCGGTGAAATCGATCTCCGTGCGACGCCGTCGTGCGCGCTCGAGGCTGCGATCGACCACATCCGCGATGTCGACGGCCTCGAACACCGTCTCCGGCGCCTCCTCCCGTGCAAGATCGACGAGGTCGCCGACCAGGGTCGACAGTTCCGCGATCTGGCCGACAACGTCTTCGCGGAGTTCGGCCATGTCGTCGTCGGGCAGGCTCGGCGCCCCGGGGCGGCTCGCGGCGATGAGCAGTTCCATGTTGGTTCGCAGCGAGGTCAGCGGCGTGCGCAATTCGTGGCCGGCATCCGCCACGAGCCGGGATTGCCGCTCCCGCGATTCGGCGAGCGCCCGCAACATCATGTTGAAGCTCTCGGTGAGTCGCGCGAGCTCGTCGTGCCCGGTCACCCGGATCGGTCTCAGATCGTCGGTTCTCGCGACACGTTCGGCGGCGGCGGTGAGTCGCGCGATCGGACGCAGACCGGTGCGACCCACCGTTGCGCCGACGGCCGCGGCGAGCACCACACCGCACCCGCCGACGATGAACAGCACGCTCGCGAGCCGGTTGAGCACTTCGACCGTGGGTCGCAGCCGCTGCGCGATGACGATGGTGCTGCCGTCCGGGATCTGCTGCGCAAGCACCCGTTGCTGTGCGACGGTCCGCAACGACGACATCTGGTCACCTTCGGCGACGGCGAGTTCCGGGTCGCCGATCGGTACCGATGATCCGGGCGGCACGTATCGGCCGAGGTCCGGATAGATGAGTGCGACACTGATGTCGGAGCTGTAGAGCTGGGCACCGCCGATGTAGCGGGGGTCGTAGGTGATCAGGGTGCTCGACTCGACGAGCGCGGCCACGCGCGCGTGCAGTTGCTTGTCGATGTCGGAGTAGAGGGCACGCGACACCACCATGTACGCGGCGATGGACGTCACGGCGACCGCGAGCGCCACCGCTCCGGCAGCCAGCAAGGTGACCCGGGTGCGCAGTGGCACCGACCGGGTCAACAACATGGGGGGTCTCATCTGGCCACTCACGGAGGAGTCTCGCGCAGTACGTAGCCGACGCCGCGCACCGTGTGGATGAGTCGCGGTTCGCCGCCTGCCTCGGTCTTACGACGCAGGTACCCGACGTACACCTCGAGGGCGTTGCCCGACGTCGGGAAATCGTAGCCCCACACTTCCTCGAGGATCCGGCTGCGCGTGAGCACCCGTCGCGGGTTCGCCATGAGCATCTCCATGAGCGCGAACTCGGTGCGGGTGAAGCTGATCTGCCGGTCCCCACGGGTGACCTCGCGGGTCGCGGGGTTGAGGGTGAGGTCCTCGAAGGACATCGCGTCCTCGAGTCCGCTGTCCGGATCCGGGGTGGCGCGTCGCAGCAGGGCCCGGAGACGTGCGAGGAGTTCTTCGAGTGCGAACGGTTTGGGCAGGTAGTCGTCGGCGCCTGCGTCGAGCCCGGACACCCGCTCGGAGACCGAGTCGCGCGCGGTGAGCACGAGGATCGGCAGGTCGTCTCCCGTACTGCGCAGTCGCCGGCACACTTCGAGCCCGTCGACGCGCGGCATCATGACGTCGAGCACCATCGCGTCCGGTCGGGCTGCAGCGACCTTCTCGAGTGCGTCGTGCCCGTCGAACGCCAGGTCGACGGTGTATCCGTTGAAGCTGAGTGATCGGCGCAGGGATTCCCGCACCGCCCGGTCGTCGTCGACCACCAAGATGCGCATGCACACCAGTGTGAACCGAAGCGCTGAGAGGTGCCTGAGAACGGTTGCGCTGTCAACCCCGCGATGGGAGTCCGGTACGATTGCGCAATCGAGACGCTGCGGACGGTCGCCCACGCGGCCACCTGCGGAAGTTCGGGTTCTCATGGATACGTGAGCCTGCCCGCCCCGGGATCACCCGGCGTCCACGTCGAGCTGGTGAGGAGCGAGGAATGGCTGTCAAGCGAGGACCGTCGAAGAAGTCGCGTGCCGTCGAGGGCCGCAAGCCGAAGAAGAATCCCCTCTTCGCGGCGAAGATCGACCATGTCGACTACAAGGATGTGAACCTGCTCCGCACGTTCATCTCCGACCGCGGCAAGATCCGCAGCCGCCGCGTCACGGGCCTGACCCCGCAGCAGCAGCGCGAGGTCGCCATCGCCGTCAAGAACGCTCGTGAGATGGCTCTGCTGCCCTACGTCAGCAGCAAGTAACACGCGCATCGAAGGCGCCCCTCCCGATTCTTCGGGAGGGGCGCCTGTCGTTGGTCGAGTGCGCAGTTGTTGTCGCTGGTAGTCGATCTGCGCGCCGAGTTGTGCACGTTCAGACCAGAGCGCCGGCCAAACGGAGCCGGCGCGCCATTGCCGCCATCCCATGTCGGCATGCCCGACCACCCGCGACCCGTCGACAACCGGCACCTGGGTCTCAGGCACAGGTAGGCCGCTGCGGATGAGCAGCAACCGAACCCGGACCACAGCCACGCGGCCCGCGCTCGCAGCACCGGTGTCACCTCCACATCCGGATGGACGTAGACGTTGCGGTGTACCCGCCGGTAGTGGCGAAGCTGTCGCAGCGTCAGTCTGCCGTCGGCCATTGGACAACTTCGTGGTTGTGCACATCCGGGCGATTCTCGTGACATTCGCGACGAGATGTGCACGCCCAGCGAGGACCTACCGGGAAGGTCTTTAGACTGGGCAACCATGTCTGGCGTGATCTCGGGATTCACAGTGATCTTCGTGATCATCGCAATCGGCTTCGTCCTGGGCCGACGCGGCACGCTGGGTGCCGAAGCGCAGAACGTGCTCAGCCGGATCGTGTTCGTCGTCGCCACGCCCGCGCTGTTGTTCGACGCACTCGCCACCTCCGACCTGTCGACGATCTTCTCCGAACACCTCTACGTCGGCGCGGCCACCGCATTCGCCGTGTCCATCGCCTACATCGTGATCGCGCGGCTGTGGTTGAAACGCGCGGTCCCCGAATTGACGGTCGGCGCGCTTTCATCCGGGTACGTCAACTCCGCCAATCTCGGAATCCCCATTGCGGTGTTCGTGCTCGGCGACGCCTCGTTCGTCGCGCCCCTGATGTTGTTCCAGATCGTGGTCCTCTCCCCCATCGCGCTCACCGCCCTCGACCTGTCCACCGCGCGACCGGGAGCGTCGCGGATCCAGACGCTCATCACGCCGTTCAAGAACCCGATCGTCGTCGCCGGTGCTGCCGGGCTCGTCGTGGCAGGGACGGGGTGGAGCGTGCCCGACGCACTGCTGCAACCGATCCAACTGCTCGGTGGCGCGTCGGTGCCCGGCGCACTTCTCGCGTTCGGATTGTCGCTGCAGGGCGTGCGGGTACTCCAGAAGGGCACCAGCCCGAGACGCGACATCGCGCTCGCGTCGTTACTCAAGATCGTCGTCCAGCCGGTGCTCGCGTGGGCGATGGGTCGCTACCTGCTCGGACTCGACGGCACCGAACTGTTCGCGGTGGTCGTCGTGGCGATGCTCCCGACCGCGCAGAGCGTGTTCGTCTACGCGAGCGCCTACGGCCGCGGGATGGTCCTCGCCCGCGACGCCGCGCTCGTCACGACTATCGCGGCGATCCCCGGGATCGGAATCGCCACCGCGCTACTCGCCTGACCTACCCACCGACCACGCGGCCCACAGTCGCGCATACCGGCCGCCGCGACGAACCAGCTCGTCGTGCGAGCCCTGTTCGACGATCCGGCCGTCGTCCATCAGCACGATCCGGTCGGCGCGCGCCGCCTGGCTCAAGCGGTGCGCGACGATCAGCGCGCTCCGCCCCTTCAACGCTTCCTCCGCAGACTCCTCGAGCTCGTCGGCACCGGCCGACCCGGCGTCGGCCGTGGCCTCGTCGAGGATGACCAGGGCCGGGTCGAGCAGGATCAGGCGCGCCAGCGCGAGCTGTTGTTCCTGCATCGGGGTGAGCACGTGACCGCCCGAGCCCACCTCGGTGTCGAGCCCCGACGGCAGCCGCGACACCCAGCCGTGAGCACCGACCCTTTCGAGCACGGAGACGAGCTGCTCGTCCGTTGCGTCGGGAGCGGCCATCCGCAGGTCGTCGCGCACTGCCCCGGAGAACACGTGCACTTCCTGGGTGACGAGAGCGATCTCGCGGGTACGACGCTCGTCGCCCAGCTCGGCGATCGGGACTCCACCGAATGTCACGGTTCCAGCGCGTGCGGGATGCACACCCGCGAGCACCGCCGCGAAGGTGGTCTTTCCCGCACCGGATGCACCGACGAGTGCGACATGTTCGCCATCACCGATCGTCAGATCCACCCCGTGCACGATCTCGGGTCCGCTCTCGTATCCGAACCGCACGTCGCGCGCGACGAGCTCGCGGCCGACCGGCGCCGGCGCCTCGGCCTGCTCGCGATCGGCGCTGTCGTACTCTTCGCACTCCTCGATCAGACCTGCGATCCGCGACAGCGACGCGAGTCCGCTCTGCAGCGAGTCCATCACCATCAGCAGCTGCCCGAGCGGCCCGAACAGTCGCAGGAAGAACAGCATCGCGGTGGTCGTGACACCGACGGTGACTGCGCCTCCGTCGACGAGCAGGAACCCGACGAACAGGATCGACGCCATCCCGAGGAATTCGGCGAGGTTCACCCGGCCGAACAGGCGGTTCACGACGATGCGGGCCCGCAGCTCCCACCTCGCGACCCACCACGAATGTTCGTCGATCGGGCCGGCGAGGCTCGGGCCGAGATCGAACGCGTGCACCGTCGGCAGACCACGAATTCCGCCGAGGACGTGGTGTGCACGCTCCCCCATCGCGATCCGTGACTTCTGATAGATCGGCGGGGCGTCGCGCGTGTACATGCGCGCACCCAGATAGTGGACCGGCAGCACCACGATCAGCACGATCAGGAACCGCCAGTCCAGCACTGCCAGGCCGAGCATCGTGAGCGCGACGGTGAACAGCGCGCCGGAGATCGCGGGGGCTGCCTCCCGGATCGCGGAACTGACCTGAGCGACATCGTCGGTCGCCCGCGACACGAGGTCGCCGCTACCGGCCGATTCGATCCGGGCCAGCGGCATACGCATCGCCGCCGCGAGCATGCGTTCGCGCAAGCGTGCCAGACCGGTCTCGAACAGCTGTGAGGTGAGCATCAGGCCGAGCCCACTCAATGCAGCGAACACCACGACACCGACGACCATCGCCGCGGCGAGCCACGCGATATCGGTGAGGTCGCCGCCGTCGAGCACGACATCGACCGACCGACCCATCGCCCACGGCGTTACCAGTCCGGCCGCCGCACCGACCACCAGCACGACGAACAGGCCGCACGCCGCGGGTCCCTTACCTGCGAACGCCGACCGCGAGATGCGGATGGTGCTGCGCGCATCCGCGGTCCGGAACCGCTCACCTGCACGAATGCCATTGGTGGTCATCGGCTCTCCCCAGAGGATGCGAAGGAACGTCCAGGTACATCTCGGTCGGTCAGCACCACCACGTCGTCGGCCGCTGCCGTGAACGCGGGCGATCGGGTGAACACCACCGTGGTCTGTCCGCGCCGCAGCTCCGGTAGACGTTCCGCGATCGTGGCCTCGGTGACGGAGTCGACGGCCGTCGTCGGATCGACCAGCACGAGCACATCAGCGGGCGCGGCGAGCGCACGTGCGAGCGAGACACGCTGACGCTGTCCACCGGACAGCAGCCGCCCCGCCTCACCGACCGGGGTGTCGAGTCCGGCGGGCAGTACTCGCGCGACGTCGTCGCACGCGGCAGCGAATACCGCGCGGGTGACCTTCGCATCGGTGTCGGAAGCACCCACCGGGATTCCCGCGGCGATGTTGTCGGCGACGGTGCCCTCGAACAGGTGCGACGCGTGCGGCGCCACCCGCATGCTGCGCCTCGCCGCGTCGGATCCGAGATCGAACAGGTCGACGCCGCCGATGAGGACGCGCCCGTGTTCCGGGTGACGTGATCGCGACAGCACCGCGACGAGATCGGCGGTGGTCTCGGCGTCGGTGTGCACCACGACGAAGGTGCCCGCAGCGATGCTCAGATCCAGGTCGCATGCGTGTCCGGCAGTGAGCGAATCGAATTCGACGGCCGAGTCGCCGGGGGCCCCACGATCACCGGTGTCGACGGCGGGCGGCGCCTGCAGCACGCTGAGGACCCGTTCCGCGGAAGCGACGGCTGCCGCCCACACCGCACCCATGTTGGATCCGAGTGCAGCGAGCGGACCCATGATCACCTGTGTCACGCCGACGACGGTGATGAGCTGCCCGACGGTCAACGACCCGGTCACCGCCATCGCGCCTGCCGCCACAGCGACACCGACGATGAGCAGGCCCGACGCGAATTCCATGGTTCCGACGTAGGCGCCTTCGGCACGCGCCGAACGGAGTACGCCGTCGAGAGCACGGCGACTCGCTCCGAGATACCGCCGCGACGCCTCCGCGTCGGCACCGATGCCCTTGACGACACGAATGCCCGTGACGAGGTCGGTGGCGGTGCCTGCGGCCGCACCCGCGACCCGCTGTTCCTCGAAGCTGCGCCGACGCAACGGGCCTGAGCCTTTGTCGAGCAGCCAGAGGATCACCGGTGCCCCGATGAGGATCGCCAGTCCGAGTGGCCACGACACGCTCAGAAGCATGATCGCTCCGAACACGACCGCGGCGACGTGCCCGATCGGGTACACCATGACGGCGATGCCCCTGGCGAGCTGTTCGACGTCCGACGTCGCGATGTTGAGCATGTCGCCGGGGGTCCGCTGCTGGCCGCCCACACCGCGCACGTCGAGGATCCGGTCGGTGACGCGCGTGCGCATCCGATGCTGCACCGCGAGCATGCCGGCCTGCCCGATCCGCCCACCGAATCGCGCCGACACCGTCAGGACGGCGAAGACCGCGGCGAGGACGAGCAGCCACCGCCACAGCGCATCGAAGTCCCTGGTGGCGACCGCCCGGTCGATGGCCTGCCCCATGACGACGGGCACCAGCGTCTCGCATACCTGATGGATCGCGACCAGCAGCGCGGCGGGGATCGTCCACTTCTTCGCCGCCAGCATCGTCCGCACGGTGAAGCGGCGCGGTGTGGTCGTGTCGTCGACGCCGACCTCGGGCGTCGGCATCGCTTGGGGAGGCGGATCGAAAAACACTGGCAACTTCATCTATTATCCGGCGCGGATACTCCCTCGTTCACGAGTGAGAGGAAGCGCCGTCCTCCTTCCATGGGGTGGGCTGCGTGGAGCAACCGAATCGGGCCGAGCACACCGTGTCGGTGGGCGCGAAGGTGCAGAAGAAGGCGGCCCGGCAGAACCGGCACGACGGACTGGTCTGGGCCAAGCGTGTCGTCAGTGAGCATCAGCTGCTGGCGGTGGAGGACTTCAAGCCCAAGTTTCTCGCGAAGTCGAAGATGGCGCGGAAGGCGGCGGATGCGGCGATGACGTGTTCGGGGTGTTTCGCGAGAGCCGAGCAACCCCTCGGACTCGCTGAACGAGTCTTCCGATGCTGGGCGTGCGGGCATACCGCGTGTCGGGATCGGAACGCTGCCAGAGTGATTCTGGCTGTGGCAGAGCGTGGCCACACCGGTGTCGACGACGTAGGTCATTGGGATCCGCCTCCTTCTGGGGGTGGTTCGGGTGCGGTCTGAGTCGGGAATCTCCTGCCAACAGGACAGGAGAGACGTTCAGGTCCTCCGTACATCGTGCGCGGCCTCCACACATTGCCACGTGGCACGCCTACGGTGGAAAGCATGCGCCTGTTCGTGCTCCTCGCCAGCTGTCTCCTCGCCGTCGCGTGCGGCTCCACACCCCCGGACGTCGAGCCGCTACCGGAGAGTCCCGAACCGGCGGGTGCCACGGTGTTTTCGGCGCGACCCGACATCGTCGAGACTCACCCTCTGACGATCACGTCCTTCTCGCGCAGCGGCGACGACCGGATCTCGCTGCATTTCGAGACCGGAACTCCGGAGTGCTTCGGCGTCGACCCGACCGTGACCGAGACCGACGACGTCGTGACCGTGTCGCTGATGGGCGGCACACTGCCGGAGATGCGGGACAGTATGTGCATCATGGTCGCGGTGTTCGGAACCGTCGAGGTTCAGTTGGATTCGCCGCTCGGGGATCGAGTGGTCACCGCTTCCTGATCGATGCAGTCCCCTCCACGCCACTGGCTGTTCTATCTCTGCACCTCGACCGCGCTGCTGCATGCCGCGTTCCAGTCGGTGCGTGTCCTCGTGTCTTACCGGATCCTCTCCCTCGGTGGCGACGCCGCGACGATCGGCATCATCACCGCCCTCTACGCGCTCGTGCCGTTGCTCGCGGCGGTCCGGATGGGGCGCGCTGTCGACCGCGGCCACGCCACGGTGATTCTGCGCGGCGGGATCGTCGTGTCCACGGTGGGTGTCGGGCTGATCGCCCTGAGTTCCGGCCTGCTGGTGCTGGGGCTCGGCAACATCGTGCTCGGGCTCGGCCAGCTGCTCGTCACCGTCTCCGGTCAGGCGTTCGTCTCGATCCTGTCGCCGCCGGGCGAACTCGACCGCGGATTCGCCGGGATCACGCTCGGCGTGTCGATCGGGCAGGCGGTGGGAGTGCCGGTCGCGGGTGCGATCGCCGCGACACACAGCACCGGCGACGGCGCCGTCGAGACCACGGGTGCGCTCATCGCGATGACGGTGCTGGCCGCGCTGGCATTGCCGTTCGTCATCAGGCTGCGAGAACCGCCCGGATCCGGGCGCACCGCGAAGGACGGTCCACCCCAGTCGGTTCGCTCGATGCTCGCCACGCCCGGCATGAAACCGGCGATGCTGTCGAGTCTCATCGTGCTGGCCTCCGTCGACCTCATCGTGGTGTACCTACCGCTGCTCGGCGAGCAATTCGGCTTCGGAGTGCTGCTCGTATCCGTGCTGCTCACCGCGCGCACGGTCGCGTCGATAGTCTCGCGCGCGCTACTGCCGTGGGCGTTGCGACGGATCCCCCGGCGGCAGCTGTTGTTGTCGGCGACCGCAGGCACGATTGTGCCGGTCGCGCTGATTCCGCTGGTGCCGAACCCGTGGGTGATCGGGGTGCTGCTTGCGGTGTGCGGAGTGTTCTGGGGCGTGGGCCAGCCGCTGACGATGACGTGGGTCGTCGAATTGGTCGTGCCGCCGGATCGGGCGTCGGCGCTGGCGGTGCGGCTGACGGGCAACCGCCTCGGGCAGGTCGCCGTGCCACTCGCGGCGGGCGCGATCGCCGGTGTCGCGGGGGTTGCCTCGGTGTTCTGGGTGACGGCAGCGCTGCTGTCCGCCGCCGCCACCTCCACGTGGCGCGCCTTGCGCAGCTGACGCTGCCCGGGTGCAGCGACTCAGTGACAGGCCGACGGCACCGCCGCGAGTACGTCCCTCGTCGCGGCCGCCAGCCGATCGAGCCACGGCCCGGTACCCGCTGCCCGACGAAGCGCCTCGTTCGGTAGCTCGATGCTCACCGGCAGATGCTCGGGCAGCGTCGCCCAGATCGCGGGGAGATCGATGCCCCCCGTCCCGGGTACGAGTCGTTCTTCACGAGCGTGCCGGATCAGTTCGGCGTCGTCGGTCGGGGCGGGCACCGACCCGTCGCACATCTGCGCATAGTGCAGCCATTCCCGCGGAATCGCGGCCAGGTCGTCGAGGGACGTCGTGGACCGTCCGACGTGCAGTGCGTCGACGAGAACGCTGCGGGCCGGGCCGTCGGCCTGTGACACGATCTCGACCGCGGCCTTCGCGTCGGGCACAGCTGTCCACGGCATGAATTCGAGGCTCGCGACAAGCCCGTACTGCGCGCACAGCTGCGCGAGCGCGGCGTACGAGTCGGTCAGCCGACCACGGTCCGGGTCGTCCCCGCCCACGAGCACGGCGCGGGTGCCCAGCCGCGCGCCCGCTTCGAGCATCGGCACATACGCGGCGGCATCGAAATCCTCACCGATGCGGATGATCTCGAGATCGAACACGTCGACCGGTGAGTCGTCGAGCCGCCGGATCAGGGTGTCGAGCGCAACCGGGTCCTCGTGCAGCGGGTACGCGATGCTGCCCGGCGCAGCCGGGAGCAGACGCAGACCGATGGTGTCGAAACCGTGCTGTTCGGCGAGCTCGACATGCTGCAGCGGCGCGATGTCGAGGACGGTGAGGGCAGCAAGCCCCAGCGGTGCGGTCATCGGTGTTCTCCTGGAGTCGAGGCGAGGCGGCGACCGGTGAGGTAGCCGAAGGTCATGGCGGGGCCGAGATTGATGCCGCCCGACGGGTAATGCCCGCCCATCACGGATGCCTGGTCGACGCCGACCGCATAGAGACCGTCGATCGGGGTGTCGTTGTCGTCGAGCACCCGCGAGTCGGCATCGGTGGCCAGGCCCGCGAAGGTCCCGAAACTTCCCGGCACTACCTTCACGGCGTAGAAAGGCCCCCTCTCCAGCGGTGCCAGAGAGGCGTTGGGCCAAGGGTTGTCGGCGTCACCGGATCTGACGCCGAACGGTGTGGAACCGCGACCGAACTCGGGATCCTCACCGGCCCGGGCATGTTCGTTGAACACGGTGACGGTCTTGTCGAGACCGTCCGGGTCTACACCGATCTTCGCGGCGAGCTCCCGGATCGTCGCGGCGCGGGTGAGATATCCGGAACGCAGATACGGCAGCATCGGGATCGGAAGCGGCTTCGCCATGCCGAGCGGGTAGTACTTCATGTAGCGGGCGTCGGCGATCAGCCACGAGCACACCTCGTCGCCCTCAGGCACCTGCTCGACCATTGCAAGGGTGTAGTCGTGGTAACCGAGCGCTTCGTTGACGAATCGCTTGCCGTCGACGAGAACCCCGATCGCTCCGGGCTTGGCGCGATCCATGATGTGCGGGAACACGCTCTCCTTGCCGTTGCGGTATTTCACGAGCGAGACAGGGCAGTACGCCACCGGTGACGCGACTGTACGGTCGAGGCGACCTCCGACGGATTCACCGAGGGAGATGCCGTCGCCGGTGGTGGTCGGCGGTGTGAGCGTCCAGTGTTCGTGCCCGGTGGGGGTGCGTGGGAACAATTCGCGTCGACGGTCGACGTCGCGGCTGAAGCCTCCGGTCGCGAGAACCACACCGCGCCGCGCAGTCACGGTGTAGGCGCCATCGGGTCCCTCTGCTCGTACGCCCGCGACGCGTCCGGTGCCGTCGGTGGTCAGGTCGGTGACCGCGGTGGACACCCGAATGTGTACACCCACGTCGAGCGCCGACCGCAGCAACCGGCCGACGAGTGCGGTGCCGTTGACGAGCTGCTGACCGCGCTGCTTGGTGACGAGGTCGAGCATGTGCGCGGATACCCGCCGCGCGCAGTGCACGAAGGCCTTCGGTGAACGCGTCGAATGCAGGAACGCCTGCAGGTCGGGGCCGGCCATGATGCCCATCCCGAGGAACGACGTCTCATACAGTTGCCTGCGCAGTAGGCGCGCCACGTCGGGTCCGAGCTTGCGCAGGTTCACCGGCCGAGGCCCGACGGAGCGGTGCCCGGTACCGGCGCCCGGAGTGTCGCCGTGGATGTCCGCGATGCCGGCGCCGGGCACGAACTGCAGAGCGGTCTTCGTCTCGAAGAACTCGACCATCTCCGGTGCACCGTCGAGCAGCGCGTCGACCTTCGGTGCATCGAAGTTGTCGCCGAGCCGATGCTCGAGGTAGGTACGCGGTAGCCCTCGGGGTTCGTCGACGCCGTCGGCACGCGCGAACATGTTGCGCGGTGCCCACATCCAGCCTCCCGACCATGCGGTGGCGCCGCCGCACACGTCGGCTTTCTCGAGCACAAGCACGGATGCTCCGTGGTGGGCCGCAGCGATGGCGGTGGACAGGCCACCTGCACCGGAGCCGACGACCACCACATCGTAGTCGGGGTCGCCTGTGGGTGTTGCGGAGGTCATCGGATTCTCTACCTTTCTTGAAGGGTGGGTGCGGGCTCGAGGTCGACGGGCCCACCGGTGCGGGCGGAGCGATAGATCGCTTCGATCACCGCAAGTGATGTGCGGGCGTCACGACCGGTGACGGCAGGGTTGCGTCCGGTGCGTACCGCGTCGGCGAAGTCCTGCACCTGCAGGGTGTGGAAGTCGATCAGGCCCGCATTGACGTCGCCGACATCGAGGTTCGCGTCGATCCTCGGGTCCAGCGGGCTGTCGAGTTCGAGTTCTCCTGGGACGGTCCAGATCTCGTTGATCCCTTCGCGCCCTTCGGGAAACTCGTGCACGCTCGCGACAGCGCCGGTCCGCCCGATCACGGTGACCCGGTTACCGAGGTTGTGATCGACACCGGTGGTGGCGGTGATCGTGGCGGTGCCACCCGATGCGAAGGTGACGACGGCCGAGGCGGTGTCCTCGGTTTCGATGTGGTCGCCATGGAATCGAGTGCCTATCGTCCCGAAGACACGGACGGGGTCTCCCATGAACCACGCCAGCATGTCGATCTGGTGGACCGCCTGCGTCATGAGCACACCGCCGCCGTCGGTGTCCCACCGGCCACGCCATGCGTCCGCCGAGTAGTAGCTCGACGGACGGTGCAGCAGCACCGACACCTCGCCGAGCACGGGTGCGCCGAGTCGGCCGTCGTCGATCGCGGCTCTGATGCGCTGTGCGGCGGGCCAGAAGCGGCGTTGGAACAGCACTCCGAACGTGATGCCTGCCCGGTCGGCCGCGTCGATCATGCGGTCGGCGGCGGCCACATCCACGGCGATCGGTTTCTCGCACAACACGTGGATGCCGGCATCCGCAGCGGCGAGGACGATCTGCTCGTGAACGGGATGTGGGGTGCACACGGTGCACGCATCGAGTCCGAGCGCGAACAACTCCTCGACGGACGAGACGGCGTGCATGATGCCGTGCTGCTGCGCGAACACGCGGGCGCGATCGAGATCCGCGTCGGCGCAACCGACGATCTCGACACCCGGGATGTTCTGCAGAGCGCGGGCGTGGTTGCCGGTGATCCGGCCGCATCCGACGATACCGATGCGCAGCGCCATCAGAAGTGCTCCTCACGTTCGACATCGCGTGCAGCGCCCTCACCGCGGTCGAGCGCGTCGAGGGTGGCGACGTCCGCAGGGTCGAGATGGACGCGGACGGCGGCCAGGTTCTCCGACTGACGCTGCGGGTTCGCCGACCGTGCGATCGGGACGACATCGTGTGCCCGGTGCCACGCCAGGATCACCTGGGCCGGAGTAGCACCGAGACGGTCCGCGATCGCGGTGACCACCGGTGAACCCAAGGTCTCGCCCCGGCCGAGGGGGCTCCACGACTGGGTGAACACACCCAGTTCGTCGTCGGCGTGGCGCACGGGTAACCGGGCGATGGTCGGGTCCATCTGGATCTGGTTGACAGCGGGGGCTTCTCCCGTCTCGACGACCACCCTGCGCAGGTGGTGCTCGAGGAAGTTGGACACGCCCGCGTAGCGGACCAGGCCCGCGTCGCGACACTCGAGAATTCCCTCGAACGCGGCGACGTACCGGTCCAGTCGGGGTAGCGGCCAATGAATGAGGAACAGGTCGAGGTACTCGAGCCCCAGCCTGTCGAGGCTCCGCTCGACAGCTCCCCGGACATCTCCCGAAACATGATCATTGCCACGTAGTTTCGTGGTCACGAACAGTTCGTCGCGGGGTACTCCACACTCGGCGAGGGCCACACCTACAGCATCTTCGTTGTCGTAGATCGCGGCGGTATCGATCAAGCGGTAACCGGACTCGATGCCGCTGAGCACGGCGGTAGTGGCGTCCTGCCCCACCAGTGGCCAGGTGCCGAGTCCGATGGGCGGCAGCGCGGCGCGCACGGCATCCCGGGTCGTGACGGCGGTGCCGTCGGTGTCTGTCGTGACGGCGGTGCCGTCGGTGTATACAGGGGGATTCATGCGAGGGCCTCCGAGCGGGTGTCTGCGGCTGCGGTGATGCGTGCGGCCACGTCTGCGGCGGTGATGTTGGCTGCGTGGATGGACCCGCCATCGCCACTGGCGTCGCCCACACTGTGTACACCGAACGGCGGGGTGAGGCGTCGCAGTTCCGTGAGCAGGTCGGCGCGCGGTTCGATGCCCTGCGAGACGAGTAATTCGCCGGGCGCGTCCACGGTTCGGGTCTCGCCCTTGGTGGAGATCACAATCCGATGGGTGTCGATCCGGACGAGGCTCGAGGACAGATGTGCGGTGAAGTTCTCGGCGGCGGCGAGGCGCGGCAGCAGGACGATCTTGGCGCGGCGTCCGACATCGTGAGCGACGGTCGGCTGCGGTCCGATCATGACGACGTCGGTTCCCTTCAACAGCAGGTCGTCGGCGACGGCGGCGGCTTCGCGATCGGCACCGAAGATGGTGATGGCGTCGGGTGCCGGTTCACCGGAGGCGAGGAAGTCCCGGACGTCACGGACGCGCCGGGTGTGCAGGCCGGGCACGTCGAGGGCGGGACCGCGTCCTCCGGTGGCAAGCACGATCGCGTCGAAATCGAGCGTGGCAAGAGTCCGGGCATCCACGCTCACCCCGGTGTGGCAGGTCACCGGGAGATCGGCTAGTTCAGCGAGATACCAGTCGATGATCCGCCGATACTCCGGGTATTCGTGGAGATCGGCTGCGAGCGCGAAATCCCCTCCGAGGCTGTCACGTTCATCGTAGATATCCACGTGATGGCCGACGACGGCCAGTTCGCGAGCCACCGACAGACCGGCCGGTCCACCGCCGACGACGGCGACGCGCACCGGGGTACGGGCCGATTCGGTGGGCTGATCGAGTTCTCGCCCCACCCACGGGTTCACCGAGCAGGGAACAGCTCCGGCGGCGAGGCTGTCTATGCAGTAGTTGCAGGCAATGCACGGGCGGTAGCGCCGGCCTTCGAGCGCACGGTTCGGGAAGTCCGGGTCAGCGTGCAGTGTGCGGGCCATGGATACGAAATCGGCCTGGCCGGAGGCGATGATCTCCTCGGCCGATTCGGGGGTGCTGATGCGACCGGCAACACCGACGGGGATGTCGAAGTCGCGCGTGTACTGCTCGGCATAGGGGGCGAGCAGGCCTCGAGCCCACTCACCGGGCTGGATGATCCACTGCCCCGCTTCATAGTTTCCTGCCGACACGTCGAGAAAATCGAGGCGGCGCGTATCGATTGCGTCGAGGCGCGCGCGGGTGGTGTCGGCATCGAGACCGCCCTCGACGCCTTCGAACGCGGAGAAACGGATACCGAGTGCCAGATCGGGCGCCGCGGAACGCACGGCGTCGATGACACGGTTGACGAACAGGGTGGGATCGGCCCACTTGTCGTCGCGCTGATTGTAGGCGGGCGAGAGGAACTGGTGGATGAGGTATCCGTGGCCGCCGTGCAGCGACAACACGTCGACGCCTGCCCGCGCGCAGCGCGCGGCGGCCTCGCCGAAGCACTCGATGATGTGCTCGATGTCGTCGTCCTCGAGCTGCTCGGGCATCTCGCCACCGACGACCATGCACGGGATGGGGGTGGGTGCGACCGGAACGAATCCGCTGACGGCGCCCTGTGCGGTGCGACCGCCGTGGTTGAGTTCCACCCCGACGAGCGCGCCGTACGCGTGCACTGCCTCGGCCATGCGGGCGATGCCGGGAATGCGATCGTCGTCGTCGACACCCATCTGCCGGATACGGCCCTTGCCGTCGGCCCGCACATAGGCGGCTTCGGTGAACACCAGCGCCGCGCCGCCGGCGGCGCGGCGTTCGAGGTAGGCGAGGTACTCGTCGGTCATGGTGCCATCGGGGTCGCAGTAGTTGCGTTCCATGGGCGCGGACACGAAGCGGTTGCGCAGTCGCACCGGCCCGAGTTCGAGTGGCCGGGCGAAGGCGGGGGTGGTCATCGGGTCTCCTGAGTCCGGGTTGCTGCCGAAGTCGCGAGTGCACGTTCGGCGATCAGTTCGGCAAGATGGCGGCGCATACGGTCTGCGTCGGCGCGCACACCCGTGAGCAGCGTGAACGTATCGGCTGCCTGAGCAACGAGCATGTGCCCGCCGTCGAGGACCTCGCATCCGAGAGACTGTGCAGCCGAGAGCAGTTCGGTGCGCATCGGGCGGTAGACGATGTCGACGACCCACAGGTCCGGGCGCAGCGCCGCGGGATCGAAAGGGGTGCCGGGGTGGCCGGTCATGCCGATCGGCGTTGCATTGACCACACCGGTGCACGCGGGCAGTGCATCGCCGATCTGCGTCACTGCGAGAGGTGTCGTGCGGATGCCGCCGACTGCTGCGGACACGCGCGCACACACAGCCGCAGCACGGTCCGCGTCGACGTCCGCGATCTGCAGGTGTGCAACTCCTGCGGCGGCGAGCGCATACGCGACGGCGGAGCCGGCGCCGCCCGCCCCCACGAGGAGCACAGTGTGGAGGTCGACTCCGGGCAATCCACCACGCAGAGCCGTCAGGAAGCCGCTGTGATCGGTGTTGTGACCGATCAACCGGCCGTCGTCCACCACTACGGTGTTGACGGCACCCAGCAGCCGCGCGTTGTCCGACAGGTCGTCGAGGGCGGGAATGACGAGCTGTTTGCAGGGATGTGTGATGTTCAACCCGGTGTGGCCGTCGCGGACCGCTTTGCGGACGACGTCGGCGGTGTCGGAGACGTCCAGGTTCTCGGCGTCGAGGTCGATCAGGTCGTAGCGGTAGTTGCCGAGACCGAGCTCGACGGCTTCGCGGGTGTGCAGGGCCGGCGACAGCGACGAGCCGATTCCGGCGCCGACCAGCGCGATACGGTGCGCGGTGGACACTATGATGCTCCTGTGGGGTGGGGTGCTTCGGCGCTCACGGGGAGCACCTCGGTGAGGGCGATCGGTCAGGCGTCCGCGAAGCTCTTCTCGAGTTTCGCCGGTGAGCTGGGGCTCGATCCGCCGAGTTCCTCGGTGGGGGTGCGGTAGGTTTCGGGACCGGTCAGCGCAGCGCCCGCGGACAGGACGGCGAAGCCCAAGCACATCCACGCGACGGGGGCCCAGTTTGCGACGTCACCGGACGAGATGACCTGCGCGATCGCGGGGGTGAATCCGGCGACCAGCAGACCGAGCATCAGGCTCACGGCCATGCCGGTGTAGCGCACCTTTGCGGGGAACTGCTCCGGGAAGTAGGCCGGGTAGATGCCGTTGGGCATCGCATAGAAGAAACCGATCATGATGATGCCGCTGGCGAAGACCATCGGTGCGCTACCGGTGCTGATCGCATGGAAGAACACGAACACCATGCCGCCCGATCCGATCGCGCCGAACACGAACACCGGCTTGCGTCCGATGCGGTCGGCGAGGATCCCGAAGAGCGGTTGAGTGAGCACCGCGACGAAGTTGGCGGCGGCGATCGCCCACAGCATCGAAGACCGGTCCATGCCCTGCACATCGACTGCGTACGCGAGGGCGAAAACGTTGACGATGGTGTTGATCATCGCGAAGCTGGACGACAGGCTGACGCGGATCACCGTGCGCCAATGCGAGCGGAACATCTCGACGACGGGCAGCGACGCCGTCTCACCGTTCTCCTGCATTTCCTCGAACACCTCGGGCTCGTCGAGCTTGCGACGCAGCCACACGGCAACGACCGTCACAACGATGCTCAGCCAGAACGGGACCCGCCAGCCCCACGAGTACAGGGCCTCATCAGGCAGCGACGCCACCGGAATGAAGACCAGGCTCGACACGACGATTCCGAACATGATGCCGCTCATGGTGAACGACGTGAAGAACGCGCGACGGCGCTCCGGAGCGTGCTCGAGGGTGAGCGATGACGACCCAGGCGATTCACCGCCGGCGGACAATCCCTGCAACAACCGGAGCAGCACCAGGATCACGGGTGCGGCCATACCGATCTGGTCGTAGGTGGGCAGGCAACCGATGATGAACGTCGAGACCCCCATCATGAGCAAACAAGCCAGAAGCGCGTTGCGCCGGCCGAATTTGTCGCCCCAGTGTCCCCACAGCACCGCGCCGAGCGGACGCGCCACATACGCGACGCCCAGGGTACTGATCGACAGCAGAGTCGCGGTCGCGCCGCCGCCGGGGAAGAATATGTGGCTGAAGACCAGGGCCGCGGCAGAGCCGTAGATGAAGAAGTCGTAGTACTCGAGTGTGCTTCCGAGGAAGCCGGAGATCGCCGCCCGGCGGGCGTTCGCGGTGCTGCCCGTACCGGGCGCGGCCGCGTGGCTGTTCGTCATCTGATGTTCCTTTCGTCCCAGAATCCGACGAACACCGAGGACTCCTCGGAGAAGACGGCCCTCATACTCGCCGGAACGAAACGAGAGTGACACGCAGCACTATTTCGCGTCCAACACTGAAAAAGTCTTTGAAAAAGACCGATTACGTCTCAATAGGGCCGGGCAGGATCTCCTCGGCGAGATCGAGCGCTACCTGTAATGCCGGCGAGATCCGCTTGCGCGACCACCCGAGACCGTGCTGCATATAGACAGGCTCACCGGCAAGGGGCACGAACACGGTGCCGGGCGGGGCGATCGGTGCGATTCCCGAGGTCATGAGCGCGACACCGACTCCGGTCGAGACGAGCAGCAGGATCATGTACGGGTCGGTGATCTCCTGCACGATGCGTGGCCGGAAGCCCGCGTCCAGACAGGCGCGCATCGCCACTTCCTGCAACGACGATCCCGCGGAGATCGGCGTGGTGATGAACCCGTCGTCGGCGAGATCGCGGAGGTCGATCTCCGATTCACCGGCGAGTGGATGGTCTGTCGGTAGCACCGCCCCGAACGGTTCACGACGGATCAGCCGCGTCGCGACGCTCACCGACTGCACAGGAAGCCCCACGAAGGCCAGATCGAGTGCGCCGCTTTCCAGTTGATCCACCGCATCACGCGTCATGATTCGACCGACAAGAGTCAGTTCGATGTCCGGATAGCGCTGACGTAGCGCACGGGTGAGCGGCGGTAGCGCCAGATGGTTCAGCACACCCGTGAACCCGATCCTGATCCGGCCGTAGACGCGCCCTTCCGAGGCGCGGGCGGCCTGCCTGGCCGTCTCGACATTTTCGAGAATCTGGTAGGCGTGCGGAAGAAAGGCGTGCCCGCCCGCAGTGAGCGCGACACTGCGGGTGTTGCGTTCGAACAGAGTGACGCGGAGATCCTTCTCGAGTTTGCGCACCGTCTGGCTCAGCGGCGACTGCGCCATCTGCAACCGTTGGGCGGCGCGGCCGAAGTGCAGTTCCTCGGCGACCGCCACGAACGCTTGTATCCAGCGAATTTCCACCGATTTCCTCCTCGAGGAATTGACGCCCGCCTCCGCGGCCGTATATTTGTCTCGCACACAACAGTGACATCAATTATGCCGACTTTGTACATAGTTTGTACTCGGTTCGTACATAGTTCCCCGAGGAGACCTCCGATGATCACCTATCCCACACGCGCGACCGCACTCGTCACCGGAGGTGCCAGCGGAATCGGCGCAGCGTGCGCGAAACGCCTCGTTGATGCCGGTGTGCAGGTCACCACCGCCGACATCGCCCCCGGCGCCGACGACTATCTCGACGTCACCGACCCTGATTCCGTCGACCGGCTGCGAATGCGCGTGGGCAAGGTGGACATCCTCGTCAACAGCGCCGGCATCGTAGGCCCGTCCGCACCCGTGACCGACGTCGACTTCACCGACTGGCAACGCACTTTCCGCGTCAACGTCGACGGCACCTTCCTGATGTGCCGCGCGTTCACCCCTGGCATGATCGAGTCCGGATGGGGACGCATCGTGAACCTGGCGAGCATCGCGGCGAAGGACGGAAACCCCACCCAGAGCGCATATTCGGCGTCGAAGGCCGCCGTGATCGCCTTGACCAAATCCCTCGGCAAGGAGATCGCCACGACGGGCGTGCTCGCCAATGTCGTCGCCCCGGCGGCCGTGGAAAGCCCCATGAACGCCGACACCGACCCGGCGATCCTCGCCCGTTCACAGAGCCTGACTCCGATGAGCCGGATGGGCCGCCCGGAGGAGATTGCGGAACTCGTCGCGTGGCTGTCTTCGGACGCGTTGAGCTACTCCACCGGCGCCGTGTACGACGCGAGCGGTGGGCGTGCGTCGTACTGACGCAACTGTCGTGCCGGTACCAGCGCGAGGTCAGCGACGCCGCATCCGCACGTAATTGCCCACCACAGCGGCACCGAGGCCGTCGAGGTCCGGCGCGACCACCCGACCACCCACACGGCGTGCCATCCTGTCGACGATCCGCGCAAGTCCGGGATCGTCGCCGAGTCGGAAGATCGTCACCTGCGCATCGATCTTCGCGAGGTGGTCGAGTTCGCGCACGGTCAGCCCGAGTGTCCGTGCGCTCGGCGGATAGTCGAACGCCGCGTACCCGTCCGGTTCCAGGTGCGCGGTCGGTTCCCCATCGGTGACGACGAGGACCACCGGTTGCGCGTTCGGATGTCGTCGTAGATGCCTGCCGGCGAGCAACAGCGCGTGATGCAGGTTGGTGCCCTGCTCGTAGACGCCGTCCAACCCTGCGAGTTCAGGAGCCGTGACCACCCGCGCGTGCCGTCCGAACGCGATGAGTTGCAACGCATCACCGCGGAATCGGGTGGACACGAGGTGGTTCAACGCGAGTGCAGTGCGCTTCATCGGCACCCATCGCCCGTCCATGACCATCGAGAACGAGGTGTCGACGAGAAGCGCGACCGCAGCCTGTGCGCGCTGTTCCGTCTCGACCACTTCGACGTCCGACACCGCCATCCGCACTGGTACACCTGGATCGCGCAGCGTCGCATTGGTCAACGTGCGCACGACATCCCACGGTTCGGTATCGCCGAACTCCCACGGCCTGGCCGCTCCGGTCGGCTCCCCCATCGCCCCCGCGCGCCGCGTCTCGCGTTGCCCGCCCCGCGACGAGATCCGGTTCATCACATCGCGCAACGCGTGCTGCCCGAGTTGCCGCATTGCCTTCGGAGACAGACGCCACTGCCCGTCGGCTCCGCGGTCGAAGAATCCCTGCTTCTGCAGTTCCTTCTCGAGTTCGGCGAGGGTCCGCGCATCGGCGACGGCTTCGGGGCCGAGGTGACGTTCGAGGGCATCGAGGTCGACATCGTCGAGCGAGGCACCCGCGTATTGTTGCGAGAGCTGCTCGGCGAGCTGGTCGAGTTCGGAAATCTCTTGCAGCGCACCGGTGCCCTCACCGAGCCCCATGCCCTCGTCGCCGCGGAACCGTTGCGAACCCGTCCAGTCCTCGCCGGGCCTGGCTGCGCGCAGGTTGCCGTCGAGCCGGTCGAGTTGCTGCATGAGGTCTTGCGAGCCGAATGCCTGCTGGGCCAGCGCATCGAGTTCGTCGCGCTGTTCCTGCGTCAGCGAATTGCGTAGTCGCTGCGCTGCCGCGGCACGCTGTGCGAGGGAATCGAGGAGTTCCTCGACGTTCTGCGGATTCTCCGGGAAGAAGTCGCCGTGTTCGGCCATGAACTGCGCGAAGTCCTCCGGGGTGTCCTCACCGCGCGAGTGCTTGTCGAGCAGATCGTTGAGGTCCGACAGCATGTCGGCGATACGCTGCCGATCTTCGTCGGTCGCGCCCTCTAGCGCCTGCTTCATACCGGCGAACCGTTGGTCGAGCATCTCCCGACCCAGCAGGTCGCGGATCTTCTCGTAGTCCTCGCGCGCCTCGGCGCTCCGCCAGTCGTAGTCGGCCAGTTCCTGCACGGCCTGCGCCGTGGAGCTCGGGAGTTCCTCCATGCGCATCTCCGAGAAGCGCGCATCGTCGTCGAGGGCCCGCGCGAGCGTCTTCCGTTCTTCGAGGACGGCCTTGTCCAGCAGTTCGCGCACCTCCCGCAGGGTGCCGTCGAGGTTGTTGCGGTCGAGCAGCTCACGCTTACGCCTGTTCGCCTGCGCTGCAAGCTTGTCCAGGCCACGCATGTTGCCCTGTCCGCGCCGGAGGAGCTCGCGCAAAGCCTGTCGCGGCGAACTGCCCGCGAGGACGTCGTCGCCGATCGACGCGAGGGCATCACGCAGGTCCACCGGCGGGGCGAGCGGATCACCTCCGTGATAGGGACCGTAGCGAGCTGCCCTGCTCATCAGGAATACACCGCCGCGCCGTCGTCGCCCGTGTCCTTGGAGATGCGCCGCGCCAGGTAGAGCCCCTCGAGTGCGAACTCGATCGCTGAGGCGCGAGTACCGGGATCGCTCGCGCCGAGGCGGTCGGCGATGTCGTCGAGCACGGGCAGTTCGGGAAGTTCGTCGAGCAGCACCTTCGCGGTGATCCGCTCCCCCGTGACCACAGGATCTCCCTGTTCGACGGCCGCAACGAGCGGGGCGAGGTCGATGCCGGCCAGGCGAGCACGGGCGGTCTCGGCGGTAGCGCGCCGCAGCAGGTGGTCGAGGACCTCGAATTCTCGCCCCTCCTCACCGGACTCGAATTCGACCTTGCCGCGCAATACTTCGACGACGGTGCCGAGATCGACCGGACGCGCCACCGGATCGTCCTCCCCCAGCACCGCACCGCGGCGCACAGCCGAAGCGGCGACGGTCTCGGCCCCCGCGACCGCGAACCGTGCCGAGACACCGGACCGTTGGTCGACCGAAGTCGACTCGCGCAGCAGCCTGGTGAAGCGCGCGAGGATCTCGAGCAGGAAACCGGGAACACGGGACTGCAGTTCGGCCTCCTGCCGGATCACCGCGATCTCGTCGTCGAGTTCCATCGGGTAGTGCGTACGGATCTCCGCGCCGAAGCGATCTTTGAGCGGGGTGATGATGCGTCCGCGGTTCGTGTAGTCCTCAGGGTTGGCGCTCGCGACGAGCAGCACGTCCAGCGGCAGCCTGATGGTGTACCCGCGCACTTGGATGTCGCGTTCCTCCATGACGTTCAGCAGCGACACCTGGATGCGTTCGGCGAGGTCGGGAAGCTCGTTGACGGCGACGATGCCGCGGTGCGACCGCGGCACGAGACCGAAATGGATGGTCTCGGGGTCGCCGAGGCTACGCCCCTCCGCGACCTTGACCGGGTCGACGTCGCCCACGAGGTCGGCGACGGATGTGTCCGGGGTGGCCAGCTTCTCCGCGTAACGCTCGCTGCGGTGCCGCCACGCGACGGGCAGGTCGTCGCCGAGTTCGGCCGCGCGGCGGATGGACGCGGGTGTGATCGGCTCGTACGGGTGTTCGCCCAGTTCCGACCCGGCGATCACTGGTGTCCATTCGTCCAGGAGCAGCGGCAGGGTGCGCAGCAGGCGGGTCTTGCCCTGGCCTCGTTCACCGAGCAGCACCACGTCGTGGCCGGCGAGCAGCGCCCGCTCGAGCTGCGGGACCACCGTCTCGTCGAATCCGACGATTCCTGGCCACGGATCGGTGCCGTCGCGCAGGGCGGTGAGCAGATTCTGTCTGATCTCGTCCTTGACGGAACGCTGCACGTGTCCGGACGCGCGCAGATCACCGAGAGTGGACGGGCGGGATGAGGGGGACGTCACCCCACCAAAGGTACGACCGTCGCGACGTTTCGGCATCCCCTCGCGAATCGGGCGGGCGAAAGGACGGCAATCTGCGGCGCCGCGCATACACTTCCGCTCATGGACACCTGGCTCCTGGCGGTGCTGCTCGGGCTCGGCCTGGCCGCCGCGACCGGGTTGCGCACGTTCCTTCCCCTGCTGATGTTGAGCGCGGCCGTGCACTTCGAACTGTTCGGAATCGTGGTGGGCGATTCCATGCAGTGGGTCGGTTCCACGGCGGCGCTCACCGCGTTGGCGATCGCAACGGTCGCGGAAGTGCTCGCCGATCTGATCCCGCTGGTCGACAATGCGTTGTTCCTGGCCGGTACGGTCACCCGTCCGATCGCGGGGGCCCTGGTGGCGTGGGCGGCGTTCAGCAACCTCGATCCGACGTGGGCGGCGATCGCCGGGATCGTCGTGGGCGCGCCCACCGCGCTCGCGGTGAGCACCGCGCAGACCGGTACCCGCGCCGTGAGTACCGCCACAACCGCAGGAGTCGGCAACCCTGTGCTGTCGGTGATCGACAGCACCGTGTCGTTCGTGACGTCGTTGATCGCGCTGGTCCTGCCGCTGCTGGTGATCCCTCTGTTGATCTTGTTCGGGTGGCTCGGGTTCAAGGGATACGGACGGATGCGACGCGCGCGCCGCGCACGAACGGCCTGACTGTTCGCAGGGTGCGGCCCTTCTGATAGACAAATGACATGTCGGACACCGAGATCACCTTTTCCAGCGGCGATGTGACCCTGCACGGCAGCATGCGCATCCCCGTCTCGATCAAGGGAGCGGTACCGGCAGTCCTGTTGCTCGCAGGCAGCGGCCCCACCGATCGCAACGGCGACAGCTCCCTGCTCCCGGGACAGATCGGCACCCTCCGGCACCTTGCCGACGTCCTCGAAGACAACGGATTCGCGAGCCTGCGCTACGACAAGCTCGGCAGCGGCACCACGGGCCTGGGCCCCTACGACGTCGAGGACGTCGCCGATCTCGGGTTCTCGACCTTCATCGATGCCGCCGCCGACGCACTGGCCTTCCTCGCTCGGCAACGCGGCGTCGATTCCTCTCGGATGTACGTCATCGGGCACAGCGAGGGCGCACTGATCGCCCTGTCGCTCGCTCAGGACAACGCCCGCACCGAACACGACATCAAGGGCCTCGGACTGCTCGAGCCGCTGGCCGTGCGCCTCCTCGACCTACTCACCGCCCAGATCGACGCCCAGCTCGACGCCGTGGTGTCCGCGCGACAGCTGCCCGTGCAGATCGCCGACGAACTGCGTGTCGCGCTGGCGGGCGCGGTCGAGTCACTGCGCGCCGACGGCACACTGAGCGACAACCTGCCCGAGCCGCTGCGCAATGCGGGTCTGGTCTCGGCGAACGCTAAGGCACTCGCCGAAGAGGACGCGCTCGATCCGCGGATGCTCGCCGCGCAGGTCGAAGGCAATCTCCCCGTCCTCACGACCGTCTCGTCGAAGGACATCCAGGTCCGCATCGAAGACGTCGACGCGCTCGACTCCGCGCTCGTACACACTCGGTTGACGTCGCTGCGCATGCAGCGCACCAACCACGTTCTCAAGGACATCGGCGACCAGCAGTCCACCGGTTCCGACTACGTCGCCGACCTGCCGTACTCCCAGGAGTTCACCTCCGGGTTCCAGAAATGGCTCGCATCCCTCTGACCAGGGCACCCGCAACCTGCGCGGAATACAAAATGTCGCTTTCGCGTCGATAGTGTATGGTTTGCCGTTAACCCGCTGGAGTACACGAGAAAGGTACGGTCCGATGCATCACAAGCATCAGTTCTGCAAGCGCCGTTCCGTTCCGTTCGCGTTCTTCCACTCCCACGTAGCCTCGCGGCAACCCCGAGAATAAAGTCCTCAACGACTGGCCTCTCGGGCACCCGGGCACATCGCCCCGGGTGCCTTTTTCTTTACCTTCCGACAGGAGAACACCATGAAATTCCGACTCACCCCTACCGGCGAGATCCCGAAGGATCTACCCGACGATCTGACGGGCCACGCCATCACGATCGACCTCAGCCACGTGGACGCCGAAAAGGGCGCTGAAGCTGCGGTCCTCATCCGCAAACTGCTCGACCGCGGCGCTGCGCGCCTGGTCATCGCAGACGATCGCGGCGTCCTCGACGCCCCCGCACAGCAGACCGCCCACCCGCACGCCGCCTGAGAACGGCAACTGCGAGTGGGCGGTGGCCCTGCGAAAAGGTTCGCTCAGCTCGAGATCAGTGCGCGAAGTGGCGCGCACCCGTCAGGTACAGCGTGATCCCGGCCTCGCGAGCAGCGTCGATGACCTCGTTGTCGCGCACCGATCCACCCGGTTGCACCACGGCCTTGACGCCCGCCTCGGTCAGAACCTGCAGGCCGTCCGCGAACGGGAAGAACGCGTCGGACGCTGCAACGGAACCGACGACCCGATCGCCGGCGCGAGTCACCGCGAGCCGCGACGAATCGACCCGGTTGACCTGGCCCATACCGACGCCGACGGTCGCGCCGCCCGACACCAGCAGGATCGCGTTCGACTTCACGGCACGCACCGTGCGCCACGCGAACTCGAGGTCGCGCAGGGTCGCCGCGTCCGCAGGGTCACCGCACGCAAGCTGCCAGTTGGCGGGCGAATCGCCCTCTGCGGTGAGCGCGTCGCGCTCCTGCAGGAGCAGGCCACCCGAGATCTGACGCATCTCGATCTGCGCGGCCTTCGGCGAATCCGCGCGCAGGATGCGGATGTTCTTCTTACGCGAGAGCACCTCGACGGCGCCGTCGGCGTACGACGGAGCAATGATCACCTCGGTGAAGATCTCGGCGACCTGCTCGGCCATCTTCACGCTCACCTCACGGTTCGCGGCGATCACGCCACCGAATGCCGAGACCGGATCGCATTCGTGCGCATTGCGGTGAGCCGTAGCGACGTCGTCGGCGATCGCGATGCCACACGGGTTGGCATGCTTGATGATCGCGACGCACGGCTCGCTGTGGTCGTGCGCGGCACGCCACGCAGCGTCGGCGTCCTGGTAATTGTTGTACGACATTTCCTTGCCGTGGAACTGCTCGGCCTGCGCCAATCCGGGCTCGCCGCCCTCGGACACGTACAGCGCGGCAGCCTGGTGCGGGTTCTCGCCGTAACGCAGCACGTTCGAACGGGTCCACGTGGCTCCCGCCCACGCCGGGAACTGCGACTGCACTTCCTCTGCGACACCCCCCGTCACTTCGCTCACCCCCGCCTCGGCTGCATAACCGCTGTTCATCCAGCTCGCGACCGCGACGTCGTACGCAGCGGTGTGCTGGAAAGCCTGCGACGCAAGACGCTTGCGCTGCGCGAGCGTGAATCCGCCGCCCTTGACGGCGTCGAGGACGTCACCGTAGGCGTCGGGATCGACGACCACCGCGACCGACGGGTGGTTCTTCGCCGCGGCGCGCACCATGGACGGACCGCCGATGTCGATCTGCTCGACACACTCGTCGGGGGTCGCGCCCGAGGCCACGGTCTGCGTGAACGGATACAGATTGACGATCACCAGCTCGAACGCCTCGATGCCGAGATCAGCGATCTGGTCGAGGTGGTCCTGCTTACGCGTGTCGGCGAGGATGCCGGCGTGCACGCGCGGGTGCAGCGTCTTGACGCGACCTTCGAGGCATTCGGGGAACCCGGTGAGCTCCTCGACGCGAGTCACGGGCACTCCTGCTCCGGCGATCGTCGCGGCAGTGGAGCCGGTGGACACCAGTTCGACGCCCGCATCGTGCAGCCCACTCGCCAGCTCGGCCAGTCCGCTCTTGTCGTAGACGCTGACCAGTGCGCGGCGCACAGCCTTACGTTCGGTCACTGGGGATCACGGCCTTTCGTCCATCGGATACAACTCCACGGGTCGCGACGGCGGCGACAACGTCGACCAGCAAGCGTCGTTCCACAATCTTGATGCGTTCGTGCAGGGCAGCCTCGTCGTCGCCGTCGAGGACCGGCACGGGTTCCTGCGCAAGTATCGGCCCGGTGTCGACACCACCGTCGACGAGGTGCACGGTCGACCCGGTGACCTTCACGCCGTACGCCAGCGCATCGGGGACAGCATGCGCACCGGGGAACGCCGGCAGCAGAGCGGGGTGCGTGTTGATGATGCGCCCGCCGAATCGTTCGAGGAACGCGGTGCCGAGGATCTTCATGAACCCAGCGGTGACGATCAGGTCGGGTTCGTGTTCGGCGACGGCCTTGGTGAGAGCGCGATCCCATTCGCCGCGGTCGGCGTAGTCCCGCAGTGTCGTCTTGAATTGCGGGATGTCGGCGGCGTCGGCGTGCTCCTGCGCGGTGCACTCGCGGTCGACGCCGACTGCGACGATCTGCGCGGGATACCCGCCGGTGAGAGCCGCGTCGATGAGCGAGCGCAGAAGACTTCCCGTGCCCGAAGCGAGGACGACGATCCGCGCGGGCGCGGTGGGCGGCAGCTGGTCACGCGAGGCAGTCAGCGCTCTACTCCTGGAACTCGAGGGGGCAGGCCGGAAAGGCGGCCGCTTCAGAGACTAGTCGCCGTCCTTCTCACGCTTGACTTCGACCTCCCCGTCGACAGTGTCGGGCGCCGCCCCCGCATCCGATTCGTCGGTATCCGTCTCGTCCGTGTCCGTCTCGTCCGTGTCCGTCTCGTCTTCGTCGAGGTCGACGACTTCGGCCTCGATGACGTTCGGGTCGTCGGCGGCGTCTTCGGCCTCCTCGGCGTCTTCGGCATCGTCGGCATCGTCGAGGTCATCGGTAGCCACCGCATCGGGCCCCTCGATCGCCTTGATCTCGTCGTCGACATCGACGTCGTCATCATCGGAATCGAGGTCGTCATCGTCCTCGTAGTCGTCGTACGCGTCCTCGACCGCCTGTGCCGCAGCGAACCTGCCTTCGCGCCACATCAGCAGCTGTGCGGTGATCAGCCCGAGCAACCCGACCCACGCGAAGACCAGAACACCCGTGAGCCACCAGTTGCTGCCCACGATCCCGAATATCCCCAGCGGGCCACCCGCAGCCCAGGTCAGCAGCGCGATCGTGACGCCGGTCTGTGCGGCGGCCGCGAGAAGCGTCAGCGACGCGTCGGCGCTGCGCACCGGAACACCGTCGGCCTGTGCCTGCAGGACGCGGTGAGCGACGAACCTGCCCGCGAGCGCGCCGACAGTCGCGGGAACAGCCAGCATCACCGGCCAGAATGCAGCTGCGGGACCGGCCGGAATCACGGCGAGGACGGGGAGTGCCGGCAGGTCGCCGCCGCTCGCCTCGAACAGACTCAATCGGACGTCGCCGAACTGCACGGTACTACCGGCAAGAATCGACGAGGCGCCGAGGAAGACGTTGGGGAGATAGAGAATGGACAGCACTGTCAGCCCGAGGACGCCGACGACTCCCCCACCGCGCTCGAGCAGGTCGCCCATCGTGGTCCACGACAACACCATGCCGACCAGGGTGAGTACGCCACCCATCGCGAACATGCTCAGCAGCGCTCGCATCGCCGGACGCACCGACAGAACGAGCCATTCGGGAACGTCGTACCGCCGACACATCACGGGCCATGTCCGGGCACCGATCCCCAACACGGCGGCCAGCAAATACAGACCGTTCACCCATGCGAGAGCGGCAGCCGCGTTGGGTGGCGCCACCGGGAGCACACCCGCGGCATCCTGCATCACGACGAGCGCGACCACGGTGACGATCAAGGGCCCCGCAAGGGTCGCGACGACGATCCGCGCGGCGTCCTGCAGCGTCAGGTTCTGTTCGGTGTGGTCGATGGTCGCATCCACGGCTGCGGCGCTTGCCCGCGCAGCCTGCCACACGATCAGCCCCGTGGGGAGCAATGGCAGCACGCCGAGTGACGTGCCGTCGATCGTCAGGGTCACCTGATGCAGTGCAAGCCACGTCCCGGCGATCGCTGCGTAGATTCCCGTGAGATCACTGTTCACCGCGACCATCGTGATCACCACGACGGTCGCGACGAAGGCGATCGTCACTGCGGGAACACGCGCCGCCGCTGCGATCAGGATCCGGAAGCGCTCCGAGTCGATCCGGTCGTCCTCGGAAGGTGTGTGCCGAATTGGCCGGCCTAGCGTCGAAGTCATCATCTCGATGGTTACACCGTCGGTCGGCCGACTGCGTCAGGCGCGCCGATCACCGCTGGTCGTCGGGTGCACGAAACACCTGGGTCGGCGCATCATCGGTGTTCTCCGCCACAGGCGCCGTGGCCGATCCGGTGTCGCGGGACGGCTCGGGCTCGGCATCCTGTGACTGGGCAGGCTCGTGCGGCTGGGCAGGCTCGTGCGGCTGCTCCGCGTCGCGCTGTGCCGCCGCGTACGGCTGCAGGTATTCGCTGTAGGGCGCCTGCTGGGGACTCTGCCCCGAGAACGCGCCCTGGTGGCCCGGGTAGTGCTGCTGCATCCCCGGGTACTGCGTCTGACCGGGTTGCTGCGGCACTCCGAACTGCTGAGTTCCGAACTGCTGGGCTCCGAACTGCTGGGCGGGATACTGCGTGTCGAACCGGCCCGTCGGAAACTGCTGGCTCTGCTGCGGACCGCCCTGCTGGGGACCGACCGGCTGGGGTGCACCTTGCGGGAGGGGTTGCTGCGGGAAGCCCTGTCCGTACGCGCCCTGCGGGGCAGGGCGTTGTCCCGGCACCAGCACGCCGATCCCGAAGAGCAGCGCGAACACGGCGAGCGCCGTCTGCAGGAGACCGAGAACGAGAATCGTCACGCCACCCCAGGCGATACCTGTGTCCTGGGGCAGGTGGAACAGCTGGAACATCGACGTCACGAAACCGACCCCCGACGCGACCACCGCGGCCGCGCGCAGATCCTGACCGGGCAGCAACGACAGAGCCGCACAACCGCCGCCGAACAGCAGCAACGCCAGCGGCACGACTGCAAACCCGAAGTCGAACGACGACAACGACACGAACGAGCCGAACGTGATCCTCACGTACGGGGCCAGCCCGACGATGAAGTTCACGACGCCGAGCACCGCCACGCCGATCGGCAACAGCAACGGCACAACCTTGCTCTGGACGGATGGGCCGCTGGGGTATGACATCGATCCTCCTGCAGTAGTCGGTCGCTGATGACCACCCTATGCACCCGGCGCCAGAATGGTGGCCATGCCGCACACACTCGCGCCAGGATCGGACATCGTCGTCGAGACGGAGGTGAAGAATTCACGGTTCCTCGCCGCGATCCGTCGGGTGCACTCGTCCGGCGACGCCACTGCATTCGTCGACGAACAACGTCGGTCGTATCCGGACGCGCGTCACCATTGCTGGGCGTTCGTCGTGGGTGACGATCAGGCGCACCGGGCGGAACGGTCGAGCGACGACGGAGAGCCCGGCGGCACGGCCGGTGTCCCGATGCTGCAGGTGCTGCACCACCGCGATCTCGTGAACCTCGTCGTGGTGGTCACGCGCTGGTTCGGCGGCATCAAACTCGGTGCGGGAGGTCTCGTCCGCGCCTACTCCGGTGCTGTGTCGACGGCATTGGACACCGCGTCGCTCGTCGAACGACAGAAACGCGACAAGTTCACGTTGGAGGTGGGGCATGCCGACGCCGGTCGGCTCGAGGCCGAACTGCGCGGGCGCGGAGTAGCAATGCTCGACGTCGCCTACGCCGACCAGGTGGTGTTCACGGTCGCGGGCGATGCGACAGAACTCGAAGGCCTCGTTGCGTCGCTCACCTCGGGTGCAGGTGGGCTCGAACCCGCGGGCACCGAATGGATCGACCTTTGACTCCCTCCCCGATCGGAGCGAAGGGACAGAGGTCGGGCGACCAACGGGTGAAAACGAGAACGCGGCGCCTGCCCGGACCGTGTGGTCCGGGCAGGCGCCGCGGTGAATCTGCTCAGGCGCTACAGGCTCAGAGCGAAGCGAGGATCTCACGCGCGAGCGCAGCGGTCTCGGACGGCGTCTTGCCGACCTTCACCCCTGCAGCCTCGAGTGCGTCCTTCTTGGCCTGGGCCGTGCCCGAGGAACCGGAGACGATGGCGCCGGCGTGGCCCATGGTCTTGCCCTCGGGAGCGGTGAAGCCGGCCACATAGCCGACGACCGGCTTGGTGACGTTGGCCTTGATGTAGTCGGCGGCACGCTCCTCGGCGTCGCCACCGATCTCACCGATCATCACGATGACCTTGGTCTCGGGATCCTTCTCGAACGCCTCGATGGCGTCGATGTGGGTGGTACCGATGACCGGGTCGCCGCCGATGCCGATGGCAGTCGAGAAGCCGTACTCGCGCAGCTCGAACATCATCTGGTAGGTCAGGGTGCCCGACTTGGAGACCAGGCCGACCGGGCCCGTACCGGCGATGTTCGCCGGGGTGATGCCGACGAGCGCCTCGCCCGGGGTGATGATGCCGGGGCAGTTGGGGCCGATGATCCGGGTCTTGTTGCCCTTCTCGACGTTGTAGGCCCACGCGTACGCGGAGTCCTGCACCGGGATGCCCTCGGTGATGACCACGAGCAGCGGGATCTCCGCGTCGATGGCTTCGACGATCGCGTCCTTGGAGAAGGCCGGGGGAACGAACGCGATGGAGACATCCGCGCCGGTCTCCTTCATGGCCTCGGCGACGGTCCCGAAGACCGGCAGCTCGACCGCGTTGCCGTCCTTGTCGGTGTGCGAGACCGTGGTGCCGGCCTTGCGAGCGTTGACGCCACCGACGACCTGCGTGCCGGCCTTGAGCATCAGTGCGGTGTGCTTGGTGCCCTCGCCGCCGGTGATGCCCTGGACGATGACCTTGGAATCCTTGGTAAGGAAGATTGCCATTGTTCTGTATCCCTTACTTCGCTGCGAAGGCGAGCTCGGCAGCCTTGTCGGCAGCCTCGTCCATGGTGGCGACGACCGTGACCAGCGGGTGAGCAGCCTCGGCGAGGATGCGGCGACCCTCCTCGACGTTGTTGCCGTCCAGGCGCACGACGAGCGGCTTGTTGGCCTCGTCGCCCAGGGTCTTCAGGGCACCGACGATGCCGTTGGCGACCGCGTCGCACGCGGTGATGCCGCCGAAGACGTTCACGAACACGCTCTTGACCTGCGCGTCGTTCAGGATGACATCGAGGCCTGCAGCCATCACGGCAGCGGAAGCGCCGCCACCGATGTCGAGGAAGTTGGCGGGCTTGACGCCGCCGTGGTTCTCGCCGGCATAGGCGACGACGTCCAGGGTCGACATGACCAGGCCCGCGCCGTTACCGATGATTCCGACCTCGCCGTCGAGCTTGACGTAGTTGAGGTCGTTCTCCTTGGCCTTGAGCTCGAGCGGATCCGTCGCGTCCTTGTCCTCGAACTCGGCGTGGCCGGGCTGACGGAAGTCGGCGTTGGCGTCCAGGGTGACCTTGCCGTCGAGCGCCAGGATCTGGTCGTCGGGGGTGCGGACGAGGGGGTTCACCTCGACGAGGAGCGCGTCCTCCTTGATGAACACCTCCCACAGCTTCTGGATGGTGTTGGCGGCCGCGTCGAGGACCTCTGCGGGCAGCTTGCCGGCCTGGGCGATCTCGCGGGCGAAAGCGAGGTCGACACCCTTGACGGCGTCGACCGGGATCTTCGCGAGTGCGTCGGGATTCTCCTCGGCGGTGACCTCGATCTCGACGCCACCCTCCACCGAGCACATCGCCAGGTAGGTGCGGTTGGTGCGGTCGAGCAGGAAGGAGATGTAGTACTCCTCGGCGATGTCACTCGCCTCTGCGACCAGCAGCTTCTTGACGACGTGGCCCTTGATGTCGAGGCCGAGGATAGCCTCGGCGTTGGCCTGGGCGGCATCGACGTCGGCGGAGTACTTGACGCCACCTGCCTTGCCGCGGCCACCGACCTTGACCTGCGCCTTGACCATCACGGGCTTGCCGATTTCCTCGGCGATCTCGCGGGCACCGGCGACGGTGTCGGTCACACGGCCGGCCGAAGTCGGCACGTCATGCTTGGCGAAGAGTTCCTTCGCCTGGTATTCGAAGAGATCCATCTGCTCACCGTCTCGTCTGCGTTCTCGCCCGCTCGGGGGTATTGAGCGGGCCGATTTCGGACTCTAGTTTCTCGGACGACCCACGAAACGACCGCGCCCGCGCTCTGTGGCGCACATCACGGACTCCGCAGGTCTCGTACTACCTCACGGGGTTACCTCCGGGAGGGCACTGTACGACAACCGAGAGGACCACCTGACCCAGAATGACAGGTGGCTGCGATCGCACGGCGACCGGCACTCCGATGGTCGAGCGCACAGCCGCACGTCGTCCTCGCCGATCACATTTTGCGATCTCGGCGATATCCAGTGGGGCGAATTCGTGACCTGGGGGCAAATACCCGATCAGGCCAGGTCAAACTGTGATGCCAGTCACATAAACGACGGGTTCGGGCTTACGGCTTGCCACCCACGCGACCATTTCGTTACCGTCACTGCCAGCCGAAGTAACGATGAGGTCACGACGAAGGAGGACGGCATGCGTCCAGGCAGCCAGATCACCGGCAGCCCCGCTCGCCGCTCCACCACCGAACCGGACGAGGCCTGGGATCCCTGGAACTCCTCCGGCGCCCCGCACTTCCGCGATACCGACTTCCGCAACACCGGTAAGGCACAACCGACCTACTACGGCAGCGAACCGGTCGAGAACGTCGACTCCCACGCGCCCCGTACCGGCGCCCACCGCATCCCCACTCCCCCCACTGCACTCAAAGGTCGCGCAGCCGTCTTTGCTGTCGCCGCCGGTGCCGTCGTCGCCGCCGGACAGGCCGCGACCAGCAACTCGGGTTCGAGCCCCGCGACCTCGGAGATAGCACTCGCCGCCGACGCCTCGGACGCGAACACCCTCACCGCGACCGCCGTTCCGCAGGCTGCCCAGTTCGCCTCCGATTCAGCGAGCGCCGGCGCAGCTCCCTCACAGGCACCCCAGGTCCTCAACATCGCAGATCCCAACGATCTGTCGCAGTTCTCCAACCTGCTCGCCAAGGGCCAGCGTTTCAGTGAGGAGCGGGCAGCGCGCGAAGAAGCCGCCCGTCGTCCCCTGTTCGTCCTGCCCGCCGTCGGCAGCCACACCTCCAACTTCGGAGCCCGGTGGGGCACGCTGCATGCGGGCGTCGACATTGCAGGCCCCATCGGTACCCCGATCCTCGCGGTCGCCGACGGCGAGGTCATCGATTCCGGTCCGGCGCAGGGCTTCGGCATGTGGGTCCGTCTACTCCACGCCGACGGCACGATCACCGTGTACGGACACATCAACGAATCGCTCGTCACCGTCGGCCAGCACGTCATGGCGGGCGATCAGATCGCCACCATGGGCAACCGCGGATTTTCCACCGGCCCGCACCTGCACTTCGAGGTTCACCTGAACGGCGTCGACAAGATCGATCCGCTGCCGTGGCTCGCCACCCGTGGGATCTCCCTCGGTCAGTACGCCGACTGAGCACACCACTCGAGCACCACGCCGACCCTGCGGTGCCCCTCAGAGCTTGGTCATCGGCACGCCACCGACCAGCATCAGCCGCACCTTGCCGGCACTTCCGAAATCGATGACCACCGTCGCAGTGGGTCCGGAACCCTTGGTTTCGAGCACCGTCCCCAGTCCGTACTTGTCATGCGTGACACGATCGCCCACGGTGAGCACGAGATGATTGTTTCGGCCCCGCGCGGGGCCGAAACTCGGAGTGGCCGAGCGTGATTCGCCAGCCGAGAAACGAGATCCGGTGCCCGACCCGATGGACTGCCCTCGCATCGGACCCGGATCGGTTCGACGCCAATCGATGAGCTCTTGCGGAACCTCTTGCAAGAAACGTGATTCCGGGTTGGTCACAGGCTGGCCCCATGCCGAGCGCAGCACCGCACGGGAAAGGTAGAGCCGACGACGCGCGCGGGTGATCCCCACGTACGCGAGGCGCCGCTCCTCGGACAGTTCAGCCGGGTCTCCGAGTGCCCGCATGTGCGGGAATTGCCCGTCTTCCCAACCGGTTACGAACACCACTGGGAACTCGAGCCCCTTCGCGGTGTGCAGCGTCATGAGCGTGACGACGCCGTCGTCGTTGTCGGGGACCTGGTCGGCGTCGGCCACCAACGACACCTTCTCGAGGAACGCGGCAAGCGACCCCGGAGCCGGCTCCCCTTCCGCAGGCGCCACGTCGTCCAGACCGGCCGCGTTGCGCGCATCGGAACTGAATTCCCGTGCAACACTGACCAATTCGTGCAGATTGTCGAGGCGTGCGCCATCCTGAGGGTCGTCGCTGGCGGCAAGTTCGGCGCGGTAGCCGGTGCGCTCGATGATCGCCTCGACCACGTCGCCGATGTCGACCGCGTCGTTTCCGTCGGCGTCGGTCTCGCTCAACATCGTTCTCAGATCGTCGAGGATTCCGACGAATCCCGCGATCGCCTTCTGTGCACGCGTGTTCAGCAACGCGACGTTGCCTTCCGCGGCGTCGAGCAGCGCCTGCCCGAAACTCACACCGTGCCGTTCCGCATGGACGGCGACACACGCCTCGGCGCGATCGCCGATACCGCGACGCGGAGTGTTGAGGATACGACGCAGACTCACCGTGTCGTGGGGGTTGTCGAGGGCCCTCAAGTACGCGACGGCGTCGCGCACTTCCTTGCGCTCGTAGAACCGCACTCCCCCGACGACCTTGTAGGGCACTCCGTGACGGATGAACACGTCCTCGAAAGGCCGGGAAGCGTTGTTGGTGCGGTAGAAGACGGCTATGTCGGAGTACTTGACCTCGCCGGTGTCGACCAGTCTGTCGATCTCGGAGGCGACGAACCGGGCTTCGTCGTGCTCGTTGTCGGCCACGTAGCCGGTGATTGCCTCACCGGTGCCGGCGTCGGTCCACAGTCGTTTGTCGCGGCGCCCGGTATTGCGGGAGATGACGGCGTTCGCAGCCGACAGGATGTTCTGCGTCGACCGGTAGTTCTGCTCGAGCAGGATCGTGCGGGCCTGTGGGTAGTCGCGCTCGAATTCCTCGATGTTGCGGATCGTCGCGCCGCGGAACGCGTAGATCGACTGGTCGGCGTCGCCCACCACGCACAGCTCGCTCGGCGGGACATCGGCCGGTTCGTCGGAGTCGCCCACGAGAGTGCGCACGAGCACATACTGCGCGTGGTTGGTGTCCTGGTACTCGTCGACGAGAACGTGACGGAATCGACGACGGTAATACTCGGTGACCTGCGGATGAGCCTGCAGGAGCGCGACCGTCTCTCCGATCAGGTCGTCGAAGTCGAAAGCGTTGGCCGCGCGCAGCCGCTTCTGATACTGCGCGTATACACTCGCCACGATCTTCGGGAGCGGAGCCGGATCGGAACTCGCGGTCGCGGCGGCCTCGTCGGGGCCGATCAGTTCGTTCTTCAGGTTCGAGATCTGGGTGGCGAGCAGCCGCGCGGAGTACTTCTTGGTGTCGAGCTCGAGATCCTTCGCGATCATCGTCAGCAGGCGACGGGAATCATCGGAGTCGTAGATCGTGAAGTTCGAGTTCATGCCGGTCAGCAATGCCGATTGCGCCCGGAGAATCCGCACGCAGCTCGAATGGAACGTCGAGACCCACATCGAATGTGCGCGCGGCCCCACGAGACCCGCGACACGCTCGCGCATCTCGGCCGCCGCCTTGTTGGTGAACGTGATGGCGAGCACCTGCCCGGGTGCGACACCGCGCTCGGCCAGCAGGTATGCGATCCGGCGGGTGAGCACCGCAGTCTTTCCCGAACCCGCTCCGGCGACGATGAGCAGCGGTGCACCTTCGTGGGTGACTGCTTCCCGCTGTTGCGGATTGAGACCCTCGAGGAGGGCGTCGGAAGCGGGGAGCGAATGGGCGAGCGCTGCAGGAGTGTTCATCGTGATCCCAAACTACCGGACGGGTCGGACATCGAATCCGACTTGGCCGCGAGGTGTCCGGGTGGCAAACTGGACGCTATGTCATGTGTCCTTCGTTCGGCCGAGCTTCGAGCATACGGTCGGCTCGACGTCTCGACCACCGACGTTTTCCGATTCCGGTAACAGCCCCCGTTTCCCGGACGATTTCAGAGCTGACGCGAGGAGATGACATGAGCACGAACATCGACGCTTCCCTGTCCGACGGTGCTGCCGCGGTGAACGGTGCCGCCACCGACCCGGTGCCCACCACCGAGGCCGAGATCGACACGCTCCGCCAGGAGATCGACCGGCTCGATTCGGAGATCCTGGCCGCGGTCAAGCGTCGCGCCGAGGTGTCCCGTCTGATCGGCCGTACTCGTATGGCCTCCGGTGGCACCAGGCTCGTCCACAGCCGTGAGATGAAGGTACTCGAACGCTTCAGCGAGCTCGGCCAGGAAGGCCACACCCTCGCGATGTTGCTGCTGCGCCTCGGCCGGGGACGCCTCGGCCACTAGGAGACGCCCCGACCGGTCGGTCACTGCACGGCCCCGCCGGTCACTGCAGGGCGATGTACTTGGTGTCGAGGTACTCCTCGATCCCCTCACTGCCGCCTTCCCGACCGAGTCCCGAGTCCTTGACACCACCGAACGGCGCCGCGACGTCGGAGACCACTCCGCGGTTGACGCCCAGGATGCCGGAATCGATCGCATCCGACAGGCGTAATGCCCGGTCCAGGTCCTTGGTGAAGACGTATGCCGCCAATCCGTACTCTGTGGCATTCGCTGCGGCGATCGCTTCCTCTTCCGAGTCGAACCCGCTGATCGCGGCCACGGGCCCGAACACTTCCTCGCGCAGGATGCGGGCCTGTCGAGGAACGTCGTCGATCACCGTCGCGGGATAGAACCACCCCGGACCGTCCGGAATCTGTCCGCCGAGGCGGACGCGCGCGCCGGCCGAGACGGCGTCGTCGACGAGTTCGACGACCGTGTTTCGCTGGGATTCGTTGATCAGGGGCCCGAGGGTCGTCTCCGGGTCGGTGCCCGGCCCCATCCGATATTCCGACATCCGTTCGAGCAGCCTGGTGACGAATTCTTCCTTCACGGAGTTCGCGACGTGGAATCGGTTCGCGGCCGTGCAGGCTTCGCCGCCGTTGCGGAGTTTCGCAGCCACCGCACCCTCGACGGCGGCGTCGAGATCGGCGTCGTCGAACACCAGGAACGGCGCGTTGCCGCCGAGTTCGAGCGATGTGCGCAGCAGCGACCGGCCGGCGGCTTCGGCGAGCGAGCGGCCCACCCCGGTCGATCCGGTGAAGGTGAGCTTCCGCAGCCGTGGGTCCTCGAGGAGGGGTCCGGTGACGGCGCTCGCGTGTGACGTCGGCAGCACCGACAGTACGCCTTCGGGAAGTCCCGCTTCGGCGAAGATCTGTGCGAGCAGCAGCAACGTCAGCGGCGTTTCGGATGCGGGTTTGACCAGCATGGTGCAGCCGGCAGCGAAAGCCGGGCCGATCTTCCGGGTACCCATCGCGAGAGGGAAGTTCCACGGAGTGATCGCGAGGCACGGCCCCACCGGCTGCTTCGTGACGAGGATGCGCCCCGTCCCGGCCGGGGCGTGGGTGTAGCGACCGGCGATGCGTACTGCTTCCTCGGAGAACCATCGCAGGAACTCGGCGCCGTAAGCGACTTCGGATCGGCTCTCGGGCAGTGCCTTGCCCATCTCGAGCGACATGAGGTGGGCGAAGTCGTCAGCGCGGGCGGTGATCTTCTCGAACGCACTCCGCAGGATCTCGCCGCGCTGCCGCGGAGGGGTCGCGGCCCAGTCGGGTCCGGCAGCGACGGCCGCGTCGAGCGCCCTCGCGGCGTCGCCGGCCGAGGAATCTGCCACTCGGGTCAGTTCGTCTCCGGTGGCGGGGTCACGGACGGCGAAGGTGTTGCCGCCCTCGGCGGGTATCCAACGGCCGCCGAGAAACAGGTCTGTGGGAACGGAACGGATCAACTCTGCGGTGTCCATTTCCTCATAATGCTTGATAGGACACCGCCCGTCAGCAACCCGGCAGTAACCGCTGGTGAGGGATAGTCTTCTGACATGATCGACATCACCTCCACGGTCGAATGGCAGGAACTCGCTGCGCATCGGGCGGAGGTGGAGTCGATACACCTGCGGGACCTCTTCGAGCAGGACCCTCAGCGTGCCACGCGGATGTGCACGTCCGCGGGCGATCTGGCGATCGACTACAGCAAGCATCGGATCACCGACCGGACCCTGGAGTTGCTGCTCGATCTCGTGCGGGCGGCGCAGGTCGAGGAACGGCGGGACGCGATGTTCGCCGGCGAGCGGATCAACCTCACCGAGGACCGCTCCGTGCTGCACACCGCACTCCGACTGCCCCGCGACTCATCGCTGGTCGTCGACGGTGAGAACGTGGCCGCGCAGGTCCACGAGGTACTCGACGCGATGGGTGAGTTCACCGACCGGGTGCGTTCGGGTGAGTGGCGCGGCGCCACCGGTGAGCGAATCGCGACGGTGGTCAACATCGGTATCGGCGGCTCGGATCTCGGACCGGTGATGGTCACCCGCGCGATGCGGTACTACGCCGACGGCCCCGAGATTCGGTTCGTATCGAATGTGGACCCGGCAGATCTGACGGCAGTGCTCACCGGCCTCACCCCTGCGACGACGTTGTTCGTTGTGGCTTCGAAGACCTTCTCGACGCTCGAAACCCTGTCGAACGCCACGGCTGCACGACGCTGGCTGGTCGCCGCACTCGGAGACGACGCGGTGGCATCGCATTTCGTGGCGGTCTCGACGCATCGTGAGCGGGTCGTCGAATTCGGCATCGATCCGGCGAACATGTTCGGATTCTGGGACTGGGTCGGTGGCCGTTACTCGGTGGATTCGGCGATCGGGTTGTCGGTGATGTGTGCGATCGGCCGCGACAGGTTCGCGGAACTCCTCGCCGGCTTCCACACGATGGACACCCATTTCCGCACGGCGCCGCTACAGGAGAACGCTCCGATCCTGCTCGGGATATTGGGCCTGTGGTACACGAGTTTCCTCGGTGCCGAATCGCGGGCGGTGCTGCCGTATGCCAATGACCTGGTGCGGTTTCCGGCGTATCTGCAGCAGCTGACGATGGAGTCGAACGGCAAGTCGGTGCGGGTCGACGGGTCTGCCGTCGATTACCCGACCGGTGAGATCTTCTGGGGTGAGCCGGGCACGAACGGGCAGCACGCGTTCTATCAGCTTCTACATCAGGGCACGCACCTGGTGCCGGCCGATTTCATCGGGTTCGCGCGGGCACTCGTAGACCTACCGGGCCGCGACGGCACCGGCTCGATGCAGGCGACCCTGATCGCGAACATGCTGGCGCAGTCGAAGGTGCTGGCGTTCGGGAAGTCTGCGGAGCAGATCCGCGCCGAGGGCACCGCCGACGACCTCGTGGCGCACAAGGTGATGCCCGGCAATCGGCCGTCGACAACGATCCTCGCGCCGCAGTTGTCGCCGTCCACGCTCGGCCAGCTGATCGCGTTGTACGAGCACCAGGTGTTCGTACAAGGTGTGGTGTGGGGTATCGATTCGTTCGATCAGTGGGGTGTGGAGTTGGGGAAGGTCCAGGCCACGGCGTTGCAGCCGGCATTGGAGAGCGACAGCGCCCCGTCGACGGGCGACGCCTCGACCGACGCACTCATCCGCACGTATCACCGTATGCGACAGCGCTGACGAACTTCAGGCCGCGCGCGGATCCGACCACGTCGACGTCGTGTGGATCCGCCCCCTCGAATCGATGAGACGACCGGCCAATTCGTACTGCTCGAGCCAGGACAGCGCCCCGATTCCCCGGTACAGGGCCGTCGTCGCGGCGGCATCGGCCCACACCGCGTCCGCTGCGATGACGGTGACCGTGCCCCAGCGCTGATCGTCGTCGGCCGATGTGCGCGAACTCATCGCAGCACCTGCAGGGAGCTCGACGATTCCGTGGCCGGGCAGCGACACCTGCCACCCGCCCGCCGGGCAGTGCCCTGCAGTCGCGATCGTGGCGCCCATCTGCACGAGTACCCCGCATTCGAGGACGGTCGCGACGAGCGTTGCTGCTCTGCCGGCGACATCGGCGTGCGCGGTAGCGGTGATGTCGAGGCTCGCGCCCCACGGCGCGAGCACCGTGTCGTCGTCGAGCTGGACGTCGAGATAGCGCGGAATCGGGTGGATCGGGGGCACTGACTCGGTGTCGAGTGCTGCGTCGTCGCCCGCGACAGGATCGACCGCGCCGTCGGTCATCCGCGCGGCCCACAGCGCCGACCGCAGGAGTGCCGCCAACCTGGGACTCACCCGCACGGGTGTGCCCTGTGCCAGGTTCACAGCATGGATCTCCGCGTCGCCGCGCAGGAGGTCGCATGCGGCCGCGGATTCTTCGATCACCGACCGCACGAGCTCTTCGGCATCACCGAGTGCTGCGCACTCGGTAACTGCCAGCGCTACGTTTTCCCCCCACCCCCGCCACTGTGTGCTGCTGATCATGACGGGCACCACCCGCAATCGTTTCTGGGACGTCGGCTTCCAGTATGCCTTGAATATTCGCGCCGGTCAGGTGCCGAAACCGACTTCGGTAGTAGTCAGATTCGAGACAGAATGCCCGCGGTGTCGACTCCTGTGGGCAAAGTGCCCAGTGCGATTCCCCAGTCGGAATCGAGTCGGCTCGCGCAGAATGCGTCGGCCACCGCCGGGTGACCGTGGCGGACCAACTGGGCCCCCTGCAGCACCAGCGCCATGAGTTCGACGATGCGGCGGGCGCGGTATTCGATGTTCTCGAAGTCGGCGAGTTCTTTACCCACGCGCGCGATCGCGTTGTCGAGCCGGCTGTCGGATCCCTCGGCCAGTCGGACCTCGGAGAAGAACGCTTCGACGCTGTCGGGTTGCTTGACCATCGCGCGGAGTGCGTCGAGCGCCGCGACGTTACCCGAGCCCTCCCAGATGGACATGAGCGGGGCCTCCCGGTAGAGCCGCGGCATTCCCGATTCCTCGGCGTAGCCGTTGCCACCGAGGCATTCGAGGGCTTCGGCGCTGTGCGCGGGGGCGCGTTTGCACACCCAGTACTTGGTCACCGCCAACGCGATCCGGCGCAGCGCCGCTTCCTGCTCGTCGCCGCCCGCGCGATCGGTCGCGCCGGCGAGCCGCATCATCACGGTGGTGGCTGCCTCGGATTCGACGACGAGATCGGCAAGGACGTTGCGCATGAGCGGCTGATCGATGAGCAGCGCACCGAAGGCCTTGCGGTGACGGGCGTGGTGCACGGCGCGCAGCGTGGCCGCACGCATGCCGGTCGACGAGCCGATGACGCAGTCGAGCCTGGTCATGTTCACCATCTCGATGATCGTGTTGACGCCGCGACCCTCCGGTCCGACGAGCCGACCGATCGCGCCTTGGTATTCGATCTCGGACGACGCATTGGACTTGTTGCCGAGCTTGTCCTTGAGACGCTGGATGTGGATGCGGTTGCGGGTGCCGTCCGGCAGCACGCGCGGCAGCAGGAAGCACGACGAGCCGTTCTCGGTGTTGGCGAGGGTCAGGAACACGTCGGACATCGGAGCGGAGGTGAACCACTTGTGCCCGACGATCGTGTAACTGCCGTCGGCGTTGGGCGTCGCGGTCGTAGTGTTCGCGCGGACGTCGGAGCCGCCCTGCTTCTCCGTCATGGACATGCCGGCGATCAGACCGCGCTTGGACAGCGGTTCACGCAGGCCGAAGTCGTAGTGGGGTGCCGCCAGAAGCGGCTCGTAGATCGCGGCGAGCTCGGGGTTGTGCCGCAGCGCGGGGATCGCCGCGTAGGTCATGGAGATCGGGCACATGTGCCCGGCGTCGGCCTGCCCCCACACGTAGAACTTGGCGGCACGGGCGACGTGCGCACCCGGGCGAGGGTCGCTCCAGGGTGCCCCGTGCAGGCCGTGCTCGACAGCGACGGTCATCAGATCATGCCAGTGCGGATGGAATTCGACCTCGTCGATCCGGTTTCCGTAGCGGTCGTGAGTGTGCAGTACGGGCGGGTACTCGTTGGCCAGCCTGCCCCATTCCTGTGCCTCGACACCACCGGCGCGAGCACCGAGTTCGCGGACCTCGTCCTCTGCCCAGGACGCGCCTTCGCGGCGGAGACCTTCGAGCAGTGCCTGGTCGTCGGCGGCCTGGAAGGGCACGAGGTCCGGGACCTGATTGAGTACTTCGTGAGTGGCCGGGAATGTCATGACGATGCTCCTTCGTGCCGGTCCAGGACAGGGTCGGATCCCACTGCGCGCAAGGCAAGGGTGACGAGATCGGGAACGGTGGTGGTGGATGTCTCCCCGGCGCTGAGGGGGCCGGTGAGGACTTCGCCGACGGCCCCGACGAGGGCGGCGGCCACGAGGTCGGGGTTCTGCGGGGGAAGCTCGCCGGTGGTGACGCCGACGCGAATCGCATCGGCGAAAGCTCGGGCGAACGCACGGCGGAAGACGAGACGTTCGGCGTCGACGGCGGCGTCGACCGGTTCTGCGAGCAGTGCGTATGCCAATGTGGGTTTCCGTAACGCGCGAAGAGCGAAGGTCTCGACGACCCGCGCGACCCGTTCGGCGGCCGACCCGGTGGAGGCGACGGCGTCGACGGCGTCGACCTCGCGGCTGCACTGCTCGCGGAAGACGCGGACCATGAGATCGGATTTGTCGGTGAAATGCCGGTAGACGGTGCCGGTGGCGACCCCGGCGCTCTCCGCGACGGCCGCGATGGACAGACCCCGATACCCGTGTGCGGTCAGCAGCGCGACCGCCGCGGACGCGATCGAGTCGCGTTGCGCGTCGAGTCGTTGCTGCACTGCGGGGGTACGCCGATACGCCACACCAAGAATTGAACCTGCATTCATCACTTGAGTCAAGGGAACGGCTGCCCCGACCGGGAGTCGGCGATACCGTCGTCTTCGCTCGTGTGCTCGCACGGCCTCACCGACGCGCCCGGACTCATCGACGCGGTAGCCGATGCCCTGGCAGGAAAAGGCATCGCCACCGAAGCCGGACCATCCGACGCATCCGACTCCGACCTCCGCGACGCCCTGCAACTGACCGGCCGCGTATCGAAGCTGCACAGCGAGACCATAGCCACGACCACCGACATGATTGATGCGCTGACCCGGCCCTGAAGGACCGGGCTTGCGCGCTACGTTCTCCGGTCACACCACGGGAGCGAGAGCCTCCACCAGACGTGTGCGCGCACGGTTGATACGGCTTTTGACGGTCTGCACCGGAATTCCCTGATGCTCGGCGATCTCGGCGTAACTGAGCTGCGCGTATTCACGAAGGACGACCGCCGTGCGGTATTCGTCGGGCAGATCCGCGAGCGCGCGGCGCACCGCGTCGACGTCGACGACGCGGTCGGCCACCGACGACTCCGAACTCGCGCCGAGATCGATCTCGTCGACCATGACCTCGCGGCGACGTCGCACGGTCGCCAGAGCAGCGTTCGCCGCGATGCGGTGCAGCCACGTACTGAACTTGGCGGTGCCCCGGAACTTGTCCAGGTTCTGCCATGCCGCAGTCAATGCATCCTGCAGTGCATCCTCGGCGTCGTGCCGATTTCCGGTGATCTGGAGGCACACCGCCCAGGTCCGGGTTCGATACGCACCCACCAGCTCACCGAACGCCGCGGTGTCGCCGGCTCGGCACCGCTCGATCAGCTCGTCGTCGTTCATTCGCACCCCCATGTCGTGGCGGTAGAGTACCGCCCTCGACCTCGGTCGAGCATCACCATCCCTGGTCGAGGCCGTCCAGGCCACCCGCGGCCGGATCGTCCAGGTCTGCGCCCAGGTCGCTGTACACGTCGGGGGTGTCGTCTACCGGGCCGGAATCGATGTCGTCGAGAACGGTGCCTTCATCTCCTGGAACGATGTCGTCGACGCCGGCCGGTGCAGATGCTTCATCCGGCACGAGTTCGGAGGCGACGACCGCCGCATCGGGATCCACAGCCGCTCCCACAGCAGCAGTCCACACGTCGTCGGGAACTGGTTCGAGGGCACTGTCGCGCGGCAGTCCCAAGGCCTCCCACAGGGAGACATCCGAGTCGTTCATCGCGTCACCTTCCCGGAGTCGGTCACATCAGGTCGGTCGAGTCGGTGGACCCTGCCGATCCGGTGTCGGGTTCGAGTGTGTAGACCTCGTCGGCATAACCGTCCTGGTCGTGGTCGACGCCCATCACGTCTGCCACGCCGTCGCCATCGACGTCGATCATCACAGTGTCGACGATACCGTCGCCGTCCATGTCGAAATCGCCTTCGTCGATCACACCGTCCTCGTTGTGGTCGAACAGCGCGCCATCGATGCGGCCGTCGCCGTCGAGATCGACATACAGGGTGTCGGCCACTCCGTCGCCGTCACGGTCGACCGCACCGTCGCCGAGCGCCGGGTTCGGGATCGGACCCTGCTCCGAGTTGGATCCTGGTCCGACACCGTAAGGATTCTCCGCCATCATGTCCTCGTTTCTCGCTACTCACCGTGCTGACAACAATGAGATGCAGCGGCGACCACGAATGTTCCCGGCCGACGAAGATTCGTCGCGCCCGAGGGCTACGACCAGGTCTCGTCGACGACCGTCGACTCTGCCGTCGACGGGATCGTTCCGCCCCCGTGAGCAGAAGAATTCTCCGGAAGACCCCGCACCGCGGCAAGGGCGACACCGGCCAGGATCAGGGCGCCCGCCACCGCTATCCCCACGGGCCGGATCCAGCCGATCGCGCGGGCACGCAGGGTCCTCCGGCCGTTCTCGGCCACGATCAGCGCACCCTCTGCGACCACCACGGGGTCACTCGGGGTTGCAAGAGGGCCGAGGTGCGCCAGCCGGTTACGCAGCAGGGGGATCCGCGCCGACCCGCCGGTCGCGCAGAGAGCATCGAGGTCCCCCACCCCGAACCCGGCATCGGTCAGCGTCCCCCACATCGTCTCGACCACGCGGTCGATGTGCGGTGTGATCGCCGCATCGAGATCCTCGCGAGTCAGCGTCACTGTGTGCTCGCAGCCCTCCAGCGTCACGACAATCGTCGCCGTGTGCGCGTTCGTCAACGTTTCCTTCGCGCGACGCGCCTGCTCGTCGAACTCCCGATGCACACCCAGCGGCGCCTGCTGCAGGCTCGCGGCGAATCCCGGCTCGCGCGCGGTGAAGACCCCTTCTGCCCACTTGCGCACGGCAGCGTCGAGGGCGCGGCCGCCGAGGTTGTCGTCGCCGCGGGTCGCGACCACGTCGAATCCCCCGGTCTCCGTCACGACGACGACTGCCGTATCTAGCGAGGTGCCGCCGAAGTCGCAGACCGCGAACACCGTCCCGCACCGTAGCGCCCTCCCCTGGGTGCAGTACTCGACGGTGGCCCGCGCCTCGGAGACCGTCACGATCGTGCGCGCATCGATTCCTGCCCGCGCCCCGGCGTCGGCGAGCGTCCGGACCTGTCGCTCCGACCAGGAGTCCGGATGTGTGAGGACCACGACCTTCGGACGTTGCCCGTCATGCGTGGCGAGTGTCCGTTCGTACACCGCCTCGATAGGCCGGACCGCATCATCGACGATCAGCGACTCGACCGTTCCGCGCACCGGATTAGTGTGCGCAGCAACCGTATTCGACGCACCGAAATCGATCGACAGCATCCAGCCGGACAACGAACCCCCTTACGAACACACCGTGTCGTCCGACATCATGCCCTATTCGAAGCCGGAATCAACTATGGGTCCGCCAGATCGTGGTATAGGCCCGGGTGAGCACCGTCAGGGCCGCATCCTCGGCCGCAGTGGACGCAGTCAACGTGCGCTGCTGGACCGCCGCGAGTCGCTGCGCCGCCGCATCGCGGATCATGCCCGGAGGCGCCGACGCGGGCACGCGCAACCGCTCGGCGAAGGTCCGGCCACGCAGCAGGTCCGCCAACTCCGCGACCAGCGGCGCAGACGGATCCGCCCGCAGCAGCGCCCTCAGCGCCCTCAGCAGCAACACCGGGGTCAGTGCCGGATCGTTCTCGAGCCCGTACGCGATCGACCGGATGTGGTCACGGGCGGGATGACTGTAGGCGAGCGAGTCGATCTCCTGCAGAATCCGGCCGGCACGCTGCAGCACCGCGTATTCGCGCAGAGACGTGTGCAACACCTCGCGGAGACGACCGATGCCGGACCGTTCGGTCAGCCAGGACCCCAGCGCATGCGCACCACCCGTGGCCACCTGCCGTCCGTGTACCAGCCCGTACTCACCGACGAGGTCGAGCAGTCGCTCGACGGTCGGTGGGTCCACCGGCATGGGGTCGCCGACGTCGATGATGTCGAACAGTTCACGACCGGGCGGTCCGGCCAAGGAACGCAACGCCCGCGCATCCGTCTCCGTGACCCTGCCCGTGTGGCTGGTCTCCGCGAGCAGACCCGCTACGGGAATCACCGAGCCGACGAGTCCGGGCAGCTGCCCGGCCAGCACAGCGGCGTGATCGGCGGCGTGTGCGAGTGGATCGCGGCGCCCCAACGCTCCCTCACCGAATCCGTCGGCACGCGAGAGCACCCCGAGCGTCGTCAGCGGTGTGAAGCCGAGTTGATGCAGGAAGTCGACCTCGTCGGCGCGCGGTGCAGAATCGAACAGGAAGATCGCCGCGTCGGCATCCACCGATGCCGCGCGGGTCTGCTCGTATCCGTCGATCAGTGCTCGCCGTGTCGTGGCGGCGTTGTCGACCGTCAGCGTCGCGAGGCCCGGAGTGTCGATCAGAGTGATGTCCGACAACGACTGGGACGGGAGAAACCGCTGAACATAGGCGATTTCGGTGGGAGGGAAAGCCGGCACGACCGTCCCACCGAAACTCAGGGGCTGAGGAACGACACTGCCGTCGAGTGTGACCACCTCGGCTCGCGACGGCGCACCGTTGCGGTAGACGGTGACGACGTTGGTCGCCTCGAGCGCCGCGGTCTCCGCCAGCGGCGCACCGATCAGCGCATTGACCAAAGTCGACTTGCCGGCCTTGAGACGGCCGACGACGACGATCTGCGGCGGCGAGAACAGGATCGCCCCGATCCGCGATGCATGCGACGGAAGGTCGCCGCCCAGATTTGCGAGGGAGTGCAGGGCCGACTCGATCCGAGCGTGCACCGGGTCGTTGCTTCGCTGGGGGCTTCCGCCCTGATGCATCAACTCTGTGCCCCTGAACTCTGTGCGCCTGAACTCTGTGCGCCTGCCAGCAACTTCTCGATCGCGTCGATCCGGTTCTGCACGATCTTCCGGTTCTTCGTCAACCGCTCGAGGGTCTTCTCTCTGGTCGCGGCGTCGAGCCGGGCCGCTTCCTGCGCTTCCTTCAACTGGCCCTGCAGATCCTCGATCCGGCTCTTCAGGTCGTCGCGGTGGCGTAGCACGATCTCCGGCCGCCCCACCGACAATGCGGACTCGAGCATGCGCGAGGTGCCTGTGCGGGTCGCGGCCAAGGTCTCACGCAACCAGTTGAGCAGGTTGGTCTTTCCGGTCCGCATCGCTTTGTAACCGAGGTTGACGGCGACCCACACCACCCCGGCCACGGCACCCACACCGATGACTGCGCCGAGCATCGACGTGCCGATCATTCCCATCGTCAGCACACTCGGGTCGAGCAGGCCCTGCCGCTTCGAGCCGACCTCGCCCGCATTGATGGTGCCGGTCTGCATCGCAGCCCACACACGTTCGCGGATCTCCGACCACTGCGGCGAGTTCGGGCCGAACAGTTCCGCGACGATCGCTTCGATACGTTCGAGGAACACCTGCGCTGCCGATTCCATCGCCGCGAGCAGGTCGGTCTGCATGTCGGCGGTGAAACTCTGTGCGCTGCGCCGCATCACCTCGAGCGACGACTTGTTGACCCGGGTCGTCCACTGTTGCTTGATCCGGTCGAGTTCCTCATCGAGATGGGTGAGCGCAGCCTGGCGGGCCAGAGTCAGATCCCGGGCGAGGTATTGCTCCCACTGTTGCGACCTGTTCTTCAGGTCTTGCAGGCGGTCGCGTTCAGCAGTGAGATCAGCGGTTGCGGTGGCGCTGTCCTCGATCACCGCGATGTCCGAAGCGACCCGTTCCTCGACGCGGCGAAGCCCTTCGAGGAGGGTGCGGAGCGCGTCGGCCTGGGGAAGTTCTGCTCTCGCGTCGAGCAGAGCATCGATCTGTGCGCGCAGTTCGACGATCCCCGACGCCCGTTCGGCCCGGTCTCGCGCGGTCCCGGGTGGCATCTGCGCGGCGAGTGCCGCACGCAGGCTCGACACACCCAGCACCGGTATCTGCCGCTGTAGGTGACGTTCGATCAACGCGCGGTCCTCGCCCACGATGGGGCGCCAGCGTCGCAGGTTCTTGTCGGTCTTGGTGACCGCGACGACCACCGATTCGACAGAGGCGGACGCATCGCGCAGGAAGTTCATCTCGGGTTCGGTCAGCGGCGTGGAGGCGTCGCACACCATCACCAGCACCGAGGCCTGGCGGGCCGACTGTGTGGCGAGCGCAGTGTGGGAGGCGACGAGCCCGCCGGAGCCCGGGGTGTCCACGACCACAGCTCCGCCGAGGACAGGCTGCGCGGTGGCGACGACCGCGCCGGTCGGCAGGTCCTCGATCGTGGGGTCGGTGACGCGCGCACCGGTGCTGGTGATCCAGTCCGGGAGTTCGGCGCGAGGGATCGGCACACTCCGGTCGGCGTACAGCAGTTCGGCGGATCCCGGCGGGTGCCGATCGTCGGGTGGCACGAACCGCACCGCTGCGGACGTGGTGGTCTCGACGGCGGACGGCGACGCATCGAGCTCCCCGACGAGCGCGTTGACCAGCGCGCTCTTACCGCGCTGCACCTCACCGACGACCACGACGGTGCGTCGCTGCACGGATGCCTTCGATTTGTCCAAGGCGAGCTCGGCCGTGGCGTTCCGACCGTAAGCGCGCAGCACCTTCACCGACGCCTCTATCAGCACGTCCACGTCGACGGCCTCCGAACGAGGGGTCGTTGCAGTGGTTTGCGCGGGCTGTGTGGTCTCGGTTCCGGTCACCAACGCCTCCTCTCCTGCACCGGGTGCGACAGTATCGGACAGGCGAAAATCGGGCATTACCGGACATCGCAGGGCGCTCACCCTGCTGTGACCGCCCGTCACGTACAGTGCCCAGCATGACGTCCGAGACGCTCGTCACAATCCCGGACGGCGTGGTCCGCGGAGTCCGCAACGGCGACCTCCTCGCATGGCGAGGTATCCCCTACGCCGCGCCGCCGGTCGGCCCGCTGCGCTTGCGTGTACCGCAACCCGTCGAGCCGTGGTCGGGTGTCCTCGATGCGACACATTTCGGGAACGCCGCGAGCCAGCATCCGCGCGGCCTCGTCACCGGCGTCGGTAGCCGGGTCGCCTCGAGTGAAGACTGTCTGACGGTCAACGTGCTCGCCCCGTCGGGCCGCGTCCACACACCCAGGCCGGTGATGGTGTTCATCCACGGCGGCGCCTTCACCATGGGCACCAGTGCGTTGTCGCTCTACGGCGGAGAATCCCTCGTCCGCGGCGGCGACCTCGTGTACGTCTCGCTCAACTACCGTCTCGGAGCGCTCGGCTATCTCGACTTCACCGAGTACTCCGACGCCGCGCGCCCCTTCGAATCCAATCTCGGCCTCCGCGACCAGGTGGCCGCGCTCGAATGGGTCCAGCGCAGCATCGCCGCGTTCGGCGGAGACCCCGACAACGTGACCGTCTTCGGCGAGTCCGCAGGCGGCACGTCGATCACGACTCTTCTCGCGACTCCTGCAGCGCGCGGGCTGTTCGCGCGCGCGATCGCACAGAGTCCCGCACCCGGACTGGTGAACACCGTCGACCGCACCCGCGAGTGGGGTCGACGCTTCGTCGAACTGCTCGGCGCGGACACCGACACCGCGGCGACAGCACTGTCGGAGGCGACCCCGGCCGAACTGGGTCGTACCGGCTCACGTCTCGGCGCCTCGGTGCTGCGTTCGACGCCGGGGCTGCATCCGTTCGGTCCCGTCGTCGACGGCGACTACCTGCCGGTTCCACCGCTCGAGGCCTACGAAACGGGCTCTGCGCACCCGGTTCCTCTGATCATCGGCACGAACGACCGCGAGGGTGCGCTCTTCCCGCGGTTCCTCGATGCGCTCCCCACCGATCCGCGGCGGATCGAGCGGATGTTCGCCGGTACCGATCCCGACGCGCACGATCGCATCACCGCGGTGTATCCCGGATATCCCTCCGAGCGTGCAGCCATCGACCTCGGCGGCGACACCACATTCTGGTATCCGACGGTGCAGATCGCCCAGGCCCACACACGACACGCACCGACGTTCGCCTACCGCTACGATTTCGCTCCCCGGCTGCTGCGGTGGACGGGCTTCGACGCCACGCACGCCGTCGAGTTGTTCGCCGTGTTCGGACAAGCCGACGAACTACTGGGCAAGCTGTTGACGTCGGTGGGTGGGCGTCGTGACCTGAGGACTGTTTCCGGATCGGTGCAGCGTCATTGGCTGCAGTTCGCGCGACACGGCGAGCCGTTGCCGTCGTGGCCCGGTTACGGCGAGACCGACCGCGCCACTGTGGTGTTCGACGTGCCGACCCGCGTGGAGCATGATCCCCGTAGTGAGCGCCGGCTCGCGTGGGAGGGCTATCGGGGCTACTCCCCTGCCCGAACGTGAACCCCTGCCCCTCGCGTGAACATTGCCCTCACATGGACACCGTGAGCAGAAATGCGACGTCTTCGAGCGCTTCGACACTGTGTCGCTCCGCCGGGATGATCAGTAGATCCCCGGGCGAGCCCTTCCACGAATTCTCTCCTGCGATCAGCTGCAATTGACCGGTGAGGATCTGCAGGGTGGCCTCGCCCGGGCTGTCGTGCTCGCGCAGTTCCCGCCCGGCCTGGAGCGCGACGACGGTCTGCCGCAGGCTCTTGGCGTGTCCGCCGAACACGGTGTGCGAGCTGCGTCCGCTACTCGAGGTGGCGGCGAGTTTCAGTTGTTGTCTGGCCAGCGCAGTGAGCGAGAGCTTGTCCATGGTTCGCAGTATGGCGCACCGGACGACCCGACACTCAGCTTCGGATGTACCTGATCCACCGGAATCGAGTTCCGGAGGTCGACGTCGCCCACTCGCCGGTGACCCCCGGCATCCACTCCGGCCCGATTGCCGGTGCAACGGCGTCGCCGTCGACCTCGAGATCGACCTCGGTGACGAACAGTTGCGTCGCGCGGTCCATCGCCTGCGCGTAGATCTGGCCGCCGCCCATCACTACGACTTCGCCGTCACCGGCCGCCTTCAGCGCCTCGTCGACGCTCGATGCGGTGACAGCGCCATCGGCAGCCCAGTCGGGATTGCGGGTGACCACGACGTTGCGGCGACCGGGCAACGGCCGGAATCGTTCCGGCAGCGAATCCCACGTGAGCCTGCCCATCACCACGGGCTTGCCCATCGTCGCCTTCCTGAAGAACGCCATGTCTTCCGGGACGTGCCACGGGATCGCGCCGTCGTGGCCGATCACACCACCGTGGGCCTGTGCCCAGATCAGCGTGACGTGGTCGCTCATACCGCCACCGGTGCCTTGATCGCCGGGTGGTGGCGGTAGTCGACGATCTCGACGTCCTCGAATCGGTAGTCGAAGATCGAGTCGCGCTGCGCCAGCTTCAGCGTCGGGTACGGGTACCCCTCACGGGTGAGCTGTTCGGTGACCTGTTCGACGTGGTTGTCGTAGATATGGCAGTCGCCACCGGTCCAGATGAACTCGCCGACCTCGAGTCCGGTCTGCTGCGCCACCATATGGGTGAGCAGTGCATAGCTGGCGATGTTGAACGGCACGCCGAGGAACATGTCGGCGCTGCGCTGATACAGCTGGCAGCTGAGCTTGCCGTCCGCGACGTAGAACTGGAAGAACGCGTGGCACGGCATCAACGCCATGTCGTCGAGGTCCGCGACGTTCCACGCCGAGACGATCATGCGACGCGAATCAGGATTGTTGCGGATCGTGTCGAGGACGCCGGTGATCTGATCGATGTGCCTACCGTCGGGTGTCGGCCACGAGCGCCACTGGACGCCGTAGACGGGTCCGAGTTCGCCCTCGTCGGACGCCCACTCGTTCCAGATCGACACGCCGTGCTCCTGCAGCCATTTGACATTCGAGTCGCCGCGCAGGAACCACAGCAGCTCGTAGACGATCGACTTGAGGTGGACCTTCTTCGTCGTGATCAGCGGGAACCCCTGCGCGAGGTCGAAGCGCATCTGATGCCCGAACACGCTGCGTGTGCCGGTGCCGGTGCGGTCGGATTTCGGGGTCCCGGTGGTCAGGACGAGGCGCAGCAGATCTTCATATGGCGTCGGGACAGTCACGACGGCAGTCTATGCGGCCGGCCGGCCGTGCGCGTTTCTGGTCGTCAGGGCTACTCGAAGCGCGCACGGGTCGTAGCCTGAGAGGCATGCCCGAGCTCCCCGAAGTGGAAGCGCTCGCCGTGTTCCTGCGTGAACACGCGCTCGGATCCGTGGTGGGCCGCATCGACGTGGCGGCCCTCAGTGTGCTGCAGACCGCCGACCCGCCGATCACCGCGTTGCAGGGCCACGACATCACCGGTGCCCGCCGGTTCGGCAAGTTCCTCGTCATCGACTGCGGCGAACTGTCGCTGATCACCCACCTGTCGCGGGCCGGGTGGCTGCGCTGGCTCGACGAGCCGTCGCAGACACCACCGAAGCTCGGCAAGGGACCGCTGGCGCTGCGCGTGCACCTGTTCCGCCCCGACGCCACCACCCCCGCGTTCGACCTCACCGAGGCCGGCACGAAGAAGCGACTCGCGGTGTGGGTCGTCCGCGACCCCGCCCAGGTCCGGGGTATCGCACGGCTCGGACCGGACGCTCTCGACGTGACCGCCGACGAGTTCGGCACGCTGCTCGGGACCAGTACCGCGCGGCTGAAGACGCTTCTCGTCGACCAGTCGGTGCTCGCGGGGGTCGGCAATGCGTACTCCGACGAGATCCTGCACGTCGCAAGGCTGTCTCCGTTCGCCACTGCGTCGCGTCTCACCGACGAACAGGTCACCGCACTCTACGACGCGATGCGCTCGGTCCTCATCGATGCCGTCGACCGGTCGGTGGGTCAGGACGCCGCCCGACTCAAAGGGGAGAAACGCTCGGGTCTGCGTGTGCACGCCCGGGCAGGGCTGCCGTGCCCGGTGTGCGGCGACACGGTCCGCGAGGTGTCGTACTCCGAACGGTCCTTCCAGTACTGCCCCACCTGCCAGACCGACGGGAAGGTCCTCGCTGATCGCAGGATGTCCCGGCTGCTGAAGTAGGGTGTGCCGACGTGGATCTCTCGACCCGTTCGAGCGCGGCGGTCCGGACGCTCGCACCCGGATACTTCGCGCTCGTCATGTCGAGCGGCATCATCTCGATCGGAACTCATCTCCGAGGTTTCGACGTCGCGTCGGTGATCCTGTTGATCGTCGCTGCCGTGTCGTACGCGGTTCTGGTCGTGCTCTCGACCTGGCGACTGATCAAGTTCCGGCGCGATCTGTACGACGACATGGCCGATTCGTCGCGAGCATTCGGATTCTTCACCTTCATCGCCGGGAGCAACGTGCTCGGTGTGCGGTTGATGATGGAGGGCTGGCACTCCACCGCGGCCGTGCTGCTCCTCGTCGCCGCGCTGACCTGGTTGGTACTCGGATATGTCATCCCGTGGACCGCGGTCCTCGGCACCACGAAACGCCCCGTCCTCGCCAAGGCCAACGGAACCTGGTTCATCTGGGTGGTGGCCAGCGAATCCGTCGCCATCGCTGCAGCTGCGCTGCAGCCCGTCTACCAGGACCTGAACCGGTTGCTGTCTGCGGTCGCGGTGTTCTCGTGGGGTGTGGGCCTGTTCTTGTACGCCGCGGCCGGGATCTTCGTCGGCGCGCGGATGCTGCAGTATCCAGTGCGCCCGACCGACCTGACCGCTCCCTACTGGGTTGCGATGGGAGCGTGTTCGATCACGGTCGTGGCCGGCGCGCAGATCGTCGAGATGGCCGACGCACCCATGGTCGATGCCACCCGTGGCCTGATCGCGGGTTTGGCCGTGGTGATCTGGGCGTTCGCCACATGGCTGTTCCCACCTCTGATCGCGGCAGGTTGGTGGCGGCACCGCGTCCACAAGGTGCCGTTGACCTACGACTCGTCGCTGTGGTCGATCGTGTTCCCCCTCGGCATGTACGCCGTCGCCGGGATCTACCTCGGCCGAGCCGACGATCTGCCGCTCGTCGGCGCGGTCGGTGAGGCCGAACTGTGGGTGGCGATAGCAGCGTGGTTGCTCGTGTTCACGTCGATGCTGCGCCACCTGTGGACGACGCTCCTGCGCCCCCGCGTCACACCCACAAAAGTTCCTTCCGACCGGAATGTTCCCTAAGCGCGGTTACGGTGGTCTGGTGAGCGTCGAACTCCTGGACACCGGCACGGTGCACGGCCACCTGCATTTTCCCGACGGGGAGCCTCGTGGCGCGATAGCCCTCACCCACGGTGCCGGCGGCAACAGCGACGCGACGATCCTGCAGCTGATGTGCGACCGCTTCGCCGAGCACGGCTTTCTCGCGCTGCGTTACGACCTGCCGTTCCGGCGACGCAAACCGAAGGGACCGCCACAACCGGCCCGCGCGGGGGAAGACCGGGCAGGAGTGGCCGACGCTGCCGCCGCGCTGCGCGAACGGCACACCGGACCGATCCTGGTCGGCGGTGTCTCCTATGGGGGCCGGCAGACATCGATGCTCGTGTCGGAGCAACCCCGGATCGCCGATGCTCTGGTGCTTCTGTCCTACCCGTTGCATCCCCCCGGTAAGCCCGAGAAAGCCCGAACCGAACATCTGCCCGGAATCACGGTGCCGACGGTGTTCGTGCACGGCGCCCGCGACCCGTTCGGCACCCTCGACGAGATTCGCGCCGCCGCAGCACTGGTGACCGGACCCACGACCCTTCTCGAGGTGCCCGCCGCCGGTCACGATCTGAGCCGTGCGAAGACCGACCCGTCCGACGCGGCGGTCACCGCGATACTCGACCTACTGGGAGACTCCCTGTGAACGATATGCCCGACGCGGTCACCGAAGCGCCGATCGACACCCTCCTGACCGAGCTGCGCGACCGTCTCGACAACACTTCCACTGCACCGGAGACTCTGCGCAGCCTGCTCGAGGCTGTGCTCGTGGTCGGGTCGGGGCTCGAACTGGACTCCGTGTTGCAACGCATCGTCCAGTCTGCAGTATCGCTGCTCGATGCCCGATACGGTGCACTCGGTGTGCGCGCAGCCGACGGCGGCCTGTCGGAGTTCGTATACGAGGGCATCAGCCACGCTCAACGCCGCAAGATGGGACATCTTCCTGAGGGCCGCGGCATCCTCGGGTTGCTGATCAACGATCCTCGCCCCGTCCGACTCTCCGACCTGTCGAAGCATCCGGCGTCGATCGGCTTCCCTCCCAACCACCCGCCGATGAAGTCCTTTCTGGGCACTCCGATCATGATCCGCGGCAAGGTGTTCGGCAGCATCTACCTGACCGAGAAACTGGGCGAACCGGAGTTCACAGAGGAAGACGCGGTGATCCTGAAAGTGCTGGCGACGTCCGCGGCAATGGCCGTCGACAACGCCCGGTTGTTCGAAGGGTCGCGGACCCGCGAACGGTGGCTCGCGGCGATGGCCTCGATCAACGCGCGCTTACTCGTGGGCGGCTCGGTCGACGAAACCCTCGGTCTACTCACCGGCCAGGTCCGCGAACTTGCCCGTGGTGCCGGAGCTTTCGTCGTCCTCGTGGACGGATCGCACGGTGCGCTTCGCGCTGCGTCACCGACCGCACCCGCAACCGACACGGTGCGCATCGACCTGACCGATACGCCGGTGCTGCATGCACTCAAGACCCGGCAGGCGGTTCTCACCGACACACTGACGGGATTGCCGTCGGCCGGAAACGGCAACGAGGGCAACGCGATCGTACTTCCACTGTCGGCGACGTCCACCATCACCGGCGTGCTGATCGTCACCCGCGAGGCCCGGTCCGACCCGTGGGACGACGAGGAGATCGCGCGACTCGACTCGATGGCGAATCTTGCGGCGGTGGCACTGGAATTCGCCGAGCAGCAACGCAAGAAACGACTGCTCGACGTCCTCGCCGATCGTGATCGGATCGCGCAAGACCTGCACGACAACGTGATTCAACGGCTCTTCGCCACCGGAATGAGTCTGCAGAGCGTAATGGTGCCCGGCCCAGATTCAGGACGGGTCACCGACGTGATCCATCACGCCGTCGAGCAACTCGACCGAACGGTCCGCGAGATCCGCACGACCATCTTCGATCTGCACACGACGGGGGCGGCGGTGGGCACCAGTCTCCGACGGCGATTGCTCGACGTCGTCGGCGATCTCAGCGTCCACTCGGCAGTCGCACCGAATGTCCAGTTCATCGGCCCGATCGACACATTGGTACCCGACCGCATCCATCCACACGCCGAAGCCGTGCTGCGCGAAGGTCTGAGTAATGCACTGCGGCACTCACAATCCGAGAACATCACGGTGTCGGTGACCGCCGACGCCGATTTCCGCATCGAAATCCTCGACGACGGCATCGGACTTCCCACCACCGCGCGGCGAAGCGGGCTGGCCAATCTCGAACGCCGGGCCGAACAATGTGGCGGGATGTGCACCATCGGCCCCGGCGACATCGGCGGAACCCGGGTGCTGTGGCGAACCCCCCTCTGAATCACCCTGCAGCCGAGCAGGATCAGGACTGTCCCTGCTCCTTACCTTTCCTCAACTCGGTCGCAAGGACCGCCGCCTGGGTGCGGCGCTGCATCCCGAGCTTCGACAGCAACCGCGACACATAGTTTTTCACCGTCTTCTCGGCCAAGAAAAGCCGCTCGGCGATCTCGCGGTTGGTCATGCCCTCGCCGATCAATTCGAAGACGGCCTTCTCCTGATCAGAGAGCTCCGCCAACGGATCGGCGTTCCGCGACGCGCGGATCCGATTCATCAGAGCGGCGGTGGCGCGGCTGTCGAGCAGCGAGCCGCCCTCACCCACGGTGCGGACCGCCGACACGAGATCGGTGCCGAGGATCTGCTTGAGAACGAATCCCGATGCGCCGGCCATGATGGCGTCGAACAACGCCTCGTCGTCGGAGTACGACGTGAGCATCAGAGCACGCAGTTCGGGCATCCGAGCACGCAGTTCCCTGCACAGTTCGACGCCGTTGCCGTCAGGAAGGCGAACATCGAGGACCGCGACGTCGGCGCCACTGCCGGGAATCCGAGCGAGCGCCTCGCCCACGGACGCGGCCTCACCCACCACGGTGAAGTCGGGGACGCTGCTGAGCAGGTCCACCAGTCCACGTCTCACGATCTCGTGGTCGTCGACGAGAAATATGCGGGGCATTGCACGCACCTTTCGTTCTGCTCGATTTCGTGCCATCGTCGCAGCTCCCTCCGACCATATTCACCCCAGGGCCGTTCGACGCCAGATTCGGGACCTTCGCCCCGTGCGACCGCCGAGCCCTGTGAGAGACGCTCCCTATACACCGGGACATGTGTCCGAACCCGGTGACGGCCGGATGAGGAGGTAGCGATGACCGTCGATTCCGAAACCTGGTCGCCCAGCGATACGGAGATCATTGCGCGAGCCGTCATCGAGGCGCCTTCGGTGCACGACACCCAGCCGTGGAACCTGAGGCTTCCCGGTTCCGCCGCGGAGCTCGAGGAACGCCTCGAATTCGCGGAGCCCGGCGCGGATCCCCTACGCCCCGACCGGCTCATCTCGTGCGGAACCGCCGTGGCCCATCTCGAACTCGCGATGCGCGTCCTCGGCAGGCAAATATGCACCGACCTGTTTCCCTGTCCCGAACGTCCGGCCGTGATCACGCGGATCGAGACGCTCGGGACTTCCGTTCCGGACAGTTCGGACCTTCGGCTGTACGCCGCGATCTCACATCGCAAGAGCCACCGCGACGCCTTCGCGGACATCCCTGTTCCCGCCGAGACCATCGGCGACGTCGTCGCCGCAGGCGTCCAGGTACCCGGTGTCGGCATCCGCCTGCTGGCGTCCGACGAGGCCCAGGCTCTCGCCGACATGCTCACCTACTCGGCCGAGGCCAAGCGTCGCAATCCCCACTATCAACGCGAGATGTTCTCGTGGACGTCGCATTGGCAGCCGGAAGGCAACGCCGAGGTCGTCGAGGGTTGGGATGCCACGCTGGACGAGCACGGTGCCGCGGGCAAAGCCATGATCACCACCGATGTGCCCGACACATCGGCGCTGGCCACCGCGATCGACCGCGAGACCGTACTGCTGTTCTACGCCGCGTCCGACGACCCGATCGATCTGGTCCGGATCGGGATGGCCACCGAACGTGCATGGCTGGCGGCCGTCGATGCCCGGCTCTCGGCGTCGGTTCTCACCCATCCGCTCCGAATCGAAGACTCCGCCTACCGACTCGGTGCACGATTGGGTATGGCCGCCCCGCCGCAATTGATCATGCGCATCGGCTACTGACCGCCCGTGAGGAAGGATCCCCGAAGGTGACACAAGAACTCACCCGCATCGAAGTCGATGGGCCGTCGAACGCCGAGTTGTTCCAGGTCGTTCTGGACATGGCGCAGGCAGCGAAAGCCGGCAACACCTCGGGTTGGCTGGCGGCACGCTACAGCGGTCTTCCGCTCGAGGATCTCGCCTACACCTGCACGGAAATGCTGGGAATCCTCATCGAGAACAATGCAATCCGTGAGGGTGTGCACCCGGCCGATTTGTGGCGTCGCCTGCAGACGGACGGCGTCGACGAGTTCGGCTGACAGGCATCCACGGGCTTGTGGGAGTCGCCGATCCCCGCGATAGCTACGACGTTCAGATCAGGTGACGTAGATACCGATCCGGATCGGAGAGAAAGTCCTTGGTCAGACGGACTGGCGACGCATCATTGTAGGAAGTGTCGACAATGCTCCCGTCGTCGTGGATCTCACAAATCTGAGCCCCAGGAACAGCCAAAAGCATCGGTGAGTGAGTCGCGACCAAGACTTGACATCGTTGATGCTCGACGAGGTCAGCTAATCGCGCGATTACCCCCAGGCAAGCGTGAGGGGACAATGCAGCCTCAGGCTCATCCATGAAATAGAGGCCGCCCGCGTGGAATCTATGCGCCATCAAATCTACAAAGGACTCGCCGTGTGAACGTAGGTGCGGGGATACCCCTCCAAGAGCTGCTATTTGCGCGTGGCCGAGCCGCTCCGTCTCGGTCGCTACATTGTAGTAAGTCTCGGCTCGCAGGAAGAATCGGCTGCGCGGCTTTTCCATACCCCAAGCAAGGCTGAGATACTGCGACAAGGAAGATTCACTCGATCGAGTTGCAAATCGATAGTTTTGACTTCCGCCCTCAGCATTCATTCCCGCAGCCACCGCCAAAGCTTCAAGCAGAGTTGACTTCCCACTACCATTTTCACCCACGAGGAAGGTCAGCCCGCCGCGTAGAGAGAAACCGCCCGTCTCGTAGAGATGTTTCACGACCGGCAAACAGAACGGGTAAGAACTCGAACCGGGAGGGCTATCGATTCGAAAGTGCCGAATGAAGCGCGATCTGTCCGACCCTTGCCGAGTTCGATCCATATCCACCAATCCCCTTACCTGAGCTTTCACTGAAGAATCCTCGAGGGTGAACAAGATGTCTGGCGTGGTCATCGTTCACGCTTCCCCCGGGCCGACCACGCGCATCCCCTCGGGTGGAGTCTCCTGGACGATGAACTCGTCGTCGACGTCGGTCACGATGACCACATAGAACACCGGCCGGCCATCGATGTGCACGTGGCACCCGATATTGAAACCCACGAGGCTAGGGATCCGCTGAAGGAGTGGTTCGCCACCCGTGATGTCGCTGTCGGGGTGCAGGCGTGCAGCTTCGGCCAGAACAGCTCGCTGCACGACATCTCGGTCGATCAGATCATCATCATCATCGGTCAGCGTCGAGAACGAGACCGGTTCAGTGCATACGAACGGCACCTCGAACCTCATCGGTTGCCGCACACCGTCCTGAGGTGCCGGAGGCACGTAGGGTGCGTAGGTGATGCGGTACGCCGCGATCGGTCGATGGGAGACGCGGTCGAGGACGAAGGTCCAGTAGCCGTTGTGCGTCGGCACCGTACCGCGCAGCGCCGGTCCCTCAGCCGAAGTCGCGTCCAAGAACTCGTCGTACCCGAGAAGTTCGGCGTGCGTTCCGTGTTCGGTGTCGCGGGTGTGAGCGTGTACCGCTGCCAGGTCGACCTCGAACAACGACACCGGATAGCGGTACTTCCGCCCGGCGATCTGGGCATGGAACTCCCGGAGCGCGTCGGTATCGAGCTCGTCTGCGATCCACTGCGCGATCTCGCGGGTGGTCACTTCCTCGACGGGACGCTCCGGTTCCGGGAAGCCTCGAAACACCCCGTCGTCGTCGGCGCTGTCTGCGAAAGATTCGAAGTCCATGTTCGCGATCGACAGGTTGTTCTCCACACCCCACATCTCCGAGGGAATGACGCGGAATGTTCTTCCGCGAGGCCGTTCCGGTTCGTCCGGCCCCGTGTAGGCGGCGACGATGGGCATCTCGGGGTCCCTCACCGTCTCGGTGTCGGCGAGAAACGCGTAGTACGTGGGCGACTCGCCTATTGCCTCGAGAAGCCCGTCGACGGTCAACCCGTCGTACTCCGGGTTGTCGATGCACGTGAGGTAAGCAGCGAAATCGGTGCCGTCTCCCTGCGGCACCGGAGCCATGGCCGCTACGGCAATGTCTCGCCAGGCGGCGTCGTCGGTGAAGTCGGTACGGATGAGCAGTGACTCGCCTTCGAGATGATCGGTGAGAACCCGTCCTGCGCCGAGGGTGGCGAGCACCTCCGCTTCGCGGCGATCGTGCTCCTCGGCAGCGAGTTCGGCGGTGATCTCAGCGGGGTCGCGATTCGGTGGGTCAACCGGCACGATCGAATCCACGATCCGAGCGCAGTCGTCCCGGCTGATGTCCTGGTGACTGCGGATCTCGTACGTCCAGTCGCCGATGGATTGACGGTAGCGTTCCGGCGTCGAATCGTTCGGCCATTCGACCTTCGGCTCGCCGATCGCGCTCACCCATCGTCGCAACATGAACTGTGGTGCGTGCCCGCTGATCGACACACTCAATTCGCCGGTGCGGGCATCGCCGGATTGAGGCCGCACGTTCGTTGTCATCGGCAGCCACGTCGGAAGCGACTGAGGAATACCGGCCAGAGCGCGCTGACGTTCCTCCTGCTCCCGATGCACTCTCGCGAAGTCATCCTCAGCTGGGCGAGACGGCCCTGTCCACGAGAACAATGCAGGCTCGAATACGTCGTCGAGACTGGGGTTTTCGAGTTCCATCCAGTCCTCACCGCGCTGCCACCGCAGCGCGACGCCGAGTTCTGCGTCGAACACGTAGGTGACCGTGTCGTTCGCGTGCTGGTCGAGGGCGCTCACCTCCCAGCCGTCGCGGCCACGAACGCGGACTGCCCTGGGCGCACTCGGTCCGACGAATCGTTGGTCGTCGAACCCGCGAGTTCCCGAGGGAGGAAACATGTCGTAGGCGCGGAGAAGAAGGGACGGCGACGCAATGCCCACGGTTGCGTAGAGGGTGTTGGGAGACTTGACGGCGTGCACCATCGTGCCGTTCCCGTCATTGGACCACCTGTCGGTGGCGTTCTCGATGAAAGTGGGCTCACCTGACTCGTTCTCGTAACGCCAGGTGTTCTCGGGCGCGTGCCACACGCGGCTCCACGATCCGTCCGGCCGGTGGACAGTTCCGCGAACGGTGCGTCCCATCGTGCCGTAGTTCGAGCCCCGGACCTGTTCCCACGTCGGCGTCATGATCGGAACCTACCCGACGGTGCCGACTCCAGTTGAAGTCTGTGGAGGGGTCCCGAGGCGGGTCCGACGCCCTACTGGTGGAGGGGCATCGCCGTCGACGCGGTTCACGCGGTGGTAGACCACCGGCATGTGATTCGGTCGATGATCGCGGGACTATCCTCCTTCGGCGTTGGGAAGACTCGCCAGCCAGCTCGTTGCCCTCTCGAGCGCGAGCGTCCTGTCCTCGGTATAGGTCAAGGGCCATTCGATTCCGCCAACGATCCGGGCGCCAATGTCAGCGACAGAAACCAGCGCTGCCGCTACGAGCGCGGAGACGAACTCGCGATCCTTTTCGCGGCCGGCGATTGTCTTGGACACACACAGATCCACCGGGTCCAAGCAGAGCCCCGTCCGTCCGTACAGGATCGAGGCATCATCGTCGACGACGAAATGGACCAGTCGGCTGCCCCAACGCTTCGGAAGGACCACGACGTCCTTGTGGATACCTTCGACGTAGAAACCGAACGACGTGTGAAACGGTGAGTCCTCGCCGAGCCGGCTGTCCAGCATCAGGAGCTTGTCCTCGACAGATGACGGGTCCGTGATCCCACTCAACGGCAAGATGTCGACTTCACGGGAAAGGAAGGTCGCCGGAGGCAGCTCATCGGTGTCGAAGCTGCCGAGGATCGACTGCGATCCCAGGACGATCACACGTGGCTCGTCGAGGTTCGCGCATGCGGCTTTGATCGCCCGTCCGAGTTCGTCTCGATTCACCGCTCGGGGGCGGCCTTCAGCTTGGTTCCGAACTCAACGATGACGCGGTGGCGTTCGTCGTCGCTGAGAAGCGCTGACAACGGCGACAGATTGCGCATGTCCCGACTGGTGTCATCGTCGTTCTCGACAATGAAACGGATGCCGTCGATATCGTTGTCGCGGAGGATCTTCTCCCAGCGGTCCAGGTAGCGATCCATCAACGGACTACTGCCCACCTGCCGGCGCGTCGTCTCTAGATTTCGACGTACCCGCTCGGTATCAACGGAGAGGCCTTCTCGCATGATCTTGTCCAAGACCGCGGACTGGACGAGTTGCTGACGCAGAGTCTTCGGCGTGACGACCGACATCTGCCTCACCCACTCCAAGTAGTAGCGTCCGCTCGGACTCTTCCCATGATAGAGGGTGCGTACAACTGGTTACACAAACGGCAGGTTCCAATCAACGTTGCAGCATCCGATGGTATTGCTCATTTCATCACCGGCGAGTGCCACTGGCCTGTGGTCATCGAATTCAAGGATTCCTCGCTGAGGACCAACCCTCGGGCAGCCGGACACACGGTCCCGGCGGCTCTCATCTGTTTCAAGTGCCGGACACTCATTCTCTGACGGTGTGCCGAGCTTTCGAAGTGCGCTGGCGGTGAATGATCCTCTGATGTTGAATTGCCAAGAGAACAGCAAGAAGCGCGATCGGCAGGTAGAAACCGTATACACCCAGCAACGACGGTGTAGACGACATCCCCTCAGGAAAGCCGAGCAGCGACGCCACCATCAGCGAACCGGCGACCATCCACGCGGCAGAGGGGCGCGGCACCACTGCCGGAATCAAACACACCATTGCCGGCACAGCCAAAGCGATCACCATACTATTTCCGAAATAGCTCCAGATCGATTCGTTGTGTCGGCTCCGGTTGAAGTCTGAGCAGGTTTTCCGGGGCGGGTTCCAGTCAACGTTGCAACACTCGGGGTGATTGAGAGGCTAGCAGTGCGCCGAACAGTGCTGCCGGGGAGAGGTCTTGGAGCACACGGCGTGGTCGGTGGTTGAGTTCGTTCTCGACAGCCAGCAGATGCTCCGGCGAGTGCACGCTCAAGTCGGTGCCCTTCGGAAAATAATCCCGCAGCACTCCATTCATATTCTCGTTCGAACCTCGTTGCCACGGAGATCGTGCGTCACAGAAATACACCGGCACGCCCAACGCCGCAGTCACCTCACTGTGCCGTGCCATCTCAGTTCCCTGGTCCCAGGTGATCGACCGCAACAACTCCGGTGGGAGGTCCTTCAGCCGCTCCGTCAATACTTGGCGCACTGTCACTCCGTCGCGGCGAGGCAGGTGCAACAATCTGACTGTGCGAGTGCATCGTTCGACGAGGGTTCCAATCGCGGACAGGCCCTCCTTTCCGATGACGAGATCGCCCTCCCAATGCCCTGCTTCCCTCCGATCGTCGGCCGAAGCAGGACGATCATGGATGGTGAGCATCGGTTGCTCGAATCGCGGCCGACGGCGGTTCTGAGCAACGTGAGCGCGGCGATGATCGCGTGCGGTGCGCAGGGGTGATCGACGGTGTGGCGCCAACCGTGAGGGGCGCATCAACAGTGATCCTGGCTGGTAAAGCGCCTGGTAGATGCTTTCGTGGCACAACTGCATCGCCGGGTTGTCGACGTAGCGCACTCGAAGATGACGACTGATCTGTTCCGGGCTCCACCGCTGCGTCAGCAACTCCGCGATCGCGTCGAACAGTTCGGGGTGAGCGTCGATCCGCCTCCGGTGGTGGCGGGCGCGTCGGTCGACGGCTTGCTTGTGGGCCTCGTGTGGTCGATACGCGCCGGAGGAGGACGCGTTTCGTTTGAGTTCGCGGTAGATCGTCGACGGTGCCCGGTTCAACTGTTCTGCGATCTTCGTGACGCTGACACCGTCGCGATGTAGGTCGGCGATCTGGATGCGTTCGTCTTCGGACAGGTAGCGCGGACTGATCTCGCGGACAGCGAGCCGGTCGAGCGGTGCGACGGTCTTGACGGCTTTGCCGTCGTGGTAGATCGTGTAGCCGCTGGCCCAGTTCTGGACGGCGGCCGGTGAGACGCCGACTCCTCGGGCGGCGGCGCGGATGCCCCAACCGCGGGCGCGTAGTTCCATGAACCGTCGTCGTTTGGCGGACAGTGGGCGCAGGCCGGGGCCCTTCTTGATACGTCGAGTCGATGACAACACGGCCTCCAGAATTTCAGGTGCGTGTTGCAACGATGGATTGAGACCACCACTCCGAAAAGTTTGGTTCCCAGCAGGCGTCGAAGATTGAGTTCCGAATGGTCAGTGCCCACATCCAACGACAAGAAAGTCAGCTGCTCTGGCGCACTCCAACTTTCCTGCCGCCTCAATGCCTCGCAATAGGTAGACGGAGGAGACTTCCCGAATGAAGATTGATGCATGCACAATGAATCGCAGTTCCCCGATCTCTCGACGATGCTTACCCCGCGAAATGTATGGGAGACATACAATTTGCCACCCAGTACGGTGTACGCCTGGATCAAAAGCGGAGCCCTTCCCGCGATCCGCCTCGGGCGCAACCGGCTCTACATCAACCCCGACGACGTGTGGCAGCTGATCCAGCCCGTGCACGAGAGCGCCTAGTCAACAACTTCCCACATCCACGAAACCGGAGACCCCTCTCCGGCGCCCTGTGAAGTAGCAGGGCACCCGCTCGCGATGCAACGTCTACACCGACTGCATCCTGAACCCGAGAACCATAATGCGAATCCCCCTCGATACCCGGATCGCCGAGCATATCGACCGCATCGTCGCCGAGGCGCCGCCCTTGACGAAGCGCAGATCGCCCTCATTAGCTCCCTGATGCGCACCGGCAACACTGATCCGAAGCTGATCCGACAGTGACCGACCATGAAGGACAGATCTATGTCCACGGGCATGTCATGTTGCTGTCCTCGCGGGCCCCTGCACCCCCGTTCCAGACACGAGGCTCCTAGTTAGATCCGTAGACGTTGACGATAAGCGCGGTAAACTCGGGAACTGTTGTGCTCCCACCCAAGGTGGTGCTGTACGACCGGGATCCCTTGACTTCGACATAGAGCTGGACCAGGTCGTCTTTGACTACGTTCGAGAAAAGATGCGAGTTGGTGACGCTGATCATGGCGTTCTCGTCGAAGTCATACCAGTTCCAGTATTGCGACCCGGCAGCGTTGACAAGTATTTGGAATTTGCCAGTCGCCGCGTCAGCCTGGGTCACATCACCGTAGATAACGATCTTCCGGCCTCTATTGGCATCGGGGTCGCGAGCAATGAGCGCTAATTCGCGATCGGTTACGTGCTCATAGGTGTTCGGGTCGAAGCGCGCTGCTTCGGCGGCTTCGGCAGCGGCGCGGGCCGCTTCCTGACGTGCAGCAGACTCTGCGCCACGCTGTCGCGCAGCTTCCACTTCCTCGGGCGTCAGGGTGGCGACGGAGCCTCTCGTAGTGGTTGATGTCGGGGCAGCTGACGCTGCACCACGCTGTCGCGCAGCTTCCACTTCCTCGGGCGTCAAGGTGGCGACGGAGCCTCTCGTAGTGGAAGTAGTCTCTGACGCAGTCAATTTAGGGTTACCGACGGTAACGTCCAAGACGATGCCGGCGATGATCGCGACGACGATACCGCCGCCAATCCATAGCCATTTGGCCTTACTTCCCGACTCCTGGCTGCCTGGCAGGTCTTTGGGATGGCCGCTGGGCCCGCCAGGGTACTGACCGGTGGGTCCGTATTGATTGGCCATGGCTTCCTCTTTCAATGGTGTTGTATCGGTAAATAACCGCTTGACTCATCAATCCTCGATCAGTCCGGGGGCGTTACAGCACCGAATGGCGAGAATGAGGTTGTGATCTGCGACGGAACCGATCCAGACGGGCACACTCCGGTCAGCGAAAGCCGAGGAGGTTGCCTACCGGCCCCGTACCGAGACAGAATTTCCCGTGAATCGCGAATCCTCGTCGAGGTACGAACTCGACGAGAATTCAACAGATACGCAACGCCTACGTGACCAATGATTTTGCAACACAACATTACTCAAAGAATCAATACAATTCATCGGCCGGGGTAGCTGCATCTGAGAAGTTCTGCAAGTTCACCTGGCACAAGAAGCTGGGCGGACAGAACCAGTTGAGCGGGACCGAGTACCGCGTCCTGATGGTGTTCTTCGACCACTCAGGCAGTGATGGAACACGAGCGTTCCCGTCGCTGGAGGAGGTGCAGGGCGAAGCATGCGTGTCGGAGTCGACGGCGAAGAGAGCGATCCGCACGCTCGTCGCACTGGGGTGGCTGGTCCTCACGAAACGTGGCGGGAAGCGCAACGGAGTGAAGTTCGCCAACGTGTATCGCCTCGCAGTGCCCGCTATGTGGGAACCATACACTCCCGCGAAAAAACGACGAGAACTTGAGCAGTCACCGGAAAACAGGGCCACCGGTGACCCTGGAATCGAAAAACAGGGTCATCCACGACCCCTAACAGATCCTTAACTACATCAGATCCGAGTATAGAAAGCGGTCAGCTTCCCGGACCGATGGCGCAGAACTGGTCCGAGGACAACTCTTCAGACCAGCCACTCGAACTCTGGAAGGTCAAGACGCGGCATCGAGAAGAAGCGAGTCAACTCGGCTTGGACATCAACATCGTCGAGCACAAGTTCCGGGAGCAGATGCACTTCGAGCACCGCACAACGTGGGACTCCACGTTCTGGCAGTACCTCGATGCGACGAGCGTCGGCCGGGAAGAAGTCGAGTTCCCACAAGGAATATGTGACTTCGACAACACCGACATTCATGTCGGAGCTAGCCACCTCCGATGACGAGAAAGAGTGGCTCCTCATCTCATCCCAAGCCATCTTTTTCTCTCCATCACAGCGGTGCACCGGCTGCGCCGGAGCCAAGAACCCCCAACCATCCCCCAGTTCCGCTCACCCCCTTCCTTCCCCCGTTGCCCAGGAGGCACGAAATGACCGATGACGAGACGAGCAGCAGTACCCGAGCCGTGTTGCGATGCCAACGATCCAAGTACCACGGGCTGACCGGGGACGAGCTCCGAGAACGCAATGAGCGGCTCCAGGAGCAGGCGGATATCGCGGAGGCCCTCGAATGACAACTATCACCGGCATGCCGGCGCAGCGGCCCGATGATCCTCGCGGTTGGCTGACTTTCGTAGGCCCGCTACCCGAGCATTACCAATCGTTCGAGGATTCCACGCTGGAGGCCGACTACCGGCTGCGGCGGCGCGTTTCCTACAACGAGGACCACCGCCGGAAGAGAGCATTCGGCGACGGGATCAGGTGGTATTGGGGCAAGGACCGCACTCGACCCGGTATCACCGTGATCGCGGCGTACCGGGATGGCGCACCTGCCCCGGCGCGTGTTCTCGAACTCGACAGCATGCGGATTTCTGACGGAGCGGTCGCGGCTGGACAACTCTGGCTGATCGGCTCGCCAGAAAACCGGGCGGGTGAAGGGCCGCAGGTGTTCATCTGCGACGTCGACAGCGAGGAGGTTCATCGGGTCGGTTCCGTCGACGCCGTCGACATTTCCGCGCACTGTTGGCCGATCGAACCTGAGCCGCTCGATCATGATTCGTATGTGCGGTATTGCCTGCGCCGGTTGGAGGGGTTGCACTTCTCCGATTCGGTGAGCAATGTGCACGCTCGATATGTCGGGCAGTGGCCTGACGGCCGAATACATCTGAGTTTCATGCACACCCGATATCCGGATCTGACTCTAGTGGCCCGGTTGAATTTGTATGACGAGCAAGGAGCGCGGCTCGAAGACATCATGAAGTACGTGCCTGCGCGATTGATGGAGCAAGCCGGCACCGGTGCGTATCCGCCCGCCTCGCGTGCTGTCGACGGAGTCTTGTACGTGTGACGGTGTCGCGTTGGTATTCCGGGGCGGATCACTTGCTGTGGACGCGGCCGATCGGTTCGGCGCTGCCGTTCAGGGCTACACGGGCGGATGCCCACTTGTCGTCGATGCCGAGCGCGGCGCGGAGGTAGACGGTGCTCATCCGCTGTATTACGGCCACACGCTCCGGGTTCTCGTCGGTGGTCTCCGCGACCTCGTACCCGGGAATCCCGCCCAGCGCGTGCTCAGCATCGTAGAAGGTGATGAGATCGGTGGCGCCGGGGCTGTGGGTGTAGGCGTCGGTGAACCAGTCGGGGCCGCGGCTCGACATGTGGGACTGGTCGCGATCGCCCGCCACGACGAGCGTCGGCGTGGTGAGTTCCCCGAACGACGGGTACATGAACGGAAAGTTGGCCTGCGCGAAGGGATGCAACTCCTCGCCGCCGACACCGGTCGCAGACAGGAGGATGCCGGCCGCGACCCTGCTGTCGGACATGTCCTTCCCGACCTGCCCGTCCTTACCCAGGATCCGGGCGCCGAGGAGTGCCTGCGCGGTCTGCGCACCCCAGGAGTGACCGGCGACGGCGATGCGGGTGTGGTCGACCCGTCCGCCCAGGCCCGGGACGGCGGCCTCGATGACGTCGAGTTGGTCGAGGATGCGTCCGAAGTCAGCGATCCTCTCGGTCCAGATGCTCGGGTAGCGGGGGTCGTCGAATCCGATCCCGTAGCGCCGGGAGTCCAAGTGGGTGGGCTGGACCACGACGAAGCCCCGGGAGGCCCAGAACGCGGCCAAAGGCGCATAGCCGTCGTGGTGCCACCCGTTGCCGTGCGAGAACAGCACGATCGGCAGGTCGAAGCCGGTGGCAGGCGCGGAAATCCGCACGTCGAGCGGCAGCGCACGACCATGGGCGGACAGTTCGACGGGGGCAACGGACACGACAGGAGTGCCGTCACCGACGAGATCGTCGAGGGTGGACACAAGTGGAGTAGTCAGGACGGAAGAGGTCACGGTGGGGTCCTTTCGATGGTCGACTCTCTGCAAGAATCATAATCGGAGCACTGTTCCGAATAATACGGAGCAACGTTCCGGATGGCAACCGGTGACGGCATGAAAGAGTGTGTTCTGTGATCGATGAGAGTGGACGCCGCACGAAGCGCGCCGACGCGCGGCGGAACGAGCAGGCGCTCCTCGACGCGGCAGCGGCGGTGTTCGTCACCTCCGGGGTCGACGCACCGGTTCGTGAGATCGCGGCGAGAGCCGGGGTCGGAATGGGAACGATCTACCGGCACTTCCCGACTCGGCCGGAACTCGTGGTGGCGGTGTACCGCCATCAGGTCGAGGCATGCGCCGACGCCGGTCCGCGACTGCTGGAGGAGAGCCCGACACCCGAAGCCGCCCTACGCGCATGGGTAGCACTGTTCGTGGAATTCCTGGTCACCAAGCATGGCCTCGCGGGCGCACTGCAAGGAGACAGCGCCGGATCCGACGCACTACACGCCTACTTCATCGATCGCCTCGTACCGGTCTGCAACTCACTCCTCGAGGCCACGTTCGAACATCGCGGCGCCGGACACATCGCACCGGTCGACGCATACAACCTGATGAGGGGCATCGGAAACCTCTGCATCGGAGTAGCCGGCGACCCCAATTACGACGCCGACCGACTCGTTCAACTCCTCGTCACCGGCATACTCACCGGCTCCGATCAGTAGACATGTGCCGTGACCAGGTAAGACTCCACAGCGAACCGAACAATCGTTCGAGTTGACCCCGACCACACCACGTGAGATCATCGCTCCACCGGCCTGAATACAGGTCGACCCCGGCAGGTGCGCTAACACCGAACCGGGGTCTGGGCACAAGACAGAACGGACTGTCATGCACCGTACGGTGGATTCTATCCACACGCCCGTCAGAGGCGTAAATCAGCAACGAGCCGCGAGCGCATTCTTCCGCGTCGGCCGACACATCACCTGGTCACCAGGTTCTTCACTGACGTCCTGATCTTCGAGCCCCTCGATCCCTGCCGGTTCGGCAGTGCGCATCGAGGGGCTCGAGGTGTTCGCCTGCTTCCGCGTGCGCAAGGGCCGTTTCGGCAACCACGGCACGTCGAGAGGCATCGTCGCTCGCCTCCCACAGTCCGACGTCAGCGCATCGACGCTGCGTGCCGGGGTGCTATTCCCCGGAACGAAACCGACTGGGCGCCAGTATCCTTCGTCTCCACAGCTGGCGGTGGAGCACCCGATCGCGCGGGTCGACACAACCGACCGGGTCCAGTACAAGCCACACGTCACCTCCGACGTGGGGCCAGAAGTGCTGGCCGAGACGGTCTATCGGGGTATGGCGACCGGGCAGCGTTGGGGAAGGGGCCGAAGGCAACTCAGGGACCCGTAGGGTCTCCGTTCGGTCGGGCGCAGCCGCCCGCAGGGCGCCCGCTTCTTCTCACTTCGGGCAGGTTCCGCTGTACCGGTCGAGACCGAGCCCCTTGTTCCGCTTCTTGCTCCGACCGGTGGGCCCGCCCTTCGGCTTGCGAACCCACTTACTGCTCGAGTCCAACCCGGGCATGCGCTCACTCCCGCGATCGCCATATCGGGTCTCGCCGTCCACGGTCAGAACGCCGTCCTGGACGTCGATGTGAGCGACCGTCGCCCAGTACGAATCCTTGCCGTTGCCCACGTACACAAGGATCTCGTCGGCGTCCGGGCCGGGCAGACCATCGCGCCCCGCGCGTCCGTATCGGATTGCGACGCGCGGCTTTCCGAACGTGTCGATCGCGCCTGCTCCGTTGTCGACGCTCTGATAGATGTTGACGAGCAGATCCCCGTTTTCGTTCGGCAGCACCCGAACCTGCTCGACCGCGGGCTTCTTCCCACGGCCGGGACCTTGGCTGTCGCCGTAGTGATGGATGTACGGCCACGTCTGAAGATCGCCGCGATGTCCGGGGTCTCCGCTGATGACGACGTACTTGTCGGTCTCCTCGTCACGACAGTAGAAGTAGACGTCGAGGTCGCCGGTACCGAACTTCTTCACCTTGCCGTTCCGGTCATAGGTCGCACCGCGCCCATCCCATTCCAGACCGACGGTGAGCACCCAGTTCGGATCGCCCTGTGATTTCCGCAGGTCGATCCGGGCACTCTGGGTGGGCGAATCTTTGGTGAGTGAGACCTGCACCTTCTCGAAAGAGATCGGACGCTCCACAGCCACAGGCGCCGAGGTGCTCGCGGGCTCGGGTGCCGGTTGGTCACCTGGGTCGTCGACAGAGATACCGTGATCGGTCGCGAACGCTGCAAGCCCATCTTGATATCCCTGCCCGATGGCGTCGAGGCGCCATCCGTCACCACGTCGGTACAGTGCGACGACTTGGAGAACTGTTTCGGTCGTCAATCCAGGCGGGGCGAACTCGAGGGCTTGGCCCGGCCCTCGCACTTCGACACCCACTCCCTGCACGTCCCCGAACCTTCGTCCCTGCGCTTCGGTACTCGCAGCGACGAGCACCCGCTGGACATCTGCAGGCACCTCGGACAGTACGACGACCGCGGAGGTATCGGACGTGAGCTGGATGCCGGGAGCCTTCGGGTTGTTGAAGAAGACGAAGTCGTCGTCGCTGCGGACACGCCCGTTGTCGGCGAGGAGAACAACCATCAGGTCGGCTACGCCCGCTGCTCCAGCACCGAGGCCGATGTCGTACCGAACATCGGTGAGATCGGTTTTCGAGCCCTTCGATACCGCGACCATTCAGTTCCTCACCCCTACGTCACTCTCGACTGTTGATGCGGGCGCCTACTCCCCGCCCACCTCGGACCTCGCCACCAACACCGGGCAGTCGGCGGTCTGGATCAGAGCATTGCTGGTGGACCCCAGCAGCAGACCCTTGAATCCTCCGCGCCCGCGCGAACCCACCACGAGAAGCTGTGCGCTCTCGGCATATTCACTGAGCACCCGCACGGGCCGGTCGCGCGCGACCACCCGTTCGACGACGACGTCGGGATACCGTTCCTGGTACCCGGCCAGGCGTTCGGCGAGCACGATCTCCTCGCCGGTCTGGATGCGGCTCCAATGCGGGTCCTCGGGGACAGCACCCAGCGACGGCTGCACACTCACATCGCTCCACACATTGACCGCGACGAGGATCGCTCGCCGTGCAGCAGCCTCTTCGAACGCGACCTCGACGGCCGCCCTGCAGGATTCCGACCCGTCCACACCGACCAAGACGGGCCCTTCCACAGGGGGCGCTCCGTCGAGCGTGCGACCGCGCACGATCACCACGGGGGCGAGGGAGTGTGCGGCCACGGATGTCGACACCGAACCCGCGAGCAAGCCCTTCACCTCACCGAGCCCACGCGAACCGACGACGAGCCGGTCGGCATGTGAAGACAGTTCGACCAGCGTGGGCGCGACCTTGCCCTCGATCTGTTCTGTGCTGATCTGCACCGAGCCGTCGTTGTCGTCGACAACCTTACGAGCGAGGACCCCGGCATTGGCGAGCCTGTCGCGCGCCGTGGCCTTCATCTCGTCGTGGAAGCTCTGCGCGAGGTAGGGCTCCGAATAGTAGAACGCGGGAATATGGACGACCGTGACGATGCGCAGCGGCAGCGATCGGGCGCTTGCCGCGCGGGCAGCCCAGATCACCGCGCTCGAGGCCGCATCGGACCCATCGACCGCGACGACGATCGGCTTGATCTCGCTCATGTCCGGAACCTTTCTCCGTGATGGTGACGCCGACCCGGCGAGTGGTCAGCCGCAGATATTCCGCATCTGCTCGATCAGACGAACCCGACCGGCGGTGTCGCCGGCGAGCGGGGTGACGTTCAGTGTTGTCGCGCCCGCTTCTTCGAACGCTGCGACACGCTCACGCACATAACCTTCTGGACCGATCAATGAGACCGCGCGCACGAGATCCTCGGGAACTGCCGCGGCGGCCTGCTCCTTCTTGCCGTCGAGGTAGAGCTCCTGGATGAGCGCTGCTTCCTTCTCGAAGCCGTAGCGGACAGCGAGATCGTTGTAGAAGTTCTTGCCCTTCGCGCCCATGCCGCCGATGTACAGCGCGAGCATCGGCCGGACCCAGTCGATCATGTGGTCGACGTCGTCTCCGATCGCGAGCGCGACCTGGACGTAGGTCTGCAGTTCCCCCAGAGCGGGGTCGCGCTTGGCCTTACCCTTGGCCAGCGCGTCGCCCCACACCTCGGAGACCTTCTCCGGGTAGTAGAAGATGGGCTCCCAACCTTCTGCGATCTCCGCCGTCAGCTCGACATTCTTCGGCCCGATCGACGCGATGACCACCGGGATCCGTTCGCGCACAGGCTGATTGATGAGCTTGAGCGGCTTACCGAGGCCGGTACCCTTTTCTTCGGGCAGCGGAAGCTGGTAGTACTTGCCCTGGTACTCGACCTTCTCTCGGCGCCACACCTTGCGGCAGATCTCGATGATCTCGCGGGTACGTCCGAGCGGTGCGTCGTACGGGACGCCGTGGAAACCTTCGATGACCTGCGGGCCCGATGCGCCGATGCCCATGACGAAGCGGCCGTCCGACACGTAGTCGAGACCGGCTGCGGTCATCGCGGTCAGCGTGGGCGTCCGGGTGTAGAGCTGGAAGATGCCGGACGCGAGTTCGACGCGCGACGTCTTGGCAGCAATGTAACCGATCTGACTCACTGCGTCGAACGAATAGGCTTCCGGGACGAAGACGATGTCGAGGCCTGCGCGCTCGAGGTCGGCGACCTCCGCGACGGTCTCGGCGAATCCGCCGCTGTAGTTCAAACCCATTCCGATTCGCATGCGCACACCTCAACTCTGCAGCGTGCGGGCACGCTGGTGGACCGTGCCCCGAACACTACCGCCGTCAGGTTTCGTCCGGGCGCACGACCATGACCGGACAATGGGCCTCACGCAGGAGCGAGTTGCTCGTGGAACCGAGGACGAGCCCTTTGAATCCACCTCGGCCCCGACTGCCGACCACGACGAGCTGCGCACTCTCGCTCCACGCCTGCAGATGGGTGCGTGGTCCGTCCATGTAGATCTTGCGGACGACGGTGACGTCGGGATAGCGCTCACCGTAGCCGGCCAGTCGCTCACCGAGCAGCACGCGCTCGACGTCTTCGAGCGCCTGCGGCTCGAAGTCGAGGGGCATCGCTTCGAGGCTTCCGACCTTCAGATCGCTCCAGATGTGCACGGCCACGAGGTCGACGTCGCGGAACGATGCCTCCTCGAACGCCGCGGCCAGGGCGTTCTCGCTCAGCGGGCTGCCGTCGACGCCGACCACGACGGGCCGATAGTCGGGTTCGGGCGCCTCCTCGCCGCGCACGACGACGACGGGGCACGCGGCGTGGCCGACCACCGCAACGGGTGTCGAACCGAGAAAGACCTCCCCGAGGCGTCCGCTTCCGGATTGTCCGAGTACGAGCATCCGGGTCTCCTGCGACAACCGGACCAGCCATTTGGCGGTGCCGGTCAGCGCCACCGCGGCGGTGACCTCGAGACCCGGCGCGCTCTCCTGCGCAATCCGCTCGGCCTCGCCGAGAACGGCCTGAGCGTCCTCCTCTGCCCACTCGAATATCCGGGAGGTCTGAACGAAGGGGGTCGCGGCCCAGCCTGTCGTGGCGAAATCGACCGCATGGATGAGGTGCAGAGACAGTCCACGCTGCGCCGCGGTGGCCGCAGCCCATCGGACCGCCCTACCGGACGCGGGAGATCCGTCCACGCCGACAGTCACATTGTTGTGGTCTCGAGGTGTTTCACCGTGAGGTTTCACAAGATCGAGACTAGCCCCTAAGGATGTGGTGTGGAATGGACTTTCGTCCCTGCAACCGGAGAAGTAAGCGAGACAACGAGATTCCGGCAGCGATCTACATCACATTAAATTGTCATCCTGGATGCAAATTATCTAACGTGAGGGCATGCAACTCACCCAGTTCACCGATCTCGGACTGAGAGTTGTCATGCACCTGGCCGCATCCCCTGCGGACAGCGTGCCGAGAACGAAACTCGTTGCCGAGCAGCTACATTTGTCGTACGCCCATACGACGAAGGTGGTCGCCCGACTGAGCGAGCTCGGCATCGTCACCACCCGCCGCGGACGAGGCGGAGGGCTGGCGATCACCGAACTCGGCCGCACCGCCACCATCGGGTGGCTGGCGCGACAGCTCGAAGGAGATGAGGAGGTAGTCGACTGCGACGGCACCAATCCGTGCCCGTTGCGTCACGGCTGCCGACTCCGCAAGGCACTGCGCGATGCGCAAGAGGCCTTCTACGCCACGCTCGACGATCTCACCGTCGACGACCTGACGACATCACGGATCGAACCGGTCCTCTTGACCCTCACCCAGCCCACACCCTGACACGAAATGGAGTTCACCATGGCGCTCTCGCCCGAATCCAAGGAAGTCATCGCCGCCACCCTGCCCGCCGTCGGCGCGGCAATCGGCGATATCACTCCCCTCTTCTACAAGAAGATGTTCGCGGCGCACCCCGAACTCGAGCGCGACCTGTTCAACCGGGGCAACCAGAAGCAGGGTGAGCAGCAGAAGGCCCTCGCCGGGTCCATCGCAGCATTCGCGACGCTCCAGCTCGATCCCGACCCCGCCCGCGTCGAGGCCATCCTCTCGCGCATCGCCCACAAGCACGCCTCACTCGGCATCAAGCCCGACGAGTACTGGATCGTGCACGAGCACCTCTTCGCAGCGATCGTCGAAGTACTCGGTGCCGCAGTCACTCCCGAGGTAGCGAAGGCGTGGGACGAGCTGTACTGGCTGATGGCGAACACCCTCATCTCGCTCGAAGCCGACCTCTACAAGGCCGCCGGCGTCGAGGTCGGAGAAGTGTGGCGTACCGTGCGTGTCGCCGAGCGCGTCTACCAGTCCGCCGACACCGTCTCGTTCGTCCTCACCTCCCTCGACGGCGCTCCCCTGCCCACCTTCCGTCCCGGACAGTATCTTTCGGTCGGCGTCAAGTTGCCCGACGGTGCCCGCCAGCTCCGCCAGTACAGCCTGACCAACGCTCCGTCCCGGGGCGACTGGCGCATCACCGTCAAGCGCGTGGCAGCGTCCACGGCCCCCGACGGAACCGTCATTGCCGCCGGTGAGGTCTCGAACTTCCTGTTCGAGAACCTCTTCGAAGGCGACGAACTCCAGGTGACCACGCCGTTCGGCGACCTCGTCCTCACCGACGAGAACACCCCCCTGTTCCTCGCATCCGCCGGCATCGGCTGCACCCCGATGATCGGGATGCTCTCGCATCTCGCGGAAATCGGCGATCAGCGCCCGATCTCGGTGCTCCACGCCGACCGCTCGGCCGCCAACCACGCGCACCGGAACGAGCTCTCGACACTCGTCGAGAGGATCCCGTCGGCCGATGTGTACCGCTGGTACGAGGACCTCGGCGCACGTCAGCCCCTCGAAACGATCCGCGTCGGCCGCGCAGACATCACGGATCTCCCACTCGACCCGAAGACCCACGCCTACCTGTGCGGGCCGCTCCCGTTCATGTTGTCACTGCGTGAGGCGCTCATCGAGCGCAACGTGCCCGCCGAGAACATCCACTACGAGGTGTTCGGCCCGGACAGCTGGGCACCGGCACCTACGAGCGCCTGAGCTCGGATGATCCAACGGCGGGCAGTGCCCCGGCTTGTCGGCCGGGGCACTGCCCGTTTTGACCGCTACGCTCGGGTCCATGGACACCGCTGCGGCCCTCGACGATCGGGCTCTGCCCCGACTGCCGAGTCTCGTCGCGCTGCTCGCGCTCGTCGTCGTCGGTCTCGCGACCCTGCTGCTCCACTCCCCCACGTCCCCACTCGGTGCGGACGCGCCGGACGATGCGTTCAGCGCCGAGCGCGCAGCCGCCCACATCGAGACGATCTCGACCGAACCCCGCGCACTGGGCTCACCCGCACACCGAGCGGCACGCGAGTATCTCGTCGGACAACTCGAAACACTCGGTTGGCGTACCTCTGTCAAGAGCGGGGTCGGCTGGTTCTCTCCCCCTGACGGCAGAACGCAGCGGGGGGCCCGAGTACACAACATCGTCGCGCTCCTACCCGGAACCGATCCCACCGGAACGGTCGTACTCGCCGCACATTACGACTCGGTACGAGGTTCCCCCGGCGCCGGCGACGACGGCATCGGTATCGGCACCGTTCTCGAGTCCGCGCGCGCGATCACGGCCGGACCCGCGCCGCGCAACGACGTCATGGTCCTGCTCACCGACGGCGAGGAGGACGGACTCCTCGGCTCCCACATGTTCACCCAGACGCGCTCGCCGTCCCTCGGTGCCACCGTCGTCCTCAACCATGAGGCGCGCGGCAACACCGGCGCTCCCATGACCTTCCGCATCACGGACCCCAACGCTGCCCTCGTCGAGGCCCTCTCCCACGCGCCCGGCGCCAATGCCGACTCCTTCACCCAACTCGGGTTCGAGCTGCTTCCCAACGACACGGACTTCACGCACTTCGACACCGCGGGGTTCCACGCGTACGACACTGCGATCGCAGGAGGCTCGGCGTTCTACCACAGCCCCCTCGACACTCCCGACCGGCTGAATCCCGAGTCGTTGCAGCAGATGGGCGAGACCAGCCTCACCGTCACACGTGAACTCGCCGACTCCGACCTCACCGCCCTCGACTCCGGGGGCGAAGTGATCGTGACCACCGTTCCCTGGGGGTTGCTCCACTACCCGAGTTGGGTCGAGATCGCATTGACCGGACTGTTCGTCGTCGCGGTCGCCTGGCTCGTCGTCACACGGATCCGACGTGGCGAAGCCACCTACTGGTCCGTTGCCACCGCCACCGGGGTGTCGGTGGCCACGGTCGGCTTCACCGTATTCGCGGCGTGGCTTCCCTGGTGGATCGCCATGCGGCTCGCCCCGGGAATGGCGTCCCCCGTCACCTCCGAGCCCTTCCGCCCCGGCATGTATCAATTCGCTGCCGTCGTCGCAGCGATGGGGGTGCTGATCACCGCCTACCTGTGGGCTCGCGCGCGGATGTCCGCGGCGTCCGTCGTCATCGGCGCGTTCGTACTGCTCGCGCTGGTCGCGCTGATCGGATTGCCGTTCGCGGGTGCCGCGTCGACGCTGGTTCTGCCCGCGCTTCCTGTACTCGTGAGTCTGCACGTCGCACGGTTTTTCACGACTCGCCCGCCACTACCGTTGGTAGCGGTGACGATCGGCGCCGTACCCGCCGCGGTGCTCCTGACAACCGCCGTCGTGCAGTCGTTCGACGCGGGGCTTCTGTACGGCGCGCCGCTCGCCGGAGTGTTCGTCGCAGTGCTGTTCACCCTGACGCTCGTGCTGTGGGATGCGGTGCTCCCGTCGTCCGCGACGCGGGTCGGTCGCGTCTCCGTCACACAGATGGCCGGAACCGCGACCCTTGCATCGGTGCTCGTGTGTGCACTCGTCGCGGGCTACCTCAATCGCGACGGCGCAACGGAGCCCCGGCAGGAGCACCTGTGGTACGCACTCGACGGCGATCTCGACGCGGCGGTCTGGGCGTCACCGGACTCGCCGCGCTCGGACTGGAGCCGCGGATTGCTCACCGACCCCGCGAGCCCCTTGCCGACGGAATTCCCCTGGCGCGCGACCGAATCGATGTCGCACGGACCGGCCCCCGTGGCACCTCTTCAACCTCCCGAGGTCGAGGTGCTCGACGACACCTCGGCGGGCGGAGCGCGTGAACTGCGTCTACGCCTGTCGTCTCCCCGGGGCGCGAACGCCGTCGGCCTGTGGGTGGACAGCACGACAGCGACCGTCCACGGCGCAACCGTCGACGGGCACCGTGCCGAGCCTGCCGAGAACTTCGGTTTCCGCTTCTGGGCGGCCGGACCGGATGGAGTCGAGGTGACGCTCACCCTCAGCGTCCTCGAGGATCAGGTGGGGCTGCGCATCATCGATCTGTCGGACGATCTGAGTGTCGTACCCGGCTACGAACCACCGACCGATCAGGTGGTGCTGGCCCCGACGGTCGTCGTCAGCCGGTCGTTGCGGGTCTGATGGCTACGACGCTAGGCGACCCATTCGTGTACGGGCCGACCGTCGGTCATCGCAGCCACATAGTCGCGAAGCATCCCCGACAACGCGGTACGACGATCCTCGCCCGCGGCTTCACGCCGTGCGACATGCTTGCGTTGCCACGCCGCTCCCGTCTGTCGATTCAAGCACCGGCCCTCGATGATCCCGAGGTAACGGTCGCGGGCACGCGCTGAGAGGCCGAACGATTCCAGGCCCCGATCCGCGAGGGGAAGCAACCTTCGCAGGACGAGTTCGTCGGCACCGACCCAACCCAGCTTCGGCCAGTACAACCGGGATTCGAGTCCGTGCTTGGCACCGATGATCAGGTTCTCCTCGGCCGCGTCGAACGTCATCCGCCGCCACAGCGGGTCGTCGTCCTCGACGAGCGCGCGCAGCAATCCGTAGTAGAACGCCGCGTTCGCCATGGTGTCGAGGACGGTCGGTCCGGCAGGCAGGACGCGATTCTCGATCCGCAAGTGAGCCTGACCGTCGCTGATGTCGTAGACGGGACGGTTCCACCGGTAGATGGTGCCGTTGTGCATCTGCAGTTCGCGCAGTTGCGGAATCAGGCCCGCATCGAGTTCCGCAGCGGGGTCGGCATCGGTGATCTCCGGCAGCAATGCCGTGAAGTAGCGGGAATTCTCCTCGAACAGATCGATCGGCGACTCGATCCAGCGTTCCCCGAACCACACCCGTGGACGCACACCCTGATTCTTCAACTCGAGCGGCCGCGTGTCCGTTGCCTGGGCGAACAGAGGTATCCGGCTCTCGTGCCACAGCGCTTTACCCGCCAGGAACGGCGAATTCGCGGCGAGCGCCACCTGCACCCCCGCGAGACACTGCGCGGCATTCCAGTGCGGCGCGAAATCCTCGGGTGCCACCCTCAGGTGCAGTTGCAGCGACGTACAGGCCGCTTCGGGCACCACCGAGTTGGTGTCGGCGCGCAGACGTTCGATCGCGACCGTTCCGGGAAGCGGCACACCGTCGAGGTCGAGTTCGATGTCCTCGCCGCGGGCCGCGAAAATCTGCTCGTTGAGTGCCTCGTAGCGAGGGTTCGCGGTGATCCGATCACGACCGAGATGGTCCAGCTCGAGTGTCGGCAGCATCCCGATCATGACGAGCTGGGCGTCGAACAGATGCATCCGTTCGTCGGCACGCCGAAGCGATTGGCGAAGAGAATCCTCGATCTCGATGGTCGCGTCGCCGGAGAGCGGACCCGGTTCGACGTTCATCTCGACGTTGAACTGACCCAGTTCGGTCTGGAAGACCGCGTGGTCGTCGATCGCCTGGAGAACTTCCAGGTTGGACATTGCCGGGGCCATATCGTCCTGGACGAGGTTGAACTCGATTTCCATACCGAGCTGCGGTTGCGGCGAGGAGTGCGCATCGGCGAAGGTGCCGTCGCGGAGCATGCGTTCGAGCGCGCCCATGCACTCGCGGACCTTGTGCCGGAACTGTCGGCGGTCTGCGCCGGTGAACGAACGAGCAGAAATCTCTGTGCCCACGGGTTCTCCACGGTCTGTGCCGACGGATGTTTCCGCAAGCGTAACCGCTGCCCGTCACCGAATCGCATGATCGGGCCACGGGCGTGCCGTGAACGCGAAAACACACCCGGCCACAGGACCGGGTGTGTTTCGACAGCGTCGCCAGTGGCGGCTCAGACTGCGCGGTAGCTGCTCCAGTCGGCGATGACGCCGCGGTCGCTGAGCCAGGTGTTCGGGTTGGTCTTGTTGCCGGCCTCGTCCCACACCTCGAAGTGCAGGTGCGGCCCGGTGGACCAGCCGCGGTTACCGACGGTGGCGATCTGCTGGCCCGCGTTCACGCGCTGACCTGCAGAGACCTGGTAGGTGTCGACGTGGCCGTAGATAGCGGTGGTGCCGTCGTCGTTCAGGACTCGAACCCACTGGCCGTAGCCGGATGCAGCGCCTGCGTCGAGGACGGTGCCATCGGCGGCCGACTGGATCGGGGTGCCGATGGGGGCAGCGATATCGATTCCGCCGTGGTGCTCACCCCAGCGCGAACCCCAGTCCGACGTCAGCGTGCCCGAGACCGGCTGCACGGTGTTCGGCTTGATGGGGTTGAGGTTGTCGAGCCAATTGCCGCCACCGGCGAACTGGTCGACGAGGCCCTGGACCTCGACGGGCAGCTGCGGGGCGCCCTGCTCGGCGGGAGTGGTGATGCCGGGGATCGCGGGAAGCTCGATGCCTGCAGGCAGCTCGAACGGAAGCTGCGGTGCAGGTGCCGCCTGAACGGCGCCCTGATCGTGGCCGGGGTGAGCAGCAGCGGTGCCGGCGGTGAACTGCGCGCCGATGGCCATGAAGGCGCCGGTTGCGCACGCAACCGTGGCGGCCTTGGCCGGAGCCGACGGACCCGTCGGTTCGATGCGATGACGCCCCCGCCGGATCGATCCGACCGTCAGGTCGGCCTCGAATGCCGATACGTCTTCGCGTGTCCGTTGGTGCCGTGCCACAGTCGCTGTCCCGTTCGTAGTCCCGATTTCGGCCGGCGCGTAACACCCCGGTCGTTCCTGGCGATTCAAGGTAACAAAACGATATACGTGAGGTCCAGCGTTACCTCTTCTTGATCTCATAGAGCGGGAATGAAACCAACCGGTCGGTAACAAGCAGCGAATTTTCTGCTCTCTTCGTCACCGCGCGGGAACGACCGCTACACTCACACCGCGCCGAGATTCGGTCCGCCGAATGGGCGCGCGCCTTCGTAGCTCAGGGGATAGAGCAACCCTCTCCTAAAGGGTAGGTCGCAGGTTCGAATCCTGCCGAGGGCACACACTCACTCCCTGGACATCACGTCTAGAGACCGACGTTCTCCAACGCGGCCTCGTACACATCCATCGCTTCTTCCACCGACTTCCCCTCTGCGAGCGCGCCCGCGTATACCGCGCGCAGCTCGTCACCCTGCTCCTCGAACTTCGCCGTCCACCGCTCGGCGTCTTCACGCCAATAGCCGACGATGTCGTACTGATCGCGCGACCAGCCGAGCGAACGGAGATGCTTCTTGGCGGCGCGAATATCGGCGGCCTCGCCCGCGAACCAGCAGTACCCGTCGGCGGGCAGGTCGAGCTCGGCGAGCGCAGCGGACAGCCGTGTGCGCGACACCCCGTTTCCAGTACCGATGAGTTCGACGATCTCGGTGTTCTCCCGCGCAGGCAAGTACTCGAGCTCGCTGCGGTCGAGCACCTCGGCAACGACGGTCACATGAACTGCAGGGTCTGTCTGCTCCAGGACTCTTGCCAATGCCGGCAACGCGGCGAGATCTCCGGCCAGGACATGACGGGTCGCCGAGGACGGGGGCTCGTGCCACGAGCGCGGACCGGCCATCAGCACACGCCAGCCGGGTTCCGCAGCGCGCAGCCACTCGATCGCGGGACCGTGATCGTGCTCCGCGAAGTCGACCACCATCTCGCGGGACTCCGCGTCGTAGGAGCGCACTGTGTAGTTGCGGTGCCCGGCGCTGCGTTCCTCGTCGACGATCTCCCAACCGCCCAGCGCATTCGGATTCTCACTGGGTCGGGCGTGCAGTTCCTCTGCGTCGTGCGAGAGGTAGAACGCCACCGACTCGTCGGCTGCAGCGAGCGGAAGGTAACCACACCCGGTCCCCTCACCGATTTCGAGGCGGGCACGCAACAGGTGTTCGGCGACCTGTTCACGCGCGACCAGCGTGGCAACAAAGTTCTCCCACTTCATTAGGCCAGGCTAACCGATCACGATTCCGCACCTGTGACCGCCACAACACTGCGGTGCTCGAAACCGCCCCTCGATGATCGACAGCTCGATAGAATCACGAAAGTCTTTCGGTCGCGGGACGCGCCACGCAAGCAGTACGCACTGTGGTCGGCACCCGGACACGTCATCTCACATCCGAGGAGCCCGCAGCATGTCTGCAGTGCGATTCACCCGTCGAACACTCACGTTCGCAGCCCCCGTCGCAGCCGCTGTTCTGTTCGCCGGTGTCGCCACAGCTGCTCCGACGCAACCGCTGGGTACTGCGATCACCATCGGCTGCCTCAATCAAGGCAGTCTCGCGTCGCTGACATCGGTAGCCGCACACCCCGGTCCCGACGAGGAACACGGGATCGCTGCGGGCCATGTGCAGTTCACCACAACGCAGGCATTGTGGCCGGTACCGGCCGCCGGTCAGGTGACCGTCGCATGGCTCAACCGGGGCAACGGGCGCACCGGCATCGTCGATCTCACCGGGGATTACCCGAATCTGTCTGCGACGGTCGACACCGGACCGGGCGAGGTGCTGACCACCGTGTTCGGGTCGGTGAGCCTCGCCAGCGGTCCGCTGTGCAATTCGACGCCTGCCACCGGCGGGATCACCGTCGGCTGAGCACCTTCCACGGCACGATCATCGGCACGCGGGCCCGGTAGGAGCGATATCGCTCGCCGAACGTCGAGATGAGGTCGTGCTCTTCGAACCTGATCGCGACCAGAACGTACGCGGTGGTCACCGCCGCGAAGAGCAGATGCCCGACAGACATGGTGGGCGCGACCCAGAATGCGATGAGGAAACCCAGATAGAGCGGGTGCCGCACCGATCGGTACAGCAGCGGTATCCGAAAGGTGCTCGTGGCGGTCGGTTTTCCGAGCTGGTGACGGACGACCTGCCTCAATCCGAACAGGTCGAAATGGTCGATGGCGAACGTCGACACGAGCACGAGACCGAACCCGGCGAGCGACAGCGCGTAGAGCACGATCCGCAGTGGAGTGCTCTCGACGTCCCAGATCAGGTGTGGGAGTGGACGCCACTGCCACATCACCAGTGCCAGCGTTGCCGAGGCGAGCAGGACGTAAGTGGAACGCTCCACCGGTTCGGGCACGATCCGGGCCCAGCGTTTCTTGAACCAGGGTCTGGCCATCACCGAGTGCTGCACCGCGAACAACGAGAGCAGCGCCAGGTCGATCACGATGGCGATTCCGGCCGGGGCACGCGGCCCCTCGTCGATGTTCCGGGGTACCACCAGTCGTTCGACCCATCCGATCGCGTACAGGAACACCGCAAGGAAAATGAGATAGGCACACACTCCGTATCCGGTGGCGAGCAGGCGGGAAGCCGCGGTGCGGGTGCGAGGACCCGGGTTGGTTGTCGATGTCATGCGCCCAGTGTCGAGACGGCGACCGCCGCCCAGTAGATCCCCTGAGGTGGAGAAACGCCCACCCTTCGGCGCTCGGTCACCGCGGTGCGTACATGATCACCGCGACGCCGACGAGACACACCAGTGCCCCCGCGATGTCCCAGCGATCGGGGCGGAAGCCGTCCATCACGACACCCCACAGGAGCGAACCCGCGACGAAGACTCCCCCGTATGCCGCGAGGATGCGGCCGAAGTTGGCGTCGGGTTGCAGCGTCGCCACGAATCCGTACGCCCCGAGCGCAAGCACACCCAGGCCCATCCAGATCCACCCTCGATGCTCGCGCACGCCCTGCCAGATCAACCACGCCCCGCCGATTTCGAACAACGCGGCCACGCCGAACAGGACGAGGGATTTCAGGACGCTCATGGTCGAACAGGCTACGGATCGGACCGGCCGACCTCGACGGGCCCGAGCATGCCGCACGCTGCAGGTCTCCGCGGCGTCACAATTCGTCGATGGAGACGACACCGTCTTGGAGAGCGCGCACCAGCAGCGATGTCTTGGTGGTGGCGGGACGCCCCACTCGCATGTACTTGTCGCGGATACGGGCGATGTGGGTGCTCACCGTGGCCGCTGTGACGAACAGACGAGCCGCGGCCTCCGACTTGGATTCACACAGGAGCCACTCCCTGAGTATCTCGGTTTCACGGGCCGAGAGCTGAGGAGAGGAGTAGGTGCGGGAGGGCGCGAGCACACTCGTCATGTCGGGATTCCTTCTTCGATCGATATGACGACCGGCGGCTCCCCGACAAAGCCGATTTAGTCCGGTCTGAGAAGAACATACGATTTTGCGCCGACAACCACCAACCGAATGAGTGTCTGCCAGACAAACGCCTTGGCCGCGTCGCCCAGCGGACGCGGTGCAGAGATGGTCGTCGGTCCACCCTGTGCGGGCCGGGCCGGCTTCATTCCCGGTGCACGTCGTGTGGGTCCAGATCGCCGCGCAGGCCGCGCCAGCTCGGGTGCCGAAGTCGGCCGCCTTCGGTCCACGAACCGAACCGCACCTCCCCCACCAGCTCGGGTTCCACCCATACGGCGTCACGCTGGTCGACGATCGGCAGCTCACCCGCGAACGGGCTCGTGTCCCGCCGTCGTGCCCGCAGTGACGATGTCAGCGCCGCGAGAGTTCGGTCGTCGAATCCCGTGCCGACTCTTCCCGTATAGACGAGCCCGCTGTCGCCCGGGATACCGACCAGTAACGATCCGAACGACCCCGCACGGTTCCCCTGTCCCGGTCGATATCCACCGATGACCACCGACTGCGTGAGCCAGTTCTTCGCCTTGATCCACGCTGCACCCCGTTTGCCGGGCAGATACACCGAGTCGCGACGCTTCGCGACCACGCCCTCCCACCCGCGCTCCAGGCTTGCGGAGAGTGCGTCGGCGCCGTCCCCGGCCAACCGGTCGGGCACTATCAGCCTCTCCGTCGCCGCAGCGAGAGCCTCCAGCACACGACGGCGATCGTCGTAGGTCTTGCGGATCAGCGACACACCGTCCAGATAGAGGAGGTCGAACACCCGGTACTCCGGGATCGCCCCGCGCTGCAACCGCTCGAAGCTCGTGACGCCCTCCGCGTCCACGGCGACGATTTCCCCGTCCAGGACGGCATCGTGACCGTCGAGCACATGCGCCAGCTCACCGAGCGCGGGAAATTCTCCGGTCACGTCCCGCCCCGAGCGGGCACGCACCCGGACCTCACCGTCGTGTACCTCGACGACCGCGCGGTATCCGTCCCACTTGCCTTCGAATGCCCATGTCGAGCCGTCGAGCTTCTCGACGTCGCCCACGGTCGCGAGCATCGGACGCAGATCGGTCGGAAACTCCTCCGACCGTCCCGACCCGGACTGTTGCTTCATCCGATGGGCGAGCCACTGGTCCTTCTCTGTGCGGATCAGTGCGTATCGACCCATGATTCGTTCACCGTGCAACCGCACGATCACCTCGTCGTCACGCCACTTCTCGGTGTCGTAGGTGCCGGTGTCCCACACCGTCATCGTCCCGGCACCGTATTCACCGGACGGAATGGTGCCGTGGAAATCGAGATACTCGAGTGGGTGGTCCTCGGTCCGGACGGCGAGGTGGTTGCGGCCGGTGTCCTCCGGCAGATTCTTCGGCACCGCCCACGACGCAAGCACACCGTCACGCTCGAGTCGCAGGTCGTAATGCAGGCGCCTGGCGTGGTGTTCCTGGATGACGAACCGATCGTCGTGGCCGGTCGCGGCGACACGGGACGGGACCGGCTCCGGGGTACGCGCAGCGTTGCGCTTACGCCGGTAGTCGGTGAGCGGGTCGTCGGCGGGATCTCCGGACTGCGTGTCGCCGAGCGGGGGGTCCAGGCCCGCGAGCAGATCACCGTGGTCGGCGACCCGTTCGAGCACTTCGTCGAACGTGAGTTGCCGCAGCTTCGGGTCGTCGAGTTCGTCCCAGCTGCGCGGCGCTGCCACCCACGGTTCGTCGCGGCCACGCAGCGAATACGGAGCGACCGTCGTCTTGGCCGCATTGTTCTGACTCCAGTCGACGAACACCTTCCCGCCGCGCACCGCCTTCGCCATGGTCGCGGTGACGAGATCGGGGTGCAGCGTCGCAAGATTCGTGGCGACCTGTCGCGCGACGGTCGACGCACCGTCGGAGCCGAGCTGCCGATCCAACGGCACGTAGAGGTGGAGACCTTTGCTGCCACTCGTGACGGGATAGGTCTCCCACCCGAGTTCGGCGACCATGTCGCGCACGTACCGCGCGACCTCCGCACACTGCGCGAGCCCCGCCCCCGGCCCGGGGTCGAGGTCGAACACGAGGCGTGTCGCGGGACCGGGCGCGGATCCGTCGAACCGCCACTGCGGCACGTGCAGTTCGAGCGAGGCCTGCTGCCCGAGCCATGCCAGACCCGCCACCGAGTCGAACACCGGGTAGGTGACAGACCGTTGCTTGTGGTGCACCGTACGACGATCGAGCCACGACGGCGCATGCGGCGCGAGGTTCTTCTCGAAGAAGGCCGGTTCGTCGACACCGTTGGGCCAGCGCTTACGGGTACCGGGACGGCCCACGACGTGCGGCAGCATGACCTCGGCGACGGCGACGTAGTAGTCGATCACCTCACCTTTGACGGTGCCCGTGCGGGGATAGAGCACCTTGTCGAGGTTCGTCAATGTGATGCGACGGTCCCCGATCGTGCGGGTCGGCATCGTCTCATTGTGCCAACGCGACCCGGTTCACGTGGGCTGTGGAGCCGGTTCAGCCGTAGAGTTCCGCAAACTTGCGCAGCGAGGCGTCGAGGTCGCCCTGCAGGGCGCGGGCGACACCCGACCCGATCGGCCCGAACAGCGGCGCTCCCCCGAGTTCGATCTTCATCGTCAACCGCGAGCCCGACCCCGCGCCGGACACAGCGAGCCGCAGCTTGAACTTGGTGCCGCCCTTGCCGGTCCCGCGGAGCACGACGTGGTGCGGCGCGTCGAGCTCGTCGACCGTCCACTCCACCCGGTTGCGCATTCCCTTGACCGACACCACGGACTGCAGCACCACCCCGGCTTCGAGCGTGTCGGGGAGCTCGCCGCGCCAGCCGTCGTGGATGCTCAGCCAGTCGCCGAACGCTTCCAGGTCGGAAGCCTTCTCCCACGCAGTCTGCGGGTCGAGCGGAAGGTCGGTCGCGACTTCGAGTTTCGCCATGATTGCAGCGTAGAGGAGGCGGGTGCCCGCACCGGGAACGGCCGAACGTCACCTTCTGTCAGTTGAACTGACCGAAGGTGACGTTCGGCTTACGGGCGCGGTCGTGAAGTCAGTGCGACACGGCCTTCTCTACACCGACACCGGTGAGCGAGCGGACCTCCATCTCCGCCTGTTTGAACGAATCCTCCGGCTTGTTGCGGCCGAGGTAGGTACCGAGGATGCCGAGGGCGAATGCGAGCGGGATGGACACGATGCCCGGGTTGGACAGCGGGAACCACGAGAAGTCGGCATTCGGGAACATCGACGACGGGCTGCCGGACACTGCCGGGGAGAACACGATCAGCAGGAGGCAGCTGATGAGACCGCCGTAGATGCTGAACAGCGCGCCGGTGGTGTTGAACTTCTTCCAGAACAGCGAGTACAGCAGCGTCGGCAGGTTCGCCGAGGCGGCGACAGCGAAGGCCAGCGCGACCAGGAAGGCGATGTTCTGCCCCATGGCGAGGATGCCGAGAACGATGGACACCAGGCCGATCACGACAACGGTGATACGTGAGACCCGCACCTGCTCGTCCTCGGTGGCCTTACCGTGCTTGAGCACGCTCGCGTAGATGTCGTGTGCGAACGATGCCGACGCCGTGATCGCCAGACCTGCGACGACCGCGAGGATCGTGGCGAACGCGACCGCGGAGATCACCGCGAGGAAGATCGTGCCGCCCAGTTCGAATGCGAGGAGCGGCGCGGCTGCGTTCTCCTTACCCGGCGCATTGAGTATGACGTCGGGCCCCACCATCTTCGCGGCGCCGTAGCCGAGCACCAGGGTGAAGAGGTAGAAGGCACCGATGAGCGAGATCGCCCACGTGACCGAGCGTCGTGCTTCCTTGGCGGTCGGAACGGTGTAGAAGCGCATCAGCACGTGCGGCAGACCTGCGGTGCCCAGCACCAGTGCGATACCCAGCGAGATGAAATCGATCCGGGTCATGCCGCTGATGCCGTACTTCGCGCCGGGTGCGAGGATGTCGCGGCCGGCGACCGCTTCGTCCGTAGAGTTCGATGCCATTGCCTGGGCGTCGGCGAGAAGCTGCGAGAAGTTGCCGCGCACTGCGAACAGCACGAGCACGAACATGATGCCGGCGCCCGCGATCAGCAGCACCGCCTTGACCATCTGCACGTAGGTGGTGCCCTTCATGCCGCCGATGAGGACGTACACGATCATGAGCACACCGACGACGGCGACGACGATCGCCTGTCCGGCCTTGTCCTGGATGTCGAGCAGCAACGCGACGAGACCGCCGGCACCGGCCATCTGGGCGAGCAGGTAGAACAGTGACACCGCGAGCGTCGACAGCGCCGCGGCCATCCGCACGGGCCGCTGTTTGAGCCGGAAGCTCAGGACATCCGCCATCGTGAATCGTCCGGTGTTGCGGAGGAGTTCGGCGACGAGCAGCAATGCGACGAGCCATGCGACGAGGAAGCCGATGGAGTACAGGAAGCCGTCGTAGCCGTAGACGGCGATGGCACCGGCGATACCGAGGAACGACGCGGCCGACAGGTAGTCACCTGCGATGGCGAAACCGTTCTGGGGGCCGGAGAACTGGCCGCCACCGGTGTAGAAGTCCGACGCCTTCTTGGTGGTGCGACTGGCCTTGATGACCAAGCCCATCGTGATGACGACGAACGCCACGAAGATGGCGATGTTGAGCAGCGGGTTACCGACATCGGTATGACCCTGCGCAAGTACGTTCACTGCTGCGGTCCTTCCAGCTCTTCGCGGATCGCTGCCGAGCGCGGATCCAGTTCACGCCCGGCGAACTTCACGTACACGGCCGTGATGATGAACGTGGTGACGAACTGCCCGAGCCCGAGGATCAGGCCGAGGTTGATGTTGCCGATCACCTTGGTCGCCATGAAGTCCGCCGCGTAGGTGGCGAGCAGAACGTACAGGGCGTACCAGGCCAGGAAGAACACCGTGACCGGAAACACGAACCGGCGCAGACGGGTACGCAGTTCCTGGAACTCCGGACTCGCCTGCATGTCGACGAAGTCCTGTGGAGTCGGTTCTCGCCGCTCCGGTACGTCACTCTCGCTGAGTGGTGCTGTGGTCACTGCCGACTCCTTGGTCGTCCGTGTGAGGTGTAGTGCACACACACGCTAGTGAGACCGCCATCACACAGATAGGGGTGCGTACCGGTTGCACGCCGAGCTGTCGTCGCGTGCGCCGAACGGTCGTCTCATTGCGACGAACGGCGCTCATCGAATGCACCCAGCTCCCGATCGCGGCCCATTCCGAGTCGCTCGGGAACGTGCATCCTGGAGAACGTACGCCCGACGTCGGCGGGCACCTTCTGTCTCGTCGCCAGGCTCACGGTGATCATGACGAGGAAGGCGAGCGGCACGCTCACCGCTCCCGGGTAGGCGGAGAGCACGGCCGGCCATCCTCCGGCGGCCGCCGAATCGAATCGGACCAGTACCGCGAGCAGCGCCGCACCCCCCGCGACCGCCCCACCCACGACCATGCCGGCGGCGGCGCCGATCGCGGTCAGCCCGCGCCACCAGATTCCCAGTACGAGCAGCGGGCACAGTGTCGACGCGGCAATCGCGAACACCTGCCCCACCGACCTGGACAGATCCAGCGAGGTCACCGACACGGCCAGCAGTAGTGGAACGGCGCCGGCGAGGACCGCCGCCACCCGGAAGTCGCGGACCCTGCCCCGCAGTACGTCGGTGGACAGCACCCCCGCGACACTCACCAACAGCCCCGACGATGTCGACAGGAACGCGGCGATCGCACCCGATGCGACGAGCGCCGCGAGAAGTTGCCCGCCCCACCCCGACAGCACCGAGTTGGGTAGCAGTAACACCGCGGCGTCGGATCGGCCCGTGATGAGCAACTGCGGCACATACAAGCGCGCGAATACTCCGAGGACGGTGGGAAACAGATAGAACAACCCGAGGAGGCCGATCACGGCGAACGACGTCATGCGTGCGGCCCGGCCGTCCGTGTTGGTGTAGAAGCGCACGAGGACGTGGGGCAGGCCCATCGTTCCGAGGAACGTGGCGATCATGAGCGAATACACCTGGAACAGGTGGTGTTCGCCGCCGGCGCCGATCCCCGCGCCGGGCGAGGCCCACGCGTCGTTGTCGGAGGGCGCCCCTGCCACCACCGGCACCGGCGAACCGGCATCGAGGACCAGTTCGGTGCCTGCGCCGAGTTCGTGTTCACCGGGTGCGAGGACGATCCGGCCGGCCACGGGCCGGGAGTCCACCTCGCCGGTCACCGTCACCGGGATCGGCTCTGCGACCTGCACGACGACATCGACGGTGATGTCGACGGTGGTGGTCTCGGTGACGGTCGGGGGTACCGGTTCGTCGACGCCGCGACTGTCGCCCACGAAGTAGATCGTCAGGACCAGCGCGGGAAGCGCCACCGCGGAAAGTTTGAGCCAGTACTGGAAGGCCTGCACGAACGTGATCGACCGCATGCCGCCGCCCACCACATTGGCGATCACGATGACGCCGACGATTACCGCCCCGACCCAGCTGGGAAGGCCGAGCAGAATGTTGAGCGTCAGGCCCGCGCCCTGGAACTGCGGTACCAGATACAACACACAGATGATCGCCACGACGATCATCGACAGCGACCGCACCCAGGGTTCGCCGAGACGGAATTCGGCGAAATCCGGCACGGTGTAGGCGCCCGAACGTCGCAGTGGTGCGGCGACGAACAACAGCAGGCCGAGGTACCCGGCGGTGAAACCCACCGGATACCACAGGGCGTCGGCACCGTACTTCGCGACGAGACCCGCGACACCGAGGAACGACGCGGCAGAGAGGTACTCACCCGAGATCGCGGCGGCATTCCAGCGTGGCCCGACGCTGCGGGAGGCAACGAGAAAATCCGAGGTGGTGCGCGAGATCCGCACTCCGTAGATCCCGATTGCGACCGTCGCGACCGCAGCGGCGACGATGCCGACCACGGTGAGGACGGGAACGGAGGTGTTCATGAAGTCTCAGTCGTCGGTCAGATCGGTGAAGTCCTGCTCGTTACGTTCGGCCAGGCGCACATACAGCCATGCGAAACCGATGAGCAGCGGGTACGCGGCAAATCCCAGGAGAATCCACGGCAGCCGCACGGTCCACAGCGCGACGTCGGCCAGCGCGGGGAACAGAGCGAGCACCACCGGGATCGCAGCCAGCAGACACACCGGGACCACCCCGATCCGCAACGCGAGCCCGAGTTGCGCACGCACCAGCCCCCGGACCATCGCGTCGCCCACCTCGGTCTGTTGCTGCACCTCCACCCGGGTCCGCACCATGCGCGCGCCGCGCCTTTTCGCGAGCACGACGCGTTCGCGGTGGGGTCCCCCGGCCGCGGGCCCCGTCACCGCGACGTCCACGTCTGCATCGGCCCTCGGATCAGCCGGTCCTTGAGCTCACGCGTGTGGCGACGGCTGACCGGAAGTTCGACCGGAGACTGGTCGCCGACAGGCTTCATGCACACCACGAGACCGGTCCCGGCGCTGCGGACGCCCGTCACCAGATTCAGTGCCACGAGGTACGAACGGTGAACACGGAGGAATCCCACATCCGCCCAGCGGCTCTCGAGGGACGAGATCGGAATGCGTACGAGGTGCGATCCGGTGTCGGTGTGCAGCCGTGCGTAGTCTCCGTCGGCCTCCACCCAGCGCACCGACGACCGCGACACGAGAGTGGTCACGCCACCGAGTTCGACGGGGATCACCTCGTCCCGGGTGTCCGCGTCGGAACTGTCGTGTCCTGCCGGTCGGCGGCGTTCGACGATCCGGCGCACCGCCTCGGCGAGACGCGCTTCTCGCAGAGGTTTGAGCACGTAGTCCACCGCACCCAGGTCGAATGCCGACACCGCCCGGTCGTCGTGTGCGGTCACGAACACCACCGCCGGTGGTGCCGCGAAGTTCCGCAGGATCCCGGCCAGTTCGAGCCCGTCGAGTCCCGGCATGTTGATGTCGAGGAACACCGCGTCGATGCCCCCGTCGCGTAGCAGCCGAAGCGCGGTGGTTGCGTCGCCCGCGGTGTGGACCTGTCCGATCTCGGGACGGGCACGCAGCAGGTACGCCAGCTCGTCGAGTGCGGGCGGTTCGTCGTCGACGGCGAGCACATTCAGGTTCTCGGTGATCTCTTTCACAGCGAACTCATCGTGCCACGAACGAATCTGCTCACGGCCGGATACCCGCCCGGAACTTCGGGACACGCATGCTCACCTTGGTACCGGCACCGGGCCCGGTGTCGACGACGAGGCCGTAGTCGTTGCCGAAGGCGGCGCGCAGCCGGTCGTCGACATTGGCGAGCCCGACGTGCGCGGACTCCTTGACTCCGCTGCCCGGCACCGAGTCGGCGGTGGAGTCGAGCATCCCCGACCGCAACAGTTCCGGGTCCATGCCCACACCGTCGTCCTCCACGCTGATGACGCAGTCGGTGCCCTCGTCGGCAGCCACGATCGTAATGGTGCCGGTGCGGGTGGGCGTACCCGCGATGCCGTGCCGCACGGCGTTCTCCACCAGCGGTTGCAGTGCGAGGAACGGCAACGCGACGTTGAGCACCTCGGGCGCGACCTGCAGCCGAATCTCGAGTGCGTTGCCGAATCGGGCCCGTTCCAGCGTCAGGTAGCGGTCGATGTTGCGTAGTTCATCGGCGAGCAACGTGTACTCCCCGGTGGCACGGAACGAGTAGCGGGTGAAGTCCGCGAAGTCGAGCAGCAGTTCCCGGGCCCTGTCGGGATCGGTGCGCACGAACGAGGCAACCGTGTTGAGTGCGTTGTAGATGAAATGGGGACTGATCTGCGCCCGAAGAGCCCGCACCTCGGCGCGGTCGAGACGCGCCCGGGACGCATCGAGTTCGGCGAGTTCGAGCTGGCTGCACGCGTATCGGGCCACTTCGGTGAGGGCCCCGAGCAGCGCCGGCCCCGGGTCGGTGGTGGTGACGACACCGAGCACACCCGCGACGCCGACTTCGTCGACGACCAGCGGCTGCGCGACCACGGCCCGCGCGGCGAAATCGTCGGGTCCGCGCGCGAGGGAGCCGTGTCCGACGAGGACCCGCCGTTCACCGTCGATGGCACGGGTCGCGGCATCCCGGACCTGATCGGACAGCGATTCGAACGGGCCGTCCCAGGCGAGCAGGTCGCCGTCCGCATCGAACAGGGCGACGGCCTGCGCTTCCGCGAGGAGCATCCGCAGGTGCGGGGCCGCTTCCTGCGCGGAGGTGGCGTCCAGACCGCTGCGCAGCGGCCGCGCCGCGAGCGACGCGGTGTGCAGTGTCGTGTGCACGGCACGCTCTGCGGGTGTCGTGACGACTCGGCGGGTTCGCGCCCACACCGCGGCGATCCCCGCGGCAACGCTCAGTGTCACGACAGCGACGACGAGGAAGACGGTTCCGGTCACGGCCCTACGCTACGACGCGAGGAGCGTCGATCAGTCGCGACCGCGCCGGTCTATCCGTTCCTCTGCCGCAGCTTCCTCGATGTCGAGGCTCTCGAGTTCGGCACGCAGCGTCTCGTCGTCGAGTGCGCCGTCATCGCGTGCTGCGATGAGTGCGGTGCGTTGGGCGCGCAGCACGGAACGGCGGAACCGGTCGAACAGCACACCCGCATCCGGACCCGGTTCGGCATCGACTTCCGATTCGGCCTGTTCGACATCGACACGCGCTCGGATCGAGCGTTCGACGCGGTCGAGGATCCGCCGCACCGCGTCGGCGTCGGGTCCGTCGGGTAGCTCCACGGACAGTGCCTGCAGTCGGCTTCTCGCCGCATCCGAACTGATCGACCGAGCCAGCGCACGCTGTTCTTCGGCGCGTAGTCGCTCGTAGGGGTCGGTGACGTCGAGACGCCTGATCAACGCGGGCATGGTCGAACCCTGGATGAGCAGGGTGCCGACGGCGACGACAATCGCGGTGAGGTGGATGATCTCGCGGCCGGGGAACGGCGCACCGGACTCGAGCACGAACGGGATTCCGCCTGCGGCGGCAAGGGTCACCACACCTCGCATCCCTGCCCAGGACACCACGATGTGTTCTCGAAAGCTCAGCTGGTCGCGGCCGATCCTGCTCAGCCCGGCCGTGCGGGCGGCTCGTCGCCGACCCCAGTTCAGCAGGCCCCAGACCGGGCGGACGAGCATGACCACGACCAGCACCGCGAACGCGTACAACAGGATCGTGACGACGTCGTAGCCGTTGTCGGTCACTTCATCGAGGACGAACTTCAGCTGCAGACCCATGTAGGCGAACACGAACATCTCGAGCAGGATGTCGAGACTTTCCCAGACGTACCGTTCCTGCAGCCTGGTCGTCACCGACAGATCGGTCGCGCGATGCCCCATATACAGGCCTGCCGCGACGACCGCGAGTACTCCGGACGCGTGGATCTCCTCGGCCACGAGATACGCGGTGAACGGAATGACCAGGCCCAATACGGTTTCGAGCGACGGATGATCCATGTGGGCACGCACCCAGTGCACGATCACCGCGAGGACGAGCCCGGCCGCGACACCACCGACGACCTCGTAGCCGAAGAACACCACTGGCGAGTCGACGAGGACCTGGGTCCCCACCACCGCGGAGACAGCGACCGTGAACAACGTCAGGGCGGTGGCATCGTTGACCAGGCCTTCGCCGGTGAGGATGGCGATGACGCGCTTCGGCAACCCGAGTCTCCGGCCGACCGCGACCGCGCTGACAGCGTCGGTGGGCGCAACGACAGCACCGAGCACCAGTGCCGCACCGAAAGTCAGCTCCGGAACGAGCCATTCCGCGAAGAATGCCACGGCGAAAGCAGTGGCCAGGACGGTCCCGATACCGAGCCGGAGGATATGCGACAGGTTGCGTTTGAAGGTGGGGACCGAGAATCGCAGCGCGGCCGAATACAGCAGCGGCGGCAGGACGACTCCGAGGAGGACGTGTGGCTCGAGTTCCAGCTGCGGTAGGCCCGGGATGAACGACGCGAGCGCCCCGATCACGACCAGTACCAGTGGCGCCTGCAGGTTCCCGCGGTTCGCCAATCCGGTCACGGCGATCGCCGCGACGACCACCAGGAGAATCCAGGTTCCGCTCACCTGGTCGATTGTGCTTCAGGAAGGCTGTGGCGTGGGCCCGAAGCATGGTGCCCCACACACGCCGCGGTGTCGGGACGTGGGTGGGGCATAGGCCTTCAGGCTGTGCCGAGGCCCTTCTTCGCTGCATCCTGGGCGCTGTCGACCTTGTCGGCGAACTTGCCGCCGGTCTTGTCGTCGGCCAGGTCACCGGCCTTGTCGATGGCCTCGTTCACCTTGTCGGGGTGCTCGGCGGCGAGCGTTTTGCCCTTCTCGATGAGACCTTTTGCCTGATCCATGAAGCCCACTGATGGTCCTTTCGTTCGGGTACAGCGACGATCAAGCTTTCCACAACCCGAACAGGACTGCAGGGATGCCCGGCCGGCGGAAGCTACTGCGGGGGTTGCGGCGGCGGGTTTCCGGCGCCCTGCCCGGGCGCACCGTCCCCACCTGACCCGCCGAGGTGCTTCTTCGCGGCGTCCTGCGCCTTGTCGACGTGCTGCGAATACTTGCCGCCGGTCTTCCCGTCGACCGTGTCGCCGGCCTTGTCGATGTACCCCTGGACCTTGTCGGGATTCTGCGCCGCGTAGTCCTTACCCTTGCCGAGTAGTCCCTTGAGCGAGTCCATGATTCCCATGCCGTCCTCCTTCTGTTGGTGGAGTCGTCGACACGGATTCCCACCTGAGAGGTCTTGCGAAACACGCATCGACGGACCGGGCGGTGGTCGTCGGTCAGTGTACTCCCGGGAGGAGGTCGTCCGGGGCCGCAAACAGACGTCGATGTTCGCCGTGCAACCTGCCCGATACCCACCAGATGCACTCGACGAGCACCACACCGATCGCACCGCACGTCACCGCGATGGTCGTGTACGCGACATTCGACGGATCCAGAGCGAAGAATTCACGCGTGAACGGCACCGAGAACAGAACCACGTAGCCGAGCAACGACCCGGCGAGCAGGACGACCTTCCACCATTGGTACGGCCGTGCCACTACGGCGAGAACCCAGAGCGCAATCATGATCAGCGTGATCAGTGCCGACGTCCCTGCCTGGATCTTCTGCTGCTCCGTCTGGTCCGGGCCGCCGTAGACGAGGACATAACAGACGAAGGTGGCCACACCGACCACCACGCCCGACGGAATCGCAAGTCGCATCACCCGCGACACGAAGCCCGACCGCGCACGTTCGTTGTTCGGTGCGAGCGAGAGCAGGAACGCCGGAATTCCGATGGTGAACCATGCCGCAATCGTCACGTGTCGCGGCAGGAACGGATACGGCAGCGGTTCGAAATCGAAGATCTGCGACAACGCACCCGACACACCGATCAGGAAGGCGAGCAGCACCGAGTACACGGTCTTGGTGAGGAACAGGTTCGAGACACGTTCGATGTTGCCGATGACGCGGCGGCCCTCCCCCACCACATACGGCAGGGTCGCGAACTTGTTGTCGAGCAGGACGATCTGCGCGACCGAACGGGTCGCCGGGCTGCCCGACCCCATCGCGACACCGATGTCGGCGTCCTTGAGCGCGAGGACGTCGTTGACACCGTCGCCGGTCATCGCGACGGTGTGCCCCCGCGACTGCAGGGCCCCGACCATCGCGCGTTTCTGATCCGGCCGGACTCGTCCGAATGTCGTTGCGGATCCGACAATCTCGGCAAGATCATCCCGGTCGTCGGGCAACGTGCGAGCGTCGATCGGGTTGTCACCACCCGGAAGACCCAACGACGACGCCACCGCACCCACCGACACGGCATTGTCGCCGGAAATCACCTTGACGTCGACCTTCTGGCCGGCAAAGTATTCGAGCGTGTCCTGCGCGTCGGGTCGGATCCGTTGCTCGAGCACCACCAATGCCTGAGGTGTCACCACTCCGGGAGCATCAGGGTCGTCGACGGGACGGTCGCTGGAGGCGAGCAGCAGCACACGCAGGCCCTTCGCTCCGATCTCCTCGGCCTGCCGCGCGAACTCCGATGCGGGATCGAGCAGCACATCGGGAGCACCGAGCAACCAGTTGCCGTGCTCGCCGTACGACTGCCCGCTCCACTTCTTTGCCGACGAGAACGGCGCGACGGCAGTCGATTCCCCCCATCCCGGATCGTCCGCGAATGCCTCGGCGATCGCGAGCACACTGGCATTCGGTCGCGGATCGTCGGCGGCAATCGCGGCCAACGCCGCTCGCGCGGTATCGAGCTCGGCGCCGTCCGCGGCAACGACGTCCGCCAGCCGCATCCCGTTCTCGGTGAGCGTGCCGGTCTTGTCGGCACACACGACATCGACGCGGGCGAGTCCCTCGATCGCGGGAAGTTCCTGCACGAGGCACTGGCGGCGGCCCAGCCGGATCACGCCCACTGCGAACGCGATCGACGTCATCAGAACGAGACCTTCGGGCACCATCGGCACGAGCGCTGCCACCATGCCGCTGAGCGCCGGTCCGAGAGCTTCACCACTCGAGAACAACTGGTTGTAGATGATGAGCAGACCCGCGGGAATCATCAGGTAGGTGATGAACTTCAGGATCTTGTTGATGCCGGAATTGAGCTCGGAATGTACGAGAGTGAACTTGCTGGCCTCGTCCGCGAGCCGCGCGGCGTAGGCGTCGCGTCCCACCTTCGTCGCCCGGTATGCACCACTGCCCGACGCCACGAAACTGCCCGACATCACCGTCGACCCGCGAATCTTGTCGATCGCGTCGGCTTCACCGGTGAGTAACGATTCATCGAGTTCGAGGGCGGCTGCGTCGACCACGACGCCGTCGACCACGAGTTGGTCGCCGGGGCCGAGTTCGATGATGTCGTCGAGCACCACCTCGCGCGGTGCCAGCTCTGCGGACATGCCGTCCCGCCGCACCACCGGTTTGGCCTGACCGACGATCGCGAGCTTGTCGAGTGTGCGTTTGGCGCGCACCTCCTGGATGATGCCGATCCCGCTGTTCGCGATGATCAGCAACCCGAACATGCCGTCGATGATCGACCCTGTGAACAGCACGATCAGGAAGAGCACACCGAGGATGGCGTTGATGCGCGTGAACACATTGCCGCGCACGATGTCTTTGACGGACCGTGATGCCCTGTCGGGAACGTCGTTGGTCTCGCCCCGCGCGACCCGTTCGGCGACCTGTTCGGTCGTCAATCCGGTCGCAACATGGACGGGATCCGTCGTCACGACCGTCTCACCCGGCCCGACCGTCACGGTGGGCTCTTCAGCTGTCATGCCGATCAGGTTATGCCAGTCGGCCCGCGTTTCCTCAGGGTGCGGAAAAAGACAGATACACACCTTCCGAGGGCGTGTATCCGTCTTCCACGGTTGTGGCGACGATCAGCCGGTGAGGTCAGCTGAGGTCGGCCCACCACGGCTCGTCCGTCCGCGGCCGCGACACATCCACCCGCTGTCCCGGTATCGGCACGGCCGTCGCGACACCGTCGGCCTCCGCGGCAGGCAGGAGTCGGGCGATCGGTTCCGACCAGTCGTGGAACGCGAGGTTGAACGTGCCCCAGTGCACGGGCACGAGGAGGCTGTCGCGACGCTCGGTCCCGCCGAGGTCGAGGTGGGTGCGCACCGCCTCTTCCGGGTTCATGTGGATATCGGGCCACCGCAGGTCGTACGCCCCGACGGGGAGAAGCGTCAGGTCGAACGGCCCGTACTTCTCTCCGAGATCGGCGAAGCGGCGCGTGTATCCGCTGTCGCCACCGAAGAACACCGAGTGCGCAGGACCGGTGAGCACCCACGACGACCACAATGTGATGTTGCGCTGCAGACCCCGGCCCGAGAAGTGCCGGGCCTCGGTGCACGTCACCTTCAGTCCGCCGATCTCGGTGTGCTGATCCCAGTCGAGTTCGACGATGCGTTCCTCGGGGATGCGCCACTTCCTCAGGTGCGCTCCCACCCCGACGGGCACGAGGAACTTGGTCCGGGGCTGGGTTGCCGCGAGCGTTTCGACGGTGAAGCGATCGAGATGGTCGTAGTGGTCGTGCGAGATGATCACCGCGTCGATCTGTGGCAGTACCGACAGTTCGACGGGCGGGCGGTGCAGGCGCATCGGACCGACCGTCGACGAGGGCGAGACCCTGTCGCTCCACACCGGGTCGGCGAGCACCCGATATCCGTCGATCTCCACCAGGGCGCTCGAATGCCCGAACCACGTGACCGCGAGCGGCCCGGAGTCCACGGGTGCGACATACGGGGCGATCGGGACCTCCCCCGACGGCTTTCCACGGGAACCGCGAGCGAGCAGGTCCTTGACCAACCCACCACCGGCCTCCGGATCGAGGGCAGACGAGGGCTCGGTGTTGTGGAACCGTCCCTCCCGGTACTGCGGCGATCCGGCCGCATACGGGCGGATGTCGGACACCGATGCACCGATCGATGTGGGCAGCCCGCGTGCTGCGCGGGCAAGCCACGCGAGCCCGACGCCCGCGGCGGCGGAGGACGCCACCCTCCTGATGTTCATCGGCCGCGGAAGATCGGGTCGCGGCGTTCGGCCCGCGCCTGGCGGGCTTCCTGCGCGTCCTCACTGAGCCACGCCGCGGCGGCGGCCGCCTGCTGTTCCGCGGTGGGGTCGCGGCGCGTGCCGTCGTCGTTGAGGAAGAGTTTGTGTGCGTGCATCGACAGCGGTGCGAGCGTTGCGATCTCCTGCGCCCACGCCTGAGCGGCCGCCAGATCACCGATCCTGTTGGCGAGACCGTAGGCGAGCGCGTCGTCGGCCTCTATCGCTTCGCACGCGAGCATCACCGTGCGGGCCCGGCCACCACCGACGAGCGATGCGAGCCGCCGCACCGTCCACCGGTCCACCGAGATGCCCAGCTTCGCCGCGGGCACCGCGAATCTCGCGCCGGGTGCCACCACGCGTAGGTCCGATGCGAGCGCCAGCTGGGTGCCCGCGCCGATCGCCGGACCGTTGACTGCGGCAACCACCGGGAGCGGTGCCTCCACGATCGTGCGGAGCAGCTCGGCGAGACTGTCGGTGAATCCCTCGGCATACACATCGCCGGACAGATCGGCACCTGCACAGAACGACGTACCGCGTCCGGTGATCACGACGACTCGGGCGTCGTCCTCCACAGCCTTCTCCACTGCCTCGCGGATTTCCACACACAACTGTGTGGTGAGCGCGTTGCGGCGTTCCTCACGCTGGAGTTCCACCGTCACCACGGCACCGTCGCGGCTGATTCCGATCATCACAACCCCATCCTGTTCGACTCGAGCATCCGCATCATCCCACCACTGTGCCCGCGGTGTTGAAGCCGATGACCAATGTCCCTGGACCTGCGGACGCCGACAGCGAACAATGGGGACCAGGTCCGACCTGTCGCACGAGTACGGAGCGATCATGAGCACCCGGATTCCCGATTCCGACGTGGTGCGGATGGCTGTGGATCTCGCGTGCCGCGCGCCCTCGGTACACAACAGTCAGCCGTGGCACTGGCGGTACGAGACCGGGGCACTCGATCTACACGGCGACCCGTCACGCATGCTCGGAGCCATCGACCCTTCAGGCAGGCAACTCGTTCTGAGCTGCGGTGCGGCGCTGCATCACCTGCAGGTCGCATTCACGGCGTTGAAATGGTCGACCGAGGTCCGACGTCTCCCCGACGGCGCACATTCCGATCATCTCGCCACCGTGCGTTTCGGGCACGACGCCCGGCCGGCCTCGCACGATTTCGATCTCGTCGCCGCGATCAGGCGACGCTATTCCGACCGCCGCCCGCTCGCAGCACCCGACGCCACCGCAGCGCGCAGCATCGTGTCCTGCGCCGGGCCAGGTGACGCGCAGGTGACGGTCCTGTCCCCCGAAGCACGGGAGGTTCTGGCCGACGCTACGGCGCGCAGCGCCGCCCTTCGCCGCTACGACGCCGCCTACCAGGAGGAACTGAGGTGGTGGGCGGGACACACCACCAAGACCCTCGGCATTCCGCCCCAGGCTTTGGTGACCACGGAGCAACATCACCGGGTCGACGTCGGACGCCGCTTCCCGTCGGGCAGCAGAACTACTCCGGAAGGCGCAGCAATCGAGGTCGATGCGTCGACTGTCCTGCTGGTCAGCACCTCGTCGGACGAGCGGCACGCGTGGCTGGCCGCCGGCCGGATGCTCTCGGAGCTGCTCCTCGAGGCGACGGCGCACGGCTTGGCGACGTGCCCCCTGACCCACGTGACCGAACTCCCGGGCAGCCGAGAGATCATCGCCGAGCTCATCCCCGGCGGCGGCCGTCCACAGGCGCTGATCCGGATCGGGACCGCCGCTCCTGAAGGCCGGCCGGCACCGACACCGCGGCTGCCCACCGAGTCGGTGTTGTCGGTTACGTCGAGCCGGCGCTGACCGATCATTCGGCCACGCACGTCACGTCCGCTCGACGACCGTCGGCTGTTCGGTGCTGTCCACCGTCTCGACCGGACCGGTGAACTGACTGATGTACAGCTCGTAATAGGCACCGCGTGCTGCGAGCAGCTGCTCGTGGTTGCCCTGCTCGACGATGTGCCCGTCCTCCATGACGACGATGACGTCGGCATCTCGGATCGTCGAAAGCCGGTGCGCAATGACGAAACTCGTCCGATCCGTGCGCAGTGTCGCCATGGCCTGCTGGATCAGCAGTTCGGTGCGGGTGTCGACGGAGCTGGTCGCCTCGTCGAGGATCAGTACGACCGGCTTGGCCAGGAATGCTCGCGCGATCGTGATCAGCTGTCGCTCCCCGGCGCTGACGCCGCCGCCTTCCTCGTCGAGCATCGTGTCGTACCCGTCGGGCAGGGCCCGCACGAAGTGGTCGACGTGGCTCAACTCGGCCGCTTCGATGACTTCTTCGCGACTGGCGGTCGGGTCGCCGTAGGCGATGTTCTCGTAGATGGTGCCGCCGAACAGCCACGAATCCTGCAGGACCATCCCGGTGCGTTCACGCAGATCGTCGCGGGTCATGCGGCGCGAATCCACACCGTCGACGCGGATCGTTCCCGAGTCGACGTCGTAGAACCTCATGATGAGGTTGACGAGGGTGGTCTTGCCTGCGCCCGTCGGTCCCACGATCGCGACCATGTGCCCGGGTTCGGCCACGAGCGACAGGTTCTCGATGAGCGGCTTGTCGGGCACGTAGCGGAACGACACGTCGTCGAAGTCGATGCGCCCGCTGTTCGTCGACGGGGTCTGTGGGTCGACCGGATCGGCACTCTGTTCCTCGGCGTCCAGGATGTCGAAGATCCGCTCTGCCGAGGCCACTCCGCTCTGCAGGAGGTTGACCATCGAGCCGATCTGGGCGAGCGGCTGGGTGAACTGACGCGAGTACTGGATGAATGCCTGCACCGACCCGAGACTGATCGAGCCCGACGCGACCTGAAGTCCGCCGACGACTGCCACCGCGACGAAGTTCAGGTTGCCCAGGAACATGATGCTCGGCTGGACAAGACCGGAGATGAACTGGGCGCGCCAACTCGAGTTGTAGAGCTTGTCGTTGCGGGTGTCGAACTCGTCCTCGACCTCCTGCTGCCGACCGAACGCCAACATCAGTTCGTGTCCGGTGAACGCTTCTTCGACCTGAGCGTTGAGCTTGCCGGTCGACGACCACTGCGCGGCGAAGTGCGGTTTGGATCGCCGGGCGATCAGGACGGTTGCGACGATCGACAGCGGGATCGCCACCAGCGCGATGAGCGTGAGCAGCGGTGAGATCGAGAGCATCATGATCAGGATCGCGATGACGGTCAGCACCGAGTTCAGTGCCTGCGAGACAGTCTGCTGCAGGCTCTGCGACAGATTGTCGAGGTCGTTGGTGACGCGGCTGAGAAGATCCCCGCGCGGGGTCGTGTCGTAGTAGTGCAGGGGCAGGCGATGAACCTTGTCCTCCACATCGGAGCGCAATCGCTTGATGGTGCCGACGACGACGATGTTGAGCAGATAGGCACCGACCCACGCGAGCAGCGCCGATCCCACGTACAGGGCGAGAACGGTCAGCAGTACCTGTCCGACTGCGGTGAAGTCGATGCCGACACCGGGGGTGAGGTCCATCGAGCCGACCATGTCGGCGAACGTGTCTTGTCCCTGCGCCCGGAGGTCGGCGACCGCCTGCTCCTTGGTGGTGCCGGCCGGGAGCATCCTGCCCACGACACCGTTGAAGATCAGGTCGGTTGCATGGCCCAGGATCCGCGGCGCGATTGCCGTGAGGATCACCGATCCGACCGTCGCGGTCAGGATCACGATCATGAAGCCGCGATACGACACGAGCAGATGCAGTAGCCGTTTCATGGACGGCACGAACGACCGGGGCTTCTGCACCGGGGCACCCAGCGGCTGCCTGCCGCCCGGGCCGGTCACGACCGCTCCTCGACGGCGAGCTGCGATCGGACGATCTCGGAGTAGGTCTCGCACGAGTCGAGCAGCTCGGCGTGCTGCCCCAACCCGACGATCCGTCCGCGATCGAGCACCACGATCTGGTCGGCGTCCATGATCGTCGACACGCGCTGCGCAACGATGATCACCGCCGAGGCGGTGGTCGCGGGCCGCAGCGCGGATCTCAGGCGCGCATCGGTCGCCAGGTCGAGCGCCGAGAACGCGTCGTCGAACAGGTAGACCGAGGGTCTGCGGACGAGGGCCCGCGCGATCGCCAGGCGCTGTCGCTGACCACCCGACACCGTCGTGCCGCCCTGGGCGATCGGGGTGTCCAGTCCCTGCGGCATCGCGCGGACGAACTCGTCGGCCTGTGCGATGCGCAGTGCCTCCCAGACCTCGTCGTCGGTGGCATCCGGCTTCCCGTAGCGCACATTGGAGGCGACGGTGCCGGAGAACAGGTAGGCGCGTTGCGGCACCAGCCCGATCTCCGCCCGCAATGCGTCGGGATCGAGGGTTCGGATGTCGGTGCCGCCGACCAGGACTGCGCCGTCCGTGACATCGATCAGGCGCGGCACCAATCCGATCAGGGTCGTCTTGCCCGAACCCGTCGACCCGATGATCGCCGTGGTGGTGCCGGGTTCGACGCGGAACGTCATTCCATCCAGGACCGCGCTGTCGGCACCGGGATACCGGAATTGCGCGTCGCGGAACTCGACGGTGGCCGGATCCCCGGCAAATCCGACCGGCTCCGCCGGCCGCACCACCGACGTCTCGGTCGCGAGGACCTCACCGATCCGTTCCGCGCACACTGTTGCTCGCGGAGCCATCATCGCAAGGAACGACGCCATCATGACCGACATCATGATCTGCATGACGTAGCTGATCATCGCGCTCAGTGCACCGATCTCCACAGTGCCGTCGGAGATCTCGTGCCCGCCGACCCAGATGATCGCGACGATGGTCACGTTCGTGATCCCCATGACGACGGGGAACATCAGCGCCATCATCCGTCCGACCCGCAGGGTCGCATCCGCCAACTCGTCGTTGGCTACCTCGAACCTGTCGGCCTCGTGCCGTTCCCGAACGAATGCGCGGACCACACGGATCCCCGTGATCTGCTCCCGCAGGATCCGGTTGACGCTGTCCAGCCGGGCCTGCATCACCCGGAAACCGGGAACCATCACCCGGATGATCAGCGCCATCGTGACACCGAGAATAGGCACCGCCACCACGAGTACCCACGCCATGGGTGCAGCGACGTGAATCCCCATGGCAATCCCGCCGATGCACATGATCGGTGCTGTGACCAGGATGAACGAACTCATCACCAGCAGCAGCTGGACCTGCTGGACGTCGTTGGTGGTGCGGGTGATCAACGACGGCGCACCGAACGAGCCGACCTCGCGCGCCGAGAAGGTGTTCACCCGGTGCAGCAGATCGTGGCGGAGGTCGCGTCCCACTGCAAGCGCACCGCGGGCACCGAAGTACTGCCCGTACATCATGCAGACCAGCTGCACGAACGCCACCGCGAACATCCAGCCACCGATACGCAGGATGTATCCGGTGTCACCTTTGGTGACACCGTTGTCGATGATGTCGGCGTTGAGCGTCGGCAGATAGAGCATCGCGACCGTTGCCACGAACTGCAGGATCACCACCGCCACGACGTTCACGCGATATCGCGGAAGGTACGCGGCGATCAGGCGGATCAGCATGACGTCCTCACCTCCACGACACTAGTGGGAACGATCATGGTTCGACCAGAGAATTTCGGCGGCTCGATCGAGTTCGCTCCGTTCGCTCTAGACGACGAGGCCCTCTCTGATCAACCATTCGTACGCGACCTCCGACGGCTCCTCCCCTTCGATGTCTACCTTGCCGTTGAGGTCCTGCAGCACGTCCTCGGTCAACCGCTCGGAGAGCGTGCCCATGAGGTCGGCGATCTCCGGATGCGCTGCCAATACCTCTCCGCGAACCACCGCGGTCCCGCTGTAGGGCAGGAAGAAACTGCGGTTGTCCTCGAGGACGACCAGGTCGAGGTTCCGCACCCGACCGTCGGTGGTGTAGACCATCCCGAAATTGCAGGGCTCACCCGACGCGGTGGACGTGTAGATGACGCCCGTGTCCATCCTGGTCACGTTTGCGGCGGGAACACCGTTCGGATCGTTGAACGGAATCCCGTATGCCTCGAGCATCGGAACGAAACCATCCGGGCGACTGAAGAACTCGTCGTCCACACAGAACGTGCGTTCCTCGATCGGAAGGCTCGCGATGTCTTCGAGGCGCTGCACACCGAGTCGCTCCGCGGTCGAGGAAGAGGCAGCGAACGCGTAGGTATTGTTGAAATCCGCCGGCGGTAGCCATTCGAGGTCGTATTCCTGTTTCTCGATCTCGCGGACACGTTCCCAGAGTTCGTTCGGATCGACGATCGTTTCGGTCTGTCCGTGATAAGTCACCCATCCGGTACCCGTGTACTCCCAGACGATGTCGACGTCGCCGTTCAGCAATGCCTGACGGGACGACGCCGAACCGGGTGCACCCGTGAGGTCGGAGACGTCCGCGCCTGCCGCGGCGAGGTAGGTGGCCGTGATCTTGCCGAGGATGACGCCCTCGGTGAAACTCTTCGACGAGACGACCAGCGAAGCTCCGGCCAAGGGCTCACTTCCGTCCGGAAGGGCGGCTTCCCGGAACGTGCCCGACGAGCTGACAAGACCGCATGCGGCAAGGGTTACCGCGCAGACGAGAGCGACGAGCACGCGCGCAACGTGCGGGATCCGGGTCACGAGACGCCTCGCGGTGTCGCGGCGAGCTCGACGAGCCGACCCAGCCAATCGATGATCAGCGCTAGGAGGGCCACGAGGATCGCACCAGAGACGAGTAGAGCCGGAAGGAACAGCGTGACGCCCGTGGTGATCAGAGTTCCGAGGCTGGCCGCACCGATGAAGGTGCTCAGTGTCGCGGTTCCGACCAGGATGACCAGCGCGGTCCGAATACCGTTGAGGATGATCGGGACTGCGAGCGGCAACTCGACGCGCACCAGGGTGCGGGCGCTGGAGAACCCGATGCCTCGTGCCGCCTCGACCACCCGCCGATCCACCTGACGCAGACCGACGATCGTGTTCTGGAGAATCGGAAGGATCGCATACACGACGAGACCGATCACCGCCGTCCGGAATCCGGTGCCGAGCCACATTGTGAACAGGACGAGCAATCCCACTGCGGGGGCAGCCTGCCCGACGTTCGCCGCGTTGACGACGACCGGGTTGAGCCAGCGCATCGAGTCGCGGCTCAGCAGGATCCCGAGTGGCAAGGCGATCACGATCACGATGATCGCCGCCACCACCGTCAGCACGATGTGGTCGACGATGGTCGCGCGCAGGTTGTCCCACCCCAGCGCCGCCTGCTCGGTTTCGGTGAACGACGACGTCAGGTACCAGTACAGGTAACCGGCGCCGACCACCACGATGATCAGTGGCTCGAACCAGACGTCCACCGGCACACGCCGCGCGGACGTCACGACCCCTCCTGGTGCTGGTCCTCTTCGTGCGAGACGTACGAGGGCTCCTCGTCGTCCGATCTCACCTCGGCCGTGTGCGCGCGAATTACCGCCATGACCGTGTCTATTCGCAGCGCTCCCCGCATCACCCCGCGACCGTCGGTGACGAGGACTCCGCCCTGGCTCGCGGCGAGCATCGAGTCGAGCGCATCGTTGAGCGTCGATGACTCGCTGACCACCGGAAGTCTCGCGTCGATGTAGTCGGAAATCTGTGGTTTCGTGGCGATCTCGGCGAGGGTGGGCCACGCACGCGGTCTGCCTCGTCCGTCGACCACGACGATCCAATCGTGGCCTGCAATGCGGGCACGGGCCGCCACTTCCTCGGCGTTCTCCCCGACAGACGCTGTGACGACCTGTTCGTAGTCGACATCGCGCACCCTCGTGAGTGTGAGCTGCGCGAGGGTGGCGCCGGACCCGACGAACTCCTCTACGAAAGGGGTGGCAGGGTTCGCGAGGATCTCCGCGGGTGTTGCGTACTGCTCGATGCGGCCGCCCTCCGACAGAATGAGCACCTTGTCGCCGAGTTTGGTCGCTTCCTGGAAATCGTGCGTGACCAGCACGATCGTCTTCCCCAGCTCCTGCTGGATGGACAGGAGACTGTCCTGCAGGCGGACCCGGGTGAGCGGGTCGACCGCGCCGAACGGCTCGTCCATCAACAGTACCGGCGGGTCTGCCGCAAGGGCACGGGCGACACCGACACGTTGTTGCTGCCCGCCGGACATGTCTCGGGGGAGCCGGTCGGCGTAGGTGCCCGGATCGAGGCCGACGAGTTCGAGGAGATACTCGGTGCGTTCGGCGATCTTCGCGCGACTCCAGCCGAGGACCCGCGGGATCGCGCCGATGTTCTTCGCGACCGACCAGTGCGGAAAGAGCCCGCCCGACTGGATCACGTATCCGATCGACTGCCGGAGCCGGTCGGGATTTTCGTCGGTGACGTCGCGGTCGCCGATGAGGATACGGCCCTCGGTGGGTTCGATCAGCCGGTTGATCATTTTCAGGGTCGTGGTCTTCCCGCATCCGGACGGCCCGACGAAGGCGACGATGTCGCCTGCCTCGATATCGAGGTCGAGTCGTTCGACGGCAGGCTTCTCCTGTCCGCGATAGCGTTTGACCACGCCGTCGAGACGTATCGAAGTGCCGGTGATGCGCCGATCCGACATCAGAGTCCCTTCGAAATGGTAAGGCGTCCGAGCAGGACGAGGAGGGCATCGAAGACCAACGCCACGATGACGACGAGAATGGTTCCGGTCAGTGCCATTTCCACGGCGTTGGTTCCGCCGAGACGAGCCAGTCCGTTGAAGATCAGCGAACCCAATCCCGGACCGAGCACGTAGGCGACGATCGCGGCGACACCGACGACCATCTGGGTCGAGACGCGGATTCCGCTGAGGATGACCGGCCACGCGATCGGTAGTTCGACGAAAGCGAGTATCCGCCATCGTGCGAGGCCGATCCCCCGCGCCGATTCGACCACCGCCGGCGACACCGACCGCAACCCCACGATGGAACTGCCGATCACCGGCATTGCCGCGAAGAAGGCGAGCATTACGAACGAGGGGGTGACGCCGAGCCCGAACGGAATGATCAGCAGCGCGAGCAGGGCGAGCGTCGGGATGGTCAGCGCCACACGGCTGCCGGTGAGCGTGAGCGAGGACAGCACCGGGAGGCGGTAGACGGCAATGCCGATCGCCAACGCGACGACACTGCCGACGAGGACGGTCTGGAACGCGAGGGAGGCGTGTTGGTACGTCAGGAACAGCAAGGTCTCCTCACGTCCCTGTACGTAGCTCCACAGACTCACGGCATTCCTCTTGTCCTCGTGTCGAAGCCGCCTCGTCGTGTCGGCGTCGGAGACGCCCGTCGTAGCGGCGAGGCGTCATCCGCACAAAGCTAACCGCAACGGAGCGTGCGCGTGGGCAGTTCGCGCTGTTCGCCGTCGACACCTCGACGCCGGGTCACTCCTCCTCGTCCGCTCGGGGACGACCGGGCCTGCGGATCCGCCCGGCATCCCGAGGCATCCGTCCCTCGTCGGTCAAGGCACGACGGAGGACGAACTCGATCTGCGCGTTGGTGCTGCGCAACTCGTCCGAAGCCCACCGCGCGAGCGCGTCGTGGACCGCGGGGTCGAGCCGCAGCAGCACCTTCTTACGTTCGACCATGCCGTAGTCCTACTGGTAGAGCGAGCCAGTGTTGACGACGGGCTGTGCATTCTGGTCGCCGCAGAGGACGACGAGGAGGTTGGAGACCATCGCGGCCTTACGTTCTTCGTCGAGTTCGACGGTGTTCTCGGCCACGAGCCGGTCGAGTGCGCTGCCGACGATGGTGACGGCGCCCTGGACGATCTGCTCGCGGGCGGCGATCACAGCGCCGGCCTGCTGGCGGCGCAGCATGGCCTGTGCGATCTCCGGTGCGTAAGCGAGCTGGTTGATGCGGGTCTCGATGATGCGAACTCCCGCGGACTGCACGCGCTCGTGGACTTCCTCCGAGAGCCTGGTGGTGATCTCGTCGGCGTTCTGACGCAGCGACATCACCTCGGTGGGGCCGTCGTACGGGTAACTGCCTGCGACGTGGCGGACGGCGGCTTCGGTCTGGACCGCGACGAATTCTTCGAAGTCGTCGACGTCGAACACTGCGCGGGCGGTGTCCTCGACCTGCCAGACGATGATCGCGGAGATCTCGATGGGGTTGCCATCGGCGTCGTTGACCTTTGCCCTTCCCGTTTCGTGGTTACGGATGCGAGTGGTGATCTTGTGGCGCGAGTTGAGCGGGTTCATCCACAGCAGGCCGGGTTCGCGCAAGGTGCCCGAGTATGACCCGCCGAGCAGCTGCAGAACGCGAGCTTCGTTGGGCTCCACCAACACCAGTCCTGCGAGGAGCACGGTGGCGACGACGAAGATCACCGCGCCGATGACGATCAGCGGCACGTCGACCTCGATCGCGCCCCACACGATGAGCCCGATCGCAGCGAGCCCCACGACGAGGCCCGCGACGAGCACGGCCCAGCCGTTGAACGAGCGGCCCGGTCGCTCGACTGTGAATGTGTCCGGTGTGTCCATGAGGTTCCCTCTCGATACCTTGACGATATTAAAGTGATATCACATTGTCGAGCGGGAGCGCCATCACGAACCCGACGTACCGGACGTCGACCCGACTCCCTGCACCGTTGCCGCGCACTCCCCCGCTTTGCGAGGCATCATTGGTTACACGAGAGTCGACGGGGAGGGATTCGATGACGCCCGAGGACACCGCGGCCGAAGCGAAGGCCGTCGACGTCGTCGTGATCGGCGCCGGGCAGGCAGGGCTGTCGTCCGCGTACTACCTGCGCCGATTCGGTGTCCCGCCGGAAACCGGATTCGTCGTCCTGGACCGCTCCTACGGACCCGGCGGAGCATGGCAGCACCGATGGCCGTCCCTGACGTTGAGCACCGTCAACGGCATCCACGATCTTCCCGGGTCCGCATTCGAGGACATCGCCGGTTCCGGGTCCGGACTCGCCCCCGCGTCCACAGCGGTGCCCGAGTACTACGCAGACTACGAGAAGCGGTTCGAACTCCCGATCCACCGCCCGGTCCAGGTCACGGTGGTCTGCGACCGCGGCCACCATCTACGGGTCGAAACCGACTCCGGGATCTACACCGCCAGGGGCATCATCAACGCCACCGGAACCTGGGAACACCCCTTCGTCCCCTGGTATCCCGGAGCCACCCGCTTCCGTGGGCGACAGTTGCATACCAAGGACTACCACTCCGCCGACGAGTTCGTCGGCAAACACGTACTGGTCGTCGGCGGCGGCATCTCTGCGGTGCAACTACTCGACGAGATCTCCCGCGTCACAAGAACCACCTGGACCACACGACGCGAACCCGCGTGGCGCGACGAGGAATTCACTTCCGATATCGGCAGGGCCGCAGTAGCGCTCGTCGAAGACCGTGTGCGGCGAGGCCTGCCGCCCGGCTCCGTCGTCTCCGTCACCGGACTACCCGTCACCCCGGCGATCCGAGCCGCCCGCGAGCGCGGCGTCCTCGAACGGCAGCCGATATTCTCCGAGATCACCGAGACCGGCGTGCAGTGGCCCGACGGATCACAACTCGACGTCGACGTCATCCTGTGGTGCACGGGCTTTCGCAGTTCCCTCGACCACCTCGCACCATTGAACCTGCGCAACGCGGGCGGCGGGATCACGTTGACGGGCCGACTCGCCACCCGGGTCGAAGGTGACCCCCGAATCCATCTGGTGGGCTACGGTCCGTCGGCGTCCACCATCGGCGCCAACCGCGCAGGGCGCGCGGCGGCACGCGAACTCGTCGACCACCTGGAGGCGGAGGCCCACGCGACGTGACAGGGCGCGGCGGGTCGGTGCTGTTGGTGGCGCTCGCTGCCACCGCTAGCCTCCTGGTGAACGCACCCGCCGTCGTCGAGGTCGAGGCGCCCCCGCCTGCACCCGTCGCGGCACCCGCACCACCGCAACCCCTGCCGTCCCTCTCGTTCGACGAACTCGCTTCCCGCACCGAGTCGGTGGTGGTCAACATCGACGCGCACCGCGGGTGGAGCGGGGTCGCGGGGACGGGCATCGTCCTCACCTCCGACGGCGTGACGCTGACGAATCATCACGTCGTGAGCGGCGCCACCGAGATCACCGCAGTCAGTCCCGCAACCGGACTGATCTACGACGTCGCGGTCACCGGCTACGACCGCACCCGCGACATCGCGGTCCTGCAACTCGGTGCGGCACACGATCTGCCCGTCGCCGATCTGTCCGACACAACACCCGAGGTCGGATCCACGGTCACCGCATTCGGTAATGCCGACGGCGGTGGTGTTGTCGTCGCAGCACCCGGCACGGTCGTCGCGCACGACCGCAACGTCGTGGTGCGCGACTCGACCGATGGTTCACGCCACCGACTCACCGGCATGCTCCAGACCGACGCGGCGATTCGGCCCGGCGATTCGGGTGGACCTCTCGTCGACGCATTCGGTGTGGTGGTCGGAGTCAATACCGCGGGTTCGGTCTACCGCGACCAGACGGAGACCATCGGGATCGAGACCGGCGACTCACCACCCGAGGCCTACGCCGTGCCCATCAGCGACGCACTCGACGTGCTCGAACAAGTGCGCAGCGGGGTCGGTTCCGACACCGTCCACGTGGGTCCCACCCCGTACCTCGGTGTCAGCGTCACCACCGCCCGCTCCGACAGCGACGACCGGGGCGCCGAGATCCTGTGGGTGTCGTACGACTCGCCTGCTTACCATGCGGGTATCGGAACAGGCTCTGTGATAGTCGCTTTCGATAACGTATCGGTGTCCTCGACCACCGACCTCGAGGACGCACTCGGTCGGCTTCGTCCGGGCGATCAGGTGCGTATCGAGTGGATCGACGAAACAGGGGCATCGCACTCCACCGACCTGACGCTCGAGACCGGCCCCGTCCGCTGACTCGTCGCTCCTACCGAAAATCGTTTGCCCGACGCCCTGACGCTCGCGGAGACTTGACCTCGAGTCGACTCGAGGTCGGACGATGACCCTCGACACGTCAGCACACACGAGACGCCGGAGAACCCACCATGCGCAACGACGCCGTGCACCGCCCGGATCCACCGCAACCGCGGTGGGCCCGCGGCCCTGTGCGTCCGTTCCGGTTCCCCCAGTACCGGGTACTGGCGCTTGCAGTGTCGCTGGGTCTGATGGCCGCCGGCATGTGGTTGGTCGCGCTGGTGTGGCTGGTCATCGAGATCGGCGGCGGGCCCGCACAACTGTCGCTGGTCGCCGTCGGTCCGGCGCTGGGTATCGTGATCACGGCCCTGGTGGGCGGCGTGCTGGCCGATCGTGTCCCGCAACGCAAGATCCTCATCGCCGTGTTCGTCGTGAAGGCCGCGATGGTGGCACTGGCCACGACGCTGGCATGGACCGGCCATCTCGAGTTCTGGCACCTTGCGCTCATCGGACTCGGCGTGGGGATGGCCGACGGTTTCGAGTACCCGGCTTATTCCGCACTGCTGCCGTCTATCGTTCCGCCGCGTGATCTACTGGCTGCCAATGGAATCGAAGGTGTGATCCGTCCGGCGTTCATGCAGGCCGCAGGGCCGGCGCTCGCCGGTGCGGTCATCGCGTCCTATTCCCCCACCGCGGCGCTCGGAGTGGTGGCGGTCCTCGAAGCTGCCACCGCTGTGTTCCTGCTCCGGCTACGGCCGACACCTCTTCGGCGTGACATGTCCACGGAGCAGGCGCATCCGCTGCGCGCTGCCGCCGCCGACCTCGCCGATGGCTTCCGGTACATGGCGCGCACGCCGTGGTTGCTGTCGACCCTGCTGTTCGGATCCGCGATCACCTTCGTCCTGATGGGCCCGATCGAGGTGCTGATCCCGTTCGTGATCAAGGAGATTCCCGGCGGTGGCCCCGGTGCTCACGCACTGGTTCTCGCAGCCTTCGGGGCGGGCGGCGCGGTGGGTTCGCTCGCCATGGCCTCCCGGACTCTCCCGCGACGGTATCTGACGGTGATGATGCTCATGTGGGGTCTCGGAGCCCTACCCTTGGCCATCGTGGGCCTGGCGGGATCCATAGCGGTGATCGTCGTCGCCGTGTTCATCGTCGGCGTACTGTTCTCGGCTCCGACGGTGATCTGGGGAACTCTGCTGCAGCGGCGCGTGCCGCCGCACCTGCTGGGCCGGGTGTCGAGCCTGGACTTCTTCGTTTCGCTCGTGTTCATGCCGTTGTCGATGGCGATCGCCGGCCCGGTCGCACTCGCGGTCGGCCTGGTCCCGACATTCGTGCTCGCGGGAACGGTTCCCATCGTCGCCGCGGTGGTCGCGATCGTCGTGGCGCGGATGCCTCGCGACGAGATCGCCAATCCGCTGGATGCACTCGTCGAGGTCCAACCGGTCCCTGCAGACGATCCCGATGCGTCGCAGAAGGCGGCCCAGTAGGGTGCGAGAATGCCTGCACTGCTGCACCTCGATTCGTCCGCCGACCTGCAGAACTCGGTTTCCCGCGGTCTGACCGGCCTGTTCGCCGACACGTGGCGTGCGCTCGGCGCCGAGCACACGGTGCTCGTCCGAGATCTGCACCGCTCGCCGCTGCCGCACCTGCCGGACGCCGGGCTGCACTACGCACCGCGACTGCGCACCAGCGCAGAGCAGCCGGATCCCAGTGCCGAGGCATTGCAGGCGGAACTGATCGCCGAGGTCACGAACGCGAACGTCGTCGTGATCGGTGCGCCGATGTACAACTGGTCGATGCCTTCCACGCTCAAGGCGTGGATCGATTACATCCACGTGCTCGGCACCACCGTGCCGTTCGACACCCCGGATGCACCGTTCGCGGGCAAGCCCGTCGTGATCGTGTCGAGTCGCGGCAATACATACGCCCCCGGCACACCGGGTGAAGGAACCGACTCCGTGATCCCGCCGCTCCAGCAGACGCTGGGCACCTCCCTCGGCATGTCGGTGTCGGTCGTGACGGCCGAGCTCACCCTTACCGAGAGGATTCCACCGCTAGCGCCGCTCGCCGGACAGGCTGCGGCGAGCCTCGCCGCCGCGCAGGACACGGTGCGTGCGCTCGCGACGAAGCTGGGTTCCTGATCGTCTACCCGAATCGATGGGTGGTCTGACCGTGCGGTTTCTTGGCAAAGACCAGCACCTTGCGAGGCGGGATCCGAAACACCCAGGCGAACTCATCGGCGATGCCGAAGCCTCCCTCTCCGACCTCGAAGCGCCATGCTTCGCCGTATTTGTCGAAGTACGCGGCGGCGATCGCGGTGAGTGCGTCGTGGTCGGTGGCCCGGTGGGCTTCCCCTTCGAGCACCACGTCGACGCCGGAATCCCAGTCGTTGCGTCCGGTGGTGACGGCGATCCTGGGGTCTCGTACGAGGTTGAGCGCCTTCTGCTCGCCCGGGCCGACCGTCAGGTGGAAGGCACCGTCGTGCCAGACACCCACGAGGGGCGCGACGTGCGGCCGACCGGTCGTATGTATGGTGCTCACCCAGTACAAGGGCGCCGACGCGAGAAGCGCCTCGGTCTCCGGCCACGACGTGGGTTCGGCGCCCGGTTCGCCGTATCGGGGGTCGATGGTGGTGGTGATGTCAGGTGTGGGCATACCGGTACCGACCCGCGGCGAACGGCGAACTCATCGCGACGGCGATAATCGTGGTGTGAGCGCAACCCTACGTATCAGCGACCTGTCGGCCTCCCGCGGTGAACGCACCCTGTTCGACGGGCTGGACCTGACAGTCGCGCCCGGCGACGTGATCGGTTTGGTCGGCGCCAACGGCGCCGGCAAGTCGACCCTGCTCACGACTCTGGCAGGCACGAGCAACGCGGACGTCACCGGCACCGTCACGTTGAGCCCTCCCGACGCGACCATCGGCTACCTCGCGCAGGAGCCCGAGCGCGTACCCGGCGAAACGATCCTCGGTTTCCTGGGACGACGCACCGGAGTCACCGAAGCCGAACACGTCATGAACACGGCGGCCGAAGCCCTGGGGACTTCCGATGTCGACGACTACACCCCGGCGCTCGAACGGTGGCTCGCGCTCGGCGGCGCCGATCTGGCCGAACGAGCCGAGAAGGTCGTCGCCGATCTCGGTCTCGATGTGGGTCTCGACGCACCGATGGAAGGCCTGTCGGGCGGGCAGGCTGCCCGCGCAGGCCTGGCAGCACTGCTGTTGTCGCGATACGACGTGCTGTTGCTCGACGAACCGACGAACGATCTGGACCTGGCCGGGCTCGAACAGCTCGAACAGTTCGTCGCCGAGACCCGCATCGCACTGATGGTCATCAGTCACGATCGGGAGTTCCTCGCGCGCACAGTGACGGGGATCGTCGAACTCGACCCTGTGCAGCAACAGATCTCGGTGTACGACGGGGGTTACGAGGCGTACCTCGTCGAGCGCGATGTCGCGCGTCGGCACGCCCGCGAACAGTACGACGAGTACGCCGACACCAAGTCGGCGCTCGAGGATCGTGCGCAGATGCAACGCAATTGGCTCGAACACGGCGTGCGCAACGCGCGCCGCAAGTCCAAGGACAACGACAAGGCCGGACGGAAGGTCCGCGCCGAATCCACCGAGAAGCAGGCGGCGAAGGCGCGGCAGACCCAGCGGCGGATCGAACGTCTCGACGTGGTCGAGGAACCCCGCAAGGAATGGGAACTGCGCATGTCGATCGCTGCGGCGCCGCGCAGCGGCACTCTGGTCGCGTCGCTCGACGGCGCAGTCGTGACGCGCGGCGGGTTCACGCTCGGTCCCGTCACCACCCAGGTCGAGTGGGGCGACCGGATCATCGTCACCGGCCCGAACGGTGCCGGGAAGACGACCCTGCTCCGCATGCTCCTCGGCACCCTCACCCCCGATTCGGGACGCGCAACCCTCGGGTCCGGGGTACTCATCGGTGAAATCGACCAGGCGCGTGCTCTTTTCGAAGGAGACGAGCCACTTGTCGAGGCGTTCGGGCGACAGATTCCCGACTGGCCCGACGCCGAAGTGCGGACGCTGCTCGCGAAGTTCGCACTCAAAGGACACCACGTGCTGCGACCGGCTGCGTCCCTGTCACCCGGCGAGAGAACCCGCGCGGGTCTCGCACTGCTACAGGCACGCGGGGTGAATCTGCTGGTGCTCGACGAGCCGACCAATCACCTCGACCTGCCCGCGATCGAACAGCTCGAGCAGGCCATCGAAAGTTTCGACGGCACATTGCTGTTGGTGACGCACGACCGCCGCATGCTCGAAACCACGCGCAGCACCCGCAGGTGGATGCTCGATGACGGACGACTGAGCGAGGAGTTGCTGTAGATGGGTGGAAGTGTCCGGGTGGACAGTTGGACATGGTCGGTGCGGCTGTTCAAGACCCGCTCGGCCGCAGCGAGCGCGTGTCGGGCCGGTCATGTGCGGGTCGACGGCGCGACCGCCAAGCCGTCGACCCCCGTCACGATCGGCGCCGAGGTGCGGGTCCGTGTGCACGGGATGGAGAAAATCGTCGAGGTCGCGCAGCTCGTGAACAAGCGGGTGGGCGCACCGGTCGCCGCGACGACATACATCGATCACAGCCCTCCCCCACCTCCGAAGGAGATCCTTGCGTCGGTTCCGCGCCGCGACCGTGGTGCGGGACGACCGACCAAGAAGGAACGTCGCGAGCTGGACCGCCTCCACGGTTTCAACGAGGACTAGGACCTTTCTTTGACGTCCTCCCGGCCGTGAACGACCGGGATTCCTCCTGCAGCGCTTCGCGCCACTCCGGTGGGTTCCTGTTTCACAGGGACTTACCCCCGCTGAGCGGCAGGATTTGCGGTCCCTCCGCAAGCGTTTAACCACTCGGCCCGTCCGGCCGCGTGGATGTTCTTGGCGGCGTTGAGGTCGCGCACGTGGACCACCCCGCATGCCGTGCACTGCCACTCCCGAATCGAGAGCGGATCGTCACGTCGTTCGACATTGTGCAGGTTTCGTTCAGGATCGTCATGCGTTCTCTCCGTTCTTCGGCAGCTCGCCGTACACCTCGTCGGAGACGGGTTCGAGCCATTCGTTGCTGAGATCTTCGCCCGGGGTGATGAATGCGACGTGGGAGAACCAGGAGTCGGCCTTCGCGCCGTGCCAGTGCTTCGTGCCGACCGGGACGCGAATCACCACTCCCGGCTCCAAACTGACGGGATCCTCGCCCTCTGCCTGGTACCAGCCGCTTCCTGCTGTGCACAGCAGGATCTGGTCGCCTCCACCGCCGGTGCCGTGATGGATGTGCCAATTGTTGCGACTGCCCGGCTCGAAGGAGACGTTGCTGACGGGAACGCTCCCCGAAGTGAGCGGAGCCAGGTAGCTCTGACCGGTGAAGTACTGCGCGAAGGCGTCGTTCTTCTCCCCCAGCGGGAAGATCTGATCGAACTCACTGTCGTTCATGTCGTCCTTACCTTCACTTTCAGGATGTTCGAACTGGGCGGCCTCACTCCGTCTCGTCGTCCATGCAGTTCGTCGAACCGCGAGACGAAGCCGTTGTAACCGTCCGTCCCGATACACCTTTCCGTACCGGAACGCGGGGTGGGAGTGCACGGTGTTACAGGTACTCGCAGTGCCTGCCTCATCTCCACCCTCCGCATCGACCCCCGCTGATCACGTGCGATCGGCCCGTCTCCTGTTCCAGGGCACCGCGATGGGCAGAACGCAGCAACCTCACGGGCGTCGCCTCGACCCGCTTCATGGGCGCGACCGTAACCGAACCGTTACAGTTGTCGTCATGACTTCAGTCCTCGGTGTGTCGGTCGGTGCCAGCGCTGTGCGCTTCGCGCGCCGTGATGCCGAGAGCCTCGACAGCCCCGTATTCCGGTCGCGCTCGGTGGCCGCGACTCTCGAACGGCCGGAGGAACTGGTCGCCGAATCCATTGAAACGGTGCTGGCCGAAACCGACGAAATGGAGGTTCAGGCCATCGGCGTCGCGTATCGGAACGAGGCACAGGCCGACGCCGTCCACGCCGCGATGACCCGGCTGGCACTCGGAAACGTCCAGCTGGTTCCCGAAGTGACGGCCGCGCTGCAGATGCTCGAGACGTCCGGAGTGCTCGGCGAAACCGAGACGCTCGTGTTCTACGACCTCGGCAGCTCCGGCCTCACCGTCACTGTCGTCGATCGGACCACGGCGATGGTGCTCAGTACCGCACGCTCGGACCAGATCAGCGGCGATCTGGTCGACCGGCTGATCTTCGATCACCAACTCGAACTGCACCGCTTCACGCAGCCTGCCGACGCCGCAGCGCAGCGCGCTCTCGCCGCGAGGTGCCGCGATGCGAAGGAGCAGCTGTCCACCAACGGCGCGGTGTGCCTGCCAGGTGAGGGCGGTCTGCTGCTGCTCTCACAGGACAGCTTCGATTCGCTCATCGACGACTCCGTGAAGACCTCGGCCCACCTCGCTCGTGAGGTCATCCGCCGCTCGGGGCGCACCCCCGACGCAGCGGTGCTGGTCGGCGGCGGTGCAAACATTCCGCTGGTCGCGTCCGTGATGGAGTCGTGGCTCGACCTTCCGGTGATCGTGCCCGCACAACCCGAGCTGGTGGCCGCGGAGGGTGCGGCGCTACTGGCCCGCCCGGGAGCCGGCGAGTTAGCCGGCGCGGCGGTGTCTCCGATGGAGGCACCCTCGCCGGACGTGACGAGCACGAACTTCGGCAGCCGCGACACGTCCGCACCGTTGCGCACACGTCGGGGACTCGTTCTCGCCGGCGGTGCCGTCGCCGTCGTCGCTGCAATCGCCCTCGGCCTCGGAACGGGACTGGTGAAGGGCTCGGAAGGCGACACAGAGCCCGCTGTCACGCAGCAGAACACGCAGGTATCGGAAGCGCGGCAAGTAGTACCGCAGCCCACCACAGAGCAGCCCACCACCACAGAGGTGGCCTCACCTTCGGAGGCCGCCCCATCGACGGTCGACGCGCAACCGCTGAGCCCAGCGCAGGCCGAGGCGACCACCACATATCAGCCGCAGGCACCGAGCTCCGCCGAGGAATCTGTCGCACCACAGCCGCAGAGTGCGGCACCGTCCGACACGTCGTCGGCTCCGCCCTCACCGGAGCCTGCCCCGCTCATTCCCGGTCTGCCTCAGGTCCAGCTGCCGACGCTTCCTCCGCCCCCGCAGGTCCACTTGCCAGAGCTGCCCCGGATCCCCGGGCTCTGAGCGAACCAACCCTCGACGAGCTCGAGCAACGACCTGCCGAACCGCAAGTCATCAGACGTCTGATGTCTTCGCTACACTCGTCGGCGTGACTGCACGACACGCTCTGCGAAACGGACCGCTTGTTCCGCAGCTCGAGACGCTCCTCGCCGAGTTCATCCGGGTGGAGAGATGGGCAGTCGGAACCCGCATCCCGAGCGAAGCCGAATTGGCCGCCGAGCTGGGTGTCGGGCGGTCGTCGGTGCGCGAAGCAGTGCGGCTCCTGGCCAAGGACGGCCTTGTCGATGTCCGGCACGGCGTCGGAACATTCGTCGCCCGTCCCGTCGTGAGCAACGCAGGCATCGACCGACTCCTGAGTCGTGCTCGACTGCTCGAAGTGTACGAAGTTCGGCGCGCTCTCGAGATCGAGGCGGCACGACTCGCCGCCGAGCGCGCCGGACCGCAGGACCTCGACCGCCTGCGCGCGCATCTGGTCCGCAGACACGAAAGCCGTGCAGAGCCCAGCCCGGTATTCGTCGCCATGGATCTCGAATTCCACGCCACGATCCTCGAGATCGCAGGCAACTCGATCCTGTCGGCGCTGTTCGAATCGATCCGCCCCCAGCTGCTCGAGGCGCTCACCGATCTCGTCGACAATGTGCCCGGCCGGCCCGACACCCACTGCGCCCACGACGACCTCGTCCGCGCACTCGAATCGGGAGACGCGGATGCTGCCGTCGCAGCAACGGCAGCCAACCTCGATCCCGTCCTGCGCATACTCCGGAAAGGTGACAGCTAGTGGAGAAGTCCGTTCCCGTCGTGAGTGTCGAATCGGTCGACCTGGTGCGTGACGGCAGGTTCCTCCTGCGCGACGTCACGCTGCAGGTTCGGCGAGGCGAACACTGGGTGTTGTTGGGCGCCAATGGTGCCGGTAAGAGCACGTTACTCTCGCTTCTCGGAGCAATCGCACACCCGACGACGGGCACCGTCCATGTTCTCGGTCACCGCCTGGGCCGGGTCGACATGCGGGAATTGCGCACACACATCGGTCACGTGAACCCGCGCCACACGGTTCGCGCACCGCTGACCGTCCGGGATGTCGTCCTCACCGGCTTGACCAACACTCCCGAGTTCCTTCCCCGGTGGGCACCGACCGACGCGGACATCGCGCGCGCCGAGAGGCTCGTCGATGCCCTCGGAATGGGTTCGCGGTTGAACCTGTTGTGGCCGAACCTGTCTCAGGGAGAGCGGGGCCGAGCACTGATAGCTCGTGCTCTCATGCCCGAGCCCGACCTGCTGCTACTCGACGAGCCGGCCACGGGACTCGATCTGGCTGCCCGCGAGCAACTCCTGACATCACTGGACGATCTGCGCGCCCAGGATCCCGACCGCGCCAGCATCCTCGTCACCCACCACCTCGAGGAAATTCCGTCTACGACCACACATGCCGTTCTCGTGCGGGAAGGTGTCATCGTTGCGCAAGGGCCGGTATCCGAGGTCCTCACCACCGCCGACATCAGTCACTGCTTCGATCACTCCATCACCATCTCGAAGAACCACGGACGCTGGGTGGCGCAGACGCGGATACCCGAACCCGTGAGCTGACCCTGGCGAGCGCCGACGCACACATGGCGCAGACCCGGCCGAACGTTCAGCGCCCCACTCGACTGGGTCAGCCAACCGGTCTGCATGTTTGTGTTGACAAACCGTTGTGTTTTTACAACACTTTGTTCCATGAGTCCGGTACGCCGTGGGGAAACACTCCCCATCTACAACCGCATCCGCGTCCTTCGCGCGGAGCGTGGCATGAGCCGCGCACAACTGGCCGAGCTCATCGATGTGAACCCGCAAACCGTGGGCGCGCTCGAACGTGGCAACCACTACCCGAGCCTCGACCTCGCGTTCCGCATCTGCGACGTGTTCTCGCTGCCCGTGGAGGCCGTCTTCTCCCGCACCGAGTTCACCCCCTTGTCGACCGAGCTCTACAAGCCCCGGAAGGAGGCCTGACATGCCCACGCAGTCCATGCTCGATCGCTACGAGGCCCACCGCACCCGACGGTTCCTCAAGAACGAGGAACTCACGGCCCAGTGGCTCCCGGGCTGGCGCACACAACACCGTCGGCGAATCCTTGCCGGCAGCGTCACCGCCTTGATCACCGCCATGTTCCTCATCGCAATCGCGTCGTACTTCACGATCACCATCGCGATCGCATGGCCTCTGATCACGTTGATGTTCCTACCGACCTGGACTTGCCTGCAGGTCGTGTCCGGCCGCCAATCCGACGCACCCCGCCACGCCCTCGACGAACGCGAGATCGCCGAACGCAACAGCGCCCGATCCATCGGCCTGTCCGTCGCTCAGACCCTGCTGTTGGTACCGATTTTCGCCCTCGTGTTCGGCGCGACGGTCGATTCGCTCGACCACCAAGCACTTGCGTACTCCGCGGGCGGATTCGCGCTCGCATCGATACTGTTCAGCGGGTGCCTACCCGCCGTCCTGCTCGCCTGGAACCGCCCCGACGACGACCCGGAGGACCAGCCATGACCCTGACCATCGACGATCTTTCGAAACGCTACGGCAGCACAGTCGCTCTCGACGGGGCGAGTTTCGACGTCCACCCGGGCGAGTTGTTCGGTTTCGTCGGCAGCAACGGTGCCGGCAAAACCACCACGATGCGCATCATCCTCGGCGTCCTCGCCGCTGATTCCGGCGAGGTCCGCCTCGACGGCAACCCCGTCGACCTCGACGTGCGCCGCACCATCGGCTACATGCCCGAGGAAAGAGGCCTGTACCCGAAAATGAAAGTAGGAAAACAGCTTTCCTACCTTGCCCAACTTCACGGACTGTCGAAGTCGGAAGCATCCGATGCGGTGCAGCGCTGGACGGAGCGGCTCGGGATCGCCGAACGCCTCGGCGACACGGTCGATTCGCTCTCACTCGGCAATCAGCAACGAGTCCAGCTCGCCGCAGCACTCGTTCACGATCCGAAGGTTCTTGTCCTGGACGAGCCGTTCTCCGGACTCGACCCCGTCGCCGTGGACGTGATGAGCGAAGTCCTCGTGGAGAAGTCCAATGACGGTGTCCCCGTAATCTTCTCGAGTCATCAACTCGATCTCGTGCAACGCCTGTGCCAGCGCGTCGGCATCATCTCCAAGGGGAAGATGCGCGCTGTGGGAACGGTCGACGAACTGCGCTCCGGCGGAGAGTCGCGACTCGTCGTGCACGCACCCCAGGCACCGACCGGCTGGGCGACCGGACTCCCGGGTGTCACGACGATCGAGCACTCAGGCGAGCGAACCGTACTGTCCGTCCTGCCCGGCGTCGACGACCAGCAGATCTTGAAGACCGCGCTCGAAACCGGTCCCGTCCACGAATTCTCGTTGCATCAGCCGTCCCTGACCGATCTGTTCCGAGAGGTGGTGGCCGCATGAGCGCCCCATTGTCCGCACCGCGAGCCATCGGGCTCGTCGCCAGCCGTGAATTCCTCACTCAGGTCCAGAAGAAGAGCTTCCTCATCAGCAATGCGATCATTCTGATCGCGATCGTCGCCGGCATCGTGGCGATGTCGATCTTCGGTGGCGGCGAGGAGGACCGCCCCGCCGTCGGGATCGTCGGTGGCTCGAGCTTGAACGCGACGCTCGGCGCCGTCGGCGAGGCAACGGGCACTCCCCTCGACATCACCGAACTCCCCGACGCCGATGCCGGGCGGGCTCAGGTCACCGAGGGTGAACTCGACGTCGTCCTGGTTCCCGGCGACAGCGGTAGCGTCATTGCTCTCACCGAATCCGACATCGACACCACACTGAAGACACTGATCGATGCCGCGGTCGCGCAGGAGGCACAGTCGGCAGCTCTGACCGGCCAGGGTGTCGATCCGGCGGATATCGCAGCCGCCACTGCGGAGGCCACCGTCACCGTCGAGGCCATCGACCCGCCGGATCCCGAGCAGGGTGAACGCATGATCCTGGCGATCGTCGCCGTGATCCTGCTCTACATGCAGATCCTGATGTTCGGCATGTACGTCGCGATGGGCGTCGTCGAGGAGAAGTCGTCGCGCGTGGTCGAGCTCCTGCTGTCGACGCTGCGACCGCTGCAGCTGCTGTGGGGCAAGATCCTCGGCATCGGCGCCGTCGGCCTGCTTCAGCTCGCGGCCTACGGTGTGGTCGGTGTGGGCGCAGCTCTGGCCACCGACACCCTCACCATCACCGGCACAGCGATCAGCGTATTCGCCGGCACGCTCGGCTGGTTCGTCCTCGGATTCGCGTTCTTCGCGGTGCTCTACGCAGCCGCCGGGTCGATGGTGTCGCGGCAGGAGGACGTCAACTCCACGTCTGGACCACTGATGTTCATCATCCTCGCGATGTTCTTCGCCGCGTTCTCCTCCATCGACAACCCCGATGCCACATGGAGCACGGTGCTGAGCTGGATTCCGCCGTTCTCCGCAATCCTCATGCCGCTGCGTATCGCGGCCGGTGTCGCGTCGCCGTTCCAGATCGTCGGGACCATCGTGCTGATGATCGTCGTCACCGCGCTCCTCGGGGTGGTGGCCGCGAAGATCTACCAACGGTCGATCCTGCGCATCGGACGCACGGTCACATGGAAGGAAGCTCTCGGCCGCTAGATCCGAACGAAGGGGAGGTTGGTGCGAGTTCTTCGTCGAACTCGCACCAACCTCCTCCTCGCCTTCGTAGGAAGCCTCGTACAGTCGCACGTGGACTTGCAGACAAGGAGGCCAGGTGGCTCGGAGCAGAATCTCGGCGCAGCAGTTCATCGATGCGGTGCTCGACGAGGGCAGTTTCGTCTCGTGGGACGAATCCCCGATCGACGTCCACCCCGATGACACCTACCGCGCCGAACTCGAGCGTGCCGCTAAGAGGTCCGGGGTCGACGAGTCGGTACTCACCGGAGTCGGCACCGTCCACGGACGCAGGGTCGCGTTGATCGCCTGCGAGTTCGCCTTCCTCGCCGGATCGATCGGTGTCGCGGCATCCGAACGGATCGTCTCCGCGGTCGAACGGGCCACCGCGGAAGGACTCCCCCTGCTCGCGTCTCCTACCTCGGGCGGCACCCGAATGCAGGAAGGCACGCTCGCGTTCGTGCAGATGGTCAAGATCGCCGCGGCCGTGGCAGCACACAAGGCGGCGCATCTCGGCTACCTCGTCTACCTGCGCAATCCCACGACGGGTGGAGTGTTCGCGTCGTGGGGGTCGCTCGGGCATGTCACCGCGGCAGAGCCGGGCGCACTCGTCGGTTTCCTCGGGCCGCGCGTCTACAAGGCCCTGTACCAGGAGGACTTCCCCGAAGGGGTCCAGACCGCGGAGAACCTCCATCGGCGCGGCGTGATCGACGGAGTGATCCCGCTCGAGGGCATCCGGCAGGTGGTGCACAGACTGTTGCGCGTTCTCGTCGAGCCGAATCACCCCGACACTTCTACCGAGCCTGCTCTCACCGATGTCGACGAGGTGCCCGACATTCCGGCCTGGCAGTCGGTGATCCTCACCCGCCGCCCCGAGCGCCCCGGGATCCGCCAATTGCTGCGACATGCGGCATCGGCGCAGGTGCCGTTGTCCGGTACCGGGGAGGGCGAAACCGACTCCGCTGTGATGTTGTCGCTCGCACGATTCCGTGGTGTGTCGTGTGTGCTGTTCGGTCAGGATCGCAGCGGTCAGTCGGCGGCGGCACCCATGGGGCCCGGCGCGCTGAGAGAGGCACGACGCGCGATGCGGCTCGCCGACGAACTACAGCTTCCGCTCGTCCTCGTCATCGATACGCTCGGTGCAGCGTTGTCGAAGGAGGCCGAGGAACGGGGTCTCGCCCCCGAGATCGCTCGCTGCCTCGCGGATCTCGTGACATTGCAGACCCCGACCGTGTCGGTGCTGCTCGGCCAGGGCACCGGAGGCGGCGCCCTGGCGTTGCTTCCTGCGGATCGTGTGCTGTGCGCGCAGCACGGCTGGCTCGCACCACTTCCTCCGGAAGGCGCCAGCGCAATCGTGCACCGCGACACCACCCATGCCCCTCAGATGGCCGCAGCTCAGGGAATCCGGTCGAGGGATCTGTTGCGCGACGGAATCATCGACGGTGTCATTCCTGAACGCCACGATGCCGCAGACGATCCGATCGAGTTCCTCAAACGGGTGGGTGCTGCGGTCGCGCGCGAATTGGCCTCCCTCGCAGACGTGTCCGCCGACGACCGATATCGACGACGGATCGCCCGCTTCCGCACTCTAGGATTACCGACCTGACCCGGGTCCCTCAGCTGCTCGCCACCACCGCGGGCACGGTGACAGCCACGATGATCGCGGTGTTCACCGCATCGACCGCTTGACGAACGGCCTTACCGGCCCACTCACCTTCCGCTATTGTCTTGGAGCGCTTCGCAATTTGATTCTTGTCGGCATTCGGGAAGATCTTCGGGGCCAATTTCGTGGCCGACAGCAACGAGATCAGCGCTGCCGCGCGAGGTGAGGGCGTCACCCCGTCGATCAGTACGGAGCGCAGTTCGGCGCGGATCCGACGTTCGTGGCTCTCGTCGACTGCCGGCCAGCGCCGAGTGGGGAACAACCCGAGGATCGTGCCGCGCTCCTCTCGAACCCATCCGCTCGCCACGACCCGCTCCAGCACGATGTCCCGCATGTTCTTGCTCAGCTTCTCGATGGCCGCAGCCGGCTTCATCGGCTTTCGATCGCCGAGGAGTGCCACCGCGTCGGCGAGCACCTTGTCGGCGGGAACACCACCGCCGACGATCACCCTGCCCTTCTTGCCCCGGGCGCCCTCCTCGTCGAGGAGAACGACGTTGTCGAGCGCCAACTCGAGGAGCACAGCGCCCGCGAGAGCGCGGGGCAGTGTGATGCTGTCGACAAGCGCTTTTCCCGAATCGTCGTCGAGTGCGAGGAGCAGCAGGTCTTCCGCGAGCAATGCCATGATCACACGGTACGTCCGTTCGTCGATCGATCAGCGCCGCCCGGCGCAGATTCCTCCCATCCGGCACCTCGCAGCGAATAGGGTCGAATAGGGTGGTCGCGGTCATGTCGATGTCGAGGAAGGACACGAACCGATGAGCTCGTACGAGGACGCTTTCCGGCAGAGTGTGGACGACCCGGAGGCGTTCTGGCTCGCCGCCGCGCAGAGCGTCGAGTGGGACACCACCCCGACACGCGCTCTCGACGATACGCAGGCCCCGTCGTACAAGTGGTTCCCGGACGGCACCCTCAACACCAGCGTCAACGCGCTCGATCGGCATGTCCGCGCCGGTCACGGCGACCGCCCCGCGCTGATCTGGGATTCGGCGATGGTGCCCGCGAAGCGCACCTACACGTATTCGGAGTTGCTCGACGAGGTGGCCACGTTCGCCGGTGTCCTACGCGACCAGGGTGTCGTCGCCGGCGATCGCGTCATCATCTACATGCCGATGATCCCCGAGGCAGCGATCGCGATGCTCGCGTGCGCGCGTATCGGCGCGGTGCACTCGGTGGTGTTCGGCGGGTTTGCGGCGAAAGAACTCGCCACTCGTATCGACGACGCGCAGCCGGTGCTGTTGGTGACGGCGTCCGGCGGGCTCGAGCCCGGTCGCACCATCGAGTACCTGCCGATGGTCGAGCAGGCCCTCCAGCTGTCGCAGACTCCACCGCACACCGTGATCGTGAAGAACCGCGAGGAGGTTCCCGGATCCGCCACCGACTACAAGGCATCCTCGGCCGCGTGGTTCGACTGGGATGAACTCGCCGCCGATGCATCACCGGCCGAGCCGGTGAGCGTCGCCGCGACCGACCCGCTGTACATCCTGTACACCTCGGGCACCACCGGGAAACCGAAGGGTGTCGTTCGTGACAACGGCGGCCACGCGGTGGCACTGACGTGGTCGATGCGGAACATCTACGACATCTCCGCCGGCGACGTCTGGTGGACGGCCTCCGACGTCGGCTGGGTGGTCGGCCACTCCTACATCGTGTACGGGCCGCTCCTGGCGGGAGCGACGACGGTGATGTACGAAGGCAAGCCCGTCGGCACTCCCGACGCAGGAGCGTTCTGGCGGATCATCTCCGAGTACGGCGTGAAAGCACTGTTCACCGCACCCACCGCGATCCGGGCTGTGCGCAAGGCCGACCCGAATGCCGACGAACTGAAGAAACACGACATCTCCTCGATGAAGACATTGTTCGCGGCCGGTGAGCGCCTCGACCCCGACACGTACGAATGGGCGACGAAGGTGCTCGGTCGTCCCGTCGTCGACCACTGGTGGCAGACCGAGACGGGCTGGGCGATCGCCGCAAATCTGCGCGGCCTCGACCCGATGCCGCTCAAGGCCGGCTCCCCCACCGTCCCCGTCCCGGGCTATCGCGTGGAGATCGTCGACGCGGAGGGCAAGCCCGTTGCACACGACACGGAGGGCAATATCGTCGTGAGGCTGCCGCTACCGCCCGGCACCCTCACGGGCCTGTGGCGCGACGACGACCGCTACCGCCGCTCGTACCTCGACACATTCCCCGGCTACTACCTCACCGGCGACTCCGGTTTCATCGACGGCGACGGCTACGTGTTCGTGCTCGGCCGCTCCGACGACGTCATCAACGTTGCAGGACACAGGCTTTCCACTGGCAGCATGGAGGCAGTGGTCGCGGCACATACCGCAGTCGCCGAGTGCGCCGTCGTCGGCATCCGCGACGAACTCAAGGGGCAGCGCCCCTCCGGATACGTCGTGCTCAAGGCCGGTATCGACATCGACCCCGAGACCCTCCGCCAGGAATTGGTGGCGATGGTCCGCGAGCAGATCGGTGCGGTCGCAACATTCCGCGACGTGACGGTCGTGGAAGCCCTGCCGAAGACTCGTTCCGGCAAGATCCTGCGGAAGACGATGCGGCAGATTGCGGACCACGAGCAGTACACGGTGCCGTCGACGATCGAGGACCCCGCCGTGTTGGAAGCACTGAGGGAGCAACTGGGCGGCTGAGGTCGGCCGGCTACGCCGCCGATCCTCGCCGTCGTCGCCACACGACGACGGCCAGGGTCACGGCGAGTACCCCCGCGACCAACGCGACGAGGTCGGGCCGTTCACGGACCGCTTCGACGCGTTCGTCCGCCGCATGCCTGACACGGGTGGGTACGTCGAGCCGGTCGGTGAGTTCACCTACGGTAGCGGCGAGTTCGGCACGTTGTCGTTCAATGTCGGGCTCGGCCGCGCCGCTCGCACCGTCCCCGTTCGTTGCGGACTCGCTCATCTCACTGCTCCCTTCGCTGCGGCGACATCGTCGCGGACACTGTCGATCGTGTGTTCAGGAACCGGCGGTGCGGCATTCTTCGCCTTGGACGCGCCGATCGCCGCGAGGATGCCACCGACAGCGAGCACCACGACCGCAACGATCAATGCCGCCAGCCACGGGTCGACCACCGTGGCGAGCCCCAGCACTCCCGCGGCAATCAGAGTTGCCACACCGAGATACAACAGGAGCGCCCCGGCACCGGACATACCCACACCGACGCCGATCCGGGTGCCCTTCGATTTCACTTCGTCGAGTGCGTGGGTGACCTCGGTGCGGACGAGCGTGGACACCTGGGCGGTGAGCCGCTCGGTGAGTTCTACGGTCGACAAATTTGCGGGTTGGTCCGCAACGGGGCGGGGATCGCCGGAATGCGTCGTCATGAGTGGGTTCCTTCCGTGTCGTCGTCGAGCTCCGGAGGGCCGTGCGCGGTGCGCAGGCGACGGCCGTGCGCGATGAATTCCTGATGCTTCGCTTCGTTCTTCTCGATGACCCGGGTGTCTCGTTCGGGGAGCTGCAGAGATCTCTCGGCCTTGATCCCGGCCTGCAGTTCGCGTCCGCGTTCGAGCTCCGCGTCGAACTCCGCGCCGAACAACAAGGCCAGGTTGGTGATCCACAGCCAGAGCAGGAAGATCACCGCGCCTGCCAGCGAGCCGTACGTCTTGTTGTAACTGCCGAAATTCGATACGTAGAGGGCGAAGACGACCGAGGCGACCATCCAGACGACGATCGCGATGAACGAGCCGACACTGACCCATCGAAACTTCGGCTGGGCCACGTTGGGAGTCGCGTAGTACAGCACCGCCACGATCATGACGACGAGCGCCAGCATCACAGGCCATTTCGCGATGTTCCACACCGTCACCGCCGTGTCGCCAAGCCCGATCACGTCACCGATCGTGCGAGCCACCGGCCCGCTGACCACCAGCATCAGCGCAGTCGCTCCCGCAGCGACGAGGGCCAGCGCGGTGACGAGCAGCATCAACGGGCGCAGCTTCCAGACGGGGCGGCCTTCCTCGATCTCGTAGATGCGGTTCATCGCCCGGCCGAATGCGCCGACGTAACCCGACGCCGACCACAACGCACCGAGAACACCGATGACCAGTGCGAAGCCTGCTGTCGGGGCCTGAACCAGCTGTTCGATGGGGCCGCGCAGGGTGTCGGCCGCCGAACTCGGACCGAGATCGTCGATCATCTGCAGGACAGTGTCGACCGTCGCCTGCCCCTGCCCGAACACGCCGAGCAGTGAGACCACCACCAGCAACGCCGGAAACAGTGACAGCACCGCGTAATAGGTCAGGGCCGCCGCGAGGTCCGTGCACTGGTCTCGACCGAACTCACGGACCGTCCTTCGAAGCACATACTTCCACGACGGCTTCTCCAGATCCGTGGGCGAATCCGGTTTGCGGGGGTCGTCGGGTGCCACACTCGCATCCGCTGCAACTTTCGACTCCGATCCGTCCGTCATGAACACTCGGATACCGCATGAGGGACGACTCAAACCCGTATCGGGTCGATTTGTGCCACGTACGATGCGTGCATGTCCTCCGACAACAGCGGACCGACCGATGCTTTCTCTGCGATCGTGGGCCGACTCGACTACCCGATGTTCGTCGTCACCGCCAGGGCGGTGAACGAGCGAAGCGGGTGTCTGGTCGGCTTCGCCACACAGGCCGCGATCGATCCGCCGAGATTTCTGGTGGCGCTGTCCGACAAGAACCGCACGTTCCGGGTTGCGGGTGCTGCCGAGCATCTCGCGGTGCACATACTCGACCGGTCGCAGCTGTCACTGGCCGAGCTGTTCGGCTCACACACCGGCGACGACACGGACAAATTCGCGCAGTGCGGCTGGAGCGACGGACCACACGGGCTACCGATCCTCGACGATGCGGCAGCGTGGTTCACCGGTGCCATCGTCGGAAGGGTCGACCTCGGCGACCACGTCGGATTCCTGCTCGACCCGGATCGCGGTGAGCTCCGCTCGGATATGAGCGATCCGGTCATGTTCGACGACGTGCGCGACCTGGATCCCGGGCACGGTGCGTGACGGTGCAGCCGCGGTCGTGATCTGATCGACGGTATGCGACGACTCGACGAACCCACAGTTCCCGGACGCGTTCTCGACGACACCGATCTGCGTGAGCTGTACGCCTATCCACCCGAGCTCACGACTCCGTGGCTGCGCGTGAACTTCGTGTCCTCACTCGATGGCGCGGTCGCTGTCGACGGGCGTTCTGGTGGTCTCGGGACACCGGCGGACAAGAACGTGTTCGGGCTGCTCCGTGAACTCGCCGACGTGATCCTCGTCGGTGCTGGGACCGCGCGCACCGAGAACTACGGGGGCGCGCGGACGAGTGAGGCTCTGCGCGAACGCCGTGCAGCAGCGGGATTGTCAGCGGTGCCACCGATTGCGGTGGTCACGGCATCGGGCAATCTCGACCCGGGGATGCGGCTGTTCACCGACACGTCCGTGCCGCCGATCGTGTTCACGAGCGGCGCGGTGCCCGAGAAGAAGCGTCGCGTACTTGCCGATGCCGGCGCGGATGTACGCGTCATCGCCGACGACGACATCGGTGGTGAAGCCCTTGTCGCCGCCGTGGACCGAGCGGGGTGGAGCCGCGTCCTGTGCGAAGGAGGCCCCCGGTTGTTCGGTCGCATGATCGCCGACGGCGTCGTCGACGACCTGTGCCTGACCTGGGCGCCCGTGCTCGCTGCCGGATCGGCGGACCGCATCGCTCACTCCCCTGCCTCCACTGTCACCGCGATGCGGCGCACCCATCTGGTGTGCGACGACGACGGCACGATCCTCACCCGATGGGTACGCGATACCGGCGCCGCGCAGTGACCGAGAACTTTTCGGGGGAAACCGATCGAATGTGCTGGCTTCGATGGTGTGCCCGTTCTAGCGTTGCAGTTCGATCAGGTCTCGGCCTGTACTCACTTTCGAGGAGGGTTGTGTGCGCACACTGACCTATTACGTTGCGACGACGCTCGACGGATTCATCGCCGACCCCTCGGGCGGCTTCGAATTCTTCCCCGTCGAGGGCGATCACATGTATCACCTGATGGAGGAGTACCCCGAGACGCTGCCGGTGCACGTTCGCGACCAGCTCGGAGTCACCTCACCGGGCAAGCATTTCGACGCGGTCGTCATGGGTCGACGCACATGGGAGCCCTCACTGAGCGTCGGCCTCACCAGCGCATATCCACATCTTCAGCAGTACGTCTTCTCGAAGACCCTGTCGCAGGCCCCGGACGACACCGTCACCCTCGTGGCGACCGATCCACTCGAGTACGTCCGAAACCTGAAGAATCAGGACGGCAGGGGAATCTGGTTGTGCGGCGGCGCGACACTCGCCGGTGAGCTGCTCCCCGAGATCGACGAGCTCGTCCTCAAGGTCAACCCGGTCATCGCAGGAAACGGTATTCCCTTGTTCCGAACCGGGTTCGATCCGCACTACTTCGAGCTGTCGGAAAGCCGGGTGTTCGACAGTGGCGTCGTCGTCAATCGCCTCGCTGCAAAGCGGTGAGGCCGGCAACGGCGATTCATGGAGGTGAGACCGATGCTCCATGATCACGATGTCGTCGAGGGCACCGACCTCTCCGACGCACTGCTCGACGAGCTGGGCACCCTCGCATCCGACCGCAACCTCACCATCGGATGCGCCGAATCCCTCACGGCGGGCACCCTGGCGGCGCGTCTCGGAGCGGCGGAAGGCAGTTCCGAATGGTTCCGCGGCGCGATCGTGGCGTACTCGCGCTCCGTCAAGCACGGTTTGCTCGAGGTGCCCGAGGGCCCGGTCGTATGCGAGTCGGCGGCACGTGCGATGGCCGTGTCCACGGCCGCTCTGCTCGCCGCCGATATCGTCGTCGCCGTCACCGGCGCCGGCGGCCCCGACCCGCAGGACGGGCGGCCACCCGGCACGGTGTGTTTCGCGACGACCGGACCATGTGGAACGCACTCCGAAGAACAGCATTTCGACGGAGATCCGGAAAATGTGTTGGCGCAGACGGTACGGCACGCCCTTCGGTTGCTGATCGAGCAGCTCTCTGCCTGACACGGGTGAAGCGAGGAACTCCGTCGGAGCGGAGACGAAAACCAGGTGCATGTGCCGGCGCCCGTCACCTACCCTGCACACTATGCGCGTCGTATTCACGAAGAGGCCCGGCACGAGCTACGAAATCGCCGTGCACCGCGAGGCCGGTGCGGCACTCGCTCCTCGCAATGGCCCCGGCGGTCACCCCTACCTCCCGCATGACCTATTGCATCTTCTCGTCGAAGTGGAGGCGAGCATTCCGCTCGGGGTGTTCGGGCAGCTTGCCGCCGGCGACAACGGCCTCTTCTGGCCCGCCGACCCCGCCGAACGCACCAAGGCCGCCCGCCGTCGAAAGACGAAGGGGACCAAGGTGTCCGATCAGGCAAAGGCAGACATGGCCCGATCCGAGGAGTTGGTAGGGATGGCGCTACCCGTCTGGGAGTACCGGCGCGGCCACGCGCGGGAACTGCCGCCGTCGATGACGGCCGAGACAGTTCCCCCGCTGGTCGAGCACATCGTCGACCGGTTCGACGACTACGCCGACCGCTGGCACGCCCTGAAGGTGGGTGACACGCTCACAGTCACCTGGTGACGCCGGATCAGAACACGCTCGGTGAGGCGTCGAGCGTCGTGCGGTCGAGGCTCGCGAGCAGATCGAACTGCGGGCCGGTCTTCGGCAACTCGAAACGGTAGAAGTATCGCGCCGCTGCACGCTTGCCGTCGAAGAAGTCGCCCTCCCGATCGCCCACGGCCAGCAGCTGCTCGAGCCAGATCCACGCCACCACGGTATGCCCCACCGCTTCGAGATACACCGTCGAATTCGCCAGCGCCACTGCAGGATCCCCGTTCGACCACAGTGCTGCGGTTGTCGCCGCGACACGCTCGGTCGCGTAGCGCAGCTGCTCCGCGTGTGCGGCCGCCTCACCACCCGCAGCGAGCGCCTGATCCACCGTGGCGCCGATCGTCTCACCGAGCAGCAACAGTCCGGCACCACCGTGCATGACGACCTTGCGCCCCAGCAGATCCATGCCCTGGATGCCGTGGGTGCCTTCATGGATGGGGTTGAGCCGGTTGTCGCGGTAGTACTGCTCGACGTCGAATTCGCGGGTGTAGCCGTAGCCGCCGAGAACCTGAATGGCGAGACTGTTGGCCTCGAGGCACCACTGCGACGGCCAGGACTTCGCGATCGGGGTGAGCACGTCGAGAAGCAAGCCGGCCTCGGCCCGCACGTCGTCGTCTGCCGCGGTGTTCTGTTCGTCGACGAGCTTCGAACAGTACAGTCCCAGAGCGAGCGCGCCTTCGACGTAGGACTTCTGCGCGAGCAGCATCCGCCGGATATCGGTGTGCTCGATGAGCGGAACCTGCGGCGATGCAGGGTCTTTCGCCCCGAGCGGCCTCCCCTGGGTGCGGGTGCGTGCGTAGTCGAGCGACTGGAGGTAACCCGCGTAGCCCAGCGAGGTCGCGAGGAACCCGACGCCGATACGCGCCTCGTTCATCATGTGGAACATGTACTGCAGGCCCTTGTGGGGTTCGCCGAGCAGGTAACCGACAGCGCCTGCTTCCCCTCCCGGTGCAAAAGCCCCTTCCCCGAAGTTGAGCAGGGCGTTGGTGGTGCCGCGGTTGCCCATTTTGTGGTTGAGTCCCACCAGCGCAACATCGTTGCGGTCGCCCAGCGTGCCGTCGTCGTTCACCAGGAATTTCGGCACGATGAACAGCGAGATGCCCTTGACTCCCGCGGGGCCGCCGGGAATCTTCGCGAGCACCAGGTGGACGATGTTCTCGGTGAGCTCGTGGTCTCCGCCGGAGATCCACATCTTGGTACCGGTGATCCGGTAGGCGCCGTCGTCGGCCGGGACCGCCTTGGTCGTGATGTCGGCCAGCGACGACCCTGCTTGCGGCTCGGACAGGCACATCGTGCCGAAGAATCGACCCTCGAGCATGGCCGGGACGAACTTCTCGATCTGCGCCTCACTACCGTGCGTGACGAGCAGGCTCGCGTTGGCCGCGGTGAGGAACGGGTACGACGACGTTGCGGCGTTGGCAGCCTGGAACCAGGCCATCGATGCACGCAGCAGCGTCATGGGTAGCTGCATTCCACCGAGGGACTCGTCGAACGCCCCGGCGATGAGCCCGGCCTTGGCGAACAGGTCCAGCGCGTCCTTCACCTCAGGGATGATCTCGACGCGGCCGTCCTCCCCGATCCGCGGCTCCTGGGCGTCGGCCTTCTTGTTGTGTGTCGCGAAATACTTGGTCGCAAGATCGGCGCTCAGGTCGAGGACGGCGTCGAACGTGTCGCGCGAATGCTCGGCGAAGCGCTCCCGCGACGTCAGCGATTCGACATCGAGCCAGTCGTAGAGCAGGAAGTCGAGGTCGCGACGGGACAGAACGGGAGCGGGCACGGACGATCCTTTCAGGGGACACGATGTTCTCGAGAACAACGCCAGTAGACCAACGACGGATGCATGATGTCCAGCGAGAGCAACGTTCCTTCGAGACGCGATACAGGAGCCCTATGAGCAACGAGATCGTGGTCGAGGACGAGTCGATCGTCGATGCCGCGAATACGGTGGTGTGGGCACGTGTGACGAGCGCCGAGGGCATCAACGACGAGCTCGCGCCGATGCTCGCAATGCGTATGCCCCGGAGGGCACACACCCTCACCGAGGACACCGTCCCCATCGGGCAACCGCTCGCCCGGGTCCCGCTGCTCCTGTTCGGCGTGCTGCCGGTGGACTACGACCATCTGTCCATCGCCGCACTCGAGCCCGGACGTCGCTTCCACGAGAAGTCGACGATGCTCCTCATGCGCCGCTGGGAGCACGAACGCACCCTGGATCCGCTCGCGGCAGACCGCACGAGGGTCCACGATCGGCTCACATTCGAGCTGCGCGCGCCACTGTCGCGGATTCCTGGCGCGGTCGAGCTTGCGCGCCGCGTCGTCGGCGCCCTGTTCGCGCACCGGCATCGACGGCTGGCCCGGTTCTTCGAAGGGTCCTGATCCTCACACGGCCCGACGGCGTGCCGTGATGGCGCCGTGCGGCCTGTGACCGCTCGCCCTTCGCGTGTGCGCTTCGATCAGCTCGAAGCCGGCCGCAGCGAGTTCCTTACCGAGCTCGTCGACCGACCATCGATACGCGGTGGTCACGGCATGGTCGAACGGCTCGACTGCCGGTCCTTCGAAGAAGCCCACCAACAATCCTCCGCCCGGCCGAATCACGCGCGCAAACTCTGCGAGCGGAGTTCCCATGTCCGGTGGATCGTGGTGAATGAGCGTGTACCACGACATCACACCCCCCAATGATCCTGTTGCGGCGCCCGATTCCTCGAAGCGTCCGATGTCGAACGACAGTTCCGGGTACCGGCTGCGAGCCAGTTCGACGAACTCGGGTACCAGATCGATCCCGCTCACGGTCAGTCCGCACTGGGCCAAGAAGCCGGTCCACTGCCCCGGACCGCACCCGGCGTCGAGCACGGGACCTGTCAGCGTGGAGGCCCAGCTGCGCACCAGGGCACGATCGGATGGGTGGGTAGAGGTCATCGCGCCGAAGAGATCCACATATTCCTGCGATCTCGCCGAATACGAGTCCCGGACGACGTGTTGATCGGACCGGACCCCATGCCTGCCGTGGATCGGTGCGATGCCCGCGTTTTCCATGCGGTCGATGATCGCCCACCGGGTACGTCGAACCCACCCCTGGGGTGGGTTCGACGCAGGACTCCGAGGGCGCATTCTTGAATCAGTCACCACCACCCAGGCCCAGGAGAACAGAATGACCAAGCACCACAAAGCTTTTGCCGCCGCTCTCATGATCGCAGCAGTCGCGTTCGGCGGGGCTGCCACCGCCTCTGCGGAACCGAAGGTCGATCCGGTCAACGGACCCGGAAGGGGCTGCCCGATCGTGCACGAGGACGACAACGGCAACGTCGTGAAGGTCGAATACGCCTCACCCGGCACCCGGAACGGTGCCCTCGTGTGCGGCAGCGACGGCGAGTGGAGCTTCGGCAGGACCGCCGGCAACACCGGCGCGATCCAGGGCGGCATCACAGGCAACGGACCTGCGGCCACGGCCTACTGATCACTCCCCTGACCGCCACTCCCGGAACCGCGGGCAATGCACGCAGGCCCCGCATCACGATGGATGCGGGGCCTGCGTAGATGATCTATGTCAGCGCACTGCGCTGATCAGTTGGTGCCCATCAGGTCGATGACGAACACCAGGGTCTTGCCACCGAGCTGATGTCCGGACCCGGCCGGACCGTACGCGAGCTCCGGCGGCACCGTCAGCTTGCGACGTCCACCGACCTTCATGCCGGGGATGCCCTGCTGCCAGCCCGGAATCAGGCGGGCAAGCGGGAATGCAACCGACTGGCCTCGGCTCCACGACGAGTCGAACTCTTCGCCCGTGTCGAACTCGACGCCCTTGTAGTGCACGTCGACGGTGGCACCGGGCTGAGCCTCGGCGCCGTCACCGATCTCGATGTCCTCGACGACCAGCTCGGTCGGAGCCGGCCCCTCGGGCTTCTCGATCACCGGCGGCTCCGGCGGCACCTGGACGCCGAGCAGATCGATGATGAATACCAGGGTCTTGCCGGACAGCTGGTGTCCCGACCCGGCCGGACCGTACGCGAGCTCCGGCGGAATGGTCAGCTGGCGGCGCCCGCCGACCTTCATGCCGGGGATGCCTTCCTGCCAACCGGCGATCAGACCTGCGAGCGGAAAGCGGATCGACTCACCGCGGCTCCACGACGAGTCGAACTCTTCGCCCGTGTCGTACTCGACACCCACGTAGTGGACGTCGACGAGCGCACCCGCCACGGCCTCTGCACCATCGCCGACGGTGATGTCCTTGACCACCAGCTCGGTGGGGGCGGGCCCCTCCTGGAATTCGATCTCCGGTTTGGTCATAGGTCCAGCTCCCTCGTCGAACAGTCGATCGTCGAACTCATGGTCGATTGCACGTCAGCGTGCGTCGAATCCCTTGTAGTCGCGCTCGGTGTACCCGGTGTAGATCTGACGCGGACGGCCGATCTTCAGGGTCGGATCCGAGTGCATCTCACGCCAGTGCGCGATCCACCCCGGCAGGCGCCCCAGTGCGAACAGCACGGTGAACATGCGGTCGGGGAAGCCCATCGCCCGGTAGATCAGACCGGTGTAGAAGTCCACGTTCGGGTACAGCTTGCGCTCGATGAAGTACTCATCGGTCAACGCGGCTTCCTCGAGCTTCATCGCGATCTCGAGCAGCTCGTCGCCGGCGCCGAGCTTGTTGAGGATCTTGTCCGCGGTCTTCTTCACGATCGCAGCACGCGGATCGTAGTTGCGGTAGACGCGGTGCCCGAAGCCCATGAGCTTCACGCCGTCTTCCTTGTTCTTGACCTTGCGGACGAACTCCGTGACGTCGCCGCCCGACTTCTGGATCTCGTCGAGCATCTCCAGAACGGCCTGGTTGGCGCCACCGTGCAGCGGACCCCACAGGGCATTGATGCCACCGGAGATCGACGTGAACAGGTTCGCATCGGACGATCCGACCAGCCGCACCGTCGACGTCGAGCAGTTCTGCTCGTGGTCGGCGTGCAGGATCAGCAGCATCTCGAGAGCTTGCGCGACCTCGGGGTCGATCTCGTACGGCTCGGCCGGGAAACCGAACGTCATGCGCATGAAGTTCTCGACCAGTGTCAGCGAGTTGTCCGGGTACAGGAACGGCTGACCGACCGACTTCTTGTAGGCGTAGGCCGCGATCGTCGGCAGCTTGGCCATCAGGCGGATCGTGGAGAGCTCGACCTGCTCCGGATCGTCGGGGTCGAGTGCGTCCTGGTAGTACGCGGACAGCGCGTTGACGGCGCTGGAGACGACGGGCATCGGGTGCGCGTTGCGCGGGAAGCCGTCGAAGAAACGCTTGAGATCCTCGTGCAGCAGCGTGTGCCGACGGATCTGATCGGTGAACACATCCAGCTGCTCGGTGGTCGGCAGCTCACCGTAGATCAGCAGGTAGCTGACCTCGATGAACGTCGACTTCTCCGCGAGCTGCTCGATGGGGTATCCGCGGTAGCGCAGGATTCCCTTCTCGCCGTCGATGTATGTGATCGCCGATTTGGTGGAGGCGGTGTTGACGAAACCGGGATCCAGGGTGGTGTACCCCGTGTCCGCAAGGAGCTTGCCGAGCTCGATGCCGTCATTGCCTTCCGTCGCCTTGGCGATAGCCATTGTGTGCTCGCCACCGGGGTAGCTGAGGGTGGGCTGTGTGTCATTCTCAGCGGGCACGAAGGATCCCTCTCAAGCTCAGACCTACCAGAAACTTCCGAACATTCACGTAGAACCTAACGGTTCCGTGGCCGCCGCGCGGAGGCAGGGTCGGTCGAAAGTCCCCGAACGGTGTGTCCCACCTACCGTCGACGGGGGCTCGACTGTGCCCTTCGAATCCCTGACGGAACACCGACGCACGCCGCTCACCAGCATCGATCGTACGCCGCGCCAGGCAGAACTCATCCCGAGGAGTCGTACGCCCGGACGCCCCACCGTCCCGTCCACCGTTCCCCGGACTGCAGCACGAGCAGGTCGATGCCGAGATTGAACGCGTCGGGTGGGCACGTCATCGGGGCGAGCACGATCGCGCGGGAATCGGCATCCTCGATCGTCGTCGCCTGGAGCCATCCGAAACCCCGGCCGGTCCAGAGTTCGACGCCTCTACCGTCCGGTCCGCAGAGTCGATGACGGGCATTGCCGTCCAGATCCTCGTCGAGCGCGCTGAAGGGAGCATCGAGATGCACGCCCTCGAGCGACCTGGGCCCGGTGAAGTCGTATTCGGTGTCCGTGACCGACTGCGAGTACGCGTCGGGTAGGCCCCGGGCGCGGTCGAGAGGCATCCTTGTCCCGGCCGACAACTGAAGCGTGCACTCGTCGAGCGGGGTGCCGCCGGCCCGCAGATACGGGCGCACTCCCAACCCGAACGGCGAATGGTATCCGCCGACGTTCGTCGCAGTGTGGGTGACGGTGAGGCCGTCGGGGCCCACTTCGTGCGCGACCGTCAACCGCAGTTGGTAAGGCCAGCCCTTGTGCAGCCCGACCTCCAGCGTCTGCTGGATCCGCGAGTCGGTGAGGCCCGACACTTCCCAGCCCCGGTACCAGGCCAGGCCGTTCATCGCGGCACCTCGCTCCGGATCGGTGAGGGCGAGTTGGTGCTCGATTCCGTCGAAGTAGAAGTGCCCGTCGCGGACGCCGCCCGGCCACGGGGCGAGCACCGCGCCGCCACAGTCCAGTGGAGGTTCATGGCCCGCCGGGGTCTCGACCAGCTGATATGGCTGTGACGATCCGCGAGTGGCCGATCCGCGTGTATCCGAGTGGTCGCCGTAGTCGAGCGCGAGCAGCGCAGCGCCGGCCCCGGACACCGCGGCTCTGTATCCGCCGCCCCGGATCGAGTGGTGGATCGACTCGGACATGATCAACAGTCTGCCCGGCGAACACCGTCTTCACGGCGGATTCGGCCAGTCGATTCAGCGCTCCTACATCAGGAGCACGCCATCAGGGCACGGCTCGCATCGCCGAGACGAGTGCAACCGTCGTGTCCACGATCGGCGTGTTGTCGAACGGAGCATCGACGTCACCGGTGGTGGTGTCCGAGAGAATCACCAGCACCAACGGCTCCCCCTCCGGCGACCAGACCACCCCTGCGTCGTTGACGGTGGCGAAATATCCTGCGCCGGACTTGTCGGCAGCGACCCAGCCCGGCGGAAGCCCTGCGCGCATCCTCGTGTCGGACGTGATGCTCGCACGCATCCACCCCGTGAGAGTCCGTTGACGCGCCGGATCCAGCGCCGAGCCGAGAATCAACTCCCGGTATCCACGCGCCAACCCGGCCGCGGTCGTCGTGTCGCGCTCGTCGCCGCGCGCGGCGTCGTTCAGTTCCGGTTCCCACCGGTCGAGGCGTGTCGTGTCATCACCGACCGAGCGCGCGAGCGTGGTCACCGCGTCCGGGCCGCCCAGTCGTCGCAGCAGGAGGTTGCCGGCCGTGTTGTCGCTACGTGTGAGCGCGGCCTCGCAGAGCTGCTCGTAGCTCATCACCCTGCCTTGATGTTCGGAGGTCACCGGCGAGTTCACGACGATGTCGCCCGGTTCGACGGCGACAGTGTCGTCGAGCCGCAGTCGCCCCTCGGCTTCGAGTTGCAGGATGCCCGCCGCCGCGTAGACCTTGAACGTCGAGCACATCGCGAACCGCTCGTCACCGCGATGCGTGTAGGTGCGGCCGTTTGCCGGTGAATGTGCGAGTACCGCGAGACGCACGGCATGCCGATTCTCGATCTCGACGAAGCGCTCGTCGAGCGCCGTCAGGCGGACCGGCATCTCGGGTGGTCCACCGTCCGGCGCCTGCTCCGGAACGGTCGCGGCAGTCGGTGCGCCGCATGCAGCAGCGACCGGGATCGATGCCGCCACGAGCGTCGAGTTGAGAAACCATCTGCGGGACAATGTTGTTCGCTGCTGTGTCATGCCCTCACCACAGCACCCGAGCGATCCGTGCCGCCAATATCCGCACGAGCCCGAGCCGGGTCGTAAAAAGTATCGCCGCAGTTGGACGACCTGAAAGACGAGGACATCGAGTCCGCGATCCACCGATCGACCGGCTGTGCCGCAGGCGCTGGTTGAATGGCGTCATGGATCTGATCCGCCACCTCCGCTTCTTCGTCACCGTCGCGGAAGAAGGCCACTTCGGTCGCGCGGCCGCCACGCTGAACATGACTCAACCCCCTCTGTCGCAAGGACTTCGACGCCTCGAGCAGCACATCGGTACCGATCTCGTGCACCGCACACAGCAGGGAGCCGTACTGACCACCGCGGGCGCAGCTCTACTCCCCCGCGCACGATTGCTCGTCGACGACTCCGAACGATTCCTCGCCGAAGCCGAGCGTGTCTCCGAAGCGCGGGGTGTCGTGCGCTGGGGCGCAACGGCCGCGCTCCCCGACCGGACACTCACCGCCTGCGCTGCTGCACTGCACACCGGACCGGACGTGACAGTCTCGACCGAAGTGGCCGAAACGGCCGACCTGGTGGCCGCGGTCCGGTCGGGTATGTGCGACGTCGCGGTCGTCGAACACCCCGCACTACTCGACGGTGTCGAGGCCGGACCGGTGACGAAAGCGCCCCGATGGGTGGTCGTGCCGGCCGGGCACCGCAGTGCGCGAGCGGAACGGCCGCGTTTCCCGATGCTCTCCGACCTGTCGTTCGCGACACCTCCGAGAACCGGAAACCCGGCGGCTTTCGATGCCACCCAAGACATTCTGCGAGAGCGGGGCCTCGACGTCAGCACAACTGCCGTCCCGGACGGTCGCACAGCCCTCGCGACGGCTGCTGCCGGACTGCACTTCGCGATATCGACCGCACCACCGGGCTCGGTTCCCGGTGTCGCGTGGCTGACGCTCGCCCCGGACGCCCTCGCTCTGCGCGTGCGCATCGTGTGGCGCCCCGGCGACAACGTCGACCGGCACGTCACAGCGATCGATCGTGTGCTGTTCCGGGAGCGCGCAAAATGAGCACGGCTACCGACCGAATCCGAGCCGTATTCGCCGACGCCGGATGCAGTGGCTGGTTGCACGCGCGCCGCTGCTCGGACAACGGCGCTGTGTTGTCGGTGCGCGGCGAGGAGCGGGTCGTGCTCGCGTCGGTGTACAAACTGCCACTCTTCCTCGCGTTCTGCGCAGAAGTGGACGCAGGCAGGATCGATCCGACGTCCGAACTGCGCATCGAGCCGTCCGAGTGCACACCGGGCCCGACCGGCATCGCGACGATGCGTGATCCGGTCACCATGAGCAGACGCGATATCGCCGCGTCGATGATGACCGTCTCCGACAATGCCGCCGCCGACGTGCTGCTCGGAGAGATCGGCACCGTCGCAGTCCACGACATGCTCGCCCGGCTCGGCCTCGAGCACACGAACATCGTCGGTGGTACCGCGGACATGTACCGGCGACTGGTCGAGGAGACGGACAGCCACACCACCGTCGAGGCGTTCAAGGCCCTCACCGACATCGACGCGGCGTGGTCGGTGTCGGCCTACGATCCCGCGTTCACGAGCGCCACCACCGCCGAGGAGATCACACGTCTCCTCGCCGCGGTGTGGGCAGGTGACGTGCTCTCCCCCGAGCAGACCGGCTTCGTCCAACACGTGATGCGCAGCCAGATCTGGCCGCATCGCATCGCCGCAGCCTTTCCGTACCGCGGGGTGTCGGTGGCAGGTAAGACGGGCACGATCGGCATCATCCGCAACGAAGTCGCGGTCGTCGAGTTCCCCGGCGAACATCCGGTGGCGGTCGCGGTGTTCACGCGCGCCGCCCGCGCGCAACCCTCACTACCGGTGGTGGATGCGGCGATCGGTGAGGCCGCACGGATCGCAGTCACCGAACTGCGTGCACCGCTCCCCGCCTGATCTCCACCGTCACACTTCGGGTGTGCCGTCCTTGCGCACGCGATACCTCACGAACGCGGGAAATGCGAAGACGCACAACAGAGTTCCGACAACCACGAGCGCACCGCCACCGGCCGCTGCAACGGCGGTTCCGACCGTTGCAGCCGCAGCGCCGTGCAGCACGTCCCCGATCCGCGGGCCTCCCGCAACAACGACGATGAACACACCCTGCAACCGGCCACGCATCTCGTCGGTCGCGACCGTCTGCAACATCGTCGACCGGAACGCCGCCGACACCATGTCGACCGCACCACCGAATGCGAGGAACGCGAGGGCCACCCACAGGAGCACCGCACTACCACCCGGCACCGCGAACCACACAGCGACACCGAATCCGATCATCGCGACACCCCACAGCGCGATGCACACCATCACTGCGAGACCTTGGCGACGCACGCGCGGCAACCAACCGGAGAAGACGCCGCCGAGGACCGCTCCGACCGACATCGACGCGAACAGCAGTCCGAGAGCGAAGCCGCCCGTGGCAGGGTCGCCGAACGATTCGTGCGCGATCTGCGGAAACAGTGCGCGCGGCATACCGAACACCATCGCGACGATGTCGACGACGAACGACGCGAGGAGGATCTTCTGGGTCGACAGATACCGGAAGCCGTCGAGCACCGCGCGCAGGCCCGCCCGTGTCGTCTCGCCGAGCGGCGGTATGGACGGCAGCCGGATCACCGCCCACAGCGTCGCGAGCAGGAAGAGCGTGTCGAGCAGATACAGGGTCGACAGTCCGAGGACCGGGATCAGCACCCCGGCAAGCAGCGGTCCGGCGATCGCACCGAACTGCACCACCGTCATGTTCAGTGAGGTCGCTGCAGCGATCTGCCCGGTCGGCAGCAGGCGCGGGATGATGGCAGCACGCGTCGGCTGGTTGACGGCGAAGAATGCTTGTTGCAGAGAGAACAGACCCAGCAGGATCCAGACGTTGTTCAGCCCGGCCGCGGCCTGGGCCCACAACAGCAACGACGTACCGCCGAGGCCGACCGACGTGATCGTCAGCAGTGTGCGGCGGTCCATGACGTCGGCGAGCGCTCCGCCCCACAACCCGAACACGACCAGCGGTACCAGGCCGAACACACCGGTCAGGCCGACGTACGCCGAATTACGGGTGATCTCATAGATCTGCTGGGGAACCGCGACCACCGACAGTTGAGCACCGATCACCGTCACGACACCGGCCCACCACAGGCGGGCATAGTCCTTGTTCTGTAGCGGCGCAGTGTCGGCGAGAAACCGCCTCACGGTTGCAGCCGTTGCGTGTGCCACTTGCCGTCGACGAGACGGGTCCGGACACGGTTGTGCATCCTGTTGGGCCGGCCCTGCCAGAACTCGACGAAGTCCGGAGAAATCCGGAATCCGCCCCAGAACGGGGGCACGGGAATGTCGTCCTCGACACCGAACTTCTCGCCGGCCTCGACGAGCGCGTGATCCAGGTCGGCGCGCGAAGCGATGGGCTGCGACTGCTGCGATGCCCACGCACCCAGTTGAGAGCCGCGCGGCCGGGTCCGCCAATAGGCCTCCGTCTCCTCGGCGGAGACACGGGTGACCGGGCCGCGGACGCTGATCTGCCGATGCAGCGGAAGCCACACGAACGTCGCCGATGCGTACGGCACGGCGTCGAGCTGGCGGGCTTTGTCGGAGCCGTAGTTGGTGAAGAAGGTGACGCCGTCGGCCTCGATTCCCTTGCACAACACAGTCCGGGTCGCGGGGTGCCCGTGTTCGTCGACGGTGCCGAGGACCATGGCGTTGGGCTCGGGTACACCCGCAGACACTGCGGCCGCCAGCCAGCGTCGGGCACAGGGGAGCCAGCCCGCGTCGAGATCTTCGGGACCGAGATCGATGTCCGAAGGCTCCTCCGCCGGGGTGGTGGGAATGTAGTTCACCCGCATCGACGCGAGTGGGTTCTGCGGATCCTGCTGCACGGATGTGGAGATTACTCCGGATGCTCGGGCCCTCCTCGGTTTCGTGCTCCGAGCCGGTCATGCGCCGATTTCCACATGCCCTCCACTCCGGTCGGCCGGACGGAGTGGAGGGCGACTAGAGTCCTTTTCGACGACCGGATGAGTGGCCGATCACAAGACTGCGTACTCATTCCACCGGCAGTGCCGCCCGGATCGGGCCGCACGTGAACGAGGAGAGCCACACCGTCATGGCATCACACGCGTCCGTACCCGAAGATTTCGTCGCCGGACTCGAAGGCGTCGTCGCCTTCACCAGCGACATCGCCGAACCCGACAAGGACGGTGGCTCACTGCGATACCGCGGTGTCGACATCGAAGAACTCGTCGGTAAGAGCGTGACCTTCGGCGACGTGTGGTCGCTACTCGTCGACGGAGAGTTCGGCCGCGGACTACACCCGGCCGAGCCGTTCCCCCTGCCCATCCACACCGGCGACGTCCGCGTCGACGTCCAGGCCGGCCTCGCGATGCTCGCACCGATCTGGGGCTTCGAACCGCTACTCGACATCGACGACGCGACCGCCCGCGACAACCTCGCACGCTCCGCAGTGATGGCCCTGTCGTACGTCGCCCAGTCGGCACGCGGCATCTACCAGCCCGCCGTACCCCAGAAGCGTGTCGACGAGGCGCAGACCGTCACCGAACGCTTCATGGTGCGCTGGAAGGGCGAGCCCGACCCGAAACATGTCGAGGCCATCGACGCCTACTGGGTGTCCGCCGCCGAGCACGGCATGAACGCCTCCACCTTCACCGCTCGCGTCATCGCCTCGACCGGCGCGGACGCCGCGGCCGCATTGTCCGGCGCCGTCGGTGCGATGTCCGGTCCGCTGCACGGCGGCGCACCGGCCCGGGTGCTCCCGATGATCGAGGAGACCGAACGCAGCGGCGACCCGCGTGCCATGGTCAAGGGAATCCTCGACCGCAAAGAAAAGCTCATGGGTTTCGGCCACCGCGTGTACCGCGCGGAGGACCCCCGCGCCCGCGTCCTGCGCGCCACCGCCAAGCGTCTGGACGCACCCCGATACGAAGCCGCTGCGGCCCTCGAGCAGGCAGCACTTGCCGAACTGCGTGAGCGTCGCCCCGACCGCGCCATCGAAACGAACGTCGAATTCTGGGCGGCAGTGATCCTCGATTTCGCCGAGGTTCCGTCGGCGATGATGCCGGCGATGTTCACGTGCGGCCGCACCGGCGGCTGGTGCGCCCACATTCTCGAACAGAAGAAGCTCGGCAAGCTGGTGCGTCCCGCAGCGATCTACACCGGCCCCGATCCTCGTTCCGCCGATGCTGTCGCCGGGTGGGATTCGATCACACATCGGTGATCGGCGGCGCAGGGCGGTTTAGACTACATCCTGCACTTGTCCCTCGACGCTTAGGACACGCTTTCCGATGGCTGACGCTTCACCGATCATTCCCGCCGATCTCAAGCCCGCAGACGGCCGCTTCGGCTGCGGCCCCTCCAAGGTCCGCCCCGAGCAGTTGCAGTCGCTGGTCGACGTCGGCGCTTCGGTGTTCGGCACCAGCCACCGCCAGAAGCCCGTCAAGGACGTCGTCGCGCGTGTCCGTTCGGGCCTGCGCGACCTCTTCTCGCTGCCCGAGGGCTACGAGGTCGTCCTCGGCAACGGCGGCACCACCGCATTCTGGGATGCCGCAGCATTCGGCCTGGTCCGCGAACGTTCGCAGCACTTCACCTACGGCGAGTTCTCGTCGAAGTTCGCGACCGTGACGAAGAACAACCCGTTCATCGGCGACCCCGTCGTGGTGAGCGCAGATCCGGGCTCGGCTCCCGAGATCATCGCCGACTCGTCCGTCGACCTGATCGGTTGGGCACACAACGAGACGTCGACCGGTGTCGCTGTGCCGGTGTCGCGTCCTGCGGGCTCCGACAACGCACTGATCGCGATCGACGCTACATCGGGCGCGGGTGGGCTGCCGGTGAACATCGCCGACACCGATGTCTACTACTTCGCGCCGCAGAAGTGCTTCGCGGCCGATGGCGGCCTCTGGGTCGCACTGATGAGCCCGGCTGCGCTCGAGCGCGTCGCCGAGATCAAGGCGTCGGGCCGGTTCACGCCGGAGTTCCTGTCGCTGCCGATCGCGGTCGACAACAGCAGCAAGGACCAGACCTACAACACACCGGCGCTCGCAACGCTGCTGCTGTTCGCCGATCAGATCGAGTGGATGAACAGCAACGGCGGGCTGGACTGGACGGTCGCGCGCACCAAGGATTCGTCGTCGCGCCTGTACGAGTGGGCCGAGGCGTCCGAGTTCGCCACGCCTTTCGTCACCGATCCGGCTCTGCGGTCGCAGGTCGTCGGTACCATCGATTTCGCCGAGGAGGTCGATGCGGCACAGGTCGCGAAGATCCTGCGGGCCAACGGAATCGTCGACACCGAGCCGTATCGCAAGCTCGGTCGGAATCAGCTGCGTGTCGGCATGTTCCCGGCGATCGATCCCGAAGACATCACGCAGCTGACCAAGAGCATCGACTGGGTCGTCTCACAGCTCTGATTTCACAGCTGTGATTTCACAGCTCTGATCGCTGTTCGCGGCGCTCGCCGAGGGGGCCGGATCCATATGGGTCCGGCCCCCTCGGCATTCCTTGAAACTCTCAACCACACATCGAGACATAATCGGCAAACCTAGGACGATAACGCCTCCGCCCGGAATTCTTGTGATCCGGCTCGGCGTGGCGCGGCGTGTCCCCCTCCCGGATCGTGGACAACTCCGTTAATCTCGGGCAAGTCGATCGCGAGCCGGCGCGAGGAGGTCAGTGTGCGAGAACTGAAGGTGGTGGGTCTCGAGCCGGATGCTAAGCATGTCGTGCTCGCGGATCCCACAACGGGGGACAAGTTCCGCATTCCGGTCGACGACACACTTCGCGCCGCGTCACGCGGCGACCTCGCACGCCTGGGGCAGATCCAGATCGAAACCGCCAGCACGCTTCGCCCGCGGGAGATCCAGGCCCGCATTCGGGCCGGTGCGTCCGTCGAGCAGGTTGCCGAGGAAGCCGGAATCCCGATCTCGAAGGTCGAGCGGTTTGCCTATCCGGTGCTGCTCGAGCGTTCCCGCGCAGCCGATATGGCACAGAAGGGGCACCCGGTGCGCCCCGACGGCCCCACCGTGCAGACACTTCTCGAGATCGTCTCGCAGGCATTCCGTTCACGCGGACACAACCTCGACGACGCGACGTGGGATGCATGGCGCGACGACGACGGGCACTGGGTCGCCCAACTCGAGTGGCAGGCCGGTCGTTCCACCAATGCCGCACACTGGCGCTATCAGCCGGATGCGCACGGTGGCACAATCGCCGCGCTCGACGACATCGCCGCCGACCTCGTCGACCCGGATTGCGGTCGCCCCCTGCGTTACCTCACGCCGGTGTACTCGTCACGCGACACGGACGACACGGTGGACACCGAGACCGAGCGGTTCGTTGCCGCACCGGCCGACGCGGTCGTCATCGACCGGCAGCCGGAGCCCGCCGACCACGACACCGCTGTGGTGGAGACGGGACGGACAATGCCCGCCGTCGCAGAGCACGACACCGACACCGAGTCTCAGCGGGGCGCTGCCGCGTCGGCCAAGCCTGCAGCGAGCCCGAGCAAGGACAAGCGCGGCAAGCCCGCATTGCCCTCATGGGACGATGTTCTGCTCGGCGTCCGCAGCAACGGACGCGCCTGAGGGCCGACGCCGATGGCGGCGGTCGTGTCGACGCTCTGGTACGTCGACGCCCCGGATCCTGCTGCAGTACTGCGTAATTCGACCCCCGACCGCGATACGGCGCACGCTCTGCTTGCGCGGCTGTATCCCGATCGGCACGCCACCGCGGTCGGTCGTGCGACACTCGCGCAGGTGGCCGGGGGCAAGGGCTCGGACGACGCAGAGTTCGACGACGACACGGTCTTCGTCGGCAGCTTCCCCGGCGTCACTGTGGTGTGCAGCCGCGAACTCACCCACCGCCGACCCTCCGCAGTGGGCGTCAATTGGCTGCACACGCTCGCGTCCGAGAACATCTACCTGATCGTGTCCGACGCTGCCGGTGGGTGGGGTTCGTTCGGGGCGTGGGAGCAAGGCACACTCCGGCGCGCGTTCGGAGCCGGTGCCATCGAGTTCTACGAAGACGAAGGAATCCCGTTCCTGTGGGAACGTCCGTTTTGGTCGGGAGAACATCCCATGCGGTGGCCGGCCGACGCCGTGCCGCATCCCGAAGCGCTGCCGTTCCATCCCCGTCGTCTCGTCGAAGCCGCCAACGCCGCGTGGCTCGGCTTCCGGTACGTCGGTCGCGGCGACGGCGAACCCGCACCCGCCGACATCGAAGTGTGGAGTTTCGCCCTGCACCGACCGGGAGAACCCGTACCGCCTACCGCATCGACCGCACAGCAGACCAAGCGCTCGTGGTGGCGTCGCGCGGCAGGGCTGTAGTCCCCGCCACGCTCATCCGAGCAGCAGCACACCCCACGCCACGGGCACAGCGGTCGCGATACCCAGCGCCACCCACCGCCACACCGGCCGCCGTCGCCAGACCAGGAGAGTGGGCGTGGCCCCCGCGACGGCCACGACATTGACGAGCACCGCCACCGCAGGATGAATGTCGGCGAGTACATCTCCGATCGCGATGAACGTGACCGCGGTCAGCGTGAATACGAACGCGGTCAGCAACAGCCCTGTCGACCACGGGGTCGGCGCGGATACGGACCCCGCACTCATCGGGGGATCCGAACCCGCTCGTAGAACGCCATCGCCGCAGCCGTCGCCACATTGAGCGAATCGGTTCCCGGCGCCATCGGTATTCGAGCACGTACATCGGTGGCGCGCATGGTCTGCTCGGTCAGCCCGGGTCCTTCCGCGCCGAGCAACAACGCCACCTTCTCCCCTGTCATCGCCTCGGCGAGCGGCATCGCCTCCGGATTCGGGGTCAGCGAAATCAGCTGGAATCCGCGGTCACGCAGCGTGTCGAGGTCGTGCGGCCATCGGTCGACGTACGCGAACGGGACCCGCAGGACATGCCCCATCGATACGCGCACCGCGCGCCGGTACAGCGGATCGGCGCAACCCTTACCGAACAGCACTGCATCGACACCGAGCCCTGCCGCATTGCGGAACATCGAGCCGATGTTCTCGTGATCGTTGACGCCTTCGAGTACTGCAACAGTGGTGGCCTTCTCGATCACCTCGACGACGTCGAGCGGCTCGGGCCGGTACGCGACCCCGAGCACGCCGCGGTTGAGGTGGAAGCCGACCACCTCGGCCATGACGTCCGCGTCGGTCCGGTAGAACGGCACCTCCGGCGACAATCCCGCCCACCCCCCGGCATCGCACAGGTCGTCGGCGAGTTCACCGAGACGACGATCGACACCGAGCATGGCGTGCAACGGGAATCGGGAGTCGAGCATGCGCTGCACGACCAGCACGCCTTCGGCGATCACCAGTCCCTTGCCGCCGGGAAGATCGGGACGCCGGTCCGAGGAATTGAGATCGCGGAAGTCGTCCAGCCTGGGGTCGGCGGGATCGTCGATGTCGATGACGTGAACCACGACCACATTCTCCCAGCCGGAGGCGCGATCGCCGCATCGGACTCGACTTAGTCGTCCTCGGCCACCAGCTCCGTCAGGATGACGACTGCGTCGCGCAAGGTGGCGATGCCGGCGTCGTCGAGCTTCGTGAGACGTTCGGTCAACCACTCTTCGCGCGCCTGGTGCTCATCGGCGAGCAGGCTGTCTCCCGCGGACGACAACTTGACGATGATCTGTCTGCCGTCGGTGGGGTGCGGGGTGCGATCCACCAGGCCGAGTTCGTTCAGCGACGCGATCACACGGGTCATCGACGGCGGCTGAACCCGTTCGCGGGACGCGAGCCCTCCGGGGGTCATCGCCCCTTCCGTCCGCAACGTCTGCATGGCCGACAGTTGGGTCAGAGTGACTCGGGAATGGCTGCGCTGTCCCCGTAGATGGCGCGTCAAACGCACCACAGCAAGCGCGAGGTCGCCTGCGAGTGCCCGTGTGTCCGAGATCATGGCGAGCACAATACGGGACAGACCGGACCTTCGACCCAGCGCTGTGTCAGGTGAGCAGTTCTGTGAGCGGGTCGACGGAGAAGTACAGCGCGAACAACGCCGCCACGACCCACAGCAACGGGTGGATGGTGCGCACCTTGCCGCTCACCGCATGCAGGACGACCCAGGTGATGAAGCCGACGCCGATGCCGTTGGCGATCGAATAGGTGAACGGCATGGCCATGATCGTGAGGAACGCGGGGAGCGCGACCTCGAACTTCGTGAAGTCGATTTCACGGACCTGACCGATCATGAGCGCACCGACGACCACGAGCGCGGGCGCCGCAGCCTCGATCGGCACGACCTCGTAGAGCGGGGTCAGGAACATCGCCAGCAGGAACATCAGACCGGTGACGACGTTGGCGAGGCCGGTACGGGCCCCTTCGGCGATACCCGATGCGGATTCGACGAACACGGTGTTCGACGACGCGGAGGCTCCACCACCGACGATGGCTCCGGCCCCTTCGACGACGAGGGCCTTGCCGATGCCCGGTAGGTTGCCGTCCTTGTCGGTGAGGTTGCCTTCCTTGCCGAGTCCCGTCATCGTCCCCATGGCGTCGAAGAAGTTGGCGAGCACGAGCGTGAACACGAGCAGCGACGCGGCGATCACGCCGATGCGGGTGAACGCGCCGAACAGGTTCACATCACCCACCAACGCCAGGTCGGGCATGCCGATGAAGGATTCGGGCGCTGCGGGAAGACCGAGGTTCCAGCCCTTCGGGTTGGTGCCCTGCGACGGCCCGACCTCCGCTATCGCCTCGACGATCATCGCGAGGATCGTGGTGGCGACGATGCCGATGAGCAGGCCACCACGAACCTTCCGCACCACGAGAACACCCATGAGCAACACACCGACGACGAAGACGAAGGTCGGCCACGACGCGATGGAACCGTCGATGCCCAGTCCGACAGGGACGGTGGTGCCTGCTGCGTCGGGGATGCGCCGGACGAATCCGGCGTCGACCATGCCGATGAAGGCGATGAACGCGCCGATACCGGCCGCGATCGCTGCCTTGAGTTCCTTCGGGATCGCATTGAACACGGCTGTGCGGAATCCGGTGAGGGCGAGCGCCACGATGATGATGCCGTCGATGACGACCAGACCCATCGCTTCCGGCCACGTCACCTGGGGAGCAATCGTCACCGCGAGCAGGCTGTTGATACCCAGGCCGGCGGCAATCGCGAACGGATAGTTCGCGACCACACCGAAGATGATGCTCATCAGACCGGCCACCAGGGCGGTGACCGCGGCGACCTGGTTGACCGGCAGGATGTTGCCCAGGACGTCGACCTTCGCGGTCGCGTCGTCGGCAGAGAAACTGCCGAGAATCAGGGGATTGAGCACCACGATGTACGACATCGCGAAGAACGTGACGAGTCCGCCACGCACCTCACGCGAGACCGTCGAACCTCGCTCGGTGATCTTGAAGTACGTATCCAGAAGTGATGATTTCTTGGAGTCGGTGCCTACGGCCATGTCCACTTTTTCCGCTCGTCGAGTACGGTGCGTCGCAACGGGTGAAGATTATTGCAGCGGCGAGGAACTAATCTGCAATTCGTGAGAGATTCAGAAGACATCGCCGGACGGGTCCGGACCCTTGCCGACCCTCGGCCCGCACTCGCGATCGGAACGGCATTGTGGGCGATCGCCGCAGCCGTGATCCTGTTCGCCGGCGACCGCTGGTCGGACGCCCTGCCCGTGTGTATCGCCGGAATCATCGTGGGACTCTTGGGAACTACTCTGTTCCTGATTCAGAGGTCGGCGTCGCGGCGCGGAAGGCGGGGCGCGCAGGTGGGCCTGGACTGAGCCCAGCGGTTCATCGTGCACCGAAGCTAGCGGCGTGCCTGCCTGCCCTGTATCCACGTGATCAACCACACCCACAGCAACGCCCAGCCGACACCGAGAATCCACCCGGCGAGGACATCGGTCAACCAGTGCGCCGCGAGGTACACGCGGGTCAGCCCCACCAGCACCGTGTAGGCACCGAGGCCGACGATCGCGGCAGTTCTCCGGCGATCGCCCCGGGGCCAGGTCCGCATCGCGACGGCCACAAGGGTCGTGGCGATCACGGCGCTCATCATCGCGTGCCCCGACGGGAACGACCACGTGGCGAGGTCCATCAGGCGATCGGGCTCGGGCGGGCGCGTTCGGACTGCAAGATTCTTGATCGCCGTCATCACGGGCCACCCCGTGGCCACCGCTCCCCCGACGAGCAATGCGTCGGCCGGCCTGGATGCGCGCAGCAGGAGCACCACCGCAATCGTGGCGACCACCGCGTTCGCGATCCCACCACCGGCGTGAGTGACCACGGTCATCGCCGTGGTGAGCTCCGGACTGCGAATGCCGACCACCCAGTCGAGCACCGCCTCGTCGAGTGTCACGGCCTCGTCGACCGTCACGAGCTACGGGACAACCCGGTGATCGCGCCCGGCAGACCGAGGCGCGTGCAGTGGACGGTGCCGGACGCGTCGATCCACCACGGCACGTCGCGGTCGCCGGTGATCGCGCCGGTACAGCGCACCGTGAGCTGCTCGTGTACCACCAGTGGCCGCGCGGGCAACGACAGTCCTCCCGTGACCGCGGCAAGCACCGCGTCCGGTTCACGCCGCCACGTCGTGGCCCGGCCCGGCCCGGTCGGTTCACCGGACATCACGGCCGACGCCGCGGCAACGTCGAGGAGTTCGGCGAGTGCGGCCGCGGCAGCGTTGTCGACGACGACCAGCCGGTCGGCCGGGATCACCGAAGCGAACCACGGCAGGTCGGCCACGAGTGCATCTGCGGCATCGACAACGGCCCCCGCGAGGCTGCGGACACCAGCGGGCAGGATCACTCCGTCGAGATCGACGGTGCCGGCAGCGTAGGACCGCGCGAGTGCGGTGTGCGCCGTGACGACGACGGCCGGGTCGGGGTGACGCCCCGGGTCTGCGAGCCGGTCGAGCAGGGTCTCTGCGAGATCGGGATCGTCGATCCCGGCGCCGGCCAGGCACGTGCGGAACACTCCCGCGTCGGGATGTGTGCACGGATCGAGCAGGCCCTCGAAGCAGGTGTCGTCCACGTACCGGAGGTGGCCCAGCGGCTGATCGCCCAGGACGGCGTAGTTGCGCAGCCACCACGCGGTGTAGCCGTCGCGGTCGGTGAGTGTCGCGGCGGTGTCGGGCTCCGCGGCCAGCAACGCGAGGGCCCGATCCCAGCGAGTCTCGTCGACGAGGTCGAGATCGCGCACAGCGACGAGCGTGTCGGGATCGGTCTCGACGGTTTGCCACCATGTGTCTTCGTCGGGTAGATCGTGGTCGGGTCCGGTCGGTAGCTCGGCGCACAGCACAGTGAATCCCCACCCGACCCCGATCGCGCGCAGCGCATCAGCGCCGTACTTCTCGACGAGATCCGTGTCGACTGTGCCGAACGGCGAGTCGTCGACGAGAACCTCCGCGAGAGGTGCATCCGGGAGGAGCAGCTCGTCGGCGGGGACGAGTTCACCGTCCGTGTCGGGTAACAGCAGCATCCCGAGTTCGCGGGGCACAGCCGCCGCAGGGACCTTCGCGACGAGCGTCAACACGACCGCGGCGAGGTCCTCAGCCGCCTGGTCGTCGGGGTCGTGGTGCAGATCGTCGATGGCCGCAGCGAGCGCGGGATCGCCGAGCAGGTCCTCTGCGGTCACGGTGCCGGCGCCGAGCCGGGTCAGCAGCGGGTGCGCCGCATCGGGATGCACGAGCCGCACCCACGGCAACGCGACAGAGCCGAGATCGTGCAGGACCGTGGTCCGGGGGCCGGTCACCGTCCGTCCGTCGGACAGCGGCACGGGCAGCGCCGCGAGCTCCTCTGCCGTGACGGCGTCGACGACCAGCGGAGTGAGCGCCTCGTACAACCGGTACCACCATGCCGGTTCCCGCGAGTGCCCTGCGAGCAGATCGGCGATACGCGCGAGACCGATGCGATGCACGTCGACGGCAGCGAGCGCCGCCGCGTGTCGCGGCGAGCACAACGCCGGGGAGATCAGCCCGGGAACGACCTCGTCGAGCGCGTCGGCCAGGGCGTCGTCGAGTCCGGTCAGCGCGGTCGCGCGGTCGGGTGCGAGATCGTCTCCCCCGCCCGCGGCGGGAAGCCACCTGGTGCGGCGAAGCTCATCGAGCAATGCCTCACGGATGCGTCCGTCGACCTCGCTGCGCGCGAAACCCGGTATCGGCACCAGCGCGAGTCGCTGATCACCGGGTAGGGCCGCGACGAAGTCTGCGTACCCCTGGACGAGATGCTCGACCGGGGCCCCCGGCAACATCCGACGACGGTCCGGTTGCATCGGAACGTCGGCGACGACGAGCGCGGGCAACGACAGTTCCTCGTCCGACCGGGTGGGTGCGCGGAGCACGTCGTCGTGGACCGGCCGGACCACACCCTCGACGACGGGCACCAGCCATCGGGCCGAAGCACCGCGATGCTCCCACCAGCAGTGATCACCGACACGGAGTTCCCGAAGCCCGGACTCGAGAATGCTTTCGGTGCGGACGAATTCGTCTTCGTCGATGACGATCGTCTGCAGTGCGGGTAGTTCGAGCAGCAGATCGATCGCCTCACGGCGGAAATCGTCGAGCAGCGTCTCGGTGTCGATTCCGGAACGGACGTCGAGCACCACTTCCGAGTCGCTTCCCGCGGCAGGTGCTGTAGTGCTCGGCCACACCAGGCGCAGGGTCGGCACCCTGCCGTCGGGCAGGGCCGATCCGTGTTCGGCCAGGACGTCGCGGGTCTGCGCCGCGGAGAACCTGATGGACCCGGTGCGCGACCGCACCTCGACCTCGTCCGATATCGCAAGGACGGCGGTGAATCCGACGCCGAATCGCCCCACACCACCGGTCTTGCTCGACGCACGTAACGCGGTCAGAGCCTGGACGCCGGCCTCGTCGAGGGGTGCTCCGGTGTTGGCGACGTGCAGGCAGGTTCCGACCTGCCACACCCGCAGGGTGCCCGGAATTCCGGCACGACTCGCGGCGTCGGCCGCGTTCTGTGCCAGTTCGGTCAGTACCCGGTCGCGGTATCCGGCGCGGACGAGATCCGCTTCGGTGGCGATGTCCTCCCGCAGACGCGTCGGCGACGATCGCCACGCGGCAACGAGACTGTCGCGTAGCGCCGCGGTACCGAACGGGTCCGCGGTGTCGGAGACCTGCACGTCAGTCGGTCTGTTCCGACTGTGGGTTCTCGGTGACGGCAGCGTTCTCGGTGTGTTCTGCAGCGACGGCAGGGAGCTCGACGATCTCGACCGCCCCGTCGTCGTATGCGTCGAACTGCGGCGAACCCGCACCGGTGGGCAGGGTGGTGTCGGAGTGCGCACCGCAACCGAATTCGGCGTGCACGACATGACCGTCGGCGGCGTATTCGTTTCCGCACACACCGAACGCTGCCCGCAGCGACCCCGCGAGGGGCAGGTAGAACCCGCACAGCATGCACGTCGACGGTGCGGCCTTCGCCATCTCCGAGCCGGGCCCGTAGTCGCCGTCGAACCACCGCTGCGCTGCGGCGAGCCTGCCTTCGCGACTCATCACCTGTTTGCGGCCGAGCCCGATCTCTCCGGCAGTCTCGTCGACATCCGGATCGCCGGAGGCGGTGTAGCCGGGCACGAGCCGCTCGTCGTCCGGCGCGGGGGCGAGCAGGTCGCCGGGGCCCAGGTCGCCGGGGCGGATTCGTTCGTTCCACGGCACCCACTCGGGCGCGACCAACGATTCGGGGCCCGGCAACAGTACGAGTTCACTGACGGTGACGTGGTCGGATTCGGGCGCTGCGGCCACCACGACGGCCCACTGCCAGCCGTGATATCCGGCCAGATCGGCTGCGAAGCGGTGGGTGGCTGCGCATTCGTCCTCGGCGGCGACACCCAGATAGGCGCCGACGACGCCCTCTCCGAGCTCGTTCAGGGCAGCCCGAGCGACCTCCACGGCCTCAGCGAGCACCGATCGGACGGCCGGATCCACCGAAGGAACCGTTCCGGGGGCAACGGCAGAAGATGCAACGCTCACGAGCACCATTGTGCCGGACCGATGCCCCGGCGTGGTGCCCGGCCATGAGAAGACACACGAGACGGCGACGAAGGAACGGCAGAAGGCAACGGGAAGATGGGCTCATGATGCGTCGATCGGCCACCTTCACCCTCGCTCTCACACTCCTGACCGCAGGCTGCAGCGACACCGTCGTCGACGAATCCGGGCCCCCCGCAGACGAGCTGCACGTCGAGATCGTCGCGGAGCATCCACACGACCCGGCGGCGTTCACCCAGGGCCTCGAACTCGACGACGGCGAACTGTTCGAGGGCACCGGGCGCGAGGGATCGTCATGGGTGTCGGCACGCCCACTCGACGCACGCACCGAACGCACCCGGGTGCCGCTCCCCGACGACATGTTCGGCGAGGGCATCACTGTTGCGGGCGGAGTGGTGTGGCAGCTCACATGGAAGGACGGCGTGGCGTTCGTCCGCGACCGCGACAGCCTCACCGAGCAGCGACGCATCACCTACGACGGTGAGGGCTGGGGTCTGTGCGACCAGCCCGACCGCCTCGTGATGAGCGACGGCTCCGCGAACCTGACATTCCGGGCCCGCGACACGTTCGCCGAGCTCGGACAGGTCACGGTGCATCGCAACGGTCGTGCGGTGTCGAACCTGAACGAGCTCGAATGCACCGACGACGGCGCCGTGTACGCGAATGTGTGGAAGACCGAGGAGATCGTGCGAATCGATCCCGAGTCCGGCCGGGTCAGCGCAACGATCGACGCGTCCGCGCTGCTCGACCGGCTTTCCGACGCAGATCGGGACGATGTCGACGTCCTGAACGGGATCGCTCATATCCCGGGCACGGACCGCTTCCTCGTGACCGGCAAGTTGTGGCCGACGCTGTTCGAAGTGCGGTTCGTCCCGTGACCCCGCCTCGCGAGCGACGCGACAACCGGCCCGACTGCACAACGGGTGCGCGGTGGTGAAGAATCGAAGAGTGACCGAACGGGAAGAGCGACCTGCCGACAAGGCGGATGATCGTGCCCCGGGCTCTCGGCATCCGGGCTACAGCAATTATCCGCCGCCGCGCCGCGTCTCTGCGCGCCGCACACCGTTGCCGCCTCTGCATCCGACAGACGAGTCGCACCGCTCCCGCCAGGACAGCTCGGACAAGCGCGCAGCGAAGGACGCCGGGCCGCCGAAGGATTCTTCCGACACCAAGGACGGCCGGTCGGGGGGTGAGAACACCGGGCCCCACGCACCACGGATGCCCCGCAAACTCACGGTGACGCGGGTTGCGGCGTTCCGGAGCCGCGAGCTCACCCACAAGGGCATCGCCACGTTCCGTCGCGCCGCGACTGCCGACGGCGCCGACAAGTCGGGTCTGACGGCACTGACGTACGCGACCATGGCGAATTTCGCCGCCGACGCCGCGATGGCGGTGGCGTTGGCGAACACGTTGTTCTTCTCGGCCGCGACCGGTGAGGACAAGACGAAGGTCGCGTTGTACCTGCTCATCACGATCGCGCCGTTCGCGGTCATCGCGCCGTTGATCGGACCTCTCCTCGATCGGCTCCAGCACGGACGCCGTGTCGCGCTGGCGACATCCTTCGGGCTGCGAACGGTGCTCGCTATCGTGCTGATCTTCAGCTTCGACAGTTGGGGGTTGTATCCCGCTGCGCTGGCGATGATGGTGCTCAGTAAATCGTTCGCGGTGCTCAAATCCGCGGTCACTCCGAGAGTGCTGCCCCCCGAGATAGACCTGGTCCGCGTCAACTCCCGGCTCACCGTGTTCGGCCTGGTCGGAGGCACGCTCGGTGCCGGGGCGGTCGCGGCGGCAGCCGCGTGGGCGTTCAATTCCGCCGGCGCACTGTGGTTCTGCGCCGCCATCACCGTGCTCGGGGCCTACCTGAGTATGCGGATACCGGCGTGGGTCGAGGTCACCGAAGGTGAGGTCCCCGCAACGCTGTCGTACCGCGGATCCGATGCCCGTACCGAGGTGCTCGACACCAAGACCGAGGTGATCTCCCACGGCAACAAGAGTCGGCAACCACTCGGCCGCACAGTCGTCACCGGGTTGTGGGGCAACGGCACGATCCGGGTGCTCACCGGCTTCCTCACCCTGTTCATTGCGTTCGTGGCGAAGAGTGCCACCGAACAGTCACCGCTCATGCAGGCCGCCATGCTCGGCCTGGTCGGCGCTGCAGCGGCGATCGGCAACTTCGCGGGTAACGCAACCGGTGCGCGGATGGCGCTGGGTCGGCCCGCTCTGATCGTCGTACGATGCACCGCCGCCGTGGTGGTCGTGGCTGCGATCGTCGCGGCAACCGACAATGTGCTCGCCGCCGCGTTCGCCGCGTTGGTTGCCGCGTGCGCGAGCGCCCTGTCGAAGGTGTCGTTGGACGCGTCGCTGCAGCAGGATCTGCCCGAGGAGTCCATCGCGTCGGGATTCGGCCGATCGGAAACCGTCCTTCAGCTGAGCTGGGTTCTCGGCGGCGCGCTGGGGGTTCTGCTGCCCACCGAGCTGTGGATCGGCTTCTCGGTCGTGACGGTGGTACTGGTTCTCGGTTTCACCCAGACCCTGCTCACCTACCGTGGAAAGACGTTGCTGCCCGGCCTGGGCGGCAGGAGGCCCGAGCATGCCTCCACCGAAACTGCCGCCGAGCGCCGAGCGCGCGCGGACGGGCAGCCGACACGAAATGGGAGCCGATGAATCTGCAAGCCCGGACGAAGAAGGCGATCGCGCTGATCGCGGTAGTCCTGGTGGTGGTCGCCGTGGGTATCGGCGCGGTGGTGTGGAAACTCGTCGACTCGGCCGAACCGCGACTGCCCGAGATCACCGCCTACGGAGACGGCAACTCGGTCACGGTGCCTCCGACCCAGCACTGCAACATCAACCTCGAGGACTGCGTCGAGAATCCGATCACTCAGCTCTCCGTCCGCGCCGGATATCCGCTGCAGTTGTCGCTGCCGTCGGAGATCTCCGATGCGCCGTGGCGTCTGATCGCCGTATACGGCGATCTCCAGACCGGTCAGACGTTCCTCGACGGCATCATGGTCGAGCCAGGACAGCAGAGCGCGATCACCGTGCCGAGCGATCCGAGCCTGCAGTTGCTCGGCGTCGAGGTCCAGCTGCCCTCCGCTGTGGTGGACGAAGCGGGCGAGCCGATCGCTCACGCCGTGTGGGCCGTCCAGACGTTCTGATGCCGCTCCCCTGTGGCCGATGCGCGGGGGTCGACGAAAGCCGAATGCCGCATCCGGTTCGATCGGATACGGCATTCGGCATTTCTGTCCGGTGGTCCGGCTCAGTGATCGAGCTCGCGAGCGATGGCGCGCATGACCTCGGAGATCCGCTGCCCCGACTTGCGGTCCGGGTAGCGACCACGCTGCAGGTCGGGCTGGATTGCAACCTCGAGCAGCTTGATCATGTCCTCGACCATGCCGTGCAGTTCGTCGGGTGAACGTCGTTCACGCGCCGGTGCTTCACGTCGTCCGCTCTGCTGCCGCAACGACGGCGTCTCGAGCAACTCGACCTTGAGTGCCTGGGGTCCGCGACGACCGACGGCCATCCCGAAATCGACACGCTGGCCCGCTTTGAGGCTCTCGACGCCCTCGGGGAGTGCCGATGCGCGGACGTAGACGTCCTCACCGTCGTCCTGGGACAGGAAGCCGAAGCCTTTCTCCACGTCGTACCATTTCACCTTGCCGGTCGGCACCGCGCTCACCTGCTCCTGGACGGCCGTGCCCGAGACACGGTGTGGACATGCAAAACAACGCGCCCCAACCCTCATCGAGCGGGACGCGCAGACGCGTTCAGTGTACCTCGACGCACATACCGCCCGGGACCGCTGACGACTACCGTGGACTCCGTGGGTAACTCTTCTTCCGATTCTGCTCGTGCGCCTCGTAAGGGCCTGTTCAACGCGGCCATCGCGTGCTTCGCGGTGGGTATCGTGGCAGTCGTCGCAATCTTCCTGACACCGATCGTCACCGACGGCAAGCCGGGCCTCGTCCTGTTCCTCCTCACTCTCGCGTGGCCGCTCGGCTTCGCGCTGGCCATCGCGTTCGCCCTGCAGTCGGGTCGGCGCTCGAAGGGCGGTAACGGCTCATGAGGGTAGTTCTCAACATCATCTGGCTGATCTTCGGCGGCCTGTGGCTGGCGCTCGGATACTTCGTCGCCGGCATCATCTGCTGCATCCTCATCATCACGATCCCGTTCGGTATCGCCTCGTTCCGCATCGGCGTCTACGCACTGTGGCCGTTCGGGAAGACGACGGTCGACAAGCCGACGGCAGGGGCCGGTTCACTGATCGGGAATGTGATCTGGATCGTGATCGCCGGCATCTGGCTGGCCATCGGACACATCACGACAGCGATTGCCATGGCCATCACGATCATCGGCATTCCGCTGGCGATCGCGAACCTGAAGATGATCCCGATCTCCCTGATGCCGCTCGGGAAAGACATCGTTCCCGTCGACGCGCGCCCAACGTATATGTGACCTTAATCACGTAACGAGCTGATAACGGCGGGGGCTCGAAACGGGTTTGGGGGTCTACTCGCGCGACTACCAGCGAGTTCGCTCCGACATCGCCCCAGCACAGCCTCGAAACCGCAAACGGTCGCGCGTTATCAATTGGTGACACTTGCCCACCCGAACCGTTACCGTCGTGATCGGTCGGACCACCTGGTCCAACCAACCCGGGCCCGCCGCGCCAAATTCCTGTCCCGCGGATGTCCGGTTATCCCGACAAACGATCCACAAGGGACAGGAAACGGGGGACCCAACCGGTCTCCCTCGGAAGCACCCGGCCCCCGCCGGACGCTTCCCCGGAGGCCCGGCCCGCCGCTCACGCGGCAGGCCTTGGGGTGAAGCCGGAACGCTCGATGAGCGCAACGGCCGGACTACCTCTTCAGTCCGAACCCGACAGCTGACCTCGTAGGCGCGTGCGGAGAGGAAACGACCGACATGAGCGGACGCCATCGCAAGCCCACCAATACCGGCCGGACCGTCGCGAAGTTCGCGCTGACCGGCGCCGTCCTCGGCGTGACAGGTGTCGCCTTCAGCGGCACCGCCACCGCAGCACCCGACTCCGACTGGGACCGCCTCGCACAGTGCGAGTCCGGCGGCAACTGGGCCATCGCCACCGGCAACGGGTTCCACGGCGGGCTGCAGTTCTCGCCGAGCACCTGGAACGCCTACGGCGGCCAGGAGTACGCACCCACCGCCAACCAGGCCAGCCGCGACCAGCAGATCGCAGTCGCCGAGCGTGTCCTCGCAGGCCAGGGCTGGGGCGCATGGCCGTCCTGCTCTTCGAGCCTCGGACTGTCCAGCGCTCCGACACAGCGTGAAGCCCCGAGCGCACCCGCTCAGTCCGCGCCGCTCACCGAGAACCGTCAGGTTCCGCAGCTCCCCGATGCTCCCGCACTGCCTGCCGAGGCCCAGGGCATCATCGACGGCTTCGAGCAGGGCGTCGACGCACTGCAGGCCGCCGGTATCGCTCTCGACCCGGCCGTCCTCGACGCGGTCCGCGCCGTTCTGCCCCAGTAGGCAACACTCAGCGATACAAGCAGAGAACCCCGCACCGGATTCGGTGCGGGGTTCTCTGCTTGTATCGGGAGTCCGGCAGGCGAGGAACTCAGCGGTTGATGACGGTGTACGGGTGCGTGTAGGGAAGCTCATCCGCCGGGACCGGGAACACGGTGTCCTCGCCGTACGGAGAGAGCGGACCAGAACGCGTCGACGACAGTTCGGTGACCGCGTGGTCTCCGTCTGCCAACTCCGGCCATCCGCGATCGACGTAGAGGTTCTTCGATTTGTCAGCCATGACGCCCATTTTGGCAGGTGAGTTCGTCTTAGGCCATCTCAGGTCTCTAATCTGGAACGAATGACACCCGCCACGCCCGCCCCCGACACCGGATCGGACTCGCTCGCCCGGTGGCTGTCCGATCGCCGCGACACGGAACTTGTCGCGCTCCTGCGCTCGCGACCCGACCTGGTGGTGCCCCCACCCGCGACGATGAACGTGCTTGCGAATCGAGCACGCCAACGCGCGTCGGTGTTCCGCGCAGCGAACGACTTCACCACTGCCGAGTTCGGGGTCATCGAGGCACTGGCGCGGCTCGGAGCCGTCGACGACGGGGTGACGAGGAAAACTCTCGTCGACGATCTGCGCGGACGGATCACCGCCAAGTCCGTCGATCGGATTCTCGACCGGCTGCGCTCCGGCCTCCTGGTGTGGGACACCCCCGAAGGTCTGCGTCTTGTCGCGGCCGCCGTGGAAGCCGTGCCGTGGCGGGTCGGACGCGCACCCGAGACGGACGCATTCACCCGCGAGGAGCTCGATCAGGTTCTCGCCGAGCTCAACCCCGCACAACGCAGCATTCTCGACACCCTCGCACGTACATCGCCCATCGGGCGCACCCGCGACGCCGCGCCCGGCTCCGACGAGACCCGCCCCGTCCAGAAGCTCCTGGCGTCCGGGTTGCTCACCCGCATCGACGACGAGACCGTCGAACTTCCTCACCGGGTCGGACAAGCCCTGCGGGGCGAAGCGCCGTACGACCCGGCATCACTGACTCCCCCGAGTTTCGAGGCGACCACCAAAGCCGCCCCCGACACGAACAGCACCGCCGCCGGCGCCGCCCTGGAGTTGCTGCGCCACTGCGAGGACCTGATCACCGCGCTGGGCCGGCAGCCCGCCCCGGCGCTGCGCTCCGGCGGGCTGGGGGTCCGCGAACTCCACCGGCTCGCCAAGACCCTGGACCTCACCGACGACCACACGGCATTGCTCACCGAGGTGCTCACGGCGGCGGGACTCATCGCGCGCGGAAATCCCGACCCCGCCCCACCCGGCGACATCGACGACTACTGGGCTCCCACGACCTCGGCCGACGGATGGCTCACCGCGAACACCGGGCATCGCTGGGCGGTGCTCGCCGGCGCGTGGCTCGACGCGCCGCGGCGACCGTGGCTCATCGGGCGCCGCGACCAGAACGACAAACCGATCGCGGCGCTGTCCGACGAGGTGAACTCCCCGACCGCGGCCTACGACCGCCGACTGATCCTCGAGGTCCTCGCCGACCACGTCACACTGTCCACCGCCGAAGTGCAGGCCATCGTGGCATGGCGGAGACCTCGGTCGGCCGGGCACTTCGGCCACGAGACGGTGACCGAGACGATCCGCGAGGCCACCGCACTGGCGCTGGTCGCCCACGACAACCTCGGGTCCCCCGGCAAAGCCCTGCTCCACGGTGGCGACGCCGAAACCGAGATGGCGAACGCGCTCCCCGACCCTGTCGACCACGTCCTCGTCCAGGCCGACCTCACCATCGTCGCCCCGGGTCCTCTCGTCCCGGAACTCGCCGGGCGGGTCGCGCTCGTCGCCGACGTCGAATCGGCCGGCGCCGCCACCGTCTACCGGATCAGCGAGGGCAGTGTGCGCCGCGCGCTCGACGCGGGCCTGGGTGCAGGCGAACTGCACGCCCTGTTCTCGGCCCACTCACGCACACCGGTTCCCCAGTCGCTGACCTACCTGATCGACGACGTGGCGCGACGCCACGGTCGCCTGCGCGCCGGTATCGCGTCGTCGTTCGTGCGCGCCGACGACCCGGCGCTGCTCGCGGAGGTGCTCGCGGCGCCGGTCGCTGCAACGTTGGCGTTGCGCGCGGTCGCGGCGACGGTCGCCATCTCACAGGCACCCCTCGCAGAGGTGCTCACCTCGCTGCGGGAAGCCGGCTTCGCACCGGCGGGAGAGGATGCGTCGGGTGCGGTACTGGATCTGCGACCGCGCGGCGCACGGTTGGTCGTGCCGCGGTCGCGTCCCCGATACGCCGGTCCCCTGCCACCCAACGACGAACAGCTCGAGACGCTCGTACGCACCCTGCGCGCCGGCGACCGTGCCGCCTCCGCCCCGGCGGGCACACCGGTGCGCGGAGACGGCAGCCGCACGGGCGGCGCGGCAACGATCGCATTGTTGCAGCTGGCTGTGCACGCGAAACGCAGCGTGACCCTCGGATACGTCGACGCTCAGGGCACCGCGACACGGCGCATCGTCGATCCGGTCAGCGTTGCGGGTGGGCAGCTCGAAGCGTTCGATCCCACGACCGGTTCGGTCCGTAGTTTCGTGCTCCACCGCGTCTCGTCGGTCGCACTCGTGGACTGAACGACCTGCCGCTCGTTGTCTACGTGGCAGACGCCGTCACTCGTATGTTCGCGTCGACCACGAACTGGTTGTCGGGGCGAGGAAGTCCGTAGTGCCCACGCAGGGTCGTCTCGGTGTAGTCGGTACGGAACAGTCCGCGCTCCTGAAGGATCGGCACCACGCGGTCGACGAAGAGCTCGAGTCCGGACGGCAACACCGCCGGCATGATATTGAATCCGTCGGCGGCACCGGCGCGGAACCAGTGCTCGATCGTGTCGGCGACCTGCTCGGCGGTGCCGGCGAAGGTGCGGTGCCCGCGCCCGCCGCCGAGGCGTGCGATCAGTTCGCGCACCGTCAGCTTCTCGCGGCGGGCGAGCTGCACGATCAGCGTGTAGCGGCTCTTCGCGCCCTCGATCTCGTCCTCCGACGGAAGATCCTCCGGCAGTTCCCGATCGAGATCGAGTTCCTCGGGTGCGAGCCCGAAGCGCTCGGCGAGCTGGGCTCGCGCGTACTCGGGTGAGATGAGCCGCGCAAGTTCGGCATCGAGTGCGCGCGCCTGCTCCTCCGTGTCACCGATGACGGGCACGATACCCGGGAGGATGAGGACCTGGTCGGGATTGCGTCCCACCTTCACGACCCGATCCTTGACGTCGTCGTAGAAGGCCTTGCCTTCCTCGAAGGTGGGCTGTGCCGTGAAGATCGCCTCCGAGTAGAGCGCGGCGAAGTCCTTACCGTTCTCCGATGATCCGGCCTGCACGAGCAACGGATATCCCTGCGGCGACCGGGGGACATTGAGCGGTCCTGCAACCTTGAAGAACTCCCCCTCGTGGTCGAACCGGTGGACCTTCGCCGAATCGGAGTGGACCGCAGAGTCCTTGTCGGCAACGATCGCGTCGTCCTCCCAGCTGTCCCACAGTTTCGTGGAGACCTCGACGAACTCCGCGGCGCGCTGGTAGCGGGTCTTGTGGGCGGGTACACCGTCGAGTCCGAAGTTGCGGGCGGCGTCGTCGCCCGCGGTGGTGACGATGTTCCAGCCCGCCCGTCCCCCGCTCACGATGTCGAGGGACGCGAAGCGACGAGCGAGGTTGTAGGGCTCGTTGTAGCTCGTCGATGCCGTGGCGATCAAACCGATCTTCGCCGTCGCTGCACCGATCGCCGTCAGGATGATCGTCGGTTCGAGCTTGCCCGAGGGGCGCCGCTCGGGAACGCCCATCAGAACGGGACTGTCTGCGAGGAACACCGAATCGAACTTCCCACGCTCGGCGGTCTGGGCAAGCGAGATGTAATGGCCGATATCGAGGTTCGCGTTCGGGTCGCTCTCGGGAAGTCGCCACGCAGCCTCGTGATGCCCGATCGGCATCAGGAAGGCATTGAGGTGAAGCGTGCGGCTCTCAGGCGTATTTGTCATCAATTCTCCTGTTGTGAAAGGGTTTCGACGCCGAGAGCGCCGAGAAGGGTGTCTCGGATCTGACGAAAACCGGGATCGTCGAAGGATCGGGGCTTCGGAAGGTCGATGATCCTGTCGACCTCGATCCGCCCCTCGTGCAGCACCACGACGCGGTCGGCGAGCACGATCGCTTCGTCCACATCGTGGGTGACGAGCAGGACGGTTGGCCGGTGTCTTTCGATCAACTGGTCGAGGAGACCGTGCATCTTGATGCGCGTCAATGCGTCCAGGGCACCGAACGGCTCGTCGGCAAGCAGGAGTCGAGGGTCTCGCACGAGTGCACGGGCCAACGCAACCCGCTGCTGCTCACCACCCGACAGGTCGAGCGGCCACGCATCTTCGCGACCGGCCAGTCCCACTTCGGCGAGAAGCGCACTCCCCTTGTCCCGGTCCTTGTGTCCGAGCCCGAGGGTCACGTTGTCGAGTACGCGGAGCCACGGAAGCAGCCTCGAATCCTGGAAGGCAACCGAAATCTCTTCGGGTACAGAAAGGGTCCCACCGTGGACTTCGACGTCGTAGTCGAGGCCCGCAAGTGCGCGCAGCAACGTGGACTTGCCGGACCCGCTCTTGCCGAGCAACGCCACGAACTGGCCGTCGGGAATGTCGAGGTCGAGCTCGTCGAGGACATGCCGGTCACCGAAGCCGCGGATCAGGCCACGGATCTGCACCGCGCTCATCCGCCGAGCGTCTTCCGCCAGGCGAGCGCGCGCCGTTCGAGTCTGCGCAATCCGGCATCGGAGAGCAATCCGAACACGGCGTAGACGACGAGACCGACGAGGATGACGTCGGACTGGCCGTAGTTCTGCGCGTTGTACATCATCTTGCCCAGACCGGTGACAGCGTTGATGCCCTCGACGACGATGAGCGTGAGCCACGCCCCCGTGACGGACAACCGAAGTCCGAGAAAGAACCCCGGCAGGGCACCGGGCAACACGACCTTGCGGATGAATGCGGCGCGGGAGAGCCTCAGGACCTCGGACAGTTCGACGTACCGCTGGTCGATGGCGGTCAGCGAGTTGTGCGTCTGGATGTACATGTGTACGACGACGCCCAACGCGATGATCGTGATCTTGAAGGTCTCACCGATGCCGAGCCACAGGATCAGCAGCGGAATCAGACCGAGTGTCGGAATCGCACGCTTGACCTGGACGGGCCCGTCGATCAGCGCTTCGCCCGTGCGGGTGAGGCCGGACGCCAGGGCAAGAACGGTACCGATCACCGCACCGATCACGAAGCCGAGCCCGGCTCGGCCCAACGAGGTCAGGACGTGCTGTTGCAGGACACCGTCGGAGATGAGTTCGACTGCGGTGGACACAACCGTCCACGGAGCCGACAGTTTGCGTTCGTCGATCAATCCGGCAGCCGATCCGATCGCCCAGACTGCGAGCAGAATGACCACACCGGTCATGCGGGAGAACGGGAATGCTTTGCGAAGACCCAGTCTTCGGATCGGTCGGATTCCGCCGACCGCCACGGGTTCGTGTGCGACCGTGTCCGGTCGGATGCCCGGCGGCTTGATCAGTGTTTCGGTCATGAATCCGCTCCTACGCGGTAGATTTCCGGAACAGATTCGTAGGCAACGGTTTCGAACCTGCGATCGAACAGATCTTCGGCATCGATCTCGGAGAACCAGCCGCCCTCGGCGAGAATGTCTGCGGTTTCCTGTGTCCATCGGATGGCGTAGTCCCACGACGAGGGATACCGCGGCTCCTGGCCGACCGAGTCGATGATGCGCTTGCCGTCCTCGAACGACACGCCTTCGGAATCGACGTAGTACGCCTGGATCCACTCGTCGGGGTTCTCCCAGGCCCACACGTCGCCCTGCGCCCATAGCGGGATGAACGACTTGATCGCGGCGGCCTTTGCGGGATCTTCGAGCACCGAGACCGGGGCCCAGAGCACCGTCAGCGCATCCACCTCCGGTGTGACGATGCCACGCGCGCCCTCGTCGCCGTACTCATCGAGGTACTTGGTCAGCGACGGCTCGCTCAGGGGTGCCACGTCGACCTGCCCGGACTGAAGTGCGGTGAGGAACTGAGTGCTGGGCAGCTCGACGATCTCCACTTCGTCGAATCCGATCCCGAGAGTCTTCAATGTCCGGAGCACGACGACGCCCTGCGCTTGCCCTGGCGAGACCGCGATCTTCTTACCCCGCAGATCGTCGAGGGACTCCACATCCGAACCGGGCGACGTCGCGAGCTCGTACTGCGGCTTGTCCTTCTCCTTGACCGCGACGATCCTGGCATCGAAGCCGGTGGCGGCGGCCTGAATCGGGGGCACTGCGGCGTTGGTCGCGAGATCGATCGCGTCACCACGGAACCCCTGGATGACGTCCGGCCCCGCAGAGACATCCGGCCAGTCCGACACAGTGAATCCCAGCTCGTCGATCAGACCGGAGGCATCCAGTTGCGCCTTCGCGACCCTGGTGGCGACGCTCAGCGAGGTACCGGCAGGTACGTCGTCAGGAATCGGTGCATCCGCCGCGAGGCCGGCCCCTCCCGAGTCGGTCGCGCAGCCGGCGAGCACAAGGCTCGCTACCGCGGCAACCGCGAGTGCAGCACGCGCTTTTCGAGCGCGGCCGAGTACAGCAGATGACATCTGGTCCCCCGAAGGTCGGTGTGCGGGTCGTGTGACGGCACGCTATCCGCGAGGATCACCCCCGAACCATGGATAGGCGCTGCGTGAACTTAACCTCGCGCTTTCGTGCTGATTGAGCGAGCGGCCGTGTCGAACACAAAGAATGGTGCCCTGAGCTGGGATAATTCGACTTGCTGAGGGTCGAGTTTCAACCAGTTCGAGGAGCACCATTCCGGTGAGCAAGTCTACGTCCCCCTACCCACACGTGTCCGCATCGGCCAACGGAACCGGCATCGTGTCACATGCCGGCGCCGTCCTGCTGTTGCGCACCGCCGAGAAAACCGGCCTCACCACGGCATTGACGACCGAACTCGCCCGGTTCCGGAAACCGTTGGCACGCCACGATCCCGGCAAGATCCTCCTCGACCTCGCAGTCTCCCTCGCGCTCGGCGGGGACTGCCTCGCCGACATCAACCAACTACGCGCCCAGCCCGAACTTTTCGGCACGGTGGCCTCCGACCCGACCGTCTCCCGCCTGATCACCACCCTCGCGGGTGACGCCGACATCGCACTGGCCGCCATCGGACGGGCCCGCACCGCCGCCCGCGCCCACGCCTGGACCGCCGCCGGCTCCTCGGCACCGGATCACACCATCGACGAGCGGACACCGCTGGTTGTCGACATCGACGCCACCCTCGTCACCGCGCACTCGAACAAAGAACACGCCGCCCCGAACTTCAAACGCGGCTACGGGTTTCATCCGTTATGCGCGTTCGTCGACCACGGTGAGCACGGCACCGGTGAACCCGTCGCGATGCTCCTGCGCCCGGGTAACGCCGGTTCGAACACCGCCGCCGACCACATCACCGTCGTGCAGGACGCCCTCGCGCAGTTGCCGTTCGATCCGGGATATCGGGTCGGGAAGAAGGTGCTGGTCCGGATCGACGGCGCCGGCGGCACCCACTCCTTGATCGAGTATCTGACCAAGCGCAGGCTCTCGTATTCGGTCGGATTCGGGTTGACCGACGCCCACGCCGCCGCGATCGATCTCGTTCCTGATCAGGCATGGACGCCGGCCTACGACTCGGACGGGCAGGTCCGTGACGGCGCTTGGGTCACCGAGATCACCGGGTTGCTCGACCTGTCGACGTGGCCGAACGGCATGCGCGTGATCGTGAGGAAGGAGCGTCCGCATCCGGGTGCGCAGTTGCGGTTCACCGATCGTGACGGACTGCGTCTGACGGCGTTCGTGACCAACACCCGCCGCGGGCAACTGCCCGATCTGGAGTTGCGGCACCGGCGTCGGGCTCGGTGCGAGGACCGGATCCGGACAGCGAAAGCGACCGGACTACAGAATTTTCCGTTGCACGGGTTCGATCAGAATCGGATCTGGTTGGCGCTCGTGCAACTGGCGTGCGAGCTGCTCGCGTGGATGCAGATGCTCGCGTTGACCGACACGACTGCACGCAGGTGGGAGCCGAAACGGTTGCGGTTGCGGGTGCTGTCGATCGCCGGGAAGATCGCCCGGCATGCCCGCCGGGTTCGGTTACGGCTGGCCGCGACGGCTCCTGGTGTCGATGTTCTCGTGGCCGGTCTGAACCGGCTTGCAGCACTACCTGCACCTGTGTGACCTGCACGAATCTTCTTCATCGAGACGAAAGGGACGCTCAGCTTGGGGCCGTGGACCCCGGCGTCACCCGACCGTGTCGGGTAGTCGATCGTGGAAGCACACCGGATCCACGGTTTTCCACGTCCAATCCGAACTGCTCAGGCCAGCGCGTCACCCGCGCGAAAGATTGAGGTTAAGTCCCCTTTTTTCGCAAACTGGATTTTTCTGGAATTTGACGTATGGTGTGGTGCTGTTGAGTAATTGCCACTTCGAAACGAGGAGCGACAATGGCCGACAAGGGAAAAACACTCAAGAAACCCGCGCAATCCGTGAAGGAGCGCCGGGCAGAAAAACGACAGAAGGCTGCAGAGGCCGGAGAATTCATCCGCAAGCGGAAGCGGAGTTGAGACCGGCGAACGCCATGAACACCGAAATTGCAGTGCTAGAGGCGCTGTATGAAAAGATCCGCGACCTGCCGATCCACCCTGTCGGTACCGATGCGCAAGGCAACGGATATCGGGCCGCCCTGGCCCGTGCACGAGTGTTCGTTCTCGACGAGCGAGCCGGAGTCATAAGAACACCGGCATGAGATAAGAAGACGGTATCGAAGTGAAAAGGACGCTGCATGCCCTGGACAGAATTCAGGAAAGGCTCGAAGGGGAATTGGATTCCGTAACGGTCTCCTCGGAAAAAGAAGTCGGATATCGCTCCGGAATTTCTGAGGCACTCGTGTGCGTGATGGAGGTGCGCCGATCGCTGACGAGCTGACCGAGCGGTGAATCGACACTGCCGTGGTCGGAACTGGTGATGTCCGGACGCATGGGCGGCGCGCAGGTGGCGCGCCGCCCTCCGCATCTGGACAATGGAAGAGTTCTACTTTCTCTCACCAGGAGGCTTCGTGGCCGACGGACCGCTCATCGTCCAGTCCGACAAGACCCTGCTGCTCGAGGTCGACCACGAGCAGGCGAATGCAGCCCGGCAGGCCATCGCTCCCTTCGCGGAACTCGAACGTGCGCCCGAGCACGTCCACACCTACCGGGTCACTCCGTTGGCGCTGTGGAACGCACGCGCAGCCGGCCACGACGCCGAGCAGGTCGTCGACGCGCTGGTCACCTATTCCCGCTTCGCCGTGCCGCAGCCGCTGCTCGTCGACATCGTCGACACCATGGGCCGGTACGGCCGCCTGCAACTGGTGAAGAATCCCGCTCACGGACTCACGCTCGTCAGCTTCGACAATGCGGTGCTCGCCGAGGTGATGCGCAACAAGAAGATCGCGCCCATGCTCGGCGCACGCATCGACGATGACACCGTGCTCGTGCATCCCAGCGAACGCGGTCGCCTCAAGCAGATGCTGCTCAAGGTCGGCTGGCCTGCCGAAGACCTCGCCGGATACGTCGACGGCGAGGCACACAGCATCGCCCTCGACTTCGAGACGCATCCGTGGCATCTGCGCGACTACCAGGAGATGGCTGCGAGCTCCTTCTGGGACGGCGGTTCGGGTGTCGTCGTGCTTCCTTGCGGTGCCGGTAAGACGATGGTGGGCGCGGCCGCGATGGCGAAGGCAGGTGCCACCACTTTGATCCTCGTCACGAACACCGTCGCCGGGCGGCAGTGGAAGCGCGAGCTGATCGCCCGCACCTCCCTCACCGAAGAGGAGATCGGCGAGTACTCCGGGGAGAAGAAGGAGATCCGCCCGGTCACCATCGCCACCTATCAGGTGGTCACCCGTAAGACGAAGGGCGAGTACCGCCACCTCGAGCTGTTCGACTCCCGCGACTGGGGACTCATGATCTACGACGAGGTGCATCTGCTTCCGGCCCCCGTCTTCCGGATGACCGCCGACCTGCAGTCCCGGCGTCGTCTCGGCCTCACTGCCACGCTGGTGCGCGAGGACGGACGCGAAGGCGACGTGTTCTCACTCATCGGCCCCAAGCGGTACGACGCGCCGTGGAAGGACATCGAGGCGCAGGGTTGGATCGCCCCGGCCGACTGTGTGGAGGTGCGTGTGACGCTCACCGACGCCGAGCGGATGGCGTACGCGGTGGCCGAGCCGGAGGAACGCTACAAGTTGTGTTCGACGGCACGCACCAAGAACGCAGTGGTCAAATCGATCCTCGCGCGTCACCCCAACGCCCCCACTCTCGTCATCGGTGCCTACCTCGACCAGCTCGACGAGCTCGGTGAGGCCCTCGATGCCCCGGTCATCAAGGGTTCGACGCGCAGCAAGGAACGCGAGGTGTTGTTCGACCGCTTCCGCAACGGTGAGCTCGAGGTCCTCGTCGTGTCGAAGGTCGCGAACTTCTCGATCGACCTGCCGGAGGCGTCGGTCGCGGTGCAGGTGTCGGGCACGTTCGGGTCGCGACAGGAAGAGGCCCAGCGGCTCGGACGGTTGCTGCGCCCGAAGCAGGACGGTGGTCAGGCGCACTTCTACTCGGTGGTCTCCCGCGACACCCTCGACGCCGAGTACGCCGCGCACCGTCAGCGCTTCCTGGCCGAGCAGGGCTATGCGTATCGGATCACCGACGCCGACGACCTGCTGGGGCCGCAGATCGGCTGACTCCACAGCGTCAGGTTCCGCTGGTCCGTACGAGTCGATATTCCTGTTCGGGACGACCGGTGTTTCCGTATCTCAGCTGCATCCGCAGTTGCCCTTTCGCAACGAGGGCTGCCAGGTAGCGCTGCGCAGTCGCGCGCGACACCCCGGTCGCCATCGCGACCTCACCCGCCGACATCGGTTGCTCCGACTCCCGAAGTGCGGTCATCACAAGCTCTTTGGTGACCGACCGTGCGGCAGGCGCGGTGGCGCCGGAGGTCGGCAACACGGGTCGCAATGCTGCCAGCGCCGTGTCGATCTCGGTCTGGGTGAGCTCCGGGGACTCTACGATGCGTCGGTACTGTGCGTATGCGGCGAGCCTGCGCGCCAATTCGGTGTTGGCGAACGGTTTGACGAGATAAACCAGTGTCCCGGCGGCCATGGCGCGCCGCACCGTGCCGCCCTCACCGGCCGCACCCAGGACGAAACTGTCACAGTCCAGTTCACGGATCAGATCGATCCCCGACCCGTCCGGTAGATACACGTCGACGAGTGCCAGATCGACCGGAGTCTCACGGACCACGTCCCGCGCGGCAGCGACGCTACCCACCACGTCCGCGACAGCGAAGCCGATGACGCTCGACACCACCTGTGCGTGCAGTTCCGCGACCCTGAAATCGTCGTCGACGACGAGCACCGTCAGATCTGGTCCGCCCACCGCGTGTCTCCTTCGTCGAGAACTCCGACGAGGGTAGCGAGGAACACCGCGCCTCCTGTCGGGTTGTCCGGGGTGCGGTGTCCACCGCGATCGACGAGGAGCACATCTCCGCCGTGATCACGCGCGATCTGCCGAGCCAGGGCCAGTCCCATACCCCGTCCGCCCGGCACTCCGCTGTCGGTATGGGTGGTGACTCCCTCCACGAACACGTCGGAAATCTCTTCGGCAACACCGTTTCCGGTGTCGGCGACCGTGATGTGCAGATCCTGGCCGTCCTCGACGAGTTCCACTTCCACTTCTGCCGGACGACGACCGCTCTCCTTGGCCGCCTCGATCGCATTGTCGAGCAGGTTCCCGAGGATGGTCGTGACGTCGACGGGGAGGTTCAGCGCACCGTGCACCCACGTGTTCTCCCCCAGGACCAGGCGGACGCCGCTCTCACGAGCGTGGGCCGCCTTCGCGGTGAGGAACGTGTGCAGATAGGGGTCGGCCACGGCGTCGACGCCCTCGAGTTGCTGTCCCAGTGGGCCTGACCCGATGACCTGGTCGATGAAGTCGGCGGCCTGCTCGGAACGACCCTGCTGAAGGAGCCCGTTCAGAAGGTGCAGCCGATTGGCGAACTCGTGCCGTTGGGCGCGCAGGGCCGTGGTGAGGGACTGCACTGCACCCAGTTCACGCGTGAGGTTCTCGATGTCGGTGCGGTCGCGCACCGACATCACGGTGCCGAGATCCTTCCGGTCACGCACCACCCGCCTCGCCACGGCGACTACGACCCTGTCCCCGGCGGTCGCAGCGATCGGCGCGCTCTGCGCCTCGTACAGGATGTCCAACAAGCGCGGACTGATCCCGATCGCGTCGACGGGATCTCCGGCTCCTCCGTGCAGATTCAGCAACCGGCGCGCTTCGGCGTTGACCACGGTGACAGTGCCACTCGTGTCCGTGGCCACCACTCCGTCGGAGATGCCACGCAGCACCACTTCCTGCTCGCGGACGAGCTCGGCCAGCTGATCGGGTTCGAGACCGAGTGTGAGCGTCTTCCATCTGTTGGCGAGCAGAATCGATCCGACGGTCCCGAATGCCAAGGCTCCGAGTGCGACGAGCGCGGCATAGCCGAGATCGCTGCGCAGATCGGATCGGACACGGTCGGTGGAGATCCCCACGCTCACCTCCCCGACGACACGGTCCGAGGCGGGGTCCATCACCGGCACCTTCGCCCGGACGGACTGCCCGAGAGTTCCGGACTCGCTGACCACCACCTCACGTCCGGCCAGCGCCTCGGCCGGATCCGTACTCACTCGCAGGCCGAGCAGTCCCGGGTCCGGATGCGCGAGCCGAAGTCCCATCTCGTCGGTGATCACCACGAACAGTGCCCCGGTCGCGGCCCGTACGGATTCGGCATCTTTCTGCAGGTCCCCTCCGGCGAGTTCCGGGTTGTCGGGGCCGACGACCCCGTCGTCGGCCGCCGCAAGCCTCGCCACCTCGCTGCGCACGGCTTCCTCGGCGGCGACGGTCCTCGCGATCGCAAGCGCCCGCTGTCCGTGTTCGTCGGTGACCCGGTTCTCCGTGGTCGTGGCGAACACCGCGAATCCGATGCCGAGTGTGACCGCCACGACCGCGGATTGGAGCAGCAGCACCTGCGTGCGAAGTTTCACAGTGTCCTCGGATCCTTCAGCACATGCCCAGTGTGGACCGTGGCGCGGCTCAGCCGAACGGAATCTGCCCGATGAGCACTCCGGTCACCAGCATCGCGAGCGACACCAGCACCGCGCGCCACAGCACCTTCTTGTGGTGGTCGGCGAGCTGCACTCCTGCGAGGGTGACGAGGAGCAGGATCGCCGGGACCAGCGGGCTCTGCATGTGCACGGGCTGGCCGGTGATCGACGCACGTGCCATCTCGACGGGCTCGATCCCGTACTGGGCCGCGGTTTCAGCGAGAACCGGCAGCACACCGAAGTAGAACGCGTCGTTGGTCATGAAGAAGGTCATCGGAATGCTCAGTACACCGGTGATGACGGCGAGGAACGGGCCGAGCGAATCCGGGATCACGCCGGTCAGCCACAACGCCATCTCCTCGACCATGCCGGTGCCCTGGAACACGCCGGTAAGGACGGCCGCGGCGAACACCATGGCGACCACCGACACGATGCTCGACGAATGCCGCACGATCGCTGCGGACTGATCGGCGATCCGGGGGAAGTTCACGGCCAACGCGATGCCCGCGGCGATCATGAACAGCACAGGAATGGGCAGGATGTCCAGGCCGAGCACTACGAGCAGGGCCACGGTGAGGGCCGCGTTGAACGGCAGCAGCCGCGGGCGAAGGATAGGTCGCTTCGGGTCGAGACCGTCCACGAATCCGTCTGCGCCTCCGGTGGCATCGTCACTGCCACCGGAACCACCGGAACCACCGGAACCACCGGAACCACCGGAACCTCCCGATCCGACTCGCGTCGGGATCCGGTCGGAGGTGAGGACGAGTGTGCCGATCCGACGCCGCTCCATGAGTCCGAGGTGGAACGCGAAGCCCAGCACGACGATCAGACCCACCACGAGCGACGGGATCATGGGCACGAACACATCCGACGGCGACAGTCCCAGCGCACTCGCGGCACGCACGGTCGGTCCTCCCCACGGAATGATGTTCATCGTGGCATTCGCCAGACCCGCAACCACAGTGAGTACGACGGGGCTCACCTTCAGTTTCATGTACAGGGGAAGCATTGCGGACACGGTGATGATGAACGTCGTGGAGCCATCGCCATCGAGCGACACCACCATCGCGAGTACGGCGGTGCCCACGACGAGCCGCGCTGGATCATCCCGCACCAGACTGAGGATGAGCCGCACGAGCGGATCGAACAGTCCGACGTCGATCATGATGCCGAAGAAGATGATCGCGAAGAACAACAGGGCCGCGGTCGGGGCGAGGGATTCGACTCCTCCCACGATCATGTCGCCGATATCGGTTCCGGCCCCGGCGATCAGGCCGAACGCGACGGGAACAAGGATCAGACCGACGACGGGAGTCGCTCGTTTCGACAGAACGAGATACATGAAGACGGCGACCATGAGGAAGCCGAGGCCTACCAGCATCGACAGCACCACTTTCTTGCGATCCGGATGCGGTGGGCACACGCCGCCCGTGAGCGCCTGCGCGATCGGGGCGGGGTGCGGGTCTCGGGAACCCGAGCAACCATCCGGTTGTGACATCAACTGGAGTAAGTGTGGGGTGCGTCACGCAAGGCAGTCACGTTTGAGTGCGATAGTCCCGTTGTGCGCATTGTGCTCGAGTCGGGGTCTACCCGCGTCCCATAAGCTGGGTGGGTGCGCCGATTCGAGTTCCCCGTCGACCTGCCCCATGCCAAGAGCGTGAACCAGACGCTCTCCGAAGTCCGCAGCCTGCAGCGCTCCGGTGTGATCGTCGCGGTACTGTGCGCCGCGGGAGCCGTGTGGCTGTTCCTGCTCGCCAGGCCATGGTCATACGTGGTGGGTGCGGTGCTGGTCGTCGCAGCACTCACGTCGCTGTGGGTGGCACTCTGGGCGCCGCGCAAGATCGGCACCATCGAGGAGCTCTACCACGACAGCCCGCTGGTCCCGGCGGTCGTCGCGACCACGCGCGCCCGCGGAATGACTCTGCTCGCCCTCATCGACATCGCGAAACCGGAGGCCGGCGCCCACCACTACGCGCTGGTCACCCGCGACGTCCAGGCGATCCCCGGACACCGCGCACGCGTCGGCGAGCAGGTGCCGTCCGTCGCGGTGCTGTCCGACCGCACGACGAACAACAAGACGGATGTGTGGCAGATGGCGAGCCCGATGCCCATCGCATGGGGTACCCGCGACACGAATGTTCTCGCGGACGCGGCGGGCGCGATCGACCATGCCGAATGGCGCCTGCTCGCGAACAAGCTGAAGCTCGCCGACGACGTCAACGCCACGAACGAGCGTCGCATGGAGCTCGAGAGCAAGGATCTACCGCCGGAACTGCGCTGACGGTAGTGGGAGCCGACATGGAAACCCGAGTCCTCACCGACGGTGGCGTGACGCTGTCGACGCCTGTCCCGGAAGACGTCGACACCATCACCGAGGCCTGTCAGGATCCCGCGATCACTGAGTGGACGACCATGCCCGCTCCGTACGCGCGGTCCGATGCCGTCCGATTCGTCGGCGACATCGTCCCTGCGAAATGGGCGCGCGGATATCCGGATTGGGCGATCCGAACGACTGATGGCGGACGCCTGTGCGGCATGGTCGGTTTCGTCGACCGTGGCGATGCCGGACCCGAGATCGGATATTGGGTGGCACCTGACGCACGACAGCGGGGGCTGGCGGCCGCCGCAGTGCGGCTCGCGTGCGACTTCGCGTTCAGCCCGGAGGGCATGGGCGCGTGGCGGATCGAGTGGCGCGCATTCGTCGGCAATAGGCCGTCGGCGTCGGTTGCTCGACGTTCCGGATTCCGGTTCGAGGGTGTCGCGCGACACGGGCTGATTCAGCGGGGCACCCCTCGCGACGTGTGGGTCGCCGGACTGTTGCCCGACGACCCTCGCACGCCTACCGGAGCCTGGCCGATCTGAACCGATCGCCACGAAGCAGTATCACGCGAGATGCGGAAGTACTTCCTTCTCGAGCAGTTCGAGACCCGATGTGTCGTACGCAGCTTCGGGCACGTAGAAGATCGCGTACTCGAGCCCCTGCTTCTTCAGGGCCGTGAGGTTCTCGACGATCTGCTCGGGGGTGCCCACCGCGGGCATTCCCCGGAATGCGTTGAGCGCGCCGTCGGCTTTCTCCGCGCCGACGATCGGTTCGAGGCGGCTCCGAAGTCGTTCGAGCCGGTCCTGGACTTCCCTCTCCGTCCGGCCGATCGCGACGTTGTAGTTCGCCGAACGCACGATCGCGCCGAAGTCGGTGCCCACGTCCACGCAGTGTTTACGCAGGATCTCCGACTTGTGTGCGAACCCGTCGGGTGTGCCGTCGAAGTTGGTGTACTGCGCGTACTTCGCGGCGATCTTCAACGTCACCTTCTCGCCGCCTCCTGCGATCCATAGCGGGATACCACTCTTCTGCAACGGAAGTGGGCGACAGATTGCTCCATCGACCTGGTAGTACTTGCCGTCGAGGGTCGCGATGCCGTCGGTCCACGCCTGCTTGAAGATCTGTATGCCTTCGTCGAGACGCCCGAGCCGCTCCCCCGCGGACGGGAACCCGTAGCCGTAGGCGCGCCACTCGTGCTCGTACCAACCGCCTCCGATACCCATCTCGATACGACCACCGGAGATGATGTCGGCAGTGGCCGCGACCTTCGCGAGGTACGCCGGGTTGCGGTAGGCCATGGCCGTGCACATCTGTCCGATGCGTACGCGTTCTGTCACCGCCGCGAACGCCGATACGAGCGACCACGCCTCATGGGTCGCCTCCTCCGACGGTGCCGGCACGGTGTGGAAGTGGTCGTACACCCAGATCGACTCCCACGGACCATTGTCGGCTCGCTGCGCGAGGTCGCGCATGACCTGCCATTGGTCGGCGGGATCGATACCGACGAGGTCGAGTCGCCAGCCCTGTGGAACGAAGTATCCGAAGCGCATGAAAATCCTCTCCGACGATGATCGGTGCGGCGCAGCCCGGTCAGGCAGTTACTGCGTGCCGACGATCAGCGTACCGACTTTCCGGGCGATCGAGCCCGTAGTGTCCGCGCAGTGTCGTCGCGGTGTAGTCGGTGCGGAACAGGCCTCGTTCCTGCAGGATCGGCACGACCAGCGCGGTGAAATCCTCGAGTCCGCCGGGCAGGTACGGGGGCATCACATTGAACCCGTCTGCCGCATCGTTCTCGAACCAGAGCTGGATCTCGTCGGCGATCTGCTCGGGTGTCCCCGCGAAGGTGCGGTGTCCGCGGCCACCACCGAGCTTGGCGATCAGCTGCCGCACGGTGAGCCCCTCGTTCTCCGCGAGATCCTTGACCAGCTGGTAGCGGCTCTTGTTGCCCTGGATCTCGTCGATCGGAGGCAGCGGCGGCAGCGGAGCGTCGAGCGAGTGTTCCGTGAGGTCGACGCCGACCATCCGGGAGAGTTGGCGCAGGGAGTACGCGGGCGAGATGAGGTCGGTGAATTCCTGCTCGAGTGCCTTCGCCTCGTCTTCCGTCTCGCCGATGAACGGGACGATGCCAGGAAGGATCTTCAGCGACTGCGGGTCGCGGCCCGCCTTGATCACGCGGGCCTTCAGATCGCGGTAGAACGCCTGTCCCTCCGCCAGGGTGCGCTGCGCGGTGAACACCGCCTCCGCGTACGCGGCGGCGAAGTTCTTCCCGCTCTCCGACGACCCCGCCTGCACCAGCACCGGACGACCCTGCGCCGAACGCGGCGAGTTGAGCGGACCCCGGACCCGGAATCGTTCACCCTCGTGATCGACCGTGTGGACCTTCGACGGATCGGCGAAACGTCCGGTCGCGGAATCGAGTTCGATCGCATCATCCTCCCAGCTGTCCCACAGCGACACCGCGACGTCGACGAACTCCGATGCGCGGTCGTATCGTCCGGCATGGTCGGGGGTCTCGTCGTAGCCGAAGTTGCGGGCTTCGTCCTCTCCACCCGAAGTGACGATGTTCCAGCCGGCACGACCGCCACTGATGTGATCGAGCGACGCGAATTTCCGAGCCAGGTTGTACGGCTCGTTGTATCCGGTGGAGGCAGTTGCGATGAGCCCGACGTGCTCGGTCACCACAGCCATCGCGGTCAGCAGGGTGATGGGCTCGAAGATCGCCTGGATGTTGTGTTCGACACGGGGCCCGATCGCGAGACCGTCGGCGAAGAACACCGAGTCGAGCTTGCCGCGTTCGGCGATCTGCGCGAGTTCCTGGAAGTGCGTCACATCGAGGACCCGGTGGGCCTCGGTGCGCGGGTGCCGCCACGCCGCTTCGTGGTGTCCGACTCCCATCAGGAATGCGTTGAGGTTGAGTTGCTTCGGAGACTGGGTCATGACTACCTAACCGATGACGAGAACGGAACGGACGATGGCACGATCACTACTGCGAGACACGCCAGCGCGAGAGTCGGCGCTCGATTGTGACCAGGATGCCGTTGAAGACGAGACCGACGATGGAGATCGCAATGATCCCGGCATACATGTTCGGAATCTGGAAGTTGAGCTGCGACGCAGTGATCAAGTATCCCAGACCGGCCTTGGCACCGACCATCTCAGCGGCGATGAGCACGAGGATCGACGAGGCCGCCGCCATGCGGATACCCGTGAAGATTGTCGGCACCGCCGCCGGAAGGATCACCTTCTGGAACAGCCGGTACGAAGGAAGACCGAGCGACCGTGCGGATTTGACCAGCAGCGGATCCACCGTACGGACACCGGAGATCGTGTTGAGCAGGATCGGAAAAGTGCTGGCATAGATCACCAATGCGATCTTCGAGGTCTCACCGATCCCGAGGATCAGGATGAACACCGGCAACAACGCGAGTGCTGCTGTGTTGCGGAAGATCTCGAGAATCGGATTGAGCGACTCCGCGACCGGCTTGTACCAGCCGATCGCGACACCCAGCGGAACCGCCACCACGAGCGCGATCACGAATCCGGTGACCGCCCGAGACAAGCTCGCCCCCAGATGCTCTGCGAGCTGACCGTTGACGACCAACTCCCGGAACGCCTCCAGCACGGTGGTGAGCGGAGGAAGGAAAACCTCGTCCACCAAACCCACGCGGGGCGCGATCTCCCACAGCGCAAAGAATGCAACGATGGCGACGGCCGGCTTGAAAATTCTCCAGGACACTGCACGGACGTGACCGAGCGCGTTCGGGGTGGAGGCGACGTTCGGCGTGTCCACCTTCAGCTCAACGGCGGGCGCGGGTGATTCGACCGGCCTGGTCAGTGTGGCACTAGTGCTGGACATGCTTCACCTTCTCCGTTGTGATGGTCGGTACTACTGCCGCCGCGTCTATTGCCTGCCCGCGCTCCACCTCGGAGTGCAGTTCACTCCAGATGTCATGGCGGTGACGACGGAATGCGTCGCCGGACCTGACGTCGTCGACAGTGCGGTCGATCTCGATGTCGACGATCGTCTTGATCCGTCCGGGTCGCGACGTCAGCACCGCGACGCGCTGCCCGAGATAGACGGCTTCGTCTATCCCGTGGGTGATGAACAGGATCGTCTTTCCGGTTTCCCGCCAGATCCTCAGGAGCTCGTCCTGCAAGGATTCGCGGGTCTGCGCGTCGAGCGCGGCGAACGGTTCGTCCATGAGCAGCACTTCGGGGTCGAAAGCGAGGCTGCGCGCGATGGCGACACGCTGCTTCATGCCGCCGGAGAGTTCGTGCGGATAGCGGTCGCCGAAGCCGTGCAGGCCGACGAGTTCGAGGTAGTGCTCGGCGAGTTCACGTCGCGTCTTCTTCGGGAGGCCCTTGGCTTCGAGACCGAATTCGATGTTCGAGCGGGCGGTGCGCCACGGCAGCAGCGCGTACTGCTGGAAGACGATGCCCCGGTCCAATCCCGGACCCGAGATCTCGCGTCCGTCCAGAAGGATCCGCCCCGACGTCGGTTCGCTGAGCCCGCCGAGAAGGTCGAGCAACGTCGACTTGCCGCAACCGCTGGGGCCGACGAGGACGAGGAATTCGCCCTCGGCGAGATCGATGCTGATGTCGTCGATCGCGGTGAATCGGTCGTTGGTGCCGCGGATGTCGAACTGTTTTGTCACGTGCTCCAGTCGGAGCTTCGGGGTCGTCTGCGGGGTCGTCACTGCACTGCCTCCTCGACGGGTTCACCGTTCGGGCCGCTGTTCGGGTCGTAGGTGCCGTTGGCGTAGGGATTGAATTCGTTGGTGTAGACGTCGGAGGTCGTGAACGTGCCCTCCTCGAGCTCACCGTTGCGGGTGAGCCAGTCCAGCCAGGTCTGGATTTCCTGCTCGGTGACCACACCACCGGGGCCTGCGATTCCGGGGCTCTTCCAATACCCCACGAGTTCGGTGTTCTCGTTCCGACCGCGGGCGTTGATGATTTCTTCGAACTTGGCGACCACTTCGTCGCGAGGAGTGGTCTGTGTCCAGCGGATCGCGCGGGCGGTGCCTTGCACGAAGTCCTCGACGGCGTCGTGGTTCTTCGCAATGAAGTCGTCGCGGAACACGTAGGTGCCGTAACTGAAGGACCCGAAGAGCGACTCGTCGGTGAACAGCGGCCGGATTCCGCCGCGCTCGAGGGCGGTCTCGCGGAAGATGCTCCCGAGCGTCCCGACGTCGATCTGGCCTTCGCGCAAAGCCTGCTCGGTGTTGACGGGGGGCACCACGGTGAGCTGGACCTGTGCGATCTCCTCGGGTGTCAGCCCCTCCTGTGCGAGCCATTCGCGCGTCAGGAACTCATGGTGTGCGCCGAGAGTGTTCATGCCGACCTTCTTGCCGATCAGGTCGCGCGCGGTACGGATCGGGCTGTCTTCGAGCACGTAGTACCCGGTGAAGCTCGCCTTGTCCGAGCCGTAGGAGGCCAGCACTCCGGTCAGTGGGGCACCTCCGGTCTGCGCTTTGATGACGGCACCGTTGAACGCCGCCCCGAACTCGATCTGGTTGGTCGCCGTGTTCTGCAGCGACTGAGGTCCGTTGCCGTTGTCGCCGATCCATTCGAGCTCGACGTCTTCGTAGTAGCCGAGCGATTCGGCCAGCTCGGGGAAGCCGACCTGTGCCTGCGAGCCTTCGTACCGCAGGACGGTCTTGCCGTCGGCGGTCACGGTCGAATCCGAGCCCGAGGAGCACGCGGCAGTGACGGAGGTGAGTGTGAGAAGTGCTGCGGCTGCGGCAACGGCGGTCGTGAGGCGTCGGCGCAGCGTGGAGTGAGACATCGTGTCGAAGTGTCCTTGTGTCGGCCCGCATGTGCGGGCGCCGGTTTCGAGAATGCGGTTGCGATTTCGGCGACAACGTTTCAGCGACAACACGGACAGCTACGCACGACGAATTCCCTTCCTGTTCGATGACAGCTCAGCTCGATGACAACCAGGCAAGCATCGCGACCGGAGGCCCATCCGACAATGGTTCGACGCACGGTGAGCAGAAGGGCGCATGCACAATCGAACTGCGGTTTTCTCGTTTCCACGATCTGGCTGGGTCGGCTCCGATAACATCACGCCCGTGCAACCTGTGGCAGTGGTCGTGTGTCTCCCCGTCGAGGATCCCGAACGATCACTCCGCTTCTACCGAGACGGACTGGAATTGTCGACCACCGGCGTCGAGGACGGCATCGTCGCCTTCGAACTGCCGAACCTGTCGTTGTTCCTGATCGAGCGCCGCGAGTACGCGCGATACATCGAACGCGCGGGACTCACACGACCCCCTTCGGCCCCCGGTGCAGTGGTCATCTCGTGCGCGATCGGTGCCAGGGACGAACTGGACTACACCCTCGGTCGCGCTGCAGCCGCAGGTGGATCGGTTGCCCGACCCGCCGCCACACTCGACGGCGCTTACACCGGATATTTCAGCGATCCCGACGGGCACCTCTGGGAACTCGTATTCAACTCCCGCACCGAATCGGCAGCAACGCGTTGATGTCTCCCGCTCGGTGGATGAGCCGATGAAGACGTCTCTCATAGAATCCGCACATCGAATCACAGGGGACGTCGATACCGCCCACACGTAAGCGTGCATCGAACCCGATGCGCTATGCACCCACCTCTGATTCGGTCCTCTCGATCCACGCGCAAGTTGATGCGCGGAAAGGCGATCGATGGCAAAAGTCGACGGAATCAACATGAGTCGACGCAGCCTGCTCACTGTGGCAGGATGCTCGCCGCAGTGCCCCTGGCCTGCGCCGCGTGTGCACAGGCCTGGGAGTCTCAGGCAACATCGAATGATACGGACCATGCTCCACAACACGCGTTCTGTGTCAGTGCAGTTCCGCCCATGGAAGTCGTCGAATTGATTTGCGGCCGTTGCGGAGATCTCCGATCCAAGACCTCGGGTTACCCGACGGAGTTACTCGGCTTTTCCGGCGTGGAGGCGCCGGACCGACCTTTAGTTCGTTGCGCGCATCGAGCGGACGCGGCCGATCACCGCGAACCGGACCGATAGTGCGACTTCCAGTTGCCGGGAGAGTTGGCCAGGCCAGCGATTTGCCCAGAGCAGCGGGCACGAAAGTGCTCTCGCCGCCGAGCCGCGCGCTCATAGAAATGCTCGTCCGCGCAGTGGCCGCCGCACGGACGAGCAGTCTACTTCCAGATGTTCAGCGAGTGAGCTGGTCGGGCAGTGTGTCAGTGATGATGCGACGTGCCTCGGCAATGATCGTGTCGACGACATCCTGGCAGTCGGCGATGTTGTCGATCAGACCTTGGGCCTGGCCGGCCCACCACAATCCACCCTCGACGTCGCCGTTGCCGTAGACCCGTTCACGGCCGCGGACCCCGCTGGCCAGATGTGCGACGTCGTCGAAGGTCGCGCCTGGGCGGCGTGAGATCTCCGCAATCTCCTCGGATATCGAGTTTCGTGCCACGCGGGCGGTGTTGCGGAACTCACGGAAGACGAGGACGGTGTCGCGCTCGCTGTTGTCGACGATCCGCTGTTTGACGTTGGCGTGAATCGGAGCCTCAGTGGTCGCCATGAAGCGGGTGCCCATGTTGACCGCGGATGCCCCCAACGCCAAGGCGGCGACCAGCCCTGATCCGGTGGCGATACCGCCGCTGGCGATGACGGGAATCGACAGTGCCTTGGCCGCAGCCGCGATGAGGACCAGCCCCGGAACGTCATCGTCGCCAGGGTGCCCGGCGCATTCGAATCCGTCGATACTGACGGCGTCGACTCCGACTTGTTCTGCTTTGAGGGCGTGACGGACAGAGACCGCTTTGTGGATGACCTTCACGCCGGCTGCCTCGAACGAGGGCAAATGTGGTTGTGGATTACCACCCGCTGTTTCGACGATGGTGATACCACAGTCGATGATCGCGTCGCGGTAATCGTCGTATGGCACGGGGTTGAGGGTGGGCAGGATGGTCAGGTTGACGCCGAAAGGCTTGTCGGTCAGATCACGGCACCGAGCAATCTCCTTGACCAACGCTTCGGGGGTGGGCTGCGTCAGCGCAGTGATAAACCCCAGGGCGCCGGCGTTGGCGACAGCGCTGATCAGGTCTGCAGTGCCGACGGCGGTCATGCCGCCGCACACAATAGGGTGTTCGATCCCGAAGGTCCGGGTGAAGTGGTTGGTGAACATCTGTTCCTCGATCTGGTTTTCTGTCAGGACGGGAGCGTGAAGGCACGAATGGCGTTCTCACGCAAGAACGCTGATCTGATGGGTTCGTCGAGTTCGAGACGGTCCAACCCCGCTAGGCAGTCGGGTGCCGGCCACGCTGGGTGATTGGATCCGAAGAGCACTTTGTGTCGGCCGTGGCCGCGGAGGTATTCGACGATCTCCGTCGGATAGCGTGAGGTCTTGTAGGCCGAGGTATCGATGTAGACGTTCGGGTATTTCGTGGCCAGGGAGATAGCTTCACCCGTCCATGGAACGCCGATGTGCCCGGCAATGATTCGAAGCTCTGGAAACTCGAGAGCAACGTGGTCGAGGTACGGGATGGGGCGACCCGGCTCCGAAGGACACAGGGGCCCCGTATGCCCGATCTGGGTGCAGAAGGCAATATCGAGATCGCAGCACGCCGCATAGAGCGGGTAGTAGCGACGATCATCCGGCGGCAGATCCCACAGCCACGGCAGGACCCGCAATGCGACGGCACCGAATTCCTCGACGCATCGCCGGAGTTCCCGGACCGCATCCATCGGTCGGCGCAGATCGACCGAGGCGACCATGGCGAATCGGTCCGGATGCGCCTTGGTGAGGTCGCCGACCTCATCGTTGCTGATCAACGGTCCTGCCGGGCTGTGCCACGCCGCGAGCATGCCCATCGTGACACCGGCTTCGTCCATGCGGTCGAGGGTCCACGACACTGGGGGCTCGATCTCAGGGATGGCGCTTTTCGACCAGCGCCGCAATGAGTCGAGAAACGGCATGTCGAGCCACCGCTGGGTGGGGTGCTGCATCCAGGCATCGATTGTTCCGGTTGACATTTCGTCCTTTCGGAGTCGGTTGTGACGACAGGCGAGGTAGGTGGATCAGGCGGTTTCCGACACCGGGCGGGGCACCTCGTCGGAGGAGTCGCGCTCGGACCGTTCCATATCGCGATGGCGGGTTTCCGGTAGCGCGAGGGCGCACAGCAAGCTCAGGACACCGAAGGCGGCGAGCATCCAGCCGACGGCGCCGCCGCCGTACCGTCCGGCGAGTTCGGCCGCCAAGGTCGGGGCGGTGCCACCGCCGATCACACCGGCGATCGCGTAGGCCATACCGGCGCCGGTGTAGCGGTATTCGGTCCGGAACATCTCGGGCAGCAGGGCGCCCGCCGGACCATAGGAGATGCCCATGATCACCAGGGCCAGAGTCAAGCCGGCGAAGAACGCGAGCGGTGAGCCGAGATCGACCAGCGGAAAGAGCACCAGTCCGCCGGGGATGGCCAGAACGCAGGAGCCCAGGACCATCTTGCGTCGGCCGATGCGGTCGGAGTAGGCGGCGGCAAAGGCTGTCGACACCGCGAAGACCAGTGCTGCCAGCAAACCCAGGGACAGCACCGTCGAGCGGTTCAGGCCGACGGCCGCGGTGCCGTATGCGGTCAGATAGGCGGTGCCGATGTAGAAAAACGCGAACATCATCGCCAGAGCGCCGGAGGCGAGCAGGAGTTCACGAGGCTGGTTCTTGAACACCCCGATGAGCGGTCCGGCACCGGAGCGGGCATGCGGGGTCTGACGGGTGAACATCGGGGTCTCTTCGACCTCGAGCCGCACGTAGAGGCCGATCGCCACGAGAAGGGCGCTGGCGAGGAAGGGTATGCGCCAGCCGTAGTCGAGGAACGCGTCCGAGGTTTCACCGATGAACAAGTTGACCACCAGGAAGGTGCCGCTCGACAACGCGAACGCCAACGACGGCCCCAACTGGGGGAACAGGGCATACAACCCCCTTTTGCCGGTGGGTGCGTATTCGGTGGCGAGCAGCGTCGCACCTGCCCATTCACCGCCTACTGCCAGACCCTGCGCGATCCGGAGCACGACCAGGGCTATGGGGGCGAACACACCGATCTGAGCTGCGGTCGGGAGCAGACCGATGAGCACGGTGGCGATACCCATGAGCAGCAGAGTCGTGATCAGCGTCTTCTTGCGACCGATCCGGTCACCGAAGTGACCGAACAGCGCGGCACCGAGTGGACGAGCGACGAACGCGACGGCGAAGGTCGCGAAGGACGCGACAGTGCCTGCAACCGCACCGAGGGCGGGGAAGAACACCTCCGGGAAGACCAGTGCCGCCGCCGTGCCGTAGATGAAGAAGTCGTAGAACTCGATTGTGGTGCCGGTGCAGCTCGCTATGGCTACGCGGCGCATCGGTGTGGTGGGTGACGGACTGCTCACCGGATCGACGGTTCGGGACATCGTGATCTCCTGCTCGAGGGGCCTCTCACGATCGAGAGGGGATGGGTACGACGAGCAGTGTGAGCGTCGTTACAGCCGCTGCGGGACCCTCCGAAGTGGGTCCCGTTCACCGGTGACTACTTTCGGAGGTAGGCGCGCAGACGTCAGCGAATGAGGCCGTGTTCGCGCGCGGCGAGGATCGCCTGGACGCGGTTGCTCGCGTGCAGCGTGCGCATAGCGCTCTTGAGGTACGACTTGACCGTGTTGGGTAACAGTCCGAGCGTGTCGGCGACTTCGCGGTTGCTCAGCCCTCGCGCCACCTCACGCAGTACGTCGATCTCGCGGGGCCGCAGCTCCGGAGCTGGGACGCCTGCCCGTGTCAGCTGGGCCGGAGCGACCCGCGTTCCGACAGCCTCGATCTTCGCGCGCAACGTCTCGTCCTCGATCTGACCGGCGAGATCGGCCAGTTCCAGCGCGATGTCGTGCAGGTCAGCGCGGCTGAGCCCCACCTGCTCGGGTTCGGTGTGCGCGTTCATGAGCGCGATCCGGCGGCGGACTTCGTCTTCGACCGCGATGTCGCGTTCGAGCCGCCGGACGAGTGGGGTGAAGCTGTCGTACCAGCGATCACCCAGGGCGACCTGGGTGCGTGTCGCCAGATACACCAGGATGCGGGGTACGCGATCGACCACGATCGGGAGCGCGGCCAGCGTCTCGATCGCTTCCGGTCGTACGGCATGGTCGTAGACGTGGGTGATGCCCTCGGACGAGAAGTAGCGGGCCACCGACACCGGTCGACCGAGCATCAGCGCTTTACCGCCGAGTCCCTCACCGCTGCGCACCACCAGGTTGACCGCCGATCGCGTGCGAACCCCCGTGAGATCGGTGATCTCCATCGCCGCCGCCCCATGATGCACCGGCCCACCGAACACCATGTCCATGCGTGCGTGCTTGCGGAGCGTCTCGAGCGAGCGGGCGAGGACACGCCGTTCGATCGGCGATTCTGATTCGAATGACAAGGTCATTGTCGGCCTCCACTGGACATCTCTACCCCGAGGCTAGTGAGTGTCGTCACAGGGCGGCAATGCCATACCCACCAAGGTAGGTACTGCAGCGGCGGACCTACCTTCGGAGGTTCTGTTCATCGGGCCCGAAGGTCCACATTCATCCTCGAGAAACGGAGGATGAACATGGACACCACGCTCAGTCACGCCGCTGGCCCGACCGACCGGCCATTGCTCGACATGACGATCGGCGAGAACCTCGATCACACCGTCGCGAGATTCCCCAACCGCGAGGCATTGGTCGAGGTCGCCACCGGACGACGGTGGACCTACACCGAACTGCGGGCCGACGTCGACGCCGTGGCGCAGGCATTGCTCGAGGACGGCATCATCCCCGGCGACCGGGTCGGGGTCTGGGCCCCGAACTGTGCCGAATGGGCCATCGTGCAGTTCGCCACGGCGAAGATCGGCGCGATCCTGGTCACCCTCAATCCGGCCTATCGTTCCCACGAACTCGAGTATGTGCTCACCCAGTCCGGAATCCGGCTGTTGTTCGCCCTCTCATCCTTCAAATCGTCCGACCATGCGGCGATGGTCGCCGAGGTCGCGCCCCACTGCCGCGCCCTCGAGACGGTGGTCTATCTCGACGAGGAGCAGTGGGGGGCCCTGCTCCGCCGCGGAAGCCAGATCACGCCGGACCGTCTGGCCGAGGCTACGACAGGATTGACGCCCGAGGACCCGATCAACATCCAATACACCTCGGGCACCACAGGATTCCCCAAGGGGGTGACCCTCTCGCACCGCAACATCCTCAACAACGGGTACTTCGTGGGCGAGTTGCTCGGCTACACGGAACACGACCGGATCTGCGTGCCGGTGCCGTTCTACCACTGTTTCGGCATGGTCATGGGCAACCTCGGTTCGGTCACACACGGCGCATGCGTCGTCATCCCGGCCCCGGCATTCGATCCGGTCGCCACCCTTCGCGCCTGCGCCGAGGAACGCTGTACCTCCCTGTACGGCGTGCCCACTATGTTCATCAGCATCCTCAACGTCCCCCATGTCGACTCCTACGACCTGTCCTCGATCCGCACCGGAGCCATGGCCGGCTCCCCGTGCCCGGTGGAAGTGATGAAACAGGTCACCGCGTGGGCCCCGGAGGTTGCCATCGCCTACGGCATGACCGAGACCTCGCCGGCCTCGACCCAAACCCGGGCGCACGACCCGCTCGACCGTCGGGTATCGACCGTCGGCCGAGCCCACCCCCACGTCGAGCTCAAGATCGTCGACCCGGTCACGGGCGACACCGTGCCTCGCGGCGCGTCCGGCGAACTCTATGTCCGTGGCTATTCGGTGATGCTCGGCTACTGGAACCAGCCGGACAAGACAGCCGAGACCGTCGATCCCGACGGCTGGATTCACTCCGGTGACCTGGCGATAATGGACGAGGAAGGCTACGTGGCCCTGACCGGACGAATCAAGGACATGGTCATCCGCGGTGGTGAGAACATCCACCCGCGGGAGATCGAAGAGTTCCTCTACACCCACCCCGACGTCCTCGACGCCCAGGTCATCGGGGTACCCGACGCCAAGTACGGCGAGGAGCTGATGGCGTGGCTGCGACTGCGCGACGGCGCCGCACCCCTGGACGCGGCGGCAGTGCGCGCTTTCTGCAAGGACCGGCTCGCGCATTACAAAATCCCGCGGTACGTGCACTGCGTCGACCGATTCCCTATGACCGCCAGCGGAAAGATCCGCAAAGTGGAGATGCGAGAACACGCAGTCGACATGCTCGGTCTCACACCCTGACACCCACACCCCGTGCAACATTCACGTGCCCTACGAAGGAGTTTTCATGAGCTGGACCATCGAACGCCGCGGACGCGTCGCCGTCGTCACCATGAACACCAACCCGGTCAACGCGCAGAACCGTGCGTTCTTCGCCGACCTGCACGACGCATTCGACCGCCTCGAACGCGACCACGCTGAGTGCCCTGTCGTATTGACCGGGGTCGGCGCCCGCTTCTCTGCCGGTCTCGACCTCGGTGAGCATTTCCGGCTTTTCGCCGGCGACACCGGCAAGGTCGCCGAGTGGTTCCAGGACTACCGTGCCACCAACATGCGGTTGTTCACCTATCCCCGTCCGACTGTCGCCGCGGTCAATGGGCACGCGTTTGCGGGCGGTCTGATCACTGCCGCAGTGTGCGATCGCACCGTCGGCGCGGCCGGAGATGCACGATTCGGGATCAACGAGGTCAATATCGGCATCCCGATGCCGGCCGTCTATCTGCGTATGCTCACCTACGCCTGGGGGCAGCCGGTGGCCTCCCGAACCTGCCTGCAGGGCGAGATCTTCACCGTTGACGAAGCCCACGCCATGGGAATTCTGCACGAGGTCGTGCCGGCGGAAGAAGTAGTCGACCGGGCCGTGGCGATCGCCGACCTCACCCCCGACGATTGCCTCGACGACTATGCCTACACCAAACGCGCCTTGCAGGCCCCTGCCCTGCGCGACATCGCCGAACTCTCCGACCCGCTCGACAAAAAGGAGCTCGCCGCCGGAATGACGAGCGAGGCGTCGCGCCGCGCCCACCGCCGGTACTGGGAGCAGCTCAAGGGCCGTCCCGCAGACTGGTGATCGACCGATGACCGGTAGCGCACATGAACTACTGCCCGACTGGGTGATCTGGCAGCAACGACCATTCCCTGACTCCAACCTACTTCTGATCACCGGGCGCGAGCCCGCGCTGATCGACAGCGGCTTCGTCGGACACGCACACGACACCGCCACCTGGGTCGATGCTCACACCCGAGGTCTGCATCGCGTTGTCAACACCCACTGGCACGCCGACCACGTCGGAGGCAATGCTCTACTGCAGCAACGGGGCGCCGGCATCGCCGCCAGCGTCCCGGACGCTGCGGCCCTCGCCCGCCGGGATCCGGGATGTTGCCTGGCGGAGTATCTCGACCAGCCGGTCGCGCAGTACACCGTCGACGAGGCTCTGAACGACGGCCGGATACTCCGCCTCGGGGACACCGACTGGGAGGTGATCCATACTCCGGGGCACACACCGGGGCACCTCGCCTTGTGGCAACCCGACGAAGGGCTGCTCGCAGTCGGAGATGCATTGTCCGACTACGATGTCGGCTGGGTCAATGTCGCCCTCGATGGCCCAGGTGCCGCCGCGACTGCGTTGGCGTCACTCCAACGGCTCGCGTACCTTGCACCACGTGTCGTGCTGCCTGCGCACGGACCGATTCCTGCTGATCCGGCCGCCGCTTTCACGCACGCGCTACGTCGCGCAGGGCGACTCGTCGACGATCCGGATAGCGCCGTCTGGTACGGGATTCGGAGAATCCTTGCCTACTCATTGATGATTCGGAACGGCATCGACACCGACGGGATCGAGCCGTACCTTCACGCTCGGGCATGGCTGACGGATGCTGCCCGGCTCTTGCGCACAGATCCGGAGACTCTGTCCGGCGAACTCATCGCCACGATGGTCGGCAGCGGTGCGATAGTTGTGCGGAACGGCCGTGTGCACGCCGCTGCCGAGCACTCTTTCGTGGCACCGGGATCGGCTCGAACTCCGTTCCCACGATTCTGGCCGCAGCCCACCGGCGACCCCGGAGGTCCGGAGCAGAGCCTCAGGCGATGAGCCACTCGACCAGAAGCACCACCCCGAGAACTCCGGTCATTCCGTGCGATAGCGGCTGCCGACATTGTCGAGGTGTGCCCGCAGCCCCTCGAGGAGCGGACGTTGCCCTTTGTGGAGCTTCACCTCGGCCTCGGGGAGCGACCACCACTGCGCGGCGTCGACCTCCGGGAACTGCTGAACAGCTCCCGATTTCGGGGGCCATTCGAGGTCGAACATGTTGCTGGAGACGAACTGCAGGTCGGTCGTGGTCTCGCCGGTGTAGACGCTCACGACCTTCCCCGACGGCTGCTTGTAGCGGCCGAGCAGAGTCAACGGCACGTCGGGCGCGGCGAATCCACACTCTTCTTCGAACTCACGCAGGGCGACGTCGCGCGGTTCCTCTTCGTCGCCGTACTCGCCTTTGGGTACCGACCACGCGGCGTCGTCCTTGCCGGCCCAATAGGGCCCACCCGGATGCACGAGCCACACTTCCAGCAGGCCCGTGTCGTCGATGCGATACAGCAGCAGACCCGCGCTCATGACCGTCATGCGCTGGTAACCGGTTGACGAAGAACGGTTTTCAGCTTCTCCGGCGCGACCCTCCGTGGATCACTCAGATAGATTTCGTGATGCTTTCCGTTGAAGACCAGGCCCCGCTCGGGAATCACACGATGATGGAGCGTTTCGAGAGTCGGTCCTTCATCGTCGTACGATCCGATATGCAGGATCTGCACGCACCTTCCCTCGGTCCACCTCATCGAATACAACTTCGGCAACGCCACCGGATTCCGCTTCGCGGCCACAGCAGACTTCGCCGATTCGATCATCTCGTCGGTGATCCACGGAGGCTGGCTGATCATCATCGTCCACTTCCAGGCCTGCTTGTCGCGGGTGACGAAGGTCGACATGTCGTCTGCCCACCACAGGCCTTCCAACGGACCCACGACTGCATCACGTCCGAGGTCCCGCTTCGACGCGAACTTGACGGCATACGACACGCTGTACAGAGCCTCGACAGCCTCCCCGTACGCCGTGCTCCGGTTCGGGTCGCCGATCCCCTCGATCGCGAGATACCGGAACTCGGGTACGTCGACCTCTGTAAACTCCTTGGTCGACGGCAAATACAACTTCTTGTGTGCGCGCTTGACGTCGTATTTCTCCATGCATCCCCTCGTCCGATGTCGCTCGCCCCGTCTTGCCACGTCCCGTGCCCGATCGAGTCTCACGTTCCGCGTCCGCTGAGTCGTAGCATCGAGGATATGCGCGCACCTGCCCTGGCGGAATCGTTCGAGGAACACCGCGGCCACCTGTTGTCGGTCGCGTACCGGCTCACCGGGAGCATTGCCGATGCCGAGGACGCGGTGCAGGATGCATGGCTTCGGCTCGACGGCGCAGACGCCGACAGCATCGATGATCTGCGGGCATGGTTGACCACCGTGGTCGGGCACCTCTGCCTCGACAAACTGAAATCGGCCGCGGTTCGCCGTGAGAAGTACGTGGGGCAGTGGCTGCCCGAGCCGATCGTCACACCGATCGCGGGCGCGACGCCTCCCGATCCGCTGGAGCAGGTGGTGCGCAATGAGGACAATCGCCTGGCCGCACTGGTCGTGCTCGATACCCTCACACCCACACAGCGGATCGCATTCGTGCTGCACGACGGGTTCGGTGTCCCATTCGACGAGGTAGCACGCATTCTCGACATCGAAGTTCCTGCAGCAAGGCAACTCGCATCGCGTGGTCGGCGTGCCGCCGCCGACGCCCCGCCGCCCCCATCCGCGAGCGAACACGAAGACGCGGTACAGCAGCTCATGGCAGCCATCGCCACCGGCGATGTCGACACGGTGATCGCAGCCCTCCACCCGGACGCTCGTATGATCGGCGATGCGGGCGGCACCACCCGCACAGCGATCAACGTCATCGCGGGCCCCGACAAGTTCGCCCGGTTCTTCCTGGGGCTCGTCCATCTCTACGGCGAGCATGCACTCACGTCGCTGAAGCCGGCCCTCGTCAACGGCGAACTGGGTTTCCTCAATCACGGTTCGGCCGGCGACGACACCCATCAGGGCTTCCCCGGTCGCGTACTCGGCGTCACTGTCCGCGACGGTCGTGTGTGGGCCGCCTACGACATGGCCAACCCCGCAAAACTCGGTGGCGTGCGGCTGCCCACCGAGCCGCGGGGATGAAGGTGAATGGTCGGCCGCACAGGTTATTCAGCAGATCCCGACGGCTCATCCGCCCACGGCACACGGCACGCATCCGTGCTGAAGCCCTGGTCGTGGATACCGAGCGCCGAGTTCATACGGGCACGCATGTTCTCGAGCCCGATCTGGTACGTCAGTTCCACAACACCCGCACGCCCGAACCGCCGCTCGAGATCGGCGACCTGCTCGTCGGTCACGTCGTTCGCCACGTCACCGGTCATCGCATCCGCATACGCGATTGCAGCTTTCTCGTCGTCGCTGTAGAGGTCCGAGGTCGCGTACTCGGCGATGTGCCGGAGCCGATCGGTGTCGAGACCGTCGAGTCGCTGCAGCATCGTCCCGAAATCCACGCACCACGAACAACCCACGGTCCACGCGGTGCGATATACCGCGATCTCCCGCACGTTCTTCGGCAGCACCTTCGATGCTCGATCGGCGAGCATTTCGTGCAGACCGCTCGCACGTAGCAATCCGGGGTGGTAGGCCACCACGGTGAACGGCTCGGGGATCTGATCGAACATGCGACCCGCAACCTTGTACATCGCCTTCGTCGTCAATCCCGCCTGCTCGGGGGTCAACGGTGGTATCCGCGTCATCATCTGCCTCCTCGGCCTTGCCGTTGTCATCCTGCACTTGTTGGACGAGACAGCGCACCGAGATGTGACACGGTAGCGAACACGGCATACACGCACCGGCTACCCTGCAGAAATGCCAGAATCGTCGAACTCGCGACAGGCCCGTACCGTCGCCCGGCTGCGACCGTTCGCCTCCACGATCTTCGCCGAGATGACCTCGCTCGCCGTCGAGCACGGTGCGATCAACCTCGGGCAGGGCTTCCCCGACACCGACGGACCACCCGAGATGCTCGAGGTGGCCCGACGAGCAATCGCCGACGGGGTCAACCAGTACCCGCCCGGGTCCGGGATCCCGACGCTGCGGGCAGCGATCTCCGCCGACCGGTCGGCACGGTACGGCCTCGAATGCGATCCCGACACCGAGGTGCTCGTGACCGTCGGCGCTACCGAGGCCATCAGCGCTGCGCTGCTCGGTCTCGTCGAACCCGGCGACGAAGTGCTGCTCACCGAGCCCTACTACGACTCCTACGCGGCCGCTGTGGCATTGGCCGGCGCGACCCGGCGGACCGTGCCGTTGACCCGCTCGGGCAACGAATTCGTCCTCGACGTCGATGCCCTCAGGTCGGCGGTCACCGACCGCACACGCATGCTCGTCGTCAACACCCCACACAACCCGACCGGCACCGTGTTCGACGACGGCAGCCTGGCGGCGATCGCCGAACTCGCGTGCGACCGGGATCTGCTGGTCTTGTCCGACGAGGTGTACGAGCACCTGGTCTTCGACGGACGTCGTCATACTCCTCTCGCATCACTCCCGGGAATGGCGGAGCGCACGATCACGGTGTCGAGCGCCGCGAAGACCTTCAACGTCACCGGCTGGAAGATCGGGTGGGCGATCGGCCCCCGCGCATTGATCGACGGGGTGCGCGCGGCGAAACAGTTCATGACGTTCGTCGGCGGCGCGCCCTTCCAACCGGCGATCGCGCACGCTCTGACCCACGAACAATCATGGGTGGCCTCGATGCGTGACGATCTGCAGCGCAAGCGGACCCTGTTGTCGGGTGCGCTCGCCGAGGCCGGATTCGACGTGCTCGATTCTGCGGGAACGTACTTCGTCTGCGCGGACATCACACCGCTCGGCTTCCGCGACGGTGTGGAGTTCTGCCGGATGCTGCCGGAGAAGGTGGGTGTCGCTGCGGTGCCGGTGAGTGTGTTCGTCGACGACCCTGTTTCATGGAATCATCTGGTGCGCTTCGCCTTCTGCAAACGCGACGACGTTCTCACCGAAGCAGCCCAGCGACTGCACGACGTCCGGCGAGTCCACAACATCGGAAAGGCTCCATAGGCGTGTCGGCACCGACGATCCCCTCCGATTTCGTCAGTCGAGCGGTGAGTGTGGCGGCGGCCGACGGCATCGACCTCACCCCTGCGCTCGGCGCAGGCAGGATCAGCCGAGCGGTCCTCGCCCAGCCGCATGCGCGGCTGACTCCAGAACAGGTCAGCCTGTTCACCCGTGCGGTATGGCAGATCACCGGCGACGAGTTGTTCGGTCTCGGCGCAGGTCCTGTGCCGCGCGGGTCGTTCCGGATCATGACGCTGACGCTGATCCACTGTCCGGATCTCGCGCATGCCCTCACGCGCATGATCGAGGTCAACCGGGTCCTTCAGGGACTTCCGACACTGAGTCTGACCATCGGCGAGACGAGCACCCACCTGGATGTGGACCTTCCCGATGAGGTAACGGAAAAGACCCGTGTGACAGTCGATTTCCTGTTGATGCTCCTGCACCGTTTCGCAGCGTGGCTCGTCGGCGGCCGGGTGCCGCTGGTGTCGGTGTCGCTGCCCTACGCGGAGCCCGATCCGATCCTCGCCCGCAGTTACGATGCGATTTTCGGAATTCCCGTCACCTTCGATGCAGGACGCGCAGCGCTCGAGATGGACAATTCGGCCATGCGGTCGCCGATCATCCGGACCGAAGAGTCGCTCGAAGAGTATCTCCGAGATTCCCCGAATCTCATGTTGTCGGAACGCGACTACGAATCGACGGTCTCCAGCCAGGTGCGGAGGATCTTCGAGTCGGGCATCCAGGGTCGCACTGCAACCACCGACGAGATCGCCGACATGCTCGCGGTGAGCCCACCACATCTGCGGCGACTGCTGCGCCAGGAGGGCACCTCCCTCGGCCGGCTCCGCGAGGAAGTACTGTGCGACCTCGCAATCGCCGGACTACGGCGGGGCGAACCGGTGGACGATCTGTCGGCGCGTCTCGGTTTCTCCGAGCCGAGTGCGTTCCGCCGCGCATTCAAGCGGTGGACGGGGAACACGCCGCGCGCCTACCGCGCGCGCGACTGAGCGTCTCGGACTGAGCACCGCTGTCAACAGAGGCAGAACTCGTTGCCTTCCGGGTCGGCCATCGTAATCCACTCGTAGGGACCCTGACTGCCGCGATGCAGCATCGTGGCGCCGGCAGCGACCAGACGCTCGGCCACCGCCTCACGGTTGTCTCCCGCCTGGATGTCCAGGTGCACTCGGTTCTTCACGGTCTTTCCCTCCGGGACCCTCTGGAACAACATTCTGGGTCGGAGTGGGTGGTCGGGGTCGGTGATCGCAGACCCCGCGCGCCACACGAGCGTGCCGTCGAAGATCTCGGTATCTTCTTCTCGTGCGTGACCGGCCTCCACGAGGCCGCGAATGAAATTCTCGTCGCTGGGTTCGACGCGCCATTCGAGCGCTTCGGCCCACCATCGCGCCTGAGTGTGTGGGTCGTTGCAATCGACCGTGACCTGAAATTCGTATCCCATGTCGCGACCCTACTGCGCATCTCCGACAGGGTCCCGCGTTCGATCCCCGAGGCGACGAGCAGGGCGTTTCCCGGCGCGCACCCTATTTGCCAGGTTGCAAATACGGCCCGGTTCTGAGACGGTCGGATAGAACCATCGTCTATCCTCGAGAGGGTGATTCGGAAAATATGTACACGGTCGTGAAGGATGATTATCCGACTCGCAACCGAATTGTTCCGGAATCCATCGTGCGAATGGATCCTGTCGTCTGGGGTTCATCTCCCGGGCCACTGGATCCTTCGGCGGTCGACACGTATGAAACGCGCGGATTCCACACTACAGAAGCACTTCTCGCCGCAAATGATGTCGGCAACCTTTTGGAAGAGACATCCCGACTCGGGCGTGAACTCGGCAACGACGAACGTGTGGTCCGTGAGCACGCGAGCGGCGATGTACGTTCCATCTTCGATGTACATCGCCTGAGCGACCTGGTCGATTCGATCATCCGACGCCCTGGAATTGCGGGTATCGCACGGCAATTGCTCGGTTCCGACGTCTACATCCACCAGTCCCGACTCAACGTGAAGCCGGGATTCCGCGGTGGCCCGTTCTATTGGCACTCGGACTTCGAGACCTGGCACGCGGAGGACGGCATGCCGACCCCTCGCGCGCTGAGCATCTCGATCGCGTTGACCGAAAACTATGGGTACAACGGCGGATTGATGATCATGCCGGGTTCGCACAAGACGTTCGTCTCGTGCGCCGGCGAGACTCCGGACGACTACTACCGAGAGTCGCTCGTGACCCACGTTCCGCAGACGGGCTCGCCCGATGAAGACACTCTGACCCGGATGTGCGCCGAGTTCGGCATCACTACGTTCCGCGGATCTGCAGGTTCAGCAACAGTTTTCGACTCGAACTGCATGCACGGATCGAACGGGAACATCACACCGCTTCCCCGATCCAATCTGTTCGTGGTGTTCAACAGCATCGAGAACACGCCTGTCGAGCCGTTTGCTGCAGGCAAGCCGCGTCCGTCGTACCTCGGCAGCAGGGACTTCACGCCTCTGTCCTGAACTGCTCCGGCCGGAGCCGTGCTGCCCTGAATTGCGCTACGACCGCCTCGGGATCGTCGACCTGCAACGACAGGCGCGATACCGAGGCGGTGGCGCGCTTGTGTTCGAAGAAGGCCGGGAGCGTGACGTCGACGGCTTCGGTCAGCACCAGATCCAGACAGGTGCCATCCGGCCCCGGAAGATACAGCGCGTCATCGTCGACGATCGGAGACGTGTGCTCCCACCGCCGTCGCTCGAGAGCCCGAGCGACATCCCGCCGGTCCAGTTCCACGATCACCTGATGTCCCGCCCGGATCGTCAGCCGACTGTCCGTCAGCAGATGCGGGTGCGTGATCCGACCTGCGAGGATCCCGAATATCTGGATGAGACCCCAGATCGAGAGTAGGAGCAGCGTGTCGCGGATCGCCGGCCACGGCACCAGCACGTGAACGACCACGGCTTCGATGACGCATGCGATGAGGAACGCCATCGGGATACCCAACGTGCCCTTCGTATATCCGAGCGGTACCACCCCGGGTCCTCCGCCGTCGTAACGCCGGCGCACGAAGAGCCATATCGCACGGTAGCCGCGTACCTCGAACCGAATGAGGTCGGCTGCGATCTTCCCGGTGACCTCGTCGAGAATCGCGTTCCACCCGAGTCCCTCGCGTCGCAGGGATCGGATGCGCAGCACGGTGATGATGCCGACTACGACACCGAGCGGAATCTCAACTGCCAGCCACAGCCCGAACGCTGCTCCGGGGCTCAGAATCCCGAGCGTCGCAAGCCCCGCGTTGACGATACCCACCAGGATCGTGATCACTACCGTCACCAGGTGCAGTCGACGTGCTCCAGACCTGGTCATCGTGGTGCTCCCACCGCTTCGGCGACCCGGGTGATGACCCGCATCGCAACCGCCCGCTGCGCGGGATCGGGCAGCACTTCGGACATCATCGCCTCACCGTGTGCTGCGAAGGTGGCAGCTGTCGCAACCCATTCCCCGAAAATGCCACGATCTCTCTGATCGGTGAACACGGTCAGGAACTCGGCCATCCCTTCGGCAACCGCCTCGATCTCGCCCGAGACATCGTCGGGCCGATGGCCCGCCAGCGCGCCGAATCTGCGATACATGGCGATCACGGCTTCCCGTTGGGCCGGGTCGGTGAGGATCCCGGTCACGGCATCGAGGAATTCCTGCGGCGCCTGTCCGGACAGGGCGACGAGTTCCCAGCTGTCACGCTCGTGTTCGAAGACCTTCCGCGTCCGGGGATCGTCTTCACCGCTGATGAGCTCGTCGAAGGCCCGTATGAGTGGTTCGGGAAGTGGTGAGATGGCTTGGCCGCGACGATGTCCGTCGAGCATCGTTGTCAACGCGTGCCGTTTCCCTTCCAGTGCATGCAGCTGGGCGTCGAGGTCGGCGATCAACGCTTCGAGATCTGCGGTGAGATCGTCCCGCGCTTCACCGTCGGCCCCTGCGCTGTATCCCGCTGCGCCGATCACCGTCGGGATCGCGCCGAGCGGAACTCCGGCACCGGCGAGCCAGCGGATACGCATCAGACGCACGAGGTCCTCCACCGAGTACACGCGGTACCCGTTGGAGGACCTCGGTGGCTCCGGCAGTAACCCGAGCCGGTGGTAGTGCCGGATCGTGCGTACGGTCGTGTCTGCGGCTGCGGCCAGTTCGCCGATTCTCATGACCCCAGCATCAACCCTGACGTTACGTCGGGGTCAAGTGTGCTGCGACTTGCTAGGCCCGACGAGCGCGCACCGCTTCTGCGAGACGGTCGAGCTGATCGACGGTGGTCGCCCAGTCGATGCACGCGTCGGTGATCGACTTGCCGTACTCGAGCTCCTCCGACTTCCCGAGCGTCAGATCCTGACGACCCGCTTCGATGAAACTCTCGAGCATGACGCCGACGATGCGCTTCTCACCTGCGACGATGCGCTCAGAGATGTCGGCGACGACGTCGACCTGCTTCTCGTGGTTCTTGCTGCTGTTGCCGTGGCTCGCATCGATGACCACGCGCTCGGGCAATCCCGACTTGCGCAGGCGAGCCATCGTGTCGGCGACGGTCTCCGCATCGTAGTTCGGTCCCGCACTGCCGCCGCGAAGGATGACGTGACAGTCGGGGTTGCCGACCGTCTCGATCAGCGCAGCCTGGCCGTCGAGATCGGTTCCGGGGAACACGTGGCTCGCACCGGCGGCACGCGTGCCGTCGACCGCGACCTGCACGTCACCTTCGGTGGAGTTCTTGATGCCGACCGGCATCGACAGGGCGCTGCACAGCTGGCGATGCACCTGGCTGGCGGCGGTGCGGGCACCGATTGCGCCGTAGGTGACCAGGTCGGCGTAGTACTGCGGGAGGATCGGGTCGAGGAACTCGCAGCCGACGGGCAGACCGAGGCTCGACACGTCGAGGAGCAGCTTGCGGCCGATGCGCAGACCCGTGTTGATGTCGTACGTACCGTCGAGGTGCGGGTCGTTGAGCAGACCCTTCCAGCCCAGCGTCGTGCGGGGCTTCTCGAAGTACACGCGCATCACGATGTGCAGGTCATCGCGCAGTTCGTCGGCCTTCGCGGCGAGCTTGCGGGCGTAGTCCATCGCGGCGGCCGGGTCGTGCACCGAGCACGGGCCCACGATGACGGCGAGACGGTCATCGGTGCCGTCCAGGATGTCGACGGTGGCAGCACGGCCCGAACGCACGGTCGCGGCGGCAACCTCGTCGGGTGCATGCTCAGCACGCACCACGGACGGCGCCGCAAGCGGGCTGATCCGCACGGTGCGCTGATCGTCGAGATTTGCGGTGGAGATGCTGTTGGTTCGAGTGCTCATCGGGTTTTCGGTTCCTGTTCTCAGGCCGACCCTCGAGGAAGCTGTGATACCCAGCGAGCCGGTCTGTAATCCGGCTCGTAGGTGGAAGAAGTCAGCGCGTGGTAACGCCGACCGGCCCACCCAGGGCCGGCCTGCTAAACCAGAAATATGCGCGCTGCATGACGACGAGCGTAACAGAAGGTTCCAACGAGAGGTTGTGACGGCCGCCTCACCCTCACAGGACCCGGCCGCGCCGATCGTGTGCGTGTGGAGATCCGACGTCCGCTACATCCAGTAGGCCTGTGACTTGACGTGCTTCTTGGGGATCTTGAACTCGCCTTTGAACGCGGAGGCGATCGCGCGCGTCCACTTCGCTTCCGCCGCAACCCAACCGAAGTGGTCGTGCGCATCGAAGGTCTCGGCCTTCACCGCGTCGGCGAGACTCCTTCCCTCGTTCGCGCGCTGGATCCACTTCACCGTGACGTTCGGACCTGCGTCGAGTGGGAGAGTGCGGTCTTTCTCGTGCACCCATTCGATCCACACCGTCGCGGGTACGTCACCGATCGAGGCGAGCAGAGAATTGATGGCGGGCAGTGAGGCGATGTCGCCGGCGACGAGGTAACCCGCAGGCGTCACGTCGGGTACCTCGAACTTCGATCCCATCACGGTGGCGCCGATCTTCTCGCCGGGCGCCACCGTCTGCGCCCACCTCGCAGCGGATCCGTCGTGTATCGCGAAGTCGATGTCGAAGGTCCCCGCGTCGACGTCGATGTCGACGAGGGTGTAGCCCCGTTGGTGCACCTTGTCCCCGTCGGGAAACCACATGCGGATCCACATGGTGGGGTGCACCGGGTGTTCCGCGAGCAGGCCGCCGTCGGTGAATCCGATCCGCAGATAGTGCTCGGTGATCTCGGTGCGGCTCGTGACGGTCAGCTCGTAGTCGTCGGCGCGGAGCAGCTTGAGAACCGCACCTTGCCATCCGCGAGACTTCTCGGCCATACCGCCACCTATCCATCATCGGTCGACGATCCCCCACCGGAATCGTCGACCGATCCTAACGCAGCGACGATAGGTTTGCCTTACATAACTTCGCACCGATCAAGGTCGGGGGAGGTGCCTCGGGTTCGCGACACGCAGTCGCTGGACGACCGCACCGATCACCGCGGAGTGCACATCTCGATCGGAGACATCGAGCATCCCGCTTCGAAGGCGAAGAGCCAACTCCGCTTCGTTGCGACAGCCCACACGAAGAAGACGCCCGGCGTGCACTGCCCGCTGGCCGGAGCCGAGCTGTTGTTCCCTCCGCGCGACCTGCAGGAGACTCGTGCAGATCTTCAGGCGATACGCCGCACCGGGATCGGTGAGCGACGGAGCGATACCACCGCCGAGTTCCTCGATCACCGCATCGAGCAGATCGGAGACGCCGGGAAGCCCGTGCAGGTCGCCATGGGGTTCGGTCTCAGGCACCGGGTCCGGGGGCAGCACCGCGCCGTCGACCAGCCCCAGGATGCGAAGCACGTCCCATTCGGATTCGCACACCCGCCTACCGATTGCCGCGAACTCGGCAGAGGGCTCTGCTCCCGAGATGTGCTTATGCGCCTGGAACCGGCCGAGCACGAGCCAACGCAGCGTGCCGAAGACCTCCCACCAGTGCAGATCCTCCGGGTCGGGACGCCACCCGGCGACACGCTCGTATCCGTCGAGCAGGTCGTCACGTGTACCGATCCCGGCCACCGGCGCGTCACCACCGAAACGCCAGGCGCGCACGCACAGCCACCCCAGATCCTCGACCGGATCTCCGACATGTGCGAGTTCCCAATCGAGAACGGCTTCGGTGCCGCCGGGTCCGATCAGTAGGTTCCCGAGCCTGAAATCACCGTGCACCAGTGCTTTACCACGCATCGGCGGACGATGCCGATCGAGCCACCGCAGGGCGATCTCGACGACGGGTCGCGGCTCGTCGAACGAGCGGTAGAGGTCCCGAATCACGTCGAAAGGGTCGTCGGCGCCGAGCATCGCAACCTCGGAGACGGGCACGGCATGGATACGGGCGAGTATCCCGCCCAGTTCCTCGGCCAGTCCCGCCCGCGCTTCGGAGAGCGTCTCGTCCCGGTGAATCCTCCTCGGAATGCTCTCGCCCGCTACGCGTTCCATGATGAGGAAGGGGGCGTCCAGTCCCGGTGCGGCGTCGGCCGCGACGACGACCTCCGGCACGGGTACTCCCGCCGCGCGTGCCGCGCGTAGGCATGCAGCTTCCGCGCGCATCCGCGGTGCGTCGCCGTGGCCGGGCGGGTCGCGGCGCAACACGTAACCGCCCGCGCCCTCACTGCGGACCACGTCGAACGACCAGATCTGTCGGCTGGCACCGCCGGTGAGCCGGCGCAGGTCCGTCACCGACACCGTCGCTCCCCAGTGCGCCGACAGGATGTCGGCGATGTCCGCCGCTACTTCCACGGCGCCGTCTCCCCGTCACGCAGGAGTCGTCGCGCGGTGGACATGCGGTGCACCTCGTCGGGCCCGTCGTAGATCCGCGCGTAACGGGCCTGGCGATACATCCTTTCGAGCGGCGTGTCGGCCGTCAGCCCGAGTGCGCCGTGCACCTGGATAGCCCGGTCGATGACGTTGTGGAGCATCCGAGCTCCCCAGAACTTCACGAGCCCGATCTGCACTCGCGCGTCCTCGCCGGAATCCATGACCCGGGCGGCGTCGAGCGTCATCAGCCTCGACGCGTGGATCTCCGCGGCCGATTCGGCTACATACCTTTGGATCTCGCCCTTCTCGGACAGCAACGAGCCGTGGGCGAATCGTTCGTTGGCGCGCGCACACATCATCTCGAACGCACGTTGCGCCTGCCCGAGCCAGCGCATGGAATGGAAGATCCGGCCCGGCCCGAGTCTGTCCTGTGCGACGACGAATCCGTTGCCGCGCGCGCCGAGCAGGTTCGTCGCTGGTACCCGCACATCGGTGTAGCGGACCTCGTAGTGGTCGCTGGGATCGTGACCCATCGTCGGAATGGAGCGGACGATCTCGAAGCCAGGAGTGTCGGTGGGGACGATGATCGCGCTGATGCTGCGGTGCAACGCTGTCGAGTCGGGTTCGGTGCGGGCGAACACCGTGCAGTAGCCGGCCTCCCGGGCTCCAGTGGTGAACCACTTGTGTCCATTGATGATCCAGTGATCTCCGTCGAGGGTTGCGGTGGTCCGGACCAGAATCGGATCGGATCCGGCTACCTCGGGTTCAGTCATTCCGACGGACGGGAGGACCTCTCCCGACACGAGTCCGGGGACCCAGCGGCGGCGTTGTTCGTCGGTGCCGTGGCGATGCAGCATCAGCGCGTCCTGCATCGACACCGAACCCACGGCAAGTTGCCCGAACTCGGAGCGGCCGATGATCTCGTTGAGATAGACGAAGTCGAGGAACGGCACTCCTCCCCCGCCGATCTCCTGGGGATGCCCGAGCGCCCACAACCCGAGGTCTTTCGCGCGGGATTTCAGTCGGGTGAGTGCCGCGGCCGCTTCGTCGTCATGCCGCGAGAGGACGGGCTCGAGGGGGACGACCTCGTCGTCGATGAAGGAGCGCATGCGGGTGCACAGCTCTGCCACCCGCCCCTCCGGCCGGTTCGCTGTCATGGCTGACAATCTATCGGCACACACATGCGTTCACATGCGTTTCGATCGCTGCGGGTCAGCGTGTGCGCTCCTGCCGGCCGGGTTCGATCCAGCGCCTGATCGACGACTTCGAAACCTACCCCTTGCACATAAGGATTGCCTAACCTATATTCATCAGTGGGCCTGTTGAGGACTGAGCGGAGAGCTGTGGGCTGCAGCGAACTCCCGGTCCCCGCCTACGGCGGGTCCCGTCGCTTTCGAGCGCGGGGCCCGCCGGTTTCGTCTCCCCACCTTCACACAGCGCGCATCCCGCACTATCGTGCTTCGCCTACCTCACTCACCGGCATCGTGCGAGCCTGCGGTTTCCCGAGCAGCGCCCGCAGCGAGAACCGGCCGAGCTCCGGGTCGTACGGCCTGTAGGCGAGGTAGACGAGGACGTGGAACCTCTCGTGCAGCACCAGGGCACGGCGGATCTCCGGCGTCATCCGCCCGTGCAGCTCGAAGGTCTTCACACCGGATTCGATATAGGACCCGAACTCCCGCGGCGGGGTCAACGCCCGCCTTGGCGAGATATCCACCCGCATGTCGCTGAGCTGGACGATCGGGACCTCCGCCGCACCGAGACACAGGGCGAGGTCGAGGTCCTCGTGGATATCCGGAGCCACGCTCACGTCTTCACGAACCCGCTCCCACGCGGTTCGCCGAATCGCCATGTTGGCTCCGTGCAGATTCCGGTATGGGCGTTCTCCACCGAAAATTCCACGCTGGACCTGCTTTTCGACGTACCACCGCTTGAGCGACCGATACGGCGAATCGTACGAATTGTTCAGTCCGCTGATGGCACCGACCTCCTCGGTGTCACCCCTGCCGAAGTAGTCGCACACCACCCGAGCCCAATTCGGACGGACTCGCGTATCCGCATCGACCCGCCCGAGAATGTCGCCGGCGGCCGCGTCGAATCCGGCATTTCTCGCATGCGCGACACCAGGTTTCGCCTCCTCCACCAGTGTGATCTTCGCGCATCTCTCCTGCGCACGCCGCACAACATCGACGGTGGCATCCGTGCAGTTGTTGTCGACCACGATGATTTCGAGAAGGTCGCCCTGTTGCTCGATCAACGCATCGAGGCACGGCCCGATGTATACCTCCTCGTTGTGAACGGGAACGATGACGGACAGTCCGGGGCGTGTGACCATGACGCTCGATGCTACTGCCCACACAGCACACGGCCCGCCTCAGGTGTTGCCACCCGGGGCGGGCCGAAGCATTTCTTTACCAACCGTTTCCGGTCACCTGACGACCAGCTCTCCGTCCTCGACCACTACGGTCACCGCACCGCCTTCGACGAGTTCGTCGTCGAGCAGCAGATCGGCGATGCGATCATCGACCTCACGCTGAATCGCGCGACGCAGCGGACGCGCACCGAACTCGGGCTGGTGTCCACGATCGGCGAGCCAGTCTACGGCCACACCATCGATGTCGAGGTCGATACCCTTGTCTGCCAGCTTCTTCCGAGTGTCGTCGAGCAGCAGATCGGTGATGCGTCGCAACTGTTCGTCGTCGAGCTTGCGGAACAGCACGATCTCGTCGATCCTGTTGAGGAACTCGGGTCGCATCGTCTCGCGCAACCGAGCCATCACCCTGTCGCGCAACGGCTTCTCGGCAGCCTCGGCGTCACCGGTGGTGAATCCGAGCGCGCCACCGCGGCTCGAGATGATGTCCGATCCGAGATTGCTCGTCATGATCACCACGGTGTTGCTGAAGTCGACCGTGCGGCCTTCGCCATCGGTCAGGCGACCGTCGTCGAGGACCTGGAGGAGTGTGTTGAACACATCCGGGTGCGCCTTCTCGATCTCGTCGAGCAGCACCACCGAATACGGGTTGCGGCGCACCTTCTCCGTGAGCTGGCCGGCTTCGCCGTACCCGACGTACCCGGGCGGGGCGCCGACGAGCCGGCTGACCGTGTGCCGCTCACCGAACTCGCTCATGTCGATGCGCAGCATCGACCGATCGTCTCCGAACAACACCTCTGCCAAGGCTTTCGCCAGTTCGGTCTTACCGACTCCGGTCGGCCCGAGGAACAGGAAGCTGCCCACCGGTCGGCCCGGATCGCTCATCCCCGAGCGACTACGCCGGACCGCGCGGGCCACCGCGCGGACGGCTTCGTCCTGCCCGACGACACGTTCGTGCAGCTCGCTCTCCAGGTTCCGGAGCCGGTCCTTCTCGCCACTCGTCATCCGGGTGACGGGAATACCCGTTGCACGGGAGACGATCTCGGCGATCAGCTCCGTGTCGACCACGGGAACCTCCGCATCGTCACTCGCAGGTGCGCCCGAATCGATCCGGGCCTGCACCTTCACGATCCCGTCGCGGATCCGCGACGCCTCCTCGTAGTCTTCGGCCGCAACGGCAGCGTCCTTCTCCGCCTCGAGCGACACAATCTGCTCTCGGAGCGCATCGGCGTCGTCCCGCGGGGTGCGCAGCCGCAGCCGCGCTCCGGCCTGGTCGATCAGGTCGATGGCCTTGTCGGGAAGGTGACGGTCGGGCAGATACCGCACCGACAGGTCCACCGCCGCCTCGATCGCCTCGTCGGCATACCGCACGCCGTGGAACTCTGCGTACCGGTCGCGGAGTCCGCGCAGGATGGTCACGGCATCGCCGTGCGACGGCTCACCCACCGTGACGGGCTGGAATCGCCGCTCGAGCGCCGGATCCTTCTCGATGTGCTTGCGGTATTCGTCGAGCGTGGTCGCACCGACGATGTGCAGTTCGCCGCGGGCAAGCTTGGGCTTGAGGATGTTGCTCGCATCCATCGAACCCTCGCTGCCGCCGCCACCTGCACCGACGACGGTGTGCAGTTCGTCGATGAAGACGATCAGCGCGCCGTCCTGCGCGGTGATCTCGTCGAGCACCGAGGTGAGGCGCTCCTCGAAGTCGCCGCGATAGCGGGTACCGGCCACCATCGAGGTCAGGTCCAGCTGGACGATGCGCTTGTCGCGCAGAGTGTCCGGGACATCGCCGTCCACGATGCGCTGGGCCAGGCCCTCGACGATCGCAGTCTTGCCGACGCCGGCCTCGCCCACGAGCACCGGATTGTTCTTGGTGCGACGCGAGAGGATTTCGACGGTCTGCTCGATCTCGTCGGCACGGCCGATGACGGGGTCCACCCCGCCGTTTCGAGCACGGTCGGTGAGGTCGACGCCGTACTTGTCGAGGGTCGGTGTCGAGGATTCGGCCTCCGCAGACGATGCGGGAGCCGACTGGAGTGCTGTCTGCAGCGCCTGCGGGGTGACACCCAGCGACGCGAGCAGACGACCCGGCGCGCGGGTCTGGTCTGCCGCGAGCGTGAAGAACAGATGTTCCGGGTCGATGTATGTGGAGCCGAGTGCACGTGAGAGCTGGTGAGCCTCGAGCAGCGCGGTCTTCACCGTGCCACTGAGGGCGGGCGCGGTCACGCCGCTCCCGGGGCTGTCCTGCGGGAGTCGTTGCTCGACGGCCTCGATCACATCGGCGGGATCAGCACCGGAGCGGGTCATGACCGTCCGGGCCGGGTCCTGCTCAGCCATTGCACGCAGAACGTGCAGCGCATCGAGATCCGCGTCGCCGCGTTCCGCTGCGAAACGGGCGGCAGCAGCCATGAGCTCCTGCGTTCCGCGGCTCATGAAGCGCGAGATGTCGATGCGGCCGGGGCCACCAGGCCCGAAGAATGACGGCATTCCGAAGCCTTTCTGTTGAACTTGAGTCATACGTACTCAACTAACGTGCATACCTCGCGATCAATTCCCGACACAGAGTGATCCATGACACACCCCGCATGGACCAGGGGGTCCGCGTAACGTGGACACGTGCACACGCAGTACGGGCCGCAGCTCACACTGTTCGCGGCCGAGCTCGACTTCGCTCTCGACGAATTCCAGATTCGCGCCTGCCGCGCACTCGAGAACGACCGCGATGTCCTGGTCTGCGCGCCCACCGGAGCCGGGAAGACGATCGTGGGCGAGTTCGCAGCCCATCTCGCCCTCGGGTCGAACGGGACGTGTTTCTACACCACACCGATCAAGGCGCTGAGCAATCAGAAGTTCCATGACTTCACGGCACGATTCGGCGACGATCGGGTCGGCCTGCTCACCGGCGATGTCACGCACAATCCGGACGCACCCGTGGTCGTCATGACCACCGAGGTCTTGCGGAACATGCTGCACGGCCACTCTCCGCTACTGACCGGTCTGACCCACGTCGTCATGGACGAGGTGCACTATCTCGCCGACAACGAGCGCGGCGCGGTGTGGGAGGAATCGATACTGCACCTCCCGGCATCGGTGCGGCTCGCGAGTCTCTCGGCGACGGTGAGCAACGCCGAGGAGTTCGGCGAGTGGATCGCCCGCGTCCGCGGCGACACGACCGTGGTGGTCGAGGAGACCCGACCGGTGCCGCTCACCCAGCACATGCTCGCGGGAGGCCGCCTGTTCGATCTGTTGTCGCCGGTCGACGGAGCCATCGACGACACCCTCGACCGCTACATCGCGCATCGACGACTCGTCGAGGCCGCCCCGCCACCGAGCCCCGGACGCGGACGGCGACGACGCAGCCACCGACCAGTACCCGCCGGCGCCGGCCGACCCGAGATCGTCGCACGCCTGGAATCCGAACAACTCCTGCCCGCCATCTGGTTCCGTTTCAGCCGCGCCGGGTGCGACGCCGCGGTCACCGAATGCCTCGAGGCCTCGGTGCGGCTCACCGACGGATCCGACTTGTCCGCCATCCGGTCCATCGCGGAGAAACACACCGCGGCACTGCCTCCCTCCGATCTCGATGCGTTGGACTACGCAGACTGGATCGACGGGCTCGAACGCGGATTCGCCGCGCACCACGCGGGCCTGGTCCCCGCATTCCGGCACACCGTGGAAGAACTCTTCGCCCACAACCTGGTGAAAATGGTCTTCGCGACAGGGACACTCGCGGTGGGCGTCAACATGCCTGCCCGGACGGTCGTGCTGGAACGCCTCGACAAACCGACGGCCGACGGACCGGTACGGCTGACTGCCGGCGAGTACACCCAACTGACCGGACGTGCCGGTCGGCGTGGCATCGACGAACAGGGACACGCCGTGGTGCTGTGGAGTCCCGACATCTCCCCCTCAACAGTCGCCGGACTCGCCTCCACCCGCACCTACCCCCTGCACAGTTCACTGCGCGTCGGATACAACACGGCGGTCAACCTCGTCGACGATCTCGACGTGGACGGTGCCCGCGCGCTGCTCGGTCGCTCGTTCGCTCAGTTCCAGGCGGAGAACTCGGTCGCCGCGCTGGCAGCGGCCGCCCGGGTCAACACGGCGACACTCGCCACGCTCGACGCAGAACTCGGCGAGGCCGACGGATTCGCCGAATACCGAAGCCTGTACGACCGACTGGCCGATGCCCGCAACACCGCACCGTCCGACACCGTCACCATCCTTGCGCGGGCGATCCGGTCTCACCCGGGTCATCGTCGTGGCGACCGCGACCACCTGTTGACGCTCGCCGGCCGGCGCAGTGCCCTGCACGCGGACACCGAATTGCTACGAGGACAGGTACACGCGGTTTCGGGACGGCTGATCGAGACGTTCGATCGCACTCTTGTGCTGCTCGACGAGCGCGGCCACGTACTACTCGACCCGGCCAGCGGGCACGCACACGTCACCGACGACGGCCATCGGCTCAGCCGGATCTATTGCAGCAGTGATCTTCTCGTATCGGAGTGCCTGCGCACCGGCGCCTGGTCAGGACTCGAGCCGGCCGAGTTGGCCGCGGTCGCGTCGAGCGTGCTCGGCGAAAATCGCCGTCGCACAGCCGCAACCGCAGGACGGATGACACCCGCGGTCGACGAGGCACTGCGCGCGACGGTCCGGTTGTGGGGCGAACTCGCCGCCGCCGAGGAACGACACGGCCTGACGGTGAGCCCGGAGCCCGATCCGGCGCCGGTGGCTGCGATCCACCGATTGGCGCGCGGCGACGGACTCGCCGCGGCACTGCAGGTGGCCTCCGATTCAGGGCAGTCGGGTGGAGATCTGGTCCGCCACTACCTGCGGACCCTCGACCTGGTCGACCAGACCCGGCTGTGCCGGCGGGATGCACTACCACCGGTTGCGTCCACACTGCTGTGAACGGCCCGCCGATTTCAGCGGGACAGCATCTCGACCCCGCACAGTTGCTCCGACAGTGACCACAGCCCCGACGCCACGGTTTCGTCCTTGGAGCGGGCGCTCGACTGCACCCGCTTCGGATGCCCGCGCATCTCGAAGAACGAGTCGGGACCGTAGAAACCTCCCGGTTCGACGTCGGGAACCGTCGCCGCATACAGCGACGGCAGCGCACCCATTGCGGGTGACTGCCCGATGATCGGGGTCGAGAGTTCCATGATCTTGCCGTACAGGGTCTCGCTGCGGAACTGCAGATTGGTCGACGAGTATCCCGGATGCACGACCAGCGAGCGCACCGGCGACTCGCGATCGGTCAGGCGTCGTTGCAGTTCGTAGGCGAACAACAGATTGGCCAGCTTCGACTGTCCGTATGCGAGCCAGCGGTCGTATCGGCGGTGCTCCCAGTTGAGGTCGTCGAGATCGATCCGCCCGATCCGATGCATCGCGCTGCTCACCGTCACGACCCGGTCGGTGATGCGCCCGAGAAGCAATGCGGTGAGCGCGAAATGCCCGAGGTGGTTGGTACCGATCTGCATTTCGAAGCCGTTTGCGGTCCGCCGCAGCGGAACTGCCATCACCCCCGCATTGTTGATCAGGACGTCGATCACCTCATGCGACTCCGCGAGCCCCTCGACGAACTCGCGCACCGAATCCAGATCGGCCAGGTCCAGTCGACGAACCTGAACGCGGTCACCGAGTTCGGCCGCGACCTTCTCGCCCTTCGCAACATCGCGGCACGCGAGCACCACGCGCGCACCCGCTGCGGCGAGAGCCCGTGACGTTTCAGCGCCGAGTCCACTGTTCGCGCCCGTCACGACGAACGTCCGGCCCGTTTGATCGGGGATGTCCTGCGAAGTCCATGCCACCATGCTGGTCAGCGTACGGGTGACTGTGCTGTCGGAACAGGGTTCAGGGCTGTCGGAACAGGTTTCAGGACCCGACACCTGCGAGGAACACCCCGGCCAGCGCGATCGACGCGACCCACACTGTCGAGATCGCAGCCAGGACGAAGGGGCGTGCACCCACCTTCTTGATCGTCGCCACATGCACACCGGCGCCGAGCGCGAACATGGCCGCAGTGAGCAACGCTGTCTGCACGGAAGACGCGGCGTCGAGTACACCGTCCGGGATGAGCCCGGTTGCTCGCACCGCAACGCACACGAGAAACGCTGCAACGAACAGCGGCACCAGCGGAGGACGACGCGCGTCGGCTCCGGACTCGGTGAGCCGACGACGCACGCCGAGCACCGCGATCACCGGGGCCAGCATGAGTACGCGGGCCAGCTTCGTCACCGCGGCAACCCCCAACGCAGCACCGCCGATCACGCCGCCTGCCGCAACAACCTGAGCGACCTCGTGGATCGAACCTCCCGCCCACACGCCGGCAGCCTCGTCGGACAGGCCGAGGACCTGCGACAGCAGGGGGATCGCGGGGATCATCAACGTTCCGAAGATCACCACGAGCGCGACGGCCGTGAGCACCTCTTCTTCTTTTGCGTCGACCACACCGTCCACAGCCGCCACGGCTGCCGCACCGCAGATCGAGAATCCACACGCGATCAGGACGCGCTGGGTCCAGGTGAGCCCGAGTAGTCCGCCGACGAACATCGTTCCCGAGATTCCGAGGGCGACGACGGCGATCACCACGACGATGACCTTCCAGCCGAGTCCGAGGACGTCGGCGAGGAGCAACTGCAGGCCGAGCAGTGCGATGCCCACACGCAGCAGGCGCTTGGCCGAGAAGCTCAGACCCGGACGCACACGCTGGGGAAGGTCGACCACGTTCGCAACGACCGCGCCGAGAACGATCGCGATCAGCAGCGGGCTCACGGTCGGGATGAACGCGTTGATTCCCATTGCCGCCGCCGTCGCCGCCGCGCACAGCGCAAGCCCGGGTGCGAGGTCGGTCGCCGCCGATACCCGGCTCGAGAGTCGGGTCGGAGCCTCGGATGAGGGCACGGTGGCCGTGGATGTCTGCATACGTCGACTCTGCGCTGCATCGGCGCACGCCGATAGACGTCACTCGAGCATGTGTGCATATCGAACTGATATGTCTATGTTCGCGGGCATGCACCTACAACATGACCGTCCGCTACCTCCACGACTTCGTCGACCCCGACGAGATGGGCACGATCATGGGTGACCAGGACGGTCGCAGTGCCCTGCCGACGGGTGAGCCCGACGATGAGGTCGACGATCTCGGCGCCGCGTTCGTGATCGAGAGCACTTGTCGGCTCGTCGACGAGGAGAATCGGGGGCTCGTTCATCAACGCGCGCGCAATATTGATGCGTTGGCGCTGTCCTCCGGAGAGCTGATGCGGGCGCCGTTCCGCGTAACCGGCCAACCCCACCGCGTCGAGGAGAGCCAGAGCCCGGCCGCGGGCCGCGGATACAGACCGTCCGTCGATCGCAGCGGTGACCTGGAGTTGTTCGACGGCGGTCAGCGAGGGCAGAAGATTGGGCTGCTGGAACACGATGCCGATTCTCTTGCGCCGCAGATCTGCCAGCGCGCCTCGGGACATACCGGTCGTGGACGTCCCAGCGACGGTGACCGTGCCGGAATCCGGTGCGATCAAGGTCGCGGCGACGGCGAGCAGGCTCGATTTCCCGGAACCCGACGGGCCGACGACCGCCGTGATGTTTCCGGCCTCTACGTCGAGGGTGACGCGATCGAGCGCAACAAGACGATCGTCGCCGTCAGGATAGGTGAGTGTGATATCGGTCAGGTTCAGGCTCATCGGGCACTTCCCAGGGCGATCAGAGGGTCGACGGAGGTGACGCGGCGGACCGCGAGGGCTGCACCGACGGCACCCAGAGCGATCATCACCACGGCGGGAATCAGGACTGTCGAGAACGACAGGTCGAAGGGGACGGAACCGGAGATCAGCGCGCCGAGCGTCGCGGCGAGACCGGTGCCCACGAGGGTGCAGACGGTCAGCAGGGCCACCGCCTGCCCGAGTGCGTCACGCAGCAGGAAGGACGTGGGAGCTCCCAAAGCTTTCAGCACTGCGATATCGCCGCTGCGCTGAACGGTCCACACGGTGAAGAACGCACCGATGACGAGCGCGGAGATGACGAACAGGAACCCCCGCATCAACTGCAGCGAACCGTTCTCCGAGGTGTACGAGCCGATCGCGGACAGCGAGTCGCCCTTCGAGACGGTCTTCGTACCGACGAGCCGATCCGTGGCGGCGCCGTCGAATCCGTCTGCGGTGGTCAGCGCGATCACTGTGGCAGCCGGTTCGGTGAGGGTGGTCCACACGACGGGTGTATGGCCGAAGGAGTCGTCGCCACGGACTGCCGTCACCGTCAGGTCCTCTCCGTTCACCGAAACAGGGTCTCCGGGACCTGCGTCCAGATCTTCGGCGGCCGTCTCCGACAACACCGCGGTTCCGGCGGAGATCGGTTCACCACCCGGCACGAGCGTCGAACCGCTCCCGACGGCGAACACGGACACCGCGGCTCTCGACGCTCCGGCCGTTGCCCGCGCAGTGGAGATGCCGAGAGGTTCGGCGCCCGTCACTCCCGGCGCGTCGGACCACCGCTGCCACTGCTCACGGGTGAGGGCGGAAGTCGAGAACGACAGATCGTCGCCGCCGGGATCCGAGAAGACGATGCGGTCGGCATTCAGATCCGTGATCGCGGAGATGTTCTGCCGGGCAAGACCGGCCGTGAGGCCGGACAGCAACCCGACCAGGAGGGTGATCAGGACGATGACTGCCCCCATCAGTGCGAATCGGCCCTTGGCGAATCTCAGGTCTCTCCAGGCAACGAACACGGTGCGGCCATTCTCCTCGGTCGAATGATGTCGAAATGTCGATGCCGTCCACTGTCGTCGTCGCACTGCCCACAGACATCCGGCCTCAGTGGTGGGTTTCCGGGTCGAACGACAGCCTTGTGCCTCCACCTTTCGACAGATGCCCACGCACGCCCGAGATCCGTAAACTGGCACGACAGTGAACACCTCGACGACCACCACCAGAGTCCTGGCCTGGTGCTTGCATCTGCTCGTGATCGGTCTGCTCGCGCTGACGGTCGTGCGCGCGGTGGCAGGGAACGACCCCGATGCGGGCGCAGTGGCGACACTGGCCGTCGTCCTCGCGTCGACGTACGCCATCGGTCCGATGCTGCCGGTCGTCGCCCGGTCGCCGCGCGCGGCTGCGCTCTGGCTCACCGCTGTCGGTGCCGTGTGGCTGGTTCTGCTGACACAGTCCGCAGAAGGTGTATGGCTGGCCTTCCCCCTGTACTTCGTGCAACTCCACCTCTTGCCGCGCCGCGCCGGGCTGGTGGCTGTGGTCCTCACCGCAGTTGCCGCCGTCGCCGGGTTCGCCGTCCATCAGGACTCGGTGACACCCGCTGCTGTGATCGGTCCGGCGCTCGGCGCCGCGGTCGCCGTCGCGGTCGTGTGGGGCTACCGGACCCTGTACCGCGAGAGCGAGCAGCGACGGATACTGATCGACGAGCTCACCGCAACCCGAGCCGACCTGGCGGCCGCGCAGCACCGCGCGGGTGTTCTCCAGGAGCGTGAACGGCTGGCGCGCGAAATCCACGACACTCTCGCTCAGGGGCTGTCGAGCATCCAACTGCTGCTGCGCGCCGCCGAACGTGCGCTGCCGGATCGCACCGATACCGCTGCCGACCTCGTTGTGCAGGCCCGGACCGCCGCTGTGGACAACCTGGCAGAGGCTCGACGGTTCGTCGCTGCCCTGACTCCCCCGGCACTGGAGAACACGACTCTCGCCGATGCACTCGATCGCCTCTGCGCGACCACATCGGCGCGGCACGGTCTCGATGCCCGGTTCGCCCTGACCGGGACCTACGTGCCCCTGCCCACCGCCCACGAGGTGGCGTTGCTGCGTGTCGCGCAGTCCGCGCTCGCGAACATCGTGAGCCACGCCGACGCCACGGCCGTGAAGATCACCCTCAGTTTCCTCGACGACCAGGTCGCTGTGGACATCGTCGACGACGGCATCGGATTCGATCCCGGTGCGGTACCCCCTCCGGGGCCGGACGGGGACGGTTTCGGGCTGGCTGCGATGCGGGCACGGATACTCGATCTTCGGGGCACATTCACGGTCGAATCCGAACCTGGGACCGGCACTGCTCTCGCCGCGTGTCTTCCGCTCCCCACGATCGAGGTGAATTCGTGAACGACGAACCGATCCGACTGCTGCTCGCCGACGATCATCCGGTCGTGCGCGCCGGATTACGCGCGGTGCTCGACACCGAACCGGGCATGACGGTGGTGGCCGAGGCCGCAACGGCCGAGGACGCGGTCGCCCGCGCGGCCGAGGGCGACATCGACGTCGTCGTCATGGACCTTCAGTTCGGCGGCGGAATGACCGGCGCAGAGGCCACCGCGGCGATCACCGCGCGCCCCGACGCACCGCGGATCCTCGTCGTGACGACGTACGGCACCGACGCCGACACGCTGCCTGCGATCGAGGCCGGCGCGACTGGCTATCTCCTCAAAGACGCAGCTCCCGAAGACCTCGCCGCCGGAATCCGGACGGCTGCGGCCGGACGCACGACGCTGGCGCCGACCGTTGCCGATCGGCTCGTCACCCGGTTGCGCAACCCGGGCACAGCGCTGACCCGACGTGAGGTCGAAGTCCTCTCCCTTGTCGCAGAGGGTTTGTCCAACCAGAGGATCGGGCGTCGGCTGCACCTCACCGAGGGCACCGTCAAATCGCACCTCGCGCACATCTATACCAAGCTCGGTGTCGATTCCCGCACCTCCGCAGTCGCGGCAGCGACCGAACTCGGATACATCCGCCGCTGAACAGATCCCCTGTGGAGGTCCGGGCGACCGACGCGCAGGTTTCCTCGTAGACTGCGCCGAACGACACGACCGATCCAACATGCGGAAGGTTCGACGATTGAGCCGGCATTCGGGGGAGACAGATCGTTCGCTCGTCTCGGCGCTGCGTACACAGGTCGGCGACGGTGCCGCTGACGTCTACGACCTGCACGCCGCGACGCTGTACGGGTATGTGCGCGGGTTCGTGGATCCGTCCACCGCCTCCGATGTGGTGCACGATGCGGTGTGGATCGCGATCGAACGGATCCGGACGCTGCGTGATCCCGACACGTTCCGGCCATGGTTGTATGCGATCGCGCGGGCGGAGTGCGTGCGCGCCTCCAGCGGCTCCGCGCTGGGTTACGTCCCCGCCGGCCCCGAAGCGGACGTCGACGGTGAGACCACTGTCCTCGCTCCGGTGCACGCGTTGGATCCCACAGATCTCGAAGCGGTGGACCTCACCGTTCGGCACGGGTTCACCGGCCACCAGGTCGCCGGGATCATCGGCAGGGGGTTCGATGTCGGCGCCGCGCTCGAGCGTGCAAGCGCTGCCTCCACCGACCCGGCCGGACAACTCGCTCGACTGCCGACGACACCGCCACCGCCATACCTGCGCAACCGGATGCTCACCGCGCCGCCCTCCGCCGCGGAACGCACCAGCATGGGGCGGCGGATCGATCCTGTCGATCGCGCAGGGTTTCCCGCGCCCGGGCAACCACGACGCGCGATCGTCGCGTGGGGCGCGTCCGGAGCCGCGGTCGCAGCATTGGTCGCCGTCGCGGTGTTCGCGTTCGCCGATCGTGCGCCCGCCGAACAGAGTGCCCCGAGTCCGAGCGGCGCGACCCTGCGCCTGGACCTCGGAGACTACCCGCAGAGCACCACTCCGGCCACGATTACACCGACCACCACGGCGCCGGAGACGAGCACGACGAGCGCTCCCCCGGTCCCGGCAACGACAACCGAGGCGGTGACGGAGACATCCGCGACGGAGACCACCCCCGACCCGTCGCCCATGAGCGAGGCCTCCCCCACGACCACCGAGACCGGGTGGACGTCTCGACGCGACCGATCCCGCGACAACGACTCCGACGACGAATCCGAGCGCTCGGAAACAGATGGAAGCAGTGGTGGCGGGAACGGCGGTGGTTCGACGACAACGGCACCCCCGCTGTTCACGTTCGAACCCGGGGTGCCCTCCGGCCTGTCGAACGAATAGATCGGAGGGGGTGTCACTGCAGGGGGAATGTCACTCCGGTGAACTTCTCCGACAGCTCCCACAGCCTGCGTGCGGCGTCACGGTCGCGCGCCCTGCGCGCGATCCGGGCCTGGTGCGGTGAGCCGTACAGGAGCATGCCCGGTCCGATCAGGCCACCGGTCATCGACGGATCCGCCGCCGCGCACACCACCGATTCGGCGCCCTGCGCGGGGGTGCGCTGCAGGACCTTCTTGCCGAAACCGAAAAGGCCGTCGAACCAGGTGCCGGTGTTGCTCCCGACCTCCGTCGCGGCGTACCCGGGGTGGGCTGCGATCGCACGCAACGACGAACGGGTCTCCGCGAGGCGCCGCTCGAGTTCCAGGCTGAACATGAGGTTCGCGAGCTTGGACTGTGCGTAGGCGCCCGCCCTGCTGTAGCGGCGGTGCTCCCAGTTGAGGTCGTCGAGATCCAACCGGCCGAGGAGGTAGGCGGCGCTGGACACGGTGACGACGCGCGTGGTGATGCGGTCGAGCAACAACCCGGTCAATGCGAAATGCCCCAGGTGATTCGTACCGAACTGTGTCTCGAACCCGTCCGGGGTCCGAGACAGTGGCAACGCCATGACGCCCGCGTTGTTGACCAGTACGTCGATCGTGCGCTTGCCGAGGTTGTCGGAGAACTCGTGGATCGAACCGAGGTCGGCCAGATCGAGCCGGTGCATCGACGCATCGGGGCCGATCTCCGATGCGATCCGTTCGCCCTTGGCCGTGTTGCGTCCGGCGAGCAGGACCGTGGCCCCGGCCGCGCCGAGTGCACGAGCGGTTGCCTCCCCCACACCACTGGTAGCGCCGGTCACCAAGACGGTGACCGGCGCTACCAGTGGTGCTGCGGGCTCAGGCGCCAATCGACGCCTTCATCATCGGGAGCATCTCCCAGAGTTCGTCCTGCCAGTAGCCCCACGTGTGGGTGCCGGTGGAGGGGAAGGAGAAGTGTGCGGTGTCGACACCGAGCGTGGCCAGGCGAACCTGGAATGCGCGGTTCTGTGCAAGTGCGAGCGCTTCGAGGCCCATGGCGTTGGCGGTGTTGAACACGCCGATCGCGGAATTCGGGCGGTCGTGTTCGCCGGGAAGACCACTCGAGGCGGCGATCCACATCGGCAGACCGCGCATGTTCGGTGCCGCGACGAACGGGTCGTGGCGCAGCCACGCAGAGTTCCACGGGGGGCCCCACATGGCGTCGGAGTTGAATCCGCCGGCATCGAGCATGGCGATTCGGATAGCTTCGCGCATACCTGGTGCGGACAGGTTCAGGTACCCGGACAGGGAGCCGGCGAAGCCGAACTGGTCGCGGTGGTAGGCCGCCAGGATCAGGGCGGCGTTCCCGCCCATCGACAGCCCGACGACCGCGTTGTTGCTGCGGGAGATGCCGTATGCGGCCGCGAGATGATCGGGCAGGTTCTGTGTGAGGAACGATTCCCACTTGTAGGTGTACTGCTGGCCGTTGAAGTTGCTCGGCGAGTACCAATCGGCGTAGAAACTCGACTGTCCACCCACCGGCATCACGACGTTGATGCCGTTGTCGGCGAGCCATGCGGCGTTGGTCTCGTGCTCCCAGCCGCTGACATCGTCGGTGGCGCGCAGGCCGTCGAGCAGATACACGGCCTTGTTGCTGCCGTTGTTCGCGTGCCAGATGCGAACCTTGATCTGTCCGACGCCGCCGGGTGCGGCAACCCAGTCCTCGGAGAATCGGGTGTACGGATCTGCCGACGCGGTACCCGCGCCGATACCTGCGAATACGAGCGCGAGCGGAACCACGATCGCTGCCACGAGAAGCCGCACCAGGGCGCGCGCTCCCCGCCGCGTTCCGTTTTCGGACGAATTCGTCACACCAAGCTCTCCTTAAACTTTTTCCCCAGGAATCACTCTCGTCACACGATATAAGTGGGAGCGAGACTTAAGCAGGCTTGCACACAATCGTTATCCTGCAAAGCCGAAACCGAAACCGATGTCTCGGCGGCTACCGTGTCGTCACATGCCCGATGCTCCCCTGCCCGTCCGAGACGGGCTGAATCCGACCCGCCTTCGACTTCCGGAAAACTGCATGTCAGATACGGTTGCGGAGTTTCTGTGCGCCCGCTTCCCCGACGACGCCGCGCGGATCGAGGAGAAGATCGACTCCGGTGAGGTTTTCGCCGGTGATGGAACTGTGATCTCACGGACAAGTCCGTATGTCCCTCGCACGTTCGTGTTCCTCTATCGCGATCCGCCGATCGAGACACGCATACCGTTCGAAATCGACATTCTCTACCGTGACGACAATCTGCTCGTCGTCGACAAACCTCACTTTCTTCCCATCACTCCACGGGGCTCGTGGGTCGCGGAAACCGCACTCGTGCGACTACGCCGCGAACTCGACCTCCCTGAACTCACACCTGCGCACCGACTCGACCGCCTCACCGCGGGAGTACTGGTCTTCACGGTTCGCCGCGAGGCACGCCGCGCGTATCAGATGCTCTTCGAGACCCGGGCGGTCGAGAAGGAGTACGAAGCGGTCGCACCCGCCGCGCCGCACCTCCGGTTCCCCTTCGACATGCACAGCCGCATCGTGAAGGAACGCGGGGTCCTCCAGGCTCGTGAAGTTCCGGGCGAGGTCAACGCCGTCACCCGCATCGACGTGCACGGTGTCGACGGCGAACATGCGTTGTACCGACTGTTACCGAGAACCGGGAAGACACATCAATTGCGCGTACACATGAACTCCACCGGCATTCCCATCGTGGGCGATCCTCTCTATCCGCACGTGTACGACGTTGCACGTGACGACTATTCGTCACCACTCCAGCTACTCGCTCGCGCGATCGAATTCGACGATCCGATCACGGGTCGGTGGACTCGCTTCACAAGCCGCAGAAACCTGGCAGCATGGGATCACAACACCTCTTGACCCCGTTGACAGCGCGGGCTTCTCGTCTTGGAGGATCCATGAGTCTCGGCAGCGTTTCTCGTACTTATGACGGCCGAGTGGCCTTGCGCTTCGAACGCGCTTTCCCCCACGCTCCGGAGAAGGTCTGGGGCGTCATCACCGATCCCGAGTACCTCGACGCCTGGTTCCCTGCGGCCGTCGATTGGGACCTCACTCCGGGTGCGCAACTACAGTTCCGCACAACCGACGAACAGGTGAGCCGCTTCGGTCTTCCTCCCGGTCACACCGCGAGCGGTTCGGTTCTCGTCGTACACCCCGGGCAGATACTCGAATTGATGTGGGATTCCGATGTCCTGCATTGGGAGCTGACACCCGACGGATCCGGCGGTTGCTGGCTCACCCTCACCCACACGACGGACACCGAGGACGACGCATACGCGCACGGCGCGGGTTGGCATGCCGGGTTCGAGGTCGTCGAAGCCCAGCTCGACGGCAGAGCGATCGATTGGTCGATGTGGGACCGCGCAGAGGAACTCGCGGAGCACTACCGCAACCCGGACAGCTGAAGCGGACCGATGGCCGGGCTATCGGGTGTGCTCGGTGGGCATGCGCACGCCGGTGCGGTCGGACACCTGGGCGACGATCTTCGACGCCCACGAACCGATCTCATCCCAATCCCGGAAGTCGCCGAGCTGAGCCCCTGTCATCCGGACGACCACACGCTCACCGGCGTTGAGTACGGCGGGATCTATCTTGCCGGCGAACGTCCGGTGTTCACGGGCGCCCGTACGTGCCATCGCGGGCGCGACATCGTAATGATTGTTCACGGGACGCCCCTGTTCGGCGATCGGGCCGGACGAGAAGAGGAAGACCTCCCGACTTCGCAGCGCCCCGGAGTGCCCGTCGAGGAAATCTCGGGCCGCGCGCAACCACCGGTTGCGGTAGACAGCGCTACCCACGATCACGACGTCGTAACCGGCGACGCTCGATACTGCGCCCGGCGTGCGGACATCGACGTCGGCGCCGTGATGACGCAGGCCCGCAGCCAAGGCCGTTGCGAGTTCCGCAGTGGAGCCATGCTTGCTCGCCACCGCCACCAAAATCCTCATTCTCACCCTCCGGAGGCCCCGCGTTTCCCCATGATCACCCGGAAATCGGCATAAGACCAGAGCCCAAGTGCCCTTCTCGTGAACTTCTGTTGTAGTTCACATCCCGCACTCGCGACATATCGGGAACTCGATGGCACAGTTGCACTCCAGGGAGCACTCGGTGCACACCCACCGGACAGGAGGACCATGACACCGGCGAGATCGACCACATCGACGTCCGAAGAGACCGAACGCAAGTACACGGCGACACCCGACCAGGAGCTGCCCGATCTATCGGGAGTCGCGGGAGTCACGTCGATCGACGTCGACACGGTCGATCTGTCCGCCCAGTACTTCGACACTGCCGACCTGCAATTACTGCAGTCGAAGGTCACTCTTCGCCGTCGTGAAGGCGGCGAAGACGCCGGCTGGCACTCGAAGCTCCCCTCCGGCGGCGACACCCGGACCGAGCTGCTGCACCCGTTCACGACCGACGGCCCCACCGATGTGGTGCCTGATGCACTGCTCGGGCTGCTCCGCGGCGTCCGACGGAACCGCACGGTGGCTCTCGCCGCACTTCTGAACACCCGACGCCGTCGGCATCGGCTCCGCGGGACCGACGGTGCGTTGCTCGCCGAAGTGGTCGTCGACGACGTGACCGCGATCCGCAGCATCGACGACGCCGAACCGCAATGGCGGGAGATCGAGGTCGAACTCGGGCCGGGCGCCGACCCCTCGATCCTCGATTCCGTCGAGGAGCTCCTCGTAGCGGAGGGCATCACGCGCTCCCCGAGCCCATCGAAGGTGCACCGGGTACTCGGCGATCTCATCCCGGCACCCCGACACCTTCGCGGTACCGCGGGCTATCTGCGCGACTATCTCGCCCATGAACGACAGACACTGCTGATGTCCGACATCGCCGTGCGCCGCGACGCACCCGATGCCGTGCACACCATGCGCAAGGCTGCCCGCCGAATCCGCAGCGCCCTGCAGACCTACGCCGACGATTTTGCCATCGACACCACACTCGTCGAGGAACTGCGCTGGCTCGGAAGATGTTTGAGCCCCTCTCGCGATCTCGAAGTTCAACACGAACGACTCGTCGATCGGGTCGCGGACATCGACGTCGAGCAGTATCGCGAGGCCACACGGGCACGCATCGACGAGTACTTCACGGCCAAGTCGACTGCTGCGCGCGCCGAAGCGATCACGACCCTCGATTCCGATCGGTATCTGGCGCTGATCGACAGCCTCGACACGCTGATCGGCGAACTGTCTGCCACGCCGGAGAAACGGGACAAACAGCACCGTCCCAAACCCGCGAAACTCGCCGAATCGATCGAGCACCTCGCCAAGAAGGTGTCGAAGCGTGTGGACCGGGTGGCCGACGCGCCCGGCGATGCCGAGCGCGACGAACGGATGCATCGCGCACGCAAGGGGTCGAAGCGGCTGCGCTACGCGATCGAGGTGATCGCGCCACTGCACCCGAAGCGCGCCGAGCACGCACTCGACAGGTTCGACGAGTTCCAGGATCTGCTGGGCGAGTTCCAGGACTCCGTGGTCGCCCGCGACCATCTACTCGATCTCGCGTCCGAGCAAGGGCACTCCGCCGAGTCCAGTTTCGGACTCGGTGTTCTGCACCAGCTCGAGGCCGAGATCGGCACACAACAGGCCGTACACCTCGAGTCGGCATGGAAGAAGGCATACAAGTCCGCCCGAACGTTGTGGCGCTGAATCGGGACCTTCGGCCCTGTCACGACGCGCCGACATTCCCGAGTATGCGCTGGATTCGTATGGCGTAACGTGACATCCGTAGCCGATCGATCGCCCGTCCCCGCAGGTCGCCGTACAAATGAAGGAGACATCGATGAGCACATCGAGTACCCGCAAGCCCGTCGTTGCAGGCGTCGACGGTTCCGAGACCGCAGCGGCAGCTGCACGGTGGGCAGGCGCCCTCGCCGCGCGCCTCGAGGCGCCCCTTCATCTCGTTCATTCTCTGCCCAGCGAAGGGATCTTCTACAGCGAAGCTGCTGTCCTGATCCAGTCCCAGATGGTCGAACAGCTCGAGAAGGACGGTAAGCAGGTCCTCTCCGACGTCGCCGAGCTCGTTCGCGCCGACAACCCCGGCCTCGAGGTGCAGAGCTTCATCGGTCCCGGGCCCGCCGCCACCTCCCTGCTCGAGGCCGCCGAAGACGCTCGCGTCATCGTCCTCGGCGCCACGGGCGCAGGCAAGGTCGAGAACTTCCTGCTCGGCTCGACAGTCGTACGCGTCTCCAACCACGCATCGTGCCCGGTCGTGGTGTGGCGAGGCGACACCACCAACCCGCTCCCCAGCACCGAACCCATCGTCGTGGGCGTGGACGGCAGCGAACTCTCCGCTGCAGCAGTGGAATACGCGTTCGAGTACGCACAGACCCTCGGAGCACCGCTCACGGCCGTGCATTCGTGGATCGGCGACGCCGCACTCGGCGTCGGCGCCACCGCCGCGCTGGTCGACTGGGATTCCGTCGCGGAGTCGGAGACGGCCGTACTCGCCGAGTCCCTCGCGGGACTGCATGAGAAGTATCCGGACGTCGAGGTCAGCCGTGTCATCGATCGCGGGCCGGCCGCGAAGGTACTGCTGAACCACCTGCAGGACGCGCAGCTCGCCGTCGTCGGCAGCCACGGTCGGGGCCAGTTCGCCGCCGCCCTGCTGGGTTCCACCAGCCAGAACCTTCTGCACAACGCGCCCTGCCCCGTTCTGGTCGCACGCAGGCCCTGACCGAGCATCGAACCGAAGGCGATCAGGCCCACGCCCCACTGCGGGACGTGGGCCTGATACGCGAGTCGTTCAGAGTGCAACGCCGAATACTGCGCCGAGTCCGTACGTCACCGCCATGGCGAGTGCACCCCCGAGCACGACGCGTACCACCGCACGTCCCGGTCGCGCGCCTCCCAGCCAGGCACCCACCGAGCCGGTCGCGGCGAGCGCGAGCAACACCGCAACGAATGTCACTGGGATCCGGACAGATTCGGCCACGAACACGATCATCAGAAGAGGTGCCAACGCACCCGTTGTGAACGCAACCGCAGACGACAGAGCCGCAACCCATGGGTTCGCGAGCTCGGTCGGATCGATTCCCAGCTCGATCTCCGCGTGGGCGCGCAGGGCGTTGCGGGCGGTCAGTTCCTCCGCAGCCGAATGCGCAGTAGCTCTCGACAGCCCCTTGCTCTCGAGCAAGCCGGTCAGTTCTTCGAGTTCCGCTTCGGGCATCGCCTCGAGCTCACGGCGTTCGGTCCGCAACGCGGCTCGTTCGGTGTCGCGCTGCGCACTCACCGACACATACTCCCCCAACGCCATCGAGACCGCGCCCGCGGCCAGCCCTGCCACACCGGCAACGAGAATCGTCGACCGGTCTGTGGTGGCTGCGGCAATGCCGACGACGAGGCCCGCCGTGGAGACGATTCCGTCGTTCGCGCCGAGCACCCCGGCCCGCAACCAGTTCAGTTTGGTGGCGAGACCACTGGTGTGCGGCTCCGCGGCATGATCGGACACTGACTCCGGTATCGACATGATCTCCACAGTAGAACTCGCAGAGAGCTTCCGATAGCACGGTCAGGCTCACCTCACCACGGCGCGTGGCCGAGTTCCCTTTCCAGCCAGTCGGTACCGATTGGGGAACCCTCGGTCGTGTCGACGACCACAGCATCCGGCCAGTCGTTGCGTCGGCGCAGTTGTTCGTCGAGCACCGCGTGAGTCGCATCCGAGGCGTCGTCTCCGCGTGCGGTACGAGATTCGATGCGCTGCACCAGCACCTCCCGGTCGGCTGTGCATTCGACCTCGATCAGATCTGCAGTCGTCGAAGCCGCGACCTCCCGCGCAGCGCCACGATGCTCCTCCGCCAGCCACGTCGCGTCGAGCACTACCGATTCACCCCGTGCAAGCAACTCGGCGGCACGCCGGCACAGTTCCCGATATGTGACCTCGGTACTCTCCGCGGAGTACAGACCCGAGCCCACTCCGTCCCCGGTACGTTCGGTCGGGGCCATCCCGGCGAGTTCTTTGCGGATCACGTCACTTCGCAGGACGGTCGCCCCGAGATGGCGCCCGACAGCCCGCGACAACGTCGACTTCCCGGTTGCAGCAACACCACCGACGAGGACGAGCCGCACCCGTCCACGGTCGAGATTGCGCTCGACCTGCGCAAGGAAGCCGAGGGCGGCGGCGCGTGAGTCAGCGTCGCCCTGTTCGTGACGTAGCGCAGTCACCTTGGCGCGCACCAATGCTCGGTAGGCGATGTAATGGTGCACCAGCGACACGGGAGGGTGATCGTGCGCATGGACGGCGTACGCATCGAGCAATGTGCGTGCCGCATCGAGTACCCCCAGGCGTTCTAAATCCATTGCCAGAAAAGCAAGGTCGAGGACAGCATCTCCGTAGCGCAGTTCGTCGTCGAATTCGAGGCAGTCGATGATGCGGGTGCCGTCATCCATACAGAAGATGTCGTCGCAGAGCATGTCTCCGTGCCCGTCCACCGCCCGGCCGGCCGCGACGCGCTCGTCGAACAACGCCGTGCGTCCCTGCAGATAACGCTCGGACGCGCTGCGGATCCGGGCCAGAGCAGCTCCGGCCTCCCGACCGATCCGAAGTCGGTCGAGATGATCGAGGCTCAGCTGCCACAGTTGGGCTACGAATTCTGCAGTCGCGCACCGATCGATGTCGGGGTCGAGCGGCGACGCAGCGTGCAACGCCGAAACCTGCCGCGCCACATCTTCGACGGAGGCACCGATGTCTTCGCCCCGTTCGATCAACGCGGCCATACGCCGATCATCGGGAAGCCTCGTCATGACGACGAAGTGCTCACAGACCTCGCCGCCCGGATCGTGCATGTCGGCGACGCCGAGGTACACGTCCGGGGCAAGACGCCGGTTGAGTTCCACCTCCCGGTGACAGATCCACTCCCGCGCAGCGCGCGTGCGATTGTCGAGAAAACCCAGATCGAGTGGCTTCTTCATCTTGTGCACTCGATCACCGACGAAGAACACCACCGAACTGTGGGTTTCCCGCATCGACGCGTACGAGGTCTCTGCTTGCCCGTTCACTGCGCACCTCTCGTGTCGTTCTGCAGTCTTCTCGTCCTACTGTGCCCGCATCTCGTGCGATTCGTGCACCGGAGTCACACAGTGACTTGCGCCGTTGCACCGGAGCGCCCCGCCCGAAAGCGGTAGTTTGCTGTCGAGTAGATATCGGACGGGGGAACAATGAGTATCGACGGGGAGTCCAGCGCCGGCGAGAAGAACAGCAACGCAGGGAAGAGCCGGGTTGTCGTCCTCTCCGCAGCGAGGACGAAAATCGAACGTGACCTCCTGGACCGTTGGTGCCGCTCGGATGACGTCCCCGCCGACTACCGCGCGTCCGGCAGCCCTGACGTCCTGGACCTCGACTCACGTGTCCTCACGTCCGCACTCTCCGACCGAACCGACGATCCGCTCCTCCTGCCCGTCCGAGTCGTGTGGCTCCCCTCCGAACGCGACGGGGCTCGCCGCGCACGTTTCTCGGATGTGCTCGCACTGACCAACCCCCGCAACCCCAATGTCCTGATCCAGAAGTGGCTGGTCGGCAGATCCTCGGACCGGTATCGCATCGTCGTGGCAGCACCCGCGCATCTCGACGATCTTCGTGAGCAGCTCGCGGCCGAGGAACACGGCAGGATTCCGGATGCGGCGTCCCTCGCTCGATATGTGACGCGTCGCGCCGTGGTCGCGCTCGAGCGTGCCGAACGCGCGGTCATCGGCGATCGATACAAGGTGCCCAGGCTCGTCGCCGCGCAGATCATGGACCAACCGTCGTTCCGGCGACGTCTCGACACCATCGCAACCGAGGAACACCTTTCCCGCGACGAGGTCGACACGCGAGCCCGCGACGCGCTGGATGAGCTGGTGGCAGTGCAGTCGCGCCTGGTCACGGACCTCTTCACGCAGGCCATGCGGCCACTGCACACCTCGGCGTGGACGGTGCACGCCGACGACTCCGGCTTGGAAGCTCTGCGTGAGCTCAACCGCACGCATCCGCTGGTGTTCCTGCCGTCCCACCGGTCGTATGCCGATGCGTTCGTCCTGGGCGGCATCCTGGCCGACCACGATTTCCCCGGTAACCACCTGATGGGCGGTGCCAACCTCACGTTCTGGCCGATCGGCCCCATCGCACGTCGTACAGGCACCGTGTTCATCCGGCGGAGTTTCGGGAACGACACGGTGTACAAGGCGGCGTTGGAGGAGTACTTCGCGTTTCTGCTGAGCAAACGATTCAACCTCGAGTGGTATTTCGAGGGAGGCCGCACTCGCACCGGCAAGCTCCGCAGACCACGCTACGGCCTCCTCAACTACGTCGCGAACGCCATCCGGAGTGGTCGTGTCGACGACGCGATGCTGGTACCTGTGTCGATCACCTACGAGGGGCTCGCGGAGGTCGCGGCCGTGGCGGCCGAGCAGACCGGCGCAGCGAAGAAGCCGGAGGGTCTGAGGTGGCTGGCGAATTACGCCCGCAACCAGCAGCGCAGCGCCGGCAACGTCTACGTGCAGTTCGGTACACCGTTGTCGATGCGAGCGCAACTCGCGGCGGGCGGGGACCCCGACCTGTCCGACCCTGCAGTTCCGGAGGGCGCCGCAGCCCCCGACCCTATGGACCGGGAGAGTTTGCAGCGCAAGGCCATGCAGAAGGTGGCATTCGAGGTGGCGGGCGGCATCAACCGCACCACACCGGTCACCGTGAACAGCCTCGTCACCCTCGCCCTGCTCGGAGTCCGCGACCGGGCGCTCACCCTCGACGAGGTGCGCGCCGTCGTCGCACCGGTGCGCAGCTACCTCGATGCGCGCGATGCCCCGCAAGGCGAAGTACAGCTCCTCGACCGCGAGGGTGGACTCGCCCAGGTCCTCGCAGCGCTGACCGACGCCGGTGTCGTGACGACGTACTCCGGGGGCGACGAGGCGGTGTACTCGATCCAACCGGGTCAGCATCTCGTCGCCGCGTTCTACCGCAACAGCGGTATCCATTGGTTCGTCAACCGCTCGATCCTCGAACTTGCTGTGCTCTTCGTCCACGAACATCCCAGCGACAATCCGGTGCTTACGGCATGGTACGAAGCGAAGAAGCTGCGTGACCTGCTCAAGTTCGAGTTCTTCTTCCCCGACCGCGACACCTTCGAATCGGAGTTGCGGGCGGAAGTGGAGCTTCTCGTGCCCGAATGGGAGTGGGGAACGCCACTTCCCACCGAGGGGCGGGCGCTCAACGCGCTGGTCGAGACCGGGCTCTTCATGTCGCACCGCACGCTGCGCTCGTTCTTCGATGCGCAGCTCGTCGTCGCCGAGCGGCTGGCGCGCAGGGATCCTACGCTCGAGGTCGAGCGCGACGCATTCCTCGACGAGTGTGTCGCGGTGGGTCGGCAGATGCTGTTGCAAGGCCGGTTGCACGGTTCGGAGTCCGTATCCTCGGAACTGTTCGCAACAGCTTTGGAGCTGGCGCGCAACCGCGGGCTTCTCGACCGGGACGACGATTCGGTCGCGCAGAAGCGTCGCGAGTTCGCGTCGCAGCTGCTTGCCGTCGGTGAGCGGGTCGCATTGGCCGAGTCACTCGACGTGTCGAACAGGAAGGCGGAGCGGTGAACATCGAGCAGGCCCTGCACAGGGTGCGGACGGGGCCACAGGGCCCCGAGGTAGCTGCGTTCTTCGACTTCGACGGCACCATCGTGCACGGTTTCTCGGGGTTGCATTTCTTCCGCGACCGGCTCCTCGCAGGCAAGGTGACCGCGGCCGAACTCGCGTCGACCATGGTCAACGGTTTGCGTGGAACAGACAGCGAAGCCGATTTCGAACGCTTCGTCGCGGTCGCATTCAAGGCGTGGCGCGGCCACAGCGAGGAAGAGCTGTACGAGATCGGGCAACGCCTGTTCATGTCCACGATCGCCGGTCATCTGTACCCCGAGGCGTGGCAGCTCATCGGGGCACACCAGAATGCCGGCCACACCGTCGTGATCGCGTCGTCGGCGTCGCGCTACCAGATCCAGGCGGGCGCCGACGCGCTCGGTGTGGAGCATGTGCTGTTCACTCCGCTCGAGGTGGTCGACGGCGTCCTGACCGGAAGGGTCGATGGAAAGTCTTTGTGGCGCAGCGGGAAAGCCGATGCCACACGAGCATTCATCGACGAGCACGGGATCGACGGTCCACGTAGTTACACCTATTCCAACGGTGGTGAGGACGCCGAGTTCCTCGCCACGACCGGAAACCCGACCGCGACCAACCCCGACGGCACGCTCGACAGGATCGCACGCGAACGCAAGTGGCCCATCCTGCGGTTCCGACCGCGAGGTACGCCCGGGGTGAAGGAAGCGGTGCGCACCGCCGCCGCCTACGGCGGAATCGTCGGTTCCGTCTGGACCGGGCTCGGGCTCGGGCTGGTCAACCGCAGCCGCAAGGTCGCGCTCGACTCGATCATGAACATCGGATCCGACGTGTCGCTCGCACTCGCGGGTATCGACGTGCGGGTGCGCGGGGAAGCCAACGCGTGGGAACACCGCCCGGCGGTGTTCATCTTCAACCATCAGAGTCAGCTCGACCCGGTGCTCCTCGCCAAGGTGCTGCGACACGACTTCACCGGCATCACGAAGAAGGAGATGGCGACCGACCCATTGTTCGGTCCACTGCTGCGATTCGCCGGCGCCACCTTCGTCGACCGCGGCAACACCGAACGCGCCGTGGAAGCGCTGGCACCGGTGGTGGACACTTTGCGGCAGGGCACCTCGGTCATCATCGCGCCGGAGGGCACTCGCTCCCCCACACCGCAGATCGGGCCGTTCAAGAAGGGCGCTTTCCGCATCGCTATGCAGGCGCAGGTCCCGATCGTTCCCGTGGTGATCCGCAATGCCGGGGAGATGCTGTGGAAGCACTCGACCCTGCTCCGGTCGGGCACAGTCGACGTCGCGGTACTCGACCCGATCGATGTGAGCGAGTGGCGCGTCGCCGATCTCGATACGCACATCACCGCAGTCGAAGACCTGTATCGCAAGACCCTCACGGACTGGCCGATCGAATAGATGACGGACGAGAACATCCCCGACGAACAGCCGACGGACGGCACCGACACGAGCGGCACCACTGATTCGAGTGACACCGACACGACCGGCCCGGCGGGCAACGACGACTCAGGCAAGAGCAACGGCAACGGCAACGGTTCCGCTCTCACCCCGAAGCGGCGTCGCTACCTGAAGTGGATCGTCGGCGCCCTGCTCGTGGTGGTGCTCACCGTCGAGGTGATCCTCGTGTGGCCGGAGCTGACCGACGGTGTCAGTGGTCTCGGCCACCTGTACTGGTGGTGGGTGATCGCCGCGATCCTCGCCTCGGTTGCAGAGATGACGAGTTTCGCGAGCGTGCAACGCACGCTGCTGTCCGCCGCAGATGTGAAGGTGACTCTTCGCCAATCACTGGCTGTAGCACTCGCATCGAACTCGATGAGCGTGACGCTTCCAGGTGGCCCCGTCGTGGGAACCACCTTCACCTATCGGCAGATGCGCAAGTGGGGAGCGGCCCCCGTCATCGCAACATGGCAGCTCGTGATGGCCGGTCTGCTCCAGGCCGCGGGGCTCGCGCTCCTCGGGCTCGTTGGTGCTCTCATGATCGGCGCCACCACGAACCCGTTCTCGCTGATCTTCTCCATCGGTGGTCTCGCCGCGTTCCTGGTGCTCATCCAGTACGCGGCCAGCAACCCCGGTTCGCTCGAGTCCATCGGCCTGATCTCACTGCGCGGGTTCAACCGGCTCAGGAAGAAACCGGCGGATGCCGGTTCACGGGCGTGGCGCAAGATCGTCGATCAGATCGGGGCCGTGAAACTCGATCGCCCGCATGCCGCACGCGCCTTCGGCTGGTCGCTGTTCAACTGGGTGTGCGACGGAGCATGCCTCGCGTTCGCTGCCTACGCCGTCGGAGGCACACCCAGCCTCGCCGGTATCGCCGTCGCCTACGCCGCCGGAACCGCGACAAGCCGTGCGATTCCATTGCTGCCCGCGGGCCTCGGTGTGATGGACGCAGTGCTCGTCCCCGCGCTCACGGCGAGCGGAATGTCCGGCGCGGAGGCACTGTCCGCTGTGCTTGTGTATCGCCTGGTCAGCTTCGTGCTGATCGCCGTGATCGGATGGATCGTGTTTGCCCTGCGCTACCGCGGCGCACCGGACGACGAGGACGACGACCCGGGTCCGGGGCTCGACAAACTGTGGCAGGACTGACCCTGCCGGGTGTGCCCCGACACCACACCTGATCATGAATCCCGGATTTCTGCCGATTCCGACGCCGCGAGGACTAGCGTCTACGCAATCGAACGAGTGGAGGGACGAGGTTCGTGGCACAGCACGAAGCTGCACAAAAGCGCGAGGTCTGGTCGGGCCGGTCCGTGTTCATCATGGCCGCCATCGGCTCGGCTGTCGGCCTGGGCAATATCTGGCGATTCCCCTATATCGCGTACGAGAACGGCGGTGGGGCATTTCTCATCCCCTACCTGGTGGCCCTGCTCACCGCGGGTATTCCGCTACTGTTCGTCGACTATGCAATGGGCCACAAGTTCCGAGGATCGCCGCCGCTGGCGTTCCGGCGACTCAGCCGTGGCAGTGAGTTCATCGGTTGGTGGCAGGTTCTGATCTGCTTCGTCATCGGGGTCTACTACGCGGTGATCGTCGCGTGGGCCGGGTGCTACACGTTCTTCTCGATCACAGAGGCGTGGGGCGACAACCCCGAGGGATTCTTCCTCGAGGACTTCCTCCACGTCGACGCCGAGTCGTCGTTCGGCCTGAGTTTCGTTCCGGGTGTCGTGTGGCCGCTGATCATTGTCTGGGTCGCCACACTGGTGGTGCTCGCACTGGGCGTGCAGCGTGGGATCGGCAATGCGAACCGCATTTTCGTCCCGTTGCTCGTGGTGCTGTTCGGCGCGCTGGTGATCCAGGCGTTGCTACTCGACGGTGCGGCTCTGGGCCTCGATGCGTTCTTCACTCCCAACTGGGAGGCTTTGACCGATACCGGCGTGTGGATCGCGGCCTACGCGCAGATCTTCTTCTCGCTGTCGGTCGCCTTCGGCATCATGCTCACCTACTCGTCGTATCTGAAGCGCAAGACCAACCTGACCGGGTCCGGTCTGGTCGTGGGCTTCTCGAACTCGAGCTTCGAGGTGCTCGCCGGCATCGGCGTGTTCTCGGCGCTCGGATTCATGGCGCAGGCCCAGGGCGTCGCGGTCGACGAGGTCGTGGCGAGCGGCATCGGTCTTGCATTCATCGCGTTCCCGACGATCGTGTCGCAGATGCCGGGCGGCCCCATTTTCGGGGTGCTGTTCTTCGGCTCGCTCGTGTTCGCCGGGTTCACATCGATGATCAGCATCATCCAGGTGACGGTCTCGGCGTTCCAGGACAAGACAGGTCTCGGCAAGGTGCCCGCGGTCCTGACGATCGGCGGCGCTGCGGCGATCGTGTCGATCCTGCTGTTCCCCACCACGACCGGCCTGAACACCCTCGATGTGGTGGACCGGTTCGCGAACCAGTTCGGCATCGTGGGTGTCGCGTTCGTCGCCATCGTCGTGATCGCGTGGGTCCTGCGGCGCCTGCCCGAACTGCGCGACCACCTCAATTCGGTGTCGTCGTTCAAGGTCGGATCGGTCTGGCAGATCTTCGTCGGTGTCGTCACACCGGTGGTTCTGGGCTACATGCTGTTCAGCGAGATCCGCGACCGCATCGACGAAGGCTATGGGGGTCTCCCCGACGACCTCGTGATGACATTCGGGTGGGGTGTGCAGGCCGTGGTGATCGTGCTGGCGATCGCCATGTCGTTCATACCGTGGCGTCGAGGGATCGAAACCGAGTTCGAATTCGATGAGAACCGACCGGCCTCCGCATCGGCGCTCACCAAGACACAGCAGGGAGAGACCTCGTGAACACCTCAGCGATCGTGATGATGATCCTCGCCCTGGCCACACTCTGGGGTGGCCTGCTCGCGAGCATCCTTCACCTACGTAGCCATCCTGACGACGTGGAATGAGACTTCCTCCGTCGACAGTGTCGGTTGAGTAACACACGGGGTGGCGCTCTGGCCGGAGCGCCGCCCTTGTGCTTTCCTTGGATCCAACAGTCTCAACCTTTACTTGAGACTGAGTGTTTGAATCGATGTGTTGAGACCGACGTGTCGAGACCTGACGCACAGGAGCCCCCATGACCCGCAAGACCACGCGCCCCCGGATGCGCCACTTCACCGCCGCGGCCACCTTCGCCCTAGCGGCCGGCCTCACACTGCCCACAGTCGCCACCGCACAACCGGCACCGGAGTCACCGATCGCCGACGTCCCCGCACCCGCAGAATCCGCCGCACCGGCTGTCGAGGGCGCACTCGCCACAGCTCTCGGAGTGCTGCGCTCGACTCCGGGCACCGACCAGGCCGCGCTCGCTGCGGCCGAAGCCATCGCCGGTGCCCGAGGCAGCGCCGTCGATGCAGCCGAAGACACACCACTCGGTGCATACGACGAGATGACAGAGTTCCTGCGCGCCTTGGGAATACAACCCTTCATGTACCCCACCGGCGCACCGTTCTGCACACCCGACGGCAACCTGCCACTCGGCATCGCCCCGGCGATGGCCGGCGCCCTCCCCGGACCGTGGCCGAACCAGGAGATCCTCGGTCAGACCCTCAACGTCGTCGATCCCGCGCAGACCCTGTTCGCCTTCGTCCCGATGGGACTCGAGGACGATGCGAACGCCGACGGGATCCAGCTTGCGTGGCTCAACGTCAACACACTCCAGGGCGGACTGGTGCCGATGGGAACACTCGAGGAGGCCGGGTCCGCCGCAATCCCCGAGAACGTGACAGGGCCGGCCCGCGCCTTGGCGGAGCAGGCGGTCGCCACCTTCCTGGCCCAGGCCGTTCCGTTCGGAGGCGTACGCGTCGCGCCCGTCGACACCGGCGCAGGCACCGTCCTCGCCGCGGTGTTCGGCACGGTACAGAACGGCGACTCGTCGTGCTTCTTCCTGCCGACCGTCGGCATCGTCGACGTGCCCGCCTGACGCCTACCGGAACCGGCTGCAGCGGGTGGGCTCAGCTCGCCCGCTGCAGCCGTTCGAGGCGATCGAAGACCAACCGGACCGCGGTGTCCATGTGGACGAGAACGCCCTCCGCGCTCTGCCGCCCATTGGCCCAGGCGACCAGGGTCGACATCCATACGTCCGCAACGATGCGTACCGCGTTGAGCACCTCTTCGGTGACGATCTCGATACCGGCCGACTTCGCGAACAGCTCGGTGAGCACATGTCCGAGTCGGTCGAGTTCGGGCGCCGACGACGCATCGGCGAACATCACGGCACGCACCAGCGCGTCGTATTGTTGCGGGTCCTGCTCCAGTCTGGAGACGGATGCGTGCAGGACACCCATGATCCGCTCGTGCGGCGTGTCGCCGGGAAGCTCCGCGCCGGAGAAATAGTCGCCGACCTCTTCGAACTGGGTCACCATCGCCACCACGAGCAACTGATTCTTCGACGGGAAGTACCGATAGACCGTACCGAGCGCGACACCCGACCGGTCGGCGACGGCACGCATCTGCACGGCGTCGTAGCCGCCCTCGGACGCGAGCTGTTTCGCAGAGTCGACGATCCTCAGATACCGCGCACGCTGCGCCGGCTTCAGCCCGGCCCCCGGCGACTGAGCAACCGGACGTTTCCGCGCCTCGCCTCCCATAGTCGACTCTTCCGTCATCACGCCACCTTCCGCTAGTGCAGGTCCAGGGTAGTGGAGAGACCTCACCGACCCGGAAATACTAGACACCTGTCCGGAAACCCTTCCATCCAAAGGTAGAACGCGTTACATTTTCTGCGTCATCCGATGAGAGGGGTCACTGTGCGCCACGGAATCACCCTGTTCACGAGCGATCGGGGAATCCGACCCGACGCCGCCGCGAAAGCCGCAGAAGACGCCGGCTTCGACAGCTTCTACGTGCCCGAACACACACACATCCCGGTCCGGCGCGAATCCGCCCACCCCGGAACCGGCAACGAGACCCTCCCCGACGACCGGTACATGCGCACCCTCGACCCCTGGGTCGCGCTCGGCCTCGCCGCCGCCGTCACCTCCACCATCAGACTGGGAACCTCGGTAGCACTCCCCCTCGAACACGACCCGATCACGCTCGCGAAGACCATCGCCACGCTCGATCATGTCACCGGTGGCCGCGTCGTCCTCGGAGCCGGGTTCGGCTGGAATGCAGAAGAACTTGCAGACCATGGGGTCCCACCGAAGAAGAAGCGCACGGCGCTGCGCGAATATCTCGAAGCCATGCAGGCGTTGTGGACCCAGGAGGAGGCATCCTACGACGGAACGTTCGTGTCGTTCGGACCGAGTTGGGCGTGGCCGAAGCCGATCCAGCAGCCTCGCCCGCCGGTACTGCTCGGCGCGGGCCCCACCGATCGAAACTTCGAGTGGATCGTCCGCTCCGGCGACGGTTGGATCACGACCCCCAGAGAGCAGGACATCGTCGACCACGTGCGACGCCTGCACAAGATGTGGGCCGACGCGGGCCGCGCCGGCACACCCGAGGTGCTCGCACTCGCCGGCCGCCCCGACCCCGAGCAGCTCGCCCAGTGGCGCGACGCCGGTGTCTCCGAAGTGATCTTCGGACTACCCGACCGCTCCGCGGACGAGGTCGTCTCGTACATCGGCCGTCTCGCCGGAAAACTCGGCCTCGCTTCCTGACCACCTGCACCAGAAACGGACCACACATGAGCACCGACGTCCATCCCCTGCATGCCGACCAGGTCATCACCTGGGATCACGAGGCCGACGTTGTCGTCGCCGGATACGGCATCGCAGGCGTGTCCGCATCCATCGAAGCCGCCCGCAGCGGCGCCGAGGTCCTCGTTCTCGAACGCACCGGAGGATGGGGCGGAGCCGCGTCACTGTCCGGCGGCATCGTCTACCTGGGCGGAGGCACCGGACTACAGAAGGCCCTCGGGTTCGACGATTCCGCCGAGAACATGAAGGTCTTCATGCTCGCCGCACTCGGCCCGGGAGCCGACGAAGCGAAGATCTCGGAATACTGCGACGGCAGCGTCGAACACTACAACTGGCTCGTGGACAACGGTGTGGTGTTCAAGGAGAGCTTCTGGGGCGAACCGGGCTGGGAGATCCCCGGCGACGACGGACTCATGTTCTCCGGAGGTGAGAACTCGGCACCCTTCAACGAGATCGCCACGCCGGCACCACGCGGACACGTCCCGCAGATGACCGACAAGCGCACCGGGGAGAAGGGCGGCGGCTTCAAGCTCATGGAGCCGCTGTCGAAGGTGGCCGAAGAACTCGGTGTCCGAGCCGAATACGACGTGCGCGTGCAGCGACTCATCCTCGACGGCGACGGACGCGTCGTGGGCCTCGCCGCCAAGCAGTACGGCAAGGACATCCACATCCGAGCACGTCGAGGGGTCGTGCTCGCCACCGGAAGCTTCGCGTACAACAAGGACATGGTCGCCACCTATGCGCCGCAGTTGAACGGACGCCCTGCCGCCGCCATCGAAGAACACGACGGTCGCGCCATCCGCATGGCACAGGCGCTCGGCGCCGACCTGGCGCACATGGACGCGACCGAGGTCGCGTTCTTCGGCGACCCCCAGTTGATGGCGCGAGGAATACTCGTCAACGCCCGCGGTCAGCGCTACGTACCCGAGGACACCTATCCCGGCCGGATCGGGCAGCTGACACTGCTCAAGAACGATAATCAGGCATATCTGATCATCGATGAGAGTGCATACGAAGAGGGCTGTGCGACAGTGAGTTCCACTCCGTATTTCCGATTCCAGCCCAAGTGGGTAGCGGAAACGGTGGAGGAACTCGAGTCGGACATGGGATTGCCGACCGGCACCTTGCAGTCCACCGTCGAGGTGTACAACCGGCACGCAGTCGACGGTTCCGACCCGGTGCTCGGCAAGAAGACCCAATGGGTCAAGCCCATCGGCACACCCGTCGCCGCACTGGATCTGCGCAACTGCACCGCCGGGTTCACCCTCGGTGGTCTGCGCACCACCGTCGACTCCGAGGTCCTGCACGTCTCGGGTGAACCGATCCCCGGACTGTACGCGGCGGGTCGCTGCACGTCGGGTGTGTGCGCGTGGGGGTATGCGAGCGGCACCTCGCTCGGGGACGGCAGCTTCTTCGGCCGCCGCGCGGGCCTCGCCGCAGCGAAGAACTGACGCATTACTTTCCACGCTTGTGGCCGAATGTCACCTTCAGTCAATGTGAGTAGCTGAAGGTGACATTCGGCCATGCCGCGGCGGGTTCAGAACACGGTGTCGAGGTCGCGGGCAACGATGTCGTCCGCGCCGTACTCGGCCAGTGCCGCAACCGTCATCGACGGATTGCACGCACCCGTCGATCCCGGGATCTTCGCGCCGTCGACGACGTACAGCCCCCGCTGCCCGTGAACCCGCCCCGCGTCATCGCACACCGTGTCGAGCGGGGCCCCGCCCAGGGGATGAAACGTGTTGATGTCCACGGCATTGATATCGATCATGATCGCGGCCGGGCCCACGATGCGGCGAATGCGTGTTTCGATCGCACACGTGAGCGCCCGGTCGTAGGCCTGGTCCCAACTCAGTACGGCGTCGTCGCGGCCGGCGTCGTAGCGCCACCTGCCCAGCCCCTTCACCACTCCGAGACCGATCACCGATGTCGTCCCCACGTCTGCCGGGAACGGGACCGGCCCCGTGACGATCATCAGCGCACCCGCCGGGTCGGAATGGTCGCGCATGCCGACACACGCCGGACCTCCCTGGAACGCACCGGGGCTGGCCAGCGGCGACGTCACCGAGAACACCCGGTCGCCGTTGTTTCCCCATCCTGTTCCCACCGCATCGGGGAGATCCGCGATCAAACCCTTGCCGTACGCCTTCATCAACAGACGGGTGGTCCCGGTCGACCCCGATCCCAGAAGGATCTGTTGGCCAACGGATTCCACGCTCCAGGACGAGAGTATGCACCCCGGCACGTCCGAGGTGCATCGCGGTGATCGCACCGCCGAAACCGCTACCGATGACGTCGACGCGGTGGTATTCGTCAGTGACCGCGGCGCGGGCACGCGGAACCGCGGTCAAGGTCAGACCCACCGCCGCGGGGGCGGTACCGCCCAGAAAAGCCCTGCGTGACAGCGCAGTGCTCAATGTTTCCCCGTTGCCTTCTGGTGAGCAAACGTGAGCATGCCTTGCTTGCTTCGCCATCAGGCAGCCTCACCTTCCGATGAGACAGTCCCGGTCTCACCCAGCGACTGCTGGTGCCGGGTTGACGCTTCATCGCCTGCGGCGTTGACCACTTCCGTAGTCGCGGACTCCCGCGTGGCTCCACGTCCGTCTCCACCCGAATCGGTGGCGGCCGGGCTACTCCCGGTACCGGTCCCCGTTGTACCCGTGCGGTGGGTCTCGCCGAGGCGGGCGAGGTTGATCGCGGCATTCAGATCACGATCGATCGTCAGGCCGCAGTGGTCGCACACATACGTCCGGTCCGCGAGGGTCAGGTTTGGTTTTCGCCTGCCACATCCCGAACACATTTTGCTGGAAGGAAAGTACCGGCCGGCCTCCACCAACACCGAGCCATACCACGTGGTCTTGTAGGACAGCATCCGCCGGATCTGCGCCAACGCCGCGTCCGCGAGGGCCAGGTTCAGACCACGCTTATAGGCACCGCCTGCCGAACGCATCCCCGACGCATTCAACGTCTCCACCGTGATTACCTGATGCCGCTGCGCCAACTCGGTGGTGGCCTTGTGCAGCACATCGCGGCGCACCGCCGCCGCATGCGCGTGGGTCCGGCCGATTCGTCGCTGAGTTTTCCCCCAGCGTTTCGACGGCCGCCGCTTCGTCTTGGTCGACGGGTCGTACGGGCCGTGCTGGCGGGCGGCCCTGCGTTGCAGTGCCCGCAGCCGGGCCTGGGCTCCGGTCAGGGACTTCGGTGCCGGGACCCGGCCGATCTCGCGGCCGTCCGGTGCCGCAACGACCAGGAGGGCGTCGGCCTTGACCCCGACATCGACACCGACCACCGGATCGCCGAGTCCCACATGAGCGGGCACCGCGACCGCGCGCTGGACCAGCACCTGAAAGGCGACGTGCCACCGACCGGCCGAGTCCTCGGAGACAGTGGCCGACAGAATCCGCGCGGTGCCCGCCTCGACGCGGCGCGCCAGCTTCCGGGTGGACTCGCAGGACTTGATCCGCCCCAAACTCGGCAAGGTGACATGGTGTCGGTCGGTCTCGACGCGCAAAACGCCGGTGGTGAACCGCACCGACCCGCGGGACCGGGCGGTCTTGAACCTGGGGAATCCGATCGTCTTCCCGGCCCGTTTACCCTTGCGGGACTTCGACCACGCGTCGAGGCCGCGGGCGAGAGCATCCAACCCGGTGTTGTATGCCTCCTTGGAGTTCTCGGCCCACCACGGCGCCACCTCGTCCTTGCGGGCGTTCCACACCTTGCGCAACGCGGGCAGTGACCAGTTCAACGATGGCGTCAACTCGTCGTCGGCGATGCCGTAGGAGCGTTCGGCCTGCCGCTGATCCATCACCACCTTCACGGCAGCGAGCATCGTGTTGTGCGCCTTGCGGGCACCGCCGGCGTGCGAGCGGAACGCCCGCAATTGCGCGGGCGTGGGGTCGAGCGCGAACCGGTAGGCCTGCGCCGTCCACCCGTGCGGGATTTCGAATCTGGCCATCAGGAGCTCACCTCGGCATGCCTGTCCTGCTTGATGGCGGTGACCGCACGCATCGCGCGGTTCCTCGCACCCCGACGACTGTAGAGGCGGGCACACATCGAGGCTGGCACCTCGATCATGTTCAGGACAAGATCGTCCTCGGTCTCACCGTCGTCGGTCACCACGATCCGGCGGCCCTGCGTCGGCAGGACCGCCGTCAGATGCTCGACTCCAAGCCAGGCCGAACGGTCGGGGTACTCCACGACGGCCATGCTCGCAGAGAGGTCCGACAGAACCCCCGCCGGATCTACGGACGTGTCCCTTGCACACCGGACCCGGCCTCGGTGAGCGCCTCGCCGACGTGGTGTCCGTCCGTGGCGGCTCACTGCGTGACTGTCGCGACCTGCCTGCCCGGGTCGCCGCGCTGCTCGTGTGACGAGACCCGCGCGTACACCACCAAGTCGAGCATCAGGTACGTCGAGCCGGATCGTGTTCGACGTGGCCGGCGACCGGGGTGTCGGCATCCGGGTCCTGACGGATCATCGATACGTAGTCTGTGACTCCACGCCTTGTGGAACGCATTCGATCATGTTTGTTCACAGAATGTCGAGCAGTTCTCAACCCCCTTGGCCTGGATTCGAAGGTCAGAGCACTGTGAGTGGCAGCGGAATCCCCCGGTCGGCGAACACGAACGCCGCGCCGGAGCTGAATCTGGTGACCTGCACGTCCTTCGACTCACGCGCCGGCGTCTCGTCCCGGATCACGTCGACGACGAGTGCGTCGGGTGACTCCTCGACGATCCGCGTCGAGAAGTGCGGGTCGACCCCGCGGACGAGCGCATCGAGCGGTGCGAGGTGATCGGCGTCGATGAAGGTCGTCCACCCACCGTCGACATCGATGCCCCCGTCACGGCCGAGACGTAGCCTGACGTGATCATCGTGGACCTCGATGGTGCGCCCGACGTACTGTTGCGGCGCGAGGACGGGGTGGACACCGAGCACTTTCGCGAGTCCGTCGAAAGTTCCGGACAGCCCGAGGGCGTTGCGGATCCGTTCCGACGTCAGGCCCGCGATGCCGGTGAGCTGCTTCCGGAGAAGCGTGGACGCAGATGCCTCGTCGGTGCGCTTGCGGACACCGATCAGGAATCCGAGGGTGAGCATGTGCTGCTGGAGGCACACCTCCTCGGCGATACGCACAAGCGCAGAGTGGGAGAAATCGTCGAAGCGCACGTCCGAGAGCAACGGCCCCGAATAGTCATCGCGTCCACCGCCTCCGGGGACGATCGGGCTCAGTTCGACCGACCTCGCCGCCGTGCGTCCCAATGCCTCGGTGTGGGGTTCGACGACCGGCGGTACGTGCGCCGGGTCGATCGTCACGGTCCAGGCGCAGTGCGGGTGCCGATCCTCGGGGCTGCGGGGCGGTCGATGAATGGGCCTGACCTGAGCATATGGGTTCGTCGCAAGCGCGGTGGCATCGAAGGTCGGGTCCTCGATGTCGTGACACATCGCGGTGACGTACTCCTCGCCGAGCGGTTCGACGTCCATGAGCGCACCGCAGTGGTCGAGCCAGAACTCGCCGTGATCGCGGTCGTCGACGCGGAACCGGAAGTCCATGAACTGCGGTGGTGCACCGATATCGAGTTGCAGGCCCTTGAAGATCGTCACGATGTCGTCGCCCTCGTATTTCAGCGCCTGCTGCATACGCCGGGTGTACCAGGGCGAGGACGCCTGCCACTCCTCGATCGCGACGGCCGCCATCCCTTCCCGGCCGAAAGCCGAGATCAGGTGGGCCATTCCGGAGCGGTCGATCAGCTGGCCACACAGCAACAGCTCAGGGACGAGGACCGCGAGATCACCTCGCGACAACGCCTCGAACGATGAGCCGGCACGCACGGTGGTCACCACAGCGGCACCGGTGCCTGGCCCGCCGGGTACCAGCCGGGGAGCCGCTTGCCGGACGTGGACCTCTCGATGCGCTTGTTCATGCCGTCGGACAACGCCCCGTCGGTGATCATCTCGAGGAACAGGTGCGACACGTTCCCGAAATCGAAGAAGTCGCGCTGCCACGACCACTGGAAGTTGCCACCGTAGCGGAACCAGCTGCCACCGATGCCGTGCAACGCGTAGCGCTCACCGTTGTCACGCTTCGCATCAGCGATCTGCTTCCACAGGCCGATCACATCGCCGGTGCGATCGTCGATGACGACCTGCTGGTAGGGGTACTCCCATCCCTCCAGTCCTCGCATCTCCTGTCCGAGTGCGAGTTCGCGGATCTCGTCACGGCCGACAGCCATGAAATCGTCCTTGGGTCCGTAGTTCCAACCGTAGGTGGCGTCTTCGGTGTACATCTCGGCCAACGGCTTCCAGTCCTGCTCGGCCTCGGCGCGCTTGTTGGCATCGAGCCAGCGGGCAATCATCTCGTCGAGCTCAGCACGATCGAACGTGGACATGGCGTCTCCTGTCGTCAGTCTTGAACTAATCGCAACGCTTGGGTGGGGCAATACCGGACAGCGGCTTCGACGTCGTCGCGCCGCTCCTCGGGGACCTCGTCGACAAGGACCTCCACGGTGCCGTGTTTGGGGACGGTGAACACGTCGGGTGCTTCCATCTCGCACATGGCGTGCCCCTGGCACAGGTCGAGATCCACTTCGATCTTCACGACTACTCCGCTTCCCGGACGCGTCGGCGGTACCGCACCGCGCACGGTTGCGCGAGCTGCACCACCATCTTCGAGTGATCGTTGCGGTAGGTGTCGGACGGCTGGGAGAGTTCGAACTCGAAGTCGCGCAGGAGGATCGAGAATATCGCCTTGAGCTGCATCAGCGCGAACGCGGCGCCGACGCACCGGTGCCTGCCCGCCCCGAAGGGAATCCAGGTCCATCGGTTGACGATGTCTTCCTGGTTCGGGTCGATGTATCGACCCGGGTCGAACATGTCCGGATTCGGGAAGTCCTCGGGTATGCGGTTGGAGATCGCCGGGGTGGCTCCCACCAGATCGCCCGCGGCGATGCGGTAACCGGCCACCTCGAAGTCGGCGCGCGCAACCCGAAGCAGCAGGATCAACGGCGGATGCATCCGCAACGTCTCCTTGAGTACCGCCTCGAGATTCGGGATCTGGCGTAACGCATGGAAACTCACGTCAGCGCCGTCGGAGTAGATCGCGTCGAGTTCGTCGGTCACCTGCTGCATGTTCTGCGGGTTGCGCAGCAGCTCGATCAACGCCCACGCCGCGGTCCCGGACGTCGTGTGGTGCCCTGCGAACATCATCGAGATGAAGATGCCGGTGATCTCGTCGGCGCTGAACCTCTCGGTGCCGTCCTCGTTCTTGATAGAGACGAGCACGTCGAGCAGGTCGCGGTCTTCCTTGCCCTGTGGCGGATGCGCGATCCGACCGTTCATGATGCCCTGCACCAGGTCGACGAGTCCGCGGCGCGCTTCGTCGCGGCGACGGAAGCTTTCGATCGGCGCGTAGGGGTCGACGAAAGCAAGTGCGTCGGTGCCCTTCTCGAGATCGTGGTAGAGGTGCGAGAAGCGGTCGTCGAGCTCGTCGCGGAACTTCTTGCCGATCAGACACGCCGACGACGTGTAGATCGTCAGCTCGGCGAAGAATTCGAGGAGGTCGATTTCGCCCTCGTCGCCCCACCCGGCGATCATGTCCTGGACCTCGCGGTCGATGGTCGCCGCGTGCCCCCTCATCTGTTCGCCGCGCAGTGCCGTGTTGTGCAGCATCTCCTTGCGCCGTTCGGGGCTCGCATCGAACACGACGCCCTCCCCGAACACCGGCGTCATGAAGGGATAGGCAGCCTGCTGGTCGAGGTCCTCGTCGGACGAACGGAAGAAGAACTCGTTGGCTTCGGCGCCCGAGAGCAGCACGACCTTCTTGTCGGCGAGCTGGAAGATGCCCACGTCGCCGCATTCGTCGCGGACGCGGTTCATCAGGGCTATGGGGTCGGTGCGTAGTTCTTCGAGGTGTCCGTGTTCGTGTTCGCCGCCGGAGACGCGAGGCGGTGCGACGGCCGTGTGAGATGCTCCGCTGTTCGATGTCCCAGTGGTGTCCGATGTCCCAGTGGTCACTTCTCTTCCTTCCGCAAGGGTGCTTCGGGCTGCACTTCGACGAGCACGATGTGGGCGCCGCGGGGTACGGACACCACCGTCGCGGCGGCGGCGGCGATATCCGACGCGCGGAGGAAATACGGGTGGCGAGCGAAGCCCCAGTGCTCCCAGTCTTCGAGGAGTGGGCCTACCACCTCGGCCGGTGCGGTCATTCCGGCACCGGTCTGAGTGGGGCCGGGTCGGACGGTGGAGGCACGCACTCCGGTTCCTTCGAGTTCCATCCGCAGTTGGACGACGAGAGCTTCGAGGCCGGTCTTCGCGGCAACGTAGGCACCCATCCGCGGGCGCGGGACGTCGGCACAGTCCGAACCGATGACGACGAAGTCGCCTCGCTTGCGTTCGATCATTCCGGGGAGCACCCGCCGCGCGAGGCGTTGCGTGCCGTTCAGGTGCACGTTCACCTGGAACTCGAACCGTTCCGGGTCCATCTCGTGGACGAGTGAGAAGTCCATGTCGCCGGCACCGGAGACGACGATCTCAGTGGGGCCGTGTGCTTCCTCGGCAGCGGTGACGAATGCGTCGACCGAGTCGGTGGACGACACGTCGAGATAGTGGGCGAACGCTTCGCCGCCTTCGCCGCGGATCTTCTCCGCTATGGCCCGGCACTCGTCGACGCGGCGGGCACCGAGCGCGACAGGATGACCGAGTTCGGCGAGCGCGTACGCGGTGGCCGAACCGATTCCCGACGAGGCACCGCTGACGAGCGCGGGCCTGCGCTCGGGGTGTGGCTCGAATCTAGGCATGTCGCTCCGTCACTTTCATGGGGAGGGCGGCGAAGCCGCGCACATTGGTGGAGTGGACCCGCTCGGAGCGGTCGAAGTCGATCTCGTAGTCGGCGACGCGACGCGCGAACTGCTCGAGGGCGATGTTCGCTTCCAGGCGCGCAAGGTGGGCGCCGAGGCAGAAGTGCACTCCCGCACCGAAACTCGCGAGTTTTCCTGCGGTGTCGCGGCCGAGGCGAAATTCGTCGGCGTCGTCGAACACCTCAGAATCGCGGTTGGCGGATCCGATGAGCAGCAGCACCTTGTCGCCGGACCGGATCGTATTGCCGTGCAGATCGATGTCTGCCGCCGCGGTGCGGGCGACAAGCTGACTGGAGGTGTCGTACCGCAGCGTTTCCTCTACCCACTCCGGTGCGCGTTCTGGATCCGAAAGCACCTGCGCCACTTCACTCTTGTTCTTAGCACCCCAGTAGAGCGCATTGCCGAGAAGCTTGGTGGTGGTTTCGTTTCCGGCCACCACCATCAGGAACATGAAACCGATGATTTCGTCGTCGTCGAGCCGGTCGCCGTCGATCTCGGCGTCGAGCAGCGCGGAGGTGAGGTCGGCGGTCGGCGACTTCCGACGCTCCGCGATCATATCGGCGTAGTACCCCACAAGGTGCAGCGACGCGTCCATCGCCGAGACCGGGACGTCGAGCACACCCTCGTCTCGGTGCACGACGAGATCCGCGAGCCTCCGCACCTCGGCGCGATCGGCCTCGGGAACTCCCATGAGCTCGGAGATCACATCCATCGGCAATCTGGCCGCGAAGTCGGTGATCCAATCGAATTCGCCTCCGGCGAGGGCTGGTTCGAGGTGCCCCAGGGTGAGTTCGAGAGTCCGCTCCTGCAGTTCCGCGACCCGCCGCGGGGTGAAGCCCTTCGACACGAGCTGTCGCATGCGCATGTGCCGCGGGTCGTCCATCGCAAGGAACGACATCACCTTGTGGGCGTTGCGCCCGTACGCAGCGGGATCGAGCGAAACACCGTTCGCACTCGACAGCCGCGCGTTGTCGCGGAAGCCGGCGACAACGTCGGCGTGTCGCGACAACGCCCAGAAGTTCAGATCGGGGTTGTAGTAGAGCGGCGCCTCCTCACGCAGCCGACGGTAGGTCGGGTACGGATCCTCATGGAAGGCGTAGTCGTAGGGATCGAACGTCGGTGGGTCGAGCGATACCGACTCCGGGGGAGCCTGGATCATGGATCACTCCAATAACAGTCGGGCCGAAGTTTCCAGCCTGTCGGCGAGCTTTTCGTATGTTCCGTAACCCATTCCCGCCCGCACGAGCGCTCCGGCATAGAGAAGTTCCAGCGCTTCGAGCTCATCGAGATCGGGTTCGTCTCCGAGTGCGGCGGAAAGCCTTTCGCGGATGTCGAGCCCGATTCGCGCGCGCAGGTGCTCGACGTCGGGGTCGCGGCCGAGCAGTGCGCTCGTGACCGCGGCAGCAAGCTCCGGTTCGTCGGCCATGAGCAGCGCCACGCCCCTGAGCACTGCCACCACGCGGTCGACCCGACCGGATTCGTCGGAGCCGTCGCCGGGCGCGGCAGCGAGTCGGCGCCAGAACACTTCCGCGACGAGGTGCTCCTTGGACGAAAAATAGGTGTAGGCGGTCGCGGGAGCCACGCCGGCGCGGGCGGCGACGATGCGGACGGTCAGCCCTGCGAATCCCTCTTCGCCCAGAACTTCGACCGCCGCCTGCGTCAGCCGCTGCACGGTGTCGGCCTGGCGTTCGGTGAGCCGACGTCGGGTGGATTCGAGATTCACATTTCTGGACACGTGTCTGGACATTACTACGGCAGTCGGCGTCCGGCAATGGTCGTCGACCATCTCTCGCATGAATTCACGCCTCGCGCGGGTAGATCCGCACCGGCATCGCCTTGATCCCGTTGATGAAGTTCGATCGCAGACGCCGGGCGGGCCCTGCCGGCTCGACGCGGTCGAGGCGCGCCGCGAGAGTCTCGAACATGACCTTCAACTCGAGGCGCGCCAGGTGCGCACCGAGGCAGAAGTGCACCCCGGTACCCCCGAACGCCACATGCGGGTTGTCGTCCCGCGCGATGTCGAAGACATGGGGGTCGTCGAACACGTCGGCGTCGCGGTTCGCGCTTGGGTAATAGACCACCACCTTGTCTCCCCCCTGTACCTGCTGCTCACCGATCGCAGCGGGGCAGGTCGGGGTACGACGGAAGCCGATCACAGGGCTGACCCAGCGCAGGATCTCCTCCACGGCGCTCGACACGAGTTCCGGTTCGCCCTGCAGGCGCCGCCACTGGTCGGGATGCTCCATGAAGGCCTGCACGCCTCCGGAGATCGCGTTGCGGGTGGTCTCGTTCCCCGCGATCACCAGAAGCACGAAGAACATGTCGAATTCCATCTCGGTGAGCGTGTCGCCGTGCTCGTCCGGAGTGACGAGCTTGGTGACGATGTCGTCACGGGGCTCGACGCGTCGTCGTGCTGCGATCTCGTTGGCATACAGAAAGACCTCTGCCGCTGCGAGTTCGCCGTCCTCCCGAGTGCTGCCGTACTCGGGGTCGTCCCAGCCGATCATCCTGTTCGACCAGTCGTAGAGCTTGCCGACATCCTCGGCCGGCGCACCGAGCAGTGCAGCGATCACCTCGAGCGGCAACGGCGCAGCCGCGACCGGAACGAAGTCGACGACCTGCCCGTCGCGGCCCACCTCGATCAGGTCGTCGACCACGCGCGTACAGATGTCGCGAATGTGGCTTTCGAGCTGTTTGATGACACGCGGTGTGAATCCGCGGCTGACGAGCTGACGCAAGCGGGTGTGATCGGGTGGATCGAGGTTGAGGAGCATGGACGCCTGTTTGAGGCGGGTCTCCTCGTCGAATTCGTCGATCTGGGTGGACCCCATCGCGGCGGAGAACGTGGTGTCGCGTGAAACGCCGATGACGTCGGCGTGCCGGGTCACTGCCCAGTAGCCGGGCCCGTCGTCCTCGGGTTGCCAGTAGACCGGGCATTGCCGGCGGAGGTCGTCGAAGAAGGCGTGCGGGACACCCTCGGTGTAGAGGTCGGGGTTCTTCAAGTCGATGTGGGATGTCGTCATGGTGCGCCTCACGAGTCGGTGGCGAACGGCTATCGTTTATAAACTACATACCTTCGTTTGTAATGGAAGCCCCTTAGACTGAATTCATGGCACGTGACAATTCCCGACCGGTCAGACGACGAACTCTCACGCGCGACAAGGTGATCGACGCCGCCCTCGCCGCCGTAGACGAGGCCGGATGGGAGCAGCTCACGATGAGCACCCTGTCGAGCCGGCTCGGCATCGTCGCAGCCTCCCTCTACAACCACGTCCGCGGCCTCGACGACGTCCGGGCTGCAGTGCAGGCGCGCGCCATGACCGACCTAGGGATACACCTGCGCGAGGTGGCGATGGGACGCAGCGGCAAAGATGGCCTACGTGCGTTGATCGATGCCCACCGGGCCTGGGCCACGACACACCCGCGCCGCTACCAGGCCTTGACCACCGCTCCGGTCGACCGCGACGGCCTGATCGCGGCAGGCCTCGATGCGAATGCCGCCCTGGGGTCGATGCTGGACTCGTGCGGAGTCCCCGAAGAGCGGGCGCTCGAAGTCACGATCGGGATGTTCTCGGCTCTGCACGGCTTCGCGATCCTCGAGAGCAGCGGGTTCCTCGGCAACGAGATAGACCTCGACCGCATCTACGAGACGGTAGTCCGGGGCGTACTGGCGGATGTGGGCGTGGACAGCGCACAAACGCGGGGGTGAGGACGCAAAGTAGGTGTAGCAGCCCTCACGCCCGCGCGGGGACCGGACCATTCTCCGGATGCACGCATCGATCGGCGCGTCCTTCGTACTGGGATTCGAGAAGAACCGGCCGTGTGTCGCACGCGCCGGGTGTGGACATCGCGCAGCGAGGGTGGAACCGGCAGCCGGCAGGAATCGCTTTCGGAGGGGGCACGCTGCCGGGGATGGGTTCGAGCCTACCGCCACGACCACGACCACGACCACGGCGCGGTGTCGCGGCCAGCAGGCCTTTCGTGTACGGGTGTGATGCCCCGACCAGTACTTCTGACGTCGGCCCTTCCTCCACGATCTGCCCGCAGTACATCACCGCAATCCGATCACACGCCCCCGACGCGACGCCCAGATCGTGCGTGATGAGCAGAACCGCGACATCGAGGTCGTGCTGCAGTTCGGCGAGCAACTCCATCACGCGGGCCTGCACGGTTGCATCGAGCGCGGTCGTCGGTTCGTCGGCTACCAGGACGGACGGTTCACACGCAAGCGCCATCGCGATCATGACGCGCTGCGCCATACCCCCACTGAAGCTGAACGGCATCTCGTGCGCACGCCGCGCCGCGTCCGGGATCCTCACCCGGTCGAGCATCTCCACAGCCCGCGCCCACGCCTCCTTACGACTACCACCGCGATGACGCCGCACCGATTCCGCAATCTGTCCCCCGACCGACATCGTCGGATTCAAACTGCGGCGTGGCTGCTGGAAGATCATACCGATATCGCGACCGAGAATCGCACTGCGCTGCTTGGGCGTGAGCGCAAGGACATCGATGTCACCGAGACGGACGCTGCCGGACACAATGCGACCACCGGTGTACTCCGTCAAGCCGGTGATCGCGAGAGACGTGACACTCTTACCCGAACCGGATTCACCTACCAGCCCAAGCATTTCACCGCGTCGCAGTACCAGGTCGACGCCGTCGACCGGCCGAATCACATCGAGCCCGTGACCGAACTCGATCGTGAGGTCGCGCGCTTCGAGAACGACATCTCCTCCAGTAGCACTCTGCTTGCTCATCGTGTCCCCTTCGTGTCGCCGACAGCAGTGCGCAGACCGTCACCGATCTGGGAGAACGCCAGAACCGTCAACGCGATGGCCAAGCCCGGCGCAAACATCAAGAACGGTGCCGCATAGAAGTTGTCGAACGCGGTGCGCAGCAACGATCCCCAACTCGCCTGCGGTGGGGTCACACCCAAGCCGAGGAAGCTGAGGTTCGCCTCGGCGATCATTGCGATACCGAACAGCAAGCTGACCTGAACAAGTACCGGCGGAAAGGTGTTACGCAGCACATGGACGAACATGATGCGCAGAGGCCGGCATCCGATCGCCACGGCAGCTTCCACATATGTTTCGGAACGCACCGCCATCGTGGCACCGCGGACAATGCGGAAGATCGAAGGTGAGAACACCACGCCGATCGCGAACATTGCGGTCGTCAGGCCCGGTCCGACTACCGCCACAACAGTCACGGCGAGCAGGAGGGCGGGCACGCTCATCAGCGCATCGTTGAGCCGGCCGAACACCGCGTCGATCCTCCCCCCGAAGTATCCGGATACCAGCCCCAGCGGCAGACCGATGATCACCGACACGAGCACAGCCTCTGTCGCCGCAATCATGGTCACGCGCGTCGCGTCAACCAGTCGGCTGAACTGATCACGACCGAGATCATCGGTGCCGAGCCAGAATTCGGAATTCGGTGATACCAGGGCATGCCGCAGGTTCAAGGTGTTGGGGTCGGTGGACACGACGAGCGGACCGACAATTGCCACGAGCGTGACGAACCCAAGAAAGACGAGGGCACACAGTGTGGCTCGATCTCGACACAATGTGCGTACGGTCGTGGCGACCATACTCGCGTCCGCGGCGGGGAGCTTCTCGGCTTCGGCCGATGCCGGAGGCGCGACAGGGGCCGGGGCCCGGACCTTTTCATCATGCAGCGACACGGTTGACCGTCCTCGGGTCGATGAAGCGATAGGAAAGATCGACGAGCAGGTTGATCACCAGAACGACAGCAGCGGCGAGCGCGACGATCCCGAGAATCGTCGGAATGTCACGTCCAAGCACGGAGTCGATGGTCAAGGTTCCGAGGCCCTGGATGCCGAAAACGGTTTCGATCACGACCGTGCCGCCGAGCAACTGCGCGATGCGGATACCCAGCACGGTGACGATCGGGATGCCCGCATTGCGCACGACGTGCATCGTGTAGATCCGCCAGGTCGGCATACCCTTTGCTCGCGCGGTGAGAATGTGGTCCTTGTCCAGCACTTCGAGCACCGAGCCTCGGGTGTGCCGGGCGAGCTCGGCGGCAGGCATGATGGCCAAGGCGACCGCAGGCAACACCACATGCGCTGCCCACGGGGCCACTCCCTCGGACAACGGAACGTATCCGGTGGCAGGCATGGTGCGCAGGGTCAGCGCGAAGACCATGACCAGAAGCATGCCGACCCAGAACTGCGGGAGTGCGATACCTGCCGCGGACACCACACCGACGATCCGGTCGATCACCCCTCCGGGGCGCACGGTGGCGACGATGCCCAGGCCCACACCCAGAACGATCGCAATGACAATCGCGACCAGCGCGAGCGACAGGGTCGGTTCGAGTCGCGAACCGATGAGCTCGGTGACGGGCTGCCGTCTGCTGTAGGACGTACCGAGATCGCCCGTCAGGGCCGACGAGAGCCAATTCCAGTACCGAATGAAGAACGGTTGATCCAGACCCAATTCACCACGCACGCGGGCGATATCCTCGTCCGTAGCATTCTGTCCGGCAAGGTCGATAGCAGGGTCTCCCGGCGCAGCCGCCATCATCGCGAAGACCGAGAAGGTGACCAGCAGGAACAGGACCGGGGTCGTGATGACTACCCGGCGCAGTGTCGTCACGACGGCTCTGCCTCTCCGACCCGCCCGACGTAGCGCAGGTCCATCATGAACTGGGACTCACCGTTGAGCGCCTCGTCGAAGCCGACCACGTCGGACGCTATGAGGAAGTACGTGTTGTAGTGGCAGATCGGAACGAAGATCGCAGCTTCGGCCAGAGCAGTCACCAGTTGCGCGTTGATCCGTTCGCGTTCCTGCGGATCGACCGCCCTGGAAGCCTGTTCGGCTAGTGCGGCAAGCTCGGGATCGTCGTACGAGAGCCGGGAGTCGGCCATGGTCCACTTCACTGTGTCGGCTACCGTGCCCTCGGACGCCATCGAGTACATGAACGAATCGGACTGTGCAGTGCGGAATGCAGTGAGTGCCTCGATGCTTGTGCCCGGCCGGAGCACCGTCTCGACACCGATCTCGGCAAGATTGTCGGCCGCGATCACCGGGAGCGCTTCGCGGCCTGCGGTGTAGGAAATCTCGAACTTCGTCCAGCCGGCCGCCTCAGCGAGTTCCCGGGCCTTCACTGGATCGTGCGGATACGGATCGGTGAAGTTCTCGACATAACCTGGAAATCCCTCCCTCGGCAGCTGCGCGGACGGAACGCAATCACCTTGGTAGTAGCCCTCTGCGATTGCCTCGCGGTCGATCCCGCGCACCAGCGCTTCGCGAACTCGAGGATCGGGCAGCCGATCGGATTGCACCCACAATGCCGCGAGCTGGCTGGTCGGCACCTCGACGAGCCGCAAAGTACTGCCCTGGGCGGCCAGCTGAGCCTGCCGCACTCCTTGCGCGACCACTGAGTTGACGTAGGACACGTCGATTTCCCCGGAACGGATCGCGGAGTCACGGGTACGGTCGTCGGCGATGAAGCGAATCTCCAGATTTGCCAGCGCGCCCGCCTCAGGATCCCAGTTCTCCTCTGCGGCACGGACATAGCTCACCGACTGGCTCGGCACAAAGGTATCGACGAGATATGGACCGGTGCCCGCGGTACCCGGATCGACCCGTAGGTCGCGGTTCGGGTCGGCGAGTGCGGCGGGGCTGATCATCGCACCGGCCGGCCCGGCGAGGACGGTGGGCATATCCGGCGTAGGCGCCGAGTAGTGGAACACCACCTCGTGATCGCCCACGATCTCGATGCGCTCGAGAGTTGCCAGGAATGGAGCCACCACCGAGTCCGGCAACTGCTGCGCACGCGTGATCGACGCGACCAGCGCCGAGGCATCGAACGGTGTGCCGTCGTGGAACTCGACGCCATCGTGGAGCACCATAGACATCGACATCGCGTCGGGAGCGGTAACCCACGATTCGGCGAGCATCGGCACGATCTCCCCACCGTTTTCGGCCCTGGTCAGGCGATCGAAAACCGGGTAGTAATACACGCGTTCACCCGACGTGCGCTCACGGTGCGGGTCGAAGCCGGTCGGCACCGCAGTAGTGGCAGCAATGAGGTCCGCCCCGCGGTCGAGGACCGCGGTGTCGGGGTCCGGCGCCTCGGACGCACTACCCGGCCCGTATCCGCAGCCGGCGGCGAGCATTATCACGACAAGAACCGCTGCCCCGACGTGGCGCCGCGATCTGTGAACGGCCATAGTTCTCCTTACGAACTCGATGTGACCGAGATACCGCTCCCCGCGGCGTCGACTCGTTACTGCGTGACGCTCGTGCCCTCGTAACGGGCAAGCAATGTGCGCTTGAGGATCTTGCCGCTCGGCAAGCGCGGTACCTCACCGAACTCGACAGTCCGGGGCGCCTTGAAATGTGCAAGTTTGTCCCGTGCATGAGTAATCAGCTCGGCCACGAGAGCCTCGTCTGCAGCGATGCCGTCGGCCGGCGTCACCACCGCGTGCACCCGCTGCCCCATCTCGTCGTCGGGTAGACCGACCACCGCGACGTCGAGTACCGACGGATGCATGGTGAGCGCGTCCTCGATCTCTTGCGGATAGATGTTCACCCCGCCGGACAGAATCAGGTCGGTGCGTCGGGCAGACAGGTAGAGGTAGCCGTCCTCGTCCACGTGTCCGAGGTCGCCGAGCGTGCTCCACCCCTTGTCGTTGTACGCACCGGAGGTCTTGTCGGTCTCGTCGTGGTACTCGAACTTCGCCGTGCCGCTCATCCAGATGCTGCCGACTTCTCCCTGCTCGAGTTCGTTTCCGTCGTCATCACAGATGTGCACTCCGCCGAGGAGCGGTCTGCCGACCGACCCCCGATGCTCGAGCCACTCCGGTGTGGTGATCAGGAAGAATCCGTTGCCCTCGGTGGCCCCATAGAATTCGAGGATCTTCGGGCCGAACCACTCGATCATGCGTTCTTTGACCTCGACCGGGCACGGCGCGGCCGCGTGGATGACCACGCGCAGGCTCTCCACGTCATACCGGGTCCGGGTCTCGTCCGGAAGTTTGAGCATGCGCACGAACATGGTGGGCACGAACTGGGCGTGCGTGATCCGCTGCCGCTCGATCGCGGACAGTGCGCCTTCGGCATCGAACCGCTCCATGACGATTGCTGTGCCGCCGTTGCGGACGGCGCCCATGCTCCATCCGAGGGGCGCGGCGTGGTAGAGAGGTCCAGGGCTCAGATACACGGTGTCCGAGCCGAACCCGAAGGCATTTCGCATCGTCGAGTCGATGGTCAGTCCGGTCCCGAAAGGTGCGCCGGTCAGTACAGGCAGGATGCCTTTGGGACGCCCGGTCGTGCCGGACGAATAGAACATGTAATACCCCTCGAACTCGTCGTGGATCGGGGTATCGGGAAGTGCGACAATCGCATCGGCGAGCCGCTCGGCCCCACTCACGGACACGTGGCCCACCGTCAATCTTGCTTCAAGAGCGGAGTTTCCGGACTCGATGACGGAAGCGAGCCGGTCGAGTTGTTCGGAATGCACGAGCACTCGGGCGCCGCAGTTCTCGACTATGTACGCCGCCTCATCGTCTGCAAGATGCCAGTTGACGGGCGTGTAGAGGAGACCCGCGCGCTGCGCGGCCCAGACGACGGGGAACACGTCCAGGCAGTTCTCCATGAGCACCGCGATGTGGTCACCCGCCTGCAGGCCACGCTGCCGGAACAGGTGAGCGATGCGGTTGGACGAGTCTTCGAGTTCGCGGTAGCTCAGCATGTCGCCGCTGCCGGCCATCACCACCGCCGGCTTGCTCTCGTAGTTTGCCGCCAGATCCGTCAGGTTCATCGCCGTCACAGCAATCCCTCCACGAGGCCGCCCTGAAATGAACGGCAAAATCGCAACTTCACTTAGAACACTTTGTATACTATGTTGCCCACATCACACAACCCCGTGACATCCACTGACCCGATGGAGCATCATGACTCTTCTCGACGTTCACTCCCTGTCGAAGACATTCACGCACGGATCTGCGTCGCGGCCAGCGGTCGACGACGTATCCTTCACTGTGGGCGAGGGTGAAACCCTGGCTCTGGTAGGCGAATCCGGCGCAGGAAAATCCACGACGGGCCGCCTCGTCTTGCGACTGACCGACGCGGACTCGGGCGAGATCACATTTCGCGGACGGGATCTCCGCAGCCTGCGTGGTGCCGACCTGAGGAGCTTCCGGCGCGACGCGCAAATGATCTTCCAGGATCCGTTCTCATCCCTGAACCCGCGGATGCGCATCTGGAAGGCGGTCGCCGAACCACTCCTCGTACACGGCCTGTGCCCTCGCGGCGAATTGAAGGATCGTGCCGCTGCGCTGCTCGACAGCGTCGGCCTCGGCACGCATCTACTCGATCGCTACCCCACCGTCCTGTCCGGTGGCCAGCTGCAGCGAGCGGCGATTGCGCGCGCGCTGAGCACGGATCCGTCGTTGATCGTGTGCGACGAGCCCGTCGCGGCCCTGGATGTATCCGTTCAGGCGCAGGTCATCAACCTGCTCCTGGACATCCAGCAGGAGCGGGGCGTGTCCTACCTATTTGTCACCCATGACCTGGCGCTTGTCGAGAAGCTCGCGCATTCGGTCGCGGTGATGCAGTCCGGCAGGATCGTGGAGTACGCAGCCACCGACGTACTCTTCGCCGATCCCCAACAGGAGTACACCCGAACCCTGCTGTCTGCGATCCCGGAACTGCCCGAAGCCGCAGCGGTGTGACGGATGCCGCGCGGCGTGCGCTCCGCGGCCCAAGGAACGTGCACCTCCACTCCCTATGAAGGAAGATGAATGTCCGACACATTGTCACCCACCGAGATCCACGTAGAAGTCACCGATGGAATCCGCCTGGTGACTCTTGATCGTCCAGCACGTCTCAACGCCTTCACCTCCACAGGTTATCTACAGCTGACTCACGCTCTCGCAGACGCCGATCTGGACGCCTCCGTCCGAGTCGTCCTCATTCGTGGTGCGGGAAGGGGATTCTCGAGCGGCGTCGATCTGGATGCCCTGACGTTCTCCGATCCGGAGGAGCTGAGAACACGGTTCGCCGACCTTGTGGGGACTCTGGCGGGGATGTCGAAACCGGTTGTCGCAGCCCCCCACGGTGTTGCGGTGGGATTCGGAATGACACTGCTGTTGCTGTGCGACGTCGTCCTCGTCGCCGAGGGATGCAGGCTCCGCGCACCGTTCACGGCATTGGGGACCGTGCCCGAGGCAGGCAGCAGTCACCTCCTGCCGGCGTTGATCGGCCGGCAAGCGGCGATGGACGTCGTCCTCAGTTCCCGGTGGATCGACTCGGCCGAGACGGTGCGTCTGGGCCTGGCCGCTGCCGAGATTCCGCTGGCAGACTTCGACGAGGTCGTTCGCAGGTATGCCCGGACGATTGCGGACTTCGCACCGGAATCGATTGTCGCGTCGAAACGCCTGCTCTCCGCGAATCGCAAGCAGACGATACTCGACGCGCTCGCGGCGGAGTACGAAGCAGCGCGAGCGCTTCCGGCTATCGGCCCGCGGACCGAGTGACGGGTCCGCGGGCATACCGCTACGAGATCGAATGACGACCCCGATCAGACTTTCGGCACGCCAGGCACGCCACCGTGCACTTCGATGCGCTGGCCGGTGACCTGACGAGCGCGGTCGGAGATCAGGAACTCCACCGTTTCCGCGACGTCTTCCGGTCGGGTGACTCGCCCGAACGGCATCTGGGCGTCCAGTTCGGTCGCGCCTGCAGCGCCGGTGACGGCCCGGGCCAAACGATCCCCCATTTCGGTGGCGATAAGGCCGGGCGCCACGATGTTCACGCGGATACCGTTGCAGGCTTCTTCGGCAGCAACGGTCCTGCCCAGCGCCTCGAGCGCCACCTTGCCGATCGTGTACGGCGCGTTACCCGGCGCCGCCGTCGCCGCCGCGGTGCTGGAGATCAGCACGACCGACGCCCGATCGGACTTGCGCAGTATCGGAATCGCTGCCGACAACAGATGGAATGCGCCGAATGCGTGCACGCCGATCACCCTGGCCATCTCCGCCGGTTCCGTGTCGGCCACGGTCTTTCCTCGGCTGGCGATTCCGGCGTTGTGGACCAATGCGTCGATGCGGGCGAAATCGGCCGATACCTGCTCGACCCGTTCCGCGACGGCGGCTGCGTCCGCGACGTCGCACCGATACATTCGGCACTGCACACCGGTCGACTCCACCTCAGCTCGCGTACTTTCGGCAGCTTCGTCGTTTCGCGCATACAAGCCGGCGACGTCAAACCCTTCGCGCGCCAGACGCAGCGCAATCGCACGACCGGTTCCGCGGCCCGCCCCGCTGATCAGGACGACCGGCGCTTCACGTTTCGGATCCTCGTTACTCACAGAATCTTCTCTCATCGGTTCTCGTAGGAGGGCGACCGCTTCTCCACGAATGCAGCCATCGCTTCCGACTGGTCGACCGTCACGGAGGTGAGAACCTGCTGCCGGTTCTCGAATTCGACGGCAGTGTCGAACGACGGCATCTCGAGCGAGAGCCACATGCCGCGCTTGGTCAACGCCAGTGACAACGGTGGTGCCGCGAGCAGATCGCTGACGCAGGTGTCGATGCGGCCGTCCAGTCGGTCATCGGCAACGACATCGGCGAGCAGACCGATCCGTAGTGCTTCATCGGCACCGAATTTTCTTGCAGTGAGCATGAGTTCATGTGCGCGACCAGCGCCTACGATGCGCGGCAGCAACCAGGATGTGCCGATATCGCAACCGGAGAAGCCGACCTTGATGAACGACACTGCGAAGACAGCACTTTCGGCGGCGATTCGCACGTCGCACGCACATACCAGCGCGAAACCCCCACCGGCCGCAGGACCGTTGACCGCAGCGACAAAGACCTGGGGCAGCCTCCGGATCTTCTGAACGAGCGAGGCGATGTCCTGCTGCCGCGCGAGCGTCCGGTGCACATCCCCGGACTGCTCGGTGCCGGGCACTTCGCCGTATCCGTCGAGATCGAGCCCCGCGCAGAAGCCGCGCCCGGCTCCGGTGAGGACAACCACCCGAGTCGTACGATCCGATGCGAGCGCATCGAATTCCCGATGCAGTGCCGCGGCAAGCTCGATATCCAATGCATTGAGCTTGTCCGGGCGGTTCATCCGCAAAATCTTGACACCCGCTTGTGGATACTCGATCGACAATACGTCGGTCATGAACTCCTCGATTCATTGCCTGGATGATCTCCGCGGGTTTCGAGATTCGCCAATCGGACGGCTCCGCGGGACACGAGCCGGTCGTCCGGCCCGACGATCTCGACCTGCCACAGCTGCTGGGTCCGCCCGCGGTGGATAGGGGTCGCCTCTGCGGTGAGCACATTTCCCGCGCCTACCGCTCGAATGAAGGCCGTCGAGGACGAACCAGGAGTACTCGTCATGATCGCTCGTCCTTTGTCCGGGCCACCGCGGCCGCGAGCGCAGTGCGCCAGTCGCCGGCCTCTCGGGCCGCGCCCAATTCGTGTGCCAGCCGGTCGACCACGCCCGCCACCGGCGGAACATCATGGATCAAACCGGTCGAATGACCTCCACTGAACACCGTCTTCCACGGTTTCACACCGGCGGGCAGGTTCGGGCGGTGTTTCGCCAGTGGTTTCGGCAGGTCTGCAGGGTCGAGCCCGTTCGCGGCAATGGATGGCGAAAGGAAGCTGGCGGGCAAGCCTGCAATCGCGTCGGTGAACAATACGTCCTCGCTGCGCGAATCCACGAGCATGTCTTTGTGGTCGTCGACCGTGCCCGATTCGAGGGTCGCGATGAACCGGGTGCCCATCACCACGAGGTCGGCCCCGAGCGCGAGTGCTGCGGCGATTCCGTGTCCGTCGGCGATACCACCGGCCAGCATGATGGGTCCGTCGAAGATGCGACGCACCTGCGGTAGGAAAGAGAACGGCGACAATGTACCCGCGTGCCCACCTGCTCCTGCACACACCAGCATGAGCCCGTCGACACCGGCCTCGATCGCCTTTTCTGCGTGCCGGATGGTCGTCACGTCATGGAACACCGTACCGCCCCAGCCGTGCGCGGCGTCCACGACCTCCTTCGGATCACCCATGTTGGTGAGTATCAGCGGTGCTTCGTGTTTCGCGACGGTCGCGAGTGCACGGTCACGCTTGTTCTTGTCGACCGCGGACGACGCGAGCAAGTTCACACAGAACGGCGCGAACGGCTCACCACGATCGATGCTTTCGCGCTCAGCAGCGCGGATTGCGCCGAGCCAATCGTCGAGTGTCTCGGGAGCCCGCGGATTCGCAGAGGGGAATGCGCCGATGACACCCGCCCGGCACGCAGCGATCACGAGGTCGAGATTCGAGACGATGAACATCGGTGCCGCCATCACCGGCACCCGTAAGTCCTGCCAGCGCACACTCATCGGATACCGCCCTTCGGGAAATGCTCGGCGCGCAGTTCGGCCTTGCGGATCTTGCCCAACGCCGTGCGTGGGAGTGAGTCGACGAGAACAAATCGCTCGGGGGTCTTCTGCTTCGCGAGACCGGATTTCGCGAAGTGCTCGCGAATGCTGTCGAGATCGATATCGGTGCCGGGCACAGGCACGACGACTGCGGCGACGACTTCGCCGTATCGAGGGTCGGGTGCTGCAACGATTGCGCCCTCGGCCACCGCCGGGTGGGTGACAAGCACATCCTCGAGCTGACCCGACGAGATGGTTTCACCCGCGCGGATCACCACGTCCTTGATGCGGTCGGTGATCGTGAGCCGACCGTCGGCGTCGAGATGGCCCAGGTCACCAGTGCGCATCCAGCCGTCGACGGTGAATGCCGAGGCGTTCAGACTCGCATCTCGGTAGCCGACGAACTGGTCGGGCCCGCGCGTGACGACCTCGCCGTCGGTGCCGGTGGGCACATCGGCGCCGACCTCGTCGACGATGCGCACTCGCACACCCGGGAGCGGCGATCCGTCGGTTCCGAGGCGTGCGACCTCGGGATCGACTGCGGAACCCGAGGTGATGGTGGGCTGTTCGGTCGACCCGTAACAGCGGTATGTGCTGATGCCGACGGTCGCCGCACGTCGAACCAGTTCTTCCGGCACGGTGGCCGCACCGATGAGGAACTCACGCATCGTCGCGAGCTTCCCGGCGACATCGCCGAGGTCGAGCATGCCCGCGAGGTGGAACGGGGTCCCCGACGTCGCGGTGACATGGTGCCGAGCGATCAACTCGACTGCGAGGGACGGATCCCACGTGTCCATGTAGACCGTATCGTGGCCGTGGAGCAGCGGCCGCAGCACGCTGCCGACGCCCGCAATGTGGCCGGGCGGGAACGAGACGAGCTGTACGGCGTCGTCGCCTGCACCAAGGTACTGCGGTGCCGACCGTTGCTCGGCGAGCAGCGAATTGTGGCTGTGCTGTACGCCCTTGGGCGCAGATGTGGTGCCCGAGGTGTAGATCAGCAGCGCGACGTCGTCCGCATGAACGGTCGGCGGCATATACACCGATGTGGTGGTGACGAATTCCTTCCACTCGCATGCGTCGGCGGGTACGGCATCACCGACCACCACGACGTGTTCGAGAGTGGGGATATCGGAGTACACGGCAACACGGTCACCGTACTCGACCGACCGCCAGCGATCGGGCTGGACGAGAACCTTTGCGCCCGACTGTTCAAGGATGAAGCGGACCTCGTTCGGTCCGTAGATGTGCACGATCGGGACGAGAACCGCGCCTGTCAGCAGCACCGCCTCGTACGCAACCGAGGCTTCGATCCCGTTGGGAAGCTGCACAGCGACCGCGTCTCCTGCGCGGACGCCACGATCCTGCAGTGCCGCGGCGACACGCTGGGCGAGCGTGTGGATCTCGCCGACCGTCGTGACGAGTTGCCCACCTTCGGCATCGGCATACACGATGGTCGCTGATGCTCCCGAAACACAACTCTCGGCAAGCACGTCGGGCCACGTGAGCTCGCTGTAGAAGCCTTCGCGGTACCACAACTCGCGTAACGCATCGGGGTCGTAGGTGGTGATTTCGGGTGCTGTCATCTCGGGCGCCTCGGTTCTGGTCGGTCGGCGTAGTACGGAAAGACGCAAGGGGTAGGAATTACCGGCCCAGCCACACAGGTCGGCGCTTCTCGGCGAACGCGCGGGGGCCTTCTTTCGCGTCCTCGGTGGCCCGGTTCGCAGCAGTCTCGATCAGATTTCTTTCCCAGGCATCATGTTCGGTGACGAACTCGCGGTCGACGATGCCCGCCACCACACGCTTGGTGGCCTGCACCGCAAGCGGCGCCTGCCTGCCGATGGTCTCGGCCATCGCGAAAGCCTCTTCGAGAGCGCGTCCGGGCGGCACGACACGGTTGACGAGTCCCCACGCGTGGGCTTCGGCGGCAGTGAATCGGCGCCCCAGCAGCAGAAGTTCCATGGCGATCGGCCGGGGTAGCCACGCAGGAAGCCGCACTGCCGCGCCGGACGAGGCAACGAGGCCGTTGCCGACCTCGGGGAGGGAGAACACGGCGCTCTCCTCTGCCACGACGAGGTCACATGTGAGAACGATCTGAGCTCCGCCGCCGACAGCAAAACCGTTGACGGCCGCGATGATCGGCTTGTCGATGGGGTGCCTGCACACTCCGCCGAAGCCCCACGCTTCCTTGACGGGATCGGCTGGTTCGAGGGACTGCCCTTCGGACATCGCGACGAGGTCCCCGCCGCCGCAGAACGCCTGTTCACCGGCACCGGTGAGGACCACCACCCGCACGTCAGGATCGTGGTGCGCGCGTTCGAGCGCGTCACCGATCTGTTCGGCCATGTCCGCATTCATCGCGTTGCGGGCGTGGGGTCTGTTGAGCGTGATGATGAGTACTCCGTCCCGGAGTTCCGTCAGCGTCGACGGTGCGGTGACGTCGGTCCGTGTGTGAGTCATGACCCGAACCCTTCCTGTGGCCCTGTCGCCGGCGCTGCAACGCCGTTCATCCGAGCTCGCCATGTATCGAGGTGTGCGGGGTTCGCGCCGTGGTCGAGCATCCACTGTGCCGGTCCCCCGGGTGCCGACGTGAGTTGCTCGACGATCGGCGAGATCGCGTCGGCGGGTGCACGCAGAAACTGTTCGGCGAGTGGCGGAGAGTTCCGTGTACGGACGCCCACATCGAGCCATCGGTCGATGAGGTCGAACAGCGCTTCTTCGCTACGGACGTAGTCGTCGACTACGGCATCCGGATCGACACCTGCAGCGAGCAGCAACACCGCGACGAGGACGCCCGTGCGGTCCTTGCCGGCAGTGCAGTGCAGCAGGACGGGGCCTTCGGGTTCGACGACGAGTCCGAGGATTTCTCCCGCCCGAGTTTCGTTGTAGTAGAGCATCAGTGCGTAGAGCGACTGCAGGTCGGCCGGCCGCGCTCCGGGCGCGGCTGAATCGAACAGTGGCATGTTGTGTACCACCGTGCCGTTCGGCCAGCCGTACGCGAATCGATCACGTTCGGCATCACCCCGCAGATCGACGACGGTGCTCGGCGGCCAGGAGTCGAGTTCGGGGAGGACCGAGTCGCCCGGGTAGGGGGCGTCGCCGCGGTACAGGACGCCATGCGCGGTCACCCCTCCGTCGACGAGCGGCAGCCCACCCACGTCGCGGAGGTTGACGAATCCGCGCGCGGTCACTTCGACCACCGGGCTGCGAGAAACGAGTCGGGTGCCATGGCATCCAACGCTGCCACCCGGTGCGCGATGAGCCAAGAGTCGCCGACCGGAACGAACACGTCCCGATATCTTCCCCAGTGGTCCGCACCGTCGGGGCCGAACACCACGAAGTAGGCGCGCGTGTCGATGCGCTCGGGCGTGATCAGGTCGAACGTCAGATTCGCGACGAAGTGTCGCTGAAAGAACTTTTTGCCCGATTCGGTCAGCGGTGACTCGCCCGGAGCGGCGCCGCCACCGAGCATCTCGACGATCGCATTCCGACCCGTTGCACTGGACCGGCCCTTGACCTCGAGCGTTCCGTCCGGTGTGAAGCACGCGGCGAGCTCCGTGAGCTTCCCACCGTCGCCTGCATGCGTGTACCGGGCGACGGTGTCGCGAACGCATTCGCGGGCGTGTAGCTCCGTAAAGTCCATCGTCACGACACCGTCACCGACTCATCGCTGTGCTTCGGCGCGGGGCGGTAGCACGTTCCGAGCAGGATGCCGGCCGCGGCCAGGCCACCGATCAGCGCGAGTGCACCGCCGATCCAGCCATCGAGCAGGTTGCCGCCGAAGATCAGGTGATCGAGGCTCGCGCTACCGGCGCCCATTATTGCGACAGCCACTGCTCCCCCGGCCAGCACGAGGTTGTACTCCCAGCCGTCTGCCGTCACGAAGAAGCCCTTGCCGCGATGCACGGTCCACGCGGCGACGAACATGAGCGAGACGAATCCGGCGGCGGCGAAGGGGGTGAGCATGCCCAGCGCAAGAGCGATACCTGCTCCGACTTCGGTAAGCGCGGCAAGCCATGCGTGCGCCTTGCCGGGTCGCATACCCATGCTGTCGAACCATCCGGCTGTGCCGGGGATCCGGCCGCCGCGGAAGAGTTTGCCGTATCCGTGGGCGGCCATCGTCAACCCCAGAAGCACTCGGAGTATCACTAGGCCGGTGTCGATCGCGTCCACTTCAGCTCCGTTTCCCTCGACATGACCACTCGCGGACGGATGCGTTGCCGACTCCGCACCAATCCTGCTACACAAGTATTACCTGTATAACTAGGTTGTCGGCAAGGATAGACGTTCCAAGCTCCCGAGCAGTACCTGTTTGTCCAGTTCCGTACGAACGAAAGGTCACCTTTCCATGGATCTCACCAACGCGTCCGCCGCGGTCACCGGCGGCGCCTCCGGCCTCGGGCGGGCAACCGCTGAGGCGTTCATCGCGCGAGGCGTCCCGACCGTCATCATCGACCTCCCGTCCTCCGACGGCGAGACCGTCGCCAAGGAACTCGGCGAACTCGCGACGTTCGCACCTGCTGACGTTCGCGACGCAGATGCCGTCGACGCTGCACTCGCCGAGGCCGAAAAGAAGGCCCCGTTGCGCGCCGTCGTGCACTGCGCCGGCCGTGGAGGCAAGTTGCGCCTCGTCGAGAAGGACGGCACGCCCGGCAACCTCGACCTCTACCAGGAGGTCGTCGACATCAATCTCGTCGGCAGCTTCAACGTGCTGCGTCTGGCCGCGGCACGCATGGTCAAGAGCGAAGAAGTCGGCGGAGAGCGCGGCGTTGTCATCATGACCGCGTCCGTCGCAGCCTTCGAAGGCCAGATCGGCCAGGTGCCCTACGCCTCAGCCAAGGCAGGCATCGTGGGCCTGACTCTCGTCGGCGCACGCGACCTCGCGCGCAAGCTCGTTCGCGTCGTCACGATCGCTCCCGGCACATTCGAGACACCGATTCTGAACAACATCTCCGACAAGGTCCGCGAATCTCTCGCGTCGCAGGTCCCTCACCCGTCGCGCCTGGGAGTTCCGGCTGAGTATGCCAAGTTGGCCCTGTCGATCGTCGACAACGCCATGATCAACGGCGAAACCATCCGGATCGACGGCGCAATCCGCATGGGTCCCGTCTAAACCAGGCATTCCCGAACAACCCCGGCAGAGAGGGGGTCGACCGATGATCGCATCGGCAGGCCCCCTCGTCAGCGTTGCATCGGTGCTGAGCCGCTCAATCCGAGGATGCGATCTCCTTGGCCTTCTCGTCGATGAAGGTGTTCCAGTCCGACGCACGTTGCACGAGGGCATCGCGAACCTGAGGGTCGGTGGGCAGCCAGAAGGTGTCGTTGACGATGGCGTCGGCGACCTGCTCACCGACAACCTCCGGTTCGAGAAACTCGAACTGAGCTCCGGGACCCCGGGTCCCGGTCGCGGGACCGAAGCCCGGTGGAACTGACGCCGCGATGTTGGTCCGGACCGGCCCCGGGCACAGCAACGTGACACCGATGCCCTTCGGGCGGAGGTACAGAGCCAGACCTTCAGAGAGTTGCACGACCGCCGCTTTGGCTGCCGCGTATGGCAGACGGTCGTATGCGTAGGTGTACAACCCTGCGAAGGAAGCGGTGTTCACGATGTGCCCGCTACCCTGCTCGACGAGCAACGGCAGAAACACGTCGTTGCTGCGCACCACAGAGAACAGATTGATGTCGAAGATTCGGTGCCACTCGTGCACCGGGATGTGGTCGGGCAGGCCACGGGTGAGCGCACCGACGTTGTTCATCACGATGTCGACTCGTCGGTGGGTATCCAACGTAAACGCCTTCAGTTCCTCGAAGGCGCTCTCGCTGCGGACGTCACACCGTACACCTGTGGCACGACCACCATGCTCGGAGATCTCCCCGGCCACGCGGTCCGCTCCATCGGCATCGATGTCGGCGACGATCACCTGGGCCCCGCGCCGTGCCAGCGAGTGAGCTGTGGCCCGTCCGATACCGCTCGCACCGCCGGTAATGACGGCGGTCTTTCCCTGCACACTCTTCCTCATCACGGATTCCTCACAGTCACAGTTCCAGCGGCAATCCGGCATCAACTTGCTTGAACAGGGCCGGCGCGCTTTCGGCGATCTGATCGAAAGTCCATGCACCGTCTGTGTGTATCTCTTCTACTGGCGCCCAGCTGTTCCACAGAACGCACTTCGACCCGACGACTGCAAGAACCTTGGCCGTGACCGGGTCGCTGTCAGGGGACGCCAGCCAACCGACCACTGCGGCGACATTGGCGGGTTCGAGTTCTGGGCGCCGGGTGCTGGGGAGTATCTCGGTTCCCCAGAGTGATTCGGTCATGCTCGTGTAAGCAAGCGGCGCTACCGCATTGCACCGCACCCCGTAGGGGGCGAGTTCACGAGCGAGTGCGGTGGTGATTGTGTTGATTCCGGTCTTGGCCACCGAGTAGTTCACGTGGCCGGGAGTACCGCCGTTCAATCCATTTGGGGAAGAGGTGTTCACGACAGTGGCACCACCGAGGCGGCTCCCGGCCTTGGCCTGCTCACGCCAATATGCAGCTGCGAACCGGGTCGGGGCGAACGTGCCCTTGAGATGTACGCGAACCACATCATCCCAATCCTGCTCGGTCATGTTGAAACTCATGGCAGGCCGCGAAATCCCGGCGTTGTTGACCAGAATGTCCAGCCCGCCGAGTTCTTCGACGGTACGCGCGATCAGGACTTCGGCGCTGTCCCAGTCCGATACGTCTCCGTAGTGAACGAGTGCTTCGCCGCCCAGCGCTCGGATCTCCTCCGCAACCTGGTCGGCCCCGCTCGGCTCGGTTCCCGCGCCGGAAGCAACAGGCAGGTCGCTGACGACAACCCTTGCTCCCAAACGGGCAAGTTCGAGCGCTTCGGATCGACCGAGTCCCCGACCGGCTCCAGTTACGATCGCGACCTTGCCATCAAGCGTTTTCATCTCGCATCCTCTCGTGCACTGTAGTTCGTCATTCACCAACGCGGAGCAATCACTGACGTGCCTGAAAGGACATGCCGCTGCTATCCGATGGGATAGTCACGAGCCCGAGCCAGCGGTGATGACGGCAGCCTTTCCTGCAAACCGTCCGCGGGCACGGATGCCTTACGAGGTGGCATCGATCGGACTTCTGGAGGGGTCCGGCAGATCGAACTTGATGGCGGACGTCAAGCCTCCATCGACGAGTAGGTCCGTACCGGTGACGAAGGCCGCTCGGTCCGAGCAAAGAAACTCCAACGCGTCACAGATTTCGTCGAGAGTGCCGACCCGCGCGAGCGGACTGCGCTGGAACAAGACTCGCTTCTGTGGGTTCTCTCTGAATTCGAGTTCTCCCATGGGGGTTTCGATGATTCCGGGTGACAGCGACACGATACGCGCGCCACGCTCCGCAAACCGCGTCACCAGACGACGAGCCATCCGAATCTCCCCGAACTTGGAGAACTGATAACCCTCCATAGCCGTCATCTCGCGCCCCAGGGCCACCTCGAGTTCATCGAGGAACGACTCGGCCAACGGATCGTCGAGCAGCGCCGTCACCTCGGAACCCGGAGCAGCATTGTGCCCAGCGACCGACGACACGAGCACCGCCACCCCGCCCGGTGCAATCACGGGCAGGACAGCCTCGACGACCGTCGCGACACCGACCAGATTCACATGCATGATGCGTCGCCCATCGGCCATGTTCGGCGACAGGCCCGCGACGAGTGCAACCACATCGATCGCTCCGAGTTCGGCACTACGGAACACCATTTCAGAAACCGACGTCGGCTGCGTGACATCGCAGGCGATAGCCACGGCATGAAGGCCATCCTCCGTGAACTCCCGAGCGATCGTCTCGCTCTTGCCCACGTCCCTGTTTGCCAGAACGACGAGATGATCAGTTGCCAGCCGGCGCGCGCAGGCCTGACCCATACCACCGCTACCTCCGATCACGATCGCGACGGGCAGCGCATTCCCAGTTGTGTCCATTGTCGACTACTCCTTATATGCCGGGCGAAGAGGTCAGGGTATTCAGCCGACGATGCTGCGGTCCCTCAGATCCGCGATAGCTGCCTCATCGAACCCGAGTTCGGTGAGGATCGAGTCCGTGTGATCACCTGCCATACAACCACCTTCGGCCTGGGTGGACGACCGGGAAAATCGAACGGTCGGGCCCATCCGGAGGTGTTCGTCGAAGACGGGGCTCATCGCCGTCGTGCAATATTCCGCCGACAACGCATCGTTCGTCTGCAGGTGCCGTTCGGGGCGGATCTCGGTGACCTCGACACACCCCACATCAGCGCGGGTCAGAGTCTGCTCCCACTCCGCAGCCGGTTTGCGGGCGAATACCACTCCGAGAATGTCGGCGAGAGTTGCCTCGTTCTCGGCGCGGTCGCTGGAGGTGGCAAATTGCGGCCGCGTCAAATCCGCCTCACCGGCAAGGGCTGCCACGAGCGCGGCCCATTCGGAATCCTTCGGTGCTGCTAGGAAAACCCAGCCGTCGGCCGCACGATACATCCGGTAGAGCGCTGAGAAGCCGTAGCCGCCGGCGTCCACCATCGGAGGTGCAGGCTTACCGGGGTAGTCGATGACCCGATCGAGCAGCGCGTGATTCGCCGACGCGATCATTGTGGTGGTGAGTGCGCCCAGCGGCCGCCCGCGCTTGCGGGCCAGCAGACCGAGCAACATCGCAGACGCCACAGCCATGGCCGCCACTCCGTCGGCCTGGATTGTAGGCACAGCTGTCGCAGTATTGAGCCGTGCCGCCGCGACCTTGATCTCCGCAAGCGAACCGCTGGCAACTCCCGCGGCGTCGGGTGTATCGGTCAGCGCGAACCCGAATGCAGCACCGATCGACGGCGCATATGCGGGCCGAGCCCCGAACGGCCCTCCTGTGCCGTAACCGGACGCATTGAGATAGACCAGATCCGGATTGATCGCCTTCAACGACATGGAATCGATCTTCGCTCGCTCCGCAGCGCCTGCACGGAAGCTCTGCAGCACGACGTCGGCCTTCTCGACAAGACCGTGCGCGATGCGCAATCCCTCGTCGGTTCTCAAGTCCAAGCAGATACTTTCCTTGCCCTGCATCACCTTGGCGCCACTGGCCTCCGGGAAGGGTGTCACCCTACGGATCGTGTCACCGTCGAGGCTCTCCACCTTGATTACCCGGGCTCCCAAATCGGTCAACAACGTCGCGCCGTACGGTCCAGCGTACTGCAGCGCGAACTCGACGACAGTAATTCCGTCCAGTGGAAGACCCTCTTCAGCACCGCATTCCGAGATCACAGCATGGCCGAGACCGCGTTCGGCTCGCTCGCGCAGTTCCGCTCCGTGTTCGTCCACACCGGGCGCAGGCCGCGGCGGGCACAACGGCCGCTCCTCACAGTGAACAAGTGTGGACGGCTGCCGGATTTTACCCAGGGACCGGTCCTCCGTTACGGCGATGCGACCGTCGTGCGTGAGTTGAGGATGATCCAGGACGTCGGGACCGGCGCGGTAAACCTCTGCCATGACGTTGGGATTTGTGGCGAACACCTGCTGCCACTCGGCCAGCGTCCGCTCCCCGACCTTTCCGATCATGACCTCCCACAGCTCGGTTCGCAGCTCCTGCGTCTCGAGCGCCGGGAATCCGACCCATTTCGGGTCGGACAGGATCTCGGAAAGACCGAACTCGGCGAGCATAGCGACGATCAGCCGCGGTTCGGTCTGCGCGAACTGCAGCCAGTGCCCATCCTTCGTCGGTGCGATCAACAGTGGATAGATCAAGGGCGCCTGCGGATCCAGGTTCTCGTCGAACGCGTTGACACTCCGATAGGCATCGGGCCACCGCACGCTCACCATTTCCGTGTACCAGGCCCAGGTGTCGAGCGCGGTGACACCCCTGACCAGATCGGCCTGAACGTTCTGGCCCCTGCACGTGGACTCACGGTCGAACAGAGCCGTAAGAATTCCGTGCAGTGCCGTCTGCGTAGCGCCCCAGCCGGCGTAGGGCACCGAGACGAACGCCGGTCCTGGACGCGCCACCATCGCTTCCTTGGCGTGGAAGGTGCCGAGCTTGGCCATGACCAGGCCCTCGTAGCCCTTCAGGTCGGCCCATGGCCCCGACTGGCCCCAGCCCGTGATCGAGGCACTGACCAGCCGCGGGTTGAGCCGCTCGAGAGCAGCAGGACCGAGGCCGAGCCGAGCCGCCGTCCGAGGACGCCATGTACTGACCAGGACGTCCGCTCCGGCGATCAGGTCGTCGGCCACCGCACGGTCGCTCGCGTCCTTCAGATCCAGCACGATGCTGCGCTTTCCGCGACCAAGCCCGGGCCATCCCGGCTGTGCGCGTAGCCGGCTTCCACCGGGCGGCTCCACACAGATCACGTCGGCGCCTCCGTCAGCGAGGAACTGGGTAACCTGCGCACCCGGCGGGGTCGCCGAGAAATCGATGACCGTCAGACCGGCGAGCGGGGCCACACCGGATTCGCCGGAGGTGAATCGACTCTGATGCGTGGAATTCATTCTTCAATTCCTCGAATGCTCGCTACGAATGGGTGTCGTTCAGCCGATCCCGGCGCCGCCGTCGATGCGCACGGTCTGACCGGTGATCCAGTCGCCGCCCGTCCCGCACAGGTACGCGATCGCCTCGTACAGATCTCGGCTGGTGCCGACCCGCTTGATTGTGTTTCCGGCAACGATCGACTCGGCAGCAGCGATCTGCCCTTGCGCCGCTTCGAAGGCCGAAATGCCCGGCGCAATGCAGTTGACCGTGATTCCGCGGTCACCCACCTCGCGTGCCATGCCCTCGGTCATTCGCTCGACCGCGTTTTTGGTGAGCCCGTGGGCGTTTCCGCTTCTCCGGGAAGCCACCGATGACACATTGACGACACGCCCGAAGCCTCCTTCCTGCATGAGGGGGACGGCAGCCTGAAAGCACCGCAACGTGCCGGTCACGTTGACAGACCACGCCGAGTCCCACAGTTCGTCGGGACAATCGAGCAAGCCGGATTCGGCGAGTCCTCGCCACAACCCGGCGTTGCTGACCAGCACATCGAGTCGGCCGAACTCGGCCCGCACCTTGTCGGCCATCGTTTCAACACTTCCACGATCGGTCACGTCGACCTCGATCCCGATGCACCGCGGGCCTTCAGAGGCCGCTTCGGCGGCAGCCGGCTGAGTATCGCGCACGTCCGCCACAACCACGTTCGCGCCGTCCTGCGCGAAATACCGGACGTAGTCCCGACCGAGCCCTCGGGCTGCCCCGGTCACGATCACGACGCGTCCTTCGAATCGTTTCACCGCAACCCTCTCTCCGGATCGACCACCGCCGCGATGCGGCCGCCGAGCACTAACTGAAAATATAGTTTTCAGTTGCCGGTGTAGTGTTCATCACACAGCGCTGCACTGTCAACCCGAAACCGTTGGAGGACAAGATCTCATGCCGCCGCAGCAACGTCGCAGCCCTGGGCCGCAACCCCTTCACGAGCCGGCCGAGGAACGCTCGATGATGATCAAAGCTGCTTACCACGCCCTGTCGAACGAGCGTCCCGGTCCAGTGACGGTCGGCTCCATCTGCGCCGAAGCAGGGCTGTCGACCCGGTCGTTCTATCGGCATTTCCGGTCCAAGGACGAACTTCTTCTGGCAATCCTGACAGAGGAGACCAGCCGTGCGGCAGACGAACTCGCCGGCCGGCTACGCAATGCGGGTACGCCGACGGCCCGCCTCGAAGAGTGGATCCGTTTCTTCCTGTCGTTGTCCTCCGAGCCCCGACGTCGCCGACGGGTCACGGTTATGGCCTCGACCGAAATCGTCCGCGCCGTCGGCTATGCGGCCACGATGGAGGAGATCTCGGCACGGCACCGCGACCCTCTGGTCAGCATCCTTCGTGAGGGTGCACAAGACGGCTCATTCCGGAACACCGTTCCCGAATCCGACGCTGCAATGATCCAGGACATCGTCACGAACGTCTCTTCGAGACGACGACGCAAGCCCGACGACGACAACCACCTCGGCTTCGGCGAGATCTTCGACTTCGTCTCGAGAGCACTAGGATTCGGATCCTGACCGCGCCCGATCAGATCAGTCGGTGGCAGGGAGCAAATTCCGTGCCGACGTCCACCAACGGTCGTTCGGCAGGACAACGCAGCTGCGCTCGACCTCGTCGACGTTGATGCAACCCAGCAAGCCCAGAGCGTTCTCGGTCTCGTCCTGCATGATGTCCAGCACTCGGCGCACGCCGGCTTCTCCTCCCACCGCGAGGCCGTACAGATAGGGGCGTCCGATGAGCACCGCCCGCGCGCCGAGCGCAAGTGCCTTGGCGACGTCGGTGCCTCGGCGCACACCCCCGTCGAGGTAGACCTCGGCTCTTCCCGCAACCGCCTCGACGACCTCGGGCAGAACCTCGATAGTCGAGGTCGCGGTATCAAGCTGGCGCCCACCGTGATTGGATACGACGATGCCGTCGGCCCCCAAGTCCACGAGTCGCGCGGCCTGGTCGCCGCGCAGCACACCCTTGATCACCAGCGGCCCGTCCCATAGCTCGCGGACGAGCCGGATGTCATCTTCGGTCACGGGTCGCAATGCGCTCGACAGCGCGTTTCCGGCCTCCTTCATCGACAGCACTTTGCGGTTGAAGCCGAGACTCCCCCGCCCTACACCGCCCCTCATGAAGTCCAAAGCCCACGACGGCCGGATTGCGCCCTGGGCCAGGAGTTTCGGTGAAATTCGTAACGGTACGGAGAAGTTGTTTCGGGAGTCGCGTTCGCGCAGACCCTTGGTCGGTGTGTCGATCGTGACGCAGAGAGCGTCGAATCCAGCGGCCGCAGCGCGGCGGATGATCTTCTCCGGACTGCGCCCACCCGGCGGAAAGTACAGCTGAAACCACTTCGGCCCGCTCGCCTCTGCGGCGACGTCCTCCAGCTTGTAGCTGCTCACTGTACTGAGCGCGAACCCGGCGCCCGCTGCACCGGCGGCGCGCGCGACCGCCAGTTCGGCATCGCGGTGTGCCATGCGCTGGTATCCCGCCGGGCCGAGCAGCACAGGCATCGATACTCGCCGCCCGAGAACGGTCGTCGAGGTATCGATCTCGGTGATGTCGACGAGATTGCGCGGTCGAAGCTTGATTTCGTCGAACGCGGACGAGTTCGCCGAGATAGTGAGCTCGTCACCCGCGCCTCCGGCGATGACGTCGAACACCGGGGCAGGAAGCCGCCGCCGCGCGCCGCGTTCCACATCCGCGAGATTCAGCAAGCGCTCAAGTTTCATCTACTCACCTTGTCCGCCGTTCGGCACAGAGTCATCACTACCATTACTCAGGTGTATAACTAAGTCAACCTCTATCGCGGGAATCTTCCGATGGCGACAACGCAGCCACCAAACCATGGACCACGTCGCCGGGCACCACGCGGGCCGCTTCCCACACAACGTCGGTGTTGATGCGCAGGTTCGCGTCGACGAGCTGCAACAGAACCACCGGCTCCCCCGCAAACGCCTTGTGCGATTGGCCGGACGACACCGCCACGAATGTAAATGCCGGCCCGGTCGCAACGATCTGGGCCACGTCGGCGAGGTTGTGGCTGTCGACGGTGAGACGCGCGTGAATCCCTGCTCGTGTGAGCAAAGCGTCGGTGCGACCGTAGAGCACCGAATCGGCATCGTGCCGTATGGACGCATACGGCAGGTCGACGAGTTCCTCCAACCTCACCTCGGTCCGCGTATCGAATCCGATCCCCCGCGTCACCGCCACGACAGCCGACTCCGAGTGGAGCCTCCGGTGACGAAACCGCGGGTCCCGGGAGGGACTGTGCACGAAGGCGAGGTCGACCTCGCGACGCCGCAACGCCTCGTACAGAGGCCCGGTACTCGCCGGTTCGATGCGCACCTGGAGATCAGGGCTGTGCCGGCGGATCCGCTCGAGACAATTGGTGCGCAGTTCGGTCGGCACGTCCGGCGCGATTCCGATGACGGCTACGCGCGCCACCGCTGCCCCGAGAGCCGCCGGAATGACATCGAATGTGTCCAGCGCCTGCCGCGCGAGCGGAAGCAAGGCCTCACCAGCGTCGGTCAGCGCCACCCGATGGTGACTGCGGAGGAACAGTTCACGGCCGAGTTCCCGCTCGAGGCTGCGGATTCGCTGGCTCAGCGGCGGCGCAGCCATGTGCAGTCGCTGCGCGGCCCGACCGAAGTGGAGTTCCTCCGCGACCGCGACGAAGTAGCGCAGGTGCCGAACCTCCATTCGGCCACCTTACAAGGGTCATGACCATTGCGGTCATGTTCATGCACACACAACGGTCCTGGTCGCGGCGAGTAATCGCTCCGTAGCGTCCAGGGAAGGAGCAACTGCAAGTACGAACGTAAGGACGCGACATGAGCCGACCTCCCATCCGCATCGCCAACTTCTCCGCCTACTCGGGCGACCGGCCGACCGCACTCGCGGAGGTCATGGAGGGCGACCCGGTCGACGTCCTGATCGGCGATTACCTCGCCGAGATCACCCTGGCACCGATGGCCCTGCACTACCGGCGCGACCCGTCCAAGGGCTACGCGGAAACATTCGTCGAGCACTTGCGTCCGCACCTGGCGATGATCGCCGAGCGTGGCCTCAAAGTCGTCGCCAATGCCGGTGGGTTCAATCCGGCCGGTCTGGCCGACGCACTGCGGGCCGACATCGCTGCGTGCGGCACGGATCTACGTGTCGCGCACGTCGACGGCGACAACCTTCTCGACACCCTCGACGAGTTGCGCAGCAACGGCCATGAACTCGAGCATCTCGACACCGGACGCCCCTTCTCCGACTGGGGCTTCGAGCCGATCTCCGCGAACGCATATCTGGGCGGCTGGGGTATCGCCGCAGCCCTGGAAGCCGGAGCGAGCATCGTCGTCACCGGGCGAGTATCTGACGCGTCGCTCGTCGCCGGCCCGTCGGCGTGGTGGCACGGCTGGGGCCGGGAAGACTGGGGCCGGCTGGCAGGTGCGGTCACGGCGGGTCATGTCATCGAGTGCGGGCCGCATGCGACCGGCGCCAACTTCTCCGGATTCACGCAGATCCCCGGCGTCGAACACGCCGGCTACCCGATCGCCGAGGTCGCCGAGGACGGCAGCAGCGTCATCACCAAGCACTCAGGGGCCGGCGGTGCGGTCACCGTCGACACCGTCACCGCCCAGTTGGTGTACGAGATCCAAGGACCGCGTTACCTGAACTCGGACGTGACGGTTCATTTCGATTCGGTCGAGGTCGAACAGGCCGGCCCCGACCGGGTTCGGATCCAGCCCGTTCTCGGCTCGCCGCCGCCTCCGACGACCAAAGTCGCGATCTTCGCGAAGGTCGGCTATCAGGTGGTACAGACGATCTTCGTCACCGCTCCGCGTGTGGAGGAGAAGATTGCCTTGCTGCGCCGGCAACTGGATGAGCTCCTGGACGACGGTATCGATCGGCTCGAGGTCACCCAGCTCGGGGCCGCAGCCGACAATCCGTCGAGTCAGTGGGCAGCGACCGTGACGGTGCGTGTCATGGGCACGGCGTCGACCCCGGAACCGTTGAGCCGCTCCAAGTTCCCGGAAGCACTCGACAGCCTCTACTGCAGCAGCATCCCCGGATACTTCCTCGACGGCGGCGCGCAGCGGGTGACCAAGCCGTGGGCCCGCGTCGACTACTGGCCCGCATTGTTGCCGGCGACTGCGCTCTCGCATCGAGCGGTACTGGACGACGGCAGCGCACTTCACATCGATGCCCCTGCGACCACGCAGGCCCCGCAGCAGCCGGCGCATCCCGAACCCGCTTCCCGCACAGTCTCGCTCGACGACCGGCGTGTCGAGCTGGGCACCATCGCGCATGCCCGTAGCGGCGACAAAGGCGGAAACAGCAATATTGGCGTGTGGGTGTCGAATCCGGCAGCGTGGGATTGGTTGCGCTCAACCCTCACGTCGGAGGAGTTCCGACAGCTCGTACCTGAGACGAAGGAACTCGACATCGTTCGGCACGAGTTCCCACACCTGAATGCCGTGCACTTCATCCTGCGGGGTCTGCTCGGCACGGGCGGTTCGAGCAACATGCGGGTGGATCAGGTGGGTAAGGCCGTCGGGGAGTATCTCCTCGCCAAGCACGTCAGTGTGCCCGAACACCTGCTCTGAACCTGAAGCAGAAGGTCTGCCATGTGAACTTCCCGGTCGCCAAGACCGAAATCAACACGATGACCGCTGTCCTTGCTCGCAAAACCGCTCGCTCATCCGGCCGTCGCAGCCCAGATGCACACCGCGTGAACTTCAGCGGCCCAGCCCCTCCCAGCTACCACACTTGCATTTGCATGCGCACCTTCTACGCATCGTCGGGATGCTTCACCAAGTGGAAGGCGTTGGTACCGTCCCTGACATCAGATACTCTGAGAATGATATTCTCAGAACAACCTTCTGACTTTGTCGACCACGAAAGAAGAACCCACTGATGAAATCGTCGCTGGCCGGCCGTCGTACAGTAGTAACAGGCGGTGCCAGCGGGATGGGCTCCGCACTGGTCCGTTCGTTCGGAGCCGTCGGCGCCAGCGTCGTGTCCCTCGACATCGACGAATCGGAGGGCGCGCGCATTGCGAGTGAGTCGGGAGCAACTTTCATCAGATGTGATGTCTCCGAAAAGGGTTCTGTTGACAAGGCATTCAGCAAGGCCTCCTCACATCTGGGCGGGATCGATGTAGTCATTCACGCCGCAGGGATAGCACCCGGTGCATCTACGGCGGAGACGCCCATCGAGATCTGGAAACGAACCATGGACGTCAACGCCACAGGTACATTCTTGACGAACCAGGCCGCGTTCCAGTACCTGAAAGAGGACGGAGGACGGATCATCAATTTCGCATCCGCTGCGGGCGTCAAAGGTTACCCAGGTAAAGCTGCGTACGCGGCGAGCAAAGGCGCGGTCCTCGCATGGATGCGATCAGCCGCCGTCGAATGGGCACCATTCGGCATCACGGTAAATGCCATCGCCCCGGCGATCTGGACACCGATGTACGACAAGACCCGGGCATCGATGACCGTCGACCAGTTGGCAGATCACGACCATGCATTGCAAACTTCCATCCCCCTGGGCGGCAGGCTCGGTGACGTCGACACCGACCTCGTGCCAGTGGTCGAGTTCCTTGCAGGTGACGGCGCTCGCTTCATGACCGGGCAGGTCTTCGCGGTGGATGGCGGAAGCCTGATGCTGAGGTAGACGATCGGCCTGAATCGCACAACACCTCCACCAGCGGCCAACCCGAGCTCGAATCAGGCCTACCCACAGCGAAACCTGGGATACCGTCACCCGACGCAGGTCCGGAGCTCGGACCCAGCCGGAATCAGAATACGGAAAGATCAGTCAGCGCCGATTCGATACGCGCACGAACGGGGCGCGGACTGTCGGGGTGGTTGAGGATATGGACCAGGCCCGCCTCGGTTCCGTGGAGCGCGATTGCAGCGACGTCGTCGGACGTCAGAACGGTTCCGTGTGTTGGTGGCGTCATCCTTCGCGGACTTCGCCGAATCAGTGCCTCGGCCCTGTCCGGGCGAGTCGAGTTGGAGGACGTGTCGAGTGTGGTCTCGACCAGCCCGGGACCCAGCGCGCGCTGAAGCCCACTTCGGGGGACACACCTCGCAGTTCGATGTTGAGGCTTTCGGCGAGGCCGACCACGTTGTTGCACACCAGGTCGACACGCCCGAACCGTCCCAGGGGCTATCGGCAAGCTCCTGAACTGATTCTGGGTCGCACGGCTGTGACGGTGCGACCGTCTGCCTTCAGTGTTGTCGCTGCGGACTCGACGGCGTCGAACTGTATGTCGGACAGGACTACTGAAATTTCACGGGGAGCAAGGAAGGTCGCGAGTCCGAAGCCGATACCGTTAGCTGCGCCGGTGATCACTGCAACCTGACCGAGTCGATCTCATTCCTGCTCCTCGTTTGTGTAGTCGAACAATTTACTGAATCGAACACGGACACCAGAAAGGAGGCTCAGAGGAAGGGCCGAATTCGAGTAGTTCTCGGTCGGACTACTGAACGACCTCAGCGACGGTCACTTCGCGGTGCTTTGCGAGCAGGATCCTTTCGAGCGCAGTCCAATGCACATCCCAGTGCCCAGCAACATCATCTGGATCACCGGCCATCATGACCTCGAGCATCCGCCCATATGACCGCCGAAGACGCTCATAACCATATTCGAACCCGTCCGGATCGTCGATCATCTTCGCGTCACACACAGCCGCCGTATGCGACTCCAGAATCGAGTGCAGGGTTTCCGCTACGAGCGCAAGAGTTGCGACACCCGATGCCCGGACCAGTGCACGGTGGAATCCCAACGCGCCCCGCGCAAGAGAACGAGATCGAAACGCAGCCGGCAGATCACATTCGACGACCACCCGCAGAGCGGGGATCCCGGCGCCACCCTGTTCAGAGGCTGCGCGCCTGACCGCATCATCCTCGAGCGCCCGGCACGCGGTGATCACGTCCGACAGTGGAACCTTGCCGACGGCCAGTAGGAACGATGCCGGCCTCGCGACGATCTCCGGTCCGGGTGCGCAGATGTAGTGCCCGTGCTGCACGGCACGATTCGCTCCGACCAGGCCCTCGGACTCCAGGATGCGCACCGCTTCGCGGATCGTGGTGCGACTGACCGCATATCGCGCACACAGTTCGGCTTCGGACGGCAGTCGTGTCCCCGCTTCGACCCGGGCGTCGATGATGTATCGACGCACGTGTCGCGCCACGAGCTCCGCGGCCTTCGGAGTCTGGATCGGACGGATACTTTCGAGCATCACCCATCACCCCCGAATTGCTCCGACGACCGCGTCAGTTCTTGACCTTGCCGGAACCCTCGAGTGCATCACGCAATCCGTCACCGAAAGTCGAAAATGCCAGCACCGTAGCCACAATCATTACTGCGGGCGCCACGATCAAACTAGGGGCCGTGTACACATTGTCGAACGCCTCACGCACCATCGAACCCCACGACGTCTGCGGTGCCTGCACACCCAGACCGAGAAAGCTCAAACTCGCCTCGGCGACGATCGCCACACCGGCGGAGAACGAGAGCTGCACAAGCAGCGGCGACGCCGCGTTGGGAAGCACATGACTCCACATCAAACGCCCCTTCCCGCACCCCAACGCCCGGGCCGCCTCGATGTAGGTTTCGGTCGCCACCGACTCGGCCGCACCCCGGGCAAGACGATACAGCGACGGCGCCATGACGAACCCGATCGCGACCATCGCGTTGGTCAGGCCCGGCCCGAAGATGCCGATGATCGCCACGGCGAGAATCAGCGGAGGCAACGACTGCAGAGCATCGGAGATCCGGCTGATCACACCACCGAGCCAACCACCGATCAGGCCGGCGAACAACCCGGTCGGAATACCGATCACCGCTGCCACCCCGACCGCCTGCACCACCGCGAGCAGGGTCACATTGGCCGACGCGAGCAACCGGCTGAACACGTCGCGCCCGTAGACGTCGGTCCCGAGCCAGTTCTCGCCACTCGGCCCGACGAGGCTGTTGCCCAGGTTCTGCACGTTGGGGTCCTGTGGACTGAGGGCGTTACCGAACAGTGCCAGGAACAACACCAGCACGATGAACGCGAACGCAATCATCGCGGGGACGTTGCGCACGAGCAGCCGCAACGGACGGGAAGTGCGTAACAGGTGAACAACACGGTTGCCGGGCGTATTCGAAGTTGACCCGATAGCGGGCTTCTCCGATTCGAGGACAGTGGTGGGGTGGCTCATCGTCTTGCCTTTCGCATGGTCCGAACCGGGATCAGGCCCGGACCCGGGGGTTGAAGTAGCCGTACGCCATGTCGACGATCAGGTTGATGATCACGATCGCCACTGCCATGATCATGACGATGCCGAGGATCACCGGAATATCACGGCTGAACACCGAATTGACCGCAAGTGTGCCCAAACCTGGTAGAGCGAACACGAATTCGACGGTGACCGCACCTGCGAGCACCCGGCTGACCTGCAGACCGAGCACGGTCACGATCGGGACACCCGCGACCTTGAGCGCATGTTTGCCGACGATCTGCTTACCCCGCAAACCTTTCGCGCGAGTCGTGCGAATGAAATCCTTACCTAGTGTGTCGACCATCGCCGCGCGGGTCTGGCGCGCGACCTCCGCGATCGAGATCGCGGCGATCGCGATCGCCGGAAGGATCAGATGCTGGAACCACGGGACGAACCCATCACCGAGCGGTGAATAGCCCGTCGCCGGGAAGATCGGCGACGAGATCGCCAGAGCGATGACCAGCACCAGGCCGATGATGAAAGGCGGCACCGCCATCGCGATCGACGAGAACGCGGTCAAGGCGCGGTCGAGCAGGGAGTTGGCACGCATCGCGGCGATGATGCCCAGCGGCAGTCCGACGAGAATGACGATCACCATCGTCACCAACGCCAGCGACAGCGTGATCGGCATGCGCTCGGTCAGAATTTGGGTGACCGATTGCGAGCTGTACAGCGAGGTACCGAAATCACCGGTGAAGATGCTGCCGAGCCACTCGATGTACCGGACGAGCAGCGGCCGATCCAGCCCGAGCTGCTCACGAAGTGCCGCGATGTCGGCGGGGGATGCGTTGTCACCAGCCAGGTTTGCCGCAGCATCGCCGGGCATGAGGTCGACGAGCAGATACACGAAGAAGCTCAGGAACAGCAGCAGCGGGATCGCCGACAGCAATCGTTTGGCGAGCAAGGTGAGCATCATGCCTCCAGCGCGGTGGCAGCGGCGGAACGTCGCCGGGCCCGGGGGTCGGGCACTGCCGAGACCAATGTCTTGGTATACGGGTGCTGCGGGTTTTCGAACAGTTCTTCGGCCGTGCCGGTCTCGACGACCTGACCGCGGTACATCACCACCACCCGATGGGCAAGGAACCGCACCAACGACAGATCGTGGGAGATGAAGATGTAGGACAGGCCGCGCTCGGACTGGAGGTCGAGCAGCAGATTGAGGACTTGGGCTTGGATCGAGACATCCAGCGCGGCCACGGGTTCGTCGCACACGATGAAGTCGGGATCGAGGGTGAGTGCTCGGGCGATCGCGATGCGCTGCAACTGGCCGCCGGAGAACTCGCGGGGATATTTGTCGAGTTGGTCGGCGCGCATCCCGACCCGTTCGAGCATCTCCACGACGTGTGTGTCGCGTTCGGCTCCTTTGATCCCGAAGTGGATCGTGAGTGGTTCACCGACCGTGTTGCGGATCGTCATGTGCGGATCGAGCGAGCTGAACGGGTCCTGGAAGATCATCTGGGCGCGTCGCCGGAACGAGAGCAGATCTTTGCCCTTCATCGTCCGGACGTCGTCGCCATCGAAGGTGATCGTGCCCGCATCGGGTTCGATCAGTCGCAGGACCTGTCGGCCGATCGTGGATTTTCCGGCACCGGATTCGCCCACAATACCGAGGGTTTCGCCGCGTCCGACGGTGAAGTTCACGTCGTCGGACACCACCGTCCGCTCGGTCACGCGGCCGAACAGGTTGCGTGCGGCGGGAAACGATTTCCGTAGTCCGGTCACTTCGAGCAGCGGGCTCATCCGCCTAGTCCCTTCAAGGTCAGTTCACCGTCACGCACACAGCGCACCGCTCGCCCACCGGTAGCCTCGCGTAGCGGGATCGGCATCGCGTCGCAGCGTCCCGGTTCGGCGTGGCTGCACCGATCCTGGAATCGGCATGTGGTCGGCCAATCCCACGGTGCCGGAACAGCACCGGGAATGGCGGACAGCCGTGCGCCTTTCGCGCGGGGATCGGGTATCGCGGCGAGCAGGCCTTCGGTGTACGGGTGGCGCGGGTCGTCGAACAAGTCCTCGAGGGTCGTGGATTCGACCACCTGGCCTGCGTACATCACGTTCACGCGATCGCACATTTCGGCGACCACACCAAGGTCATGGGTGATGAACAGGATCGAGACGTCGAATTCGTGCTGCAGCTCCTTCATCAGCCGCAGCATTTCCTTCTGGACCGTCACGTCGAGCGCGGTGGTCGGCTCGTCGGCGATGAGCAGCTTCGGTTTGCACACCATGGCGATCGCCAGCATCACCCGCTGGCACATGCCGCCGGAGAATTCGTGCGGGTAGGCGCGGGCGCGGCGCGCTGCGTCGTCGATCCCGACGATGTCGAGCATTTCGATCGCGCGAGCGAAAGATGCCTTCTTGGAGAGTCCTTCGTGTCGGCGGACGACTTCGGCGATCTGATCCCCCACGGTGAAGGCCGGGGACAGGCTGCGGCGGGGTTCCTGGAAAACCATCGACACATCCGCGCCGCGGATATCGGACAGCGCCCGTTCGGGTAGTCCCACCATCTCGTGTCCGGCGACTCGGACCGAACCTGTCACCCGCGCTCCGCGTGGCGGCAGCAGTCCCATCGCCGCGAGCGAGGTGACGGTCTTACCCGATCCGGACTCCCCCACCAGGCCGACCGTCGTGCCGATCGGAACATTCAACGAGACATTGTCGACGACCCTGGTCCAGCCACGGTCCGTATGAAACTCGACAGACAATCGGTCGATCTGCAGGACATCGTCCTGCACTTTCGGCGGTGGGGGTGATGTTGAGACATCTGTGACCATGACGGTGCACTCCTGAAGTTTCGCTCGAGAGGGGAACTGCTGCGCCGGTTCCACATGGGCGCAGCATTTCGATGAGCTGCGTCACAGCATAACCCGAAATGGATGGTACTTCTATAGATATGACGACTTTGTCTACTAGCACTGACGAGGATCCACCCACCTTGGGTAGTTGACCCTACAGATTTCGGTGATCGCCAGTGCTTCTACGAAAAGTACTCGAGCGCAACCGAAGTAAATGCCGCAGCGGCGGGAGTCAGGTTCTCGATGCGATGGACGATCCCCATCGGCCATTCACGGTGCGGTTCGAGGCGCCGCACTGTGACCATGTCGTCGATGTTGGGCGGTAGACCACCACGGGTGCTGAGGTAGGCACCGACCCCACCCCGCACAAGCTGGATACTCGTCTCGTGGTGCTCGCACTCCGCCGCGACATCGAACATCAAACCCTTTTCGGCGAAGAGCTTTTCGACTGCCGTACGTACGAGGCTTCCATTCGGACCGACAATCATCCCCAACCGCGTGAGCTCCGCGATGGTCACCGGCTCCGTAGTCGCGCCGAGGACGCTGCCCTTGGGCACCAGCGCGACACTCTCTTCGATGGCGATCCGATGAATTTTCAGTCCGGAGCCGAGAAGTTCGATGTCGCGCGCGAATCCGATGTCGGCCTCACCTGAACCCACCGCATGGAAGACGCCGTCATCGTTCTGCGGAGACAGTACCCGCAATGTCACCGTAGGGAACCTGTCGGCGAACACCGACATCGCGGCCGCCGCCTGCGTCGTGAACGCCTTGAACGTCACCACCGTCAGGGTTCCGGTCGTCAGGCCGTGAATCGCATCGACAGCAGCCTGCGTGTGGTCGACCGATTCGAGCACCTTGCGGACCGACTCCAACAGGATCTCGCCGGCAGAGGTGAGCGCGGCACCGCGGGAGGTGCGCTGAAAGAGTTCGGTTCCGAACTCGGTTTCGAGTTTGCTCACCGACTGGGAGAGTGTCGGCTGCGACAATGTCAGAGCCTGCGCCGCCCGCGTGAAAGACCCATGATCCGCGACGGCAACGAAGCACCGCAGCTGCTGCAGCTCCATGTCACCTCCTCTGCCTGCCGCGTTCCTGGCTCTACCAGCTTACCGAGGCCAGCACCCGGGGGACCTCACCACCCTGTGCAGGGTCCTCCCGCCCGGCCGTATCGACCTACTCCTACTTCGCGACACCCACGTAGCGCAGATCCATGACGCCGATGTAATGGGAGACGCCCATCGAGTCCACACCTATCACCTTGTCGGAGAAGGCGTACTGCGTCGCGACGCCGCAGATGAACACATCGAGGGCCTCTTCGGTGACGATGGCGGACGCGGACTCCACTGCCCCGGTCACATCGTTCTCGGACGTCGCAGGATCGTATGCCGGCGCGATGGCATCGATGAATGCAGGAGGAGTTTCGCCCGGGAACAGAGCCGGATTGGCGTAGTTGCGCACCAGAGCCTGGGAGGAACTCGGGTCCTGCACACGCACCTGGATCTGGGCATCCGCATTGCCGCGCTGGTATGTTCCCACGGCCTCGACCATCTCCATCGGCCTCACCTGAAGGGTTACACCGACGTCGGCGAGCTGCGCCTTGAGGGCCTCACCGATCTCGATCTGTGGCGACAGCCCCGCTCCCACGACGGCCTCGACCACCAGATTATCGACCCCGGCATCGGCAAGCAGCGTGCGCGCTTTTTCCGGATCGTAGGTGTACTCGATGGGTGGATCCGTGAGGAATCCGTTCATCGGCGGAGTCAGAGGCTGGGCATTCGGCGCGCACTGGCCGTCGAGGAGCGAAGTGTTGATGCCCTCGCGGTCCACCGCAAAGTTCAATGCCTGCCGCACTGCCTGCTGATCGAGATTCGGACGAGTGTTGTTGACGTTCAATGTGTAGACCTGCGAGATCGGGTACGCGAAGTATCCGAAGCCGCTCCCGAGGTTCGACGCCTGGTCGTACTGGCCGACCTTGGTAAGCATGAGATCGATCTGGCCCGACCGCAACGCATTCAGTCGCGCATTGTCATCGGTCATTCCTTGAATCGTGATCGTCTTCGAAAGCTGCGCGTCCGAGTCCCAATACCCCTCGCGCCGTTCGTACGTCGCCGAGTCACCCACCCTGATCGACGTCGCGACATACGGTCCCGACCCGACCGGATTGACGTCCAGATCCTGGTTGTCCAACGCCTGCGGACTGATCAGCGACGCCTCGACGCCCGCCAACACATATGGCAGGTCCGCAGCTGGACGGTTCGTGACCACTCTGACATGTGTCGGATCGACGACATCCACCGATTCGATCATCGAAAAATATGACGAGACAGTCGATCCAGGGGCATCCTTCGCGTGGTCGAGCGTCGCTTTGACCGCCGCTGCGTCGAGCGTCGCCCCATCGGAGAACGTGACCCCTTCCCGGAGCGTGAAGACGACTTCACGCCCGTCCGCGGAGAACTCCCAGTCAGTCGCGACCATCGGTGCAAGCTCGAGCTTGCCATCCACCGATTTCATCTGGGTCAATCGGTCGTAAACCGGAGTCAGATAGGCGAACGCCGCCGCTGGAGATGTCACTTTGTGCGGATTGAGTGCCGGAGTCGGTACGGTAAAGCCCACGCGCAGGTGGCCGTCCGGGTCGGCATCTGCAGCGGACACAGCGGAATTCGAGCCCGAAGACGGGCCGGTGGCACTTCCGCCACCGCACGCGGTCATGGACAGACACAGCGCCACAGCGACAATTCCGGTTCTCAGAACTGGTCGGGATTTCACGGGAATCTCTCATTCTCGAACGGGGACGTTGATCGACGCGGACCGCAACAAAATGTTATTCAACCACTTAGATTACTCAGTTTGATAGGGGATCTTAACACTCACTATGACAGAGGCCACGCCCACTTCGCGCTTCATGAGGTAGGGGCAGATCCCCTTGCGGATGATCCGCCCTACGTTCGGCCAAGCAGTCGATATCTGTTGGCGTAGCGGCTATGTGACGGCCCCGGCGATCTTCAACTCGATGAGCTTTTCGTCATCCACACCGAGTTCACGCAGAATATCGTCGGTGTGCTCGGCAAACTGCGGAGCACGCGTCATCTGTACCGGAGCATCGTCGAACTTCACCGGATTCGCCACCAACTTCTGTGCCTCACCGTCCGCATCAACCACATCGACAATCCGACCGTTCGCAATCAACGCCTCGTCATGGCCGATCTCCAAGCCGTTCTGCACCGGCGCCCACGGACCACTGAGCGACCCGAGGGTCTCGATCCACTCGGTATATGGACGCTTGGCAATCGCCTCCGCGAACATTTCGAAGATCTGCCCGTTGTGTTCGAAGATCGCTTCCATCGTCGCGAATCGCGGATCGTCGACCAACTCCTCGAGACCGATCAAGGTCACGAATTCATTCCAGAAGCGGGTGGGCTGAAGCATCGAGAACTGCAACCACCGACCGTCCGACGTCCGGTATGATCCCGTCAACGGATTACCCGGCGCCGCAGTGGCCTTGTTGTCCCGCACCGGCGCTTGCCCGGTGAACAACGCGAGGTTCACCGTAAACTGAGTGACCCACGCACCCACACCGAGCAACGACACGTCCACCACCGACGGCTCGCCTGTGCGTTCGCGTCCCGCGATTGCTGCGGCGATACCGCCGGCGATGGTCATGCCTCCGATGTTGTCGCCGTACGCGCCGGCAGGCATGAACGCCATCCGGTCCGCATCCGGCCCCATCACACCCTCGGCGCTTCCTCCACGAGCCCAGAACCCGGTCGCGTCGTATGCACCCTTGTCGGAATCCGGTCCCTGGCTACCGAAACCGCTGCCCGTCACGTAGATGATGTCCGGGTTGATCGCACGGACGTCGTCGAGGGTGATCCCGAGCTTCGCACGAGGACTGGGCAGATAATTGGTCAGGAACACATCACTGCGACGGATCAGCTCCTCGAGCACGGGACGCGCCTCGGGGTTCGCAAGATCGATCCCGATACTGCGCTTGCTCCGATTCGGGCCCTCCATGATCGGCGCAAACGACGAGCCACTCTTGCTCGCATCGAGACCGAGCACCCGAACCAAACCACGCTGGGCATCACCGGTTTCGGCGTGCTCCACCTTGATGATGTCGGCGCCCCAGTCCGCGAGCACAGCACCGGCCGCGGGGACGTAAGTGAACTGTGCGACCTCGAGAATGCGGATGCCTTCCAAGGGACGATGCATTACGAACTCCTGAAACTGGATAGGGGAAGAAGATGAAAGACTGGTTCGCTCGTACGGTCAGTCGGCACGCAGTAGGATCGCGCCGGAGGGCACACCACCACCGGCACTGACCACCGCAACACGCGGATCGGCAACCTGATGTCCAGGCGCCTGCCCGCGGAGCTGCAACACGGCCTCCCGAAAGAAGCCGTACCCGTGCGTGCGTCCGGCCGACAACTGTCCGCCGTGCGGATTCACGGGAAGCCGCCCGTCAACCGCGATACCGCGGCCACCATCGATAAAATCGCGGGCACCACCGAACTCGCAGAAGCCCAGGCTTTCCAGCCAGGACAGGGCGTTGAAGGTGAACCCGTCGTACAGCAGCGCCACATCGACATCATCGGGCCGCAGGTCCGTACGGCTCCACAGGTGCGCAGCCGGACCGAGCGACTGGGGCAGGTGGGTGAGCGTGCCCTGATCCCAGGACAGGTGCTCCATGATCTGGGTTCCGACAGCTTCGACGAACACCGGATTGCCCGGCAGGTCTTTCACGGTATCGACAGCGGAGACGATCACCGCGACCGCACCATCGACGGGTACATCACAGTCGTAGAGACCGAACGGTGTGGAAACCATTCTGGCCGAGAGATAGTCGTCCATGCTGATCAGGTCGCGGTAGACAGCTTCCGGGTTCTCCGACGCATTCGAGCGCGTGTTGACCGCGATCGCTCCGAGAGCATCCTTCGCATCGCCGTAGCGATGGAAATAGTGCGACGCCTGGCACGCGATCCAGTTGGCCGCCGACATCGCTCCGAATGGATGTCGAAATTCCAGCATTCCGGCTGCCCGCCCCGTGCCGGACGCCCACTTGCCGGACCTCATCAGTTCAGAATGGCTGGATTCCCACACCGTGCGGAAACACAACACGTGCCGGCACAGTCCGGACGCGACCGCGAGCATCGCGGCGATGATCGACCCGTTCTGTCCGGGCAGGTCGCCGCCCCCGTTGACCCACGTCGGATGGATCTGCAGCGCCTGTTCGACCGGCATGATGCCGCCCTCGGACATACCACCCTCACGACCACCGGGGTAGGTGGATAGTCCGTCGATATCGTCGAGTGTCAGTCCGGCGTCCTCGACCGCAGCCAGGCAGGCGTCGACCGTCAACGAGAGAGGATCGACCATGAGCCGACGTCCGATTTTCGACTGTCCTACGCCGGTGATCGCAACTCGGTCCTCGAACTTGTCGGAAGAAACAGGCGGACGCAACCGAGCACGGTAGTCCTCCGGCTCGGGCAGCGACCCGAACTCACCCTCAGCGTCCGGGTCCGGCTCGAACAGGGGGAGCCACACGTCATCGGCGACCTGTTCGAACACGACACGGACCTTCGAGCCGACCTGCACATCGGCCGGCTCGCACCCGACGATGTTGGTGGTCAGACGTACGCTGGGATCTTCCTCGAGTGCGACGATCGCCACGACATACGGCGGCGGAAAATGCGGGAGCCACTGCTGAGCATTGATCGTGACACCCGCGACCACGCCGCGACCCGACACCGGTTCGAATCCGATGTCGCGCCCACGGCACTGCGGACACAGCACCGACTGCTCGTGCATTCGCTTCGAGCATGTGCGGCATTGTGCGATCCGAAGTGTCCCGTCGGCGCCCGACGCCCAGAACGCGGCACTCGCCAGTGTCGGCTGAGGCACGGGTCTGCCAGTGTCGACAATCTCGGTCAACGTTCCTCCAATTGATGTTCGGTCCCGCCACACCCGTCAGGAGCGACGGGACCGATCGCGTGAAACAGTGCTATGCCCGGCTATTTCTCGACAGAATCCTGGTGTCGGCCGCGGACGGCCAGCATCGCGGCGAGCCGACGCTCCATGTCGGCACGGCTCATGACGATGTCGTCACCGGATTCACCGCGATCCAGCCGCGAAAGCCGTTCGCGTTCGGCGGCGATCTCCTCGTCGAGGAGAGCGCCGGCCAGCTCACGAGTGAGCAGATCCTGGTCGACCCAGTCTGCGTAGGGAAGCTGTTCGATGGGTTCTTCCATGAGAGCAATCCTTCTGCAATTCGCCGCAGATCCGCGGGTGTCAGCTGGTGCGGGGGAAGTTGAGCAGAGCACGAGCATTGAGCTCGACGATCTGGTGCACTTCCTCGTCCGGAACACTGAGCATCTGGTCGTGCACAATCTTGCGGCTGTTGGGCCAGTTCGAGTCGGAGTGCGGGTAATCGCCCTCCCACGTGATGTTTCCGATGCCCACCGCGTGCCGATTGTCGAGACCGAACTGGTCTTCGATGAAGCAACCGAACAGGTGCTTGGCAAACAGCTCCGACGGCTTCACCGTCTGATTGATGTTCTGATAGAAACGGTGCTTCGCCCAGACGCCGTCCATGCGCTCGAGCATGTACGGAACCCATCCGATGCCGCCCTCGGACAGCAGGAACTTCAGGTTCGGGTGGTTGTGGAACACCGGGGAGAACAGCAGGTCGGCCGTGGCGTACATGGAATTGCAGCCGAACAGAGCCGTCATCACGGCCATCGGCGCCTCCGGTGCGGTGATCGGGGCCTTACCGGAGGTACCGAAATGCACGCACAGAGGCTGGCCGGTGTCCACCGCGGCGGCGAATACCGGGTCCCAGTGGTTGGTGTGGAACGACGGCAATCCCAACGGAACCGGGTTTTCGACGAATGAGATCGCCCTCGATCCCTTCGCGGCGGTGCGGTAGATTTCCTTCACCGACTCCTCGACCGACCACAGCGGCAGGATCGTCAACGGAATCAGTCGATCCGGTGCGTACGCACACCACTCGTCGAGGACGTAGTCGTTCCATGCCTGGACGCTCAGCAACGCGAGTTCTTTGTCATCGGCCTCGAGGAAGACGGTGCCGGCGAACCGCGGAAACGACGGAAACGACAGGGTAGCCTGCACGCCGTCGATATCCATGTCCTGGACACGCGCCTTCGGCTCATAGCAGCCGGGGATCATCTCCTCGTAGCGCGTCGGCTCTGCACCGAACTCCTCGGGCTTCTTACCCGCCACTGCGTTCAGGCCGATGTACGGATAGATGCGGCCCTCGTACTCCCACACCTCGGCGATCTTCGTGCCTGCTTCGAGAGCTTTGCCGCCGTCGCCGACGTGGATCGACTTCGGCAGTTCCTTCTCGATGATCTTCGGGCCGGCCTCGAGAAACTTCTTGGGCAAACGATCCGACCAGAGCTTCGGGTGTTCGATCAGATGGTCGTCGGTAGAAATCAGATGCATGTGGTCTTGGAGCGGCATGGCTTCCTCCTGTGACGAGGGGCTGGGAAGGCGTTGTTCAGTTCTTATGGAAAGGAAAGGCATCTCAGATCACTAAGTTCAATAACTTGCTCCAATGGGAGATATTAACACCAACTATGACGACTGTCACGTGCCATTCAAGACCACTATGAGGAGCCCGAAGACGTCGACGGCGGCCCGCGAAAGGCTCGGGCCGCCGTCGACGTCATGAGTGTCCGATCTCCGTCAGTTCCGGTCCCATTCGAGGGGCAGCGAAGTCAGACCGAGCTGACCGCCGGTCTCGATCAACTCCACATCCGGAGACAGCCGATACTCCGGGATTCGCTTGTGCCACTCTTCGAGCGCGATCTTCAGTTCGCGTCGGGCAAGGTGCGAACCGAGGCACCGGTGTGGGCCTGCTCCGAACGCGATGTGATTGTTCGGGGTGCGCGCTATGTCGACCGTCTTCGCATTCTCGAATGCGGCCTCGTCCCTTGTCGCAGTCGCCAGTGGGATGTTGACCATATCGCCGGCCTTCATCGGACATCCCTGAATCTCCGTGTCCTTCATGACCTTGCGCGCCGGGATGACGATCGCGTAGGCCCGAAGGAGCTCTTCGATTGCGGTCGGGATGACCTCCGGATCGTCGACGATACGCTGACGGTCCTCCGTGTGAGTCGCAAGATGCTGGAAGATCCAACCGAGCGTAACCGCGACCGTGTCCAGGCCCGCCATGAACATCAGCAGGCAGAACGACAGCAGATCCGCATCCGATACCGGTTCGCCGTCCACCTCGAAGGCGAGGGCCTTGCTCACGATATCGTCGCGCGGATCGACACGCCGCTCAGCGATGATCTCGGCGAAGCGTCCCATCACGGCCTGCATAGCCCCGATCTTGACCTGCTGTGTGGTCTCGAGATCTCCGGCTGGTGTGTGCAGGATCGCATGTTCCCACTCCATGAACTGATCGAGTTCCTCGACCGGCATCCCCATGAGCTCGAGAAAGATCGTCGTGGGATAACGCTGCGCGAACTGAGCCATCAGATCGCACTCCCCGGTGCCCTGCGCGACGATCTCGTCGATCAGATCGATCGCGCGCTGCCGGACTTTCTCCTCGAGCCGTTCGACAGTTTTCGGCGAGAACAGCGGCCCGAGTTGCTGACGCCACTGCAGGTGTTCCGCGCCGTCGAGCATCTCCGGGATCCACTTGTACTGCGGGTCGGGATCGAGCGCGGTGACCACGCTGTTGGAGAACGTCTCGGGATTCTGCAGAACCTCGAGGATGCCCTCGTGACTCACCACCGTCCAGAATCCGGGACCGAATTGGTTCCAGTACACCGGAGACTCGGAACTCAGGTCGTCATACCGGGCGTGCCACGTCCCTGCAGGCTTGGTCTCGGTGTAGTTGAAGTTGTGCACCGGGCAGGTACCCGGAGCGGGCCCACTGCGGACCGGTTCGATCTGAGTCACGATGCCTCCTGGCGTCGGGGTACTCGGGATTGAATTTCAGGGTCTTCGGGGCTGCGTCAGCCTTGCGCGGCACTCCAGGTGATGGACTTGGTCTGCAGGTATTCGTCGAGTCCTGCCTCGCCCCACTCCCTTCCCAGGCCGGACTGTTTGTAGCCACCGAACGGAACGTGCGGCGTCACGCCACCGCCACCTCCGTTGATTCCGACCATTCCGGCACGGATACGCTTCGCGATGCCGAAGGCCCGCACGGGATCCGCAGAGAACACACTGCCGGCAAGCCCGAAGTCGCTGTCGTTGGCCAAACGCACTGCATGGTCGTCATCGTCGAACGGGATGATGACGCCGACCGGTCCGAAGAACTCCTTCTGAGCGATGTCCATCGAGTTGTCGACGTCGACGAACAGCGTGGGTTCGACGAAGAAACCCTTGTCCACACCCTCGGGACGGCCGCCACCGAACGCTATCTTCGCGCCCTGCTCAACACCCGTAGCGATAAGTGCCTCGACCTTGCTGCGCTGCGCTTCGCTGATGAGAGGCCCCATCATCGTGCCCGGCTCCACTGGGTCACCAACCTTGATGTTGGCAAGCCCAGCCGTGACCGCTGCGACGACCTCGTCGTAGCGGGAGCGGTGCACGAGCGTGCGCATGAGCAGCGAACACCCCTGGCCGGCGTGCGTGACCAAGTTACCTACGACGGACTCGGCGACCTTCGCCAGGTCTGCGTCCTCACAGATGATGTTCGCCGACTTTCCACCCAGTTCGAGGACTACCTTCTTGAGGCTGGGTGCGGCCTGCTCGTACACCAGCCGGCCCACGGTGTCGGAACCGGTGAAGCTCACCAGATCGACCTTCGGGTTGGTGGTCAGTTCATGCCCCGCGTCGATATCTCCGGTCACGATATTGAGTACGCCGGCCGGAAGTCCTGCCTCCTCGGCGATCTCGCCGAGGACGAACGCCTCGAGCGGCGTGGTCGGCGCAGGCTTGAGCACTACGGTGCAACCGGCCGCCAGCGCCGGAGCGAGCTTCATCATGTTGAGGAACAGCGGGAAGTTGTACGCAGAGATGAGTACTGCCACGCCCGCCGGCTCACGGACCACGACGCCCTGCCCGATGCCCTGCCCGATAGTCGGCAACACACCACGCTGGAATTGGAACGACGGGAGGATGCGCTCGGCCATGTCGCGCAGATGGGCGATCGGGATGCCGACCTGCAGATACTCGGCCAGCGCTCGGGTCGAGCCCGCTTCGGCAATGTTCAGATCGACAAGCTCGGCGCGGCGCTTGTCCATCGCGTCGGCCATCCGCACCAGCACCTGCGCCCGTTCGTGCGGGGCCATGGTCGGCCACGGCCCCTCGTCGAAGGCGCGCCGAGCTGCCTCGATCGCGCGGGTCACCTCGCCGACGGTGGCCTGCGGGACTCGTCCGATGACCTCTTCGGTCGCCGGATTGACGACGTCGATGATTGTTCTACTCTCGCTGTCGACCCAGACGCCGTCGATGTAGAGCTTGGAAATAGTCTGTGCCACGGTGTACTCCGAAGTGTGTTGTCGAGGAGAGGGTCAGAACTGCGGCGGCTGCGGGCGCAGTTTGACGTAGCTCCCGGCGTCGACGCGCATCTGCATACCGCTCACGTAACGTGATGCGTCGGACAGGAGGAACAGCACCATTTCCGAAATGTCCTCGGGTTCGACGAACGGGACATTCATGGGGCTCATCGTGGCGAAGCCCGGTTCCGCGTCCTCACGCTTCGGGTGTTCGAGGTCGGGACGGAACTGCCGGTACATGATCTCGCTGTGCAACATGTTGGTGTTGCAGTTCGTCGGATGCACTGCATTGGCTCTGATCCCCTTGGGTCCCAATACGACAGCGAGATCGTTGATGAATGAGGCGACCATCCGCTTGGCCAGCCCGTAACCTGCCCCACCGGTGCCATACGCAGGGTTCTCGCCGGTGGCGGTCATCATTGCCGCCAAGCTGCCGGTGGCGACGATCGAGCCACCTTCGCTGACGTGCGGAAGTGCCGCCTCGATGGCGTTGACGACACCGTTGAAGTCCACCGCGAATGCATCGATGAATGCCTGCGGATCATCTGAGCCGAGTGGACAGATTCCTGCATTGGCCACCACGCCGTCGAGCCTGCCGAACTCCGCGATTCCCTGCTCCACTGCCTTCCGGAGCGCCTGCCGATCACGAACGTCGGCGATCGTACTGATCATGCGTCCGCCCGCGGCTTCGACCAGTCGTACCGTCTCCGCGAGATCCTCGGGAGTCGCCATGGCGTAGTCGTTGGTCTTGACGTCCTCGCAGATATCGACGCCGATGATATTCGCACCTTCGTGTGCGAGCCGAACGGCGTGCGAACGGCCCTGACCGCGGGCGGCTCCGGTGATGAAGACAACTTTGTCTTGTACACGTCCCATGAGGTGTCCTTTATCGAGGGGGTGAGAGGTGAGGTTGAAGCAGTGAGATCGGCGGCCTGTCACGGCTGCGCGATGACCGCCCCGGCCGGATCCAGCGAGTGCAGCTCCATCGGACCGAGCCGGGTGGCAGCCACCAAATCGTCGATGTCGAGGTCGAGGTCGGCTGCAGCGGCGTGTGCCGCTGCAACATCTTTGGCAAGAAAATGTGGGAGGTGCTTTGCAAACTCGGCCGCCGGAATCGGCGCCGCAGCCAGGTAACCTGCCGCGGCGCTTCCTCCGCTGGTGGTGGCAAGGACCCCGAGGAAATCGTCTTCATCGATTCCCAGGGACGTCGCCGCGTCGATTGCGGTGAGAGTCAGTTGGGTGCACGCGGCGAAAAGCACGTTGTTGAGCAGCTTCACCGACAACGCACTGCCGAGCGGGCCTGTACGCAGAATACGGTCGGCGTAATCCCCGACGACCTGCGCGGCGACAGAGACATGGTCGTCGTCCCCACCGAGCATCACGGTGAGCTCCCCGCGCCTGATTCCCTCCGCGGTACCGCTGAATGATGCATCCACGACACCAACGCCCCCTGCAGTAGTAGAGACACCCAGGGACCTAATGAATTTCGGACTTCCAGTGGTGTGCGAGACGAACACGGCACCGGGCCGAAGTTGCTCGACGACCGGTACACATACTTCCCTGATCTGGTCATCGTCGAACAGGCACGCGGCGAGGACATCGACGTCGGCCAGTTCGCTCGGATGGTTGACCATCGTAGCGCCGGCCGCAGCGAGCCGATCGCGAACTTCCGGTCGGCGGGCGAGCACCGAGACGCGACGCCCGGCCCTCAGTAGTCGCTCGACCATCGGCTCACCGATCTGGCCGGTGCCGATGAATCCGATGAGTCTGTCGTTCATTGGTTCTCTCCGTGGGTGTGCGAGGTGGTCGGCAAGTCATGCTCACTACGGCTAGGGTCACGAGGTCCAGATGCCTGAGAATCGAACATTCTGAATTACCTTGTGTAGTGGTGTCTTCTGAGCGCGCATAACTCGCCATGCTGGATGCGCAGATCTCTTCGGTGCGAGCGCTGCTTCCTCATCCCGGCGCGTTTTCGAGAGAAGGTTCTAGCTCAGTACTTTGCGGGGATCAGTGACTCGACGTCTTCACCGGTCATCAGCTTCTTCGGCAACGAGATGTCGAAGTAATCGGTCCAGCGGATGATCTTGCCATCGCGAAGGACGAATGTACCCATCACCGGCACTCCCTTCACACCCGAAGGAGTGCCGATCAGGTCAAGGCGTTCCGTCATGACAACGTCGCCATCGCCGACGATGTTGATCGTCTCATAAGCGTACGAGTCCGGAAACATACCGAACTGTCCCGCAAGATTGGTGACGATATCATCGACACCGAACGATGCCGGCATACCGACGTTCTGATATACCGCGTCATCCGCCAGAAAGGAGCGGAGCTTCTCCGCATCTCTGGTCTCCATGAGATCGCAGAATTCACGGACCAGTCGAACGGCTTCACTCATGACTTTCTCCTTCATCGGATTGGAACCTACATCCAGGGTGAATGTAGGCATCACTGATCACATCCCGGACCGTTCAACGGTTCATTCGATACCAAACACACTGAACACCAATCGGATACAGATACCAGTTTCGAACGCCACCTATCGATGCGGTGCCATCATTTACGCTGAGGCATTGTTGCGACATCAGGATGGTCATGTCCGAGCTTCCCGTACCTGCGCGCGCCCCCAAGCTTTCCGAGTACGTCGAACAACTCGGTTTGCCGAATGGTTGCGGCCTCTTGATCGGGCGAAAGATCCGCTTCGTGCAGGATCGCTTCGTGCGGGCACGCAGGCTCGCACGCTCCACAATCGATACACTCCAACGGGTTGACGTACAACTGACGCTCGCCCTCGTAGATACAGTCCACCGGGCATTCGCGCACGCACGACCGATCCATCAGGTCGATGCACGCTTCGGTGATGACGTAGGGCATGACCCCGCCTTTCGATCTAGACAGATATCGACACGTGCGACCGGTCCGGATACCGCGAGAGCGCTGGCGTCCGACCGGCCGCAACAAGTTCATCCCAGCGGGCGATCTTCACCCTCTCGCGTCCGGATGCGGCACCGAGTTCTTCCTCGGCCTTACGAATGCCAGCCCACGAATCCTTGTCCAGAACGCAGATCCCCCGTTGAGCCAGCACGTCATCCACTGCGGGCCCGGCTATCTCAATATGACTTGGAAGTCTGTCTGCGATAATGGCTTCAACTGTGTCCGCGGCGTCTCCGCGGTTGGTTCCGAGAGTCCCCGACGGCCCCCGCTTCGCCCATCCGACAGCGTACTCACCGGGACTGTCGCTGCCGTTCCGTTGCACACGGTGGTCGCGATGGGGAATCGTGCCGGTGGATTCGTCGTACGGTACGCCGGGTAACGGTCGCGATCGATAGCCGATCGCGCGAACCACGAGGTCGGCAGCGAGCGACTGCGCCGTCGACTCCAAGTGGACCGCACGGACAGTTGTCTCCCCCACCACTCGGGTGGGGCGGCTGGCGAAGTGAAAGTGCAACCGCCGGGGCGCTCCGGTAGCGCCGAGACGGGCCCAACTTCGCAGTACACCGAGATTCCGGCGGGTGACGGCGCTGATACCGTCCGGGTCAGCCTCCGGAACCTGTCGACCATCGACCAGCACATCGACTCCGGGCAACTCATTGAATTCGCGGAGTTCCTTGGTCGTGAACTTGGCGTGCTCGGGGCCGCGGCGCGCCACAAGGTGCACATCGGTCACTGCACTGGTCTCCAGGGCATTCATCACGCCTGTGGGGATGTCGGTGCCATGCAGACTTTCCGGACGCTTGAGCAGAATTCGTGCGACGTCGAGGGCAACGTTGCCGGCCCCGATCACCACCGCGGTACGCACCCGCGACAGGTCGCAGGATTCGGCTTCGGGATGGGCGTTGTACCACTTGACGAACTCGGTCGCCGAGATACTTCCAGGTAGGTCTTCCCCACCGATGCCCAGCCGCCTGTCCGTATCGGCTCCGGTGGCATAGACAACCGCGTCATACCAGTCCCGCAGCTCGCCAACGGTGAGATCGCGGCCGATCTCGACGTTGCAGTAGAGCTTCACCGCCGGTCGATCCAGGATCTCCTGAAAGGTCGTCGCCGAAGACTTGATCGTCGGATGGTCCGGCGCCACCCCATACCGGAGGAGCCCGAACGGAACCGGAAGACGCTCGAAAAGATCGACTGTGGCATCATTTTCGCTGCCGAACGTCAGTTGGTCCGCTGTGTAGAGTCCCGCAGGTCCGGCTCCCACGACCGCGATGCGCAGTCGCGCACGTCCTGTAGTCATCCTTGTTTCCACGCGTGTGTTATTCGACGGTGATCGCACGCTCTGGGCAAGCAGCAACCGCTGCTCGCACCGCCCCCGGAAGTTCATCGAACCCCTGCGTGACGGGCAGTGCGTAGCCCGAGTCGTCGAGATCGAACACATCCGGGGCAGCGTCGAAACAGCGGGCGTGGCCGGAGCACTTATGGGTGTCGACATTGATCTTCATCGCGTTCCTTTCATGGGGCTGAAGCAGCATGAAGAGCGAAATCTGTGGAGTGACGAATCCGATTCGAGACTTTGCCACGCAATTGTCGCAAACCATGAGACTCGATGCGGCAATAGTAGCAAGTGAAAGCTTCAATGTCGAGACTTGGATCACATCTTTATACAAGTTGGGTTCTTAAGACAGAAAAGCCCAGTACAGGGCCCATAGGGGACACGATAGAGTTGCTCTATGGCCTCCCTGCTCCAGCACTCCAGCGAAGATGACAGTGTGCGCGCAAGGCTGGTGCGGGCCGCCGACGAGGAGATGCGCACGCAGGGCACAGTCTCCGTCTCGATGGCCTCGGTCGCAGAGCGCGCCGGAGTCTCACGAGCCACGGCATTTCGACAGCTCGGCGGCTCCTCGGAGATGATCGTTCAGGTGGGCCTGCTTCGCTCCCGCCAGCACATCGCTCGGGTGCGGGAAATCATGGAGACTCAGCGCAACATCTTCGCGAAGATGGAAGACGCCATGGTGTACACCACTCGCGAACTCCCACGAGACCCGGTGATCGTCGCCCTGATGGCCCAGCGCGCGGCCTCCGTTCGCCATCAGGACATCCACTCGGTCACCTCGGAACTCAACGCTCCGGTCCTTGCTGCAGGTCAAGCGGCTGGCCTGGTCCGCACTGACATAGCGATCGCCGAGATGACCGATTTCATCATCGAGCAGACGTACCTGGCCGCCGAGTACCCGGACCGGTCAGAGAAGGCAGCCCGGCACCGGTTCCGGACGTTCGTCGCCCCAGCCCTCCGCCCGCAACCGATCCCGCCTTCTTCGGTGAATACGAAGACACCAGGCCGGGAACTGGACGAAGCCCTGACGGCCGCCGCCGACGCGATCGTGGCCGCCGGCGACGCAGCAGCCCGACTGCGGACGCGCCTCGCAGCGGGTCAGAGCCGCACCGACTGACCGGGCCTCGCTCTACAGCCGTCCCGGTCTCCGGAGGTCCGGCGAAACCCACTCCGGGGCACGGCGTTCCGAGAATGCCTGCCAACCCTCCACGAATTCGGGCCCACGGATACTTGCGGCCATCCCGATCCGGTCATACAGGCCCATATGTGCGTCGAGCACGCGCTTGGTCTGCAGCCGCGCGTCAGGGGCCGTCGTCGCACACTGGCGCAGCACCTCCGTCGCAGTGTCGAGTAGCTCCTCATCTGGAACGACACGTGCGATCAGTCCCCAATCAACGGCCTCGCGTGCAGTGAGAGTCCGACCCGTGAACATCAGATCTCGGGTTCGGATCGGTCCTACGATTCGTGGGAGCATCTGGGCGTAGTACAGATCGGCAATACCCCGGAACAGTTCCGGAACCCGGAATGTCGCACTCTCTGCAGCAACGGCCACGTCCGAGCACAACGCGATCATGAATCCACCGCCCTGGCAGATTCCGTTGACTGCGCACACCACCGGCTTGACGCTCTGCCGAAGGGTGTCGAAGGGTAGGGCGTCGCCACCCAGCACGGAGAAGTCCATCCAGCTGTCGGGTGTCCGGCGACCGAGGTCCCCGCCGGGAATGAACACGTCGCCGGTCCCGGTAATGAGCAGGCCGTCCAGCTCGGTCTCGGAGTCGACGCGCTTGGAGGCATAGCGGATTCCGAAGTACATCGCATTCGTGAGGGCGTTGCGCGCCTCGGGCCTATCCACCACGAGGTGGGCAAACGATCCGTCCCGGGAGAACCGCAGATAGGGAGAACCCAACCAGTCTCCCTGAGGAGCGGTGGGCACTGATGCAGCGGGCAGATCTGTCATGGATTTCCTTGGGCCGGCACGCAGAGGGCGCGGGATACCCCTCGCGCGAATGAATTTCGGACTTTACGGATCAGATCTTTCAGGTTACCGTGACCCGCAACACATAGTATGACTAGTGAACCTCTCCCTCGATGAGGGAGTTCCGGGCGCCCGGATGCCGGCATTCTCGTTCACATCACCCGATCCGTGTCGCATGGCTTCGGCGACATCCTCGACAGGAGAACCTCGTGGGAAAACTGGATGGCAAAGTTGCCTTCATCACCGGCGCTGCGCGCGGCCAGGGCCGAGCTCACGCTGTTCGTCTCGCGGCCGAGGGCGCCGACATCGTGGCTCTCGACCTGTGCGCGCCACTGCCCGATGTCTCCTACGATTCCGCTCTACCGCAAGACCTGAAGGAGACCGCCCGTCTTGTCGAAGCACAGGGGCGTCGAATTCGTGTCTCCGAATGCGACGTCCGCGATCTGGGCTCGATGCAGGTCTTCGTCGATGCAGCCGTAGCGGACTTCGGACGGCTGGACATCGTCGTCGCCAACGCCGGTATCTGTTCACCCGCCCCATGGAAAGAAGTAACACCCGAGATGTTCGCCAACACGTTGGACATCAACGTGACCGGCACATGGAACACAGTGATGGCCGCGGCACCACACGTGGCCGACTCGGGAGGCGGTTCGATCGTGCTCATCAGCTCGGCTGCCGGCCTGAAGGTCCAGCCGTTCATGGTGCATTACACGACCAGCAAATTCGCGGTGCGGGGAATGGCCAAGGCGTTCGCGGCCGAGATGGCCAAGGACAAGATCCGTGTCAACAGTGTTCACCCCACAGGCGTGAACACGCCGATGGGAACAGGCGACATCAAGACGCTGATCGGACGGAGTGTGGAAGCCAACCCGCGTCTGGGCGCCATGTTCACCAACCTGCTTCCGGTTGACTCCACCGAACCCGAGGATGTCGCCGACGCCGTGCTCTTCCTCGCCTCCGACGAGAGCAAATTCGTCACCGCACACGAGTTTGCCGTGGACGCAGGCGTAACCCAGTTCTGACCCTGACCATGTCCTCGCAGCCGAAGGAACAACGATGACCACGACCGAACCGACGAGCAAGTGCCCCGTTCACAACTTCAATCCCCTCGAGGAACTGCCCGCGGGCGAGAAAATCGCGACATACGACCGACTTCGAGATGAAGCGCCTGTCATCTGGAACGAGTTCGCGACCGGCTACTACGTCGTCACCCGGCACGAGGAGATGCTGGCGGTTCTCCAGAATCCCGACACGTTCTCGAACCGAGCGGTCACCGTGTTCGACCCGAATCCCACTTACAAGTGGATCCCCGAGATGCTGGACGGTGATGAGCACCTTCAGTGGCGTCGACAACTCGGTCCGCGCTTCTCGCCGAAGGCCGTCGCACAGATGGAGGACAAGGTTCGCCGCCGGGCCGTTGAACTCGTGGAAGGGATCCTCGCCAAAGGCACCGGATCGTGCGACTTCATGAACGAATTCGCCTTCCAGTACCCGACTTCGATCTTTCTCGACCTGATGGGACTTCCGATCGACGACCTCCCCCAATTCATGGAGTGGGAACACGAGATCCTCCACGTCGCGGGCTCGGGCGAGGAGGCATCCCGTCGTCGCGGCATCGCGATGGCCTCGGTGATCGAGTATTTCAGCGGGGTCATCGAGGCGCGGCGCGAATCTCCCGGCGAAGATCTCATCAGTGCGGCGTTGACCTTCGAGGTCGACGGGACGCCTGTGTCGGACGAAGACATGCAGAACTTCTGTCTTCTCATGTTCATGGCCGGCTTGGACACCGTTTCGGCGACCTTGGGTCTGAGCTTCATGCACCTCGCGTCGCATCCGGAAGACCGCACGCGGATCGTCGAGGATCCTTCGCTGATTCCTGCGGCGATCGAGGAGTTCATCCGCGCTTACGCGATCGTCATCCCGGCCCGGAAGGCAGCCGTAGATACGGAGATCGGCGGGTGTCCTGTCAAAGCAGGCTCCATGGTCGCTGTCCCGCTCAACGCCGCTACACGGGACGACGCTGTGTTCGAGGATGCGAAAACCGTCGAGATCACCCGCACGCCGAACAACCACATCGGCTTCGGTGCCGGTCCTCACCGCTGCCTCGGCTCACACCTGGCCCGGCGTGAGCTGAAGATCGCACTCGAGGAATGGCACAAGCGTATTCCGGTATACCGGCTCGATCCCGATTCGGCGCCCACCGAATCGGGTGGCCAACTCGGACCGAACAAAGACATCACCCTTCTCTGGGACAACTGATGACACAGTCATGGTGGCGACCTCGACACACTTTCTCCGAAGGCGCCATCCGAGAGCCTGCACGGCATGCGGCATACCCATACCCGCAATCACAATTCGGTCCATGAGCCCGTCGGGCTCTCGCGAACCCCCGACCGGCCGACCCGGACGATCCCCAGGAGCCACCAACATGAAAATACGACTTCGGAAGCGATCGCTCGCGGCGGTTACCATCGCGCTGAGCCTTGCCCTCACGGCATGTGGGGGTGGTACCTCCGACAGTGGCGACACCGACGAGCCGGACGTCACTACTGCCGACCCCGACGGACACCTACGCGTGGGCTATGTCATTCCACCGTCACCGCTGGATCCGCACCGTGTGCAATCCGATGTTGGCGCCTATTCCTACCTGACTCCTGTGTACGACAGGTTGACCCAGCTGAAGTCCGACGGTGAGAATGCCAGCCTGGAGCCGATGATCGCCACTGATTGGGAATTCGCCCCGGACGGAATGTCGATCACCTTCGCTCTACGCGACGACGTTACTTTCGTCGACGGCCAAAGTCTGGACGCGGAGGCTGTTGTAGCCAATTTCAAGCGCGCGATCGGACCAGGATCCACGGTGTCGGGGTACCTGTCCATGGTCGAATCGGTGGAAGCTGTCGATCCACAGCATGTCCGGATCAACACCAACCGTCCCGCTGCAGACCTTCCCTACGTCCTCTCCGGCGCTGCCGGCTCCCTGGTCTCCCCGGCTGCACTCGACAATCCAGACCTCGATGTCGCACCAGTGGGCTCAGGGCCGTATGTCGCGACATCGGTGAAGCTCGGCGATGCCGTCACCTACGAGCGACGAGACAATTACTGGGACAAGGACGCTCAACTCGCAAAAACGATCACCATCCAGGGAATGACAGACGACAACGCGCGATTGAACGCACTCAAGTCCGGGCAGCTCGACATTTCCTACACGATGGTCACCGGCTACGACCAGGCCAGCCGGCTCGGTACCGGTTACCAATTCGTCTCCTACCCGGTCGCCAACACATACTCGATCTATCTCAACACCTCACGTCCTGGAATCGACAACGAAAAAGTACGTCAAGCACTGAACTTTGCCGTCGATCGCGAAGGGATCAGCAAGTCCCTCACTTCCGGTCAGTGCGTCCCTGCCACACAGCTCTTCGGTGAAGGCCAGCCTGGTCATCTTGCTGAACCACCGATCGAGTACTCCTACGATCCCGACCGCGCGCGCCAACTCCTCGCCGAGTCCGGCATCGGGAATCCATCGTTCCGGATAGCCGTACCGAACGGACTCACACTTCAGGAAGGTATCGCCTCGGCCGTGCAGGCGCAGTTCAGAGAAGTCGGCGTCGAGGTCGAATTCCACCAAGGCGACTCTGTAGCTTCAGTTGTGGACTACGCATCGGGTCAGTATGACGGATTCATCCAGCCCCGAGTCGGCCAGGCAACGCCCACCATGGCGCTCGCTCGCAATTACCTCAACCCGAGGAGCTTCCCGGGCACGCCGCCAACCGAGTTCATCGACGCTGTCGAGCGCTCTTACGATCCAACCCTGAGCGACGAGGAGCGCGCACAGGTGGTCGGTCAAGCGACGTCGATCGTCACTGCGGATGCGTTCGACGTGTTCATCTACGCCGTCCCGGGCCAGTTCGCAGCCACCGACAAGGTGATCGGCCTCGACACGATGGGAATCTCCCACTTCCAGAGCATCTTCGACGTTCGCTACCTGGGCATCGCCAAATGAGACCCGGGTAATGCCTGCGCTGATGTGCATCGAGTGACCACCGATCTAGAAAAACGTAAGGATCACAGTGCACGACAGGATTTCTCTGAGTTGTCTCAACTTCCCCACGTTCACCCTCCCGGAGACACTGAATGCACTGGCCGAACTGGGGGTGAAGAGGACGACTGTCCCGGGAACGCTGCTGGCAAACCACGGTTGGGTAAGGGCATTACAACTTATCGATGACTCGGACATATCCGCCGCAGCGTTGATCGCACCGTTCCCCAAATCGCTGGGGGACAGGGGCACGTGGACAGACATGAGGCAGGAATTCTGCACCACAATCGACGCTGCCGCCGAACTGAAGGCGACCGCGGTGTACTCGGTGACCGGCCCTCTCATCGAGCAGCGCGACACATCGGTTGCTGCATTCGTCGACTTCATCGAGCCCATCGTCGATTATGCCCAGCACAAGGGCATCCACATGTCACTCGAACCGACCTTGCCCAGCTTCGCATGGGTGTCATTCGCGACCTCCATTGCCGAGGCCCAAGATCTGATGAACGCCACAAACCTTCGGATGTGTCTGGATCTCTTTCACGCCTGGCAAGATCCCCGGCTGGACTCATTTCTTTCCGAGGACAACGACCGGATCTCACTTGTTCAGGTGGGCGACGGCATCTTCCGAGACGGCAGCCAGGTCAAAGCGAATCTTGGAGACGGAATAATTCCGCTCACCTCGTTGATCAGCAAGGTCGAAAATGCCGGATACAAGGGCGTGTACGACATCGAGGTCACTCCGAGCAAAGATTACTATCCAGAAGGTCTGATTCCTGCGGCGCGACGAGCAGTCGAACGGCTCGACCGACTGCTTTCGAGCCTGCCGACCTAGAAACTCGTGGACACCAAGATCCTGCTTCCCGGGATGCTTGATCGCGGTCACGGGACAATAGTGAACATCACCTCCAGCGCAGCAACAATGTCGCCGTCCGCTGCTGCAGGGAAGGGCGGATGGGCGCACGCGTATGCGGTGGGCAAGGCATCCGGTCACTGGCTGGTCCCGACGCTTCACGTCGAGTTCGCAGACTGCGGGACCAGAGCTTTCAACGTGGAGCCGGGTTTTGTCGCCACGGAACGCAACATGGTCATTTCCGAGGACATGGGGCACGACATCTCAAGGCGGCGTCACCGGACGTCGTCGCAGCGGCCGTGGCTTGGATCATCATGTCACCGGGTGCTGATTCCTATACGGGTACTACTCTGGAAGCGCAACGACTGGCTGCAGTAATGGAGTGACCTGCACGGCATGCTTCTTCCTGGACACCAATGGTCGGGCCACGCAGCGCGAGTCGATCAAGCGTGAGTCTCTGTCTCACCGTCGGCGTCGGGGCCGCCGTGAGCACGGTCAACGCGTCTCGGTGTCTGAGAATCGGAAAGGCGTGCAGGGCTTGAGGTGCCGCACCCGGGTTTTCTCCGGCGAGAGCCGCAGACCCGTAGATGCCACGACCTCGTCGACCTGTTCGCGCACCGCACTGGTGTTGTCCTCGGTCCCATGAACGAGGACGGCGAAGTTGTCGGAGCCGCGGACCAGTCGCCACGTCGGTGACCCCTTGCGGCGACGATATGCCCGATTGCCCTCCATCAAGGCGACGTGCTCGATCCGATCGAAGCACGCCTCGATGCCCCGCATCGGAAACGGCCGAAACAATCTATCCTTCAGGAAGACCCGTAGCGCAACCGAAGGTGCGCCAGAACTGATATTCAGATGTCGCTGACGGCATCGAACGTGACCGGGACCGCGGTCATCGTCGGCATGTGATTGATCGTTTGGACGTTCGTATCGCACGTCAACAGTGCTGCGACGTTGCTACCGTGGTCGTGGGGATCGGCATCCGAATCCAACGATCCGTAACAATGCGTCATAGACACGATGCCCCGCCGCACCGTCTCGTCCGGAACCGCGACAGCCTGGATTGAACCGTGACGAGACCGGATGATTACTGCGTCGTCCTCAGAAATACCGCGTTGCCGAAGATCGGCGGGATGGACGAAGGCAGGGTTGAAGGTGCGACGCGCAAGCCCGGGTATACCCCGGCCCACGGAGTTCATCAGCTCACGTTCACGCCGGACCACAAGTCTCAGTGAGAACTCGTCGACGACGGCACCGGATCTGCTCAACGCTACTTCGAGTTCATGCGCAACCCCCTGTGGAAACAATTGGAGCCTGTTCTCGGCTGCATCGGGAGAGGGCGGCAACACGGTCGAGGATCGTGGTGGTGGGCGGAGTCCGCCGCCGGCAGCAACGACGTCGGCCAGAGGGACCCGACCACGTTCTGCAAGCATCGCGAGCAGTTCGTCGGAGGTTGGTGTCATGCCAGGGTCGAGGACGCGACCGGCGAACTTCACGTCGATGTGCATCTCCGTGGCGAGACGGAACCAGAACTGCCAGTCCTCGATTACTCCGGGTGGCGGATCCACCAGCGGCGGGGTGTACTGGGCGTACGGCGTGGTGAAAGACGCCTCCATCGCAGCAGTGTGATCGGCACGTTCGTACATTGTCGTGGGAGCGATGACATAGTCGGCGAGCTGTGCAGTCTCGGACATGTGTGTGTCGACACATACCAGAAGATCGAGAGATCGCAACGCCCGCAACGTTTTGTCTTTGTCCGGCAGAGCGCTCGCCGGGTTACCCCCGGAGACGAGAAGCGCGCGAACCTGGTCGACGCCCGGCTGTAGAATTTCGTCGGCCAGAATTCCCGAGGGCAGTTGTCCGTTGAGGGTGCCCACTCCGCCTACGCGGCTGTGAAATCCGGACTCCCAACTACGTCCGGGCGGGGCGACTTCCGCGCGCGGTGTGACTGAGCGTGACAGCGCAGACCGGTCTTCGACACTGTCGCCTTCGCGAGCGAATCGGCCGCAGACCGCGTTGAGGCACGCGGCAAGATGTTCCGCCACATTGGAATCCGGGCCCATACATACCCCGGTTCCGGTCGACACCATCCCACTCGATGCGCGGCCGAACATCCTTGCTGCAGTGACGAGGTCCGCGGAGGGGACGTCACACACCCGCTCGACGAGATCCGGTGTGACACCGGAGACCGCTTTCGCAAGCTCGTCGAGCCCGTCGACATAGCGGTCGCAGAACTCCCGATCGTGCAACTCCTCAGTGAGGATGACGTTCAAGATTCCCGCAAAAATGACGGCATCGAAGCCGGGACGCGTTTGAAGGTGTAGATCGGCTCTCGATGCCGTCTCGGTCCTCCGCGGATCAATGACGATCAACTCGAGTCCACGATCTCTGGCTGCCCTCAAGGACGCCGAGGGGTTCGCCATCAACGCTCCGTCACCATCGCCCCCGTTCACCGACACAAGCGGATTCGTGCCGGCGAGTATCCAGACGTCCGAGTCGTGGAACTTCTGTCGCCCGCCGAGATATTGCCCCATCCGCTCCCGAACAATCCATTTGGCCGACTGATCGATGGTCATGGTGGAGAACAACTTGTGTGAACCGAGCCCTCTGAACCACCCGCGGACCATCGGGCCGGTCAAGGTAGCGAAGTTGTGTTGGGTCCCCATGAACAGACCGATGGCATCGGGCCCGTTGCTGCCGATCACGTCGCCGAGGCGTTCCGCGATCTCCGCAGCCGCCTCGTAGGCAGGGACAGGCTCGAATTCGCCGTTGCGGTTTCGACGAAGCGATGTCGCGAGTCGTCCTGGGGCGTACATCAGGTCGCCGCCTTTACGTCCCTTAGCAGGAGTATCCACTCGAGACAGGATGGGTCCGGTCTCCGAGCACCTTCGATACACGGTTGTCGCGAACGTCCACCATCGTTCCGCACATCGCCTGGCACAAGCGGCAGAACGACTTTTTCAGAGCCATGAGATTCCTCCACAAGGTATATTCCGGATGGGCGCAACAATCTTCGTTCGTCGGCGCTGCGTCCGCACCGTGTGTGCGTGCGGTGACTGCGTCCAGCAACACCGCCCTTCCCCGTAGTCGGCGTCGGCGACGATCACCGGCGGTGTGATACATGTGCTCGATTACGGTTTGATGGAACGCGCCTGCCTGAAGAGGTCGATGGACCACACATCCTGATCCTCACCGTAGACAGTGCGACCTTCGATCTCGAATTCGAGCAATGTGTTGATGCATATGTTCGTAGCCCCCGGCAGGATCATCCGGCTACGGGCACGACCTGTGGCAGCGACTTCGGTGCCACTCTCGTCCACAACGGAGATCTCGAGAGTTTCCACCCATGAATGTATGTTGTTGCGCACCAACTTCCGGTCCCCCGCTACCACACTGGTGACCTCCTCGCCGCGGCGGAGGTACCCCGAGTGGATATCGTCGCTGGTGGCGGTCGGGGCCGAGTATGTCAGCAAACTGCACTCCCGATCGCCCAGCCACGTGTATCCCACCCGCCCGTATCCCCGTTCGGTCCGCGCGCCCCACGAACGGTCGCGCATCGCATAGCAATCGACCGCGATGCGCTCACCGTCGAGCAGTACGTGTCCGGTGACGTGACCGATCTGGTCGTAGTGCGACGCCGCAGGATACGGTGGCGTTCCGTGACGGAGCGGCACCGGCTGTTCGAGCCCACGGAAAGTCAAGTCGACGTCGATGCGTTTCCGATCGTCGTAGCGAAGGCCGTAGACCATGCCCGAATCGATCACTTCAATCGTCGCGCCCGTTGGGATCGACAATACGTTGCCTTCTACCGTGGGCAGCTTCAGCGCGGAGAAATTCTCGTAGAAGGGCAGCTGCCAAGGCTCGACGCCCGTGTCGTCCCACATCCACATTCCGCCGTGCGTTATGCCGGCGTTCTGCCTGACACCCGTGTAGATCCACGCCCCGATATTGCGCTCCGGAACGAAGAACGAGAACCAGAAGGTCTCGTTCTCGTAGAAACTCCCCGACACGGGATGAAGGTAGTCGTCGGTGTCTGTGAACGGTGATTCCAGCGAGGTCACTGTGGTGCCTTTCGGGTTGTAACGCCACTCGACTCGAGAGCGGTGTCTTGCGCGGACCCGTTCCGATTCAGATCCGATGGCATGGCCTGTTCCACGAGAACCTCTTTCCCGATTGCTTCGATCGCATCGATGCACTGCTCGACGTCGTTGTCGGGAGTGGTCATGACCAATTGGTCGATACCAAGATTCGCGAGCTCACCGATTCGCTGTCGGAGTTGATCTCTGTGCGGTGCCGCGATGTCGGAGCTCCTCGCGGACTGCAGCTGCACAGTCACTTCACTGCGAGTTCTCCCTGCACTCCCGATCAAGCCCTCCAGGTCTTCGATTGCACTACGCATCTCTTGGTCGGTATCCATGGACACCGTTCCCGTCGTTCGAACTCCGGCAGAACCCAACTGAACGGGACTCCAACCGTTGCCGAGCGCTGCTGCACGGCGTCGGGCTCGCCGCCCATTTCCTCCGATCCAGAGCGGTGGATGCGGGAGTTGGACCGGACCGGGTTCGATAGCCACTCCGCGAGCAGCGAATCGTTTCCCTTCGTAACGGAATTCCGGATCGGTGAATACTCGGCTCAGGATCTCGAGAGCTTCGTCGAAGTCTGCTCCGCGAGAGTCGTAGTCGACGCCGAGAGCCGAGAACTCCGAACGCAGGTAACCCGGTCCGGCAACCACGTCGATCCTGCCGTCCGACAACCGGTCGACAGTGGCAATCTGCCTGGCGGCCAACAGCGGATTCCGGTACGGCAACACGAGCAGGTGGGTCATGAGTCGGATTCGCGTGGTCACCGCTGCACAGAACGCCAGTGCGGTCAGGGGATCAAAGCTGGCGTGGCCGCCACTTTCCAGCCATTTACGAGAGGGTGCAGGATGATCCGTCATTGCGACAGCGGTGAACCCGGCGAGCTCGGCGGCCTGCACGACTCGTGCCACCGTCTCCGGCTGGGCAAAGCGTGGGTCCGAACCAGAGTTCCCGAGGGGGTACTGCAGCGTGAATTGCATCGGTCCTAGAACCTTTCGGGTTCGTGGACCTCGATGAGCACAGCACCACCCTGGCCACCACCCGCACACATGGCCGCAACACCGATACCGCCGCCGCGACGACGCAACTCGTGGACCAGAGTGGTGAGCATACGAGCCCCGGACGCTGAGATGGGGTGCCCGAGGCTGCAACCGCTGCCGCTGGTGTTGACGAGGTCCTCGTCGATCCCAAGGGTGCGGCACGCCGCGATCGGCACGGAGGCGAAGGCCTCGTTGATCTCCCACAGGTCCACACCGGACACGGCCAGACCCGCACGATCGAGAACCTTGGGGATGACCTCGACCGCCGCCATTCCATTGCGCCGGGGTTCGACGGCGACGTTGGCCCACGCCCTCACGGTCGCGAGTCGAGTGAGGCCTTCGGCTGCGGCCAGGTCGTCGGCGACCAAGGTCAGTGCCGCCGCGGCGTCGTTGACGCCACTCGAATTGCCGGCGGTGACGGAGAAACCGTCGATCTCCGGATGGAGTACCCGCAGTGCCGCAAGCTTGTCGAGTGTGGAACCGCGCCGGGGGTGTTCGTCGACCGCGAAGACGAGGGACGAGCCGTCTTTTTGGAGTGCTTTGATAGGGACGATCTCGTCGTCGAACAGTCCTGCGTCGATCGCGGCGACAGCGCGTTCATGCGAGCGAAGTGCCCACGCATCCATGTCTTCGCGTGTGAGTCCGGCCTCCTGGGCGGTGTTCCATCCAACGGTGATGGTCATGTCGCGGTTGGGGGCCTCGGGGCTGTCCGGATGTGCGGGACTCATCCAGTTGTCGATCCACTCGTCGGCGGTGCCGGGAACGCGATGCTGCTGCCTGGGATTGAGCGAGGACGAATGAACTCCACCCGCGACGACGGCACGGTCCATGCCGGACCGGATCGACCCGCCCGCATTCTGCACTGCAGTGAGACTGCCCGCGCAGTGCCGATTGACCGACTGGCCGGGAGCATGCACCAGGCCGGCTTCGACCGCCGCGTAGCGGGCGACGTCACCGCCTCCGTAGTTGGACTCGGCGAGTATGACGTCGTCGATTATCCCGGGTGCCAGTCCGGAACGTGCGACAGCTTCCGTGATGACGAGTTGGGCCATCTCGGCGGGTGTTGTTTCGGTGAGTGAGCCCTTGAAGGAGGTGCCGATCGGCGTGCGGACGGCACTGACGATTACTGCTTCAGTCATATTTCCTCCTGAGTATCCATGTGGCGAAGACACCGGCCTACTAACACCACAAGATAGACGACTTAGTTATATATGCCAATGGGATATCGAGCTCCAGATCGTGCGACACGAGTCTCCGTTGATCCAAGATCACGACCGCGGGGCAGGACGATTGCCCTGCCCCGCGAAATCGACTATTCGGTCACGGCAAGTCCGCGGGGAACCCACGCGAGCGGGCTCGTTGTGCCCGCGTAATCACTGTCCGCACTGAACCCTTGCACCCTCTTGTTGACTATCCACTGGTCGTCGATCCACACTATCGGGGCCGCGATGGCCTGCTCCACGAGATAGCGATTCACATCCCGGTACCGCGCAGCGCGCTCGGCGTCGTCGAGGCGATTGTCTGCGGCCTCGGCGAGCATCAGCGTGAACTCTTCCGGCATCCCCGTGGGCTGGAATCTCGGTCCCCACCGAGTGGCGGCGCCGGCGCTGAACTCCGTACCGGTCTGGGCAAAGGTCAGCATCGAGGCATTGCGTCCTTCCATCCACTGTGAGCCGATCGTCTGCGGGTCGACGACGATCGGCCGAATCCGGATCCCCACCTCTGCGAGTTGCTCCGCGACGACGTCGGACGTGCCCGGGACGATAGCCTGCGAGATCAGCATGTCACCCAGATCGATACCGTCGGGGTGGCCGGCCTCGGCAAGCAGGGACTTCGCCTTCTCGGGGTCGTAGTCGTATGTGCCCGCCAACTCCGGGTCGTACCCAGCGAAGCCCTCGCGGGCGTACTGCTCCGTGACTTCGGAGCCGGGCATCAGTGCTTCGACGAGCGTCTGCCGGTCGATCGCGTGGTTGATCGCCTGTCGCACTTCGAGATTGCCGAGTGGCTCGATATCGGGGTTGAACACGAGTTGCACTCCGGTACCGGTAGGCACCTGAACTACTTCGAGGTGGTCCTGCCCTGCAACCTCGTTGCCGTAACTCTGGTAGTTGCCGAGGTCCACCTGCTCGCTGATCACGGCGTTGACGTAGGCCTGCTTGTCGCCGATGGCTTCGAAGGTCACGGACTCGACTTGCGCGGCATCGGGATCCCAGTAATCGTCGTTGTCCCGAACGAGTTCGAGACGCTCGCGCGGTGTGAACGACGCGACGCTGTAGGCGCCCGACCCGTTCGCCTCGGTGGCGGGGTCTCCGTTTGCGATCAGGTCAGGGTGCATGATGAATCCGGCGCACTCGGCCAGCACGTACGGGATCGTCGGCGTCGGGCTGTCGAGGGTCAGCCTGACCTCGTACGGCGCTGTGACGTCCACGGCGGTCACGGGTGCCATGCGTTTGGACACGACCGGAGTGTCAAGTGTGCGTGCGCGATCCAAGCTGGCCTTGACTGCGGCGGCATCGAGGGGCGTGCCGTCACGGAAGGCGACATCCTCGCGCAGAACGAGATTCAATGCGAGTCCGTCGTCGCTGTACGACCAATCGGTCACCAGACGCCCCTTGGGATTGCCCTGAGCGTCGATGGCGAACAGCTGGTCGTACACCATCGGCATCGTACTGAGAAGCCACACAATCTCGGATGTTGTGGCGTGAGGGTCCAGGCTCGGGGTGCCTGCCACGTTGGCCACATGGATCACACCGTTCGGATCCACCACACCGGAATTATCCTCGGTCGGCTTCGAACATCCGACGAGTAGAAGCGATGCGGTACACACGATCACCGCAGCTTTCGTCCAGTAGTATCTTTTCACCCATGCGCTCCTTTGAGGGACATTGCCGAACGAGCCCGGCTCGAATCTGAGCCGGGCTCGATGCCGAAGGGTCAGGCGATCCCGATACCCTTGGTGAAGAGGAACTCCTCGATGCCCGCCTTGCCGCCTTCCTTCCCGAGGCCGCTGAGTCCGAGGCCTCCGAACGGCCGGTTCACGGGGAGGTTGGACGCACCGTTGATCAACACCTCACCGGTGACCAACTCTTCCGCCACCCGCAGACCACGCTTGAGATCCTTGGTGTGCACGTAACCCGACAGACCGTACCGAGTGCTGTTGGCGATCTCGATCGCGTGCGCCTCATCACGGAACGGAATGATCGAAAGAACCGGCCCGAACACCTCGTTCTGCGCCAGATCCGACTGCGGGTCGACGTCGGCGAACACCGTCGGCTGCAGGAAGAACCCGCCCGCGAGTTCACCGCCGAGCCCTGCCGGCTCACCGCCCGTGACCAGCCGTGCGCCGTCCTCCTTCGCCTTCGCGATCACACCCTGGATCCGCTCGAACGCAGCCTGGTTGACCACCGGACCGGCGAAGGTCCCCTCCGCGAACGGATCACCGACCACGATCTGCTCGGCGATGGCCTTGACGGTGGCCACGACCTGCTCGTAGATCGACTCCTGCACAAGCATACGAGTGGGGAACGCACACCCCTGCCCGGACATCGCACCGACCGACATGACCGTGCCGAACCCGCACGCGGCCTCCAGGTCCGCATCCTCGAACACGATGTTGGCGGACTTGCCACCGAGTTCGAGCACCGCCGGCTTCATCGTCGGCGCGCACGCCGCAAGGATCTTCGACGCCGTGGCCGGCCCCCCGGTGAACGAAACCTTCTTGACCTGCGGGTGTTCGACAAGCGCCGCACCGGACGCGGCATCGCCGGGCAGAATGTTGATCACACCGGGCGGAAAGCCCGCTTCGACAACGAGAGCAGCGAACAGTTCCCCCGAGAACGGCGTCAGCTCGGACGGCTTGACCACCACGGTATTGCCTGCGGCCACCGCGGGAGGAATCTTCATTGCCAGAGAAATCAGCGGCCCGTTCCAGGTGATGATGATGCCCACCACCCCGTAGGGCTGACGCAGGGTGTAGCCGAATTCGCCGTCGGCGGTCAGCGTCGACGTCACCTCGGCGGTGATCTTGTCGGCCCATCCGGCGTAGTACCGCGTCCACGCGATCGACTTCCCCACGAGGTTCGTAGCGGTTCCCAATGCGGTGCCATTGTCCATCACCCCCAGCCGGCCGAACTCTTCGGCGTTGGCCTCGATCAGATCTGCCAGTCGATTCAACAGCCGAGCCCGCTCCGCCGGAGCGGTGCGTCTCCACGATTCGAATGCCTCCGCAGCTGCGGCCACCGCGCGATCGACCTCGGCCGGGCCCGCCATCGGAATGGCCTTGTCTACCTTGCCCGTAACCGGGTTGACGTGATCGAACGTGCCGGCCGATCCCGCTGCCAATCGTTCGGCGCCGATGTGCAAGTGAACGTCGGGGCGGGTCAGATCCGTTACTGCAGTGGTCACAATCGCTCCTGTTGTCGTGTTCGGAATTCGGGTGCGGTACTAGCGGATGGTGAAGCCGGCGTCGAGTGGCAGCGCAACCCCGGTCACGAACTTGGCCTCGTCGGACACGAGCCATGCGACGGAGTTGGCGATATCTTCGGACTGCAGGATCGGGATCGGCAGTGCGTTCTGCATGCTTGCCATCCCCGAGCTTTCGCCCGCGGCGGCAGCGGCGAACAACTTTTCCATCGTTTCGTTCATCGTCATGCCGGACACAACCCCGGTGGGGTGGATGGTGTTCACGCGAATCCACTCGGGCGCGTACTGATTCGCGAGTGACTGCATCAGCCCGACCAGACCCCGCTTTGCCGCGGTGTAGGCCTGGGCTCCGGCCCTATCGGATGCGGTGCCCTTCAGTCCGGCGCTCGAACTCGTGAGGACGATCGACCCGCCCCGTCCGCCTTCGCGCAGGAGAGGCAACGCGGCCTCGACCGTGTTCCATGCACCGGTGAGATTGGTATCGATGATGTCACGCCACAGGGTTTCGCGTTCCTCGTCGGCGCACGGCGTCAGGCGAACGATGCCGGCGTTGGCGATGACGATGTCCACACGGCCGAATTCCGCGGCGCCTTCTCGGAACGCCGCGGCCAGCCCGGCACGATCCCGCACATCGGCGACTCGACCGACCATTCGACGGCCCTCGGCTTCGACAAGCCGGATCGTCTCGTAGAGATCGTCGCGTGAGGCGTTGGGATAGTCCATCGAGTCGATGTCCTTGCAGATGTCGACACCGATGATGTCGGCGCCGAGCGAGGCCAGCTTGACAGCGTGCGCGCGTCCCTGCCCACGGGCGACGCCGGTGATGAATGCGACTCTGCCTTCGAGATCGGTCAAGAGAATCCTTTCGGAGGGGGAAGCGCCCGGCAGACCGTGCGCGCAAAGTGGTACGAGGGTCACGTCGCACCTCGACAAAGACGCAGAGGATCACCTAGATGAAGATGTTAGGCACGTCACAGAGTATTACGGACGCTTGAAGTCCGCAAGGGCGTTGCTCCCACCACTGCGCAAAATGTAAGGATCGAGGGATATAGTTCGACATCCGGAATGAGGAGCAATGCCCGACGAGCAGCAAAGACCAACCGGGCGTCCGCGCGACCCCGACGTCAGCGAACGTCTCATTGCTGCCGCGCTCGAGGAGTACGCCCGAACCGGCTGGGCCTCGTTCACGATGCAGGGAGTCGCGCGTCGCGCCGGCGTCGGCAAATCTGCGCTCTACCGTCGCTGGGCAACGAAGGAGCAATTGCTCATTGCCAGCGTCGAATCGGTCGCCTTACCGCTCGCCACTACAACCGATTCCGGTAACCTTCGCGACGATCTCACAGAGGTCGCAACCCGGAACCTCCGTCACTTCCTCGACCCCACCGGGTGGGCAACCCTGCGTATCACGGTCGACTTCACCGCTGCCCCCACGATGCTCGGCCCGTTCCAGGAGCGAATTACCGCGGCGAGCCGAGCCGGCATCACCACCGTCTTCACGCGGGCCATCAACCGTGGCGAAATCGCATCCGATGTGCCTGTTCGCCCTCTCGCGCAAGCACTCGTAGGTTCCATCCTGGTGCACGTTCTCTCGATGTCTCTGGACGAACGCGACGACGCACGACAAGACACAGCAGCACACGTCGAACCTCTCGTCGATGTGATCATGAGGGCAGCAACCCCGCACCCCTCGCCTTGACCGGATCGACGACGACGATTCCGGACCTCGGAGTACACAGCAGAAGGTCCTGCAAATACGGACTTTGACAGTTACGCGCGTCACATCTAGGTTAATACCACCGTATTATTCAATGCAGTGGCTATCCAGAGGGCATCCGTCGATGAAACCCAGCGTTCCTCCACTTTCCCCGCCCAATCCCAGCTCCGACATGCCGACACGTGAGCGTCTCATCATCTCGGGCGAATACCTCATCGCCGTGCACGGTCTCGACGGGATGTCACTGCAGGAGGTATGCGGACTCGCCGGCACATCGAACCGATCGGCGGTGCAGTATCACTTCGGCGACAGAGAAGGACTCGTTCGCTCGATTCTCGAGTATCGTCTGCCCCAGATCAATTCCCGTCGCGATGAGTTGCTCGTCGAAGCCGGGCACGATCTGTACGCTTTGGTTTCCGCACTGATGCTTCCGCTCGCGGAGGACGTCGAGTACGGCGATAGCCACTACGTCGGGTTTCTCCGAAAGATCACGATGGCCGGCCTGGTGCAGGAGCAGTATTACGATCTCGACCCGCGCATCAATGGCTCTGCACTCGAATGCCTCGAACGGATCGGCACAATCCTCGTCCCGCTGCCCGTTGCGGTGGTCCAGCAACGACTACGAACGTTTCTCACGAGCTTTCCTGCAGTGCTCGAGCAGCGTAGCGCCGAACTGCTCCGAGGAACGGCAGTGTCGTTCGAGTTTTTCATTTCAGACCTGCTCGATTCCCTGGTCCACATGCTGTCGGCACCGGTCTCCGACCGCACCCGACGCCACCTTCCCCACTAGCGACTCCCCGACCCTCGCCCCGGCCGTCACATACGCGCCAGGGCTGAACTAAGGAATTCGACAATGGCCATACAACTGTCTCTTCGTCCACTGTCCGGAGCAATCGGCGCGGAGATCACCAACCCACCGGACTTCACGACGCTGACAGCCGACGACGCCACAGCATTCGAGCACGCTCTTGCCGCACACGGCGTACTCGTGATGCATACGGACTCACTCGATCCGGCACAGCACCGCGCATTCGCGTCGATCTTCGGCGAGTTCAACACCCCCGGACTGATCGCTTCGCTGGCAGACGATGGCTACCCGGAGATCGGAGTGATCTCCACCGACAACGGACTGGCCGCCTACTCGCACGAATGGCACGCAGATGTCACGTGAATGGAGGAGCCGGTCCGGTTCTCCACCTTGCACATGCAGGTATCTCCTCCGCATGGCGGGGACACCATGTGGTCCAGCCAGGTCGCGGCGTACGACGCACTATCGGACCGCATGAAGGCACACCTCGACGGGTTGACTGCGCATCACTCCGCCCACGTCAATCGTCCGGAATTGTGCGCACAACATCCCGTCGTCACCCGTCATCCGCTGACCGATCGCAGGTCCCTGTTCACGAACAATCTATTCACTCGCAGCATCGCCGACATGGATCCACTCGAGAGCAAGGCTCTGTTGGATTTCCTCGCGGCCCACTCGACGCGGCCGGAGTTCACCTGCCGTTGGCAATGGCGTGCAGGAGATCTCGCAATCTGGGACAACCATTACGTTCAGCACTACGCCGTGGGCGACTACACCGCCGACCGTAAGATTCACCGCATCGAAGTCCGTAAGGTAGCCCCGCTGGACGCCGTCGCCGAGTACACGCCGGCATGAGTACCGGTCGGGACGGGGTCCTGCACACAAGCCATCTTCATGGCCTTCGAAGGGTATCGATGATTCGTAAACTACTCGCCACTACGGCCGCGACTGCCCTCCTCGCGGGAATCGTCGCCGGCTGCAGTAGCAGTTCGAGCGCGACCACGGATTCGGGCGCGATCGACCGTTCCGCGGTGCTGCGCATAGGTGGCACGCAGGGAACCAACTCGCTCGATCCCCACATGGCAGCCAGTGAACTCGCCTCGTTCAAGTTCGGGCTCGCCGCGATCTACGACCGGCTCTTCACAATCAGCTCCACAGGCGATGTCGAGGGCATGCTCGTAACGTCGTCGGAGTACAGCGACGACGGGCGCACCTTGACACTCGCCCTCCGCGACGATGTCACCTTCCGCGACGGAACAGCGCTCGACGCACAGGTCGTCAAGGTAAATCTCGACCGTGCACGGACCCTACAGAGCCCTGTTGTTCACACACTCATGGAACCCGTCGAAGCGGTGACCGTGGTCGACGACCACACCGTTGCCCTGAATCTCACTACCCCGACGACCGCGATCCCAGAAGCGCTGGCCGGCATGGCCGGGATGATGATGCATCCCGATCTCGTCGCGAACGGCGATCCTGCGACGGAACCGAACGGATCCGGTGCATACAGCGTGGAAAGCTATGCGCCACAAGAGCGTCTTACCCTTGTGCGCGACCGTGAGGACTACTGGGACGCCGACGCCGCACAATTGGCCGGCCTCGAATACATCGTGATTCCCGATTTCCAGGCATACACCAATGCGCTGGCAGGCGGCCAGATCGACATCGGCTCGTTCCAGCCGGGCAACGTGGCCGCGTTGGAGGGTCGCGACGGGCTGACGACGGTGCCCGTACTGCAGGGGACCGGCGTCGAACTCTACTTCAATACCGGCAAGGAACCGCTCGATGATATCCGGGTTCGACGGGCCATCAATCACGCTTACGACCGCGAAGCAATCGTAGAAGCGCTGTACCCTGGCTCCGAAGCCCGTTACCAATACACACCCGAGGGACTGGCCGGCTACGACGAATCGCTCGACGGGTTCTACGACTACGACCCCGAGGCAGCGCGGGCACTACTGGCAGAAGCGGGCCACCCCGACGGTATCGATCTGGGCACCGTCCTGATTTCGAGCGCGATCACACCCGGTCTCGCGGATGTTCTCGCCGAGCAACTCAGCGAGGCAGGCATCACGTTCGAACCACGAATCGTCGACGCATTCGAAGGCACGTCGGCGTTCGGTGCCGGCGGAGCGTCGGCGTTCCTGCACTTCTCCTCCGTCGGGACCAGCCTTGCCGGCGGCGCACCGTTCCGCTGGGAAGCCGCACTGAACCCGGGCGGCGTGACACCCGAGTACACCGAACTGCGCGCTATGGCAGTGGACTCACGACGATCGCCCGAGGAGCGTGAGACCGCCGCTGTCGCACTGAACCGTTATCTCGTCGGGCAGGCCCTCGCAGCACCGATCGTCTGGATCGAGTACCAGTGGATCATGAAAGACAACGTGGTCGGCTTCAGCCCCGAAATGGATTACGCGACGACGTGGGGACCCTACGACCCCCGCTATCTCGCAATGACGAACTGACGCTGATCAACTCGAAAGTTTTGCCCCGAACCGGGATTCATCCATCGACCCCGGTGATGAATCCCGATTCTCCTGTGCGATGACGCAGGGCAGTGACATGACCCAGACCCACCCGCCCCGCTTCCCCCTTCCGTGGGTGGTGGCAGGGATCGTCATCGTGTCCCTGAGCTTGGCAGTCTTCGTGGCTGCCTCCACGCTGCACTCGGCATGACATCCGATCCGGGGCTCCAGCCCCAGCGCACCGCATTGGCTTGGCAACGCACCGGCCTTGGTGATGTTACTAACCTGCGCTACAACCAGTTTCGCCGCACTCCGGCACGGCCTCCCGGGTCTCGCCGTCGGTTCGATCCTCGCCGCTGCTGTCTGCAGCGTGGGCTTCGCCGCTTCCCGAAAGGCACTAACCGCAGAATCGGCGTGGGCAGCATGTGGCCCACCATGGTCGCCATCGCGACACTCGCCGTGATCACGTCGCTCGCCTGCTGTGCCCTCGCCATCTCGAGAATGTGACGGGAGCCCTCAGGCGAAGCCTGCGACCGTCCGCGGATGGTACGGGGATTCGAGTGCCGCGCACTCCTCATCCGTCAATTCGAACTCCAGCGCGGCCAGCGCGTCAGTGAGGTGCTTAGGTTTGGTGGCGCCGATGATCGGTGCTGTCACGGCCGACCGGTTCAGTACCCACGCGAGCGCTACCTGTGCTCGTTCCACGCCCCGTTCGTCCGCGATGCGGCCGACTGCATCGACGATCGGCTTGTCGTCGTCTCCGTACAGACCCTTACCGAATTCGTCGCTCTCGGTGCGCGCGCTGGTCGTGTTCCATGTCCGGGTCAAGCGGCCACGGGCGAGCGGACTCCACGGCAGCACTCCGACGCTCTGGTCCTCGCACAGCGGCAGCATCTCGCGCTCCTCCTCGCGGTAGAGGAGGTTGTAATGGGGCTGCATCGAGATGAAGCGGGTCCAGCCGTGCAGGTCGGCCGTGTACAGCGCTTTGGAGAACTGCCACGCGTACATCGACGACGCGCCCACATACCGGGCCTTACCCGACCGCACGAGATCGTGCAGTGCCTCGAGAGTTTCCTCGATCGGGGTTCGAGGGTCCCAGCGGTGGATCTGGTACAGATCGATGTAGTCGGTGCCCAGGCGTCGTAGGCTCGCATCCACCTCGGTCATGATCGCCTTGCGCGACAAGCCACTTCCGTTGGGGCCCGACCGTACTCGACCGAATACCTTTGTCGCGATCACGACATTCTCGCGCTTGGTGTATTCCTTCAGTGCACGCCCGAGGATCTCTTCACTGGTGCCACCCGAGTAGCTGTTCGCGGTGTCGAAGAAGTTGATGCCCGCCTCGACAGCCGTGCGGATGAACGGCGTGGCGTCGTCCTCGCCGAGAGTCCATGCGTGTTGGCCGGCGCCGGGAGTGCCGTAGCTCATGCACCCCAGCGCGAGCCGGGACACCTGCAGGCCACTGTTGCCGAGTCGGATGTATTTCACGTTGCCTCCCGCTTGCTATTCGGCTGCCACGGAAGTGCGCCGAGCGATGAACAGCCCTTCGGCGGTGGCGCTGACCTCACCGTCGACGACGATCTCTCCCACCGTGAACCGTTTTCGACCCTCGTGCCTCAACTGCTTCGCGCGCACTGTGACCGGCCGGTACAGCGGAGTCGGACGCTGGTACCGAATTTCGAGTCGGGCGGTCATGCCATTGTTTCCGGCACGGTGGTTGGCGACGGCGAGCGCGGCATCGAGCAGTGCAGCGCAGATGCCGCCGTGCACCGCGGCAGGTGGGCCTTGATACGGCAGACCGAGCGTGACCTCACCCTCGACCCACCCGTCCTCCGCGACGTGCATGACGAGCGGTGGTGCGAGTGTGTTCTCCGGTCCGGTGACCGGGTCGTGCCGGACGACACCGTCGCCCTCCCACATCCCGAGCAAGCGATCTGTGGCCGGTTCGGTGTGTCTTTCGAGTTCGTCAGCGATGTCGCGGAGTCGCTCGGTGGTCAGCGGTATGTGCGCGGCGTTTGGTGTCGTGAGGGAGAGCGCCTCGACGATACGACGGAGTTGGCTCGCGGTGTCGTCGAGCGGGGACTCGCCGGGGACGGCCGTCAGGTACTTCTCCGCACCGGTGTAGTAGCGCGACAGCTCTTTCCGGGAATCCGGAATGTTCCACGTGACCACATTGCCTCCTGATCGACCGACCGGAACATCTACTGTGTGGGATTCAGCCGCTTCTCGATGAACAGCCCCTCGGCCGACACCGCGACCTTCCCGTCGACGAGTATTTCGCCGGTAGTCCAGACCTTGCGTCCCTCACGCTCCTTCAGGCGCGCAACGATGGTCAGCGGCACGAACAGCGGCAGGGGCCGGTGGTACCGGACGGTGAGCTGCGCAGTGACAATAGGCCCGTCCTTCGGCGCGGTGACCGCGCTGAGCACAGCATCCATGACCATCGCCGAGATTCCGCCGTGCACGAAGGAGTTGGGACCCTGATACGGAAGCCCGAATTCGAATTCTGCCGTTACGCTTCCGTCGGGTCGGGACTCGAGGATGATCGGGGGTGCGATCGCGTTCTCGACTCCGCTGACCGGATCGTGGCGCCAACCGGGGTTGCGGATCGTTTCGGTCACCGTTTCAACCGGATTCTCCAGATGCTCGGAAAGGGCATCGAGCTCCTCGGCTACGTCGAGAAGCAGCGGATCGTCGACGTCTACACGCTGGAGCAGATCCACGATTCGGCGCAACTGGACGGCATCCCGTTCGAGGGCGGCGGCATACTCGAGTTCCACTTCCGGGGCAGGCAACGGACGACCTTCGACGGTGGTCACAGGGCAAGCTCCTTCGTGATGAACAATCCGTCGCAGACCACAGTCGTCTCGCCGTCGACTTCGAGCGTTCCTTGCGACCAGGTCTTGCGTCCTTCGACGCGCACGTGCCGTCCGCGCACGGTCACTTCCGTATACAAGGGTGTCGGTCGTAGATAGCGCAGCGTCATCTCCGCGGTCACGCCCGCTCGGCCGGCCGCGCTGTTCGCGACCGCCATGGCAACGTCGAGCACGAGACCCGAAACGCCGCCGTGCACGAGCCCGGGTGGCCCTTGGTATTGCCGGGGAAACTCGGTGTGAGCAAGCGACGACCCGTCGTCGCACTGCTCGAATCGAAGTGGTATGGCGACAGGGTTCTTCGGGCCGCTCACAGGGCTGCGTTGCAGCGCCCCCTCGTGCGTACCGATCCTTCCGGTGACACATTCGCGCGGGTGTGCCGCCACGGCCTCCAGACGATCTGCGAGAACGGAAATCTTCTCCGAGACATCGGGGGTGGCGACGCCGCGCACTCTGGACTCGAGTATCGCGGCCGTGAGCCGACGGACTGCGTCGGCAGCGACCTCGACGGCATCCGGAGTGCCGGAACCTGAGTCGACCTCGTTCATCGAATACCCCTCATCTCACGGTCGCCCTCATGGCGCCGTCATTTCGGAATCGTCGTCGCGATAGACCATCTCCTGCGCGAGACTCGCAATGCGGCGACCCGACGCGTCGCGAATCGCCCCGGAATACCAGCCGCGCTTGCCACCGGCGGTACCCGGTTCGTAGTCGACCCGGAGCCAGCCGTCCCAGTTCGGCACATCGTGAAACCAGAGAGCATGGTCGAGGCTCGGCCCGAGAACCTCTCCGCCGAGCAGCTTCGGTAGTCCTGCCGAGAAGTCCGACATGTACGTCAACGCGGCCGCATGGACGAGCACATTGTCGATGGGCAATCCGCCGATCGGACGGACATGAAATCTCGTCGGAAAGAATTGTGTGCGGTTCGGCCACTTGTCGACCCGTGCGTCGAGGGGCAGCCCGCTCGGGATGGCGCGACACTCCTCGGGCCGCGGCATCGGCGTGGGCTGCTCACCGTCCAATTCTGCGCCGTCGGTACCGACACGGAACGACGCCGCCATACTGAAGAGCACCTCACCGTCCTGCAGTGCGACGACACGGCGTGAGGAATAGCTGCGGCCGTCGCGGTCACGGTCCACGCGGTAGACCACGGGCTGTGCGGAATCACCTCGCCGCAGAAAATAGCCGTGCAGGGAGTGCGGATGCCGGTGTTCCGGAACCGTCGCACCGCACGCGAGTAGGCATTGGGCCGCGATCTGTCCGCCGAACAGTGGCCTGCCGTCGTGATGCACGGGCAAGGCACGGAACAGATCGCGGTCGAGTTGTTCGACTCGAAGGATCTCTGTGAGTTCGACGGTGTCGTCGGCAACGGGCACATCCGCCTCGGTTTCGGACATCCGTGCACCCTTTCACCCGCAACCAAAACCATTTTACATAGTTTACTATGTTACTTAGGTTGCAGGCCAATTAGCGTCCAGACCACTTCGGTGGACGCTTTTCGAGGAATGCCCGCACACCTTCAGCAGCGTCCGCGGAGCCGAGAATCGAACGCTTCGCGCTATCGGTGGCCTTCCACCCGGCAGGGTCGTCGGCCGAGACCACGTCATTGATCGCGGCGAGAGACGCACGCACGGCGGTCGGTGCATTCCGGCCGATCCGCTCCGCCAGGCACACCGCGGCAGGCCGGGCTTCACCGCCGGGCGCCAGCACATTGACGAACCCTGCCGCGTAGGCACGCGATGCCGGAATCGGGTCGCCGGTCAAAGCAAGTTCTTTCGCGAGGTTCAGGGGCAACGACCGGGGTGCGCGGAACAGTCCCGCACATGTCGGCACGAGACCGATCGCGACCTCGGGCAACCCGAATACGGCGGCTTCCGACGCAACGACAAGATCACATGCGAGTACGATCTCGAAGCCCCCGCCGAGTGCCGGGCCATCCACCGCAGCGATGAGCGGTTTGCCGAGACGACGCCGGATGATCCCGTATTCGCCACCGCGTTCGGTGTAGTAGTCACCACCGGCAGTGAGATCGCTGCCCGCACTGAACACGGGACCGTCCGCAGCCAGCACGCCGACGCGGAGGTCGTCGTCCCGGTCGAGCAACGTGAGGGCCTCGTCGAGAGCATCCGCCATTACACGGTCGATCGCGTTGCGCTTGTCTGCGCGGCACATCTCGATCACGAGTACATGCTCGACGCGCTCGATGCGTACGCGTGGCTGTGCGTTCGTCACGGTTGCCCGGGACGCAATTCGATGAACAGGCCTTCCGCTTCGGCACACAGCACGTCACCGTGACGGAGTTCTGCGCGCAGGTAGCGCTTGCGTCCCTCTTCCCGCTCGAAGCGGGCGTCGACGGTGAGTTCTGCATCGATGGGAGTGATGGATCGGAAGTCCACGTGCAGGTACGCCGTGCGGCACGGAGTCCGGTCCGTGCTCGCCAGCCTGCCGAGCACCTCGTCGAACATGAGGGGGATGGTGCCGCCATGCGCAGCACCGTTACCGCCGAGGTAGTACCTGCCGAAGGTGACAGTGCCGGCGGCACCGTCACGGTCCCATCGGTCGAACTCGATCAGCGGCGACATGCATTGCGCGCGTCCCGGCACGTCGAGATGGCCGAACGGACGACGACGCTCGGACACCTGGTGGTCTGTGAGCAATGCCTGCACGTCGGCCAGATGAGCAGAAACCTTGTCGACGACGTCGGGGGGCGGGTTCGCTCCCGCGAGTTCGTCGAGCATGTCCCGAGCCACCTCTACCATCGCCGCGTACGGCTGCGGATTCTCGTGGTGGACGCCGGCGTCGAAGCCGCGGTGGCTCACCGAACTCCAGCCGCCTCCGATTGCGCCCTCGCCGACCGATTCACCTGTGCTGTTCCCGGACATATGACCTCCGTGTTCGTACGACCGCTCGATACGAACCTAGACTTTCAGAAAATCTCGTCTCGGGCGCTACCCAAAACTTAGGTGACGTGGTTAACTACGTCAACAAACACGATGTTGGAGGAGTGTCATGGACTTCGCGCTGAGCGACGAACAGGAAGCCCTCGCCGAGGCCGAGCGCGCCTGGCTCACCAAGAACGATCCGATCGCAGCGCGGCGCCCGGTGATCGACGACGGCCCGGCCCGCACGACACCCGAAGGCGTGCAGCACCTCGCCGAATCCGGCCTGATCGGGCTCCTCACCGAGGATATGGGCGGCACACACGTCGATCTCGCCGTACTCGTCGAAGAGCACGGACGTGCGGGCAGTGCGCTGCCGGTCGCAGAGCTCGCGGTCGCGACGCGACTGCTCGCGCAACTCGGTCATGAGGCCTTCGACGCTGCCGAATCAGGTGCCGAACTCGTACTGCCGGCACTCGCCTCCCTCGAGAACTCTGCGCTGCACGCGCAACTCGACGGCACAACGCTCCACCTGAGCGGCACCACGGCCCCGACGACCGGGCTGATCGAAGCACACCGCATCCTGCTCGTCGCGATCACCGACACCGGCACCGAAGTCGCCGCAGTGTTGCCCGTCGACACGGTAACCGACCGCACCCTGGAGACCCTCGACCTGACCCGCTCGTGGTCGGTAGCCGAAATCGACGTCCTTCTCGACGAGGGCAACTGGTCGGTGCTGCAGCCCGGTACCGTGGCGCTCCTGCACGACGAGCTCGCCACATTCCGGGCCTTGGACGCGCTCGGCGCGGCAGCCCGTCTGGTCGATGTCACAGTCGAATACGCCGGACAGCGCACCCAGTTCGACAAGCCGATCGCAAGCTTCCAGGCGATCAAACACCACTGCGCGAACATGGCGCTCTCGGTCGAGGCCTCGCGCGCCGCACTGTGGGCGGCAGCCGTCGCCCTCGACGGTGACGACGCCGACGCCCGCACCCGCGCTGTGTCCGCGGCAGTGGCGTTCACCTGCGACGGTGCCAGCGCAACCGCGCAGACCGCCCTTCAGGTACACGGCGGCATCGGATTCACCTGGGAGCACGACGTGCACCTACTGATCCGTCGCATCAAGGTCGACGAACTCCTCGACGGCTCGGTGTCGTACTACCGGCGTCGACTCGTCTCGGCCTGAGCGAGAACTTGCACCAAAGGGCGAGGCAGCGGGTTCGAGACCGCTGCCTCGCTTTTCGTACCGATCATTTCAGGCGTCGGCGCGTAACCGCCTGAAGTACTTCTCCGCCTCGTCGATCAACTCTTGCGCGTCCGCCTCGGTCTTCGTGCTGAACAGCGCGATCGTGGTCTCGTTGCGCATGGCGAGCAGGAAATCGCCGAACAACCGCTCCCGTCGCGACGGACCGAGCCCGAGCACCGCGACTTCACTGTCCCCCCCGACACGGCTCGCCCTGCGGCGCTGGACGTCGAATCCAGGCGGCGTGTCCCCCATCGCGACGACCCGTGCCTGTGCTCGGTTTTCCCATATCAACCACAAGTATTCGCGGGTGCCGACAACGAACAACTCGAAGCCGTCGGTTTCCCCGCCCTGCCGGGCTGCCTGTACAACTTCGTCGACACGGCTCCGCAGCAATCCGACGAAGTCCTCCCAAATCGCGTTGAAAACCTCGGTTTTCCCACCGAAATGGTGATAAATGCTACCGACGCTGACGCCAGAGCGCTCGACGATCTCGGCCATGGTCGCTGCAGTGAAGCCATGCTCACCGAAGACCTCGACGGCCGCGTCGAGGACCTTCTCCTTCGTCGCAGACGTACTCGTCCATGTGCGGGCGCGTGCGCGCCCCTTGCTCTGCAGCATCGTTCCTCCGTTGTCGCACCGCCTGGGGTTGACTTCCCACCCTCTGCGTGGCCATAATCACTGTACATCCTAAAACGCCATTCTAGAATTTCTATCAACATAGATCGGTACCAGCACAAATCCCCGCTCGGTACCCAGCCCATCCCCGTACGAACGAATGGAGACCGAAGTGTCCGACAAGAAGCTGTGGGCCAATTCCGGTGATTCGCACTTCCTCGAGCCCGACGATCTGTGGCGCGCACGCCTGCCCAAGCATCTCGCCGATCTCGTCCCCCGTTCCGAGAAGGATCCCGACGGCAAGTGGGAGACCGTCTTCGTCGACGGACAGGCGTTCCGTCGCCGGCTCCCCAACATTGCGCAGGAAGAGTTCTACGCCGCGAGCCACCGCGCACCGGGCGCCAACAACGTCGAACTGCGCCTGAAGGACCTCGACGAAGAGGGCATCTGGACCGAGCTCATCTTCCCGTCGCTCGGCATGTGGTCCAGCTCGTTCCGCACCCCTGAAGTCCTGCGTGAGGCACTGCGTGTGTCCAACGATTGGGCCAAGGAAACGATCATGGATTACTCGCCGCGTCTGGTCCCGACCGCCCAGGTCTCGACACTCGTCATCCAGGATGCCTGCGACGAACTGAAGCGCTGCGGCGAACTCGGCTACAAGGCCGTCTTCATGCCGGTCACCCCGCATCCGCAGCAGAAGGACTACAACCGCGACGAGTGGGAGCCCTTCTGGGCCCTCGCCGAGGACATCGGCATGGTCATCGCGTTCCACATCGGCACCGAGCCCATCGATTTCGCGTCCGGCGGCGCGTCCGGCATTGCCTATCGTGGCCCCGGCGGCGCTGTGCTGAACTACACCGAGACCACCTTCGGCGGCCAGCGCGCAGTGATGAAGCTCGTCGCTTCGGGCGCACTCGATCGTCACCCCAACCTGAAGGTTCTGGTCTCCGAAGGCGGCGCAACCTGGGTGCCCTTCGTTGCCGACCGCATGGAAGAGGGCTACCGCCAGCACTCGACAGTCGTACGACCCAAGCTGAAGCGCAGCCCCAAGGAGATCATCTACTCCCAGGTCTACGCGTCGTTCCAGCACGACGAGTCGGCTGTCGCTGCACTCACCGGCATGGGCTACAACAACGTGATGTGGGGCAGCGACTACCCGCACATGGAGGGCACCTACGGCCACACGCAGCTGACCCTGCACAACCTGTTCGACAGTGCCGACCAAAAGGTCAAGGACCGCATCATGCACGGCACGTTCGAAGAGCTGTTCCCGGGTAGCCCCAAGCTCCCCGCTGTCGGCACGGAGAAGCCCGCGATCGCCACCGTCTGACGTTCTCCAGTAATCCATCGGCCGGTCCGCATCGAATGATCGCGGGCCGGCCGGTCCACTTCACCTCCTGAAAGAGCACCCCGATGAGCGACAGCGTTCTCTACGACCTGCCCGGCGAGTTCGTCTCCTCGATGGCCGAGTCCTCCGGATACTGCGACGCACAGGCCGTCCTGCCGTCCGAAGACCACTACATCGCCTTCTGCACGTGCGGAAATTGGCACACCACCACCCCGACCCGCGACGAGGGGTTGACCCTGGCTCGCGCGCATACCGCCGAGACCGAAGGCCAGTAACCGATCGGCCGCCCCCTTCGATACATGACAATCCGGGTCCGGAGCCTTGTTCAGGCTCCGGACCCGGATTTCATGGTGGAAGGAGTGCAACCGCGTCGCCCAGATATGGTCCGCATGATCGATGGCGGCCCAGGACCACCTGATCGTCGCGATTGCTGCACCCTGATCCACAGATACGAAATACTCCCCCGGCTCGCGGCCGGGGGAGTAATTCCGATTCGGGAAAGCGCTACTCGGAGACGGTCAGGTACCGCTGGTCGAAGGGACCGGTCGTCGTGGAGTAATCCATCTCGGCGCTGAAGTTGCCGACCTTGTCGCTCATGACCCACGGGTAGGTGATCCACACGAGCGGAGCGCCCCACGCCTGGTCGACCAGGTAGGTATTGAGTTCGACCGCGGAGGCTTCACGCTCCTCCTCCGAACGGCGCGGATCGGTTGCGGCGGCGAGCATCTGCTCATACTCGGGTGTCACACCCGACGGATTGAGGCGGGGGCCCCAGCGATAAGTGGATCCGGCTGTGAAGCTGGTCCCCAGCGGGGAGTAGTGCAACAGCGCGGAGGCTTCGCCGCGGCCGAATGATGTCGGGCCCTCGAGTCCGTCCTTCACGATCGGCGTGATCTTGATACCGGCTTCTGCAAACTGCTCCTGCAGTACGTCGGCCACTCCCGGGGTGACGACGTTGACGATGATGACTTCACCCAGATCGACACCGTTCGGGTGGCCGGCCTCGGCGAGCAACTGTTTCGCCTTTTCGGGATCGTAGCTGTAGGTCTCCTCGAGCGCCGCGTCGTAGCCGGGCAGACCGGTGCGCGAGTACTGGTGCCGGGCTTCGGAACCCGGGTAGAGCGCTTCGACGATCACGTCACGGTTGTACGCATGGTTGATCGCCTGGCGAACCTTGACATCGTCGAGCGGGGCCATGTTTCTGTTCAGGAAGAGTTCCACGCCGATACCGGTCGGGACGTCAACTGTCGTCAGGCCGCGGCGGTCTTCGACCGCGGTCACCGTGCCCGGCAGGAACTGGCCCAACTCGATCTGGGCGCCGGCCATCGCGTTCGTGAACGCCTGAGTGTCGGAGATGGCCTTGTACTCGAGCTTCGCGATCTGAGCGGCCTCGGTGTCCCAGTAATCGGTTCGGTCGCGAACGATTGTCAACTGTTCACCGGGAGCAAAACTTTCCACCGAGTACGCACCCGAGCCGTTGGTCTCGGTGGCAGGGTCGCCGTTGGCAATCAGATCCGGATGCATGATGAAACCGGACATTTCAGCCAGGACATACGGCATGGTGTCGGTCGGCTCGGCCAGTGTCAGCGTGACCTGGTACGGGCCGGTAACGGTAACGTCGGTGACGGGCGCCATGCGCGACTTCACGGACGGGCTGTCGAGCGTGCGGGCGCGGTCGAGGTTAACCTTGACAACATTGCCGTCGACCGGAGAGCCATCGCGGAACGTCGCATCCTCACGCAGGTCGAGCACGAGTCCCCGTCCGTCCTCGGAGTACGAGAAGTTGTCGACGAGCATCCCATCGACAGTGCCGTCCGCCTTCACGGTGAACAGCCTGTCGTAGATCATGTTGAGCCCGAAGCGGAACGAAGCGATTTCACTGGTTGCCAAGTGCGGGTCGAGGCTGGTGATACCGGTGGTCCAGCCCGTGCTCAGCGACGCGTCCGGGTTGGGTACACCGGAGTTGCCGGAACCACCGGATTCGCTCGAGCCGCAGGCAGCCAACAATCCTACAGCGGCCACGGCAGCAGCCAGGCGAAGAGTGCGCCGTCGAAACATATTCGGCCTTTCTCACAGGGTGATACGGAATTCTCCGGTCCCTGGAGACACAGCCACGACCGGACGTGTCCAGACTAACATCTTTCTTAGTAAACGTATACTACTTATATTACTAAGTTGCGTTTGCGGGTGACGCTAGTTGCGTAACGCGTCGACCAGCACGGGCACTTCCGCCATTGCGCGCATCGCATCGTTCAGGTGCGTACAACCCGCAGTACCCGGAAAAATCTCCAGCACAGCCGCCCTCAGATCGCGAAGCGGGGTTCCTACGATCCGGTCGACGGACAGAGAAGCCAGTGGGCACTCGTCGTACGGAAGCACGCGGGGATCCGCCGACATCGACAGGATTTCCCCTGTCACACGATCTGCGGTCGCTTTGACCAGATACTCGTGCACCGCAACACGGCCCCCCTCGGGCACCGTCGACGAGTCCTGGAACATCGAGTCGATCTCGATGACATCACCCATCGTCACGTCGATGCGGCGTGCACGCCGCATCGAGATCTCGGTGATCTCCGAAAGTTCATGCCATCCGATCGGATCGTCTTCGCGGAGCAGCGGTCCGACCGTCTGCACCTGGTGGTTCCACTTGGACGAGCCGTCGGGCATCAACGCTCCCGAACCCGGCTGGAACCCCGTGCAGATGCCCTCCATCTTGCGACGCGGAGCATTCTCCATCGCCACGAGCATCTGTTCCCGCGGAATCCAGCGAGAGTAGGCGAATCCGGCGACAAGCGACGCGCCCGCGATGTCGTCGAGCATCAGATACAGCGGGGTGCCGGCCGCAGCCTCACCCGGCAGCACCTCGGCGAGTACGGTGCGCGAACTGCCGCCGCCACGTGCGCCGATCATCCCGGTCACCGCGGGTCGCGGCGGATCCGTGGCGATGTCCTCGATCGTGCGGGTCGCCGAGTTCACCCCGACCGTCATCGTGTCCTCGGCGAGGACGACGGGCTCACCGTCGTCCGGTGTCAGCAGATCCCGCGACCTGCCAGTGAGGCGCAACTGCGTTCCGTGCCCGTCCGGCCACCGCATATCGATCGTCGAGGTGCGGCGCACCGAACCTCGGCGACGGACCGGGGCGGGACCGGACGGGCCGCGGGCCACCAGGCCGAACGGGATGTCGACTGCCATGAAGTTGTCCTCCCGTAGAACCCTGTACCTGACGGCGGGTGTACTGCTGCTGTCTACTCGTGTTCCCACATCTTCGGCACCGACGGTCCTCCGGCCACACGATCGGCGTACATTGCGTCGATCTCCTCGTCGCCGTACCCGAGTTCGGTGAGGATTTCACGCGTGTGCTGGCCGATCACCGGTGCTGCGCGGTCGAACTTCAGAGTGAGATCGTCGAAGTTCCAGTAGGCGCCGGGCTGCTCCATCCGACCGAAGTGCGCGTGATCGTAGGAGGCGATGAGCTGCCCGGTGCGGTTCGCTTCGTCGTCGAAGAACTCGAAGCTGTACTCCTCACGGACCGGCTCTGCTGCAATGCCCGCAGACGCGAGGTCGACCAGCAGCTTCTCGGATTCGAACACCGCGAGGCCCGCCTCGATCCCCTCGTCATCTGCTGCGCCCGCTATCGCGCGCAACGCGGCGAGCTGGCCGTCGGCTTCGGCAACGACCGCGACCCAACCGTCGGCCACCTCGTAGATGCGACGGCCCGGGCCGAAACCGGTTTGGGTTGCGTCGAACCGCGGGTACTCGGCGACACTATTGTCGACGAGGCGGATCAGCGTTTCGCTCTGCGTCGCGGTGGCCGACGCGAGCAACGAACCCGATGCCTTGGTTCCGCGCCCAGTGCGCTGCTTGTGGTACACCGCCAGCAAGGTTCCGATGAGCGAGCCGAGTGCCGTCTGGACGTCGAGGACCCCGAACCGGGAGAACTGCGGCGGGTTTCCGATGCCACCGTTCTCGACCTCCCAGCCTGCAAGCGCCTGGAAGATCGAGTCGAAACCCGGGCTGTCGGCGCGATCGCCGTGCTCTCCGTAGCTCGTCACGTAACCGAAGACGATGTCCGGGTCGACCGCGCGCAGGCCGGCCTCGTCGATGCCGAGCTTCGATGCTGCCTTCGGTCGCTGGTTGTGGTGGACGACGTCGGCCCATTCGATGAGCTTACGCAGAACTTGTCGGCCAGGCTCGGTGGTGAGATCGACCGCTAGGGAACGCTTGTTGCGGGAGCACGCCTCCCAGTAGCTGGGCTTGTACCGGAGTCGGTCGCCGACGACGGGTTCAACCTTGATGACTTCGGCACCGAGGTCCGCCATCAACATCGGCGCCATCGGGCCTGCGAGGAAGGAACCGAGGTCCAGGACCTTCAGTCCGGCAAGCGGCCGCGGGTCAGCAGCTTCATCGGCAACGCCACTGCCGGCCGCCCGCAAAGATCCGAGCTCGGTGAACACCTCGTCGGTGTGCTCGCCGAGCAGTGGCGCCGGACGCGTGACGACGCACGGCGGGTCTATACCGAACGGGTTTCCGGCCTGGATCGTCTTCCCGTGGGTGGGGTCGTCGACCTCGACAACGTACCCGTTTCGGGTGACCTGCGGATCGCGCAACAGCTCGCCCATCTGCAACGCCGGTTCGATTCCGAGGTCCGCGGCGCGAAAGACAGGCAGCCACTGGGAACTCGGCCGCTGCGCGATGACTGTGCGCAACTCCTCACTCGTGTTTCTGGACAGATCGTTCAGGTCGCCGCCGAGTTCCGCGGCGACCTCCTTGACGAGTGGAATCGCACCCACGTCGATGCGCTCGCCGGGATTCATCATCTGCAGCCACACACCGTCGCTGCACTGGTACATCGCGAGCTGCGGAGGCGCTTCGTACTTGTTGAGAATCAGTGCCGGGATCGGGTTCTCGGCGTTGTTCCACGCGAGCGAAGCCGTATTGAGCATGCCCTGCAGGAGCGAGGTGTGCACCGCGCCGATCCGGCCGGTCCCGTCGCGCTGGATGAGTCGTGCCACGATGCCCGCGGCGGCGAGGGATGCTGCCGCCCAGCTCGGCAGCGGGAAGCGCATAGCGATCGGGCCCTCGCGGTAACCCCACAGCTCGCCCATCAGTCCGGAGCGTGCCTGCACGAGCAGGTCGTGGGCAGGGCGGTCGCGGTCGGGGTGGTCTACGGGGTAACCGATCACCGAGGAGACGATGAGGTGCGGGTGACGTTCGCGCAGCGTCGCGTCGTCGAGACCGAGTTCGGCCGCGTGCGTCGGGGTGAATTCGTGAACGAAGACATCGGCCGTCTCGAGCAGTTCGGACAGCTTCGCGCGGCCGTCGTCGGTGTTGATGTCCAGGACGACGCTGCGCTTGCTGCGGTTCCAGGAAGCGAAGGCAACACGTTCGCGGAGCGGATCACCCTGCGGAGGTTCGACCTTGATGACATCGGCACCCGCCTCTGCGAGCATCCGCGACGCGACCGGAACGGCCAGTCCGGAGGCGAGTTCGACGATACGTACTCCGTCGAGAATCCGATCGGTCATGGAGATTCTGCCTTTCGTACTCCGGACTACTGTGCCGGAAATCGACATCCACTGTGACGCTCACCACGAGGTTACCCCACAAAGGGAACAAGGTCTACTTAGTAACCTTTGTTCAGAAGAAGTACAGCCCGGGCCGAATCCCCATGGGAACGACCCGGGCTGCTGCATACCGGACGAAGCGATCGTCAGCGCGCCTTCCAGACCGGCTCGCGCTTCTCGGCGAACGCGAGCGGTCCTTCCTTCGCGTCCTCGCTGAGCGCAAGACGGTCCCACTCCGCGGCGGACAGCGCCCACCGATCGTTTTCCTCAGCACGTTGGCCGTCGACGACGCCGTAGGCGACGCGCTTGCTGGCCTGTACCGACAACGGAGCGTTGACGGCGATGCGCTCCGCGAGTTCGATCGCAACCTCGACAGACTTCCCTTCGGGCGCGACCTGATTGATCAGACCGACCTCCAGAGCGCGCGCGGCGGTGATCGGATCTCCCGTGAAGATCATCTCCATCGCGAGACGCTGCGAGATCTGGGCGGGAAGGCGGAACACGCCACCCGCACCGGCGATCAGTCCGCGCTTGACCTCCGGCAGACCGAAGGTCGCGTTCTCCGCGGCCACGATGAGATCCGCCGACAGTGCCAGTTCAGTACCCCCGCCGAGCGCGGTGCCGTTGACAGCAGCGATCGTGGGCTTGTCGACGTAGTGCTTGACGAAGCCCGCGAAACCCCAGTCCTCGTGACCAGGAGCATGCAAGCCCTCGCCGCGCGAGATCGCCTTGAGGTCGGCGCCCGCGCAGAACGACTTGTCACCGGCACCGGTGACAACGATCGCCCGCACCTCGGGATCGTTCGCCGCCTCTTCGAGGGCGCCGCCGACTCCGATGCTCACCGACGAATTCACCGCGTTGCGGGCCTCGGGACGGTTGATCGTGATCACCATGACGTTGCCGACGCGCTCGACGAGCGCACCTGCCTGGGTTGCCTGAGTCATCGTCGGTTCCCCTTCTCAGTTCTCGACGAGTTCGAGGATCGTGGCGTTGGCTTGTCCGCCACCCTCGCACATCGTTTGGAGTCCGTAGCGAATCTTGTTGCGACGCATGTGATGAACCATGTCGGTGAGGATTCGTCCACCGGATCCACCGAGCGGGTGGCCGAGGGCGATCGCACCGCCGTTGGGATTGAGGCGCTCAGGGTCGGCTCCGATCTCCTTCAGCCACGCGAGGGGCACGGGGGCGAACGCCTCGTTGACCTCGAACACACCGATGTCGTCGACGCTCAGGCCCGACTTCTCGAGAGCCTTCGCCGTCGCCGGGATCGGCGCGGTGAGCATGATGACCGGGTCGGCGCCGACAACGGTCGCCGTATGGATCTTGGCGATGGGCGTCAGACCGTACTTCGCTGCCGCCTCCTCGCTCATGATGAGCAGCGCCGATGCGCCGTCGGAGATCTGCGAGGCGTTACCGGCGTGGATGACGCCGTCTTCCTTGAACACCGTCTTGAGCTTGGCGAGCGACTCGACCGACGTGCCGCGGCGGATGCCCTCGTCCTTCGAGATCACAGTGCCGTCAGGGGTGGTCACGGGCACGATCTGAGCGTCGAACAGACCTGCATCCTGCGCCGCCGCGGCACGCTCGTGGGAGCGAGCCGAGAATTCGTCGACCGCGGTGCGGCTCATGCCCCACTTCTCGGCGATCATCTCGGCACCGACGCCCTGGTTGGGCGCGACACCGTCGTACCGGTCGAGGAACGCCGCCGGGAAGGGATTTCCACCGACCTTGCCCGACGAACCCATCGGGACGCGCGACATCGACTCGACGCCACCGGCGACCACGACCTCGTAGTGACCGGCTTCGACACTTGCGACGGCGAAGTTCAGGGCTTGCTGCGACGAACCGCACTGGCGGTCGATGGTAACTCCAGGGACCGTCTCGGGCCATCCGGCCGCCAGCAACGCGGTGCGAGCGATGTCGATGGACTGCTCACCCACCTGCTGCACGCATCCCCAGATGACGTCGTCGACGACGACCGGTTCGATGCCCGCACGCTCGACGAGCGCGTTGAGAACGACAGCGGACAGGTCGGCCGGATGGACGCCGGCCAGGCCACCGTTCCGCTTACCGACCGGTGTGCGCACAGCCTCCACGATTACTGCAGTCATAGTGTGCTCCTTCTTTGTCAGCGATTGCGGGGTCAGACCCGCGTGGATTCGAGTTCGGCGACCATCTCGAGCAGCCGCCGCCTGTCGACCTTGAGGGACACGCTGCGCGGCAGAGCGTCCACCGTGTGGATGGTGACCGGAACTTCGTAGCCGGTCAGCTGGTTGCGGACGAACTCCTTGAGTTCGGCCTCGTCGACGGGATCTACTCCCGCGATCAGTTCGATCACCGCGACAGGCACCTGACCGAGCCGCTCATCGGTCTTGCCGTACACGGAGGCGTCGAGCACCGAACTGTGGGCACGCAACGCATTGCACACCGTTTCCGGCTGCACCTTGAAGCCACCGCGGATGATCGCGTCGTCGGCGCGACCGTCGATGTAGACGAAGTTGTCGTCGTCGAGATGAGCCAGATCGCTGGTACGCACCCACTGGTTGGTTCCGGTGCCGGTCTGGCTGGAGCAGACTTCCAGGCGGCCGGTAGTGCCGACGGGCAGCACGTTTCCACTCTCGTCCACCGTGCGCATCTTCACGCCGGGGAAGGGTCGGCCGACGCTGCCACGCTTGCGCGCCCACCATTCGCCGATGAGCGGCTTGGTCCACCCCGCCACCGCACCACCGAATTCCGTGGCACCGTACATGATCATCACGGGAATCCCGTAACGCTCGGTGAATTCGTCGGCCAGGTCGGGGCTGACGAAGGTCGTGCCCGCCGTCACCGCACGCAGACTCGCAAGCTTCTCCTTGGACACGTCCTCGTTGAGGACCGACCGCATCGCGGCCGGCGGCAGACCCGCGACACGCAATTGGTGCTCGTGCACGGCGTCGACCCATCCGTCGACCGTGAATCGCGGCAGTACGACAATCGGCCGCGCCTCGGCAAGCGCCTGAATGACACCCCACAGGCCGCCGATGTGCACGATCGCGAGCGACACGAGGGCAACGCGTCCGGTGAGCGGCTCACGCTCGTCGCCACCTTTACCGGTATGGCTGTGGACAGCTTTGAGAGCCGCCTCGAGTTGACGCCAGGTCAGCGGGACCCGCTTGGGCGGGCCCGTGGTACCCGAAGTGAACATCTCGACCGCAATGGGGTCTTTCTCGTCCTTCACGACCTCGATGGTGACCTCGGGACCACCCGTTCGCTGCACGACGTCGAGTCCGTCGACCGCGAATCCGACGATGCCGGCCTCCGCCATTGCGACCTCGAATTCGGTTTCTTCCCACACGCTCTGCGGTGCGAGCACGACCTGTGGAAGCGATGCCACCGCGTCTGCGGTAACTCGCGCCGTCGGCTGCATGGGGTTGAGTGTGATGATCGTGCGACCCTTGCCGAGGATGGCGATCAAGGATGCGATGGACTCCATCCGGTTCCCCAGCACGACGCCGATACGTGCACCCTCACCGCACCCGACACGCGCCAGTTCGGCATCGATCGTCTCGGCGAGCACGCGCACTTCGCCCCACGTGTGCCATACCTTGCCCTGCTGGACCATTTTCGCGTCGTCGGATGCCGACCACAGCAAGCCCACCGCTTCCCTGATACCCGTCATTCGATGCCTCCCACTTCTGCCGACGGGAAAAATCCGCGTTCTTCCTGCATCGGTACCGGTTTCATGACGCTCCTGTACACCGATTGCGGCAACGCGGAGCGAAACGTCTACCTTCAAGATAGATGACATAGTTAACTAGGTCAATCGTGTTTGAGTCAAATGCGCCACGTGACTCTCAGTCCCCGCACGACGAAGTGGGGAGGGTCCGTCAGACCCTCCCCACTCACGCGACATACTTCAGCGCGGCATTCCCAAACCACGCTCGGCGATGAGGTTGCGCATGATCTCCGAGCTTCCGCCCGCGATCGTGTACGCCCGCGCGTAGAGGAACTCGTCCTGCCACCGACCACGGTCGATTGCGTTCGCGTCCCCCTCGACGAGAATCCCGGCCTCGCCGGCGAGTTCGAGAGCGAAACGTGCGATGTCCACACCAAGTTCGCTGAACATCAGTTTGGTCATCGGCGCGTCGTACGGTCGCTCGGTCTTGCGTGACCACCGGCTGATGTTCGCGTACACCAGAGCCGAGAGTGCCGTGACCGCGGCGGACAGCTCACCGATGCGGTCCTGCACGGCACCGTCTTCGATAGCCGGCCGTCCGTTCCGCGTGACGTTCTTCGCCAGATCCTTCAGAGCCTCGACGTTCTGCTGCAACCGCACCGTGCTCGTCGCCACGCCGCTGCGCTCGTGTCCGAGACTGGAATTCGCAATGCCCCAGCCGCGGTTGACCTCACCGATCAACGCATCCGGTCCGAGCTCGACATTGTCGAGGAACACCTCATTGAAATCGGAGGTGCCGGTCATCTCCCGCAACGGCCGCACCTCGACACCTGGCAGGCGCATGTCGACGATGAATGCGCTGATACCTCTGTGCTTCGGGGCATCCGGATCGGTGCGCGCCAGCAGGTAGCCGTAGTCGGCCCAGTGTCCGTTCGTGGTCCACACCTTCTGACCGGTGACCTTGAACCCACCGCTCTCGGTGGGGACGGCCTTGGTGCGCAGCGACGCGAGGTCGCTGCCCGAGCTCGGCTCACTGAAGAGCTGACAGAAGATGAGCTCGCCGGTGCGGATTCTCGGCAAGTACTTCTGCCGCTGTTCCTCGGTGCCGAAATCGATCAGTGCATGCGACACCAGATGGGCAGCGCCCTGGATCGCGGCCGGCGCGCGGCCCCGGGCGAGCTCCTCACCGACGACAACGTCCTTTTCCGACGAATGCGCCGAACCCTTACCGCCGTACTGCTCCGGCCAGTCGGCGCCGACGTATCCGGCCGCGAACAGCTTTCCCGTCCACTCCTTGAGCAGAGCCAGCTCCTCGGCATCCTCCGCGCTGCGAACACCCGCCTTGACGGTGATTGCCGGCTTGTTTGCCGCGACGAACTCGCTCACCTCTGCACGGAACTCTTCGAGCTCCGGGGTCATTCCGTAATCCATGTCAGCGCACCTCGTACTTGCGGGTCGGTACCTCGGAACGGACGACCTGCGCCTTGCCGATCGGATTGCCCAGGTCGGTGTAGTACATACCGGTCGCGAGGGCCGCAGACCGGCCCTGATCCTTGGACTCCCAGATGGCCCGGATACTGCCCTGGATCGCGGCCGGAGGCTTCGCGGCAATGCGCTCTGCCAGGTCCTGCGCTCGGTCCCACAGACTGTCCCGCGTCACGATCTCGCTGACGAATCCGATTTCCAGTGCGCGCTTGGCCGACATCCGCTCGTCCAGGCCCAACAGAACCATACGCAGCACCTCCCCGATCGGGATCCGATGCGCGAGACCGATCGGCTCGAGCGCCGCAACCATTCCGTACGACACGTGCGGATCGAAGAACTGGGCATCCTCGCTTGCGATGATGATGTCCGCTTCGTTGAGCCAGTAGAGCGCACCTCCCGCAGCCATGCCGTGCACGGCGCAGACCAGCGGCTTCCAGCAACCATTGTGCTTGGGCGAGAGATCGACGCCCGGATCGCGGCGGCTGAAGACGTTGTCGGAGAGGAACGTACCTTCCTTGACGTCGACACCCGTCGAGAAGGCGCGTTCCCCGTTGGCTCGGAGCACCATGACATGGACGTCATCCTCCTCGCGCGCGTAGACCCACAGTGCAGCGAACTCGGCCCGCATCATGTCGGTGAACGAATTCAGCTTGTCGGGGCGGTCGAGCGTGATCGTCAGAACGTGGTCTTTCAGCTCTGCAATCACCGTGGTCAAGCCGCTCAGGTCCACAGTTCCTCCTGGAAAGTACGGGCATGCGCCCTGACAAATATTACTAAGTGACCCATGTCGAGTCCAGTCCTTACCGTCAACACGTCAACGCGCATGTCCGGCAACCGCAGCAACCTCAGGTCGCCGTCGTGCAGGATCTGCCTTGACCTCGATAACCAGAGGGTAGGCCCCCTCGTCCAGCAGCTCCGCGACCTGCGCAAACTCGTCGACCTCCCGCACCGTCACGGCGCGTGCTCCGAGTGCACGCGCTGTCTCCGCAAAGCCGGGCCATTCGACCTCCGAATGCGCGGTCGCCAGCCCGAGACTCTCGAGTTTGAGGTATTCGGCGCCGTAGCAGTGATCGTCGAGAACGACGAGCACAAGCGGTAGGCGCTGCCGGACCGCCGTGCTCACTTCCACCAGGCCCATCATCGCGCCGCCGTCCCCGGCCACACAGACCGTCGGCACGTCGCGGCGACCCGCGGCAGCGCCCACCGCGGTCGCGATACCTAGTCCGATCGAGCCGAATGCGCCGGGAACGGTAAAACGACCCGGATCGACCGGCAGATACTTCCACGCCGCAAACGAGAACCGTCCGACGTCGGTGACGACCTGAGTTCCCTGCGGAAGCAGCTCGGCGAGGCGGGCCATCGCGTCCCGCATGTCGACGGTTCCGCCGCCGGAGATGCTGCGGTAACCCTTCGCCTCGAGCCCTTGCACCGCTTCGGCGAGCTGCGCGACACGACGACCGGACGGCGCCGGTGATTCGGCCTCCGCGAGGCGCTCACACAACGCACGCACCACACCTGCTGCGTCACCAGGAATCGGAAGATCCACCGGCGCGAAGCGCCCGAACGCACCGGATCGATCGTCGACCTGGATGACGAACTTGCCGGCCAGCAGTGCCGTGTTGTCCGTCGTGAACGACGACAGGGCAGCACCGACAACGAGCATGCAGTCGACACGTCCGAGCTCTTCGATCGCCACAGCGTGCGATAGCGACCCATGGACACCGAGATTCTCGGGTTCACCGGCGAAGAGGTCCTTCGCGAGCAACGTCGTCATCACCGGAGCGTCGATGGCCCGCGCCAGCCGCAGGATGTCGTCCCGCGCCCCGGAGGCGACAGCACCCCGGCCCGCGAGGATTACCGGTCGCGCGCTGCCGAGCAACGCAGCAAGCGCGTCGTCGACGAGATCGGGATCCGGCACACCGGGCACCGGCAGCGGAGGCACCGCGCGCGGAGACTCACCTGTCACCGCAACTTCGAGCAGGTCGTACGGCAGATCCAACACGAGAGGAACCCGGGTGGCGGCCACCCGCGCGAGAGCTTCGGCGATATTCGCGCCCACCGCCTCGGCTCTACGAACCCGGCGGTACTCGGCACCGGTGAGGCGGGCGAACCCCTCGAGATCGAAGTCCTGGAAGTGGTCGCGCACGTCAGGAGTACCGCCGGTCAACAACAGCACTGCACTGCGCGATCGCACCGCCTCCACAAGGGAAGTCGTACAGTTCGTGACTGCAGGGCCGTGTGTCACGGATGCGACGCCGACACGACCGGTCATACGGGCGTAACCGTCCGCCATCGACACCGCGCCACCTTCGGCCACGGCCGCCACGAACTCACCGCCGTGGTTTTCGACGAAGTCACCGAGATACGCGAGGTTGGCGTCTCCCATGAGACCGAATACGGTGCCGACGCCGAACTCGGACAAGGCTTTGGCTGCAAGCTGGTAAGTCTTCATACGTTCTCTCCGCATTGAGTTCTGGTCAGATGACGGGGCAGAATCCGCCGTCGACGTGCACGGCCGTGCCCGTGAGATAGCCGGCGCGGGGCGAGAGCAGGAAGGCCGCGGTGTCGCCGAACTCGTGCGGCTCGCCCACACGGCCGAGTGGGATCTTCATCCGGTCGGCGATCTTGGCCAGGTATTCCTCGACATCGCGGCCGGCTTCGACCGCCGGGCGCATGATCTGCCCGCTGCGAATGATGCCGATGAGCATCGCGACCACCCGAACTCCGTCTGGGCCGAACTCGTTGGCCAGCGCCTTGGTCAGACTCAGCCCCGCGGCCCGCAGCGGAGAGCTGGGCATGCCGCCGCCGGCCCCTGGCGCGCGCGCACCCGTGCTGAGTACGTTGAGGATGACGCCCTTCGATTCCTTCAAATACGGCATGGCCGCGCGGCTTGCACGCACCGCAGCGAGGAACTTCAGGTCGAAGTCGTTGTGCCAGGCGTCGTCGGTGATTTCTTCGAAGTCGCCGCCGCTGTGCACACCGGCGGAGTTCACAAGTCCGTCGAGCCTGCCCCGCTTCGCATACGCCTGTTCGACGAGGCCGTCGAGGTCAGCGGCGACCGTGACGTCTGCCCGCACTCCCTCCACCGATCCACCGCCGAGTGCGCGTAGGGAGCGCACGGCGTCGTCGAGGCGCTCGGTGTTGCGCCCACAGATCGTCACGTCGGCGCCTTCCGCGACCAGAGACGAGGCCGTCGCGAATCCGAGTCCGTCGGACCCCCCCGTGACGAGGAAAGCTTTGCCCTTCAGGCCGAGATCCATTTTGCCTCCCGATATCGTGCGAACTTAGTAAACTATGTGATCTGGGTTATAACACAGTGTACGGGTTCGATGACAGTCCACGGAGGACAACATGAATGTTCTGATTTACGGCGCGGGCGGATTCCTCGGCTCCGCGCTCATCCGGCGGTTCGTCGCAGGTGGACACACCGTGCGCGGACTGGTCCGCAACGAAGACGCCGCCGACGCGCTACGGAAGGCCGGCGCCGAGCCGGTGCTCGGCGACCTGCTGACCGATCCCGAGGGCACCGTCGCGCACGCGGCCGACGCAGACGTCATTCTCTATGCCGCGCAACTGCTGCTCGAGCCCGAGCGGCACACCATAGAAGCACTGATCGACACCCTCGAGGGAACCGGGAAAACGCTGATCTTCACGTCCGGCACCGGCGTCCTGTCGCAGCGCACCGACGGCGAGTGGAGCGAGGACACCTTCGCCGAGGACGACGAATTCGTCCCGTCCAAGTACATCGGCGGTCGCGTCGACACCGAGAACGTCGTGCGTGAGGCGAACGCCCGCGGGGTCCGAGGCATCGTCGTACGGCCCTCGATGATCTGGGGAAACGGCCGCTCCCCCATGCTCGACGGCTTCCGTGCGTCGATCGAGAAGACCGGTGCGGTCTGCTATATCGGTCGCGGCCTGAATCTGTATTCGAACGTGCACGTGGACGACGTCGCCGAGATCTACCACCTTGCCGCAGAGAAGGCGCCGGCTGGCGCGCTCTACCACGCAGTGTCGGGCGAAACGAACTTCCGCACCATCGCCGAGGCCCTCGCACGGCAGCAGAGCGTTCCCGCTCGCAGCATCGAGCTCTCCGAAGGCGTCGAGATCTGGGGCGCCTTCGCCGCTTTGATCGTCTTCTCGACCTGCAGTCGCACGCGCGCGCCCCGCGCGCGGGGCGAACTCGGGTGGCTACCTCATCCCGACAGGCTCGATGTGCTTACCGAGATCGGCGCTCCGGTGGACGCGACCTGACCTCCGGCGCACCCGATCCGAGGGAATCAGGTCCGCGACGCTGCGCAACTCTCAATGGCGCCCGCCGGCGACCACGAGCGTCTCACCGGTGATGTAGGAGGATTCGTCGGAGAGCAAGAACCGAACGACCGACGCAATCTCCTCCGGCTGTGCGCCGCGCCCCAACGGGATTCCCTCGACCATCGCGGCACGTTGCTGCGCCGTGACGGTCCGTGCCTGCTCCGTCAGGACGAGTCCGGGCGCTACGGCGTTGACCCGGATGCCGTCCTTCGCGAATGCGAGCGCGCAGCCACGGGTGAAGTTGTTCAGCGCGGCCTTCGTCGCCCCGTACGCGATCGTCGCCGCGTTCGCCGAGACACCGTTGATCGACGAAATGTTGACGATTGCGCCCCCACCGGCCTCGGCCATCTCGTCTTTGACCGCCCATGTCGTGAGATAGGGCCCACCGGCGTTCGTGCGGAACAGAAGATCCCACCGCTGCGGGGTGAGCTCGTCGACGTCGAGCAATCGCGAGTAGGCAGCGTTGTTCACGAGAAGTTCGATCGGACCGCCGAATTCACGGCGAGCGAACGCCATGAGCTCCGTCACCGATTCAGGGTCCGCCACGTCCACCTGCACCGTTACCGCGTCACCCCCACGGTCGCGGATCCCGGCGGCCGCAGCAGTCGCCTCGTCGGCCCTGGATCGGTAGGCCACCACCACACGGGCCCCTGCATCGGCAAGGTTCTCACAGATCGCCCGACCGATACCGCGGGCACCGCCCGTAACGACAGCGATCTTCCCGTCGAATACCATCGCGCCGCTCACTTCTTGATCACATCGAAGTGCCGGTCGGCGAGTACGCCCATTGCCGGGCGCAGCGCCTGCGTCTCGCCGGCCACCTGACGCAAGAGCACGCCCACCGCCGTCTCGAGCTGTACCGTTCCCGCGAGGCACCGATTCACCAGCTTGGTAGTTCCCGCCGAGACCGACGACGGCCGGTATTCGAGCACCGCTTCGAGATCGTCCAGGTTCCGCTGTTCGATGGGCGCTGACACGGACGCGGCCTCACGCAGATACTTCAGAATTCTGGCCAGACCCTTGCTGCGCTGAATCACGAACGGATCCTCGCTTCGCGGCACGATGATCTGCCGGATCTGCTCGAGCGCGGCGGCGTAGAGCCAGTCACCCTCGCTCGGCGTCGACGGCACCGGATCGACGTCGACGATCTCCACACCTAGCACGTCGGCCAGCGCTTCGAGGAACAACCTCCGGTGCAGCAGTCCGTACACGAGAGAATTGCCGACCTCGCCCAGCAGATCGGGCTCCGCACGCTTGCGGTGCCCCAGAATCACGATGCGCAATTCGGCGAGCACCCGGTAGTAGCGGACCCGGTCGAAATCGATGTCCGTGCCGGCCGCACGCGCGTAGTCACCGAAACGCTCCATGAGATTCGTGAAGGGTTCCTGAACCGAGCGGACCGAGACCCATGCAAGATCGTCATGCGGATCGCCGAGGTGTCCCAACTCGAGGTCGAGGACGGCGGTAACCCTGCCGTTCTCGTAGAGGAAATTGCCCGGCCCGGTGTCGCCCTGCACGATCACCACCGGTGCGTCCACGTCGGGCACGTGGCCGCGCACCCAGTCGAGCCCGAGATCGATCAGCGGATCGCTGGTTCCGGAGTCACGGTAGACCTTCTCCCACGTATCGATCTCGCGGTGCACGAGCACACGCAGATCCGCGTCGGGATCCTGGTCGGGTAGCCCGAGCCGGTGTGGATCGACACGATGCATCTCGGCGAGGATCCGCATGAAATCCGATGCGACGGAGACACGTTGATCCTCATCATGAAGGCGGGAGAACCACGCTTGTCCGGGCACGAGTTCGGACAGAATCGCCTGTTCGGTCGGGTGGACGCCGACGATGTCCGGGACCGGCACGGCGGTGCCGCTCAGCGCTCGGAAGAATGCCGCCTCGCGGTGCAGGGTGAAATCGTCGCCCTTTTCCTCGGGGTCGAGACGGTCGTAGCGCAAGAACAACGGGCGAACCACGCCGTCCGCACCACGTACCTCCACCACCCACGCTTCGCGCCGACCACCGCCCGGGCGCCGATCGGACGAGATCACGGTGCCGCTCGCCGCGTCGCCGATCCACTCCACGAGCTCGGAGGAAAGGGAATTCGCTTCGAGTTCGGTCGAAACTTCTGTCGCCGTCGTCATAGTGCGTCCTGTTCCTCGAAGAGTTTCACGAATGCAGTCAGCCACCACATATGGTACAGATCACTTATATCACTTAGTTTGCTTTCGACAAGCTTCTCGACTGATCCCGGAGCGTGCCCATGACCTCGAACACCGTCACCGACCCCGACGCACCATTTCTCCCCGAGGACGACACCTACCACCGGCTCAGCGACGACCCCTACGAGACCGAGACGACTTGGTGGTCGTTCAACGTTCCCGAGCGCCGGATCGGCGGATGGCTCCACGCGGCACATCTACCCAACCAGGGCACCGTCACGTGGCGCGTGTTCGCGTGGGATCCACGCGGAGCAGACCCCGGCCGTCTGGCGTACTTCCGCAACTCCGGACCGATCCCGATGATCGAGAACGCCGACCTGCGCGACATAACCTTTCCATCAGGCGGTTTCAGCGTCAAAGCCCTGAAGCCGACCATGGACTACCACATCGCCTACTCCGACCCGGCTGCGAAGTTTGCGATCGAATTCGAACATCGCAGCGTGCACCCACCTCAGCGCTTCACACCCGGCGAGGCGCCCGCGATGTTCAACCCTCATTTCGATCAGCTCGGCCATCTCACCGGTGAACTCGTTCTCGACGGCGAGCGCATCACTATCGACTGCCACTCCGTGCGGGACCGCACGTGGGGTCCGCGCGGCGGGGCGCACCTACAGAGCCGCAAGCCTGAACACTTGCGTGGCGAATACACCGTTCGCGAACCCGGTGGTCCCTCGTGGCGACAGGTCGAGCGGCAACGCGGTCGCGGGCGCATCCAGTACATTTTCGGCCACGCCGGCGCCGAGACGGGCTTCTTGAGCTTCGTTCGTCCCCAGGACGGTAACGCCGCGGGATTCTCGCCGCTCAACGTCGGGTGGCTCCTGAAGGAAGGACGATTCGAACGCCTCGACAAGACACGTAGCCGCATGCGCAACTACCGCGACCCCCGTACCGGATGGAGCGCGCACATGGAGGTCGAACTGGTCGACGTCACTGGCCGGTCGATGGAAGCCGAAGGCTTCGCCGTCAGCCACATGTGTGAACACGGCACGGGATCGAACGCATTGATGCGTTGGGAGTTCGACGGAAAGATCGGCTGGGGAGAAGATCAGGACGGATGGAAGCCAGACCACTTCGCCGAACTCGTGCGGGCCCTGCGCGACACCGGACGAGCCGGGATCCTGTCCTGAATGAGTGGTGCCCTGAAGTTCACAGTCCAGTACCCGCTCGCGGTCCAGGGATACACCCCGGAATTCCTCGGACCGCAAGCGATGACCCGATTCGCGCGTGCCGCGGAAGAGGCAGGTTTCGACGCCATCGCCGTCACCGACCATCCGATCCCGTCGGAGAAGTGGATCCGGTCCGGCGGCCACGACGGTTTCGACCTGACCACCGCCCTGGCGTTCTGCGCGGCCGTCACGGACCGCATCAAGCTGATGACATACGCGATGGTGCTGCCCTATCGGAACCCCTTCCTCGTCGCGAAGGCCATGTCCACCCTGGACCATCTGTCGCAGGGCCGAGCGATCCTGACCGCCGGCGTCGGATACCTGAAGTCGGAGTTCGCCGCCGTCGGCGTGAATTTCGAGGAGCGACACGAACTCTTCGACGAGGCAATCGAGGTGATGCGCGGCGCCTGGACGCACCGAGGGTATCGCTACGAGGGCCGGCACTTCACGAGCCTGGCACAGACGGCACTGCCGTTCCCTGTCCAGGAGGGCGGCGTTCCGGTGTGGATCGCCGGGAACGCCCCGCGGGCACTCACGCGAGCGGCCACAGTCGGACAGGGCTGGGCTCCCCTGCTGATAGATCAGGAGAAAGCCTCGACGGTCCGCACAACTCCGATCCCGACCGTGGCTGCGCTGACGAGAGCAATCGACGAACTACGGGACCTCACCGAAGCCGCGGGGCGGACGCGCAACGCCGTCGAGGTGCAGATCGAAGGACCGGACAGCAAGGTCCTGGTCCACGGCGGCTCGCTCGACGAGCACCGCGACCGCCTGCACGATTTCAACCAGGCCGGTGTCGGCTGGTTCGTGCTCGACACACCCGCCACGACGGTGGATGAGGCAATCGACGCGCTCCACCACTACGGCGACGCGGTGATCTCCAGAATGGAGAGGAAAAGTGGGTGATGGAAAGCCATAGTGCCCAAACGATCACGTCTGCCGAGATAGAAGTGGTCGGATGCCCGATTCACTACTCGATTCACGGTGTCGGTCAACGCCCGATCGTACTTGTCCACGGGTTCGGCGCGCATCAGATGTGGTGGCATCGCGTGGTTCCGCTGCTGAGCGACGACTTCAGTGTGATCACTGTCGATCTGAGCGGCAACGGCCGAAGCGGCAGACGCAGCGCATACAATCCCGAGCTACATGCGCGCGAACTTGCTGCAGTTGCTCGCGATGTCGGAGCAGGACCTGCACTTGTGGTCGGCCACAACATGGGAGGTAGATCCTCAGTCATAGCCGCCGCCACCGAGACGGCACTGTTCGGTGGCCTGGTCGTCCTCGACACGGGCTTCCGTATTGCGGTCCGACAAGACGACGCCCAGCGGACCGTCCGATCCCAACGAATGTATCGGACGTACGAGGAGATACGTGAGCGATTCCGGCTCGAGCCCCCTCAACCGGAATTACCGAAAGACGTCATCGACCCGGTCGCCGCATATGCAGTTCACCAGACTGCCAACGGATGGACGTGGCGGGCGGATCCTCGGCCGCCGTCATTTTCGGACACTCCAGTGAATGAAGCCTGGCAGGCGCTACGGTGTCCGGTCGCATACGCATACGGCACCCTGAGCACCGCTCCCGTGATCGAATCATTGCCGGTGCTGCGCGGGTGGCAACCGGATATCGACATCCGACCCATGGCCGGCGCACATCATCATCTCCCGCTGGAACGACCGGACGAATGCGCAGACGTGATCCGGACGGTGGCGGCACGAATGAGATGGTGACCATCCGCGCGATGGTGGTCTCGTCATCGAATGTCCGTATCTGCGCAAGCAAGAAAGAGAAGCCAGAATTGCCCACCTCATCGACACTCGCCGCCATGGCAACCGATCCGGCATCGGTGCTGCCGGTTCAGTTGTGTTCTCGTGCTCGATCGGAACCGAACCGGCCATTTCTCCGCGAAGTGACGGGGGGCCATGCAACTTACGGAGAGACGTGGGAGGGCGTCCGCAGCTGGGTGGAGCATCTACGCGACCGCGGCGTGGTTTCGGGATCCCGTGTGGCGACCTTGTTGCCGCCCTCGATCGATGCGGCAATGATCTGGGTCGCTCTCGGTTGCCTGAGCGCGGTAGAGGTACCGGTCAACCCCGAACTGAAGGGTGCCTTCCTCGAGCATGTCCTCGACGATGCCGCGCCCGTCCTGTGCTTGGCGAGACCGGAGTTCGTCGACCGAATCCGAGACACACGACCAGCCTTGGCTATTCGAATCGTCGAACGTGGAGAGTGGAAATCCCTGGCTACAGCCACCACCGAGCTCGATCCGCTGCCTACGCCGGCCGATATCGCCTGTGTGATCTATACGTCCGGCAGTACGGGACCAGCCAAAGGAGTGATACTCGATTGGGCACAGTTCGCCAGCGTGATCGGCCGGATACCACTCGGTCCCGAAGACGTGAGCTACAACTGCCATCCGATGTTCCATGTCACCGGACGGAGTCCACTGGTCACGATGTGCGATACCGGCGGCCAGGTCGTGTTCCGCGAACGGTTCTCGGCAAAGGCCGCCATGAACGATGCTCGTAGGTTCGGGTGCACCACAGCGACTCTGCATGGCGCTCTCCTGCTGGCGTTACCGCCACAGCCGGACGACGCAGACAACCCTCTCGAAGCCGTATTCGCCGGACACAACGTCGCCCTCGCTGCGGAATTCGCAGAACGATTCGCCGTGAAATGTTACGACCTCTATGGTTCCACCGAAGTCGGATTCCCTCTTGTCCTGAGCGACACACCGCCCGACCTCGAACACACTTGGTGCGGACGCGTCCGCGACGGCTACCAGGCACAGGTGGTGGACGAAAACGCACAGCCTGTCGCTGACGGTGTACCGGGTGAGCTCTGGATTCGGCCCGACGACCGTCTCATGATCATGGTCGGATATCTGAACCAGCCGGAGGCGACCGAGCGGGCACTGGCCGGCGGCTGGTACCACACGGGCGATATCGCCATACGACACCCCGACGGCAATTTCGAGTTCCTCCATCGAGCCGGCGACACCATTCGCCGGATGGGCGAGAACATCTCGACAACTGCGGTCGAGGCGGTGATAGACGAGCACCCGCAGTTGTCCGGCTGCGCCGTAATCGGTGTGCCCGACCCTGTTGCAGGACACCAGGTCCTGCTCGTAGCGGAGATTGTCGAGAACTCCACTCTCGACGAGCCGGAACTGTACACGTGGCTGACGAGCAAGCTACCCAAGCACGCGCTTCCGAGATATCTCATCCTGACCCATGCGCTACCGCGCACTCCCACCAACAAGGTCCTCAAGACCGGAATGTTCGACACGATCGACCTGACCGGCGCGTGGGGGCCACCGAATCGACGAAGTTGACTCGGTCTGCTGCCACGGTTCGAACGCCATGCGGTCGACGACCTCACCGCAGCAGCTCACTTCGACCAAGCCTTCCAGTCGTGATCCAGTGGTGGTCCCCACCCCACAGAAGTGGGGCGGGGACCTACCTGCACACGCCGACGATCGAGTGTGCGCGAGCAGTTACTCCGAAACGGTCAGGTACCTGAAATCGTACGGACCCCACGTAGTGGCGTAATCCATCTCGGCACTGAAGTTTCCGACCTTATCGCTCATCACCCACGGATAGGTCACCCACGTTATCGGCACACCCCACGCCTCCTCCACCAGGTAGTCGTTGAGTTCGACCGCACTCGTCTCTCGCTCCTCGGCACCAAGTCGTGAATCCGTTGCACCCGCGAAGAGCCGATCGTATTCCGGCGTCGGCCCCGCCGGATTCTGCGTCGCACCGGACCGCGTCACCATCCCGGCAGCGAAGCCCAGACCGTACGACGAGAAATTCAGGTACGCCGGCGCCTCACCTCCTGCAAACGTGGTCATTCCCTCGAGAGAATCCATCACGTTGGGCTCGAAGCGGATCCCCGCCTGCTCGAATTGCTCCTTGATCACATCGGTCAACCCCGGCGTCACCGCATTGGAAATGATGAACCGACCCAAATCCACACCATCAGGGAAACCCGCCTCGGCCAACAACTCCTTGGCCCTCGCCGGATCATACGGATACCGCTCTTCCAGACCGGAATCGAAACCCGGCAAACCCTCACGCGAGTACTGCCACCGCGCATCCGAACCTGGGAACAACGCCTCCGTGACCGCCTCACGATCGAGCGCATAGTTCAACGCCTGCCGCACCCGCACATCGGAGAGCGGTCCGTAGTTCCAATTCAACATCAACTCGGTCCCGATGCCCATCGGCACCGGGACGGTGTTCAGGCCCTGACGACCCTCGACCGCTGCGACGTTTCCGGGCTGGAACTGCCCGATATCGATCTGCCCACCGGCCACCGCATTGGTGAACGCCTGAAAATCCGCAATCGCCGTGTGCTCGATCCGCGCCACCTGCGCAGCATCGGCGTCCCAGTAGTCATCTCGATCACGCACCAGCACCAGCTTCTCACCCGGCGCCCAACTCTCCACGCTGTACGCGCCCGAGCCGTTGGCCTCCATATTCGGATCAGCGTTCGCGATCAGATCCGGATGCATGATCATCCCCGACATACCCGCCAACTGATACGGCATCAGATCGGTCGGCGACGACAATGTCAACGTCACCTCGTACGGCGCACTCGCCGCCACCTCGGTCACCGGCTCCATCAGACCCTTGACCACCGGCGAGTTCAACGTGCGCGCCCGATCGAGGTTGACCTTGACCACCTGCGCGTCCAGCGGCGTGCCATCGCGGAACGACGCATCCTCACGCAACTGCATGGTCAATTGCTGACCATCCGGGCTGTACTCCCACGAATCGACCAGCATTCCCTCCACCTCACCCGCGGAGGTGATGGTGAACAGCCGATCGTAGATCGCATTGATCCCGAACCGGAAGGATGCAACCTCGGAGACTGCCATATGTGGATCCAGCGAATTGGGCGCCACGGTCCACCCCGCACGCAGCGTCGCGGTGGTATCCGGCTCACCGCCGCCACCGGAGCCATTTCCGCTGGAATCTCCTGAGCCACAGGCAGTTGTCATCAGTCCGACAGCAGCAACCATCGCTACAGCCAAACGCCAACGTCGTCGAAACATGACACGTCCCTTCAAGCCTCGGCCGAGCCGGCCGAACGGGTCGAAAATTGCGTACAGGCAGGGCATGGCTCGGGATCATCATGTCGATCACCAAGAACACAAGTGTAACCTAGTTCACAAATTGGTCTCTTGGCTAGGTTTGGCGCGAAAAGATTGTTCGACCTGCAGATCGCGCGGCTCAGAGGCCAATAGTCCACGACAGGTGGATCATTCGTTGCGTTCGCCACATGGAGAATTCGACCGGCCGGGGCACCTCGATCGCTATCGCCGCTTCCAGACGGGCGGACGTTTCTCGACAAAGGCCCGCGGGCCTTCCTTCGCGTCCTCGGTCTCGCTGACGACGGCGTCTTCCCTGTCGTTGCGAGCCCACGCCTCCGCCTCGGTCACGGCAGTACTGTCGACGATCCCCGCGACGAGGCGCTTTGTCGCTTGTACAGCCAACGGCGCACTCGTCGCGATCCGATAGGCAAGGTCCAGTGCGGTCGACAGTGACCGACCGTCCGGGACCACCCGGTTGACCAGCCCCCACTCGTGAGCCCGCCGAGCACTGAATCTCTCCCCCAACAGCAGGATCTCCATCGCGATCGCCCGAGGTAGCCACTGTGCAGCCCGGATGGCCCCACCTCCGGACGCGAGGAAACCGTTGCGCACCTCTGGAAGCGAGAACCAGGCAGACTCGGTCGCGACGACGAGATCGCAGGCCATCGCGATCTCGACACCGCCACCGATCGCGTAGCCGTTCACCGCTGCGATGATCGGCTTGTCGATCGGATGCCGACAGAACCCGCCGAATCCCCATGCCCGCTCGATCTCGGGGCTCGGGTACAGCGATCGGCCGGCAGCCATCTCCTTTAGATCGCCACCTCCGCAGAAGGCCTCGTCGCCTGCGCCGGTGACCACCACCGCACGGATGTCGGAGTCATGCTGGGCCCGCGCCAAGGCGTCGACGAGACCCTGGGTGACTGCCGCGGACACCGCATTGCGTGCGTGCGGCCGGTTGATCGTCACGACCAGGATCTGGTCGATCTGTTCGACCAGCACCGCCGCAGCGACCCCGATTGTTGCTGTCACGGCTTCTCCTCACGTACCACCACGGATCGCCGATCGACCTGACCGACGACTCAGCCGATGGGGAAGTCCCCCAGGTTCCACGTCCCCTCGGTCCCCCGCGACCAACCCGACGCAGCCCACGTACCGCCGTCGACGGGAAGAGTCGCGCCCGTGATGTACGAGGCGAGAGGCGAACACAGGAACGCGACGGCCGTGCCGCATTCCGAGATTGCACCTTCGCGTCCGAGCGGAATGTACCGGTCCATCGCATCCTGGCGTTCCGGTTCACGGACGAGGAAAGCGGATTCGTCGATCGGCCCCGTACGCTGCCCGTGGTTTCCTGGCGTGACGGTCTGATCCGGAGTGATCGCGTTGACGCGGATGCCGTCCGCGGCGAGTTCGAGAGCCATCGTGCGTGTGAAGCTGAGCATCCCGGCCTTACATGCGGCGTACACCGCGAAGTTGGGTGCAGCACGGGTTCCTTCGATGCTGCTGACGTTGATGATCGAGCCGCCTTCACCACCTCGCTGCATGAGGGGGACGACCGCCGAGGTCGCTGCGAGCATACTGACGAGATTGATGTCGATGTGGCGCCGCCAACTCCGCTCACTCTGATCGACGAACGCACCGCCGCGGACACCACCGGCGTTGTTGACCAAGATGTCGAGGCGACCGAATTCGGCATCGGCACGCGCGACGGCCGCTCGCACCTGTTCGGTGTCCATCACATCAGTCTGCACCGCAAGGACCTTGCGGTCGCGCTCACAAATCAGGTCGGCGGTCTGTTCTGCGCGTTGCGGATCGATCTCGGCGAGGACGATATTCGCGCCGGCCTCGGCAAGCGACAGCGCGATGCCGCGGCCGATCCCTCCGCCGCTACCGGTGACCATGGCAACCCGCCCGGTCAGATCTATCGTGGTTCCACTCATGAGTCTCGCCTCTCGTACCGGTGAACGAGGACCGCACCGCCGTCGAAGTCGGCAGGCGGCGCGGTCCTTCAGTGATGCTGCGAAATTCGTTGATGCAAGATTATTCGGTGACCGTCAGATATCTCAGGTCGTAGGGACCCCACGTCGTCGCGTAGTCCATCTCGTCACTGAAGTTCCCGACCTTGTCGCTCATCACCCACGGGTAGGTGACCCACACGATCGGAACTCCCCACGCGTCCTCGGTGAGGTACTTGTTGAGTTCGATCCTGCTCGCCGCACGCTCCTCCTCGGTACGCCCGGAGTCCGTAGCCTCGGCATACAGAGCATCGTATTCCGGCGTGGTACCGGCCGGATTCTGTGGTGCTCCGGTCCGCGAGGTGAGCCCTGACGCGAAACTGAGTCCGCACGAGGTGAATCCGATCATCAGGGGGTACTGTCCGCTCGCGAACTGTGAATAGACCTCGATACCGTCGAGCACGCGCGGCTGGAATCGGATACCGGCCTCGGAGAACTGCTCCTGGATCACGTCGGCGACTCCAGGAGTCGAAGCCGAATTCACCGCCACCTCACCGAGATCGATCCCATTCGGGTGGCCTGCCTCGGCAAGAAGTGCCTTGGCCTTCTCTGGATCGTAAGGGAAGATCTCCTCGAGGCTCTCGTCGAATCCGGGCAATCCTTCCGGGATGAACTGCCACCGTACGCGAGACCCCGGGTACAGGGCTTCAGTGATCGCGGCCCGGTCCAGCGCGTGGTTGAGTGCCTGTCGCACTCTCACGTCATCGAGCGGCTTCGCGTCGCGGTTGATGGCGATTTCCATCCCCACACCATGATCTACGGGAACGGTGACGAGACCGTCACGGCCTTCGACGGCTGCAATGTTGCCCGGCTGGAACTGGCCGATATCGATCTGGCCACCGGCGACCGCATTGGTGAACGCCTGGAAGTCGGGAATGCCAGTGTGTTCGATGCGAGCGGGCTTGGCAGCCTCGGTGTCCCAGTAGTCGTCGCGGTCACGTATCAGTACGAGCTTCTCGCCAGGCGCCCATGATTCGACGCTGTAGGCGCCGGAGCCGTCGGCCGTGTCGGCCGGATCGCCGTTCGTGAACAGTGGCGGATTCATGATGAGTCCGGCGACGCTGGCCAACTGATATGGGAGTTGGTCGGTCGCAGTGGCCATGGTTATGGTCACCTCGTAGGGTGCCGTCGCGGTCACGTCCGAGATCGCCGTCAGTGACCGTTTGACAACAGGAGACTCGAGCGTGCGGGCGCGGTCCAAGTTCGCCTTCACCACCTCGGCATCGAGGGGGGATCCGTCGCGGAAGGAGGCGTCCTCACGGAGCGTGAGCACGAGTTGGGTGCCATCGTCGCTGTATCCCCAGTCGGTGACCAGCATGCCTTGGGCGTTGCCCTCGTGGTCCACTGTGAACAGCCGGTCGTAGATGTTGTTGAGCCCGAAACGGAATGACGCAAGCTCCGCGGTCGCCATATGCGGGTCGAGCGTGGTCACCGCCTGGGTCCAGCCGACCGACAGGGTCGCGTTGGTATCGATCGCCCCCTGGCCCGCACCGACGGACGAATCGGAGCTACCACACGAGGAAATCAGCGCGGCGACAGCCACACACGCAACCGTGGTGACTGCCCAACGACTTCCGAACATGAAAACCCTTTCGCGGGTGGGGTGCGAATGCGAGTATGGATCACGACCGTGCAGACCGAAATGGGGTCCGAGGCCCGGCGGTACCCGAAATGTGACTTTCGTGGACGACAGTGGCCCGCGCTGGCACAGATCCCAATAATGCTCGAAACGCTTTATACGGAAATGTTCTCGGTATCAATATTTTTCATCGCTCCGAGAAGAAACTCGGCCGATCCGTCGATAACGACTGCACCCGTCGAATCGATCAGTTCCAGACCGAGTTCGACACGTGCGTCGCCTCCGCTCCCTCGGATACTGCGCACCACAGCACGCGCGGTGAGAACCTCTCCGCGGTAGACGACCTTGCGGAATCGCGTGCGGAACCGCCTCACCGACCGGGTTCCGAAGAGATCCGTGCAATATGCGGCCAGATAGCCTGCACCGAGCATCCCGACGCTGAATGCTGCGGGATAACCAGCAACACGAGCCATTTCGTCGTCATGATGCATCGGGTTCATGTCGCCGCTCGCGCCCTGGTAGCGCACGATGTCGGTCATCGTGATGGGCCCGAACCCGCGCGGGGCAAATTCCTGTCCCTCCTCGATACCGACCGTCGAGACCGTCATGTCTGCTCCCCGGGATTCGCGAGAAGAGCGGAGGTGTAATGGCATTCCGCTCTGAGTTCGCCGTCGGAATCGGTGAATGTCACGGTGAAGTGCACCATCGCCATCGGACCCGATTTTCCGTTTTTGTGTTCAACCGAATCGAGACGCAATCCGGTCGTGACAGTTTCACTGGCATGGAGGAGCTCTCCGTGGAATTCGTATTCCTGCTCGAGAGACAGTAGCCGGCGAACATCCGGCGTCACCCCGATCGCCTCGCATCCGGATCGGGTTTCGGGAAGGTCGAAGACCTGCGAGAGATTCTCCCAGAACACCACGGTGGAAAGGAAGGTCGGCGGTACGGGCGCTGCAGGGTCGTCCAGATACTCGGGCCGCGCCGCACCGGTTGCGGCGGCATACTCACGGACCTTGCCCCACTCGATCGGCATCACAGCCACGGCGGACCCTATCCTGCGATTCGCGCGATGGGTGCGGGCCGGAACGTGCGCTGGCTCGGATGAGCAGCCGGGATGGCCGACAGCAGCGTTCGGGTGTACTCGTTCGCCGAGTCCGAGAACAATGCGGCCGCCTCGTCGCACTCGACGATCTCGCCCCGCTTCATGACCGCGATGCGATCGGCGATGACCCGCACCAGCGACATGTCGTGCGAAATGAACAGGTACGCAAGATTGCGTTCGGCCTGCAGTTCGCGCAGCAGATTGATGACATGCGATCGGATCGACATGTCCAACGCAGCTACGGGTTCGTCGCACACGACGACCTCCGGGTCGGTCACCAACGCCCTGGCAATGGCGACACGCTGAAGCTGTCCCCCCGACATTTCGTAGGGAAACCGCTCGAGGTGATGCGCTGTCAGACCGACGCGATCGAGCAACGCCGCGATACGCTTGTCGCGGTCCGACGAGCTGTACCCCCCTTGCGAGAGCATGGGCTCGGCGATCGAGTACTTGATCTGGGCACGGGGGTTCAGCGACTTGAACGGATCCTGGAAGATCATCGTCGCCCGGCCCCGGACCTTGCGCAGATCCGTGCGTCCCATCGCGGTGATGTCGTCGCCGAGCACCTTGATCGAACCCTTGTCGGGTTCGATCAGACGCAATGCCAGTCGCCCGACGGTCGACTTCCCGGCACCGGACTCGCCGACCAACGCGAGCGTCTCACCGCTGCGCACCTCGAGGTTCACACCTCGTACAGCGTCGACAGTCTCGGTCACGCGACCGAGCAGATTTCGTTTGGCCGGGTACGACTTCGTCAAGCCCTCGATAGCAAGAGCCACATCGCCGGCGTTCTTCCGAAGGTCGGCGTGTGCGCCGGCCGCGGTCGTGTCAGTCATAGAAAGCGTCCTCCAGCGAGATCTCGTCGGTGCGGACGCAACGCACGAGATGATCGGTTCCGATGGTCGACAACGGCATGAAGCCCTCGGTGCACTTGTCCTGGGCGTAGGGGCAGCGCGGCGCGAACCGGCACGAATCGACGAACTCGTGCGGAGGTGGCACACGGCCCGGGATCACGCCCATCTTCTCGGCATGCCGCACCGGATCGGGCATCGCGTGCAGAAGACCCGCGGTGTAGGGGTGGCGCGGATTGTCGAAAAGCTCGAGAATGGGGGCGTCCTCGACGATCCGGCCCGCGTACATCACCGCAGCCCGGTCGCATACTTCCGCAACGACACTCAGGTCGTGGGTGATGAGCAGGACACCGAGCCCGAGTTCGAGCTGCAGTTCGTGGATCAGTCCGAGCACCTGCCGCTGCACGGTCACGTCCAGGGCGGTGGTGGGCTCATCGGCGATCAGAACGTCCGGATCACACGACAGTGCCATCGCGAGCATCACGCGCTGGCACATACCCCCGCTGAATTGGTGAGGGTAGGCGTGCGCTCGCTTTGCCGGATCGGGGATGCCGACGCGGTCGAACAATTCGATTGCGCGCGCCCACGCGTCTTTCCGCGAGCACTTGCGGTGCCTGCGAACGGCCTCGGCAACCTGGTCGCCGACTGTGAAGGCAGGGTTGAGACTGCGCCGTGGCTCCTGGAAGATCATCGCGACCTCGGCACCACGAACGTCGTCGAGCTGTTTCTCCGACAGCGTGTTCAGATCGCGGTCGTTGACGACGATGGAACCGGAGATGCGTGCGTTACGTGCCAGCAGGTGCATGATTGCGAGCGAAGTGACCGTCTTGCCCGAGCCCGATTCACCGACCAATCCGACGGTTTCGCCCTTGCGGACGCTGAGTCCGACGTTGTCGACGATCCTCGTCCACCCATGATCAGGTGTCTTGAAGTCGACGCACAGGTCTTCTACCCGAAGGACGGTGTCCTGCTCGACTGCCTTCTCCGTGGTCATTGTCATGCCTTGCTCCCGCCTTGGCTGCCGACTGCATCCCGCAGGCTGTCACCGAACAGTGACAGCAGCAGAATCGAAACAACGATCATCACGCTGGAAGGAATGATGGTCCAGCCGTTGATCGCGAGATTGTCGAAACCTTCTTTGACCATCGAACCCCAACTCGCGGTCGGTGGTTGCACACCGAGGCCGAGGAAACTCAGGCCCGATTCCGCGACGATGGCGACGGATGCGCCGAAGGAGATCTGGATGAGCAACGGGGAAACGATATTCGGCGCCACATGGCGCGCCACGATCCTGATCGGGCCGGCGCCACCGGAACGGGCAGCTTCGACGTAGTCCTCACTGATGATCTCCCGCGTACTGACCCGGACCAACCGAAAGAACCGTGGGGCAAGCAGCACACCGATTGCAATCATCGCGTTCGTCAGGCTCGGCCCGAGAGCACCGACGATCGCGACCGCGAACAGCAGCGGAGGCAACGACATCAGCACGTCGGAGACTCGGCTGGTGAATGAGTCCAGGGCGCCGCCGAAGTAGCCGGCCATCAGACCCAGGCTCGCGCCCGCGACGATACCGATCCCCACCGCGAGCGCAGCTGCAGCAAGATCGACACCGGTGGCAATCATGAGCCGGCTCAGGATGTCACGGCCGACAGCGTCGGTGCCGAGCCAATACTCTGCACTGGGGCTTTCCAGCCGGTTCAACAGATCCTGGGCCGACGGATCCTTCGGCGTCCAGAACTGTGCCAGAGCACCGATGAACACGAAGAACAGCAGGCCGATGAGGCAGAACATGCCGAGACGGTCCTGCAGTAGCCTCTTCATCGTCCGGCCGGGCGTATACGAGAACAGCGCCTTGGCGCTTGACGCGTTCGTCACTGTGGTGGTCATTGGTTTCGAATCCTCGGGTTCAGGTAGCCGTACGAGATGTCGACGAGCAGGGTGACGAACAGGACGATCACGCCGCTGACGAGAACAACGCCCTGCATGGTTGGAATGTCACGGTTGATGACGGCGGTGACGCCGAGCTGACCGAAACCCTGGATGTTGAAGATCGCCTCGATGATGACGGCTGCACCGACTACGCGGCCGACATTGAGGCCGAGCATGGTGATGTAGGGAACCGACGCGTTCTTCGCCGCGTGCTTGCATACCAAGGCCATCTTGCTCAGTCCCTTGGCGCGTGCGGTACGGATGTAGTCCTGTTCGAGGGCTTCGATCATGGAGCCACGTGCCTGTCGCGTGAGTTCGGCGAGACTGATGGTGGCGATGGCGATCGCGGGGAGCGTGGCATACAGGAGCCACTCCCCCATGCCGTCACTCATCGGCGCATATCCGGTGGGCGGGAAGAACTGCAGGCCACCGAGGGCGAACCACTTCACGAGGATCGCGGCGAGCACGAACGGCGGGATGGCGAGCAGGAAAACCGAACTACCGGTCAGGAGCCGGTCGTACAGGCTGTCGCGCTTGACGGCGGCGATCATGCCGAGCGGAATGCTCAGGATGACAACCATGAGCATCGCGAACAAGCCGATGGACAAGGTCCTCGGAAGACGGCGGGCAATGACGTCGGTGACGGGCTCATTGGTGGCGAAGGACGTGCCGAGGTCTCCGTGCAGCGCATTCCATACGTAGGAGAGGTACTGCTGCCACACCGGCTGATCGAGCCCGAGTCGCTGGCGGACCGCTTCGATCGCTTCGGGTGAGGCATCGGCGCCGGCGATGATCGCGGCGGGGTCGCCCGGTGCGATTTCGACGAGAAGAAACACGATGACCGTCAGGATCAGAAGCATCGGCACGACCGTCAGTAGTCGTGATGCCATGAACCGCAACATGGAAAGTCCTTCGTTCGGCTGGTGCGCGGTGTGGGCGCATCACTCGGTTTCGAACCGAGCGGGAAAGTTGCGGCCGGGTGTGAGTACACGACCACGGCCTACACACATTGTGAAGTGCACCACTTAGGTTGTCAACACCACTTAGTTAACTAAGTTGTTGAATTCCGCGACTCGGCGCCATACGGAGGCGGCCTGTGCTGCGCACGCCGAAGCATCCGCAGCACAGGCCGCTACTGCTACCTGTTGTGGGATTCAGTCCTGCACGGGACGGAATACGGGCAGTTTCCATCCCTCGGTGATCGGCGAGAACCGCACCTCGACCTCCATACCGATCGCGACCTCGTCGGGGTCGATGTCGACGACGTTCGTGACCAGCCTGGCCGGGGCGGCGCCGTCGAGGTCGATCACCGCTCCGACGACGGTGATATCGGGCAGACCCGGGAAACCGTGCACGACAGCGAAGCTGTAGACCGTGCCGCGCCCGGACAGTTCCGGCCACTTCTTCTCCGTGGACTGGCATTCCGGGCAGAACGGCGTAGGCGGCATCCGGAAGTGCCCGCACTCGCCGCACTGGCACGCGACGAGACGCTCTTCCTTGGCGGCTTGCCAGAAAGGCTCGGTATGCGGATCGGTCGTGATCCTGACAGTGTCGCCGGGCAACGGCGTAGCTACGATGTCGCTCATGCCGCACGTCCCAGAATCATGCCGCTGACGGGCAGCGACGCTGGGCCGCCGGTCGCAAGCGCGAACTCGGCGTCCTTGACCTGGTTGATCGCAGTGCCTCGCATCTGCTCCACCGCCTCCATGATGTGTGTCATTCCGATGATGTAGGCCTCGGACAGCTGACCGCCGTGTGTATTCACCGGGATCGAACCACCGTCGTACCGGATGGCGCCGCTCTCGACGAATGCGCCGCCTTCGCCGCGCTCACAGAATCCGTAGTCCTCGAGCTGCATGAGCACCATGGGCGTGAAGTGATCGTAGAGCAGCGCGACGTCGATGTCCTTGGCGGACAGGCCGGACTGTTCGTACAGCCGCTTCGCGATCGGTGCGTTACCGGCCGAGGCGAAGTACTCATCGGGCATGCCGTACCACGCGAACGCACGACCCCATTCACGACGACCACCGTGCGCGACCGCCACGACCGGCACGGGCTTCTGACGGAGATCCTTCGCGCGCTCCGCGCTCGTCGTGATCACCGCGACCGCACCCTCGGTCTCGAGGCAGAAATCGTACAGGCACAACGGGTCTGCGATCATGCGGCCATTGAAGTAGTCCTCCTTCGTGAGGGGCTTCTTCTGGATCGCCTTGGGTCGAGTCAGGGCGTTCTGCCGCTCGGAGATGGCAATCTCGGCGAACGCATCACGCGTGGTGCCGTACAGGTGCATGTGACGACGCGCGAGCACCGACATCAGATGCCCGGGGCCGGCGAGTCCCGAGGGCTGCAGGAACGAGTTGGTCGGGTTCGGCGCCGACGCTGCGAACACCGTGCCCAGACGCTGCTGATCCTGCTGGAGCGCCATGACCGTGACCACCATTGTCGCGTCACCGGCGGTAATCGCGGCGCGAGCCAAGCCGATCGCCCCCGCAGAGCCGCCACCACCCGAGGTCAGTGATGCCGTGAAGGTGACCTCCGGAATACCGAGAGTCTCCATGAAGTCGGCGGTATCCATCTTCTGCCCGTACCCAGCGCCTGCGCCGGAGTAGTAGGCGAAACCGTCGATGTCCTTCACCGAGATTCCCGCGTCGTCGCACGCCGCGAGGATTGCCTTACCGGCAAGTTCGGTAATCGTCTGGGGCGCGGATCCTCCGCGCTTGTAATAGGGGGTGGCGCCGACACCGACAATGGCGACATCCCGCAGTCCGTTACTCAAGACAGCTTCTCCGTTCGATAATTCCGGTCGGCCGAGGAACCACTGGCGAACACCCGACGGTGCCCGCATGGAGCCCGTACCGGCTTCACGCACATGTCACGCTGAAATGCACAAATGACATGTATCACATAGTAAGCTATGAAAGGTCAGGACTCCAGCGTCAGTCGACATTCGACCCATCGTCCCTGCCTACATCGACTTGTCCGAGCGAGCCCACTGCGACTCCCTCACCCTTCCAGGAGGTAATCGTGGCCGAAGAATCGTTCGCACCGATTTTCGACTCGCTCGGCGCCACGTCGTCGCGACCGATTCGTACCCCGAAGACGGCCGAACTGGTGGCATTGAGATTGAGGCGCATGATCATCGACGGCGAACTGGCCGACGGCGACCGGCTACCGCACGAGGTCGAGCTCATGGAGCACTTCTCCGTGAGCAGACCGACACTGCGCGAGGCCGTTCGCGTACTCGAGGCCGAACGGCTCGTCGAAGTGCGACGCGGTTCTCGTTCCGGCGCACGGGTGTGCGTGCCCGGCCCGGAAATCGTGGCCCGACCGGCATCGCTACTCCTCGAACTGTCCGGCGCCACGGTCGCCGACGTGCTCGTCGTCCGGCAGGCAATCGAACCCCATGCCGCGCGCCTGCTGGCACTGACCGGGAGCGACACCGAATTCGACGAACTCGCGCGCATGATCGACGAAGATATTCCCGCGTCGTATCTCGCAAACAAGCTCTCCGCGGGAGCCGCAGCGTTTCACCTGCGCCTGGTGCAGCTGTGCGGCAACGCCACCCTCTCGCTGCTCGCCGGGATGATGCACGAGATCTTCGAACGGCACATGGAAGCTGTCACGGCACAGAAGAGCCTCGAGGACCGTGAAAAGTACGAGGCGAGTTATCAGCTGCTGGTCCGGTCATGCCGCCGCCTGATAAAGCTTCTGCGTGCCGGTGACGTCGACGCCACCTACGACCACTGGCAGCAGCATGTGACGGTCTCTCGGGGCTCGTTGCTCGTCGGTCATGAGTCCACTCAGGTCCGCGACATCCTGAACTGACATATGCAACCGGCCGCCATTGTCCTGCGAGGCGGCCGGTCACGTAAGCGCTGGGAATTCAGGATTTTCCGAGCAGCCGGTGCGTGAGTTCACGGAACTCGGACGAGCACAGCAGATGGCCCTGGCGCGCGCCCGCCTCGTCGAAATTCTCCTCGGCCGGCCAGGCCGCCTTCCGTGCGAGCGACGCATAGTCGCCGAGCACGCGGCGATCGATGTACGACAGCGCCTCGACACGGGCGAGCGCGGCCGACAGGGCGTCCGGCTCGCCGGGTTCCGCCAACCCAAGTTCCACCGCACGGTTCGCCGTGATCCGTTCCTGTTCCGCGAGCAACCGCCACAGCAGGTCCGGCGCGATGCGGTGCAGTAGTGCCACGCCTCCGGTCCCCGCGATCAGGCCGGCCCGGGCCCACCCCTGCATGAGAAATCCCTTGGGGCCGACGAACCGCATGTCGCACGCGAGCGCGAGGTCCATGCCCAGGCCGACGGCTGGGCCGTCCACGGCAGCAATCGTCGGGATCGGCGAGTCGCGCAGTGCACGCACCATTGCCTGCACACGGCGGTAGATGGTCTGGTGGATCTCCTCGGGCGTCAACGTCCTGCCCAGCTCCGCGAAATACGGCAGGTCGCCGCCCGCGGAGAAAGTCCCCTCCCCCGTCAGGACCAGCACTCTGGCATCCGGCTCGGATCCGGCAGCGGTGATGGCCTCGGACACGATGTCCGCGTCGTCCGCCGATAGGGCGTTGCGCTTGTCCGTCCAGCGCAATGTGACGATCACTGCGCCGTCACGGAGTTCGGTGGTCACCGGCATGGCATCCTCGTTCGTTTCAGTGTGGGTACCGAAATGGGAGAACCCGCCGGGTGGTGTGAAGGACGCATCCCGGCGGGTTCGATCAGGTGAAGCGATCAGGCCTGTGCGGCGCGGCGCTTTTCCGCACGGAGCTCGCCGCTGCGCTTGAGCATCTTCGCAGCGACCCGCTCGTACTCGACCGGTGCGGCCGGCAGGACAGCCAGGCCGGTTTCGCGGCTCGGAAGCGAGATGGTGGCGGTGGCAGGGCAGGTGACTTCACCACGCTGGCTTGTGCCGCGCAGTTCGACGTCGACGAGGTAGCGATCACCCTCGACGCGCTTGCCGACGACCTCACCGGTGAAGGCGTGAGTGTCGCCTTCGTAGTTGAACTTGCGCATCTGGCTGGACATGGACTCGACCCAGCCCTCGTCGCCGATCCAGTCGGTGAGGAAGTGCGAGAGCCAGCAATCGCGCATCATGCCGTAGTCATACGCGGCCGGCAGGCCGATCGAACGGGCATACTCGCTGTCCCAGTGGATGCGCTGAGCCACGTCCGGGACGCCCTGCTCGTTCGGGATGTAGAACGGGGCGATGCGCTGACGATTCTTGTATGCCAGACGGCTGGACGTCGGGGTGTACGGCGCGAAACCGTAACCACCGGAGTGGAATACAACCATGTCCGTGGTAGTCAGCGGGCCCTTCGCCATCGTGCCGAGGGTGTCACCGACCGCGATATCCTCGAAGTAACGGGTATTCGCGCCGCGAACCTGTTCCGCCGCGTAGATCTCGTCGATCTTCGCAATCTCGTCGGCAGTGTAGGAGGCGGGCTCGATCGCGTCGTACTTCTTGCGTTTCTTCGACTCGTGACGCTCGGTGTGGATGGTGATCACACGCTGGGTCTGAACGACCTCGGCGCGCTGGTTGAACTGCACATGGATGCGCGTGACGATCAACGAGCGGCCCGCGAACTCGGACTGCTTCTCTTCGACCTTCTCGAAGCCCTGGAACGAATACAGGGTGTCGCCGTCGTAGACCGGCCGGTACCAGTCGGTGGTGGTACCCGAGACGAACACGTGGATGCCACGGAACGACGGACGACGCTGGTCCTTCGGTACCGGATCCGCGAACAGATCCTTGGTGAGCGCGATGTTGATCATCGGAGGCGCAATCTGACCGCCCCAGCGTGTGTCGAGGCCGTACTCCTCATCGACGAACAGCGGATTGTCGTCACCGTAGCTGCGCGCAAAGTTGCGCATGATGTCCGGCGTTGCGCGCGTGTACTGCTCGCGCTGCGTCACGGCGTGATAAACACCGACGAGATCCTTTGCCTTCTGAACATCCTCCTCGCGGAAGGTGTAGATCTCGGGCTTTGCTTCCGTTGTCTCCGACGTGCTCATGGAGTACCTCCGTGGGTCGATGGGGGCGCCGTGACCGTGGCCGGCGCTTCGAAGCGGCTGAGTGGGCGGGCGCGGTTGTCCATCTCGCCGGTCCCCTCCCACAGTAAGTGTACTTAGTCATAGATGTAAAGCCATTTAGGTCGGATACTCGGACAATCTTCGAGGACGAGGACGTAATCTCTGGGTCATGAGCAATCGAGAAGCCGCGTCCCTCGGCGCAACGTCGGGGTCTGTGCGCATCCCGAAAACTGCCGAACTCGTCGCCGACCGCCTCCGCACCGAAATCGTGCGCGGTCAGCTGAAGGAAGGCGACACTCTCCCACCGGAAACCACGCTCATGGAAGAATTCGGGGTTTCCCGTCCCACGCTGCGAGAGGCATACCGGCTGCTCGAAGCCGAATCGCTCATTCAACTCAAGCGCGGTGCGCGTGGCGGAGCCGTCGTATCCGTCCCCGACATCTCCGTCGCGGCGCGGTATGTCGGCCTCATCTTGCAGATGAGCGGCACGACTCTCGACGAAATCCATACGGCTCGTATAATTTTCGAGCCTGCTTGTGCGCGGCTGTTCACCGAGCGTCGCACCGACAACGACCTCGATGACCTACGCGCGTGCATCGATCGGATGCGCGACGTCACCGAGGAAGACCTGAAATCGAACGGAGCGCCGGAAATGTGGGCCGAGCTCACCGGCAGTTTCCAATCCATCATCACTGAGCGGTGCGGCAACAACGCCCTCAGCGTCCAGGCCGGCGTGCTGCGCGACATCGTCAGGACGCATCAGAGGTCCGCCCTGGATCGTGGAAGCCGGCGCGAGGGCACGTGGCCGGCCTATCGCCGCAATCTCCGGTCGTACGAGAAGTTCGTCGGCATCGTCGCGATCGGCGACGGGGCGGCAGCCGAAGAACATTGGGCCGCGCACCTACGTTCGGTCGGGAAGATCTTGTTCGGTCGCGGCGCAGGCAGAACATCGATCGTCGAACTGTTCGGCTGAAATGCATCGGCCCGGCCGGCGTGAGCCGACCGGACCGATGCATGTGATCGTCATACCTTCGCGGACTGCTCCGGCTGGACGAGACGGTCCACCACGTGCCTGCGAACGAGCTTGCCGGTCTCGGTGCGGGGCAGTTCGTTCCAGTACACAATCCGTTCGGGGGTCTTACTGCTCCGCAGGGCATCTCGCACAAACGCACGCAGATCATCGCCATCGACGGAAACTCCGGGCCGGAGGACAACTGCCGCCTCGATGCGCTGGCCCCACTCCTCGTCAGGAACACCGACGACGGCAACGTCCAAAACGTCCGGATGCCGCAGGATTACGTCCTCGATTTCGGCAGGTGCAATGTTCTCGGCGCCCCGGATGATCGTGTCGTCCACACGACCGCCCACGAAGAGGAAACCTTCTTCGTCCACGTACCCCTTGTCGCGGGTATCGAAGAATCCGCGCTCGTCGACCATGCGGCCGATACCTGCGTATTCGGCGGACACCTGGTCTCCACGGACGCAGATGCGTCCCATCGCACCCGACTCGAGCACACTGTCGTCGAAGTCGCGGATCTCGAGGTCGATACCAGGCACCACTTGCCCGACAGAGCCGAGCCGCGCGCGGACCGACTCGTCGTCGCTCGCGAGCGCCGCCCGATGGTCGTCGGGCCCGAGAACGGCAATGGTGGAACTGGTTTCGGTCAGGCCATAGGCGTTGACAAATCCGGCGCCGGGCCACATCTGCAGGGCACGCTCGATGACCTTCGCGGGCATGGGAGCACCGCCGTACGCCAAGCCTCGAAGGCTCGGCACACTCTTGTCCGCATCGGACTCCACGATGCGCGCGAGCATCGTGGGCACGACGAGTGCGTTGGTGATCTCTTCACGGCGAACCGTGTCGAGCCACTGCTGCGGAGTGAACTGCTCGAGCACCATGGTGCGCCGCCCCGCGTAGAGGTTCGTGATCACGTTCGCGACCGCCGCGATGTGGTACGGCGGAACGCTGACGAGCGCTGCATCGGTCTCCTCGGCCGATGCGAACTCCACCGATCCGAACACATACGACGTGAGGTTCTCATGCCGAAGCAGGACGCCCTTCGGCGCCGAGGTGGTTCCCGAGGTGTAGATCACGACAGCAGGCGCGTCGGTGTCGACAGCATCGTCCTCATCGAGCTCGATGTTCGCCGAGGATGCGAGGCTCTGAAGCCATGCCTGAGGCGAGAAGACCTTCAGACCCGCCCGCTCGAGGGCGTCCGACTGCGCTTGGTCGGCAATGCCGAGTGCGCGCGGGTGGTTCGCGAGCAGACCGTCGAGCTGTTCGCGCCCCAGCCGGTAGTTGACCGGAACAAGTGGAACACCAGCGCGCGCTGCCGAGAACATGGCCACGGGAAACGCAGGGCCGTTGACGGCGAGATACACGACGGAGTCGGCCCCCGCTTCACGGATCGCGGCGGCACCGGCGACCGACAGCTCCTGCAGTCGTGCGGCCGAGATACCGAGGTCACGGCTTCCGACCACGGTACGGTCGCCGAAGCCGTCGACCGCCATGTCCAGCAACATCGTCAGATTCATTCGTCACTCCGCTCGAGGAATCGATTCACCGATACCTGATATCAGTCCGAGGAAGGCAGCGGCTTGGCCGCCTTGAGGGGCAACACGCGGCCGTCGACTTCGAGTCGGCCCGAGCCGGGCTTGGTGCACAGGATTTCGATTCCGGCCTCGTCGTCTGCATAGCGCTTGCCCAGTTCGGCGCCACCGACGTGCGTAGGATCGATCGACGAGCCGTCCCCCTGCCCCTTCTTGCCGACGACCATGTCGACTCCACCGCAGGTCAACGACACGTCCGCCTTGGGCGCGCGGACCACGATCACAGTTGTGGTGTCGACGGAACTGGCCAACGACTGACCGACCTTGAGAATCACGATTCCTCCATTTGAACAATTCTGCACTCGGGCCGTTCGGCGGCTCCGGCGATGTCACCTCGGTGACCGACCGCTACCGACATTGTCAGAGTAGCGTTCGTCACATAGTTTAGATAGTACTATAAGTGACCTAACATACGACCGAGTCGGTACGCGAAGATCCTGTGATCCCCCACCTTCACGTAACGACCCGGACCGGACATACCGAACACGAGGAGTCTGCATGAATATCAGCGGAAAGAAAGCCGTCGTCGTCGGAGGCGCCTCCGGAATGGGCAAGGCCACCGCGGAGGCGCTCGCCGCACAGGGCGCCCAGGTTGCGATCCTCGATCGTGAGGGCAGCAACGGCAAGGAGGTCGCCAGCGCGATCGGCGGCACGTTCTACCCGGCCGACATCACCGACTTCACCGGTGTCGAGGAGACGCTTGCTGCGGCCGTCACCGACCTCGGTGGCCTCCACGTCATCGTCACCACCGCGGGCGGCGGCACGGCCAAGAAGACCCTCGGTCGCGGCGGCCCGCACGACCTCGAGACATTCCGCCAGGTCGTCGACCTGAACCTGATCGCCACATTCAACCTCAACCGGCTCGCCGCAGCCCACATCGCGAACAACGAGCCAGAGGACGCCGAACGCGGCGTCATCATCAACACCTCGTCGATCGCAGCGTTCGAAGGCCAGATCGGGCAGGTCGCCTACTCCGCTGCAAAGGCCGGCATCGCCGGTATGGCCCTGACCATGGCCCGCGATCTCGGGCCGCAGGGCATCCGCGTGCTCGCCATCGCCCCGAGCCTGTTCGCCACCGGCGCCACCGCAGCCTTCACCGATGAGCAGGTCGCACCCCTCGTCGAGGACGCTGCATTCCCCAAGCGCATGGGCCGACCCGAAGAATATGCGAAACTCGCCCTCGCGATCGTCGACAACGCCATGCTCAACGGGCAGTGCCTGCGCCTCGATGCCGGTCAGCGGTTCGCTCCGCGCTGATCGAGACCAGCACTCGACGACCACTCACCTAGGAAGAGCCCTCATGCCACTCGCGATCACCGACGACCACCGCGACATCGCGGATGCGGTCCGGTCGTTCCTCACGGGCCACGATGCCGCGACGCTCGCGCGACGCGTACTCGACGACCCCAACACCGATGCAATCTCCTTTTGGAAGCAGCTCGCCGAACTCGGCTGGCTCGGTCTGCACCTTCCTTCGCGCTTCGGTGGCGAGGACGTAGGCCTGCCGGAAGTCGCGATCGTCGCCGAAGAACTCGGCCGACTGCTGGTTCCCGTCCCGTTCCTGGCATCCGTCGCGACCTCCGCGGCACTTGCCACCGCCGGAGACGACGACCAGCAGTCCCGGTGGCTGCCCGGTTTCGCCGACGGCTCGACTATTGCCGGACTCGGCATCGCCGGGTCGCTCGCTGTGTCCGGCACGGGCCCTTCCGACATCACGGTCTCCGGTGATGCCGGCCTCGTCGTGGGTGCCCTCAATGCAAGCGTGCTCGCGCTCGTCGTCGGTGACGACCTCGTGCTCGTCTCCCCCGACGACGCTGCCGTCACCGTCGTTCCGACTCCTGATTTCGAGCCGACGCTGAGTCTGGCGCACGTGCTTCTGGACAACGCGCCGACGCTGGCCGTCGTGAGTGGCGCCGCGAGCCACGTCCGTCACATCGCCCGGGCCCTCGCCACGGCCGAAGCGGCCGGCGGGGCTCGCGCGACGCTCGACGCCGCCCTCGACTACGCGAAAGTGCGCGAACAGTTCGGGCGTGCCATCGGCTCGTTCCAGGCGATCAAGCACCACCTCGCGAACATGCTCGCAACGAGTGAACTCGCGGTCGCGGTCGCGTGGGATGCCGCGCGTGCCGGAACGGAAGGCGAGCAGGCCGTCCTCGCGCTGGATGTCGCTCGCGCGCTCGCGTTCGATTCCTATGTGGCCAACGCAGAGAAGAGCATTCAGATCCACGGTGGCATCGGATTCACCTGGGAGCACCAATGCCATCTGTTCCTTCGCCGTGCACAGGCGCTGCGGGCACTGTTCGGTGAGCCCGTGGGCGCGCTCGATTCGATCGTAGCGTCGGGTGCCGCGGGGGTGCGCCGCCACTACGCGGTGGATCTGCCCCCCGAGGCCGGAGCTTTCCGTACCCAGGCCCAGCAGTTCGTACAGCAGTACGAGGCCGCATCGGAAGCCGATCGCCGCGCGCTGCTCGTGGACTCCGGCTATCTCATGCCGCACTGGTCGAAGCCTTACGGCCGTGCCGCGTCACCCGTCGAACAACTCGTCATCGACGAGGAGTTCGCGGGTATCGACCTTCCCAACCTGGGCATCGGCGCGTGGATCCTGCTCACCCTCACCCAGCACGGCAACGCCGAGCAGATCGAACGCTGGATCCGTCCGGGCCTGATGGGTGATCTCGTGTGGTGCCAGCTGTTCTCCGAGCCCGGCGCAGGTTCGGACGCCGCCGCGGTGTCGACGCGCGCCGTGAAGGTTGACGGCGGCTGGCGGATCACCGGGCAGAAGGTGTGGACGTCCAATGCGCAGAACTGCAACCGCGGACTGGCGACGGTCCGCACCAACCGCGACGTTCCGAAGCACAAGGGCATCACGGCTGTGGTCGTCGACCTGCACGCGCCCGGCGTGACGGTACGGCCGCTGCGCGAGATCACGGGTGACGCCGTCTTCAACGAGGTCTTCTTCGACGACGTGTTCGTTCCCGACGAGGACGTGGTGGGAGCGGTCGACAACGGATGGGCGGTCGCACGCGCAACACTCGGCAACGAACGCGTGTCCATCGGCGGCGGCAGCACAGGCGGTGACGAACGCTCGGCCTACATGCTGCTCGACGTCGCTGCGAAGTACGCAGCGGGTGATGTCACGACGACCCGCGCCGTTGCCGAGCTCGTCGCACGCGAGCAGGCGATGGATGTTCTCAATGTCCGGAACGTCGTGCGGGCCGTGGCGGGTGGAGAACCCGGCCCGGAGGGCAGTATCAGCAAGATGCTCGTCGCCGAGCATTCGCAGCACGTCGGCGAGCTGGCGCTGCGCATCGCGGGGCCCGCAGTGGTGGCCGGGGACGAGCCGCAACTCGCGTACAGCTACCTGATGTCGCGGGCCATGACGATCGCGGGCGGCACATCCGAGGTCAACCGCAATGTCATCGCCGAGCGGATACTGGGACTGCCGCGCGAACACATCGCGAACTAGATCGAGAGTTGTCGACACCGGGCGCCGGGACGGGTACAGCTACCTGATCCGGCGCCCGGAGCTCGAACAACTGGCCGGCTATGCCGGATGACTTCCGAGGCCGATGAGGCAGAAATGGAGAAGCGCGCGCCGGTCCTCGGGCGTCGGACGCCGACCGGAATCTATATAGTGCGTTGCAATCCCGGAGACGAGTGTGTTGACGAACAGCGCCTGCCGGTCGAGGTCTTCCATGCCGGCCTCCGTCAGGATGGACAGCAGCAGGGCACGAATACGCTCTTGGCCCATCGGCTCGATTTCGGTTTTCTCTCTGGCGATCTGGGCCACGTTCCACCGAATGACGGTACTCAGATCAGCCAGCTTCGGATCCTTGATCTGCGCGAGTACCCCGTCGATCCACGCTTCGAGTTTGTCCCGCCACGAAGACTTCTTACCCACCCGATGGCGTAGATAGCTGTAGACCGACAGCATGCCCTGCTCGTAGGTGGCGACGATGACGTCGTCGCGGCTGCGGAAGTGCCGGTAGAACGCCTGATTGGTGATTCCGGCCTCGTGGACGATCTCGCTGACCTTCGGCACCTCTGTGCACCCCTTGCGAAGCATCACCTCGGAAGTCGCCCGGATCAGGGCTCGGACCTCGGCGTCATACGCTTCTTGACGGGCTGGGTGGGCGGCGCGGCGTAGTTGGCGACCCCCGGAGATCACCAGGATGTCCGTGTCGAACGAATCGGCAGGAGATGAGGACACAGCCGACTTTCACCTCCATACGATGCAGAATGCGGTTCTGAGATTAGCACGCACCGTCGAGCGCGATAACAACCTTTCCGACCGCAGTCCGGTCGTTCAAGCTCGTCAGCGCTCTGGCGACGTCGTCCAGGCCGAACACCTGCGACACCAGTGGCGTCATCCCCTCCGACACGAGCGCCGCAAGGGCCTGCTGTGCACGCGCCGGTGCGTCGGGATGTCGTTGCGCTAGTGTGCGCAGCTCGACTCCTCGAATCGTAAGATCCTTCAACAGAACAAGATTCAACGGTATTCGTGGAATCTCGCCGGTCGCGTACCCCACTGTGACGAACGTGCCGCCAGGAGCCAATGCCCGCAGCGCCGGCTCCGCATACCTGCCGCCGACCGGATCGATCACCACCTGCGCGCCACCACCTGTGATCTCTTTGATGCGCGTCTTGAGATCTTCCGAATCATAGGAAACGCCGGCGTCCGCGCCGAGTGTCGACACCGCCGCCAGTCGCTCCTCCGATGATGCACAGGCAATCACCCTGGCGCCGAGCCTGCTCGCGACGTCGATCGCTGCCGTACCCACTCCCCCGGCGGCGCCCAACACAACCACCCAGTCGTCGGCGCGCATTCCACCGAAGGTCACCAAGGCGTGATAGGCCGTGGTGTACGCCACGCGGAACGCCGCCGCAGAAGCCCAGTCGAGACCGTCGGGTTTGGGAGCGAGCACACCTGCGGGAACACAGATCAGTTCCGCGAAAGCTCCGGTCATCGCCGAACCCATGACTGCGTCGCCCGGCGCGACCGACCGGACGTCCGCTCCCACCGACCGCACGACTCCGGCGAACTCGCTACCCGGAGTGAACGGCGTAGGAACGGACACCTGGTACTTGTCGGCGACGGTCAGGACGTCTGGAAAATTGACTGCCGCCGCGCGGATCTCGACCAGCACCTCACCCGGCTCGGGAATCGGATCCGGCACGTCGCGCACCGTCACCACATCCGGTGAGCCGTACCTGTCACATCGTGCTGCCCGCATGCGCTGCGCGTCTCCTGATAGCTCGAGATTGTCGGTGCACCGGTAATTCTCGGTGCGTCAGTACAGTCCACCATCCACACGCACGAATGACGATGTGGTGTAACTCGAAGCAGGACTCGCCAGATACAGAGCGGTGGTGACGATCTCCTCCGGGTTACCCGGCCGACCGACCGCACTGCGGGTGGAACGGCGTGATTCCTCGGGCCACACATCGGAAATATCGGTCAGGAACGGGCCCGCAGAGATCGTGTTGACCCTGACCTTGGGACCGAACTCACGCGCGAACACACCGGTCAGCGCATTCAGAGCCGCCTTCGCTCCGGCATAGGGGCCGAACTTCGGGGCGGGGAAGATCGCGCCGGACGACGACACATTGATGATCGAGCCGCCGTCGCCTTCTGCCATCCGCTCACCGATCTGGGCGCTGAGCCGGAACGGACCCTTGAAGTTCACGTCGACGACCTTGTCGAACAACATCTCGGTCGTCTCGGCCGACGACGGCGCCACCGGCGACATACCCGCGTTGTTGACGAGAATGTCGACCTTGCCGAAGGTCTCGTAGGCAGACTCGATCAGCGCATCGATGTCACTCCACTTTCCGACGTGGCACGCGACCGGCAGTGCCTTGCGTCCGAGCGCCTCGACTTCCTGCGCCACCTCGGTGCACGCGTCGATCTTGCGGCTGGTGATCACCACGTCCGCTCCGGCGCGCGCGAAGGCCAGGACCATTTGGCGCCCGAGGCCACGGCTGCCTCCGGTCACCAGGGCGACCTTGCCTGTGAGGTCGAACAAGTTGTCGGTCATGCGATTCCGTACTCCTCGAGAGTTGCGGCGTGCTTGGCCTTGGCGGCCGCGAGCCGGGTGGGGATATGCTCGGATGGGAACAGGGTGTCGACGGGTTCGTAGTCCTTCAGGACACCGCGGGCCACTGCGACCTTGTGCACCTCCGTCGGCCCGTCGGCCAGGCCGAGCGACAATGCACCCGACCACATGTCGTGCAGAGGCAGTTCGATAGTGACACCGAGCGAGCCGTGCACCTGGATCGCCCGATGAACGATGTCGTGATAGATCTTCGCCATCGCCACCTTGCACATCGCGATGTGCGTGCGGGCGGCACCGTGCGGCTGCGTATCGATGATCCACGCGGTCTTCAGAACGAGCAGCCGGAACTGCTCGAGTTCGATCGCGGAGTCCGCAATGAACTGTTGCATGAGCTGCTTCTTGGCGAGCAGTTCGCCCTGGGTGGTGCGTGAGAGAACGCGTTCGGCCATCATGTCGAAGGCGCGCTGGCATTTGCCGACGGTGCGCATCGCATGGTGCACTCGGCCGCCGCCGAGGCGGGCCTGCGCAACCTCGAATCCCTGTCCCGGGCCGCCGAGGATGGCATCTGCCGGGACACGCACGTCGTTGTACCGGATGTAGGCGTGGGTGCCCTCGTCGAGTTCCTCGCGATCACCCATCACGGCGACGTTGCGGATGATCTCGATACCGGGCGTCTCGGCGGGCACGACGAACATCGACATCCGTCGGTACGGCGAGGCATCGGAGTCGGTGACCGCCATGACGATCAGGAACGACGCGTACCGCGCGTTCGACGAGAACCACTTCTCACCGCTGATCACCCATTCGTCGCCGTCCTTGCGCGCCGAGCAAATGAACTCCTTGGGGTCTGCACCCGCCTGGGGTTCGGTCATCGAGAAAGTCGAGACGATGTCGCCATCCAGCAGCGGCTGCAGGTAGCGGGCCTTCTGCTCATCGGTGCCGAACATCGCAAGGATCTCGGCGTTTCCGGTGTCCGGTGCGGCAGTGCCGAAGACCGTCGGTGCCCACATCGAGCGCCCGAGGATCTCGTTCAGCAAGCCGAGCTTGAGCTGGCCGTATCCCTGGCCACCGAGCTCGGGTCCGAGGTGGCACGCCCACAGGCCCTGCGCTTTGACGCGTTCCTGCAGCGGCTTCAGGATCGCGCGTGCCGCCTTGTTCTCCGTGTTGTACGGCTGGCCGATGTGCGAAAAGAGCAGATCGAGCGGCTCGCATTCCTCACGGACGAAGGTCCCGACCCAGTCGAGCTTCTCCTGAAATTCCGGATCGGTCTGGAAATCCCACATAGTCGTTCCTTACGTGAAGTTCGTGGTGCGGTCTGGTGTGGCGTGCCGGTCCGGTTCTCAACCGCCGACGAGAGCGAGCGCCTCGCGGAGGAGCTCCGGCAGTGCCGGCTCCATCCGTGCGAAGGAGGGATTCATCGTGTTGTGCTTGCGCGCACGCTTGATCAGCAGCGCTGTCGCGGCAGCTTCCTTGTAACGCGTGAGAGCGTCGAACCATTCGAGATCGGGAATCTTCGCACCGAACGACTCTTCGTATTCCCTGACGACCTCGGCGATCGTCGGCGCGCCACAGGGCTCGTCGTTGGGGCGTGCCGGATGCCGGGCTTCATCGGTGAAATACGTCAGCCATGTCAGATCGATGCGGGGATCACCCACCGACCAGATTTCCCAGTCGATGATCGAGGTGACTCTCGTGCCGTCACAGAGTGTGTTCCCGAGACGGAAGTCTCCGTGATTCACGACGGGAGCCATCGGCTTCGGGATCGTCGCGTGCAGCGCCTTCGCGCATCTCTCGTAGTCGCCGCTCAGATCCTCGGGAACAGTCGTGAACGCCTTTGTCCATCGATCGATCTCGTCTTCGATCGTCACTACCGGTTCGTCGCCGAGACCCACCTCTGCAGGGATGACCCGGTGCAGATTGCCGAGCATGCGGGCGGCATCGAGGAACCGCATCCTCGTCTGCTCCTGAAGCGCGTCACCGCGCTCGTCGGCAAGGAGAGGCTCGACGCATTCTCCCGCCACGAACGCCATGGCCACGAACGGCGGTGCCTCTTTCGATTGTCCCGGGCCAGAAAAGTAGACCTCCGGCACCTTGACCCCGTGTGCACCGTGTAGTGCATTCATCAGGCGTCCCTGCCGCAACACATCGCGGTTGCGGACGGGTTCGAGCCCGGGAGGTGCGACCTTGAGGACCACCTGCTGCTCACCCGCAGCCGACGAGGCATCGGCGATGAAGGTGAGGCTCGAGGAACCGCCTGCCAGTGGACGTACGTCTGTGACAGTGAGGTTTTCACGCCATTCTTGTCCGGCACGCACGGCGCGCACGGCCAGGTCGGCACGAAAGTGTTCGTCGTCGATGAGCGTCACGTGATGGGACCCTTCCGCTGGGGACTTCCCTGCAAGATTCTGCTCGGGTGCACAATCAGATTGTCATTCTGAGAACAGTATTCTGACTTTTGTAGCTGCTGTCAACCTCGGCCCCCGACATGACGAAAGGGTGCCTGCTGGGCACAGTCCACAGCAATGACAAAGCAGGGAAGGGAGCTATCCCATTCCCTGCCATGTCCAGCGCATGCGCGTATGGGGTCAGGCCGGCCGCGCAGCGATGTCTCGGCCGATGATCTCCTTCATTACCTCGGTAGTGCCGCCGTAGAGTGTTTGGACACGGCTGTCGACGAACGCGCGTCCGATGGGGTACTCCATCATGAATCCGTAGCCGCCGTGCAATTGCACGCACCTGTCTACGACGCGTTTCTGCAGTTCACTGGCCCACCACTTGGCTTTCGCGGCATCGACGGCAGTCAGTTCGCCGGCATTGAGCGCGAGAACGCACCGGTCGATGTGCGATTGGGTCACCTCGATCTCGGTGAGCATCTCGGCGAGCACGAAGCGGGTGTTCTGGAGGTCTCCGACGGGCTTGCCGAACGCTTTGCGCTCGAACACGTACTCACGCGTCCACTCGTAGGCCGCGCGCGCTGCGGCGATCGCGGCGACAGCGATGGAGATGCGTTCGAGAGGAAGGTGTTCCATCAAATGGACGAACCCCTTGCCCTCAGTGCCGAGCAGGTTCGCATCAGGCACCCGCACATCCTCGAAGGAGAGTTCCGCGGTGTCCTGCGCCGCGAGACCGACCTTGTGCAACTTGCGCCCCGACTGAAGCCGGGCATGTCGCGCTCGACGACCAACAGAGAGAAACCACGGGAACCGGCGTCCGGATCGGTGCGGACCACGACGATCACCACGTCGGAATGGATACCGTTGGTGATGAACGTCTTCTGCCCATTTAGGACCCAGTGGTCGCCATCTCGGACCGCACTGGTCTTGATGCCTTGCAGATCCGAACCCGTGCCGGGTTCGGTCATGGCGATGGCGCCGATGAGGTCACCGGCAGCCATGCGTGGCAACCAACGCCGTTGCTGCTCATCCGTTCCCAAGTCGATGATGTACGGCAGTGCAACGTCGTCCTGCAGGCTTATTCCCGATCCGAAGGAGGTCGTGCCGGTGCGGGCGATCTCCTCGACGGGTGATACAGCGGAATCGGTAATCCGAGACGCCCGAACCACCGAACCTCTCCGGCACAGCCAGGCCGATGATGCCGGATTTCCCGGCCGCAAGCCAGGCGGAACGGTCGACCAGCCGGTCGTCCTCCCATCGTTCGTAGTGTGGCTCGACCTCGCGAGCCAGGAACTCGCGGACCGTGTGACGGTACGCTTCGTGATCGCCTTCGAAGAATGTGCGCTGCATGGGTGAACTTTCGAGAGGATGTGTGGATCGAATGACGGTGGAAGGGCAGGGCAGTGCGAGTCGCCCTTGTCCTACGTCGACGGCAGCGCGGGAACGCTATGCCGTCACGCGCTTCCCAACTGCCGGCCCATTGCACCGATGAGTGCCTGCAAACCTTTGTACGGGCGAGCCATGACGGTGAATTCGACGATACGGTCGTCGGCGTCCCACCGGACGATATCGACACCTTCGATCGTCAGGCCGTCGACGACGGCGCTGAACATCAGGACGGCGGAGCTATCGTCGTACCATTCGTGCCGGTAGTCGAGGCTGGGGCCGAGTACCTGGATCGCGGCCCACAGATAGGCGAAAGTGCGTTCGGCGCCTTCCTGGGGAGTATGGACCGCGGGCGATCTGAATACGACGCCGGGAGCAAGCAGAGCTCGCAGCGCATCGGGATCGGGCAGTTCCACGAGAGCGTGCCATGCGCGGATCGCGGTGGGCGCGTCCCGATGCTGCATACGGATCTCCTTCTGCTCGTTCGGACTTCAGCGGCGCCGCAATTTCTTGTGGCGAATCGACCGGGGTTCGAAGGCGAGGTCGCCTCGGGAGATGTTCGTGCCCGGCGAGACGATCTCGTCGATACGATCGAGGATGTCGTCGGACAGAACGATTTCTGCTGCGGGAAGCTGACTTTCGAGCTGGTCGAGGGTACGGGGACCGAGGATCACCGAACTTACCGCGGGATGTGCCATGGCGAACGCGATCGACAGACCGATGAGGTCCGTGCCGGCGTCGCGCGCAACCTTTTCGAGCTCGTCGACCGCTTCGAGCTTGCGTCGCGCGCCCGGCGAGTCCGTGCGCCACGCTCCGCGAGGAACACGGGCGAACCGGGAATCGGCGGCCGGGTCCTCATCGGATCGGTACTTTCCGGTCAACCATCCACCGTTCAGCGGGCTCCACACCAGAGTGCCCATGCCGTACCGTTCGCACGTCGGGAACACGTCACGCTCGGCACCACGCACGAATATCGAATACGGGGGCTGTTCGGTGCGCAGGGCAGTGAATCCACGGCGTTCCGCCGTCCACTGCGCCTCGACGACGGCTTCGGCCGGGAAGGTCGACGAGCCGATCATGCGCACTTTTCCGGACCGAACGAGATCCGAGAGTGCGGAAAGGGTTTCGTCGAGATCAGTGTTCTCGTCGAGTCTGTGGACCTGATAGAGATCGATGTGGTCGACCTTCAGCCGACGCAGGCTGTCCTCGCATGCCTGAACGATCCAGCGACGTGAAGCTCCACGACGATTACGATCGCGCCCCATCGGATTGTAGAATTTCGTGGCGAGTACGACGTCATCGCGGCGCCCAGCGATAGCCGCACCGATGATCTCCTCGGACTGCCCCTGCGAGTAGACGTCCGCGGTGTCGATCATGTTGATGCCGGCATCGAGCGCGCGGTGCACGATCCCGGTGCATTCGTCGACGTCCGTGTTTCCCATCGAGCCCAGCGACATGGCCCCCAGCGACAACGCGGATACCTGCACACCACTGCGGCCCAGATAGCGATAGTCCACGATCTCTCCTCCCAATGACAACACACCCATGCGCGGTACAACGTAGTTATACAATTTATCTATGTCTATAGCCGTCACCGCAGAATCCGTGGCCAACATTCCCCGACCGCCTGTGCGTCGCATCCTCACGCTCGAAAGCGTCGGCGACGACGTGTTCCGGGGCGAGTCGAACATCGCCGCGCCGCGGATCTACGGCGGCCAGGCGCTCGGGCAATCCTTGGCCGCAGCGGGTCTCACAGTCGACTCCGACCGGCAAGCTCACTCGCTGCACGGTCACTTCATACACCCCGGGCGCTCGGACATACCCGTGGAGTACCACGTCGAGCGACTACGCGACGGGGGTAGCTTCACCACGCGTCACGTACGCGCCGTACAGGGCGACCGCACGATCTTCGTTGCCACCGCGTCGTTCCAGCGTCCGGAAACAGGCCTCGAGCACCAGCAGCCGATGAGCGAGCCCGCGATACCGCCCGAGCAGCTTCCACAGTTCGAGGACAGCATGAGCACCCTGGAGCTGGGAGAAGCCGGCTGGCTCCTCCCGCTTCTGTCCAACATCGGGGTGGAGTTCCGCTTCCCCGAGGAGTATCCACGATTGGCGAATCGCCGAGGCGAGGTTCGCCCACCTCGGCAACGCGCGTGGGTTCGCACTCCTGAGCCACTCGGTGACGACGCACTGACCCAAGCCGCAGGCTTCGCGTACTGCTCAGATCTCTTTCTCTTGTCCGCGGCACTGCCTCCGCACGGCCGGCACATCGATTCACCCGGACTGCAACTGGCGAGCCTCGACCACACCGTCTGGTTCCACACTCCGTTCCGCGCCGACGAATGGCACTTGTACGAGCAAGAAGGATCGTGGATGGGCAGCGGTCGAGGACTGTCGCGTGGGCATCTCTTCGATCGGGAAGGCAACCTGGTGGCCAGCACAGCCCAGGAAGGACTGCTCCGCTTCCGAGCCTGAAACTCACCCCTTTCCCTGAAATGCACGTCGGCCCAGGTCGGCGTGCATTTTTTCGCGCCGGAGCCGAGATCGTTACCACACCAAAGGGAAAGGGAGATTAACAAACTTTGGTCAACTTGTAGACGTAGTGAACTTCGTTAGTTATAAAGGTCACACCTTCTCGTTCGCCGTACCCCTTCGAAAGGTCTGACGTGAACGCAGCCTCCACCCAGTCGACGGCCCCTCTGCACGGACTCACCGTTGTCGATCTCTCCACCACGACCCCCGGCGCGTTCGCGAGCGTGTTTCTCGCCGATGCCGGCGCCGACGTCGTGATGGTCGAACCGCCGGCAGGCAGCGCCCTGCGCGACCTGACCGGATGGCCGGCTCTCGCCCGTGGCAAAAAGAGCGTCACCCTCGATCTACATACCGACACCGGACTCGCCGCGCTGCACAACCTGTTGCGCGGCGCCGACGTCCTGGTCACCACGTCACGTCCCGCCGCTCTCGAGCGCTTGGGTCTTACTCCCGCACATCTCGCCGACCTCAACCCTCGTCTGGTGAGCGCGTCCATCACCGGGTGGGGCACGACCGGTCCATGGGCGAACGACAAGGGCTACGAAGCCCTGGTCCTCGCCCGCATGGGCGTGTTCCACGGCAAGGCGCAGATGTCCGAACGTCCAGGGCCGTCGTTCACACCCACTCCGTGGGCGTCGTGGGGAGCAGCCCACACTGCGGTCCAGGGCATCCTCTCCGCTTTGTACGAACGCGAGACGAGTGGTGTCGGGCAGCATGTCGAAGCCGACCTGCTACGCGGCGCGGCCTCGATGGACACCTACAACTGGTTCTTCGAACTCGTGTGTGCGCGTTGGCCCGACGCCTACCAGGCGATGTATGCGTTCGACGATCAGGGCCGCCCCGCTGCGCCCTTGATCTACCCACTGCTCGTCGCGCAGACCAAGGACGGTCATTGGCTGCAGTTCGCGCAGACCGAGCCTCGCCTGTTCCTCGCGATGATGACCGAGTTCGGCCTCGCCCACGTCTTCACCGACCCGTATTGGCAGGGCATCCCGCTCTTCGAAGACGTCGAACGCCGCGTCGAACTGCGGGACACGATGCTCGAGAAGGTGCGTGAACGCACCCTCGCGGAATGGCAGCACGTCTTCGACACGAACCCCGATGTCAGCGCCGAGATCTTCAGCGATCCGGTCGCCGCGCTGGATCATCCACAGCTTCAGCACGACGGTCGTGTGGTGACCATCGACGACCCCGATCGCGGCCCGGTCCGCCAGCCGTCCACACTCGTCCATGTCGATGGCAAACCACTGACGGAACTGCGACCGGCGCCTCGCCTCGGGGCCGACACGGAGCAAGTGCTCGACGGACTGGCATCCGGATCGACCGCCTCGTCGGCCGCCGCCGCACCCACCGGAGAGCTACCCCTCGCGGGGGTGACGGTCCTCGAGCTCGGCTCGATGTTCGCGGCGCCGTACGGCGCGACAGTACTCACCGATCTCGGTGCCCGAGTCCTCAAGGTCGAGCCCCTCGCCGGCGATTCGATGCGTAACCTGGTTGCATTCCCCGAGGCGGGCGGAGCCAAAGTGTTGCAGGGCAAAGAGTCTGTCGCGCTCGACATCAACACCCCCGAAGGCCTCGCGATCGTCCACGAACTCGCGAAGAAGTCCGACATCGTCCTCCAGAGTTACCGTGCGGGCGCCGCGAAACGCATCGGTGTGGACGCCGCGACCCTGAAGGGACTCAATCCGGATCTGGTGTACCTCAACGCTCCCGGGTACGGCACAGAAGGTCCTTACGGTGGCCGCCCGGCATACGCGCCCTCTGTCGGTGCTGCATCCGGCCTGACCATGAGCGACCTCGGTGGCCTCGACCTTCACGGCGACGATCTCGAGGAGATCAAACGTGTCGCCCTGCGCCGGCACACCGCAGGCGCCAATCCGTCCGTCCAGGCCGACGGCGTCGCCGCCCTCGGCGTCGCTTCGTCGATGCTGCTCGGTTTACTCGCCCGTAAACGCGGCCGCGCGCTGGGCGACATGACCGCAACCATGCTGTCCTCCGCCACCCACGCGCTCATGGATCGCAACTCCGACTACGCGAACCGTCCCGAGCCGCCGGTCTCCGACCCGGACATGTACGGCCTCGGCGCCCTGTACCGCCTGTACGAGGCGTCGGATGGCTGGATCTTCCTCGCCGCACCGCGGGATTTCGAGTGGAACAGCCTGGTCGAGGCGCTGACCCCATACGCCGACCTCGGAGACGAGAAGTTCTCGACGCCGGATCTGCGCACCACCAACGATACGGACCTCGCCGAGACGCTCGCAGCCGTGCTGCGCACGCGTTCCAAGTTCGACTGGGAGAAGGATCTCAACGCGCACGACATCGGCTGTGTCGTCGTGACCGAACAAACCTCCGAGCGTCATCTGCAGGGCGACGAATACTTCGAGGCGGGATACACCGTGCTCGCCGACAGTCCCGTCTTCGACGAGCACCGACGTCTCGCTCCCCTGACCCGGTTCTCCCGCTCGGGGGTGAAGGCCGACGCCGGATGCACCATCGGTGAGCACACCGACTCGGTCCTCGCCGAGATCGGGATCAGCCCCGAACGTATAGCCGAGTTGAGGGAGAAGGACGTCGTCGGCTGACCGTCCGAATCCTGTTACAGGATGAGGCCGGTGTCCCCTTCGGGACACCGGCCTCATCTCGTGGCAGTAAGCTCGCTCGGCCAGTCAGGACAGCCGGTCGAACACCTCGCCCACGGCACGGTCGCGAAGTACCTCCGGCCGGCCGATCCACGCCTCGTTGGCCGTGGCACGGCGCAGCAACAGATGCGCGGGATGTTCCCACGTGAAGCCGATACCGCCATGGATCTGGATGCAGTCCTCCGCGGCGGACACCGCAGTGCTGAGCGCGGCCGCCGTGGCAAGGTTCGCGGAGGTTGCGGCATCGGGATCGGATTCGCCGCAGTCCGCGGCCGAAAGCACTTGACCCCGTGCACCTTCTGCGCCGACCAACAGGTAGGCACAACGGTGGGAGATTGCCTGGTACGAACCGATCGCCTGGCCGAACTGTTCGCGCTGTCCGGCCCAGTCCACCGCCAGCGCGAGCGCTCGATTGGCGACACCCACCGAGTCCGCTGCAACGAGCAACTGCGCGACACGGCGAGCGTGGACCAATGCGTCATCGACGGTCTGCCCGGACGTGAGCACCGTGGCGGGTGCTCCGTTCGCGGTGACGATACCCACGGTTGCGGTGAGGTCCACCGAGTTCTGCACCGTGACAGTGACATCTGCAGGCTGCACCGAGACGAGCACGCGGTCGCCTGTGGCCGCGTCGGTCGCGAGAGCCACGAGCACGTCGGCAACGGGCACGCCCGCGACCCGCTCGACCCGGCCGGTCAAGCGACCACCGTCGAGCATGGGCAGACCCGAACCGGTAACCCAACCCTGGTCGTCGACAGGAGCGACGAACGCAGCGGTTGCACCGGAGATGACGGTGCGGGCAACGTCGTTCACGCCGGCAGCGACGAGCACCTCGAGTGCGATCGCGGTCGGTACGAGCGGCACCGGAGCGAGATGGTACGCAGCCTCTTCGACAGCGGCGCACAGCAGCCGCAACGACTGGCCGCCACCACCGAGAGATTCCGGCGCGGTCAAACCGGGCAGACCGAACTTCACGAGTTCGTCCCACAGGCCGATGTCGTAATCGCCAGGCGTCGACTCACGCGCAAGGAGCTTTTCGGTGTCCACGTAGGACGACACCAGGTCGCCGAGTACCTCGCGTAGCGCCGCCTCGTCCTCTTCGGGAGCGGTGAGCGGCCGGCCCGGTGCGACCACCGGGTCTCGACGGCCCTCGCCGCGATGCGACGGCAGGCCGAGCACGTTCTCCGCGATGGTGTTGCGCTGGATCTCTGCGGTACCCGCACCGATCGTCGCGGCGCGTGACATCACGTATCCGTATGTCCAGCGACCCTTTTCGACAACACCTTCGGACCGTGTATTCAGCAATGCGCCGGAACCGGTCAGGCGCAGCGCGAGGCGGTGCATGTGCTGCTCGAACTCCGACTTGACCAGGCGGTTGACCGAGGCGACTCCGCCCGGATCCTCGTTTCGCAGCACGGCGTCGAGCGCTCGGGCACTGTTGGCGGCGATGGCGCGGACGTTGGTCTCGACCTTCGCAAGTTCCTCACGAATCAGCGGATCATTCGCGTAACCCTGCTCCGCGGCAAGCGTGAAGACCTTGTCGACCGTTCCGCGGTAACGAAATTCGTCGGCGAGGAACGCGGTGGCGCGCTCGTGACCGAGCGAGGTCCGCATGATCGACCAGCCGCCGCCTTCTTCGCCGAGCCGGTTGGCGACGGGCACCTCGACATCGTCGAAGAAAACCTCCGCGAAGTGGTGACCGCCTGCGGCGTCGCGCAGCGGACGTACTTCGATGCCGGGTGAATTCATCGGAATCAGGAGGTAGGTGATTCCGGACGTGCCCCGGCCGGGGGCGCCGGTCCGCACCAGCGCGAAGATCCAATCGGCCTTGTCGGCCATGGTGGTCCAGATCTTCTGACCGGTCACCCGGTAGACGTCACCGTCGCGCACTGCGCGGGTGGACAACGACGCGAGGTCGCTACCTGCGCCCGGTTCCGAGAAGCCTTGGCACCAGAATTCTTCTGCGCGCAACAGTGGCTCGAGGAACCGGTCCTTCTGCTCCTGCGTGCCGTGCACGATGATCGTCGGCGCGACGATGAACGACAGGCCACACGGATGCTTCGGCGCACCGGCGTTGGTCGTCATCCGGTAATAGTCGAGCTGGTCCTCGAGCGAGAGCTCCATGCCGCCGACTTCGCGGGGCCAGCCCGGCGCCGCGAGACCCGCGTCGACGAGCTCGGACTGCCATGCCTTGGCAGCCTCGAAACGCTCACGGGACGTTGCCGGCCGCGGACGCTTCCGGTAGTCGTCGAGCAGTGTGGCCAGGCTGTCGCGCCAGTCGCCGGTCGTTGCTTCGAGTACCGCTGTGGTCTTCTGTTCCACCGCGCCACCTCCCATGATTTCAGAGCTTGGATTGTGTATAGATCAAGACTTTTCGGAGCGACGCTTGCTGAACCGCGCGCCGATATCGGCGCCGTCGGAACGATGCGTCGCGCTTGCTTCGGCCTCGAGGCCGAGCGCATGTGCGAGCGAGGTGCCTGCACCTTCCTTGAGCAGACGCAGCATCCGCTGTACCGCACCGGGATGGCCGTCGGCGATCTTGCGGGCGATCGCGAGCGTGCGTGCCATGAGCTCGTCGTGCTCGACAACCTCGTTTGCGAGGCCGATCCGTGCGGCGACGTCTCCGTTGATCGGCTCACCGCTGAGAATGAACTGGATCGCGGCGGGCAGCCCCACCATGCGCGGCAGCATGGCGCTGCCGCCCCAGCCGTTGAGGAGTCCGATCTGGGCGTGAGTATCGGCGAACTCGGCACGATCGGACGCGATGATGAAAGAACAGTTCACGGCCAGTTCGTAGCCGCCGGTGTAGCACGGCCCGTTCACGGCAGCGATCACAGGCTTCGTGATCCCTCGCAGAACCTGTGTCGGCGTCACACCCTCGGTGCGGGGCGGCGGGCCGGACAGCGCTTCCGGCAGATCCACTCCGGACGAGAAGGAGGTCCCGGCACCGGTGATCACCACCACCCGCGCATCGTCGTCACCGTCTGCGCGCCAGAGTTCTTTCTTCAGAGCCTTGCGCATCGCCCGGTTGATGGCGTTGCGCCGGTCGGGCCTGTTGAGCGTGAGGATCGTGACCGGCCCGTCCTTGGTGACGAGCAGCGGGGATTCCTCGGAGGTCGTGATGTCGCTGGCCTCGGTAACGGTCATTGCGTGCCTCCTCAGGAAACGGAAACGGAGTCGGTGATAGTGCGGGTCAAGGAGAGCAGGTTCTCCTCGGCGTCCGCAGCGATACGGCGCACCAGCTCACCGGCCGGCGGGATGTCGCGGATCAGACCCTGCGACACACCGACCGTCCAGATGCCGGCCTCCGGATCGCCGTTCTCGTAAACCGTGCGGCCGCGGGTACCGGCGACGAGGTCCTTGACGTCCTTGAAGCGTCCGCCCTTGTTGAGGATGTCGACGACTTCTTCACTCACCGAGTTCTTCGCCGCGCGCATGGTGTTGCGCAGCTGGCGGAAGATCAACTGGGTGTCGAGCTCGCTGGAATCGACGATCTGCTGCTTGATCTTTTCGTGGATAGGGCTCTCCGCAGTGCACATGAAGCGAGTGCCCATATTGATGCCGGCGGCGCCGAGTGTGAGGGCGGCCGCAAGACCCCGACCGTCTGCGAAACCACCGGAAGCGATGAACGGGATGTCGAGAGCGTCGGCAGATGCAGGGATCAGGACCAGACCGGGGACATCGTCCTCACCGGGGTGGCCGGCTGCCTCGAAACCGTCGATACTCACCGCGTCGGCGCCGATGCGTTGGGCCTTGAGGGCGTGGCGGACACTCGTGCACTTGTGGATGACCTTGATGCCGTGCTCTTTGAAGTGCTCGACATGAACGGTCGGGTCGGAGCCTGCCGTCTCGACGATCTTTACTCCGGAATCGATGATCACCTGCCGGTATTCCGCATACGGCGGCGGGTTGATGGACAAGGTGAGGGTGAGATTGACACCGAAAGGCTTGTCGGTCAGTACGCGGCATCGCGCGATCTCTTCGGCGAGATCTTCGGGGGTGGGCTGCGTCAGCGCTGTGATGATGCCGAGGCCACCCCCATTGGAGACCGCAGCGGCAAGTTCTGCCCGGCCGACCCACATCATCCCGCCCTGCACGATCGGGTGTTCGATACCGAATTCTTCGGTGAACCGCGTCCTCAACATTGCCGCTCCTCGGAGTTCGCCGGCAATCCGGCACCAGATTTCACGGTGAAATACCGTTTGCTTACATAGATAACATAGTTCACTATGTACTGTGAGCGCAAGGAATGACCGAGTGCCTCGGTGGATCTGCCCGACCACCTGCCTACCACCGGAATGGGAGACCTATGTCCGAGAGCCTGCTGTTCTCACCGATCGCTCTCCGCGGCATCACCTCCCGCAACAGGATCTGGGCCGCCCCGATGGCGCAGTACTCGGCACCGGAATCCGGAGTGCCCACCGACTGGCACCTCGCCCACCTGGGCGGAATGGCCCGCGGCGGCGCGGGCCTGGTCATGACGGAAGCCACCGCCGTCGAGCCGGTCGGACGCCTCGGAAACGCCGATACCGGGATCTGGAACGACGAGCAGGTCGACGCGTGGCGGCGCATCACCCGGTTCATCTCCGACATGGGCGCCACGTCGGCCATCCAACTCGCCCACTCCGGCCGCAAGGGCAGTATCCGCCACCGAGGCACTCCGCTACCCGCAGAGGAAGGCGGCTGGCAGGTCGTCGCGCCGTCGGCGATCGCCTACGAAGGTCTCCCCGAACCACACGCACTCACCCGCGACGAGATCGCAACGCTCGTTACCGCCTACGCCGACTCCGCGCGCCGTTCGGTCGACGCAGGATTCGAAGTGGTCGAGATCCACGCCGCGCACGGCTACCTGATCAACGAATTCCTTTCCCCGCTGGGAAATACCCGCACCGACGAATACGGTGGGAGTTTCGAGAACCGTTGCCGTTTCCTACTCGAGATCGTCGCCGCCGTTCGTGCCGCGCTCCCCGACACCACCCCGCTGCTGGTACGCATCTCCGCCACCGATTGGGCCCACGGCGGCTGGACCCTCGAAGACACGGCGAAACTGTGCTGCCTCCTCGACGGGACCGGTGTGGACATGATGGACATCTCGAGCGGAGGGATGGTCAAGCACCAGAAGATCACCGTCGGACCCGGCTACCAGGTTCCGTTCGCTCGGGTTGCCCGCGAAGCCAGTTCACTCCCCGTTGCAGCGGTCGGACTGATCACCGAAGCCGTCCAGGCCGAACAGATACTCGTCGACGGCGCTGCCGATGTCATCATGATGGGCCGGCAACTACTGCGGGAGCCGCATTGGCCCTACCGCGCGGCTGTAGACCTGCGTTCAGAATTACGCTGGCCCGCTGCATACAGCAGCGCCCGCTACCGGGGCAGCATCCCGTGACGTACCTTCACAAGTAGTTTCATCCAAGGACTGCTCGTCGGGTACTTTACTAGGTACGCGAAGTTCTAACAGAGCAGGAAGGTGTCCCCCGTGACCGACGAAGCATGGGCTCCGATCTTCGATGCCCCCGGCACGATGGGACGAGCAATTCGAACACCCAAGACCGCCGAACTCGTCGCACGCAAGTTGCGCCGCATGATCGTCGACGGTGAGCTCAAAGACGGCGATCACCTGCCTCACGAAGCCGAGCTCATGGAGCATTTCTCCGTGAGCCGGCCCACGCTTCGTGAGGCCGTTCGGGTGCTCGAGGCCGAACGCCTCGTCGAGGTCCGCCGCGGTTCCCGTACCGGCGCCCGAGTGTGCGTGCCGGGCCCCGAGGTGGTCGCGCGACCGGCGTCGCTGTTGCTGGAACTTTCGGGCGCCACCGTCGCCGACGTGTATGTCGCCCGCGAAGCGATCGAACCTGCCGCAGCGCGGCTGCTCGCCGAAACGGGCACCGAAGAAGCCTTCGACGAACTCGAACGCATCGTGGACGAAGCCATTCCGTCGTCGTACGCGGCAGGCACCTTCGGCCAGACTGCTGCGAGGTTCCATCTCCGCATGGTCCAACTGGCAGGAAACTCGACGCTCGCTCTGATCGCGGGAATGCTGCACGAGATCTATGAGCGGCACACCACCAACGTCACACGGGAACGCAGCGAGAGCGACGTCGAAAAGTACGACGCGAACTACAAGCTGTTCGTCCGGTCCCAACGAAAGCTGATCAAGCTGCTGCGCGCCCGCGACGGCGCAGGCGCGTTCACGCACTGGCAGAAGCACATGGTCGTCGCTCAGGACATGGTGCTCGCGGGGAGGGAAGGCACTCAGGTCCGCGACATCCTCGACTGAGGTCCGGCTCGAAAGCCGGTACTCACGCTCCACGGTGGTGACATAAACTGATCACAGTCGTCACCAGATGGAGGAAGTGTGCGTACAATCGAGTCGGTCGGTGATCTGGTGTCCCCACTCGGCGGGACGATCAACGCAGCCAACGTGATCATGCAATTGGCCGATCCCGGCGTCGGCCAAGGAGTGGTCGACAGCTCCGTCGACTCCGGCCGCGCCGACCTGCATCCCATCAAGCGCGCCCGCACAACGGGCACCTATCTTGCGGTCGCGGTGTTCGGCACCGACGCAGACCGCGCCTATCTGCGTGAAGAGTTGCGGAAGATCCACGCCCGGGTCGTATCCGAACCGAACGCCGAGGTCTCATACAGTGCGAACTCACCGAAGCTGCAGCTGTGGGTGGCGGTGTGCCTGTTGAAGTACTTCGTCGACCAGCATGAATTCCTGCACGGCCCGCTGACCGAAGCCGAATACCGCAGCATCCTCCGCGACGGCATCACCCTGGCGACCACACTGAACGTGCGCCCCGAATCCTGGCCGACGGCCCGGGACGAGTACGACGCCCTGTGGCGCGAGGGCGTGGATCGCATCTCGATGAACGACGGGGTGCGTTCCTACCTCGTGCGCCTGTGCAATCTGAGCTTCCTCGAAGTTCGGATGGGCCGCGTCGGACGGGCGGCCCACCGGGTGTTCGGTCGGGACTTCGAATTGATCACCCGAGGAGCGTTGCCACCGGAGTTCCGGAAGGTCATGCACTACGACTGGACAGCCGATGATCAGCGACGATTCGACAGATATCTGCGGACGATGCGCGCCGTCCACCGCATGACGCCTCATGCATGGCGCCTGCTGTGGCACGTGTATCTGGTCGATATGCGCGCACGACGCCGGCTCGGTCTGCGCGTGTTCTGACCGCGCCACCGCGTGCATTCTGTCGAGTGTGCAGTAGTTGTCGCAATTCACGAAAAACACGGCAACTACTGCACACTCGACCTGGCGTATCTGCTTCCCCCGTAACGACGTCCACGCACACCATTGCGTTCTCACAACGTGTCGAACTATAGTCCAGACACCTGTCCAGAACGTAAGGGAATCGTCTGATGACATTGCGCCCGACCGACAGTTCCACGCTCCTGATCGACGGAAAGCTCGTCCCCGGCAGCGGCGGTACATTCGAGATCCTCGATCCCAGCACCGAAGAAGTCCTCGGCCACGCGGCCGACGGCACTGCCGCCGATCTCGACGCCGCCGTCGACGCTGCGCGCCGCGCCTTCGACCACACCGACTGGTCCCGCGACCACGCCTTCCGCGCGCACTGCCTGCGGCAACTTCGCGACGCCATCCGCAATCACATCGAGGAGCTGCGGGAGATCACGATCGCGGAGGTCGGTGCACCCCGGTTCCTGACATCCGCCGCGCACCTCGAGGGCCCCGTCGACGACCTGCTGTGGTTCGCCGATCTCGCCGAGAACTACTCGTGGAAACAGGATCTCGGAAGCGCCTCCCCCATGGGAATTCCCACCCATCGGTATCTGCTCCAGGAAGCCGTCGGCGTGGTCGGCGCGATCACCCCGTGGAACTTCCCGCACCAGATCAACTTCGCCAAGATCGGGCCCGCACTCGCTGCGGGCAACACCGTGGTGCTCAAACCTGCCCCCGACACACCGTGGTGCGCAGCGCTGATCGGCAAGATCGCCGCCGAGGAAACCGACATCCCGGCAGGTGTTCTCAACATCGTGACCTCGAGCGACCACCGCATCGGAGCGCTCCTCGCCGAAGACCCGCGGGTGGATCTGATCTCGTTCACCGGGTCCACCGCCACCGGCAAGTCGGTCATGCGGGCAGCGTCGGAGTCACTCAAGAAGGTCTTCCTCGAACTCGGCGGCAAATCCGCATTCGTCGTACTCGACGACGCCGATCTTCGCGCGGCATGCTCCATGGCGGCGTTCACGGTATGCACCCATGCCGGCCAGGGTTGCGCGATCACCACGCGCCTTCTGGTGCCACGCGCCCGCTACGACGAGGCCGTCGCGGCCACCGCGAAGACACTGCAGAATCTGCGCCCCGGCGATCCACGCGACCCCGGCACCGTCTGCGGCCCATTGATTTCGGCGCGACAACGCGAACGCGTCGAAGGTTACATCGACCTCGCCGTCGAGGAGGGCGGCACGATCGTGGTCGGAGGTGGACGACCCGCCGAGCACAATCGTGGCTTCTTCGTCGAACCCACCCTGATCTCGGGACTCGACAACTCCGCCCGCACCGCGCAGGAAGAGATCTTCGGCCCGGTGCTGGTGATCCTGCCCCACGACGGCGACGACGACGCGATCCGGATCGCCAACGACTCTCCCTACGGGCTCTCCGGTGCGGTCTACGGCACCGACCCCGATCGCATCGCACACGTCGTCGCGAGTGTCCGCACCGGCACCCTCGGAGTCAACGGCGGCATCTGGTACGCCGCAGACGCGCCGTTCGGCGGATACAAGCAGTCCGGTATAGGCCGCGAGATGGGCCTCGCCGGATTCGAGGAATACCTGGAGACCAAGCTCGTCGCAGAACCCGCGAACTGACTTCGTCGCCGACCCGCGACACATCCGAAAGGACCAGCAACATGGCCAGATTCACCGATCGAACCGCGATCGTCACCGGAGCCGCCCAAGGAATCGGGGAGGCATACGCGCGAGCTCTCGCTGCAGAGGGCGCACGCGTGGTCGTCGCCGATATCGATGCCGAGCTCGGCGAGCAGGTCGCCAAGCAGATCGTCGCCGACGGCGGCGCCGCCACCTTCCTGCCCGTGGACGTCTCCGACCCGGACTCGGCGAAGGAACTCGCGGAAAAGACCGTCGAGACCTACGGCGGCATCGATCACGTCGTCAACAACGCCGCGATCTACGGTGGGATGAAACTCGACCTCCTGCTCACCGTGCCGTGGGATTACTACAAGAAGTTCATGAGCGTCAACCTCGACGGTGCCCTGAACATCACCCGCGCCGTGTGGCCGCATATGACGAGCAACGGCGGGTCGATCGTCAACCAGTCGTCCACCGCCGCGTGGGTGTATTCGGGCTTCTACGGACTCGCGAAGGTCGGGATCAACGGCCTCACACAACAACTCGCGGTGGAGCTCGGCGGCTCGAACATCCGCATCAACGCAATCGCACCCGGACCCATCGACACCGAAGCCACCCGTACCACCACCCCCTCGAACATGGTCGCCGACATGGTGAAGCAGTTGCCGCTCAAGCGGATCGGCACGCCCGACGACCTCGTCGGCATGTGCCTGTTCCTGCTCTCCGACGAAGCAGGCTGGGTGACAGGCCAGATCTTCAACGTCGACGGAGGCCAGGTGATCCGCTCGTGACCACGCGAATCGGCTATATCGGTCTCGGCAACATGGGCGCGCCAATGGCCAAACGCCTGCTGGACCACATCGGCCACTTGAGCGTCCTCGACACCAGGCCCGATGCCGTCGCTCCGTTCATCGAAGCGGGTGCCCACTCCGTCTCGAACGCAGCAGCACTCGCATCCGTCAGTGACATCGTGTGCGTGACGGTGCTCGACGACGCCCAGGTACGCGACGTCGTCGCCGGCCCCGACGGACTGCTGTCCACCGCGACGCCGGGCACGGTGATCGCCGTGCACTCGACAATCTCCGACACCACGGCCGTCGACCTGGCCGAACAGTGCACAGCACGCGGAGTCGAGTTCGTCGATGCACCGGTCAGCGGCGGCGCGGCAGGTGCGAAGAAGGCCGCGCTGGCCGTCATGGTCGGAGCGTCCGACGAAGCATTCCAGAAGATCGAAGAGCCGTTCAGCGCGTTCGCCGCGCTGGTGGTGCATGCCGGTCCGGTCGGTGCGGGTACCCGGATGAAACTTGCCCGGAATCTGCTTCACTTCGTGTCGTTCACCGCAGCGACCGAAGCGCAGCGACTCGCGGAAGCCGCCGGACTCGATATCACCGAACTCGGAAAGGTCGTCCGGCACACCGACGCGATCACCGGGGGCGCCGGATCGATCATGTGGCGCGACAACACATCCCCACTCGAATCCGACGATTCCTGGTTTCCGATCTTCTCGCACGTGCGCGCACTGGGCGAGAAGGATCTGGCGCTCGCACTGGCGCTCGGCGACCGACTCGACGTCGAACTTCCCCTCGCAGCACGCGCCCTCGCCGGCCTCGGACCCGGCCTCGGAGTCGGAATCGGCGACACCGCACGCACCCACAGCATGGAGGAAACATCTTGACTACTCCCCGCCCTGAAAGACGGGGATTCTCGGACTCACATCCGAAAGTTCCTGTTTCACCGGCGAGTGCGGACGGGAGGACCCGTGCCGTCTGACATCGCCTCCACAGGCGTTTGGTGTCTCCGCCAGCCCGGCGGCGACGAGGATGTTCTTCGCGGCATTGACGTCCCGGTCGTGCCGGGTACCGCAGTCGGGGCACGTCCAGTGGCGTGTCCCGAGGGACAGCACGGCGAGCAGATGCCCGCACGCGCTGCACGTCTTCGAGCTCGGATACCAGCGGTTGATCACGACGAACCGGCGACCGGCCCGCTCGGCCTTGTACTCGAGCATGGATCGGAACTCTCCCCACCCGCATTCGCTGATCGACTTGGCCAGGCTGCGGTTGCGGACCATATTGCGCGGGGCGAGATCTTCGACGGCGATGGTGTCGAACCGCGCCACGAGATCCGTGCTGGTCTTGTGGAGGAAGTCGCGTCGAGCGTCGCGGACACGGGAGTGCTTGCGGGCCACCTTCCGGCGTTGCTTGGCGCGGTTGTTCGAGCCCTTCTGCATCCGCGCCAGGCGCCTCTGGTGGCGGCGCAGGCCGCGTTCGTGCCGGGCCATGTGCTTCGGGTTCCCGATCTTCTCCCCGGTCGAGAGGACCGCGAAGTCCTTGATCCCGAGGTCCACAGCGACCGACTCGTCGGTCTCCGGAAGCGGAGCGGGGTCGGTCGTGTCGACGGCGAACGTCACGAACCACCGCCCGTCCGCCTCGCGGGAGACGATCACCATTGTCGGGTCGAGCGTGGCAAGGTCGATGCCGGGCCAGGACCACGCCACCTTCAGCGGCGCGGTGGTCTTCGCCAGCCACAGCCCGTCCGTTCTGATGCGGAACGCGGAGCGTGTGTAGTGCGCGGACTGGCGAGAATGCCGGTTCTTGAACCGTGGGTACTTGGCGGTGCCCTTGAAGAACGATTGGAACGCGGTGTGCTGGTGGCGCAGCGTCTGCTGAAGCGGCACCGAGGACACCTCGCCGAGGAACGCAAGCTCCTCGGTTTTCTTCCACTCGGACAGTGCGGCGTCGGTGTCCTTGTACGAGGTCGATTTCTGTTCGGTGGTGTACCGGCGTTGCCGGTCGGCGAGGGTCTTGTTCCACACGACGCGCACGCAGCCGAATGTGCGGCGCAGCAGCGCCGACTGTTCGGGGTCCGGGTAGGCCCGGACCTTGTACGCGGTCCTCATCTCCTTATGACAACAGAAGGGTCCGACATGTCGAACGCCATTCCTCCCTGCCGTGAACGACGGGGCATCCTGGCGAGGTCCCGGTGACCGAAGACAAGCGTCAGCGCGGACTCGAGATGATGGGGAAGGTCTACGGCTTCGAATTCCAGGACGGGCCGGGCGCACATTTCGCTGCCACCGCCGACCACCTGTTCGCCGACATCTGGTCGCGCCCCGGCCTGACCATCCGCGACCGCCGGTTGCTGCTGCTCGGCGCCCTCGCCGCGCAAGGGCTCAGCGACGTCGCCGAGATCCAGATCGGTGCTGCCCTACAGAACGAAGAACTCGACGAGGAGCAGCTGCGAGAGATCGCATTGTTCCTGTCGCACTATGTGGGTTGGCCACTCGGAACGAAGATGGACAACGCAGTCGGGAGTGTGCTCGGCAAACGCCGAGCCGCGACGCGGTCGTGACCACGACCGACATACCGGAGTTCCCCGAACTCGGCTTCTATGCGCTAGCCGGGCACGCCCCCGACCCACGCGAATTACTCCAGGAGATCCGCTACGGCGAACAACTCGGTCTCGGAGCGGTATTCCTGTCCGAACGATTCGACACCAAGGACGCGGGCGTGCTCGCCGGAGCAGCCGCGGCCATCAGCGAATCGATCGGGATAGGTACCGCCGCGACGAATCCCCAGACCCGCCATCCGATGGTGACCGCGACGATGGCTACCACCGCACACCGGCTCAGTGGAGGTCGCTACGCCCTCGGGCTCGGCCGCGGCTTCGATGCCCTGTTCGACCTGATGGGTCTTCCCAGGGTGTCGTCGGCACGGCTCGACGACACCGTCGGGCTTCTCCGCACGCTGTTCCGCGGCGACGCGGCAGTCGGCCACGATGGCCCCGCCGGCACGTTCCCGTACCTGCGTCGCACCGCCGACGGAGCAGATCGGCACATGCCACCGGCTCGAACTCACCGGCGACGGGGTGCCGGAACGACTCGTCGCCAAGCTACCCGCAGCCGACACCGGCATGCGCGCGATGCTCGCCGGCGCGTACCGCGGCGAAGTCCGGTTCTACACCGATCTCGCAGCGACCGTCTCCGTCCGTGCTCCCCGATGTCACTTCGCGGCACTCGGCGACGACGGGAATTTCACGCTCCTGCTCGAGGATCTCGCCCCCGCCCGGCAGGGTGATCAGATCCGCGGATGTACACCGGCAGAAGCACTCGACGCCGTTCGCAATCTCGCCGACCTGCACGCCCCGCGGTGGAACGACGCTGATCTGCTCGGCCTGGAATGGCTCGGACGGCCCGACGAGGCGCAAGCCCGCATGCTCTCAGAGTTGTACGGGCCTGCGGTGGATACCTTCGTCGCGGATCTGGGCGACCTGCTCGACGACAGCGACAGCGACACCTGCGCTCATGTGTCGATGCCACCGAACAGTGGATGACCGCTCGCAGTGAGCGTTTCACGGTGCTGCACGGCGACACGAACACCATCTGGTCACCGCGTACCACCGCAGGCTCGTGGAGCGCGGCGTGGAACGCTATGCGTTCTCCGAGTGCTGGGACGACTACCGCTTCGGCGCTCTGCAAGGTCCGCTCATCGCTGTATTCGGGTGCGCCTTCGGCACCCGGACCGAACGGGGTGACCGGATGTTCGCTGCCATGGTGACACGTTCGTGTGCAGCGATACGTGAACTCGACAGCGTCTACGTAAACCTGATACTTCCTGCCACCTACATGCCAGGCGGTCCAGATCCACGTCCCTCACGGCTACCCGAAACATCCTGCGACACCGCGGGCTCGACCGTGCCCCACACCGACGCTTCAGATGCAGGACAAGACTTCACCTTGTTCACCCCCTCAGAGGCCGACGGGGTCGGAACACTACGGCGGACACGCCGATGCCGCGGCCTGCCCGGTGTCGGACCGGTCTTGTCCCCGCACTTGCGCACCGGAGCATGCTCGGTGGTCCGGATCTCCAGACCCCCAGCACGGGTGCGGACCGAGGCACCTCGGCCGAGGAGAGCACGCTTGGCGAGGTTCACCCCCGCCACATGATCACGATTCCCACCGAGTCGACACGACTCGCACCACGCATCGTGATACCCCTTCGGCCGGGCCAGTTCCTCGTTGCAGCCCGGACATAATGCCGACGACCCCTTCGCCGGCACCGTCACCACCACCGCACCCACCCCCGCGGCGGTATGGGTCAGCGCGTCGGCGGCCTTACGGCGCGCGGACTGCGCCGCCCGAGTGTTGTTCACCCGGCCACGCCCCCGCGGTTCGAGACTCGCGAGATCTTCGACCGCGATCACCGTCGCATCGGCGGCGACCGCGTAGTCGGTGACCTGACGCGCGAAATGAAACGCCAACTCCCGATTGATCTTCCCGCGCTTGACACCGACCGCAGCGCGGTTCGCGTCGAGCACGGCGATCGTCGCGTCCAACTCCGCCCGCAGCTGCGGCGGAGCATTCTCGGCGAGCGTGCTGAGCCGAGCCGATCTCCGGTGCAGGAATTGACCTTCGGTCTGCAACCGGGCCAGCTTGATACCCAGTCCGCGGTCGTCGTAGGTGTAACCCCGAAAATCGGAGACCAGCCCGTCGCCGGTGTCGGTGACGATCGCGGCAGCGCCGAGGGTGGCCGGTGACCAGTCCACCCCCACCGCCACTGTGGCACCGGTCAGGTCACCGGCGGGGACGGCTTCGGTGGCAGCACAGCGCAGCAACAGTCCCCGCCTGTCGAGGGTCAGAGTCGGCAGATGCCACGCAGTAATCGGCCGGCCGTGCAGGTGCGGTGGGAGCGCGGCGGTCAACCGCACCGCCCGCCAGTGCGCTCGCCTGGCGGGGGACGCTGCGGTCGGGAGCTTCACGGTCAACACCATCGTGTCGGCGGTGACGGTGAGCTCGGCGAGTTGTTTGTCGGCGGCGGCGAGGCGGGCCATCGGGCTGACCTGCGGCGGGGTCTGGATGTCGGTGATCCGCAGCCGCGTGGACTGTGTTTCCACCGTCGCCGTCGCGTGGGACGTCGATGCGTCGCTCGAGATGTCCTGACCCACAGCCGCGTCCGAGCGGCCGATCCAGGCGACCAATTGCCGTCGCACACCGCGGGCGAACCCCGACGGCACAGACAGCTCACCATCGGCCGGGGCACGCAGACGCCCCGTGACCGGATCGAACCGGGCCGACAGCGACGCGATCGCCGTGTCGCGGTAGGTCAAGGTCCGAAGCGTCGCGGTGGCGTGTGCGGTGACCACCCGGCTCACCCGCGACGGCACATAACACCCGCCGGGGTAGGTGGGGGTCCAGCCGAGGCGGGCGGCGACGACGTGTCCGTGTTTCGGCAGTGCCCGGCCCTGGTTGTCGCGGCCGGCGGCGAGAATGTCGAAAGTGTCGGGGTGCCACAGCCTGGTGAGTAGTTCTGTTTCGGCGCCGGTGATCAGGTCGAGTAGCCACCCGACGCGAACATCGATGTCGCCCCGTCCGATCGGTTCACCGCTGGTGTCGTCGACCGCCGCATGGGGGCGGGTGGTGAACGCGAACTGGCGCCGCTCGGCCAGGTCGGTGCCGGTCATCGCGCTCCTGTTCTTCGTCCCCGGTTGCGGTCAGTGTTGAGGCTGCCGCAGGTGTTCCTTTCCGGCGGTGCCGGTGTCAGGTCTCGGCGGTGACGATAACGCGGGCCACCGACATGCTCTGTTCGGTCCGCGCCGCAGCATCGTTCTGGGGTGTGCACTGCGGGTCGTTTCGGGGTTGTCGGGTCCGGTCGAAGATTCGCTTCGTCGAGGATGCGGAGATCGGAGCCGGTACAGCAAGCAGTGACTCGGGACTGCGCCGCGGTGCGTGAGAATCTGCACTATGCAGGATGTCGAGGTGTTCCACGGTCTCCTCGCGTGGCGGATGAGGTGGAAGGAAGTGTCGGTGAGTGTGAGGGAGTATCAGATTTCTCGTCGACTGTTGTGAGCCTCGCCGTCATCCGATGACGGCAGTATCGCGTGCCGTCATCCGATGACGGCGGTATCGCACACCGAGCATGCTCGGTAATGTGGCGCATCGAACGCTCAGCTCGTCCGACGAACGGAGACCGACCGCGATGACTCGCACCACCCTCCCCCGCGAGGCGATCGAACTCGCAGAAGCAACACCGGGTTTCATGCCCATCGACGAGGGCACGGCGTTGCACGACGCAGCTGTTCGCTATCTCGGCGACGGGGTGGGCGTCGAGATCGGCACCTACTGCGGCCGCTCCACGGTGTACCTGGGCGAAGCTGCGAAGGCGACGGGCGGCACCATCGTCACCGTCGATCATCACCACGGTTCCGAAGAGCACCAGCCCGGTTGGGAGTACCACGATTCGTCGCTGGTCGACCCGCACACCGGCAAGCTGGATACGGTCGGAAAACTGCGGCACACACTCTCCGATGGTGACCTCGAGTCGCACGTCGTCGCGATCGTAGGTAGGTCCCCTCAGGTCGCGGCGTTCTGGCGGACGCCGCTCGCCTTCGTCTTCATCGACGGTGGGCACAGCAGCGAAGCGGCGCAGGCCGACTATTCGGGCTGGGCACGGTGGGTGGAGCCCGGGGGCGCCCTGATCATCCACGACGTGTTCCCCGACCCTGCCGACGGTGGTCGACCTCCGTACGAGATCTATTGCCGCGCGCTCGACAGCGGCGAGTTCACCGAAGTCTCGGCCACCGGATCGTTACGGGTACTGGAACGCACCGGGGGCGTCGTCGGGTCGTAGGAGCCCTCACACCGGTCGGAACGAGTCGGGGGTCGCGGCTGCCCAGTCGACCGCCCAGGATTCGGGCGGATCTTCGAGCAGCACACCGGGCGAAAGCCATTCGTAGACCTCCGCGTACGACCGCACGTGTGTGCCGTCGACCTTTCGCCTGAGCATGTGCGGAGTCAACTCTCGGGGGTCGCTCACTCCCAGCGACGCCATGATCTGTACCGCCTGCTGCACGGTTGCTTCCTGGTAGCGCCACGCCCGGATGCTCTTGTCCGCCACGTCCAACGCCCGAGTTCGCAGCGGATCCTGCGTTGCCACGCCGACCGGGCAGGTGTTGGTGTGGCATCGTTGCGCCTGAATACAGCCGATGGCCATCATCATCGCGCGTGCCGCGTTGGTGAAGTCCGCGCCTTGGATCAACCGCTTGACGATGTCGTTCCCCGCCGCCACCTTCCCGCTCGCACCGATCTTGATCCGATCTCGCAGGCCGCAACCCACGAGAGCGTTGTGGACGGTCATCAGCCCATCGGTCAGCGGCAGTCCGACGTGATCCTCGTATTCCAGCGGCGCGGCAGCAGTTCCGCCCTCGGCACCGTCGACGACGATGACGTCCGGGGTGGCATCGACGTCGATCATCGCCTTGCAGAGCGCCAGAAATTCGGTGCGAGAGCCGACACACAGTTTGATTCCGATGGGCTTCCCGTCGGCGAGTGTCCGTAGCCGGCACACGAACTCCACCAGTTCGCGAGGTGTGCGGAACGCCGAGTGCGCCGACGGACTCACGCATTTCACGTGCGCGGGGACCTCGCGATACCTGGCGATTTCTTCGCTGACCTTCGCTGCGGGAAGTACACCGCCCAATCCCGGTTTGGCGCCCTGGCTCAACTTCACCGAGATGACTTTGACGTACTCGTGCGAGGCATTGTCGGCGAACTGCTTCGGATCGAATCGTCCGTCCGGTGTGCGGGTCCCGAAGTAGCCCGAACCGATCTCCCACACGAGGTCGCCTCCACACAGGTGATATGGCGTCAGCCCGCCCTCACCGGTGTCGTGCGCGAAATCTCCGAGGGCTGCAGCCTTGTTCAGCGCCTTCAACGCATTGCCCGACAATGCGCCGAAGCTCATCGACGACACGTTCAACAACGCCATCGAGTACGGGCGAGTGCAGTCCGGTCCGCCGATCAACACGCGGGGTGGCTCAGCCGGTTCCGGCACCGGTGCCATCGAGTGGACCAGAAAGTCGTATCCGACGGAGTCGATGTCGCGTTCCGTCCCGAACGACAGCTCCCCATGGATACCTTTGGCGCGCTCGTAGATGATCGTGCGAGTGTCGCGGTCGAACGGCCGACCGTCGACGTTCCGTTCGATGAAGTACTGCTGGACCTCGGGGCGCACCGCCTCCAGGAGATACCGGGCGTGCCCCAGGATCGGATAGTTACGCAGCACCGAGTGTCCGGTCTGCAGCAGGTCGTACACGCCGACAGCTGTGAGCACGAGACATAGCGACGCGAGGATCCACCAACCCGCTCCCCCGGAAATCACTGCGATCGGCACCGATACCACCGTCGCCAATCCGAGGAGAGCAACCAGGACATACCTGACCATCGGCGCCTCCTACCGGCGAGACTCACCTTCCAGGCTTACGCCTACAGAGCGCAGAAGCGCAAGCACCCCACCGGCAGAGCTCGGACGACCACCTCGCAGCGCTCGGTGCAGTGTCAGACGACCACCTCGCAGCGCTCGGTGCAGTGATCCGCACCCGCCTGGCCCCGGGGCACAGCGGCATCACGAAATAGCGCGTTTCCCCCGGTCGTCCGCGACAACGCATCGGCCGCAAGGATCACCGCCGCGCTCGTCCACGAGCTGACCTCGACGGGCCATCGTTTACCGTCGTCGTAGACGAGTCCCGTCCAGTACGAACCGTCCGGGTCGCGCAGATGTTGCATGGCCGCGAACAACTCGTTCGCTCGCGCACTGTCACCGAGAGCATCGAGCGCGAGAACGAGCTCGCAGGTTTCGGCGCCGGTCACCCACGGTTTGTGGTCGACACAGCGGATCCCGAGTCCGTCCACGACGAAATCGGACCATCGCTCGTCGATCCGCCGATGAGCTTCGGGTCCGCGCAATGCACCACCGAGTATCGGGTAGTACCAGTCCATCGAGTATTCGGGCTTCGGCGTGAACACCTCGGGGTGCCTGCGCAACGCATGCCCCAATCGATACAGCGCCACTTCCCATTCCGGCTGCGGGTCGTCGACGAGATCAGCGAGCTGGACCCCGCACCGCAGACTCTGGTGGATACTGGCGCATCCGGTGAGCAGCGCCTCGTCGGCGAGTCCGCCGGATCCTCGCGCCCACGCGATGTGCCCGCCAGGAAACTGCATGTCGACGACATGGTCGAGCGCTGCCCGCACGGTCGGCCACATTTCGGAGGTGAACACCCGGTTGCCGGCGACGAGATGGTGATGCCACACCCCCACCGCAATGTATGCGGTGAAATTGCTGTCTGTGTCGGTGTTCTCGATGATCCCCTTCCGGAACTTCACGGGCCACGAGCCGTCGGGTCGCTGTGTCCTTCGCAGGAAGCCGAAGGCCGCCGACGCTTCGTCCAGAAAGCCGGTGACCGCGAGGGCCATCGCGGATTCGATGTGATCCCACGGATCGGTGTGACCACCCGGAAACCAGGGAATCGCCCCGGACGGCTCCTGCATGCGCGCAATCGCCCGCCCGGTCGCGAGGCATTCGTCGCGCGACAGGACTCCGGGTATCTCCGGCATCATCGGACGATGCAGCTCACTGCGGCGCACCGGATGCACCCGGCTTCTCGAGATAGAATACGACGCTCTTGCCGATGACCGGGTCGAGGAGCTTCTCCGCGGTGCGGGTCAACCACGGACCTTCCATCAGATCCCACACGAGCATCCGGTGATAGGCCTTCGTCAGCGGATTGTTCTCATTGTCGACGCCGACCGCGCACTTGAGCCACCAGTAGGGCGAATGCAAAGCGTGGGCGTGGTCCGTCCCGCGCACGGTCAAACCGGCCGCCGTGAGCTTTGCGGCCAGTTCGTCCGCCTTGTAGATGCGCACGTGCCCGCCCTCGACCTCGTGATAGGCGTCCGACAACGCCCAGCAGATCTTCTCGGGGAACCACCGCGGGACCGTTACCGCCGCGACCCCGCCTGGCTTGAGGATCCGCACGAACTCTGCGATCGCCCGATCGTCCGCGGGAACGTGTTCGAGGACTTCGGAAATCATGACGACGTCGAAGGTCTCATCGGCATACGGAAGCGCGAGTGCGTCGCCCACCTCGGCGCGGGCAAGGGCTCCTTCGGGCACCTGGCCCTCGAGTTCCATCGCCACGAACATGTCGGCGACCGCCTTCATGTCGTCGGCGCTGCGATCGAAGGCGACGACATCCGCACCACGCCGGTACAGCTCGAACGAGTGCCTGCCGGCACCGGCACCGATGTCGATCGCGCGGCATCCCGGCCGCACCCCCAGCCGGTCGAAGTCGACGGTCAGCATCAGTCGGTCCTTCCTTCGTGTGCGGCGATCGCGCTCTCGTAGACGGCCGCGGTCTGCGCGGCGACGGCAGCCCAGCTGTATTTCTCTTCGACGCGGGTGCGGGCAGCTGTGCCCAGTTGCGTCCGCCGGGCAGGATCGTCGAGCAGTGCCGCAATCGCGGCGGCCAACTGCTCGGCATCGCCGGGTGGTACGAGCTCGCCGGCATCACCCACCACCTCCGGTATCGCACCCGCGCGGCTGGCCACCAACGGTGTCCCGCACGCCATGGCTTCGATCGCCGGCAGTGAGAAACCCTCGTACAACGACGGCACGGCAGCGACCTCGGCCGACGCAAGGAGCTCCGCGAGCTCGGCGTCGTCGATACCCGACACGGTGCGCACCACATCGCCGATGGCGAGATCGTCGATGAGTCGCTCGGTGGCACCGCCGGGTGCGAGTTTGGAGACGAGCACAAGCTCGATCTCGCGCTCGGTGCGTAGTTTGGCCACCGCTTCGAGCAACGTCGGCACCCCCTTGAGAGGCGCATCGGCGCTGGCCACGCACACGATGCGGCCCGCGATCCGCGGCGTGACCGCCGGAGCGAACAGGTCGGTGTCGACGCCGAGCGGAATCGTGTGGAGGCGGTGCGGCTCGATGTCGAAGGCGGTGCGAATGTCATCGGCCGAGTTCTCCGAGACGGTGAGCAGCGTCTGCATCTTCCGCGCGACCCGTGCCTGCATTCGCAGGAATCCGTACCAACGCCGCAGGGTGACCTTACGACGCAATGTGGGCGCCGACGCAAGATCGAGTTCGCGGTCCCGAGTGATCGGGTGATGGATGGTCGCGACCAGCGGAAGGTCCTTCGCAATGCGGAGAAGTCCTGAACCGAGTGACTGGTTGTCGTGAACGACGTCGAAATCGGCGACTCGGTCGCGCAGCAACCTGGCCGCGCGGAGCCCGAAGGTGCGCGGTTCCGGGAATCCGGCCGTCCACATGGTGGCGACCTCGAGGACGTCGATCAGATCTCGGTACTCGCCGGGCCGCGGCGTGCGGAACGGGTCGTCGTCGCGATAGAGGTCGAGGCTGGGAACTTTCGTCAATGTCACGGCCGGATCGAGTTCCGGATACGGCTGGCCCGAGAACACCTCGACGGTGTGACCTTGGGCTGCGAGCTCCCGACTGAGGTGGCGCACGTAGACGCCCTGACCCCCACAGTGCGGTTTGCTCCGGTACGACAGCAGAGCTATGCGCACATCAACCCCCGGATTGTTCGGACACGTGTCCATGCAGTTACGTAGAGCACACACTAGAACATGTTCACTCGGTCACGATAGCGGAGTTCCGATGTCGGCAACCGTGCCGGACTGCAACAGCGCCGACCTACAACAGGGCCGAACTGCAACAACACGAAGGTCCGGTATCGATGAGATACCGGACCTTCGTGTCGAGCGACCCTGACGGGACTCGAACCCGCGACCTCCGCCGTGACAGGGCGGCGCGCTAACCAACTGCGCTACAGGGCCATAGAAACCCACTGGGCTCTTATAGCTGGACCCACCGCATGCGGTGGGCCTGTTGTATTCAATTATCTGTATTCAATTATCGATGGTTGCATGCAACCATCGCTGTGGCCAGGGCCGGGATCGAACCGGCGACCTTCCGCTTTTCAGGCGGACGCTCGTACCAACTGAGCTACCTGGCCGGACGGCACCCGAACTGAATGCCGATCGCATACTTCTGCGACCCTGACGGGACTCGAACCCGCGACCTCCGCCGTGACAGGGCGGCGCGCTAACCAACTGCGCTACAGGGCCTTAGATATTCAATTCTCTGCCAGCGTACTGCACACATCCGGCCGAAACCGAAGTGTACCCCCTACGGGATTCGAACCCGCGCTACCGCCTTGAAAGGGCGGCGTCCTAGGCCGCTAGACGAAGGGGGCCCGACCGGATTTCTCCGACCCGTACCCACAACGGGATTTTCAGTTCCGCTGGGAGCTTGGACAGCTTATGCCACGCCATTCCTCAATCACAAATCAGCTGGTCATGCTACTGATCGGATGTCTGTGGCCAGCCACGCCCCCGCCAGCGAGCAAGCCACTGCTCCGAGGCCATCGCCTCGAGAGGAACCTCGAGACAGGCCTCGAACTTGGACTTGACGTCGGTGTCCGGTGAGGTGAGATCTGCAAGGTAGCGCTGCCCGGCCAGCGACGACCCGACCGCTTCGACGAACCGACGGATATCCACACCCGGTCGGAACAGTCCTTGCTCCTGAGCGTCGACCGCGAGCTGATAGCCCGCTCTCCCCCAGATATAGCTGCCACGCAGTCGCGCTTCGTTGATGAACTCGGGTTCGGTGACGAGTCTGAACTCGGCCGCGATCACATCATCGTTGTGGAGAGCTTCCCCGAGATCGGCAATCATCCCGTGCAGACGCTCGAACGGGTCGAGGCCTGCTGCGCCGACCCAGTGCGACACGATCGTCCGGTAGTGCTCGAGCCCTTCTTCGAGAACGGCGCGCGCAAGTTCGTCCTTCGACGTGAAGTGGAAGTACATCGCGCCCTTGGTCGCGTTCGAGTGTTCGAGAATCGAGTTGATCGACGCAGCTCCGTAGCCGCGCTTCGCGAACTCGACAGCAGCCGCCCTGATGATGGCGGAACGCGTACGACGCGCACGTTCCTGTTGACGTGACATGAACGAACCGAGCCTCCGAATATCCGATCCCCGAAGGAAACTCTAGTCGCGCAATATCCGTCGCGGCCGTGTGACCTGCCCCTCGAGGGCCATGAACCGCAGAACACACCGAGTGGTATGCTTTGCGCGGCTCGGGTGCGGAAGCAGGGGGTGTGCACCCGAGCCCATCGAAGCATTCGATCTGCGTGTCCGATACGATCTGGCGGCGCAGTGTGGTTAGACTGTGCGCCCATGCCCCTATAGCTCAGTTGGTAGAGCTACGGACTTTTAATCCGCAGGTCGTAGGTTCGAGCCCTACTGGGGGCACCATCTTGACCAGGCATTTCCTGGTCATCGGCCGGTCCGAATACGTTCGGATCGGCCGAAGTGGTCACCGAGTGGTCACGCGGGGTTCTGGGCACCAACGATGCCGCAGCCTCCGCAGCCTGGGCACCGACACCACCGAGCAGGTGGCTGTAGGTGTCCGACGTGATGCTGATCGACGAGTGCCCGAGACGCTTGGACACCACCGCGATCGGTACACCGGCCGCGAGCATCAGCGATGCCTGATCGTGGCGCAGATCATGCAGCCGGATCGGCCGCAGTCCCGCACCCTCGCAGAGTCGCGCGAACTCGGCGCTGACAGTCTGGGGAGGCAACGGTGTCCCGTCCTCGCGCGAGAACACCAACCCGTGATCGCTGTACGCCTCACCCCATTGCTCTCGTTCGGTGCCCTGGGCGAGCTGCTGAGCGAGCAGGACGCCCGAGGTTGCCTGGTCCAAGTCGACGACGCGGTCCTCACCGCTCGCTGTCTTCGGCCGGCCGAACCGGTACTGCCGGTGCTCCCCCTTGCAGAACGGGCACTCGACGCCGGTGCCGTCGACCTCGACGAGCTGCTGACGCACGGTGATCACTCCCTTGGTCAGGTCGACGTCGTCCCACCGCAGACCCGCGGCCTCACCTCGTCGTAGGCCGGTCATTGCCATCACCTCGAACAGTGCGCCGAGTCGATCTGTTGCGGCGTGGTCGAGGAACCGTCCCAGCTCTTCGGGCTCCCATGGCACGACCTTCGGGCGAGGTGCTCTGGGAAGCTCGAGGTTCTCGGCCGCGTTGTGGCCAACTAGGTGCTTACGTTTCGCGCTGGTCAGCGCCGATCGGAGGGTGGCGTGGACTCGACGCACAGTCGCGGGGCTGATCTTCTTCGGGTTGCGGCGCTGCCCCTTGCCGATCTTCTCGCCGGCTTTCGGCTTCGCGGGCGGCTGGGCAATGTCGTGAAGCATCTTCTCGACGTGTGTGGTCCTGAGATCTCCGAGGCGTAGGCAGCCAAGGTTCGGTATCAGGTAGCTGTCGATGTGCTGGCGGTAGGAGCGCACGGTGGTCGGGCGGAGGCCAGCGACCTCCTTTGTCGTGATCCACTGACGGAGGTAGTCGGCGACGGTGAGCCGATCATCGTGGGCGACCTGCCCTGTTGCCACGGCGTTGAGGTGCTTGTTCAGTTCCTCGCGGGCATCGTCGCTAGTGCGGAATCCGGATTTGCGGACCTGGCGTCGCTTGCCCGTGGCGGGGTCGATCCCGAGGTCGGCGACGAATACCCAACTACCGTGTGCCTTCTTGCAGGCTTTGCGCCGACCTTTGGCGTCACGTTCGACTGGACACTTGCAGCGCTTGTAAACCGAGCCCTTCATGACCCTGATCCAGTCGTCTCATCGCCACTCTGCTCGAGCGCCAACGCTGCTTCATAGCCAGCCGTAAGCACACCACGGGTTTGGTTCGCAACGTCCACGAGCCCCTGCATCTCCGCGGCAGCCTCACGAAACTTCTCGACGACCTCGTCCAGCCCTCCCTTGGAGCGTGAACCTACCTCCGTGACCATCCCCCTACCCCGCCGAAGATTACGCACGTCAACGGAGACACCACTCGGCATGTCGAGATAGACGACGTCGATCGGCGCCTGGAACAGGCTCTGAACAGGAACCTCGAATATCGACGCGAAGGCCGCGAGCTCAACCGCAGTGAAGGAGCGCTGCCCCTTTTCCGCGGCAGACACCGCTTGGCGGCTCCACGGTTTCTCCAGATAGGTACCCATCCGCTCACCCAGGTCTTCTTGAGTGACTATCTCGCCATCCTTCATGGTTTTGCGCAGAGCCTGAATTCTCCGACCAATCAACTCTTCGATCTGCATTCCCACCCCTTCAGTTTGTCTGATTCAGAATGACACGCACACACAGCATTGACAAGAGGATTCCGTGCGCGCATCCTTTGTCGTGTTCAACAGGACAGTCCTGATGAACATGACAAAGGGGAATGTGATGTCCAAGCGCTGGACCGAGAAGGAGATTCGCGGACTCGGTGTCCGCACGGATCTCGTGACCGCAGGAAGCATCCTCGGAATCAGTCGGCCGCATGCATACGAACTCGCGAAACGAGACGAGTTTCCGGCTCCGATCCTTCGCCTCGGCCGGAAGTATGTCGTCCCAGTAGCAGGACTGCTCGCGGTCCTCGGCCTCGAAAACGAACCCAAGGCAACCGCGTGAGCGCACAGCCACCGGCGGAAATGCGAATGCCGGCGGGTGCGACCGCCGACATTCGGAACGAAATCATCCAGTTCCAGGAGACCTCAATGACCGACGATACCCCTCTCCATCCGCAATCTACGACCGACCAAGCCGCGTCACTACACATCGCCGCGCAGTTGCCGTGCCGCGCCCGATCAGCGAAGTCCATTCGCAAGGTCACGATCGAACTCGGTTTCATCGGGTCGATCCACCTCGAACCCGATGCCGCTCACACACTGGTGCACCAGTTACAGTCAGCCCTCCACGCTCTCACAGCAGGCAACACGGAGGGCATCTGAGATGCGCCGCCGTAGATCACAAGCGCAAACATGCGCTACCTCAATCAGCCGTGACAGCGTGGCATCACAACTCCACCGCCGACGTGAGATCGCCATGCGGGCGCTACCACTCGACATCGACCGTTCAGCACCGCTGGACTGCCTGTGCCGAGATCCGTGGACATGCAGATGTCATGAAAAGTGCTGTCTAACAGAACAATATATCGATTCATGGCGGTATGCCGTACTACATCTCCTCGCGTTGGGCATCACCCCCGGCGTCCCAGCCACTGTTGCCCACGAGCTACAAGGGCGGACTGACAAAAGCCAAGGACCCATCGAGGGGCGCCGGTGATTCCGTATGGACGCAACTACCCCGACGTCGACGAGTGGGTCGATGAGGACGGGGTGCTCCACATCGGGACCGAGGGGGCGGACACAATTCGCCCCCTCGGGGTCGCGCCTGGCCCTGATCCTGGCCCGAAGACAACAGACTTCGGCAGACCGAGGGTGTGGAGCGCGACCGAGCTCGAAGGCTCACGGAGCATCGACTGGATTGCTCGGCAACGACTCCCCGCCGGTGCGGTGACGTACATGTTGGGACCCGAAGGGATCGGAAAGAGCCTCTTCCTGATGTGGCTCACTGCAATCATCACTCGAGGCAAGCCGGAACACGGGTTCGGTATCCCCGCACGCGATCCCGGCATCGTCGTCCTGGTGCTGACGGAGGACGACTGGTCGACGATTGTGCGCCCACGACTCGAGGTGGTGGGCGCGGACCTCGAGATGATCCGCGTCATCTGCACCGACAGAGACGGTTCCGGCTCACCCACGTTCCCACAACACATGGACATCGTCGCCGAGGCGTCGGATGGCGCGACTGCGGTGATGGTCGACGCATGGGCCGACACACTACCCGGATCGCTGTCCGTCAAGGATCCCCAACAAGCACGAAAAGCATTGCACCCTTGGAAAGAACTCGCGACTCGCTCAGGTGCTGCCATGCTCCTGTCAGGCCATACGAATCGCGAGAAGGGAGGCAACGTCCGCAACGCCTACGGACTCTCGGGCGAAATACGGAAGAAGGCTCGCATGACGATACTTGCACAACCGGATCAGGAGGAAGACGTCCTTGTGATCGGACCGGAAAAATCGAACGTAACTGCACCAATTGTTGCTTCGAAGTTCCGCATCGAGACGGTACAGGTCTTTGAGCCCACCGATGCCAGCGACGGTACCGTTCCTCGACTCGCGTGGGTCGGCGACGCCGAGCAGTCCGCAGGCGAGTTCTTCACTGAGGCTGCAGAACTCGCGGAGGATTCGGCCGCAGAGTCCCGGTTGTCCGCAAGAAAGTGGCTCGAGGACTACCTCACCAAACAGGGCAAGGTTCTTGCACGGGTCGCCAAGACCGACGGCAAAAAGGTCGGATTCCAGGAGCGGTCGCTTCAACGCGCCGCCAAATCGCTGAAGGTCGTATACGACAGCGAGGGATTCCCGCGTGAAACCTACTGGTCCCTTCCCCAGCCGCGACAGCACTGACCTATGCCTGTCGTGTGTCGCGACTGTCGCAATTGCGCACTGCCGGAATGAACTGTCGCGACTGCCGGTAGTGGCGACAGTCGCGACGCTCGCGGCACATAGGGACTGCTGTCGCAACCGCCGGCCACCGCCCAGCGATCTACCGCCCAGTTTCTTCTTTGCGACCTGTTCGGCGGCCATGCTGGGCGGTGACGGCCTGCCAGACCTGACATGATTGCTGCCCTTGTCGCTCATGATCTGGGGGTGTTGCCGCCGGGCCGGGTTGGCGCGTGATCGCTGATAGGGGCTGGACCCGAGCGCTTTCGCTTGAGGCCGGTCGTAACGCGGATGCCGAGACGCACCGCCTGCGAACGCCGTCGAGCGAAACAGAGGACTCAGTGGTCACCAGCATCGACAGACACGACGAGGCCGACGTGTTCGTCGGGCTCGACGTCGGCAAAAGGCGAACACCCCACCAGCAGCGCACGGCACGGTGCTACTGGGCGTGCACCAGCACCCTCTACCAGCCGCCGACCCGGCAAGTGGCGGCCTAGGACCCTGCTTGCTCCGGCTTCCATACGAGCCATTTACGAGCGATCTCCGCCTCCAAATCGATGTTGAACCGATGCGCGATCAACAACACCTGCGCGAGTACGTCGGAAACCTCCGCCCGGAAGTCTTCCTCCAATTGCGTTTCATCACGACCCTTGTCGCGAGCCTGACCTGACCTCGCAAGATACGCCTGCGTCAGCTCTCCGACTTCCTCCCCAAGCTTGAGCACGAACCAGTCGTCAGTTCGCGCGATGTCGTGCCGCTCCGCATAGAACGCCGACACCGCCTCAACGTCGGCCTTCAGGTCAGCAATATCCATGTCTCAGATCTTGACAGCTACCCCCGACTCGACTGCCCCGAACACCTGACGAACGACATCGGGGCACCCCCGCATCGCGCCGGGCGCTGCTCAACGTGCATTCACGAATCGACCCAACGCTCCCCAGGCGAAGAAACAGATTTGCCGACGAAGGGTTGCGTGTGACCACTGGTCACGCTGTAACGGGCCGCGACCCCTACGCGAATCCCATGCGACCAGATACCGCAGAACGGACCCACCCCATGAATCCACCCGCCGGATGGCACCCTGACCCCTACGACTCCGGCCTTGAACGCTACTGGGATGGCCAGCAGTGGACTGCGCAGACCCGGCCGACTGATATGACCGATCCGACACGCGTGTTTGCTCCGGTCACTGGGTCTAACGGATCGGACACTCCCGCGGGGCCCGAGCGGAAGCGGAGGAAGTGGCCGTGGATCGCGGGCGCTGTGGTCGTCGGGTTCGTGGGGATCGGTGCGTTGAGCGAGGATCCACCAAAGTCGGAGTCCGACACAACGGTAGTGACCTCGACAACCACTGTGCGGACCACAACAGCGACGCCTACGACAACGCAGCCTGCACGCACCACAACACCGAGCACCACGACAAGTGAAGCTGCGGTGGTGCCGCTGGTTCCCCAATACGAAGACACGGCTACAGACCAGCAAGTACCAGCGACTACCGAGCCCGTGTACGTACCGCCTGCAACAACCGAGGCACCGGTGTACACCCCACCCCCAGCGCCGGTCACCACCGCACCTGCCTACACCCCGCCTCCTGCAGCACCAGCCGCGCCGTCGATCGGCACCGTGCATCCCGGTTCCTTCTGTGACGTTGCGGGGGCTCCGGGAGTGACGAACAAGGGCACTCCGATGGTGTGCGGAACCGGATCGGATGGGCGTCTGCGCTGGAAGTCTGCCGGGTAGGGCCTGCCCCCACTGGCAATGGCGATCATTCCCGGTCGAGGCTGGTGGTCGGGCACAGTAGCGGTCACACGGTGGTCACAGACGATGTGTGTGACCACCGCACCCGGCATCATCAGGAAGCGACTACAACCGCCCTACCTGCATGAACCACGCTCCGGTGTCATTCGGTGTCACCAAGAAGTTCGGGCGGATTCTGACTTTTAATCCGCAGGTCGTAGGTTCGAGCCCTACTGGGGGCACAGGCATGACCCGGCGTTCCGAATCACGGACGCCGGGTCATTTCAGTTCACGTAGAAGGTCAGCGGTCGACCGGACCCCGAGACGAATCCTCAGGCGGGAGCCCTTCCACAACGCCGGTGTCGCCCACCGAATCGACGTCGCGCCCCCCGGTTTCGGACGCCTTCCGTTCGAGGTCGGCGCGCGCAGCGCGAAGGTCCTTCCCACGCTTCCGATATCGGACCGTCGTCACGACGAGCAGCACGAACACGAGCACGCCGATGACAGCCCCGACCAGCGAGGCTCCGCGGAATCCGGGCGCGTCGACATCCATGATCCGTTCACCCGCGTGCGCCGCATTCCCTCCGCCGAGCACGACGCTGAGCGTCATCAGGTTCGGTATCGCGACAACGAGCGCGAGGACGGTGAGCGCGATCTGGACACCGCGACCGAACTTCCACCCACGCACCTGCCAGACCCACACGAGAAGAACGAGCGGGATCGCGGTGCACAGGATTCCGAACAAGAGCCCCCACAGGATCCCACGAGAGAATCCGCCTTCGGCGAGGCCGGCGATACGCTGCGCCCACCACCGAGGCAGGAATGCGGCAAGGACGAAATAGGTGATGACGAGCACGAGCAGGGTCGCGACCACGGTGATGGTCTTCTTGAGCCACGGCTTCATTCCCGGTCGCTCGATCTCGGACGATGTCCTCGCGTCAGACATGGGCCCAGCCTACGGTCCACCCCGGCGCAGTGGATTCAATTCCATGTCCTGGCGTTTCTCTCCGCGTTCACCGCCCCGCTTTGGATAGTGTGGGCACGCGCGAATCGAACGGGTGGGGAGGCACATGCGCAGTTTCGTGGATCTGGGCCTGTTCCTGGCCGCGGTGGCGTTGGGTATCGGTACCGTCCTGCCCATGACCGGAGGGGTTCGCTCCACCGAGATTCCACTTTCGGGGCTCCGCGACGGATTTCCGAGCGGCGATCCCACGAGCCTCGCCGTGGCGGGCCTACCGCTGTACGAGTCCCTCGCGGTGGCTCTCGCGGGAGCATCGGTACTGCTGCTGATCGCAGCGCTGTTCGACTCCGTGATCACCGGGTGGGCCGGCACCATCCTCGCGCTGTCGGTGTGCGTGACCGCCGCGGTACGCATCTTCCAGTCCCACGGCGACTATCTGGCCGAGAATCACAGCACGGCCCTCACCAACCAGAACGGGTTCGTACTACTCGTCAGCGGCACCCTCGTCGGCCTGGTGTGCTGCCTCGTCTCACTGAGGGGACCGTCCGGGCAACCGGCACGCGACCGACAGTGACGCGGTAGATACGCTCACGACACCGGCGTCCATTGGTGAGGCGCCCTGACCAGGCGAGGGTCCACATGGCAAGCCTTGACGAACTGATCTCCCAGGTACCGATCGATCAGGTGGCGCAGAAGCTCGGCGTCGATACCGCAACGGCGGAAACCGCGGTCCGCGCAGCCCTCCCGACCCTCGTCGGCGGCTTGGACGCGAACGCTCAGGACACGGCGGGAGCTGCCTCCCTGATGTCGGCTGTGAACAAGCACTCGGGGTCGACGATCCTCGACGGCGGAGTCGACGTCGAGAAGGTCGATACGTCGGACGGCAACAAGATCGTCGCCAACGTATTCGGCGACAACAAGGACCAGGTCATCAACACCCTGGGTTCGGTCAACGGCTCCGGCGGCAAGGACCTCATCGCGCAACTGCTGCCGATCCTGGCGCCGATCGTGCTGTCCTACATCGCGAAGCAGATGACCGGCGGCTCCGCTCCCGCCACGACGACGGCGAGCGCGGGTAACCAGGGCGTCCTCGGCGACCTGCTCGGCGGACTGCTGAAGAACGCCGCAGGCGGCTCGGGTAACACCGGTGGTGGGCTCGGCGACATACTCGGTGGCGTCCTCGGCGGTAGTTCCGGCGGCGGACTCGGTGGGCTGCTGGGCGGCCTGCTCGGCGGAGGAAAGCGCTGATCGGCACCTTCTGAACACAGGTATGGACTCGGCCCCGGAACCCACCGGGGCCGTTTCTGATTCAGGGGACTTCCGGCATTACACCGCGATGACCCGGTACCGTAGCCGACGGACGTTTGTGACAGGCAACATTGTCATTCCGATCAGCCGCCAGGTACCGGTGCGCGACGACAGACTTCGACGGGCACGAACCTACGGTCCCGTAGGCTGCATCACCGAAACGACATCACACGGACAGGGGTAGAAATTCATGACGCGAGTCCTGACACAACTGGAGCTACTGCGTGAGCTGGAGCCCGTGGCCGAGGCGAACGTCAACCGACACCTCTCGATGACGAAGGATTGGCATCCCCACGACTACGTGCCGTGGGACGAGGGACGCAATTTCGCAGCCATGGGTGGGCACGACTGGGAGCCCGAGCAGTCGAAGCTGGGCGAGGTCGCCAAAGCAGCGATGATCACCAACCTGCTCACCGAAGACAATCTGCCCTCCTACCACCGCGAGATCGCCGTCAACTTCTCGCGTGACGGCGCATGGGGCACCTGGGTCGGTCGATGGACGGCCGAGGAGAACCGTCACGGCATCGTGATGCGCGATTACCTCGTCGTCACGCGCGGCGTCGATCCCGTCGCTCTCGAGAACGCCCGTATCGAGCACATGACGAACGGCTTCTCGTCTCCGAGCGACGACACCGGCCTGCTGCGCTCGGTCGCGTACGTGACCTTTCAGGAGCTCGCGACGCGCGTCTCCCACCGAAACACCGGCCACGCGTGCAACGACCCGATCGCCGACAAGATGCTCCAGCGCATCGCGGCCGACGAAAATCTGCACATGATCTTCTACCGCAACATCTGCGAAGCCGCCCTCGACATCGCGCCGGTCCAGGCCCTCGAAGCGATCACCGAAATCCTGAAGAACTTCCAGATGCCCGGTGCAGGCATGCCCAACTTCCGCCGCAACGGCGTCCTGATGGCCAAGCACGGCATCTACGACCTTCGCCAGCACCTCGACGACGTCGTGATGCCGGTTCTGCGCAAGTGGAAGCTGTTCGAGCGCGACTTCGGTAGCGCCGGTGCACAGACCCTCGACGAACTCGGCGCGTTCCTCGAAGATCTCGAGAAGCAGGCCGTGAAGTTCGAGGAGATGCGCGACCGTTCACTCGCGCGCGAAGCAGCCAAGCGCGAGCGCGCCGCAGCCGTCTCCTGAGGCCGCGAGCGGGACGCCGTCCCGGTCCGACCGATTCGGGCTCTGCCGCCACCAGCGGTTATCCTGTGCCCGGTACCGTCCTCGGTGCCGGGCACAGTTGTCCCGCATGCTTCGGCCGCACTATATTCGTATTCCTTTGCACCACAACGCTTTCTCGAGGTTCTCATGTCTGCCCTGAAGATCGGCTCGCTCGAATTGGACAGCCCCGTCGTGCTGGCTCCGATGGCCGGGGTGACCAACGTCGCATTCCGCACCCTGTGCCGCGACCTCGAGCTCGAGCGGGCGGGAAGCACGTCGGGCCTGTACGTATGCGAGATGGTGACCGCGCGCGCGCTCGTCGAACGCCACCCGGTCACGATGCACATGACCACGTTCGGTCCCACCGAGACACCCCGTTCGCTTCAGCTGTACACGGTCGATCCCGACACGACGTACGCCGCGGCGAAGATGATCGTCGACGAGGACCTCGCAGACCACATCGACATGAACTTCGGATGCCCTGTCCCCAAGGTCACCCGTAAGGGCGGTGGGTCGGCTCTGCCCTACAAGCGTCGCCTGTTCGGTCAGATCGTCGCGGCCGCGGTGCGCGCCACCGAGGGCACGAACATCCCGGTCACGGTCAAGTTCCGGGTGGGCATCGACGACGAGCACCACACCCACCTCGACGCGGGGCGGATCGCTGCCGCCGAGGGTGCGGCTGCCGTGGCGCTGCATGCCCGCACTGCTGCTCAGCGGTACTCGGGCACCGCGGACTGGAACGAGATCGCCCGCCTGAAGGACCACGTCACGGAGGTGCCGGTACTCGGTAACGGCGACATCTTCGATGCCGAAGACGCCGAGAAGATGATGGCCCAGACAGGATGTGACGGTGTCGTCGTCGGGCGAGGATGCCTGGGACGCCCCTGGTTGTTCGCCGAGTTGAGTGCGGCACTGAACGGTCGGGAGATTCCCACCCCGCCGACGTTGGGCGAGGTGACGGTGATCATGCGCCGCCACGCCACGCTGCTCGCCGACCACCACGGCGAGGACAAGGGCATGCGCGAGATCCGCAAGCACATCGCCTGGTACCTGCGCGGCTTCCCCGCGGGTTCCGAGGTACGGAGCGGCCTGGCACGGGTGTCGTCGCTGAGCGAGTTCGACGATCTCCTCGGCCAACTCGATCCGACCGTCTCGTTCCCGGCCGATGCCGAAGGCCCCCGTGGCCGCCAAGGCTCACCCAGCGCCGTGGCGTTGCCCGACGGATGGCTCGACGACCCCGACGACACGCTCGTCCCGGCGGGTGCCGACATCATGCATTCCGGTGGATGACCTGCACTGATACACCTTCCGGGCGAGACAAAACTCGCATATCTCCGCTCATCGCCCGGCAATCAGTATCATGGCGAGGTCGCCCGGACCGAGGGCGAACACTACGAGTGCGGGAACGCGACGCGGAGAGGCCAGGACATCTGTGGGTGAGGAGCACGATCCGGGTTCGCCCGACAGTCGTGCCCCCTGGGAGCGGCCGATCGCCGACCCCGCCAACCGCGACTCACATTCCGGCCGAATCCGTCGGGACCGGACCGACGATGCAGGAACCGACAGCGGTCGGTCGGACACCGGACGAAGTGCCGGTTCACGCTCCGACAGCCGCCGCAGCGAGACCGGACGCAGCAGGCGCAACGACTCTGCCGACAAGTCGAAGCAGCTCACCGTCGCAGAGCTGATGAACAAGGTGGACCGCGAGAAGAACTCGCCCTCCGCCACCCCGTCATCTCCCTCTCCCGCATCATCGCCACCTCCCGCAGTGTCCCGACCGTCCGCGGCACCTCTGGTTCCCGATACTCCGCCCGCCATCCGAACGCCGCAGGCTCCGCCCTCGACGACACAGCCTCCGCCCTCGACGACACAGCCTCCGCAGCCTCCGCGACCCCTGCAGCCCCGAAGGGCTGCGGAAGCTCCGGCACCTCCGCAGCGGCCGAGTTCACCTCCTCGGACCGCGGCGGCAGCGCTTCCCCCTGCTCATCCACCTGCGACCCCACCCCAGGGTCGTGGCCACGCGCGCGCAACCCCTGTCGATCGCGCGGACCCGGCCGATGCCCGCACCCGATCGGTCGGCCCGGTTACTGCCGGCGACCCCGCGGGACCCGACACCGAGTTCGACGACGAGCCGACGGCGGCACCGCAGGCGGTAGGCAGCGACGGGCTCAGCCGGCTGGCACTGAGCAAGAAACGCAAGAAGCGCAAGCTGCGACTCGCCGCACGCGTCGCGGTCTCGCTCGCATCCGTCCTCGCCCTCGTCGGCACGGGATCGGTCTGGAGTTATCTCCGGGCGACCGAGGCCGGATTCTCACAGATCGCAGCACTCGACACCGAGTCCGAGGACATCGTCGATCCCATCGGGCAGACCGGCGACGAGACGTACCTCATCGTCGGTACCGATACTCGTGCGGGCGCCAGCGGTGCAGTGGGTGCCGGAAGCGTCGAGGACGCCGAGGGTTCTCGCGCCGACGTCGCGATCCTCGTCAACATTCCTGCCGATCGCAGTCGCGTGGTCGCGGTGTCGTTCCCTCGAGATCTCGACGTGGAGCGGCCGGTGTGTCTCGCGTGGGACAGCATGACCGGCGACTACAGCTCCGAGGTCCATTCCGCGGCCGAAGGCGACAAACTCAACGCGGTGTACGCACTCGGTGGCCCGAAATGCCTGGTCAAGACGATCCAGAAGATGTCGGGTCTGAAGATCGGCCATTTCGTCGGTATCGACTTCGCCGGCTTCGAATCCATGGTCGACGAGGTCGGCGGTGTCGAGGTCTGCACCCCGACTCCGTTGGTGGACGGTGAGCTCGGCACGATCATCGACACTGCGGGCACCCATTTCCTCGACGGCCGACAAGCCCTCGACTACGTTCGTGCGCGCAAGGTCGAGTCCGAGATCAACAGCGACTATTCGCGGATCAACCGCCAGCAGAAGTTCCTGTCGTCGCTGCTGCGGTCTGCGTTGTCGAACAAGGTTCTGCTCGACCCGGGGAAGCTCAACGGGCTCATCGGTGCCTTCACCCGCGCAACGTTCGTCGAGAACGTCAACGCCGATTCACTGGTGAAGCTCGGGCGATCGCTGCAGAACGTCGACGCCGGCGCCGTCTCCTTCCTGACCGTCCCCACTGCCGGCACCAACGACTGGGGCAACGAGATCCCTCGGCTCGACGACATCAAGGCGATCTTCACCGCGATCATCGACGACCAGCCACTCCCCGGCGAGAAGCGTGATGCCCCGCCCCCCGAAGCAGAGTCCGACGCGGCCGCAGCCCCGACCCTCGCACTCACCGCGGTCGATCCGTCGTGGGTGTCGGTGAAGGTGTCGAACGCGTCGGGCGAGTCCGGCCTCGCGGCCCGTACCAGCGAGGAACTCGCCGCCAACGGCTTCCCGATCTATGACACGGGCAATTACACGGGCACCAGCACGCAGACCGTCGTGCGGTTTGCTGCCGGAATGGAAGCCGAGGCGGCGACGGTGGCGTCCTCGTTCCCCGGTACGGTGCTGCAACGGGCATCCGACTCGTCGCTCGGCAATGTGGTCGAGGTCGTTCTCGGAGCCGATTTCGACGGTACCGTCGCATTTCCCACCCCGGCCGGAACTGCCCTCGAGCCGATTGCGATCGAAGAAGCCCTCGACGAGGGGGCCGCACAGCTGCCGGAGGACCTCGCCGTCACCAATGCCGGCGCCGATCTGTGCAGCTGAGAGCGCTGAACGCCGCGGGGACGTTCACCTGCGGTTCACTTGTTGATCGTGATATGTACTGCTCGACACCGTATGGTGTGGCATTATGCGTGTCGCTTACAACGAACAGATGGATGAACTCACCGGGCTCCTCGGTGAAATGGCCGGGCTTGCCGGAACGGCAATGGAACGGGCCACCCAAGCCCTGCTCCAGGCCGACCTCCCCCTCGCGGAGATGGTGATAGAAGAGCACGACAAGATCACCGAACTCGGTGCCGTGTGTGAAGAGAAGGCCTTCGCGCTTCTCGCACTACAGGGCCCGGTCGCGGGCGACCTGCGCGCGGTGGTGAGTGGCATCCAGATAGTCGCGGACATCGACCGGATGGGTGCGCTGGCATTGCACATCGCGAAGGCCACGCGCCGACGTCACCCCAATCACGTGCTTCCCGACGAGGTCAGCGGATACTTCGCGGAGATGGGCCGGATCGCTGTGTCCCTCGGCGCCGCGACCCGCGAGATCCTCGAGACCCGCGACCCCGAGCGGGCAGCACGCCTCCACGAGGAGGACGAGGCGATGGACGATCTCCACCGCCACCTGTTCACTGTGCTCATGGACCGCGAATGGAAGCACGGCGTGGCCGCAGCCGTCGACGTCACCCTCCTGGGCCGCTTCTACGAGCGGTTCGCCGACCACGCCGTAGAGGTGGGTCGTCGCGTGATCTTCCTGGTGACGGGCAAGCTGCCCACCCTCGAGGACTTCCACACGATGCAGCAGCGCGTCGACAAGCTCACGGTGTACCCCGAGTCCTGAGTTCGCCTGCGCCACACGCTCAGAGCCCCGACCGGATGATCCGGTCGGGGCTCTCCTATGTGCACTGTTGCCGGGGAGGACTCAGCCGAAACGGCCCGAGATGTAGTCCTCGGTGGCCTTCTCCGTCGGGTTCGAGAAGATCTTCTCGGTGTCGTCGATCTCGATCAGTTTGCCGGGCCTACCGGTGGCTTCGAGATTGAAGAACGCGGTCTGATCGCTCACACGCGCTGCCTGCTGCATGTTGTGAGTGACGATGACGATCGTGAACTCCTGCTTCAGCTCGGTGATCAGGTCTTCGATCGCGAGCGTCGAGATCGGGTCGAGAGCGGAGCACGGCTCGTCCATGAGCAGCACGTCGGGCTGCACCGCGATCGCGCGGGCGATGCACAGACGCTGCTGCTGGCCGCCGGACAGACCACCGCCGGGCTTGTCGAGACGATCCTTGACCTCCGTCCACAGGTTCGCACCACGCAGCGACTTCTCGGCGACCTCGTCGAGCTTCTTCTTGTCGCGCATACCCTGCAGCTTCAGACCCGCCACGACGTTGTCACGAATCGACATCGTCGGGAAGGGGTTCGGCCGCTGGAACACCATCCCGATGGTCTTGCGAACACCCACCGGGTCGACGACCGTGTCGTAGATGTCCTCGCCGTCGAGGAGCACCGACCCTTCGACGTAGGCGCCGGGTGTGACCTCGTGCATGCGGTTGAGGGAGCGGAGCACGGTGGACTTACCGCAGCCGGACGGGCCGATGAACGCGGTGACGTTGCGAGGCGGCACCGACAGCGTCACGTCGGACACCGCGTGGAACTTCCCGTAGTAGATGTTGACGTCCTTGAGGTCCAGACGCTTGGCCATTACCGGCTCCCTAATGATGTATCGAACAAGAAGAATGGGGTCATCGGCGGATCGGAACTATTTGGAGCCGACCTGCGACAGGCGGCCGATCAGCTTGGCCGCGATGTTGAGAATCGCGATGATGAGAATCAACGTCAGGGCGGCACCCCAGATACGCATCGAGCCCGCTTCCGTGGGGTTGTTCATCTCCGCCACCATCAAGCCCGGCAGGGTAGCCATCTCGCCGCCGAACAGGTTGAAGTTGATGAACGGCGCGTAGCCCACGAGGATCAGCAGCGGCGCGGTCTCGCCCATCACACGGGCAAGCGCGAGCATGACACCGGTGATGATGCCGGCGAGCGAGGTCGGAAGCACGATCCGAGCGATGGTCTTCCACTTCGGGACACCGAGCGCATACGACGCTTCTCGCAGATCCTGCGGAACGATCCGCAGCATTTCCTCGGTGCTACGCACCACGACCGGCACCATGAGCAGCACCAGCGCCAGGGACACCGCGAATGCCGACTTCGGCATACCGAACGTCGCGACCCACAGCGCGTAGATGAACAGCGCGGCCACGATGGACGGAACACCACTGAGGATGTCGACCATGAATGTCGTGATGCGGCCTAGCTTCGACTTGCCTGCGTACTCGACGAGATAGATCGCAACGAACACACCGAGCGGGATCGAGATGACTGCACACACCAATCCCTGCAGCAGGGTGCCGATGATCGCGTGGTAGACACCGCCGCCCATGGACGAAGCAGTCAGTCCACTCAACGAGTGTGTGAACCAGGTCGCCGAGAGCAGGGCGGGCAGGCCCTTGGTGATCACGGTGATCAGCACCCAGGCCAACGGTACGAGAGCAACGAGCACCGAGAGCGTGACGAGCACCGTGGCCGCGACGTCCTTGGTACGGCGTGCACCGCTGACCCGCTGGAATGTCGGCGCTTTCACCGGCGATGTGAGGGTTGTCGTCGTCATGGCCTCAGTCCTTCTTTCCAGCGACGATCATGCGGGCTGCGGCGTTGACGATGAAGGTCAGGACGAAGAGCACGAGACCCGCCGCGATGTAAGCACCGGCCTGGATGTTGTTGTTGAACTCGGCGTAACCGAGGGCGATCTTCGATGCGATGGTGGCGCCACCGTCGAACAGCGACCAGGAGAACGCTTCGGACGTGGTCCGCAGGATCAGGTAGAGCGCCATGGTCTCGCCGAGTGCACGTCCGAGACCGAGCATGGAACCGCTGACATAGCCGGACTTTCCGAACGGGATGACCGTGGTCTTCACGACTTCCCATCGAGTCGCGCCGAGCGCCAGCGCCGCCTCGATGTGCGCGGTGGGCGTCTGGACGAACACCTCACGACTGACCGCAGCAATGGTGGGCAGGATCATCACCGCGAGCACGATACCCGCGGTGAAGATCGTTCCGCCGCCGATGATGGAACCACTGCCCGTCGCGAACAACGGGAACCAGCCGAGGCTGGTGTTGAGGAACTCCGCGACCGGACGCAGGAAGGGCGCGAGGACGAGCATGCCCCACAACCCGTAGACGATCGACGGCACCGCGGCGAGCAGGTCGATCACGTACGCAAGCGAATTCTTGATGCGCGCGGGGCAGTACGAGGTGAGGAAGATCGCGATACCGAGGGCCACCGGCATCGCAAGCACCAGCGCGAACACCGACACGAGGACGGTGACCTGGAAGAGATCGAGGACACCGAAGGCCATCGCCTCGATGTCCTGCGTGACCCAATCACGGCTGGTGAGGAAGTTGACGGTATTGCGCTGCAGCGCCGGCACAGCACGCCAGACGAGGAACACCGCGATCGCGGCGATGATCACCGAGACCAGGACGGCGGACCCGGAAGCCAACGAACTGAAGATCCGGTCGCCTGGCCGGACGACGGTCTTCTTCTTGGTCTGTGGGGAAGTAATCTTGGCCTCCGGTGTCCTGCCGTGCGGACCGCCCGGTCCTGACCCGGCCGGGTCAGGACCGGCGGCGCGAGTAGCCGAGGTGCTCGGCGCGTCACTCATGTGAACTCGCAATCTATCTCGTTGTGGATTTCAGGAACGGGCGGTCCGCCTGCAGAGACGATCAGGCGATGGCGTCGATCGACTCGGTCAGCTTCGTCTTGAAGGAATCGGGAAGCGGAACGTAGCCGATTTCCTCCAGGCCTTCCTGGCCTTCGTTGGCCGCGCTGGTCAGGAACGACTTGACCGCGGCCGAGGTGTCGGCGTCGTAGCCGCCCGAGCAGACGATCTCGTAGGTGGCGAGCACCAGCGGGTAGGCACCTTCGGTGTCCGTGCCGAAGATCGACGTGAGATCGAGGGTCAGGTCGCCGCCGCCGGCGCTGGCGAACTCGGCCCCGTCGATGGCCGCAGCGGCGGTCTCGGAGGTCAGCTCGACCGGGCCGTTGCCGGTGTCGATCGAAGCGATGCTGAGTCCGTTCTGCTCGGCGAACGACTGCTCGACGTAGGTGATCGATCCGGGCGCACCCGAAACAGCCTGGGCGACACCGGCAGAGCCCTTCGCGCCCTCACCGATACCGCCGGTGAAGTCGGATCCTGCACCGGTGGTCCATGCACCGTTGGACGACGCTTCGAGGTACTGCTGGAAGTTGTCGGTGGTACCCGACGAATCCGAACGGACGATCGCCGTGATCGGGGCATCGGGCAGTTCGACGCCCTCGTTGAGTGCGGCGATCGCCGGATCGTTCCACGTCGCGATCTGGCCGTTGAAGATCTTGGCGGCGACCTCGCCGTTGACGACGAGGTTGTCGACGCCCTCGAGGTTGTAGGCGAGCGCGACCGGGCCGAACACGAGCGGCAGGTTCCATGCCGGGTTGCCTGCGCAACGCTCGGCGGCCAGCGCAGCCTGCTCGTCCTTGATGGCAGAGTCGGAGCCTGCGAAATCGATCTGGCTTGCGATGAATTGCGTGCGGCCGTCGCCGGAACCCGACGGGTTGTACGCCACGTTGACCGTGGAGCCCTTCTCGTTGCAGACAGCGATGTAGGTCGACACGAAGTTGTCCATCGCGTTCTTCTGCGCAGACGACCCCGCGCTGGAGAGGTTCTCCTTGCCCTCGCAAGTCGCGCCCGACGCGTCGGCGTCGACCTCGACCGAACCCGCGTTGTTGTCGCTACCACAAGCCGCGAGCGTGAGGGTGCCGGCCGCAAACAGGCCGAGCAGGGCACCATTGCGCTTCAGGTTCACCTGTACTCCTTCGGGAATATCGCTTCCGCCACACAAGGCTGGGTGGCGACTTCGAGACGCGGGAGGATCCCGGCGCCGAGTCGACAGCATCCGACCCGTATGCAGAAGGTAGGCGGATCCGGTGGACGGATACTCTCTCGCCGGTTAACGGGAGATGAACACGCCGGATACAGGCGCTGGTGGTGTTGCGACGATCACCCGAACTTCACCGGACAACAACGTGTCGTCGGGAGATGTTCACTTCGCGTATGCGACATCCACATGGAAGCGCTCGAACCCGAGCTTGCCATAGGTGTTGAGCGCCGCCGTGTTGTCGCCCTCGACATAGAGCAGAACCGTGGGCAGTCCGCGCTCGCGCAGATGATGCAGTCCGGCGAGAGTGAGGAGCCGGCCGAGACCCCGGCCCTGCGCCGTGGGATCGATACCGACCACGTAGACCTCGCCGAGCGACGGTTCCGTCGGACCCGCCGGGTGCACCTTCGTCCAGTGGAATCCCAGAAGTCGATCCGGGTCCGCGACGTCGAATGCGAGGAAGAGCCCCTCGGGGTCGAACCACGACTCGGCGCGACGGTCGGCCACATCGCTCAGGGTCATTCGCCCTTGCTCGGGATGCCATTCGAAGGCGGATGCATTGACCCGGACGAGTTCCGGGTCGTCCGAGGGACCTCGATACGTGCGCAACTCGACCGAATCGGGAACCTCGAGCTCGGGGAGCGCGAGATCGAGCGACCGTCTCAGTTGAAGCAGTTCGCGCACGCCCCTCAGATCGAGTTTCGCGGCGACAGCGCGGGCCGCGGCAAGGTCTCCGTGCGCCCACACCCGCGCCCCGGATCCGCCTTCGGTCAGCGCCGCTCCTACGAGCTCGCTACCGAGGCCACGCCCTCGATGAGCCGGATCCACGACGACCTCGGACATCGATGGGTGCTCGCCGTGCGCAGGCGTGAGGTTCGCATACCCGGCGACCGCACCGTCCACGATGGCGATCAGGTGCCGCGCATCGGTGTCACGGGTCAGTGAATGAACTGCCTGCTCCGATACCGGAGCGGTTCCGTCGTGCTCGGTCGCGCGATCGAGAAGTGCCTGTACTTCGGCGGCGTGCTCCGCGCTCGGACGATCGACGAACTGCTGATGCAACGGGAGCTCTTCGCGCTCGTTGGGCCCGGTCTTCATGAACCCGAGGGTAACCACTACTCCACGAATTCGTCCTCGGGGTGCCCGACCGTGTGACCGCCCTTGGTGCGGCTGCTCGGCCGGACCGCCTTGTATCCGACATTGCGGACGGTGCCGATGAGAGCTTCGTGTTCGGGGCCGAGCTTCGCGCGGAGTCGTCGTACGTGGACGTCGACCGTGCGGGTGCCGCCGAAGAAGTCGTAGCCCCACACTTCCTGCAGCAACTGCGCGCGGGTGAAGACCCGACCGGCGTGCTGGGCGAGATACTTGAGGAGTTCGAATTCCTTGTACGTCAGGTCGAGCGGTTTTCCGCGCAACCTCGCCGTGTAGGTGTCCTCGTCGATGGTGAGTTCGCCGAGTGTGATCCGCCCGGACGTCTCGGCGCCGACCGCACCACCGGATCGAGCCAGGAGCAGCCGCAAGCGGGCGTCGAGTTCCGCGGGCCCTGTGCCCGTGAGCAGGATGTCGTCGAGCGCCCACTCGGGATTGACCGCGACGAGCCCACCCTCGGTGAGAACTGCGATGACGGGGATGGCCGACCCTGCTCCCCCGAGCAGACGACACAGTCCGCGCGCTGCGGCGAGATCGGTCCGGGCGTCGACGATCGCGATGTCTGCGGTCGCGGCCTCGAGCAACGACGACACCTCGGTCGGGACGGGCCGTACCGAATGCGCCAACAACGACAGCGACGGCAATACGGCATCAGGATTCGGATCGGAGGTCAGAAGGAGAAGCTCCACCGGGCCTCCGTTTCGTCGCGCTGACTGGGCGGATCGTTCTGGATGAACGACGTGCTACAGATTAACCCCCCATTTGTTACCGCCGTGTTAGCTGGCGAGAACGCGGCGCGGTACGTTCCGTCACAATGGTCGGCGTGCGCAAACTCATCTACGGCCTCGTCGTCCTCGTCGGCGTCGCTCTCCTTGCCGATTTCGGAGCTGCGGCCTGGTCCGAGTACCGGCTGTCACGCGCGCTGCGTGAGGGCGGAGCCCTCGAATCCGACCCCGCGGTGACGATCCACGGGTTCCCGTTTCTCCTGCAGGCACGCAACGGGCACTACGAGAACATCGAGATCACCGCAGATCGGGTCCCCACCGACATGCTCGGCGACATCACTGTCGAGGCGAACCTGGTGGGTGCCCACGCAGAGGCGTCGGAGCTCCTCGACGGATCGATCCGGTCTGTTCCGGTCGACCTGCTGTTCGGCCGCGTCATGATCGACGCCACGGAGCTCGGCCAGGCGCTCGGCATTCCCGATCTGCAGATTTCGGCACCGCCGGACAGCAAATCCGACGGCACGGGTGGATCCGGCGGATCCGGTCCGACCACCGCCGGCGGTGTCGTGCTCACCGGCACCGTGCCCGTCGGCCCGCTCTCGGCGCGGGTCAGCGTCCAGGCAGACCTCGTGCTGGACGGCGACCAGGTACAGATCGTCGCGTCCGACCTGTACTTCGGCCCTGAAGGACATGCCGACTTCACGGTTCCCGAACCGTTGAAGCCCCTGGTACTGGGACTGTTCACCACCACCATCGAGCCGCAGGATCTGCCGTTCGGCGTCTACCCCACCTCCGTGGAGGCACGCGGATCGCGGATCGTCATCGAGGGCGAAGCACGCAATGTGACCATCGACCTCGCAGAAGTGCAGCGCCCCTCGTGATCGCATTCGTCGTCCTTGCCGTCGTGATCGTCGCAGCGTGCGTTGCAGGAGTGATGATGCGGGCACAGTCCGGTCGCCTGAAGGAACGCCCCACCGATACCGCCCCAGCGAACCCCGAACTCGGCAAGGTCGGTATCGGCGACGGTGAGCCGGTGATCCTGCATTTCTCCGCGCCCTGGTGCGGGCCGTGCGCCGCCGTCCGCCGGGTGGTCGCCGGGGTGCTCGAGGGCGACGGCGACACCACCGCGCCCGCGCGCGACATAGAACTCGACTTCGACGAGAACTCCGCGCTGGCCATGCAACTCGGCGTACTGTCACTTCCCACGACGTTCCTGTTCGATGGCGACGGACACCAGAGGTTCCGAGTCTCCGGGGTTCCGACAGCGACCGACCTGCGGCACGCGCTGGCCTCGCTGTAGAGATCCGGCAGGCACCTGGCTCTTCCCTGTGCCGAATTCTCGGTTAGACTTCGACTCGTGCAACACCGCCGAGAGCTGCTGCTCACCCGACGCCGCGCAGTCGATCTGTGCCGCCTCGGTGGCTGTTGTTGTATCTGCTGCTGATCACAGCGCGCAGGCGCATACCGTCCAGGCTCCCCGGCACGGCATGTGCGCCACCTTCGCCGATGTGATCAACCCGCGGTGACCTACCGCAATTCGACTCGCCCCAGCGATATCGATCCAGCAGGAGCACTCTCATGTCCACTTCATCACCCGCCCATGTGGATGTCCGCGGCCCACGGTTCGCCGCATGGATCACCACGGTGGTACTCGCAGCGGTACTCGTCCTCGCTTCGTTCTCTCCTACGACAGCGGGCATCGTTCTGGCGGCGCAGACCATCGTGTTCGCCTTCGGTGCGGCACTCGGTCCGCGACGCAGTCCGTACGGCGCACTCTTCGCCACCGTCGTCGCACCCCGCCTGACATCCCCGTCCGAAACCGAACCTGCTGCGCCGCTACGGTTCGCGCAGGCTGTCGGTTTCGTCTTCGCCCTGATCGGCACCGTCGCATTGCTCACCGGCGCCGTCACCCTCGGCATCGTCGCCGCAGGATTCGCTCTGTTCGCAGCCCTGCTGAACGCCGCATTCGGGGTGTGCCTCGGTTGCCGGATATACCCGCTGATCGTCCGGTTGCGGCCGGAACCCACCTGAGTTCCACATACCTTCATCAGCTTCTTCAGTGTCACCACCGAAAGGAAAATCCATGGCTCGCTCCGATGTTCTGGTCTCCGCCGACTGGGCTGAGCAGAACCTGCAAGCGCCGAAGACCGTCTTCATCGAGGTCGACGAAGACACCTCCGCCTACGAAGGCGGCCACATCGAAGGTGCGATCCGGCTCGACTGGCGCAAGGATCTGCAGGATGCGGTCCGCCGCGATTTCCTGAACCAGGAGCAGTTCTCTGCCCTGCTGTCCGCGAAGGGCGTTGCGAACGACGACACCGTCGTGCTGTACGGCGGCAACAACAACTGGTTCGCCGCGTACGCGTACTGGTACTTCAAGCTGTACGGCCACCAGGACGTCAAGCTCATCGACGGCGGTCGTAAGAAGTGGGAGCTCGACGGCCGTCCCCTGTCGAAGGACGAGGTGACCCGCCCCGCCGCCGAGTACAAGGCCGCCGCGCCCGACACATCGATCCGCGCGTTCCGCGACGAGGTGATCGACGCCATCGGCAGCAAGAACCTCGTCGACGTGCGTTCACCCGACGAGTTCTCCGGCAAGATCCTCGCTCCCGCGCATCTCCCGCAGGAGCAGGCCCAGCAGCGTGGACACGTCCCCGGTGCGATCAACATCCCGTGGAGCACCACCGCCAACGAGGACGGCACGTTCAAGTCCGACGACGACCTCACCGCCCTCTACGCGGCCAAGGGCTTCGACGACAGCAAGGAAACCATCGCCTACTGCCGTATCGGCGAGCGCTCGAGCCACACCTGGTTCGTGCTGCAGGAGATCCTCGGCAAGCAGAATGTCAAGAACTACGACGGCAGCTGGGTCGAATACGGCTCACTCGTCGGCGCACCGATCGAATTGGGAGCATAAGAACATGTGTGGAGCACCCGTCCAGACCCAGACCCTGCCTTCGAACGTCGACACCGAGAAGGAAACGGTCATCACCGGCCGCGTTCTCGCCTCCGACGGGCAGCCCGTCGGTGGTGCCTTCGTGCGACTGCTCGACAGCACCGATGAGTTCACCGCCGAGGTCGTCGCATCGGCAACCGGCGACTTCCGTTTCTTCGCCGCTCCCGGCGACTGGAAGATCCGCGCGCTGTCCAGCACAGGCAACGGCACCGCGACCGTGAACCCGACCGCTGCCGGCGTGTACAACGTCGACGTGACCGTCTCGAAGTAGCGGCCCGGTCCGCGAGGGCCTGAGTCCGGTATCACACCGGGCCCAGGCCCTTTCTGCGTTTCATCACATCGTGAATGCCGGTTCGCTCCTGCACAACCCGGACCCGTCGTCGGCGGGTATTCCTGCCGAGGTCTAAGATGGCCGCGTGGTCATTTTCTTCGAAATCTTGCTGCTCGCCGCAACCCTGCTCATCGCCTGGTTTGCGCTGTACACGATCTACCGCCTGGTTACTCAAGACTAGTGACTGCGGAATCGGACGACTCCCGCCGCAGCGGTAACGACGCGATCGCGGAGGCCGAGAAACGCGCGGCTGCCACAGCCGAACGCAACATCCCGGCGCTGCCCGGCCTGCCCGGCCCGGAGGACACCGCGAACCTGAGGCTCGGCCCCGACCTCGACCCGGCAATGCTCGCATTGCTGCCCTTGGTCGGTGTGTGGCGCGGCGAAGGTGAAGGACACGATCCCGACACCGGCGACTACCGCTTCGGTCAGCAGATCGTCGTCTCTCACAGCGGCGCCGCCTACCTCGCGTGGGAAGCACGTTCGTGGCGTCTCGACGACGCGGGCAAGTTCAGTGCACCCGACCGCCGTGAGAGCGGCTTCTGGCGTGTGTCGGGCACCGACGTCGCCGGCAGCGAGGACCCCGAGACCATCGAACTGCTGCTCACCCACAGTTCCGGTGTGGTCGAGCTGTACTACGGAGCGGCCCTGACCCAGTCGTCCTGGGAACTCGCGACCGACGTGGTGATCCGCACGAAGTCCGGTGAGACCGTGGGCGGAGCCAAGCGACTCTACGGCATCATCGAAGGCGGCGACCTCGCCTACGTCGAAGAACGCATCATCGGCGATGGCGATCTGACCCCGCGCATGTCGGCGCGGTTGTCGCGCTACGTCGGCTGACGGTCACCTCGTCTCGGACGGGTCTTCGTCACCTGATTCCGGTTCCGTGTCGCCCTCCTCGTCGTCCTTGATCGACCCTGTGTCCGGGATCGCGTGCGTGACCACCACGACTTCGGGTGCAGGCAATTCCTCGGCCGCAGCGAGGGCCTCGGGCGTGTGCACCTGAGGCCACTGACGAGTGACCGGTTCCGGGCGCTCTCCGAGGTCCTCGCGGATTCCCCGCACCAAGCTGTACATCATCACGAAACCCATCACGAAGAACGGCAGACCGACGACCGTGATCAGCTGTTGCAGCGCGTCGAGGCCGTCCTTGCCGGTCGCGACGAGCATGGTCGCCGCGACCAGACCCATCAGGATCGCCCAGAAGAGACGTTGATGGATCGGAGCCTTCTCCTCGTGCCCGGACGCCATCATATCGAGCACCATCGCCGTCGAATCGACCGATGTGACGAAGAAGATCACCACGAGCACGATGGCAATGAACGAGACGAATCCCGTGAACGGGAAGTGTCCGAGGAATTCGAAAAGCGCACCGGGGATGTCGCCGTCGCCGACCACACGGTCGACGAGCCCACCTTCGCCGTTCAGCTCGATGTCGAAGGACCCCATACCGAAGATGCTGAACCAGATCACCGAGAACAGCACGGGTAATCCGAGCACGCCACCGACGAATTCTCGGATCGTGCGGCCGCGTGAGATCCGGGCGATGAAAATTCCGACGAAAGGCGACCACGTGATGGTCCACGCCCAGTAGAACACCGTCCATGTGTTCTGCCAGCCGGAATTCGCGAAGGTGTCGTTCCAGAACGCGAGTCGCGGCAAGGCTTCGGCGTAGATTCCGACCGATTCGATCATGCCTTTGAGCAGAAACAGACTCGGCCCGGTGACCAGCACGAACACCAGTAGGCCCACGGCCATGCCGATGTTGAGATTCGACAACCGCTTGATGCCCTTGTCGAGCCCGAGTGCCACCGAGACACCCGCCATCACAGTCACGATCGCGATCAACCCGATCTGGATGAACCCGGATTCCTCGAGGTCGAACAGCTGCGCCAAACCCGCATTGATCTGCAGGGTTCCCAGCCCCACCGAGGTTGCGACACCGAACACCGTGCCGAGGATCGCAAGGACATCGATGGCGTGGCCGATCGGACCGTAGATGCGGCCGCCGAGAATCGGCGCGAAGATCGAACTCACCCGCGGCGGCAGATGCCGCTTGTAGATGAAATACCCGAAGCACAGGCCGGGTAGCGCAAAGATCGTCCAGGTGTGCAGACCGAAGTGATAGAGGGCGAAGCCCATCGCCTCCTGAGCGGCCTCGACAGAACGGGGTTCGACGTCCTGCATCGGCGGGTTCGCGAAGTGCGAGATCGGTTCGGCAACCGCCCAGAACATCAGGATCGTGCCGATACCCGCGGCGAACAACATGGAGAACCAGGTGATGTTCGAGTGCTCGGGCCGCTCGTCGTCACCGCCGAGCCTGACCCTGCCGTATCTGGTGAGCGCAATCCCCAGCAGAAAGAGGAGAAAGGTCGTGACGCCGAGGACGTAGAACCAGCCCAGGTTGGTCATGATCCAGGTCGACGCGTTGCTGAAGATCTCGTCGACGGCGCCGGTGAATGCGATCGTCACGACGACGAACAAGAGTGCCACCACCGCTGATGCGAAGAAGATGCCCGGCGATGTCCGCAGCCGGAGGGCGTCGTGGGCGCGCTGCAAGATCGACATCCGCTAGATGTACCCCACCGGCTCGGCCGATATACCCGGTTTCCCACATGTGCAGTCGACGGCCTCTCCGCGTTCACGGTGTCGAGAGCACACGCGAACGGCCCCCGAGCCACCGACTCATCACGGAGTTCGTCCGTGCATGTCGGATCCGGTCCGGACAGACCGGTGCTCGAGGGCCGGGTGACCACCTGGGATTCGCCTACCGCGTGCGGCGGGAGAATTCCGTCGTCACGCTGCTAGCGGATGGTCACCTCACGCGTCCGAATATCAATCACTTCCAGACCACCTCCTTTCTCGTGTACCTGAGAAAGTACGCGCGGATCACGGCGTCGGCAACGCATTTTTCTCGATGCGTACCACCAGGTCGGCTGCGGTGTCCGCAGGCAGGCTGTGTGTGACGACGACGACCGTACGGGCAGGATCGACGAGTCCCGAACCCGAATCGAGGAGTTGCCGCTGCAGGTACGCGGCGTCCTCCGCATCGAGGTGTTCGGCCGGTTCGTCGAGCAGCAGTATCTCCGCCGACGACAGGATCGCGCGTGCCAGGAGCAACCGGCGGCGCTGTCCACCCGAGATGTCGCGGGCGCCGGAGGCGAGCACGGTGTGCACTCCGTCCGGCAATCCGTCGGCCCACGGTCCGAGCCCGACCGACGCGAGAGCGGCCCGCGCCTCGGACTCGTCGACAGTGCCTCGGGCAACACGCAGATTCTCGAGGATCGAGGTGTCGAAGATGTGGGCGTCCTCGGCGAAGAACACGACACGTCGACGGAGCGCAGCCTGCTCGATCTCGACGAGATCCACACCGTCGAGGGTCACCGACCCGCCCGCCGGTGCCAGCAGCCCGGCCAGGGTCATCACCGTGGTGGTCTTGCCACTACCGCTGCCCCCGACTATCGCGACCCTCGAACCGGGGGCCGCGTCCAGGTCGACGGGTTCGGTGGCCGAGCTTCCCGGCCATCCACTGCGCAACCCGTCGGCACGGAGTCTGCCTGGACCGTCCGCGGATGTGGCGCCGCGGGGCACGGGGCGGTCTGCACGGTCGAGCAGGTCGACGATGCGCCGTGCCGCAAGTCGAGCACGGGTCAGTGTCTGCGCCGCAGCAGGGAGCACCGCGGTGGCTTCGAATGCGGACAACGGCAGCAACACGAGGATGCCGAGCGTCGTGGGACTCATCGACGCAACATCCGAACCGAATGCGGTGACGCCGATCAGGAGAGCCCCGAGCACACTCGCTCCGACAGCGAGGGGCACGGCCGCATCCGCGAATGCGGCGGGCACCGCCGAACGGTCCGTGGCATGCACCGATTCGAGATTCGCGGCCCGCGCCCGATCCGTCACGGAGGTCGAACACCCCGCGACACGTAGTTCCGCGGCGTGGTCGAGTGCCGTCACAGCGTCCTCACCGAAGCGAGTCCGGGCGGCGTCGCCGTCGGCTTCCGCACGCGCCGCAGCGGACGCCGACAGCCACGGTGCGACGACCCCCGCCACCAGCAGAGCGACGGCAAGTACAGCGCCGGCCGCCGGTGCGATCACCCCGACCGTGACCACAGCGGCGAGACTCAACACACTTGCGACGGCGATCGGCACAAGGGCGCGCACCACGACGTCGCCGAGTGCATCGACATCGGAGCCGGTGCGCGAGAGCAGATCCCCACGTCGCAACCCTGCGGAAGCAGCGGGATCCCCCTCGGCGAGACGCTCGTACAGCCGCGCCCGCGCCGACGTCATGCCGCGCAGTGCGGTGTCGTGCGTGGCGAGCCGCTCGAAGTACCGGAAGAGTCCGCGCGAGATACCCAGCGCACGCACCGCGACGACCGCGACGGTCAGATCGAGGACCGGAGGCATCTCCCACGCGCGCACGATCAGCCACGCCGAGAGTCCGGCGAGCAGAAGCGCACTGCCGAGTGTCGCGACACCCGCGGCCACAGCGATCATCACGCGGCGAGGCTCGAGTTCGAGTAACACCATGGCTCGTCGCAGATCATTCATCGGGCACCGGCTTCCACAGTGACCACCCGGTCCGCGATCGCGAGCAGGGAAGGTCGGTGCGCAACGATCACAACGGTGCGACCCGCCCGTGCACGAGCGCGAAGGGCGTCCAGGACGGTGGCTTCGGTGGCTTCGTCGAGGTGTGCGGTGGGTTCGTCGAGCAGCAGGACTTCTCGCGGTGACGCCAGAGTTCGGGTGAGTGCCAGCCGTTGCCGTTGGCCCAGCGACAGACCGGTTCCGTCGGCACCCACGACGGTGTTCCACCGATCCGGAAGTTCGGCGAGGACGGCGTCGAATCCCGTGGCCGCGCAGATGGCGTCGAGTTCGGGGTTCGCGGGGTCGACCCCGGTGAGCCACAGGTTGTCGGCGAGGGTTCCGGGAAGGAGCACCGGTCGCTGCGGCAGCCAGGCGACCCGTTGCCACCACTGATCGGTGCCTTCCGCCGGGATGCCGTCGACGGTGACGTGCCCTTCCGCAGATTCGGCGAGGCAGAGGAGCGCGAGCAACGCGGTGGACTTACCGCTGCCGTTGGGGCCGGTGAGCGCAGTGATCTCGCCGGGTCGGCACACCGCGTCGAGCCGGTGCGGGGCGTATCCGTCGCGGCCCGCGACACTCAGCCCATCGAACACCAACTCCGGTGCGGGGTCCCGGCTCGGATCGGTACGCGCCCGAACCGCTGCCGGTGCGGGTCGCGGTGCAACGGTTGCAGCGTTGTCGAGGATCGCGAATGCTCTTTCCGCGGCGGCCATCCCGTCCTCAGCGGCGTGGAACTTGCTGCCCACGGTACGAAGTGGCTGGTAGGCTTCCGGCGCAAGTATCAGTGCGATGATGCCGGCTTCGAGGGGCATCCCGCCGGTGACGAGGCGCATGCCGATGGTCACGGCGACGAGCGCGACCGAGAGCGTCGCAAGGAATTCGAGCACGGTGCCGGACAGGAACGCGACTCGAAGCGCGGACATCGTAGTGCGCCGGTGAACGTCTCCCAACTCGCGGACACGGGCTTCCGGTCCGCGTTCACGGCCCAGTGCACGGAGGGTCGGCAGTCCCGCGACCAGGTCGAGCATTTGCGACGACAGAGTGGTCATCGCCGACAGGGTGCGGTCGGCTTTCCCTTTGGTGAGGAATCCGATGAGGATCATGAAGATCGGGATCAGCGGAAGAGTGACCACGACGATGATCGCGGAAGTGAGGTCCTGAGTGGCGATGACGACGATCGTGATCGGTGTGAGCGTGACGGTCAGGAGCAGGGCCGGCACGTAGCCGGTGAGGTAGTCGCCGAGTCCGTCGAGTCCGCGGGTGAGCACAGTGGCGATCTCGGCGCGGCGCGGATCGAGTGCGCGGGGCGGCAGACTCGATGCGGCATCGAGGACTTCGTGTTCGAGTTCGGCGATCACACGCGTAGCGGACCGGTGCGCGAAGCGGGAATGCAGCCAGGTCACCGCGACCCGCATGACGATGGCCGCGGCGAGGACACCGAGTTCGGTGGTCCAATCCCCGAGCGACCGCGCGTCGGTGGTGATGACCCCGGCGAGGACCTTGCCGACCATGAGTGCGGTCACGATCACCATCACCACATCGACGAGTGCCGTCAGGACGGTGAGGACGAGGTACCCCCGCGCAACGGCGGAGTAACGCCACAGCCGCGGATCGATCGGTCCCCGCCGACGTGCGCGCACGTCGGCGGGGACCGCAGCGGCTTCGACGGTCACTTGGTTCCGATGGGCAGGCCGATGGATCGGGGAATCTGACCGGTCGAGATGCGTTGGCGGAACACCCAGTACGTCCAACCTTGGTAGATCAGAACGACCGGGGTCATGATCGCCGCAGCCCAGGTCATGACCTTCAATGTGTACGGGCTCGACGACGCGTTCTCGATCGTCAGCGACCATGCGGGATCCAGGGTGGACGGCATGACGTTCGGGAACAGCGACCCGAACAGCAGCACGACGGTCGCCATGATCGCGACGGTCGTGAACGCGAACGCCCAGCCCTCACGCTCGACGACGGTGAGCGCGGCGACCACCACCAGCGACACCGCCGCGACGGCCACGAGGGTCCATGTCCAGTCCTTGCCGTAGGCCAGCTGGGTCCACAGTACGAACCCACCCGCGACCGGGATCGCCGGGATCGCCAATCGCCGAGCGAGTTTCACCGCGTCTTCGTGCACGTCGCCCGCAGTCTTGAGTGCGATGAACACCGCCCCGTGCAGAGCGAATACGAGTGCGGTGGTGACGCCGCCGAGCAAGGCGTACGGGTTGAGCAGATCGAAGAACCCACCGACGTACTGTTTGTCCTCGTCGATCGCGACGCCGCGGACGATGTTCGCGAATGCCACGCCCCACAGCACCGCGGGTACCCACGAGCCGAAGATGATGCCCCAGTCACAGCGGCGACGCCACGTCGGGTCGTCGATCTTGCCGCGCCATTCGATGGCACACACGCGGACGATGAGCGCGAGCAGGATCAGCAGCAGCGGGAGGTAGAACCCGGAGAACAGGGTCGCGTACCACTCGGGGAAGGCGGCGAACATTGCGCCGCCGGCGGTGATCAGCCACACCTCGTTTCCGTCCCACACGGGCCCGATGGTGTTGAGCAGCACGCGCCGACGGGTGTCGGCGGGCTCGTCTCTCCCCCGTCCGAGTACCGGCATGTGCATGCCGACACCGAAGTCGAATCCCTCGAGGACGAAGTATCCGGTGAACAGTACGGCGATCAGGATGAACCAGACTTCTTGAAGCCCCATGACCGTCTCCTAATACGCGAAGGACAGCTGCTTGGGCTGTCCGTTGTCGTCGGACTCGTCGTCGTGCTCACCGGGTGGCTGCGCGTCGTGCTCGAGTGGGCCTTCCATCGCGTACTTGCGGATGAGCCAGAACCACACGACACCGAGGCCCGCGTAGACCAGAGTGAACGCGACGAGCGAGGTGATCACGGTCGCGGGCGCGTGGTCCGACACGCCCTGTTCGACGGTGAGCCGGATCATGTCGACGCCGGTCGGGTTCGGGTGGACCACCCAGGGCTGGCGGCCCATTTCGGTGAAGATCCAGCCGGCGCTGTTCGCGAGGAACGGTGTGGGGATCGCCGCGATGCTGAGCCATCCGAACCACTTCTGATCGGGCACCCGTCCGCGGCGGGTGACCCAAAGACCGGCGAGCGCCAGCGCTGCGGATCCCGCCGCGAGGCCGATCATCGCGCGGAACGACCAGTAGGTGACGAACAGGTTGGGCTTGTAATTGCCCGGGCCGAACTGTTGTTCGTACTGGGCCTGCAGGTCTTCGACTCCCTGCAACGTCACGCCACTGAACTCGCCTTCGGCGAGGTAGGACAACACGAACGGAACATCGAGGACGTGGATCACGCCGTCACAGTCGTTGTGGGTCCCGATGGTGAGGATCGAGAAGTTCGGATCGGTTTCGGTATGGCACAGCGATTCTGCTGATGCCATCTTCATGGGCTGCTGTTCGAACATGAGCTTGGCCTGCATGTCGCCGGTCACGAACAGGCCGATACCCGCGACGATCATCACGAGCAGGCCCAGCCGGGTCACCGGGCGGAACATCGTCCGCGCGTCCGATTCGAGACGCTCGGCCTCGAGAACATCCGTCTCGGCAGCGTCGGACTCGCGGACCTGCTTGGCGCGACGCATGTTCCGCACCATCCACCATCCGCCGATACCGGCAACGAAAGTCGACGCCGTGAGGAAGCCGCCTGCGACCGCATGAGGGAACGCCGCGAGCGCGGTGTTGTTGGTGAGCAGTTCCCAGATGCTCGTCAGTTCCGCGCGACCCGTCTCCGGGTTGTAGACGGCACCGACCGGGTGCTGCATGAACGAGTTGGCCGCGATGATGAAGAACGCGGAGGCGTTGACGCCGATGGCGACGAGCCAGATGGTCGCGAGGTGCACAAGCTTGGGCAGGCGACTCCAGCCGAAGATCCACAGTCCGAGGAAGGTGGATTCCATGAAGAAGGCGACGAGCCCTTCCAGCGCGAGCGGCGCACCGAACACGTCGCCGACGAAGCGCGAGTACTCGCTCCAGTTCATGCCGAACTGGAATTCCTGCACGATGCCGGTGGCCACACCGAGTGCGAAGTTGATCAGGAACATCTTCCCGAAGAACTTGGTGAGCCGATACCAGTGATCCTTCTTCGTGATCACCCACATCGTCTGCATGATCGCGATCATCGGGGCGAGCCCGATGGTCAACGGAACAAGAATGAAATGATACACCGTCGTGATCCCGAATTGCCATCGGGACAGGTCGAGCACGTCCATTGCCACTCCGAGTCGAGCCAGTACAGGTGGAGCCCAGTACCTGAATGAAGTCCGAGCGCGAGGCCCACGTCGGATTCTGCACACAAAGCCGCCGACGCACATGCACAACGGCCTGTTACTACGAACGGTAGTAGAAAATGTCGGCGTCGCCCACCATCGGTGGCCACAACCACACCTCGGCCGGCTCGACCGCCGAGGTCACTCGACTGTCAGCGTGCGGCGTCGATCGCCTTGTCGACCAATTTCTCGATCTCCCCGTCGAGCGCCTCGGTGGCCAGCGAGTGACCGTCGAGAGTGTGCACGCGCGCGGCGAGCGCCACGCTCGACAACAGCCACACGCCGTCGGCGACGATGAGATCGGCCGGCCGCAGCGCCTCGTAGCGCACCGTGAAGTCGTGCTCACCCGCTGCGTCGAACAGCGCCTGCTGGGTGGTACCCGGCAGGATACCCAGTTCCGGCGGTGTCGTGAACAGCGTCCGTCCGCGCGCGATCACCACCGTCGACCGCGGACCCTCCAGGACGTGCCCCTCACTGCTCGTGTAGATCACGTCATCGGCTCCCACCGATTCCGCGTGCCGCAGCGCGGCCATGTTCGTCGAGTACGAGAGAGTCTTCGCACCGAGGAGCTGCCACGGCGCCTTCTGCGCGAGATCCACGGAGTATCCGCGTTCGAGCGACACCACCGAGACACCGTCGCGTCGGGCGGTCTCCACACGCTCGGCCACCGGCGTCACCAGCAGGAACGCGGTGGGTTCGTTGCCGACTTCCCTGCCGCGCGTGTACACGAGGCGAAGCGCGCCTTCCCGCTCGTCGCCCCACTGCTCGACGGCGAGGTCGATCGCCAGTCGCCAGTCGTCGAGTTCGGGGGCGGGCAGATCCGCCGCGGATGCCGACGATGCGAGCCGTGCAAGATGCAGCTCGACCGCGCGGGCCTTGCCACCTCTCACCAGCAGCGTCTCGAAGACACCATCCCCTCGCAGCACTCCGAAATCGTCGGCGTGCAGCAGGGGCGCATCAGCATCCCTCACCTCGCCATCCAGTGTCACCAGCACCCGATCAGCCATGCCGCCCACCCTATCCACTACTCCCCTGCCGATCGCTTCCCCATAGACTGGTGTCGTGGCCGAGTTTCCGATCGTGTCCGAGAGCCCATTGCTCACCTTCCCCGATGCCGTCGCGTCACCGCCCGGAAGTCCCGATGAGGGCCTGCCGTGGCACTACGGGGATCCACTGGGCGAACAGCGTGCCGCCGTCGCCTCCGTTGCCGTCGTCGACCGGTCCAACCGCTTCGTCATCGCGATTCCCGGCGACGAACGCCTGAGCTGGCTGCACACTATTTCCAGCCAGCACGTGCAGTCGCTGCCCGACGGCACCTCCGCCGAGAACCTCAGTCTCGACCTGAACGGACGCGTCGAGCACCACTTCGTGCAGACCGACCTCGACGGTGTCACGTGGATCGACACCGAACACGACCGAGGCCCCGACCTCCTCGGCTTCCTCACCAAGATGGTGTTCTGGGCGAAGGCCGAGCCGCGCGACGGCAACGAACTTGCGGTACTGACCCTGATGGGCCCCGATGCGGGCAACGCACAGATCCTCGCCGTGCTGGGCCTCGAGGCACTACCCACCGAGGCCTATTCGGCCATCGCGCTCCCAGGCGGTGGATTCGTGCGGCGGATGCCGTGGCCCACCGCGCACTCCTACGACCTTCTGGTGCCGCGCGAGAAGCTCGCGGAGACCGTCACCGCGCTCACCACTGCCGGGGCCCGCGCCGCGGGCATATGGGCGTTCGAGGCACTGCGCGTCGCCGATGCCCGGCCGCGGGTGGGTCTCGACACCGACGACCGCACCATCCCGCACGAAGCGCGGTGGATCGGCAGCCCCGCCGAAGCGGGTGCCGTACACCTCGACAAGGGTTGCTATCGCGGTCAGGAGACCGTGGCCCGCGTCCACAATCTCGGCAAACCCCCGCGACACCTGGTGCTGCTGCACCTCGATGGCTCGGCCGACGGTCGCCCCGAACCGGGCGAGGCCGTCACCGCCGGAAGCCGGACAGTGGGGCGGCTCGGCACAGTCGTCGATCATTACGAGCTCGGTCCGATCGCCCTGGCTCTCGTCAAGCGGAACATCGCGCCGGACACCGCTCTCGTCGCGGGTCCGTGTGCAGTGGCGATCGATCCGGATTCGGTGCCGTCCGACGACGCGGTCCAGGCCGGCCGACTTGCGATCGAGCGGCTGCGCGGGCGGTGAACGACGCGGCGAATCCCGGCCGGGTCGACGCCGTGTGCGTACTGCACGAGATCCGGGCCAGCGGCACACGCCGCGTCACCGAAACCGGGATCGACAAGCGACCGGTGGAAGGCCCCGTCCACGTCGGACGTCTCGGACTGTCCGGCGATCGGCAGTGCGACACCGAGCACCACGGTGGCCGTTTCAAGGCCGTCTACGTGTACGGCGACGGCGAAGCCCGGCGTTGGGCCCACGACCTCGGACGCGACCTTCCCGCCGGATGGTTCGGGGAGAACCTGCGGACGAGCGGCATCGCGACAAGCGACGCGGTCATCGGCGAGCGGTGGCGGGTGGGCCACGCCGGCCTCCTGCTCGAAGTGACGGGCCCTCGCACGCCTTGCGGCACGTTCGGCGTGTGGTCGGGCGAATCGGGTTGGGTCAAGCGGTTCGCAGCCCGAGGCGACACCGGCGTCTATCTGAAGGTGCTCGTCGAAGGCCCAGTGCAGCCCGGCGACCGGATCGTCGTCGAGGGTGTGCCCGAACACGGGGTGACCGTGCGAGATCTGTTCACCGGACGCGACCCGGAGCGGATCGCGACGATGCTCGAGCAGCAGGACGATCTGTCGCCGAGCGTCGCGGACAAGGCTCGGCGCCGTGTCGCCGGGCGAGAGGTACGGGTGGAGTATTGAGCGTCGAACTGGTCGAAGTGGTGCGCTCCGGCTTCCGGGAGTGCGTACATCGGGGATCCCTGGTCGTCCTGGATCCGCGTGGTGAGGTGATCGTCTCGCTGGGCGAGGTCCACACTCCCATCTACCCGCGATCGTCGAACAAGCCGTTGCAGGCGACCGCGATGCTGCGACTGGGCTTCGCGCCGCGCAACTCCGCCGAACTCGCCATCGCGACGGCCTCGCACGAAGGCGAATCGGACCACATCGAACTCGTCGAAGAGCTCCTCGCCTATTCGGGCTTCGAGGAAAGCGCACTGCTCTGCCCCGCGGATCTGCCCGCCAACGAACTTGCCCGCGCCGAGGTCCTCGCGGCGGGCCGAGCCCCTCGTCCGGCATACATGAACTGTTCGGGTAAGCACGCCGCGATGCTCGCGACGTGCGCCGTGAACGACTGGCCCACCTCGAGCTACCTCGACTCGGGCCACCCCCTGCAGCGGGCGGTGGTGGAGACGATCCTCGATCTCACGGGCGACCTCGAGGAGACCGATCTCGGCATCGACGGATGCGGGCTTCCCATCGTCCCGGTGCCGTTGATCAACCTGGCGCGCGCGTATTCCCGGCTGGTGACCGCCGAACCCGACACGCCCGAACACGCCGTCGCCGATGCGATCCGTGAGCACCCGTTCCTCATCTCGGGATCGGGCAAGGACGATCTGCGGCTGATGCAAGCCGTTCCGGGACTGATGTGCAAGGCCGGAGCCGACGGCATCCATGCGGGTGCATTGCCGGACGGCTCGGCGTTCGCGTTCAAGATCGACGATGGTCACGAGCGCGCCCGGCTTCCCCTCACTGCCGCGGTTCTCACTCGGCTCGGAGTGACTGTCGATGAGAAGCTCGCAGCCCTCGCCTCGCAACCTGTGCTCGGTGGCGGTGTGCGTGTCGGCACCGTCCGAGCCGTGCCGGGGGTGTTCTGAACCGCATCTTCACACATGTGAAAACCGTATTACCGCAGGTCGGGTGTGAATGAGATGTAACGGACACCCGCCTGGGTGGGTGGGTGGGAGCGGAACTGAGTTTTCCAAGCTAAAGTGGGGCACAGGAAAATACTCAACACACCGGGGCCGCCAAATTCCCCAGGCCGCCCCGTCAAAGCGCGAGGGGGTTGGCCATGGGCCGCGGCCGAGCTAAGGCAAAGCAGACCAAGGTTGCAAGGCAACTGAAGTACAGCTCGCCATCCACCGACTTCGAGAGCCTTCAACGAGAGTTGTCGGACGGAGAGTTGTCGGGCGGTGCACCCAACTCGCACAGGGACGAGGTCTTCGCCGACCAAGGTTCCGGTTGGGACGACGACCGCGACGACGACTGGCGTCGCTGACCAGACGTATACCCCAGTGGAGGGGGAGCCGACATCGGCTCCCCCTCCACTGGTGGTGACGTCGACTGATCGAGTGGCATTCGTGCGTGTGCGACGCAACGACAGCGAGTTGACATGAACACCGAAGGGTCGGGGATTCACGCTCCAGCGTGAATCCCCGACCCTTGTTCGTACTTGCCGTCCACCCGTCAGAAGCGGGGGTGATCTCCCACAAGCAGCGCACGCTCACCGTCGGCGTCCTGCGCCTTGCGGACCGTTCCGAGAGTCCAACTCTCGATGTGCCGGGCCGTGAGCACCGCAAGGGCACGATCGACGTCCTCGGGCGCGACGATCGCGACCATGCCGACGCCCATGTTGAAGGTCTTCTCCATCTCCACGCGCTCGACCCGTCCGCGCTGAGCGATCAGCCCGAACACGGGTGCCGGGCTCCACGTGGTGCGATCGAGTTCCGCGACGAGGCCCTTGGGCATCACTCGTGCCAGATTCGCAGCGAGTCCGCCACCGGTGACGTGGCAGAAGGTGCGCACCTCCGTCTCGGCGGCGAGAGCCAGGCAGTCCTTCGCGTAGATCCGCGTCGGCTCGAGCAGTTCCTCGCCGAGCGAGCGGCTGAACTCGTCGACGTGCGCCGTCAGGCTCATCTTGCCGATCTCGAGCAGCACCTTGCGTGCCAGGGAGTATCCATTGGAATGCAGGCCCGACGATCGCATCGCGATCACGACGTCACCCGGACGGACGCGGTCGGGTCCGAGGAGCTTGTCGGCCTCCACCACACCGATACCGGTCGCTGACAGGTCGTAGTCTCCGTCGGCCATCACGCCCGGGTGCTCCGCGGTCTCGCCGCCGAGAAGGGCGCAGCCGGCCTGGACACAGCCCTCGGCGATGCCGGAGACGATCTCGGCGACCCGCTCGGGCACAACACGCCCGACGGCGATGTAATCCTGTAGGAACAGCGGCTCGGCACCGCACACGACCAGGTCGTCGACGACCATCGCCACCAGGTCGAGCCCGACGGTGTCGTGCTTGTCCAATGCCTGCGCCACCGCGAGCTTCGTGCCGACGCCGTCGGTGGACGCGGCGAGGAGGGGCTCCTTGTAGTCGCCCTTGAGTGCGAACAGGCCCGCGAAGCCCCCGAGACCTCCGAGCACCTCCGGTCGTGTGGCCCTCTTCGCGTGCGGGGCGAACAGTTCGACGGCCTTGTCGCCCGCCTCGATGTCCACGCCTGCCGCTGCGTAGGAAGCTCCGGGGGTTGTCTCCTCGGTCATGGGTTGTCGGCTCCAGCTTCGAGTTGTGAATAGGGTTGTCGGTTGCGTGACGGCACGTTCGTGACCGAAATGCAGGGTGGCCGGTTTCCGTCAGAACGCATGCGAAAGCGGGCCCGAGAGAGCCGACCGCGCACTCACGGTACCGGAACCGGATCTACGGGCGGCTCAGAACGTCCGCGTTGGCATTGTCCAGGACGGTCGGAGTGACCGATTCCGCATCGACGACGCCTTCGAGAACGTTCTTGCCGATCGCGTACTCGGTGGGCAGCGCAATCGGGTACTGCCCGTCGAAGCACGCCGCGCACAGACGCGAGGACGGCTGCTCGGTCGCGCCGACCATGCCGTCGATCGAGATGTAACCGAGCGAGTCCGCGCCGATCGACCGGCGCACCATCTCGACCATCTCGTCGTAGTCGTGCTCGTCGGCGTTCGTGTCGCGGTGACCGCCACCGTTCGCGATGAGCTCGGTGGGCGACGCGAAGTCGATGCCGTAGAAGCAGGGCCACTTCACAGGAGCCGACGCGATCCGGACGTGGATCTCGAGCGCCCCTGCCTCACGCAGCATGCGGATCAGCGCGCGCTGGGTGTTGCCGCGCACGATCGAGTCGTCGACGACGACGAGACGCTTGCCGCGGATGACCTCGCGCAGCGGGTTCAGTTTGAGCCGGATACCGAGCTGACGGATGGTCTGGCTCGGCTGGATGAAGGTGCGGCCAACGTAGGCGTTCTTCATCAGGCCCTGCCCGTACGGCAGACCCGAGCCCTGGGCGTAGCCGACCGCGGCGGGAGTGCCGGATTCGGGGACCGGAATCACGAGGTCCGCGTCGATCGGGTGTTCCTTGGCGAGGCGCCGGCCGATCTCGACGCGGGTCGCGTGCACCGACCGTCCGCCGATCGTCGAGTCGGGGCGCGCCAGATACACGTATTCGAAGACGCAGCCCTTCGGCTCGGGCGCCGCGAAACGGGACGACCGGACGCCGTCGGAATCGATGGCGAGCAGCTCACCTGGCTCGATGTCGCGAACGAAGGACGCACCGACGATGTCGAGCGCCGCGGTTTCGCTGGCAACCACCCAGCCACGATCGAGGCGGCCCAGGCACAGCGGCCGGATGCCCCACGGGTCGCGCGCCGCGTAGAGGGTGTGTTCGTCCATGAACGTCAGGCAGAAGGCACCACGAAGAGTCGGCAGGAGCTTCATTGCGGCGTCTTCGATCGTGCTGTCTGCCGCAGCGTGAGCCAGGAGTGCACCGACGAGGTCGGAGTCGGAGGACGCTGCGCCCGGACGATTCTGGTCGAGCGCGCCCAGCTCACGGGCCTTCTGTGCAAGTTCTGCAGTGTTGACGAGGTTGCCGTTGTGGCCGAGCGCCACTCCGGTGCCGGCTGCGGTCGTGCGGAAGATCGGCTGCGCGTTCTCCCACGTCGTCGACCCGGTCGTCGAATAGCGACAGTGGCCGACGGCGATGTGGCCGGGCATCGCGGCGAGGGTCTGCTCGTCGAAGACCTGACTCACCAGGCCGAGGTCCTTGAATACGAGCACCTGCGAGCCGTCGGAGACAGCGATACCCGCGGCCTCCTGACCTCGGTGCTGAAGCGCATACAATCCGTAGTACGTGAGTTTCGCCACGTCCTCGCCCGGAGCCCACACTCCGAAGACGCCGCACTCTTCGCGCGGCTCGTTCTCGGGTTCGTCCGAGGCGAGAAGATTACGTGTGTGAACCGACAGATCGGCACTGGTCACCGGGGTGCTCCCTGGGGCTGGACAAAATCGGGGCAGGTCCCATTCTACGTGCCGTCCGGGACGTCCCTGACCACGCACCCGAACGGGCCTCCCGATCAGAGGCGCAGCACGGGAAGCCAGTGCGCGATCTCGCCCGTCCTGGTGCCCGACGCGTCCACGCCGCCGGTATCCACCGCGTCGTCGAACACCTCGAGTCCCACGACGAGGCGCAGCCACGTGCGGGGATCCGTCTCCACGACGTTGGGGGGCGTCCCACGAGTGTGCCGGGGCCCTTCGATGCATTGCACCGCCACGAACGGCGGCACACGCACTTCGACACTCGAACCGGGTGCGATCTGCTCGAGGGTGCGGGCACTGAGCCGCACCGCTGCCGCGAGGTCGGCCCGCGGCGGCTTCTCGTCGCTGCTGCCCGACACCCACGCCTCGACGCGTAGGAGTGCCTCACGGAGTTCGACGGGATCGACGGTCTTACGCGGTGCCATGGCCCGCCAATCTAATTCGCGGCGTCGTGACGCTCGGGGCCGGCCCCGAGCGTGGCCACCCGGACCGCGACCGCTCCTCCGACATTGACCGCGAGGTGAGCCAGTGCCGGCGCGAGAACGCTTCCGCTCCCCTTCCTCAACCACGCGAAACCCAGACCGGACAGCCCGGTGACGACGACCGTGGTCGCGACGCTGTCACCGACGGCGATCGCGGGACGCACATGCCACAATCCGAAGGCCGCGGCCTGCGGTAGCGGTCCGACGAGGGCTGTCAGCGCGCCGCGGAAGAGCAACTCCTCGGCGAGGACGGTGCCGACCGGGATGTGCAGGCCGATCCATTCGTAGAAGTCCTCGCGCCGGCCACGTTCGTCGTCGACGAAGTGGACGCGCAGCGCCGGGACGGACAGCGCGACGACATAACCGCCCCCGATCAGAGCCGCCGCGGTGGCACCCCACCGCAGGCCCGCACGCAGCCGCGACACATCGAGACCCAATGCGTGTCGATCGAGACCCGACACGCGGGTCAGCGCCACCGCCCCGACCCCGGCACCGACGGCGAGCAGCACACGGCCACGCGGTCCGACGGGGGCTGAGGGAAGCACCGCACCGAGCATGACCGCAGCCACCACAGCCGCCGGGCCGCGCCACGACCGAACCGTCATTTCTCCGGTCCCTGGGTCTTGCGCAGCGCGTCCAGTGCGATCCGGACCCGTTCGGTGTCGGTCTCGGTCCACCCCTCGGGTTGCGTCACCGCGACCCACCCGTCGAGCACGGTGGTGCCGTAGTTGTGCCCGTGCCCGTCCGGCACCCCCGCCGCGTTCGTCAGATCAGCGGAGACCTGCCAGAACGTGACAAACGGGAACCATCGCATCTGCGGCAGCCGGTCCGGGCCGGGCGGCTCCGACAACCAGTCGGGCCGTGCGAACAGCAGGTCCGTCGTCCACCACACGACGGGATCCGACGCGTGCTGGATGTACAGAACGCGCGGCGACAACCACGGGGTGTCGGGAACACCGATGTCCCACCGGCTGTCCGCGAACCGCACGACGAGACCATCGGCATAGACCGGATCGACCTCGGTACTGCCCGGATCTCTGCGCTCGACGAGCTGGCCCCACAGCCGATTCGAATTCGGCGGGCCGACCCACAGCACACCGTCGACGCTCTCCCGGATGTCGGCGAGACTGTCGAAAGCGCCTTCACCCGACTGGGTTCCGAGGCTCTCCCCGTAGACGAACAATTCGGGTCGCTCGTCCTCGGGGAGCTCGAGCCACCGCTGGTGCACACGATCGATCAGCATCTCGCCTGCGGCTGCAGCCTTTTCTTTGTCGGCGAGGAACGAGATCCAGCTCGGCAGGAACGAGTACTGCCACGCGACCATCGCGACATCACCGTTGTGCACGAGTTCCATCGCCTGCGCCGCCGTCGGATTGACCCAGCCGGTCCCGGTCGTGGGGATGAGCACCAGTACAGAACGATCGAACGCGCCGGTCCGCTCGAGTTCGTCGACGACGAGGTCCACGCGTTCCTCGGGTGTTTCGGCGGTGTCGAGGCCGACGTAGACACGAATCGGTTCCTGTGCGGGCTCACCATTGATCGCGGTGAGTTCCTCGGCGTCCAGCCCCCGCGACACGAAGTTCCGGCCCTCGAACCCCAGCGTCTCCCACGGTGCGAAGGATTCGGGGCTTCCCGATTTCGAGGGACTCAGCGGTTGAATTGCGCCGGGTCGGGTGGTGTCGTCCTGGAGGCTGAACGCCGAGTTCGTGACCGCGTAGGCCACACGCAGGAGCACACCGTCGATGAGCATGAAAGTCGCGAGGACGACGAGCATCACCCCGAGGGTGCGGGCGAGACCCACCGGCATCCGTGTGCGTCGGACGAGTTGCCCGGAGATCCAGCGACCGATGTCGCGCAGTCCACGCCACATCGAGATCAGCAGTGCGGCAACGACAAGAGCGAGCAGACACGTGCGGAGGTAACCGGACGTCGTGGTGCCCTCGGCATTCATGAGGGCGGCCAGTTGACGTTGTTGGCCGGCGGCAAGCACGAGCGCGACCAGCGAGGCGAGGATTCCGGCGACGGGCACCGCCACCATGATCGCCCGCTCGACGGGCAGCGGCAGCGGCCACCATGGTCGGCCCTGGAGCACGAAACGGGTGACAGCCCAGCCGACCACGCAGCCCAGCCCGTACCCGATCGTGGCGTTGATCCCGCCGATGATGCCTTGGAACAGCCAGTCGCGCGGTAGCAGTGACGGCGACAGTGACCAGCAGAAGAAGACAGCGGCGACGGCCACCCCGGTCGTATCGAGGCTGAGCCACCCCAACACCCGAGCGGTGAGGGGGTGGCGTTCACCGAAATCGGTGACTGCGGCGATGATCTGCCCTTGACGAGCTTCTATCGCTGCCAGCCTGTCGACCTGGGAAGCCGCCATCCGGTTACCCGAACAGCGCCGGCAAGGTGCCTTCGTAAACCTCGCGGAGTTCGCTCATGGTCACCGAGAAGTGATCCTGAACCTCGATCGAGTCGGATCCTTCGTCGACGACACCGATCCGGACCCACGGCATGTTGCGCGCCGAGCACATCCCCGTGAACCGGGATTCCTCGGTACGCGGAACCGCGACGAGAACACGACCCGTGGACTCGGAGAACAACGTGACGAACGGATCCGCATCTTCGGGCATCAGGATCCGGCAGCCCGTCTCTCCCGCGAGTGCGGCTTCGACGACCGCCGAGGCGAGCCCGCCCTCGGACAGGTCGTGGGCGGCGGAGATCAGTCCGTCACGCGACCCGGCGAGGAGGATCTCCGACAGCAGACGCTCGCGCTCGAGGTCGACCTTCGGCGGCACACCGCCGAGGTGGTCGTGCTCCACCTGCGCCCAGATGGATCCGTCGAACTCGTCGCGGGTCTCCCCCAGCAGGATCAGCGTCTCGCCGGGCTCGAGTCCGAGGCCGGTGGGGATGCGTCGGTGCACATCGTCGATCACACCGAGGACCGCGACGACGGGCGTCGGCAGGATCGGTGTGGAACCGGTCTGGTTGTAGAAGCTGACGTTGCCGCCCGTGACCGGGATACCCAGCTGCGCGCAGCCGTCGGCGAGGCCACGCACGGCCTGCTGGAACTGCCACATCACGCCCGGATCCTCCGGCGACCCGAAGTTCAGGCAGTTGGACACGGCCTTCGGCGTAGCACCGGTGGTGGCGACGTTGCGGTATGCCTCGGCGAGCGCGAGCTGCGCCCCTGCATACGGGTCGAGTTGCGTGTAGCGGCCCGACGCATCGGTCGCCAGCGCGATACCGCGACCGGTCTCCTCGTCGATACGGACCACGCCGGCGTCGGCGTGCTCGGCGAGGACAGTGTTGCCACGCACGTACCGGTCGTACTGCTCGGTGATCCACTTGCGGCTACACAGCGCCGGCGACGCGAGCATCTTCAGCAGCGTGGCCTTCAGCTCGTCGTCGGTCTCCGGACGCTTCAGCTTCGCGGTGGTGTCGGCGATGAGCGCGTCCTGTGTGTCGGGACGCTGCACGGGACGCTCGTAGACCGGTCCCTCGTGCGCAACCGTGCGCGGCGGGACGTCGACGACGGTCTCGCCGTGCCAGTCGATGACGAGACGCTCACCGTCGGTGACCTCACCGATGTCGGTGGCGAGCACATCCCACTTCTTGCACACGGCCATGAACGCGTCGACGTTCTCGGGTGCGACGACCGCGCACATGCGCTCCTGCGACTCCGACGAGAGCACCTCGGCCGGGGTCATGCCCGTCGCACGGGTCGGGACACGCTCGAGGTAGATGTGCATGCCGCCGTCGCCGGCCGCGGCGAGCTCGGACGTCGCGCAGGACAGCCCGGCACCGCCGAGATCCTGGATCCCGACGACGAGCTTCTCGCGGTAGAGGTCGAGGCAGCACTCGATGAGCACCTTCTCGGTGAACGGGTCGCCGACCTGAACGCTCGGCAACTTCTTCGGGCGGCCCCCGCCCTCGCTGTCGTCGAAGGTCTCGGACGCGAGAACGGATACGCCACCGATGCCGTCGAGGCCGGTGCGGGCACCGAACAGGATGATCCGGTTACCGGTGCCGGACGCGAACGCCAGGTGCAGATCCTCGACGCGCATCGCGCCGGCGCACAGGGCGTTGACGAGCGGGTTGCCCTGGTAGGACGAGTCGAACACGGTCTCGCCGCCCACATTGGGCAGGCCGAGGGAGTTTCCATAACCGCCGACGCCACGCACGACACCGTCGACGACACGCCGCGTGTCGGGGTGGTCGGCCGCGCCGAAGCGCAGCTGGTCCATCACCGCGATCGGGCGTGCACCCATCGCCATGATGTCGCGGACGATGCCGCCGACACCCGTCGCCGCACCCTGGTAGGGCTCGACGTAGGAGGGGTGGTTGTGGGATTCGACTTTGAAGGTGACGGCCCAGCCGTCGCCGATGTCGACGACGCCGGCGTTCTCACCGATGCCGGCGAGCATCGACGAACGCATCTCGTCGGTGGTGGTCTCACCGAAGTACTTCAGGTGCACCTTCGACGACTTGTACGAGCAGTGCTCGGACCACATCACCGAGTACATCGCCAGCTCGGCGTCCGTGGGGCGGCGCCCCAGGATCTCCGTGATGCGGGTGTACTCGTCTTCCTTCAGACCCAGCTCCCGATAGGGCTGAGCGACATCGGGGGTTTCGGCGGCGTGGGTGACGGTATCCACGTGCGATGACACTGGGCGTCGGGTCCCTTCACTCTGGGATCGAAAACAGCAGGCCGGGCGGGCACTGCCGGGAGTCAGTCTATCGGGGTGCGGGCCCCTCCGGCGCTTCCGGTGCCACAGCGCCCGGCTCGACGAGCCCGCCGAGGTCCACGGTGACCTCGTTTCCCACGGCAGTCAGCCTCGGCGCGCCGCTGTGTTCACCGTCGTACCGATACCACCCGGAGTCGAGGGTGAACACCGCAATCACCGGCGGACCGGTGAGATCGACGATCCAGTACTGCGGAATCCCGGCCTCCGCATACTCCGAGAACTTCGTGACCCGGTCGGTGCGGGCGGTGCCGTCGACGGTGACCTCGAGCACCAGTCGTACCTCGGTGGACGGAGCTCGATCAGGATCTGCGTCGACGAGGGTCCGGTCGACCACGATGACGTCGGGGATGCGCACGGTGAGCGGCACCGCCGTCACCAGGACCTCCACCCCGCCGAGCACGCACAGGTTGCCGGGAAGCTGATCGTCGAGTTGCATCGCCAGCGCGAGCGCCACGTGGTCGTGCGCCGATCCTGGTCGCGGCGACGCAACGAGAACCCCCTCGCAGACCTCCACATGGACACTGTCGTACTCGGGGAGCCTCACCCATTCGTCGAGGCCGAGCAGGTGGTCGGGGAAGGACGGGACACTCACCTCGACACCCCCGATCGCGACCCGGACTGGACGCCCTCAGTCTCGCATCGGTCGGCGCGCCGGTCTCAGGAATGCGACAAGCGCGGTGTGAGAAATGCGGCCAGCGATTCCGCATACGTCGTCACGTCCGCCGCACCCATCAACTCCCGAGCGGAGTGCATCGCGAGCTGCGGCGCACCGACGTCGACGGTGGTCAGGCCGGTCCGGGACGCAGTGATCGGGCCGATCGTCGAACCGCACGGCAGATCCGCCCGGTGGACGTACCGCTGCAGTGGAACACCGGCCTGCTCGCAGGCGAGGGCGAATGCACCGGCACCCTCCGCGTCGGTCGCGTACCGCAGATTCTGGTTGACCTTGAGGACCGGTCCGCCGCCCACCGAGATCCGGTGAGCGGGTTCGTGCCGGTCCGGATAGTTCGGATGCGTCGCGTGTGCCATGTCGCCGGACGCGACGATCGACCCCGCCAGAGCGCGGAGGAACTCGTCGCGCCCACCGCCGCGCACCAGCACGATGCGCTCCAGGACGGTGTTGAGCAGATCGGAGAAGGCCCCCCGGTCTGACATGCTGCCGACCTCTTCGTGGTCGAACAACGCCAGCACGGGCATCGGCCCCGCATGCTCGGCGACGTGCCCGGTCGCGGCGAGCAGCGCCTGCTGGCCCGCGTAACACGTGGCCTGGTTGTCGAGTCGCGGTGCGCTGACCAGATCTCCTCCGGCTCCGACGAGGGAGCTCGGTGCCAGGTCGTGGGTCATGAGTTCCCAGCCGAGGACCGCGGAGGCGTCGATGCCCGTCTCCTCCGCGAGGTAGTCGATGAACGACCGCGGTTCGCCGCCGATTCCCCACACACCGTTGACGTGGCGCTGCGGATCGAGTTGCACGCCCTTCCTGTCCTCCGACAGGTGGATGGCGAGTTGCGGCACGCGCAGTACGGGCTTGTCGACGCGCACGAGCACGTCCTCGGTCGTGTGCCCGGCGCGGACGGTGAATCGTCCGGACACCCCGAGGTCGCGGTCGAGCCACGAGTTGAGCCACGCCCCGCCGTACGGTTCGAGACCGACGAGCTGCCACCCCGCCGACGCGAGATCCGGGTGTTGCTTGACCCTCAGGTTCGGACTGTCGGTGTGTCCCCCCACGATGCGGAACGGCCGGGCCGGGCTCGTGTCGTCGCCCTCGGTGCTCCACGCGATGAGCGAGCCGCCCCGGATCACGTAGTACCGACCCGGATCGACCGGCCAGCCGGCGGTCTCGTCGAGTTCTGCGAACCCGTTGTCGGTCAGCGTTGCCGCAACGGTCGCGCACACATGGAACGGCGAAGGCGACAGGTCGACGAAATTACACAGACCCTGGGCATCGGCATTCGTGATCGAAGGCATGCACAGCATCTTCGCACTCGCTGCTGCGTCCTCGCGGCGCCACCGTCGCCTTCTGCTCAGCGCCCCGACACCGCCGGATGGGCCTGCCCCACGCTCACGGTGACGGTGTCCTGGTAGAACGCCACGAAGCCGCGAATCCGGGCCACCTGCTCCCAGGGCTCCTCGTAGCTCCAGCACAGCGACTGCTCGCCGTCCCCGTCGAAACGCCAGTACGTGGCCTCCCCCTTGAACGGACACCGCGACCCTGCGTCCCCGGCCGGTGTCAGATCCACCGCGACGTCCGCGCGTGGGAAGTAGAACACCAGACCGTGGTCCTGCTCGTCGACGAGCAGGGATGCTGTGGTCTCGGCGAGGAGCACCCCGTTCAGAGTCGCGCGCACCACATTGCGGCGGGCGTGGATATCGACCCGGTAGTCCGGCCTGGCCGCGAAACCCGTACTGCTCCGAGGGCCCGTCTCGCCGTCCTGCACACTCATCGGCACTCTCCTGTCTGTCCGGTGTTCCCGCGGTTTGACTTCCTCTCCCGCCTGAAGGCGGGAGATTCCCTGACTTACGACAGGGCATTCCTGTTTCATCGAGGTTGCCTCTCTGCGCTTATGCGCGAAGAGGTCTTATACCATCTCCGCAGGCTTGCACCGCCAGTCCGACGGCAAGAATGTTCTTCGCGGCGTTGTGGTCCCGGTCGTAGACCGTCCCGCATTTCGAGCAGGTCCATTCCCGGATATCCAACGGCAGCGTGTCCACGATGTGCCCGCACGCCGAGCAGGTCTTGGACGAGGGGTAGAACCGGTCGATTGCGATGACCTCCCGGCCGTACCAGTCGGCCTTGTACTCGAGCATCGACCGGAAGCTCGACCAGCTCGCGTCCGAGACGGCTCGGGCGAGACTGTGGTTGCGGACCATGTTCCGCACGCTCAGGTCCTCGATGGCGATCACTTGGTTTTCGCGCACCAGTCGAGTGGAGAGCTTGTGCAGATGGTCCCAGCGCCGGTCAGCGATGCGGGCGTAGACCTTGGCGACCTTTTCGCGCGCCTTGGCCCGGTTGTTCGATCCCTTCTGTTTGTGCGCCAGTGCGCGTTGCGCCTTGGCGAGCTTCGCGCGGTCATTCTTCTCGTGCTGCGGGTTGTGGATCTTCTCCCCGGTGGAGAGGGTGTAGAGGCTGGTGATCCCAGCGTCGAGTCCGACCATGACCTCGGTCGGGTCGTGCTCGGTGATCGTGCCCTCGACCAGGATCGAGATGTGGTACCGGCCCCGAGCGTCGCGAGACACGGTGACCTGTGACGGGACCGCTCCCTCGGGCAACGGGCGAGACCAGCGGATGTCCAGCGGCTGCGCCTGTTTGGCGAGCTTGATCCGCCCGTCCCGGTAGGTGAAGCAGTTCGAGAAATAGGTCGCCGAGTCCTTCGAGCGACCCTTCTTCTTGAACGTCGGGTAGCCCGCCTGCTTGCGCCAGAACTTGTCGAACGCGCCTTGCAGATTCCGCAGCGCGGCCTGGAGCGGGCCCTTGGATGGCTCGGTGAGCCATTCCGTTTCGGGATCGCGCTTCCAGCCGGTGAGCATCTTGTCCGTCTCGGCGTGGGTGATGTTCCTGCGTTCCTGCGACCAGGCGCGGGAGCGTTCGTCCAGCGCCCGGTTGTAGACGTATCGCACACAGCCGAAGGTCCGGGCGAGCTGCTCGCGCTGCTCGCCCGTGGGATAGAAGCGGTACTTGTACGCCCGCTTCACCACCTTCGATGCCATTTGTGACAGAATACCGTGTCGTTCTGTCATGTCATCGTTGATGCGTTATCACCGGCCTGAAGGCCGGAGCCTGCGCGCTACGCACTCCGGTCACAACCGCGCGCTTGCGGGTATCGCGGAGTGGTCGGCTTGCAGCGGCCGGATCATCGCTTCCTGGGTGAACGAGGCGAGCAGTTCCCCGCTTTCGGTGTGCACCTGTCCTCGCACGTACGACATCCCGGCTCCCACCTGCGTGCTTTCGTGCGAGTAGAGCAGCCATCCGTCCCATCGGACGGGTTCGTGGAACGCAACCGACACCGTCATGATCCCGGTCGATATCGTCCGGTGTGCCTGGCTCGTTCCGACCCCGTCGTGTGCCCGCATGGTCGCGGAGACCGACAGGTGCCCGGTGAAGTGTGCAATGAGCGCCTTGGCCAGGTCGGTACGCGTCGGGATCGGGTCGTAATGCAGCCAGGCATGGAGTTCGGGCGGCCCGACCTCCTCGGGGCTGCGGACGTCGACGACATCGACGACCCTGAGCTCCCGTCCGGTCATGGGCATTTCGTTCCGATGTGCTTCGCCGGGCGGGGCGACGTCGGGCCGTGGTGCGTGATGGCGGATCACATCCGGGGTGGGGAGGTCCGCGAGAATCGACACCATCGCGTGCCGTCGGCCGTTCTGGCAGACGGCCACGTTCGCGCTGACCACGGTGCGTCCCGCGTGAACGACATCGATGTCGAAATCGACCGGCTCGTCCGCATCGACCGCGCGCGAGAAGATCGCTCGCGCAGATCGGATCTCCTTGTCCGGAAATCGTTTCGCCACCGCAACGATCGATTGGGCGAGCAGTTGAGTGCCGTCGACGACGCGTCGCCCTCCGCCGTCGCTCTCGCCGGTGAAGCTGTTCTCCCCGGTCGGCGTCACATCGAAGATGCGCAGCATGCGTTCCACCGAAGATTCTTCGGGCACAGGCGCTTCGCTCGACGCTGTGGGATTCGCGGCAGCGGGATCGAGGGGTGCCGTATCGGGAAATGCCATATGCCGGTCCTTCGTCAGTGGGATCGCGAACAATGCGCTACAGCGTACGTCCGAGCGGCCCGACTGTGGATACCCAAATTTTGCGTATTCCTACTCAGGACAAGATCGACCGAGTCCGGCACACTTGAGCTCGGCGCCATTGGAGGGGGATGGGGATGGCTCCGGCTCGGGACTCGATCGGGGGGTTGAATTCCGGGTGTAACCGAGCGAGGGACCTCGAAGCCGATCGGGACGGCGACGAGGTCCCTCGTTCTGTTTCCGAATGCAAGACCCCGCTGCCCAGATGAACAGCGGGGTCTTGTCTTGCCAGAATTCAGGCGTTCACAACGGCGTCGAGAACGCTGTAGAACATGCCGAGCCCGTCGTCGCTGGGACCGGTGAGTGCCTCGGTGGCGTGCTCCGGGTGCGGCATGAGACCGACGACGCGGCCGTTCGCCGACGAGATGCCGGCAATGCCGCGCTGCGAACCGTTCGGGTTGTCGCCCGCGTAACGGAACACGACACGCCCCTCACCTTCGAGCTCGTCGAGCACCTGTTCGGAGGCCTGGTAGCGGCCCTCACCCGACTTGAGCGGCACGAGGATCTCGGCGCCGGACTCGTAGCGCGACGTCCACGCGGTGTCGGTGGCCTCGACCTCCAGCCACTCGTCGCGGCACACGAAGTGCAGACCCGCGTTGCGGGTCAGTGCGCCCGGCAGCAGACCGGCCTCGCACAGCACCTGGAAGCCATTGCAGATGCCGAGGACGGGCATGCCGCCCTGCGCTGCCTCGACGACCTTGCCCATCACCGGAGCGAAGCGGGCGATCGCGCCGCAGCGCAGGTAGTCGCCATAGGAGAATCCGCCGGGCACGATGACCGCGTCGACATTCTTCAGGTCGGCGTCGCCGTGCCACAGGCTCACGGCCTCACCACCGGCGAGCTTCACGGCGCGGGATGCATCGACGTCGTCGAGCGTTCCCGGGAACGTGATGACTCCGATGCGGGCGCTCATGCCTCACCGTCGATCCGACGGACCGTCCAGTCCTCGATCACGGTGTTCGCAAGGAGACCCTCGGCGATCTTCTCGAGCTCGGCGTCGTCGACGCTGCCGTCGATCTCCAGCTCGAACCGCTTTCCCTGACGGACGTCGGTCACGCCCGCGAAGCCCAGCCGCGACAGCGCCCCGACAATGGCCTGGCCCTGGGGGTCGAGAATCTCGGTCTTGGGCATGACTTCGACGACGACACGCGCCACGTGCTGCTCCTCGGTAGTAGTGCTGGCGCCCGGAGACGGACACCGGACACGCTGGAGTTTACCGGCCCACGCGGAACGGTCGAGCCCGGCATACTCGGATCCATGCGACTCACGCACTTCGGACACTCCTGCATCCTGCTCGAACACAACGGCACGACGATCCTGTTCGACCCGGGCAATTTCTCGCACGGATTCGAGGGGATCACCGGGCTCGACGCCATCCTCGTCACCCACCAGCATCCCGACCACGCCGATCCGGCGCGACTTCCCGCGCTGCTCGAGGCGAATCCCGGCGCCGCGCTGTTCTCGGATCCACAGTCGGCGTCGATGCTCGACGGCGAGTGGTCGGCGGTGCGTCCCGGCGACACGTTCTCCGTCGGCACCCTCACCGTCCGCGGCACCGGTGGACGCCACGCGGTGATCCACCCCGAGCTGCCCGTGATCGACAACACCGCCTACCTCGTCGGCGACGACGAGAACCCGGCTCGTCTGCTTCATCCGGGTGATTCGCTCTACATCCCGCACGAGGAGGTCGACGTGCTCGCGCTGCCGTCGGCCGCTCCCTGGCTGAAGATCTGGGAATCCGTCGACTACCTGCGGGCGGTCAATCCTCGGGTTGCGGTGCCGATCCACCAGGGCATCATCACCGACCAGGCCAACGGGATCTTCTACGGCCGGTACTCCGAGATGGCGCCCGAGGGCACCGAGTTCCGGGTGCTGAAGCACGAGGACGACGAAGAGGTCTGATCACCGGGCGGCGCGACCCGCCGCCCGACCCGAGAAGATGCAGCCGCCGAGGAACGTACCTTCGAGCGCCCGATAGCCGTGGACGCCTCCGCCACCGAAGCCCGCGACCTCGCCCGCAGCGAACAGACCCTCGAACGCCGATCCGTCGGCTTTGAGGACCCGCGACGACAGGTCGGTTTCGAGTCCGCCGAGTGTCTTGCGGGTGAGCAGGTGCAGTTTGACGGCGATCAGCGGGCCGGCCTTGGGGTCGAGAATCCGGTGCGGCGCCGCGATCCGCGCGATGCGGTCCGGTTTGTAGGCGCGGGCCGCACGCAACGCCGCGACCTGCAGGTCCTTCGTGTACTTGTTGGCGATCTCGCGGTCGCGGGCCTCGACCGTCGACCGGACCGTCGCGTAGTCCAGCGGCGCGTCGGGGCTGAGTTCGTTCATGCCTGCGACGAGATCGGCGAGGTTGTCGCGCACCACGAAGTCGACGCCGCGTTCCTTGAAGGCCTCCACCGGGCCGGGGGCGCCGGATTTGACGCGCTGCAGGAGCAGACGGATGTCACGGCCGGTCAGGTCGGGGTTCTGTTCCGAGCCGGAGAGCCCGAATTCCTTCTCGATGATCTTCTGATCGAGCACGAACCACGTGTGGTCATGACCGGTGCTCACGATGTGCTCGAGCGTGCCGAGGGTGTCGAACCCGGGGAACAGCGGCACCGGGAGTCGCTTGCCGGTGGCGTCGAGCCACAGCGACGACGGCCCGGGCAGGATGCGGATGCCGTGGTTGGGCCACACGGGGTCGTAGTTGGTGATGCCCTCGGTGTAGTGCCACATGCGGTCGCGGTTCACGACGTTGCCGCCGGCGTTCTCGGTGATCTCGAGCATTCTGCCGTCGACGTGCGCGGGCACCCCGGTGAGCATGTGCTTCGGCGGCTCACCCATCCGTTTCGGCCAGTTCTTCTTCACGAGATCGTAGTTGCCTCCGATGCCGCCGGACGTGACGATGACGGCTCCCGCGGAGAATTCGAAGTCGCCGACGGCAGTCCGCGACGACTTCACTCCGCGCGCGGCGGTGGTCGGTTCGAGGACGGTACCGCGCACGCCGGTGACCGCGCCGCCCGTCACGACCAGCTCGTCCACCTGGTGGCGGTGCTTCAGCGTCACCAGTCCGCGGGCGACACCGTCACGGACCTTGCGCGCGAACATCTCGACGAGTGCGGGACCGGTTCCCCACGTGATGTGGAAGCGCGGAACGGAATTGCCGTGACCCCCGGCGTCGTAGCCGCCGCGTTCGGCCCAGTTGACCATCGGGAAGATCTTCAGACCTCGTTCCCGCAGCCAGGCGTACTTCTCCCCTGCCGCGAACTCGACGTAGGCCTGTGCCCAGCGGCGCGGCCAGCGGTCCTCGTCGTCACGATCGAAGCCGGCGGTGCCCATCCAATCCTGGAGGGCGAGTTCGTACGAGTCCTTGATCCCGAGTCGCCGCTGATCCGGGCTGTCCACGAAGAACAGGCCTCCGAAAGACCAGAATGCTTGGCCACCAAGGTTGTTCGAGTTCTCCTGGTCGACGAGAACGACCGTGCGGCCGGCGTCGATCAACTCCCCCGTGGCCACCAACCCTGCAAGCCCCGCCCCCACCACGATCACGTCTGCTTCCATGCCCGTGAACATTACCGAGCAGTAGCGCGGAACGGGAGAGGTCCAGGCCTCGACACGGTGATTCAGGCCACGCTTCGATCGAATACAGTGCGCTGCCAACGGTAGACGCTGGGCTCGGCCCCGTGATGCAGCGCGATGTCGACCGCGTCGAGCATCGCCTGCCGGGGACCGGGCTTCGCAAGATGCGCACCCGAGATCGCGACACGCAGCAGCTCACCACGACGGGCGACGCGCCCCGCCCCGATCACCATGGCGCGACACCACCACGGTTCGGTCTTCGCACCGTCCCCGATCCCGTAGACGCGGGATTTGACGACGGTGTCGCGTTCGAGATCGCGGATGCCCGCGATGTCGGCCATCAGCCGGAAGCCGGTCTGTGGGAGCGCGGCGAGCGCACCGGGCGACGCGAGCCAGCGCGGCGGTGCGAACAGCCGGGTACGCAGTCCGGTCTCCTCGAGCACACGATCGGCTGCGAGCAGACGCAGACGGGCTTCGTGTTCGGGTAGCGACGCGAACTCGGCGCGACGACGTTTGGTGGCGGCCTGGTCGTAGCCGTGCAGCACGATCGCGTCGCCGCCCTCACGACGTTCGAGCAACCACTCCTGGGTCTCCGGATCATTGATCAGCCGGTAGTGGTCCTTGAGCCTCGGCGCCACGAACAGCGACAGCGGGACGCCGCGTGCGTCCATCTCCCGCGCGAATTCGTCGACGTCGTCGCGTGTGGCGTCACGGATCCCCGATACCGACACGATCAGCTGTCCGCTCATGCCTGCCACGATGCACCACAGGAGTGAACGGAAACCGTCGGGGGCTTGAAAACCGGCACAACATGTACTCGCCGGTCGGCACACTGAACGGACACCCCGCAGGCGGGTTCAGAAGCGTACCCGTATCGCCGCTCCGGCGGTGAGTGATCGACATCTCGTTCATCGAGACCGGGCGCCCCGGGGTTCCTGTCCTGGGAATAGCTTCTTTGCGTGACGAACCGGCTTCAGACGTACCCCAGCTTGCTCTCCCCCGGCACCATCGGCCCCATGTCGCTCGACAACCGGGTGGTACTACCCGCGATGGACATGAACCTCTGCGAGGACGGCGAGATCGAGCAGGGCGACATCGATCATTTCGTCGCTCGCGCCGCCGGGGGAACCGGGCTGATCATCACCGGGTGCTGCGCCGTTGCGTACCCCGCGGGCTGTACCAGCATGAAAGAGCCCGGACTGTCCGAGGACCGGTTCATCCCCGGAATCAAAGCGCTCGCCGACGCAGTTCACGAGGCCGGCAGCAAGCTGTGTGTACAGATGACGCACCACGGCAAGGTCGCACGTATCGACACAATTCAGGATCGGCCCCAGCTGGTTCCCAGCACGCCGAAGCCGCCGAGCGACATGAGCGCGTTCATCGACAACACCCCCGAAGAGCTGAAGAAGATGGCTGCCATCTCCGGCGGCAAGAAGGCCACGTATCACGAAGCCACCACGGAAGACCTGGAGTGGCTGGTTCGCATGTTCGCCGAGGCTGCGGGACGCGTGAGGACCGCCGGTGGCGATGCGGTCGAGATCCACGTCGCCCACAACTACGTTCTCGGGGGTTTCCTGAGCCGATACTCGAACCAGCGCACCGACGAGTACGGCGGGTCGCTGGAGAATCGGGCACGGCTGACGGTCGAGGTGATCCGCGCGGTCAAGGCCGAGGTCGGCGACGACCTCGCCGTCATCGTGCGTCTGGCCGGACAGGAGTACGGCGAAACCGACGGTCTCACCATCGAGGAATCCGCCGCCGCCGCCGTCATGTTCGAGCAAGCAGGCGCGGACGCCATCCACGTCACGGGCACCGCACTCAACGCGTTCGCGAACTTCACCGACGGCCCGCTGCCGAACAAGGTCGGTTTCTACACGGACAACGCGTCGGTCATCAAACGTGGGGTGTCGATCCCGGTCATCACGGTCGGACGCATGCTGCCCGAGGTCGGCGAGAAGATGATCGCCGAGGGTCACACCGATTTCGTTGCGATGGGCCGCCAGTTGCTCGCCGACCCGCAGCTCGTGAACAAGCTCGAGACGGGCCGCACCGAGCAGATCCGCCCGTGTATCAACTGCTACGTGTGCGTCCAGGAGAACTTCTGGGATGCCACACCGATCTGCGCCGTCAACCCCACGCTCGGCAACGAAACGTTGATGCCGTTCGTCCGGAGCGCCACGTCCAAGCACGTCGTGGTCATCGGCGCCGGACCGGGCGGTCTCGAGGCGGCACGGGTCGCCACCGAACGCGGACACCGCGTGACGGTCCTCGACAAGGCGGACCGACTGGGCGGCACGATGTGGTTCTCCAGCCTGACCACCCCCGACAACGGACGCATGCTGAAGTGGCAGGCCCAGGAAGTCACCCGGCTCGGCATCGACGTGCGCCTGAACACGGAGGCGACCGCGGCATCCGTGCGTGCGCTGAACCCGGATGTGGTGATCGTCGCGACCGGCGCAGTGCGAGAGCGTCCGACCGTTCCCGGCGGCGACCTGCCGCACGTGCACACCGGCGACAGCATGCGTGCGCTCATGACAGGCACGGGCGACGTCTCCGACCAGGCACTGTTCCTACGCATCATGGGCAAGCTCGGCAAACTGGCAGGCATCACCACCAGCGCCGAACGGATCCGCAGCCTCAGCACCCGGTTCCTGAAGTTCCTGCCGATGGCCAAGGACGTCGTCGTGATCGGCGGCTCGCTCGTCGGACTCGAGCTGGCAGAGTTCATGGCCGAACGCGGTAGCCGCGTGACGCTGCTCGCCGAAGGTCAGCAGCTCGGCGTTCCGATGGCCATGCCGCGCAGGTGGACCGCCGCGAAGCACGCTCGTGAAATCGGTGTGCAGGTGCACCGCAACGCCACCGTGGAGCGGATCACCCCGAAGACCGTGGAGTTCACCGTCGACGGCGAGACGAAATCTGCTCGCGCGAGCATGGTGATCGTCGCGTCCGGTGTCTCTGCTGCGGCACCGTTGGCCGACCAGCTCGCGGACTCCGGTCTCGACGTGCGGGTCGTCGGCGACGCAGGCAGCGTCGACTACATCGAAGGCGCCATCCACACGGCGTGGAAGGTCGCTACCGAACTCTGACAGGTCCGGATATACGTAGGCGGCCGCCGACATGGGATGTCGGCGGCCGCCTGCGTATCGGGATGTCAGGCGTCGGCGGTGTCCTGTTCGAGTGCGGTGCCGGCGACCGTGTCACGGTGCACGGCGTCGGTGAGCGGGCGCCCGGTACGCCATCCGAACCGTTCCAGATCGGGGACCTCCTGCAATGCGGTCACCGGCCCGACGCACAGCCACGCGATGGGGCGCACCGGGCCGGACACACCGACGAAGTCGGCGAGAAAGGGCTCGTCGTAGAACGACACCCAGCCGACACCGAGTCCCTCCGCGGTCGCGGCAAGCCAGAGATTCTGGATCGCGAGCACCGCAGAGAACAGGCCTGATTCGTCGATCGTGTGGCGGCCGAGGATGTGCTTGCCGCCGCGCTCCGGGTCGTAGGTGACGACGATGCCCGTGCCCGATTCGACGATGCCCTCGACCTTGATCGGGTCGAAGGTGCCCTTGCGGTCCTCCGGCAACGAGTCGGCGAAGGCCTGGCGGCACCCGGCCACATGCGCGGCGAACTGCTCGAGGCGCTGCGTGTCCTGCACAACCACGAAGTCCCAGGGCTGCGTGTTGCCGACGCTCGGTGCGTGGTGCGCGGCCCCGAGGACGCGCCACAGCACGTCCTCCGGAATCACGTCACCGCTGAACTCGGCGCGCACGTCGCGGCGCATGCGGATGATGTCGTACAACGCGTCGCGCGCGTCGGTGGAAAACATATCTCTGGTGCTCTGTTCTCGTGCTGTGTCGATCGGGATCAGGCCGGAAGGATCTCTTCGAGCGCGTCGATCACTTCGGGTGCGTCGGGCTCGGTGCGGGGACGGAAACGGTTCACGACGGTCCCGTCGGGCGCGATCAGGAACTTCTCGAAGTTCCACTGGATGTCGCCGGCTTCACCGCTCGCGTCGGCCTGCTTCGTGAGCTCAGCGTACAGCGGGTGCCGGTTCTCGCCGTTGACCTCGATCTTCTCGAGCAGCGGGAACGTGACCCCGTAGGTGGTGGAGCAGAACTCCTGGATCTCCTCGGCTGTGCCCGGTTCCTGACCCATGAACTGGTTGCACGGGACGCCGATGACAAACAGGCCGCGATCGGCGTACTCGGTCGCGAGCTGCTCGAGCACGGTGTATTGCGGTGTCAGACCGCACTTGGAAGCAACGTTGACGACGAGCAGCGCGTGGCCGTCGTACGCGCCGAGGCTGGTGGGTTCACCCGAGAGGGTGTTGATTGCGATGTTCTGCAGAGGCGTGGTCATACGACCAAGTTAGCGTGCCCATCTACACTGCTCCCTCAGGCGCGTAGAACCACCGTCTTCCGGTAGCCGAGCAACGGCAATGCGCGGGTGTCGATCAGGATCAGTCCGAGCCGAACCCTGACGCCGAACGGGTGAACACCTCACGCAACATCGGCACGAAGTGATCGATCGGCAAGGTCTCGTAGCCTGGGTCGAAGGACACCTGGTCCCACTCGGCACAGAAGTGGGCGCAGGTGTCGAAATACGGTGAACCGCGGAATTTTTCGCGTGCATCGGTATCGAGGCCGAGCCGGTCCCAGTAGTGGTAACCCTGGAAGATTCCGTGGTGTTGCACAACCCATGTCGATTCCGCATCCAAGTATGGACGGACGATCGACGCCGCCAGCTCCGCGTGGTTCGCCGGCGCCATCGCGTCGCCGACGTCGTGCAGCAGCGCGGCGACGATCAGATCGGTTCTGGCCCCTTCACGGTACGCCCTCGACGCGGTCTGCAGCGAGTGCTCGTAACGGTCGACCTGATAGCCGAGCGTCGGCCCTTTGAGCGAGTCGAGCAGGTCGACCATGGTGTCGACCAGGCGATCGTTGAGGAACTTCTTCGACTCGGTGAAGATGAGTGCGATGTCCTCCTTGGTGGACTCGTCCATTCTGGTGAAGCCGACCACACGGTTCGGCTGGTCGATCTCGGTCACGCGGACCTCCTTTTCACTGGCGGATACAGAATCGGGACCCGCGGGCGTGCTGCCTTCCTACCGGCGCAGCAGCACTGGAACAACGATATTCCCTCTCAGCGGGCCGAGCTCACACGGCGACCGATCGCCGACACCGGTATGTGGGCGCCGGTCGCCGATCGGCGACCGCGGAACGACACGACACCACCACGCGCGGTGGCGGCCGAACTCATCCCTGCGCCCCTCGCCCTACCGGATCGAGGAGACCGACACCGGCCGCGACCTCGAGCTCACCCGCGGCAAGCGCCGCCAGAGCCAGGTCCCGGACCTGTCCCTTGGCCAGTTTGCCTCCTGAGGACCGGGGCAGCTCGTCGACTACGAGCAGGTACTCGGGCAGATACTCCTTGGTCATCCCGTGCTCGATCAGATGCGCGGCCAGACCGGGCAGTGTCAGCCGGGCAGCGGAACTTCCGCTGACGGCGACGCAGACCCGCTCGCCGAAGACGTGGTCCGGAAGTCCTACGGCCACCGACATTTCGACATCCGGATGGGTTTCGACCTCTCGCTCCACGTGGGCGGCCGAGATGTTCTTCCCCCCTCGGATGATGATCTCGGCCTTGCGGCCCACGACGGTGAGGTAGCCGCCGTCGTCGATGGTGACCAGATCTCCCATGAGCAGCGCGCCGTCCGGTGCGTAGAGCGCGTCGTTGGCCGCCGGGTCGTCGTAGTACCCCATGCTCAGGAGCGGTCCCGTGCCGCCAGGCTGCCCCGGCCCGCCACTTGCGGTGATGTCCCGTCCCTCGTCGTCGTACAGCCGGACGGTCATCGAGGGCACCATCCGGCCCGCGGTCGTCAGCCGCTTCTCCCGTGGGTCCTTCGTCGTCGTGTAGCTGAACGCGCCGCTCTCGTTGGATCCGAAGAACTGCAGCACGGTGGCGCCGGTCCGGTCCTCGAACCTCGCGGCGTCCCGGTACGGCACCGCTTCGCCGCCGGTGAACATGACTTTCAAGGACGACAGATCGACCTGTTCCGCCAGATCCGAGGCGAGCAGCATGCGGAATTGCGTACTGACACAGAACAGGACAGTCGCCCGCTCCTCTGCGATCTTCCGCACCATCTCGTCGGCGGTGAAGCGGGGCAGCAGCACGGCGGGCGCCCCGAGCATCGCCGGTGCGAAGTGGCTCGTCCACAGTCCGAAGCCGAAGGGGGCCGGGACCGCCGCGAGGAATACCTCGTCGTGGCCGAGTTCGCCGGCTTCGACAGCCAGTTGGGAGAAGTGCATCCAGCGGTTCTGGAACTGCACCACACACTTGGGCAGGCCGGTGGTCCCCGAAGTGGAATTCAGCATCGAGACCTCGTCCGGACCGAGGGCGCGCGGACGCACCAGGTCGTCCGGGGCGAACTCGACCGGGACCTCACGCCAGCGTCCGGCGTCGAGCCGACGGAGCGCCTGCACCCGCCCGGCCCCGACGACGAGGTGCGCGCGAACGGGCAGCCCGGCCGCGTGCACGAGTTGCCCGAGTTGCTCGATGTCGCGGCCCCGGTCATCCGCCCTCGTGATCAGCGCGACCGCACCGGAACGACCGAGCAGGTGCGTGATCTCGGCGTCGCCGGCACGTGCGCCGATGCCCATCGCCACGAGACCGGCTCGCTCGGTCCCCACCAACGCGGCATGCACATCCGCAGTGTCCGGGAGGAGCACCCCGACGCGACCCCCGGGCTCGATTCCTGCGCCCACCAGTGCCGCCGCGATGGTGTCGGCATAGGTGTCGTAGTCAAGCCAGCTCGTCCGGTCCGTGCCGGCGACAAACGCCGGCGCCGCGGGAATCCTCCTCGCGTGGTCGGCGACGACCTCACCGAGCGAACGCGTACCCCACCAGCCGGCCTGCCTGTAGCGTGCAGCCGCCGCGATGTCCATCACTGCCTCCCGGGCCCGAATTCATGATCGTGTCGGCCATCACAGACGGCCCGAACACATACGGTAGCGCCAAAACAGCGGTTGATCAATCAATTGATTGGGAAATATCAACCGTTCGCTTGATCGGGGCGGCAACAGCCGTTACCGTACCCCTCGTACGTGACTCGCCTCACACGGCCTGGCCGGCTGAGACCGAGCCCACTTCCTCGTGGACCTCGGCCCCGGCTTCGTCGGGACGAAATGCACTCGCCGCAAGAGAGAGATCGGATCGCATGGAAACCCTCGACTACGACGCCACGACGCACGGACCGTCGGCCACCGACAAGCTGCACTTCCACGAGGCCGGTGAAGGTCATCCCCTCGTACTGCTGCACGGGTCGGGGCCAGGAGTCTCCGGCTGGTCAAATTTCTCGAAGAACCTGCCGGTTTTCGCGCGTAATTTCCGCACCATCGTTGTCGACATGCCCGGTTTCGGTGCGAGCCCGGATATCGAGTACGACCGTCCGTACCCCGAACTCGCCGCGGAGTCGATGGTCACGCTGCTCGACGACCTCGGCATCGAAAAGGCCCACGTTCTCGGCAATTCCATGGGCGGATGGGTCGCGCTCGAAACGGCGGCGATCGCACCCGAACGCGTCGAGCGACTGGTGTTGATGGGTCCCGGCGGCCTGTACGCACCGCTGCTCGGACCGATGATGAGCGAGGGCGCCCGGCGTTTGAACGCGTTTCTCGTCGACCCCAGCCGCGAAGCGCTCGAGGCCTGGGTGGACTCAATGGTCTACGACCCGGCGACGATCACACCTCAGTTGCTCGAGGAACGCTGGAACAACGCCACCGCGCCCCGGGCCATCGAGCGGATGCGCGCGGTCATGGCGTCGCTGGCCCTGCCCGGCAAGGCGCCGTTGTGGGCACGCACCGACGAGATCCCGCACCGGACCCTGGTCACCTGGGGCCGCGACGACCGCATGCTACCCCCGGACGGCGCCCTGTTCGCGCTTCGCCGCATGCCCAAGGCGGACCTGCACATTCTCGGCGAATGCGGGCACTGGGCCCAAGTCGAACGCAAGCACGACTTCGAGTCGCTCACGACCGATTTCCTCACCCGCTGATTCCCCCTCTGGCACCGAAGGAGTTTTCCCACATGAAGTTCCGGCACGACGCACTGGACACCGCCCTCGCTGCAGGCGACCGCCTGAAGGCACTCGAAACCGAATGTACCGAAGAGCGCCGACTCTCGGCGGACACCGCGAAGATCCTGCGAGACGCGGGCATCATGCGACTCATCCAACCCAAGCGTTACGGAGGGTTCGAGGCCGATCCGGGTGTCTTCAACACCGCGATGTACGAGCTCGCGCGGCTGTCGAGCTCTGCGGGCTGGGTCACCGGTGTCGTCGGCGTCCACTCCTGGCACCTGGGCCTGTTCCCGGATCGAGCCCAGAAGGACGTGTGGGGAGAGAATCCCGACGCGTGGATCAGTTCGTCCTACAGTCCGGCCGGCACCGCCAAAATTGTGCCGGGCGGCTACGAACTGACCGGACGGTGGGGATTCTCGTCGGGCAGTGACCACTGCGACTGGGTCTTCCTGGGCGCAATGGTCACCGACGAGCAGGGGCAGCGCACCGGGCAGCACATCCATCTGCTGCTGCCCCGCGCCGACTACACGATCGACGACGTCTGGTTCATGTCCGGCCTCGCCGGTACCGGCAGCAACGACATCGTCGTCGACGGCGCATTCGTGCCCGAACATCGCACGCACGACGTCGTCGATCTCTATTCGCAGCGCTATCCCGGAAACGAGGTGAACACCACCGGACTCTTCCGGCTGCCCTGGTACACCCTGTTCGTCAATGCCGTCGCGGTGCCGTTGATCGGCATGGCCCGCCGGGTGATCGACGAAGCGGTCTCGATTCACAAGTCTCGCTTGGCGGTCGACGCGTCCAAGATGCCGCACGCGGCCACGCTGGCACGCCTGACCGTGGCAGACTTCGAGGTCGACACCGCGTACCGGACCCTGCAGGCCGACCTCGCCGACGCCTTCGGTGCTGTCGAGCGCGGCGAGCCGGTCACGATGACGATGCGTCAGCGCACCAAACGCGATCACATCGCGGCCGTCGGACTGGCGGTCTCGGCTGCGGACAAGGCATACCAGGTGGGTGGGCCACGGTCGATCGCGCTGTCGAGTGCCCTGCAATCGGTCTGGCGCGACGTCCATGCCGGCCAGCATCATGCCATCAACCTGCCGGACATCGTCAATTTCGAGTACGGCCGGTACCTGCTCACCGGCGAACCCGGCAACCTCTACTGAATTCGAGGAGTACGCAATGCCTGTCCTTTCCCTGGGATACCTACGCCTCAACGTCGAGTCGGCGGAGCGGTGGAATCCCTTCGTCCGCGATTTCATCGGCATGATGCCGGTCGACGGCCCGTTGCCGGACTCACTGCACTACCGCATGGACCACTACCCGCCGCGACTGGTAGTCACCGAGTCTGCCGTACCAGGACTGGACGCCGTCGGCTTCGAGGTCCTGAACCGTTCCGATCTGAAAGACCTGGTATCCCGTGTCGAGTCCGCGGGCATCGAGACCCGCGCCGGCACCGCCGAGGAGTGCGCCCTGCGGCAGGTCACGGGCTTCGCCGCGTTCGACGATCCGTCCGGCAATCGGGTGGAACTGTTCTACGGGCCGGTGCTGAGCCACCGGCGTGTGGAGCTTCCGCACCTGTCCGGCTTCGTCACGGGCGATCAGGGCATGGGACACGTCATCCTCAATTGTGTCGACACCGAAGCGACCTACGAATTCTACGTAGGGGTACTGGGATTCGCCGAACGCAACTCGCTCGCGTTGCCCGGCGGCACCAGTTACTTCCTCGGCTGCAACGCTCGCCAGCACACGCTAGGACTCAATCCTGCTGCGGGCCCTGCGCTGCTCCACTTCATGGTGGAGACCGTCGACCTCGACGACATGGGCAAGGCTCTCGATCGCGCCCACGATCTCGAAGTCCCGATGATGCAGTCGCTGGGCAAGCATACCAACGACCGGATGCTCTCGTTCTACACCTATTCCCCCGACGGTCACGCCACCGAGATCGGATGGGGTGGTGAACGAATCGAAGACGCGGCCCCCACCTACCGGATCACCGAGGGCGCGGTGTGGGGCCACCGGTACACGCCGCCGCCGGCCGGAGCGAAGGGACTCCCGCAGTGACAGGCACCGTCGACGGCGGAGTGCCGGTGGGCGGCACCGCCGCCGTCGCGGAGGACCCTCACCGGTGGACGCCACGGCTCGTCACGATCCTGATCGTCCTGATCCTCGTCAGTGAGATCATCCCGGTGTCCGCGGTCCTCGCGGGTACCGCGTTGCCTACCATCTCGGCCGAGTACGCGACCACTCAGGCCGGCTGGACCATGACGATCGCGTTCCTCACCGCGAGCATCGCGATGCCGTTGGTGGGCAAACTCGCCGACATGTACGGCAAGAAGCGCCTGTTGATGGTCGTGCTCGCGATCACCGTCGTCGGCTCCCTGCTGTCCGCGGTCGCGTCGAGTTTCCCGATGTTCCTGCTCGGCCGCGCGCTGCAGGGTGCGATCTTCTCGGTCGCGTTCCTCTGCTATTCGCTGATCCGAGACGTCTTCCCCGAGAAGATCGTGCCGTTCGCGGTCAGTGTCACCGTGACCGGTACCGGTATCGTCGTCGTGCTGCAGCCGTTCCTCGCGGGCTGGCTCATCGACAATCACGGTGTTTCGGGCGCCTTCTGGTTCGTCACCGTCCTCACGGCGGTACTGGCGGGCGCCGCTCTGCTCATGGTGCCGGAATCCCCGGTGCGGTCCTCGGATTCGCGTCCCGACTTAATGGGTGCGCTCCTGCTGGGCAGCTCGGTCGCGGCCGTCCTGGTCGCGGTGAGCTCGGCGCCGCAGTGGGGCTGGACCAGCGCCGGAACTCTCGGTCTGCTGGCGGTGGGGTGCGCGCTGTTCGCGGCCTGGATCGTGCAGGCGGGCCACGCCCCCGAACCGCTGGTCGATCTGCGGAAACTGCGACGTCCGGCGCTGCTGTACACGGTGCTCGCGTCGGGCCTGGTGTACGGCGTCGGCACCACGACCAGCTCGATCCTCGCGATCATGGCCATGACGCCTCGCGAGGCCGGCGGCGACTACGGATTCGGCATGACGGCCAGTGAGTTCGCGATCTTCGGCGTGATCAACGGAATCGGCATCGTCGGCGGCGGACTGATCGTCGGACTCACCGTGCGGCGACACGGAGCGAAGGTGCACATGGTAGCGGCGGCCGTCGCCATCGCGGTCGGCGCGCTGACGATGGGCCTCGGACGCGGCGACGAACTGCTCGTGCTCACCGCGACCGCACTGGCCCATCTCGGTGTTGGACTGGCCGGCGCCGCGATACCGAATCTCGTCATCGCGGCGGTGCCGCCTGACCATCAGGTGGTCAGCGCCAGCCTCACCGAGGTGAGCCGCACCCTGATGGCAGGTATCGGCACAACCGTGGTGTTCGTGGTGCTCAATGCGAACATTCAGGCGATGGCCGGCGGAAGGCCGGTGTACGAGGGCATCGGGTTCCAGTGGGCGTACGCGTTGATCGCCACATGCGCAGTGCTCGGTGGCCTGGCGGCGACACGACTGCCCGGAAGAACCGGTGAACCATCGACGGCCTGATCCCTGCGCCGCACCGGCACAGCCCGCACCGCCCGCCCCACCGGGTCCTGATTCTCATGGAGGATCCGGCGGTCGAGCGGGCGGTGCGGACCGCCGTCGGCGATGCCGGCTCCGTTCTCGTACCCGCCGTCCGGACCGCGGAGGAAGTGCGGGCCCTGCTGCCGGACGCCGACATCGTCGTTGCGGACTGGAGTGGGCAGCTGCCGCTCGGTGCCGCCGAGGCCGCGGTGGGCGGACACCTGCAGCTGATCCAGCAGCCCGGCGTCGGCATCTCCTTCATCGACGTCGATTCCTGGACCGAAGTCGGTGTACCCGTTGCCAATACACCCGGTGGTAACGCCGCTTCGGTCGCGGAGTGGGTGGTCGCGGCAACAGCCGACCTGTGTCGTTCGATCAGGTGGTCCGACGCCGAGATGCGTGCCGGACGGTGGCCGCAGGCGTCGATCCTGCAACGCGAGTGTCGTGACCTCGGCGAACGCCGGGTCGGGCTCGTCGGCTTCGGCGACATCAACCGGCGCTGCGGCGCGCTCTTCCAGGCATTCGGATGTGACGTCGTATACACCTCGCGGCACCCCGACCCCGGTTCTCCGCTGCGACACCGGCCGCTCGATGACCTCCTCGCGCGCTCGGACGTGCTCGTGGTCGCAGTCCCGCTCACCGCACAGACCCACAGGTTGATCGCCGCACCGGAGCTGGCGCTGCTACCACCGGAATCCTTGGTGGTCAACGTTGCTCGCGGTCCGGTCGTCGACGAGGCTGCGCTCGCCGCTGCAATTCGCTCCGGATCCGTGGCCGGGGCCGCGCTGGATGTCTTTGCGCGCGAACCGCTCGAGTCCGACAGTGCGCTGTTCGAGCTGGACAATGTCCTGCTGAGCCCGCATGTCGCCGGTGGTAGTTCGACGGCCCGTCGACGTATGTACGAGATGACTGCGGCCAATGTCGCACGGGTGTGCCGCGACGAACTGCCGCTATGGACGCTAGGGTGATTCGCTTCCGACCCGCGGGAACGGCTCGATAGGTTGCAGGCCAAGTTCAGTAAATTTGGTAACTTTATACTCATGGACTCCCGAGATCGGAAGGATGCGGCGGCAGTGCCCGCACACGCACAAGACCGGAAGTCGCCAGTCTCCGACCCGGGCAGCCTGCGCTGGCGGCGACTCGCCGAGATGGTGGCAGACCAGATCCGCGAGCGGATCTTGCGCGGCGATCTGAACGAGGGCGACCTCCTGCCGAAGGAAGCCGAACTGCGCGAGCAGTACCCGGTCAACGTCCAGTCCCTACGTGAGGCCCTGCGCATTCTCGAGGCCGAGGGTCTCGTCCGTGTCCGCCGCGGTAACCGGGGCGGAGCCGTCGTGCACCGGCCCACCCCCGGAAACGTTGCCTACAGCCTCTCGATGGTGCTCGCGATGTCGGGAACGGACATCGACGACGTCGGTCGCGCGCTGCACGAGGTCGAGCCGATGTGCGCGGCGCTGTGCGCGGAACGCGGAGACCGTGCCACCGAGGTGGTTCCGGTTCTGCGCGCCCTGCACGAGGAATCACTGTCGAAAGTCGACGATCTTGTTGCCGCGACCGCACTCTCGCGACGGTTTCACGAATCCGTGGTGAAGCTGTGCGGAAACCGGTCGTTGATCGTGCTGGCTGGAGCCCTCGAGGCCCTGTGGTCGAGCCACGTCACGGATTGGGCAAGCGAGCGAGCGGACCCGGAACGGATTCCGCCGGCAGAACGGACCCAGGCGCTGGCCGTACACGGCCAGATCCTGCAGTGCATCGAGGACGGCGACGCCGCATCGGCGCGGGTGATCGCGGCCCGGCATCTCCGGGATGTACAAACCTATCCGCACGACCCGGACCGACCTGCGGTCTCGCTCGATCCCGCGGTCGCGCGGGACCGCCTGTTCTTCGGCTGAGCGGGCCCGACCGGAAGGCCGGACCCGCCCAGCACTCGGTCAGAAGCTGTTCGGATCGTCGATCACGCTCTGCGGCACTGGATGCCGGTACAGCTTGGATGCGTTCTCCCATGTGATCTTGCGTAGCTCGTCGGCAGAGAGTCCCTTCATGGACTCACTGACGACCTCCATGGTCCGGGGCCACAGGCTGTCGCTGTGCGGGTAGTCCTCCTCCAGCAGGATGTGGTCGATCCCGATCCGGTCACGCAGAACCATCGTCGACGGATCCTCCACGGCGCAGAACCAGAAGTTCCGCTTCAGCACGTCCGCTGGGGAGATGTCGATGCCTTCCCATGTGCCGTACATCGACGAGTAGGTGTTCATGTGATCGAGACGGTCGAGAAGTGCAGGAACCCAACCGATTCCACCTTCCGACATTACGATCTTGATATTCGGGAAGCGCACCGGGATCTTCGAGAACAACCAGTCGACGGTCGCGAACATGGCATAGCCGAAGAACAACGTGCCGGACACATCAGGCGGAGCGTCCTCCGATGTACTCGGCGACGTGCTGGACGAGCCGATGTGCAGGTTGATGACGGTCTCGGTCTCCTCGCACGCCCGCATGATCGGGTCCCAGTGACCCGAGTGCACGGACGGCAGCCCGAGGGCGTGGGGACCCTCGGAGAAGGTCACCGCCTTGAAGCCCCGCTCGGCGTTGCGGTAGATCTCCTGCGCACCGATCTCGGGGTCGAGGAAATACGGGATCTGGCAGGGGATGATCCGGTCCGGATACGGGCCCGCCCATCCCTCGAGGTGCCAGTCGTTGTAGGCGCGCGTCGCAGCAAGCGCCAGTTCCTGGTCATTGGTGCTCAGCTGTAGACGCTGGCCGGCGAATCCGGGGAGGAACGACGGGAAGTTCAGGGACGCATACACACCCGAGAGGTTCATGTCCTTGACACGGTGGTGGATGTCCCACGAACCACGGCGCATATCCTCGAAGCGCTGCGGGTCGAAACCCCACTCGTCGACCGGGCGTCCGACGACCGCATTGAAGCCGACGTTCGGGATCTCCTTACCGTCGTACACCCAGATATCCGCGCCGTCGCGGTGGATGACCTTGGGTGCTCGGTCGGCGAGCTTCGCCGGCAGACGACCTTCGAACGCGTCCTTGGGCTCGACGATGTGATCATCGACGGAGATGAAGGGGAAAGGCCGGTGCGCCCTCTCCGGTTCGGGCAGGAAGGTCACCTTTCCCTTGACGTTCTGGGTGAAGTCGGTGTTGTGGATCAGTTCGTCGAGATTGGCCATCTCGCACGCTCCTCAATTGTCGGGGGTCGGCGAATCCGGCTGCGTTACCTACGCAGCCGCAAATTTTGGGGTATGGAAGTCTTCAGTCGAGAACGTCGAGGTCGGTCCGGAGCAGCTTGCGCACGGCGCCGGCCCAGTAGACACCGGCCGCTCGCTCGACGAGCGCCTTCTGCATCGCGACTCGAATGCTCTTCTCGATCGGCAGTGGGTCCTTGCCGAGCAGCAGGATGTCGTACGCCAGCCGGCAGAACCGGTCGATCGAGGCTGCGCGGTAGACCGCGAGTTCGATCGTGTCGGCGGTGGTGATGATGCCGTGGCTGGCGAGGATGACGTTGTTGCGGTCGCCGATCTGGTCGGCGAGACCCCGACCGAGCTCGGCGTCGTTGATCTCACCGTCGTACTCGTCGACCAGGGACAGGTCGTCGTCGTACAGACTGCCGGTCTGGTGCGCGATCATCGGCAGAACACCGACAGCGGCCAGCACGGTCACGTAGTACGGGTGGTTGTGGATGACCACCCGGGCGTCCGGACGACGCCGGTGCAGTTCGGTGTGGATGTGGTAAGCGGGCGTGACATCCCACTTGCCCTCGATCACAGCACCGTTCGCGTCCACACGGCACACATCGGAAGCCGCGACCTCGTCCCACCACAGCCCCCACGGGTTGATCAGGAGGCTGTCGTCGTCCCGATCGGCCCAGGTGATGTGGCCGGCCATGTTTTCACTGAAGCCGTCGCGCGCCAGAATCCGGAACGCGCAGGCGAGTTTCTGCTCGTTGTTGAGATCGACCCCGATCGGAGGCGTGGCACGCGGTCGCCACTCACCCATCGAATCCGGACCACCTTCAATGGCCGTCGATTCGTCGTACACGGTCACAGCGCCTCCATGGGGTGAGATTGGGGTCACAGATTCGGACGTGTCGGAACTCTATCTTACAAAAGATACTGATGTAAGCCCTCGCACCGGGGAACCCCACGCCGTCGACGAACAGCACCCAGCCCCGCACCCGCGACCACCGACCGGCCCCCAGGTCCCCCGATCTGCACACATACCGTGCAGCCCGAGTCGTCAGAGATGCACATCGCGCATCCCACGTCCCGCATAGCCAGCCAAACGCTTGATTGACATATTTTGCGGATCGCCCTAAATTTGTGATGCTCGCCATACAGCGCGCAGTCCTCCGTGTTCTCGTGCCCCTCGTCCCGATTCCGAATCGGGCAGGAGCAGAAAACCGAGGAACCTCACACGACGGCACCGGGTCCCCTCCAACAACCGTCCAGCGCTGAGACTGCTCCGCCCTTCCCACTGCCCCACCGCACCCCTCCCGACAAGGAGAACCGGCATGACCGCCTCACCAACACAGAACGATCCTGCGGAGAGTCCGACGCCGGCGATCCGATCCCGGGTCAAGGGCCGGGCTCGGATGATTCTGGCCGTCAATATGGGAAACACGTTGGAGTGGTTCGACTGGACCGTGTTCGCGATTTTCGCGGTCTACTTCTCCAACCAGTTCTTTCACTCGACCAACGAGGTGTCGAACCTGTTGTCGACGATGGCGGTGTTCGCGGTCGGGTTCGTCATGCGCCCGATCGGCGGCCTGATCTTCGGGTTGGTCGCCGATCGGCGCGGACGGAAATTCGTCATGGTGCTGACCATGACACTGGTCGCAGCATCGAGTGTCCTGATCGCGATCGCGCCCACCTACGAGCGGATCGGCGTGTTCGCGTCGCTGTGGCTGCTCGTCGTCCGCTGCATCCAGGGCGTAGCACACGGCGGTGAGCAGGGCGGGTCATACACCTATATCGCCGAGGTGGCGCGGCCCGACAACCGCGCACTGTGGGGTACCACGGTCATCATGTCCACCGTCGGAGGAACGGTGCTCGCCACCCTCCTCGGCGCGGTGATGCGTACCGCGATCGACTCCCAGGCGATGGCCGACTGGGGCTGGCGCATCCCGTTCCTGATCGGCGGTGCGCTCGGATTCTTCGCGCTCTACCTGCGTCGCGGCCTCGAGGAATCCGCAGCTTTCGCCGACCAGGCCGCGAGCACCGGGACACCGTCGTCGGCACGCTCCGCGCTCCGCGACATCTGGGCGCAGCGGACCTCGATCCTGCGCGTCGTTCTCCTCGTCGGCGGCACATCGGTCTTCTCGTACACCTGGTCGGTCAACGCTCCCGCGTACGCCATCAGCTTCCACCACGTGAACGACAAACTTGCGATGTGGGCCGGCGTGGTCGCCAACATCGTCTTCATCCTCGCTCTCCCACTCGCGGCACTCCTCGCCGACCGATTCGGACGTCGTCCCAACAACATCGCGTGGGGACTGCTGGTGGCCTTGCTCGCCTTCCCCCTGTCGGGCATGCTCGACGGTTCGGCTCTCACCCTGGTCGTGGCGATGTCCCTGGCGCTCGTCATCCAGGCGCTCGCGGCCAGTACACAGGTCGCCTGGTTCGCCGAATTGTTCTCCACGAAGTCCCGCGCCGCAGGTACGGGAATCGCGGTGTCGCTCGCGGCTGCGATCTTCGGAGGTACCGCGCCGTACCTCAATTCGTGGCTGACCTCCCGCGGTACGCCGGACCTGTTCACCTGGTACGTCATCGTGCTCGCACTGGCTGTTGCCGCCGCCGCCTACTTCACCCAGGAGACCAAAGGCCTCGCCCTCACCGCGGTGACGGACACACCGAGCGAAACCAGTGTCAGCCCGGGCTGACTGCCGGGCCCGACGCATCGACCAACGAGACCGAGACCGAGACCGAAAGAAGCTGACATGGTTGACAACACCCGTACCGTCGAATTCTCCCGGATGGACGACGCCACCGCCGCGGAGATGGAACTGATCCGGGACGAGGCCGCGGTCCATCGTCGCGACCACTGGCTCGCGACGGTTGTGCGTCTGCTCGAGTCGATGAAGGGCTACACCTTCGGTTACCGCGTCGATCGCTACGAGCACTCGTTGCAGTCCGCGACCCGTGCACACCGGGAAGGTGCCCGCGTCGATCTCGTGGTGGCCGCCCTCCTACACGACATCGGCGACGATCTCTGCCCGGACAATCACAGCGAGGTCGCTGCCGCGATCCTGCGGCCGGTGCTCGACGACGAGGCGGTGTGGATCGTCAAACACCACGGTGTCTTCCAGACCTACCATTACGGCGACAAGCTCGGGATTCCGACCGACAGTCGTGACCGGTATCGAGACTCCCCCTACTTCGACACCTGCGCCCACTTCTGCGGAGCATGGGACCAGGAGTCGTTCGACCCCGACTACGACACCGAACCACTCGAGTTCTTCATGCCGATGCTCGAGGAGGTCTTCTCCCGCCCACCGCGCACGTGGGGGGATCAGGACCTGGTGTGGTCGAAAGAGGTCTCCGGGGACCCGCAGTCCGAGTAACTCCGCACACCCGCCACCCCCGCACAGGAGGAACCAGTCCATGAGTTCGATCGACGCGGCGACTGCACGGCAGTACGTCGAGTCGGGTTGGTGGGGCATCGACCCGCTGCACGAGATCGTGCAGGTACAAGCCGTTGCCACTCCCGAGCGCTCCGACACATCGGACCGAAGGCTGAACACATCCGGCCGTCGACCAGCTGCTCCGCGCTCGTCGGGCGGCAAGTTCGGCAGGCGCGATATCCGCCGGGTGGCGCTCGAATCCGTAACGGCCGCATCACCGAATGTGATCGCGTCGTGACCAGGGTCAAGACCGTCGACGTCTTTACGTGCCGGGAAATCCTTCGGATCCGGTCCGGAATCGAACAGTACGCGCCCCCGGACGGATTCGGCGAGTACTACTGGTCCGAACTGCTCAGGGACTGTGCCGAATCCGACGCTCTCGAGGCCACCTGGGCGCACTACCGCACAAAGACACGGCCGTTGGCCCCCGCAGACATTCTCGGGGAGGTCGAGTCGAGACGCGCACCGCGGGTGGCGATGGTTGCAAGGGTCGCCGATCGGCTGCTCGACGAACGCACACAGTTCGGCTGGACCTCCGAGCAGCTCACCCAGTGGCAAACCACCTTCGAAACCGAGATCGGTAGAGGGGCCGACATCGAGGACGCGCGCGACTGCGCGGATGTCGACGTGTGCGGCGCCGCCGATTCAGGCGACAACGCCGCCGCAGAGATCGTGCCTTCGATGGCCCTGCCCCTCCCGCCGCTGACTGAGCCCAGCCACTTCATTCATTCGACCACACCGACGGACAGGACACCGCTTTTCGTGAAGCTCGGACTCTTCCTCGACATGCGCAACCCGACCCGATGGGAACGCCCCCGCGCTGAGCACTACGGTGCGATGCTCGATCGGGTTGCCTGGGCCGAGCAACTCGGCGCAAATTCGGTGTGGCTGACAGAGCACCACTTCTTCGAGGACGGCTACCTACCGCAACCGCTCACCCTCGCCGCCGCGATCGCCGCCCGAACCGAGCGCATCAGGATCGGCACGGCCGTCCTGCTCGCGCCCCACCGCCATCCCGTCCACATCGCGGAAGAGGCCGCGCTCGTAGACCTGGTCTCGGGCGGGCGACTCGAACTCGGGCTCGGCGCCGGGTGGTCCTCAGAGGAATTCGACGCATTCGGATCGGACTTTCGCACCCGCTACGACGTCACCGACACAGTGTTCGCCGCGGTGCGGAATCTACTGTCGGATGGCGGTGTCACGCCGGGACCGGCGCAGGCACCGGTGCCGATGTGGCTCGGATATCAGGGGCCCCGCGGCGCCGCCCGGGCCGGACGTCTCGGAGCCGGACTACTCTCGCTCGACCCGGCTCTGTCGGCGCCGTACCTCACCGGTCTCGAGGAGGGCGGCCACGGCGCGGGCGCGGCCCGCCGCGGTGGCATGCTCAACATCATTGTGGCCGATGATCCCGAGGCGACTACAAGACGACTGATCCCGCATTTCGCACACCAACAGGCAACATATGCGAGCAGGCGTGGTGATGTGCGCAGCGCCACCGATCTGGAGATCGAGTTGATCGCCGAATTCGATCTGACGGGGGCGGTGCCGGGGCTGACCGTCGCCACACCCGAGGTGGCGGCCCATGAGATCCGTCTCCGAACTCATTCCATGCCAGTGGAGCACGTCTATCTGTGGGCCGGGCTCCCGGGGATGCCCGACGCGCTGGTCGACCGCCACGTGGAACTGCTATTCACCCGGGTCGCGCCGGCACTCGCCGAGGCAGCACAATGCTAGGCCGCAAGGTGTTCTTCTCGTTCACCCAGGTGGTAGACCCGACTTCGCACGCGGAGTACAACGCTTGGCACCAGCTCGACCATCGGCCCGAAAATCTGGCTCTGGACGGTGTCGTCCACGGCGAGCGGTGGGTGCACAGCCCGGACTGCGCAGAATCCACCCGGACCTGCGAAGCGCTCGACGGAGTGCACTACGTCAACAGTTACTGGTTCCGGGACCCCGTCGACGAGAGCCTCGCCCAATGGCAAGACCTCGCGGTCCGGACGTTCCAAATGGGACGGCGACCCGATGTCCGCCTCAGTCGGCGTCTGGTGATGGGCACCTTCATGCCGGTCAAGGGCTACGTGAGCCCGCGTTGCCTGGTCAGCGCGGACGCGCTGCCGATGCGTCCGAACCGGGGAATCTCGCTGGTCGCGACTCGGGTCCAGGACCCCAACGGCAGTGTGAGCGAGCAGTTCTTTGCCAGGCAGGACCGCGAAGTAATACCGGCCCTGCTGGAATGCGAGGAGGTCGCCGGGGTGTGGACCTTCTCGAGCTACAGCACCACACTCGACGTGGGACGCGATTCGGACGACGGGGTCACGTTCGCAGAGGACGACCGCACTTCATCGGGTCAGGTGCGGATCGTGATGGTGTTTCTCGACGGAGACCCAGCCCTGTATCTGGCCGATCGGGCACGGCGCGGGATCGAGCTCGAGCCGAAACCGCTCGAACAAGGCTTCGAACTCTTGTTCGCCGGGGTACTACGCAACATCGAGCCTTGGAACTGGACATGGTTCGACTCGTGAGAAGGCAGTTCCCCGCATCACACCCCTACCGGTAGCAACTCGACCCCACCTGGGTCGCATGCTCGGCAAACGTGGCCACAACGAGCGAAGAGCGCATTGACGTGGCTCAGGTAAACAGCCCTGACCTGCTGATAGCCTCGAATGCGGCGGCGCATGCACAGATCGTCAGACCCGAACACGAGAGGTGAACAGTGACAGCCAGTCGGCGTCAGAAGATCCTGGCCGAATCGGCTCGGCTTTTTTCCGAACGAGGAATGTCAGCCACCACAATCCGCGAGATCGCCGACGCGGTCGGGCTGAATTCCGGGACGCTGTACCACTACTTCAGTTCCAAGGATGCCATCGTTTCCGAGATCCTGAGGAGTTTCCTGACGGACCTGGTATGCAACTACGAGAGCGTCCGGGCCGAGCCCGAGACGGCCCGCCATCGTCTCGGGCTCATGGTCCGAGTCTCACTCGAAGTCGCAGACCAGCATCCCTACGCCACAGAGATCTATCAGAACGAGATCGAGAACCTCGGTGCGCTCCCCGAGTACACGGAGATCGCCGGTTCCGTCGAATCCTCGCACCGGGCATGGTTCGACGTTGTCGATGAAGGAGTACGCAATGGTGAATTCAATTCCGGTATAGACGTATTCGAGTTCCAGCGGATGATGCGAGAGTGCGTTTTCCAGTCGGTCAGATGGCACCGAGACACCCTCGCCGCCGACATCGAATCGATAACCGCCACTGTCACATCGGTTTTCTTCGACGGGTTCGCCCCGGCACGAACCGAATCAACCACCGTGACGCCGCCCCCGTCGCCGACGAAGGTGAAGCGCGAACCGGCGCCCGCCGAACCACCCATCGACACAGTGGACGACCTCCGCTCCGAACTGGACGAGCTACGCTCCGATATGCGTGCCATGCGCGGTCTTATGGAATCGTTGTCCAAGTCTCGCAACGCGAATGGCAACACCGCTACCGACGACTGACTTGCTGACCGGGCGGGCATACCGACAGGTCTCTACCAACCCGCCACTCGTGCGGCGGAGCGTGAATTCACCCTGACTACGGCACTACGGCCCAACAGCAGAGACTTTCTCGAGCCGCGACGGTTCCTTGGGAGGTTCCGGCATGTCGTCGTCACCGAGCATGCTCTCGTCGAACGGCACCCGGCCCGACAGCACCTCATCGACGCGTTCGCGGTCGACCGAGCGAGTCCACGTGCCGATCAGCAGCGTCGCGACGGCGTTGCCGGAGAAGTTGGTGACGGCGCGCGCCTCCGACATGAATCGGTCGACACCCACGATCAGCCCGACACCGTCGAGCAGATCCGGCCGATGACTCTGCAGGCCGCCTGCCAATGTCGCGAGACCGGCGCCGGTGACTCCCGCAGCACCCTTCGACGCGATGACCATGAACACCAGCAGCGACACCTGCTCCGACAACATGAGCGGACTGCCCATGGCGTCGGCGACGAACAGCGCAGCCATCGTCAGATAGATGGCGGTGCCGTCGAGGTTGAACGAGTAGCCCGTGGGCACCACGACACCGACCGTCGTGCGCTCGACACCGAGGTGCTCCATCTTGGCGATCAGACGAGGCAGAGCGGACTCCGACGACGAAGTCGCGAAGATCAGCAGATACTCGCGGGCGAGGTACCGGACGAGCTTGAAGACAGAGACTCCGGCGACGGCCTTGAGCAGCGAGCCGAGCACACCGAACACGAACACCAGGCACGTGAGGTAGAAGGCAAGCATCAGAGCGCCCAGCTGCACCACCGCGTTCAGGCCTGTCTGACCGACCACGTTCGCGATCGCACCGAACGCGCCGATCGGGGCGAGCCACAAGATCATCGTCAGGATCTTGAACACGAGCTTCTGGACATGCGCGACACCGCGCAGAATCGGCTCTCCGGACTTCCCGATGCCCTGGATCGCGAATCCGACGAGCAACGCCACGAACAGGGTCTGCAACACGCTACCGGCGGTGAGAGCGGACAGCAGCGACGTGGGGATGATCGAGGCGATGAAATCGGCGGTGCCGCCCGCGGCGTGTGCCTGCTCGGCGAGTGCGGCGCCCGAGCCGGCGGTCGACGGATCGAGTGTCAGGCCCGAACCTGGATCGAGGAGGTTGCCGACACCGAGACCGATCGCGAGAGCGACCGTCGACATTCCGATGAAGTAGATCAGGGCGAGACCGCCGATGCGTCCGACGCTGGCAGCAGCACGCACCGATCCGATGCCGAGCACGATCGTGCAGAAGATGACCGGGCTGATCATCATCTTGATGAGATCGACGAACATGGTGCCGAGGACACCGAGCGACTTACCCGTTTCCGGGGCCAACCATCCGACGACCACCCCGGCGACCACCGCGACGATGACGCCGATATACAGCCAGTGGGTACGGTCGCGGCGTGTGGAACCGCTCTTACTGATGCTCATTGTGCGCCCTTCGCGTCTGGTGACCGGAGTCACGTCCACCCTGGAAAATGGTGGTACCCGGAAAGCCGCGGGAGAAGATTGCGTGCATTGAGTTCATGCACGTCGAATGCGCGAGGACATATGCCGGAACCCCGACAGCACCGCCCACTCAGCGTCGCCCGACAGCTGCTGATCCTGCAGCTGGTGGTGTTCACTGTGATGGTCGTGGCGGCCGGAGCCCTGTTCATCGTCGACGAACGCCGTGAGGCGGACCGGGCAACGAGCAGAGAAGTGATCGAGATCGCCGATACCATCGCGCGGTTTCCCGAGGTCGCAGAGGGCATCTCCGCCGGTGACCCCGTGGGGACGCTGCAAGAGCGGGCCGAGGAAGTGCGCGCCGCGACCGGCGTCGACTTCGTGGTGGTGATGACCGAGGACGCAATCCGGCTCACGCACCCGACTCCGGAGGAGATCGGACGCCCGTTCACAGGGAACACCGAGTCGGCACGCGCGGGCGAGACCTTCGCCGAGACGTACACCGGGTCGCTCGGCCCCTCCATCCGTGCGGTCGCGCCGGTCTACGGTCAGGATGAAGAACTCGTCGGCTTCGTGTCCGTCGGAGTGACCAGGCAGCGGATCTGGCAGGGCTTCCTGGACGGTCTTCCGACCATCATCGGTGTGGTTGCGGCCGGGGTCGCGGTCAGCGCGGCGGGTGCCTATCTCATCGCTCGCCGGTTGCGAAGGCAGACGCTGGGACTCGACCCCCGGCAGCTACGTCTGCTCTACGAGCACCACGACGCCGTCCTCCACTCCATCGGCGAAGGTCTGCTGGTGTTCGGTACCGACGCTTCCTCCCAACCGCGGATCGACGTGATCAACGACGAAGCCCGCCGCCTGCTCGAAGTTCCTTCCGACCGCGCCGCACGATTCGACGACCTCCCCGAAACCCTCCGGGAGCTTGCCCGCCGGGGCGACGACGTGCGCGACGAAATGCATGTGACCGGAAACCGGGTGCTCGTGGTCAACAGTGACGCAGTGCTCTGGGAAGGACGACGACTGGGCGCCGTGGTCACGCTCCGCGACCACACCGAACTGCAGAACGTCCTGGGCGAACTCGATTCTGTGCGGGGGTTCGCGGAGTCCCTGCGAACCCAGGCGCACGAATCGGCGAACCGGCTGCACACGATCGTCACGATGGTGGAGTTGGGTCGCACCGACGAGGCGGTCTCGTTCGCTACCCACGAGCTGGCGTTGTCGCAGTCGCTGATAGATCGCCTCACCACAGCGGTCCGTGAACCTGCTCTGGTTGCGCTGCTGCTCGGAAAGTCCAGCGACGCCTCGACCCGCGGTGTCGCGCTGACCGTCACCGAGGACACCGCGCTCGAGTCCACCCCGCCGATGAGCACCGGGGATCTCGTCACCCTCGTCGGCAATCTCGTCGACAACGCCATCGATGCGTCACGCGCTTCCGACGACCCGTGGGTCGAAGTCGCAATACGGCAGGAGGGGTCGACGATGGTCGTGGAAGTGGCAGACAGCGGACCGGGGATGACCGCGGAGACACTCGCCCACGCGACACAGCGCGGATACTCCACGAAGTCCGATCATCACGGTCTCGGGCTGGCGCTTGTCAGCCAGGTCGTGAACCGGTACCGCGGCACGGTGCACACCGAGTCGTCACTCGCTTCGATGGTCGTCGTCGAGATCCCGATGGGGCCCGGAAGGGACGGTACCGAATCATGATTCGTGTACTCATCGTCGAAGATGAACCTCTCATCGCGGACGCGCACCGCGAATATCTGGGCAGATTACCGGAATTCACGGTTTCCGGTGTCGCACATACAGGGCAGGACGCGTTGCGCACGGTTGCCGCGGCCGCTCACGCGGGTGAACCGATCGACCTCGTACTCCTCGACATCGGACTGCCCGACACCAGCGGACTCGATATCGCGGCCGCGCTCAGCGTGTTCCACCCGAGTCCCGACATCATCGCCGTGACCTCGGCGCGCGAACTCGAGGTGGTGCGCACCGCCGTCGCCCGCGGAATCGTGCTGTATCTGCTCAAGCCGTTCACCTTCGCAGCGCTTCGCGACAAGCTCGAACGCTACGTGTCGTACCGCGAGGCACTCGACAGCGCGGGTAGAGCCGCCGGACAACACGAGATCGATCGCGCGATGGCGGCATTGCGAACATCCGACACACGCGCGTCGAGCCCGAAGGGCATCGCCCCCGCGACACTCGACCGGATCGTCGGCTTCCTCCGAGAGGTCGACGAGCCGTGCACCGCCGCACAGGTAGGTGAAGGGATCGGGGTGTCGCGGGTGACGGCGTGGCGTTATCTCGAACGTCTTGCCGACGACGGCGCGCTCGTGCGACTCACCGAATACGGCAAGGCCGGTCGTCCGCAGGTGCGCTACGCCCGACGAACGTGACGCACCCTGTCAGTGAGTACCGGTGAACTCCACGACCGTCGATCCCCAGCCGATCGCTCCGAAGCGCGGTGTTCCACAGCCTGATTTCGATATCAGAGCGGACAGCTCGGCCTCGGTGCGCTGACCCGATCCGTGGAGACACAATTTCAGGAGGTCGGCCTCGGTGTCGTGGTCGTCGGTGGTCTCCGGGTCGAGCAGATCGGTCACCAGCACGACCCGGCGCGCGGACGCACCGAGCGCCCCGATCAGCATTCGCGCGTCAGCATCCGGATGGCAGTCGACCATCTCGACCGCAACGGCCAGGTCGACGGGTGCTGCGAGGGCGGTGAACTCGCTCCCGTCGATACGCCTGATCCGGTCCCGGCGCGACTCCGCAACATCACCCAGATTCCTGGTGTTCTGCGCCGGGAGCCCCACCAGGGAGATCTCGAGGTCCGGCAGCACCCGGGCGAGGTTGTCGGCGTACACCCCGGCGCCCTCTCCGTAGATCGCGACGGTACGTACGCCGTCGAGATCGACGGCATCCGGCAGTGCCGGCGCGCGGTAGACGGATCCGAAGGCGACCTCCTCGTGGAAGCCGTCCACGAACCCGGGATCCTTCTGCTTGTCCGCGAAGCTGTGTCCTGCCGCGGGCGCTCCTGTCCGAACCGATTCGAGCAGTCCGAGGAACGCCATGTCGAGGCGGGTGTGAATCTTGTCGAAGTGCAGAGCCTGACTGGCGAACGCGTCCTGATCGGCCAGGATCGACCCCATCTCGGTGAGCGCGAAGCGCCCCTCGTCCACCGAGACCAGGTCCATCAGCACGAGGTGGCGCAGCAGTTTCGCGGTTGCACCGGGGTGGGTTCTGCACTCGGCGGCGACCGTCTCCGCCGTATCGGCACCGCCGTCGATCGCCTCGAACAACCCGACGGTGACCGCCGTCCTGATCGCCAACGGGGGCAGCAACTCCGACATCTCGTGCAGCTGCTCGTCCGGGTCGATCTCGACGTCAGCAGCGACCGGTGACGCCGGTCCTGTCTGCGCGACCTCGCGGTGACGCCAGTACCCGGCGATCTCCACGAATTGCTTGGCGATCTCCTTGTCCAGCTTCGCCCAGCGCCGCAGCGGCTTGATCGTCAGAGTCTCGCCCGCGACCCACAGGTACGGCTGCCCCGGCCTCCACTGCGCTGCCTTCACCGTCTCGACCAACCGCGACTCACCGTCGTTCTCGGAGCGGAACAGCCACGTCACGTCCAGGGGCGCCTCGCATTTCAGCTCCTGTCGATGCGACGGCTCGGCAACCTCGATCACCACCGTCGCGGGCAGATCCGAGGGGAGTTGCTCGAGGCAGTGCGCGATCGCGGGCAGCGCCGTCTCGTCACCGGCGATCAGCATCCAGTCGACGCCGGCGGGGAGACCGGCCGAGTGCTTCGGCCCTGCCATGAGGACCGTCTCCCCCGGTTGCACGCGATTCGCCCAGTCGGAGGCCAATCCACCCTCGTGCATGGCGAAATCGATCGCCATCTCGCGCGTGTCCTCGTCGAAGGAACGAACCGTGTAGGTCCGGGCGTACTGGAACGATCCCGACGGCCATTCGACAGCGCCGCTGTCGGAATTTCGCGGCACCTCGAACGGCAGTTCTCCGGTCCGGGGGTCGACCGGCAACAGCTTGACGTCGTCGTCGAAACCGCTGGTCCGCACCGCAGGCAACTGAACACCGTCTCGAACATGACTGTCCATCGACGGACCACCGACCGTCACCCGGCGCATGCCGGGAGTGACATCCTCGACTCGGAGGACGTCCACCTCTCGGATACAGATCGGAAATACCTCGACTTCACGGGCGGTCCCAGCCATCGATAGACCTTTCTTTCGAAAATCAGTACTCGCCGAGCGCGACGGCAACCCAGTGTGCCACGGTCGGATCGGCGGCGAGCGTCGGGAAATCGATGTCCGGAACGCCCGCAGACCGCCATCGCTCCACAAGCCCCATGATCCGAATGGAATCCAGCCCCTCGTCGAGCAGATTCAGCTCGTCGCTGATGTACTCGGGCGGCTGATCCAGGGCCGTCGCGATGTCTCCGATGACGGTCTCACGAGTGAGCACAGTGTCGTCCTTCCGATTTCGAATCAGTTTTCTTCTCCGCACCCACCGGCGCCGAGCCGAACCTCAACTTGCTGAACCTCGACGTGGTGGACCTACTCGAGCGCCGGCAGAATCTGCCGCCATCCGGTCTCCGACACGATGCCGTCGTGGTCCTCGTCCACCACGTGAACGACGAGCTCGCCGCCGTGAATCCGTCGCCACCGGTCGGCGAAGCCATCGGACGGCTTTCCGCGCTGCGCCTCGAACAACGTGACGATGCCCGAGTATCCGGGTGCCTTCGCAGTCCTCAGGAGCAACGATGTGTAAGTGAAGTTCGCGGCGATGTCGTCTGCCAACTCCGCCGGAAGCTCACGTGCCGGTGCTGCCGGAACGTCGGAGTTTCGCCCATCCAGCGGCTCGCTGTCCACGAGGCCGACGAAGGCGATCGTCTCGCCCGCCTCCGTCAACATCGCGGCCATCGCGTGAGCGAGCGTTCCGCCGAACGAGTATCCGAGCAGGCGGTACGGCCCTCGCGGTTGTTCACGACGTACCGCACGGACGTGATGTTCGACGAGCTCGTCGAAGGTACCCGGACGATCTCCCTGGGGAAGTTGCAGCCCGACGACCGGGCGATCGAGCATCGACGCCAGTGATGCGAACTGCCAGGCGTAGCCCCCGGCCGGATGGATGCAGAACAACGGCTCACCTGTTCCGTCCCGTCCGAATCGGATCACATCGTCCGGTACCTCGTCGACACCGCCGTCACGCCGGGAGTCGATGAGTTCCGCGACCGACGCAACCGACTGACGCTCGAGGAGCTCCCGGACGTCCACTCGAACGGACGTGTCGCGCTCGAGCCGAGAAACCATCCGCATGGCCGCCAGCGAGTCGCCCCCGCAGTCGGCGAAGCCGTCGTCGGCTCCCACTTCGTCCAATCCGAGCAGCTCGCAGAAGATGGCGGCCACCGTCCACTGGGTCGGCGTGCGCAGCGAATCAGCGACGTTGCGACGCGGCGGCTCCGGCAGCGCCGCGCGGTCCAGCTTGCCGTTGACCGTGAGCGGGATGGTGTCCACTCGCACGATCTGCGCGGGCACGAGATGCGCGGGGACGATCTCACGCAGCTGTGCGCGCAGGTCGCTCTCCGAGTCGGCCCCCTCACCCACGACGTAGCCGATCAGCCGCGCCACAGGGCCGTTCGATCGGACCGTTGCGGCGGCTCGCGTCACACCGGGCAACGCTTCGAGCGCCGACTCGACTTCGCCGAGTTCGATTCTGATGCCGCGAATCTTGACTTGGCGATCGACCCGTCCCAGGTACTCCACGCGGCCGCCGGCGAGGTACCGCACGAGGTCGCCGGTGCGATACATCCGCTCTCCGGCTGCGAACGGATCAGCGACGAACACCGATGCCGTCTGTCCGTGCCGGCCTCGATACCCGTGCGCGACACCGTCACCGGACATGTAGAGTTCACCGACCGCTCCGACGGCGACCGGGCGCAGCCCGGAATCGAGGACACGTGCGCAGGCATTGCGGATCGGCCGACCGAGGCAGGGACTTTCACTGTCCGCGACGGCCGATCCCATCGCATTGATGGTGAATTCGGTCGGTCCGTAGAGGTCGTAGCCGTCGATTCCGTCCTGCTCACGCAACCGGGTCCACAATTCCTGCGGAACGGCCTCGCCGCCGAGCATCACCAGCTTCGGAGCCCGCTCGTCGTCGAGCAGACCGGCAGCGATCAGTTCCCGTGCATACGACGGTGTCACGTTCACGACGTCGATTCCGACAGTTCGATAATGCTGGACCAGCGTGCGCGGATCGGCTCTCGCCGCCTCGTCGATGACATGCACGTGATGGCCTGCCAGCAACCAGAACAGCTCTTCCCACGACATGTCGAAGGAGAACGACACGGTGTGCGCGATGCGCAACTGCCGGCCGTCGACGAGCTGCTCTGTCCCGCGGAAGATCTCGTCACGGTGATTGTGGTACATCGTCGTCAGACCACGATGACCGACCTGGACGCCCTTGGGTTTACCCGTCGATCCCGACGTGTAGATGACGTAGGCGGGCTGGTCCGGATGGATGGGTCCACCGATGCGGTGCATCGGCACATTCGGTGCGGGACGAGCCCCCGACAGCACCTCGGCCACCGCGGGCTCTGCGAGATCGACGACGGAAACCCCTGGCAGACCGGAAGCCACCTCTGCCACCCGCTCGGTCCGCGCATCGGCCGTGATCACAGTGCGGGCGCCGCTGTCGAGCACGATCTCCCGCAGTCGCGAACCCGGATGCTCGAGGTCGAGCGGCAGGTACGCGGCGCCGGTGCGCATCACCGCGAAGATCGCCACCACGTGATCGGCGATTCGCGGCAGCATCAGTGCGACCAGATCGCCTGCGCCCACACCGGACGCAGCCAGGTACCGCGCCAGCGCGGTCACGCGGTCGTCGAATTCCCGAGCGGTCAACGTCTCGGTACCACAGGTCAATGCGGGTGCATCGGGGGTGGAGGCAGCACGTTCGCACAGGAGGGTGTCGATACTTCCCTCCACGGCGCCGGGCAGCGGAATCGCCACGCGGGGCGCCGTCAGTGCGGTGCGTTCGAGTTCGCCGTGTCCGCGACCGGATTCGGCCACCGTGACCCGGCCCCGCGCCCGAAGTCCTGCGATCTCGACGAGCATGCCGGTCATGATCTCGAGAAGCGACGCGGCGGTCTCGTCGTCGACGAGATCGGGGCGGTTCTCGATGGTCACCTCCATCGCGCCGCTTCGACTCCGGGGGTCGACATCGACGGTGATCGCATAGTGGGTGGCGTCCGTCGCGTCTGCAGCGATGATCCCTGCGCGTTCGAACACACCGAATCGCGCCGCGTCCCCACCGACATTGCGGAACACCAGCAACGTGTCGAACAGCACCCCGAAACCGGCGGCCCGGGCGATCTCGCCCAGCCCGGCGTGCTGGTGCTCGATCAGACCGCTCTGTTCGACGAACAACTGGCGCAGCATGTCCGACAGTGTCGACGCCGAGCGCAGCCGCACCCGGACGGGCACGGTGTTCAGTGTCAGCCCGACCATGCGATCGACGTCGGGTACGAGCGGGTCGCGACCCGACACGGTGGACCCGAAGACCACGTCGTCGCGGCCGGTGAACCGGCGCAACGTGAGCGCCCACGCGAGCGACATCACGGTCGACACGGTCACGCCGTGCTCCGCTGCGACCGCCACGATCTCGTCACGTACCGAGTCGTCGAGCCCGGCCGTGACGCGGCTCGGCAGAGACATCGTACCGGGGTCCGCGTTCGGTGCCACCAATGTCGGCTCGCCGAGGTCGGCCAGGTTCAGTGCCCACGCCTTCTCCGCAACCACGGTGTCGCGGTCGGCCAGATAGCGCAGGTGATCGGTGAAGTCGGCTGCAGGAAGCAGCACGCGCTGCAACGCCGCCGTCACCTCCCGATCGCCCTCACCGCCCTCCTGATGCAACCCGACCAGCATCTTCGCGACGCCGTAGAGAGTGAACAGCTCGGTGAAGAGCACTCCCTGGGACCACGCGTCCGACAGCAGGTGATGCTGGGTCAGCACCAGGTGCTCTGCCGAATCGGGTCCGGTCGCCAGGACCGCGCGCACCAACGGCGCGCGGTCGAGCTCGAAGGGTCGTGCGAACTCGTCCGCGGCAACGGAATCGAAGTCTGCGGGCGAGTCGACCGACTGCTCTTCGACCGTGAGCGACACCGGCGCAAGGATCGCGACCGGTTCCGGGAACATCGAATGTGTGAACGCGGCACCGAGGTTCGGGTACCGCCGAACGATCGCGACGAGGGCAGCTGCCAGCGCCCGACGGTCGACGGGCTGCGGGAACGTGAAGCGGTGCTGTACGTGGTAGCTGTCCGTGGCACCTCGTCCGCCGGTGACGGATTGGAAGTACATGCCCCGTTGCAGCGGTGTCAGCGGCAGCACCTGCTGCCATCCCGGATACTGGGCCTCCACGAGTGCTCTTGCGGCGGAGTCCATCTCGACGAGTTCGGAACGCTCGTGCGCCCCGTCCTCTCCGGTCACCATCCGTACGGCACGGTCGGCCAATTCTGCGAGCGTGTCGCACTCGAACACATCGGCGACCGCGATGCGCACACCGCGCCCGGACGCGGACGAGACGAACCGGACCGCGGCAATGCTGTCACCGCCGATCGCGAAGAAGTTCGACTGCAGGTCGATCTCGGTTCCGAGCACTTCTTCCGCTGCCGCAGCGAGATCGGAGGCAACCGATGCCGGCACCTGTTCAGCGGTGGCCGCGAGCGCACTGCTCACCGACGCCGGCGCCATCGGAGATGGTAGGGCCGCACGGTCGAGCTTGCCGTTCAATGTGCGGGGCAGTGTCTCGACAACGGTGATCGACTGGGGAACGAACTGATCCGGTAGCATCTCTGCGAGTGACTGACGCATCCGGGCGGGATCGGTCGTCGCACCGTCGGCGACGACGACATACCCGAAGAGTCTGGCGCTTCCGTCCGCGATCGCAGCGACCTTCGCTGCCGCGTCACCGACGCCGGGCAGCGCCCGCAACGCGGTCTCTACTTCGCCGAGCTCGATCCGGAATCCGCGCACCTTGACCTGGTCGTCCGTGCGTCGCAGGTATTCGATCCGGCCGCGGCGTGTGCGTACCGCGTCGCCGGTCCGGTACAGGCGCTCCCCCGGCCGCCGAGGATCGGCGACGAAGCGGGCTGCGGTCAGCGCCGGTCGATTCAGGTAGCCGCGCGCGATCTGTGCGCCACCCAGGTACAGCTCGCCGAACGCCCCTTCCGGAACCTCGCGGAGGAGGTCGTCGAGGATGCGGGCCTGCACATCGATCCAGGGTTCACCGATCGTGACCGGCGCGTCCTTCGTGAGCCGATCCGCCGTCGCCCACACCGTGGCTTCCGTGGGGCCGTACACATTCCAGACCTCGTCGCTCACGGTGGTCAGCTGCTCCGCCAGTTCTGCGGGTACTGCCTCACCGCCGACCAGAGCACGCGTCACGCGCACCGAGGGCACGGTCAGGAGCAGTCGCCACAGCGAGGGGGTCGCCTGCACGACCGTGGCGCCGGTGGTCGTGATCAGCGCAGCGAGCTTCTCCGGGTCGATCACCGACGCGCGCGGAGCCACCACGACGGACGCGCCGACCGCCAGCGGGCACAGCAGTTCGAGCACCGCGATGTCGAACGACACCGTGGTCACCGCGACCACGCGATCGTCCGGGCGGACCCATCCCAGCGTGCTCACGGAATCCGCGAAGGCCGCGAGATTGGACGAGGTCACCATGACACCCTTGGGTTTTCCGGTCGTCCCCGAGGTGTGGATGATGTAGGCCAACCCGTCGTCGGCGACGGGCACCTCCGGCAGCGCTGTGTCCGCATGCGAGTCGGCATCTGCGGCGTCCACCCGCACCGTCGGTAGGTCCATCCATGCGACGTCGTCGACCGTGGCGTCCGATGTCAGGACACAGACCGGCCGTGCGTCGTCGATCATGTACCGCACGCGATCACGGGGGTAGTCGACGTCCAGCGGCAGATAGGTGGCACCGCACCGGAGTACCGCGAGCAGTGCCACGGGAAGGTCCCCGCCCCTGCCGACCGCGACACCGACGACGGATCCGGACCGCACCCCGTGTGAGGTCAATTCGCGTGCTACCGCGTCCACACGAACTCCCGCGTCGCGATAGCTCGTCTCCTGCCCGTCCGCGACGATGGCTGTGGCCTCGGGTCGCTCGCTGACCTGGTGCAGGAACCGCTCGACCACCGTGCGTGGAGTCACGTCGCGCGTCGGTCCGTTCTCGGCGACGATGCGATCGAGTTGTGCGATGGGCCGGTCCGGCTGCTCGATGATGTGGGTGAGCGTGAGGATCAGCTCGTCGAGCATATGGGCGACCGTGTCGTCATCGAACAGGTCGGCCGCCGCTCCCAGACGGATCTCGGCCTGAGCATCGCGCTCACGGAGCCAGACTGCGACGTCCATGCGCGCCGGTGGATCGATCGGCTCGACGGGAGTTGCGGTGACATCTCCCAGCGCGATCGGTGCGCCGAGGACCTCGTGCCCGACCATCGTCTGGAACAGCGGGTGGCGTCCGGCCGCACGCTCCGGTGCGATCGCGTCGACGACACGATCGAACGGCACGTGCTGATGCTCCAACGCGCCGAGCCCGGCGGTGCGCACCCGGTCGAGGACCTGTCCGGGTGTCGGGTTTCCGCTCAGATCGATCCGGTGCACGGTCGTGTTCACCAGGTACCCGACAGTGTCGCGGAATCGTCCGTCCTCGAGAAGTTCCCGATCCGAGACCGTCGTGCCCAGAGGAATGTCGGTGCCTGCTCCGAACCGCTGCCACGTCAACGCGACCGCGGCCTCGAGCAGCATCAGTGCCGATACCCCGTGATGCACTGCAGCACGCTGCATACCGCTGGTCGTCGTCTCGTCGAGCCGGCGTGAAGCTTCGGCGGATCGATACGTCGACTGTCGCGGGCGTGGCCGATCGGTCGGCAGTTCGAGTTCGGACGGCAGGGCGGTGAGCTGTGCAGACCAGTACTGCAGCGCACGGTCTGCCTCTGCAGACCTCGTCCGTGTCCGGTCTGCCGCGGCGAATTCGTCGAAAGCGGGTGCAGCAGGGGGCAGTTGCGGGGTTCTCCCCGCCAGCCGTTCGCGATATGCCAGGGCCAGAGCGTCGAGAAGCACGGGCACCGATGCACCGTCCACGGCGATGTGGTGGATCACGATCACGAGGGCCACCCATCCGGGCCCCCGGAGCTGGGCTGCACGTGCAGGCACGTCGGACTCGATGTCGAATGCCGACTCCGGGTCCTGGATTTCGAGGCGCACAGCGGTGTCGAGGTCGAGGCCCGTGCTGCGGTCGCGCAGTTCGGGAATCGCACTCTCCGGCAGCACGTGAACTCGGGGTTCACCGTTGTCCCCGGCGGGATAGCAGGTACGGAGAATCACGTGGTGCTCCAGCAGATCTCGCCATGCCGCGTTCAGGGCCTGCGTGTCGAGAGCATCGGACAGCTCGAGGACGATGGGAACGTCGTGAGCTCGGGATACGCTGTCCAGCCGCTGCACGATCCACAGACGTTCCTGCGCGGACGACAGAACCGGCTCACCGGAGGGCGCTTCCTGTGCGGGTGCATCCGGCACCTCGAGAGCGTCGACGGTCTGCGCGCGGGCCGCAAGCGCCCGGGGCGTGCGCGCCGCGAAGATATCGGCGACCGTGACGACGATGCCGTGCCGTCGCAGACTGCTCACCGCGCGCATCGCCACCAGCGAGTGCCCACCGCGATCGAAGAAGTCGTCGTCCGGTAGCAACGCGGTCTCGAGAACCTCACCCAACCGCGCCGTGACAGTGTCCACGACGTGCGGCGCACCCGAGGCCGCAGGCACGCGCGGGGCGATGCTCCGCGCCGGCAGCATCTCGATCGTGTCCGGCACGAACTCGGCCGCCGGACGATCCAGGTCCTCGATCATCTCGGCGATCACGATCGGAAGCGCCGCCGCGACCATCTCCGCCGTTCGCCCGTCCACGACCACCGGGTCGTGGTCGACGACCAGCCGGAAGCGGTCGCCGGGGGGCGCCAGCAGCGACAACGGGTACTGCGTCGTGCTGATGTTGCCGATCCCGATGATGTGGGTCGAATCGCCGGAGTCCGCAGAGTCCGCACCGAACCTCGCGGGATAGTTCTCGAACACCACCAGGGTGTCGAACAGACCGGTTCTCCCTCGCACAGTGCTGCAGGTCTCGATCTCGGACAGCGGCAGGTGCTCGGCGTCGCCGAGGTCGTACTGTTCACGCTGACTGTCCTGCAACACTTCCCGCAGCGGGCGATCGTCCATGCGCATGCGGACCGGCACGGTGTTGCTGAACAGACCCACCATCGTTTCGACCCGCGCGAGATCTGCGGGTCGCCCGGACACCGTAGTACCGAAGACCACATCGCCGCGCCCGACGAGCGCAGACAGCACGGCACTCCACGCCCCCTGCACGAAGGTATTGACGGTCAGCCCGTTCTCGCGCGCAGCCTCCGCGAGCCGCGCACCGAGCGCGTCGTCGACCGTGATCTCGGTTGCCACGGGGTGCTCCGCGGTACCCTCCCCTCGTGCAACCAAGGTGGGCTCCGTCATGCCTTCCAGACGCCGACGCCACGCTACGTGCAGTGCGTCCCTGTCCAGGCGGGCCAGCCACCGAAGGAAGTCGGCGTAGTCCGGGGCAATCGGCAGGCCGGTGGCGCCATGGTTGTAGAGGTGGACCAGTTCGCGCAACACGATCGGAGTCGACCATCCGTCGGTCACGAGATGGTGCGCATTGAGGATCAGTTGTGTCCGCGCCCCGGGAAGCCGGAGCACATGTGCCGCCAGCAGCGGACCACGCCGGACGTCGAATACCCGGCCTGCGGCACTGCGGTGTGCCTCTGCCGCCGCGGCGGCTGCCGCAGCCGGGGGAAGATGACCGAGATCGGAGACACGCCACGGAATATCGACGACCCGCGGGATCGTCGCCGCAGGCTCGTCCACACCTTCGAAATGGAAGCCGGCCGACAGATTCCGATGCCGGGCGACGACGGCCGTGAAAGCGGATCGCAACCGGTCGACGTCGAGTTCGCCGGCGAGATCGACGACCGCCGTCAGGACGTACGGGTCGTGATCGGTGAAGCGCGCCGCATGCGCGAGCAGACCTTCCTGCAGCGGCGAGAGCGGCAGGATCTCGGCCAACGGTCCGGTCACGGACTCCAGAGCGGAGATCTGACTCTGAGTTACGGCGACGTCGTCGCAGTCGGCCGCGCTCAGGCCACCGGGGTGCAACGCCGCGTGCGCCGCCAGGCTTTCCAGCGCTCGGCCGAAGTGGTCCTGGAGTGCGGTGACGGATACCGCGTCGAGCAGTTCGCCTGCGGCTGTCCATTCGATCGACAGCGCCGGACCGTCGGGGCCGTCGTGCACGAACGCGTTGATCGCCAACACTTCCGTGAGCGTTCGTCCGTCCGGCTCCACCACTCCGAATCCGTCGTCTCCGACCGTGCGCCACCCGTCGCCCGACAGAGCCGCGGGTTTACCGAGGTAGTTGAGCACGATCTGAGGGGCCGGAAGTGTCGTGAGCGGTTCACCGGCCTCGTCCAGGAATCGCAGCACCCCGTATCCGATTCCGTTGTCGCGGAACGCCCGCCGACGCGCTTTGATCTCGTGGAGGATCTCGGCGAGCACGTGCCCGCCACCCGTCGCTTCGGCCAGACGCTCGTCCGAGTCGATGATCTCGGCGGGCACCGAGACCGGATATTCCGTGGTGAACCAGCCGACGGTCGATCCACGCTCGACGCCCGCGTCTGCGTCGCGGCCGTGCCCCTCCATCAGAACCGGGAAGTCACCGGTCGACGTTCCGCGGTACGCACGCATCGCGACGGTCAGTGCCGCGAGCAGCACCTCGTCGGGGCGTGCGCGATACTTGGAGCACAGGTCGTCGAGGACGGCGGCGGTGACCGCGGGCGAGGTGTCCGTTCGCGTCACTGTCGTCGTCGAGTGGGTGTCGATTCCGCGACGCAGATCGGATTCGACGAGCACCCGCGATCCCGATCCGAGGACCGCACGCCACGCATCCAGTTCGTCGACGTATCGGTGCACCGCACCGCGGGAAGCCAACTCGGCCGCACGATGACGCCACGACTCACCGGTGGTGGGCGGGAGTGCCCGACCACTGCACGCCGCTACCAGGTCGGCCATCAGGACGTTCCAGGACACGGCGTCGACAGCGAAGTGATGCACCACCGTCAGCACGCGATCGCTGCCGTCGGACATGCGAACGATGATCAAACGCAGCAGGTCTCCGATAGTTGGTGACAGTCCGGCTGCAGCCTCACGTACCCACGATGCCACCTCACGAGTGAAGTCGTCCGCGGAGACCGGTCCGCGTTCCGCGATCTGCACGGCCACGTCGGTCGGGGCCGGGATGTCCGCGGTGTCACCGTCACGGACGATCATCCGCAGCGCCGGGTGCCGATCCAGCAGGGTCTGTGCGCCCGCGACCAGCGCGTCACGGTCGATGTCGCCGTCGAGCTCCACTGCGGTCCACTGCGCGTACGAGGCCACGTCGTCGACGGTGTCGGCGCGCAGAATGTTGCGCATGATCGGTGTGGTCGGCGCCGACCCGATTCCGGCGTCGTCCGTGATCTCCGTGGCATCGTCGACCAACTCGCGACCGATCTGCGCGAGGGTCGCCAGATCGCGACCGGACAGCAGTTCCTTGGGAGTGAGCACGAGGCCGTGGGTGCGCAGACGGCTGCTGATGCTGATCGCACCGATACTGTCGCCGCCGAGTGTGAAGAGGTCTGCGTCCAGCGATACCTCTGCGACACCCAGCACCTCGCCGATGACGGCGCACAGGGCGTATTCCGCAGACGTGCCGGGTTTGCGGTTCTCTCCGCCGCTCGCGGCACCGGAGCCGAGCGGATCCGGCAGTCGCTTGCGATCGATCTTGCCGTTGACCGTCACCGGCATCTCGTCGAGAACGATGACGGCGGAGGGAACCAGGTGATCCGGCACCCGGGACAGCAGCTCACGCCGGATGTCGTCACCCGCCAGTACGTCATCGTCGGACGTCACGTAGCCGATGAGCTTCGCCGACAGTCCGGATCCGACGACCACCGCAACCGCAGCGGATACGGAAAGGCACTGCGACAATGCGGTTTCCACCTCGCGCAGTTCGACGCGGTGGCCTCGGATCTTCACCTGGTCGTCGGCACGACCGCGGTATTCGAAACCGGTCTCCGGATTCCAGCGTGCGAGATCGCCGGTGCGGTACATGCGACCGCCCGGGGCACCGAACGGATCTGCGACAAAGCGGTCGGCCGTCGCACCCGGACGTCCGAGGTAGCCACGGGCGAGTTGAGGTCCGGCCAGATACAGCTCACCGGTCTCCCCCTCGAGGACGGGCTGCAGTGCCGCGTCGAGGAGGTACGCCGCGGTACCTTCCAGCGGCGTACCGATGTGCACATCGGAGCCGGTGACCTCGGCCGCGATCGCATCCACGGTGGCCTCGGTGGGCCCGTACATGTTGTAGACCCGGGCCGGACTCCGCCCGAGCTGTTCGGCCAGCGCGGAAGGCAACGCTTCACCACCGACGACGATCGTGCCGACGGCGTGCCGCATGTCCTCGGAGGACGTCGAGATCAGTCCCGCCTCGACGAGGAACGCCGCCATGGACGGGGTCGTGTCGACGACGTCGATCGCGTCGTCCGTGAACTTCTGGATCTGCATATCGGCGTCGCGCTGGATATCGCTGCCGTAGAGATGGATTCGATGTCCGTCGACGATCCACAACAGCGGATCGAGAGAGGCGTCGAACGCGAACGAGGTGGTATGGGCGACGTGCAGTTGCCGTCCACCGGCGCGCTCACGCGCGTCGGCGTACACCGTGCCGCGCTGGCGATGAACAAGGTGCGCGAGGCCTCCCGAGCGGACGACCACTCCCTTGGGAGTACCCGTCGAGCCCGAGGTGAACAGGACGTAGGCCATGTCGTCGGGGTGCGGGGTGGTCGCCAATTCGTCGGCACTCAACCGGTCGCCGGCGAGTGCGGCGAGCTCGGACTCGATCGGATCCGATCCGAGTCGGACGATGTCACACTCTGCATTGGTGACCGGGGGCTCGTCGTTGCAGAGCAGCAACGACGGGCGTGCGAGATCGACCAAGCCGTCGAGACGCTCCGTCGGGTACGCCGGGTCGAGCACCACGTAGGCGGCACCGGCCTCCCAGACCGCGAAGATGCACGCCACGATGTCGGCGGTCCGCGGAAGCGCGATCGCCACGATGTCGTCCGGTCCGACCCCGCGAGACCGGATCAGCCGTGCGAGCCGGTAGCTACGCTCAGCGAGTTGCACTGCAGTGAGGGAGGTTTCGGAGTCCGTGAGCACCACGTCGCTGGCGTGGAGGGCCACCATGTCCGCGAACATGTCGGCGACCGATCGCGCCCCGGCATTCGGCAGTGCGGCCGGAGTCCACCCGTCGGCGGGCCCTCGTCCGCTCAGATCCAGCCGGCCGAGCGGCAGGCGATCGGGTGAACACAGCGCGCGCACCAGCGTGGCCAGACCCTCGACCCTCGCGTCGACCTCGGCCGCGGACACGGTACGGGCGTCGACCTCGAACCCGAGCATCATTCGCCCACCGTCGATCGGTGTGGCCGTCAGTCCCAGTTCCTCCGGTGGACCACCCGCGACGTTACGCAAGGTTCCGACGGCCCCTGCGAAGTCGAGGTCGAAATCGAATGCCTTGAGGTTGATCCCGACGCCGTGAAGCACGGCACCCGCTCCGGGTGCGGCCAGGTCACGTACGAGATCCTCACCGCGATAACGCTGGTGCTCGCGCAGCTCACCCAGCGCGGTCGCGACTGTCGATCCCAGCGCCGAGATGTCATCGGAGAGCGACACCGAGACCCGCAACGGCAGCACGTTGACTGCCATCGACGGAGTCGTGAGGGCGGTGCGCGTAGTGCGCACCATGATGGGCAGCGCCAGAACGACGTCGGTGGTCCCGTGCAGTCGTGCAACGAATCCCGCGTAGGCACCGATCAGCAGGTCGGCCCACGTGCATCCGCACTCGTCGGCGATCAGCTCGAGCCGCTTCCTGACGTCTGCATCCAGGATCGCGCGCGCGGAATGCGTCTGCGCTGCCGATCCGAGGTCGGCGCCGCCGCGGCGGCCGTGCAGTGCGGGCAGCGGATCGAGGCGTGCCGTCCAATAGGCACGGTCCAGCGCCGCCTGCTCGGAGTTCCGGTACTCCACGTCCTCGGTGACGACATCGGCGATCGAGCCGAAAGTATTCGGGCGGAGACGCTTTCCGGTCATCGCGGCGGTGTAGCGTGTCGCCAACCGTCGGGAGATCATCGCCGCGGAGTAACCGTCGACGATCAGATGGTGGTACAGCTGAACACACCACACCTGCGTCGACGACAACCGGAGCAGGGTATAGGTGAAGAGTTCCCGATCCTCCATGTCGCGGGCTGCACGGGCGGCGTCGGCGCGGATCCGGGTCACTGTCTCGTCTGCTGCGGCGTGAGGATTCTCCTCGTCGCAGAGGTCGACGACGGGGATCGACAACGCCTCGCCGGGAGCGATCCACTGGCGGGGTCCGTCTTCGGTCTCGACGAATCGCAATCTCATCGTCTCGGCCTCGGTGACGGTCGCCGAGATCTCCGCGATCAGCACCGACAGATCGATCTCCACCCCCGCCGCGGAGCCGTCGATCTCGAGTACCTCACCCACGAGGTAGTACGGCGAATCCGGTTCGAGTCGTTGCGCGTTCCAGATTCCCAATTGCGCTCCGGTCAGCGGCAGCAGCGTGGGGGCAGCGGTAGTGGGGACAGGGGCCGCGGCGGGGTGCCCTTCAGTAAGTGTCATTCGCCCTGACTCTTCTTGTCGATCTTGCCGACCGAGGTGGTCGGAAACTCGGTGACGAATTCGAATCGATCCGGGATCGTGTACGCAGCCACCTGCCGTTCGGTGCGGAGGAACGCGCGCAACTGTGACGCCGTGGGCGTCCCGGACTCGGAGTCGCGCCGGATCACGTACGCACAGATGCGTTCGCCCAGAGCGTCGTCCGGAATACCCACGACGGATACGTCGTGGATCTCGTGGTGTGCCAGGAGATGGTTCTCCACCATCGCCGGCGCGATCTTCTCGCCTCCGCGATTGATCTGGTCCTTGCTTCGGCCCACGACCGTGAGGTATCCGCGTGGGTCCCGGACCACGATGTCGCCGGTCGCGTAGAACCCGTCGGCCGTGAACGACTTCCGGTTGTGCTCCGGCGCCCGGTAGTAGCCGCGGATCGTGTACGGACCGCGGGTCTGCAGGTGCCCCGCAACGCCATCGGCCACCGGCACGCCGGCGTCGTCGACGACCCGCACCTCGTCGTCGGGCGAGATGGGGCGTCCCTGCGTGGTGGTGACGGTCTCGTCGTCGTCACCGGTGCGCGTGTAGTTGACCAGGCCTTCGGCCATTCCGAACACCTGGGTCAGAGTGCATCCGAGTTCCGGGGCGACGCGCCGGGCCGCTTCCTCCGGGAGTTTCGCGCCGCCCACCCAGACCGATTCGAGGGAGGAGATGTCGCGATCGGCGAGAGCAGACGAGTTCAGCCACGCGATCAGCACTGGAGGCACGAGCGCCGCGTGGGTGATCGCATGTTCTTCGATCAGTCGCAAGCAGGTGTCCGGGCTGGGATCCGGGGACATCACCACACAACCACCGACGGCGATCATTCCCAGGAGGCCCGGCGAACTCATCGTGAAGTTGTGCGAGATCGGCAGTACCGCGAGCATCACCGAGGAGCTGTCGATGTGGCAGATGCGAGCACTCTCCCGCACCGAGTACAGGTAGTCGTCGTGAGTGCGTGGGATCAGTTTCGGGGTGCCGGTGGTACCGCCCGAGAGCTGGAGGAACGCCACGTCCGAGGGCAGCGAGCGGTCGACCCGAGGCAAGGGCGGGCCGGCCGCCCAGGATTCGTCTCCGATCGGAATCACGAAGGTCGAGACGTCTGGGAAATCGGTATCGATCTCCGTCGCGAGGTCTCCGTACGAGGTGAGACCGAACTTGTCGACGGTGACGTACCCGCGGGCCGTTGCCGCCGTGCAGAACTGGTGGATCTCGGCGGAGCGATGTGCCGCCAGGGCGAACACCGGCAACGCACCGATCTCGAACAGCGCGAACACGACCTCGACGTACTCGACGGTGTTCGGCATATGGACGATCACGCGGTCGCCGCGGCCGAGTCCCTCGGCGGCGAAGGCGCCCGCGATGACCTGCACTCGCTCCGAGAGTCCGGCGTAGGTCAATGTGCGCCGGAGATCCACCACCGCCGGCCGATCCGGATGTGCCGACACAGCGCCGGCGAGGAGTGCCGAATGTGTCTGCCCGATCCAGTACCCCTTCTCGCGGTACTCCGCAGCGAACTCTGCTGGATAGTCCACCACCCCGTCGAGCCGAAGCGGGGAGACGACCGGATCGACCGTCCCGTCACGCATCGGCATCGTGTGAACGGAACTCGTCGGTATTGCCATTGCATCCCTCTCGCTTCGGTCTTCAGCGGGGGGGTTCGGCTCTGCCCCGCTGTGCCAGAAAGTCCTTTGCCGCGCGCACGGTCACTGCCGATGCATGCTCCATGCATCCCACAGTTCGCAGTAGCGGCCGTCACGCGCGATCAACTGCTCGTGCGTGCCCTCTTCTGCCACCGTCCCGTTCTCCATCAACAGAATTCGGTCCGCATCTCGGGTCTGCCCCAAGCGGTGTGCGACGACGAGGGCGCTGCGTCCGTCGAGCGCCGCGCGAGCGGCACGCTCGAGTAGCGAGGCGCCGGCGCTGCCGGCATCCGCAGTGGCCTCGTCGAGAATCACCATCGGCGGATCCGCAAGTACCAGTCGCGCCAAAGCGAGTTGCTGGGCCTGCATGGGCGTGAGCTGATGGCCGGCGTCCCCGACGACGGTGTCGAGTCCGTCGGGAAGCAGATCGAACCAGTCGCCGGCGAGGACGGTCCGCAACGCTGCCTCCATGGTGGCGTCATCGGCTGTCGGGTTCGCGAGGGCGAGATCGTCACGCAATGATCCGGCGAAGACGTGCACCTCTTGTGTGACCAAGGTGATCCGCTGGGCGCGCGCGGTTTCCGGTACATCTCCGATGTCGACGCCACCGAACCGGATCGCCCCCGAATCGGGGGTCCGGACACCGGCGAGCAGTGCCGCCAGCGTCGACTTACCCGCGCCCGAGGATCCCACGACTGCGACCGTTTCGCCGGGTGCGACATCGAGGTCGATGCCGCGGATGACGTCCCGCCCGGGCGTGTAACCGAAGGTCACGTTCCTCACCGCGAGCGCGCCTCGCGACGGCAGCCGCGATGCGCTCTCCCCTTCGTCTCCTTCGGTCTCCTCCGCCGTACGTACCTCGATCACACCGACGATCCGTGCGAGCGATGCGAGCGCCGATTGCAACTCGTCGATGACCAGGAGGAGGTCGTCGATCGGCGCGAACAGCCTGAGGAAGAGCAACATTGCCGTCGTCGTCGCACCCACGGTGAGTGCATCGGCTCCCACCAGGAGGTATCCGGCGACGAGCAGGCCGGCCATGACGACGAACTGCCCGGAGTTGAGCCGTCCGTAGAAGCGGTTCTGCACGATGCGTGCGCGCATCGACCAGCGCACCACCTCCCACGAGTGCGATCCGATGCGATCCGCCAGTCGCGGCGACAGGTCGTACGCGTGCACCGTGCGAAGTCCGTGTACGCCGCCCAGAACCTGTTGTGCTCGAAGCCCCATAGCCACCCGCTCGGCCGCGTAGATTGCCGGCGCCTTGCGCAGATACCAGCGGACCGCGAACACGTAGATCGGCAGGGCCACCACGAGCACCGCGAGGAATCGCCAGTCGAGAGCGGTCAGTCCCACGGCGGTGAGCACCACCGTGAACAACGACGTCGACAGCGCAGGCACCACCGTGCTGATGGCTCGGGACACCTCCTCGACGTCGTCCGTAGCGCGCGAGACGAGATCGCCGCTACCCGCCGCCTCCACCCGTTCCAGTGGCAGCGACAGACTCGTCGTGAACATCCGCTCGCGCAGCCGCGCCAGAATCATCTCGAAGAGCCTGGAAGACAAGATGACTCCCAGTGCGGTAAATCCGGCGAAGGCCAGCGCAGCACCGATCATGGCCGCGCCGAGTAGCCAGATCCGGCCCGTGCCGTTCCCGTCGATGACGGTGTCGACCATCCGACCGAGCGCCCACGGAGCAACGAGCCCCAGCGCAGCCCCGACGACCATCGTCGCCACGACCGTGATCAGGCGGGTGCCCTGTCCGTGCATCGTGCGGCGGACCTCGTGCCACACGGATCGTGCGTCGGCGATCGGAAGTCTTGGTGACTCGGAAATCGACTGGGTGGTCATCGTGAAGGCTCCATCAGCGTCGAATCGATATCGCTGCTCATCTCGCCGGTGGCGGCGTCGATTCGCCACACAGTCGACGCTGCCGCCAACAGCGCCGGCGACGAGGTGAACACGATGGTGGTCTTTCCGGCCCGGGAAGCCGCGATGCGACCGGCGACGGTCGCTTCCGTCACCGAATCGACGGCCGTCGTCGGGTCGAGCAAGACCAGGATGTCAGGGTCCGCGGCGAGGGCCCGTGCCAGCGAGACGCGCTGCCGCTGCCCGCCCGACAACAGTCGGCCGGCCTCTCCGACGTCGGTGGCGAGCCCGTCGGGAAGCGTCGCCAGCACATCGTCGCAGGCTGCTGCGAAGACCGCACGAGTCACGGCCTCGTCGGTGACGTCGGCGGTTGCCGCGATGTTCTCCTCGATCGTTCCCTCGAACAGGTCGCTCTCGTGCGGGGCGACGAGCAGGGTTCGTGTACGCACCTCGTGGGGCAGAGAGCGGACATCCACACCGCCGACGGTGATCGTTCCGACGTTCGGCTTCACCAGTCCGGCAAGCACGTCGGCGAATGCAGAGGTGGTGGCCGCGTCTGCATCGACAGCGACGAAATCCCCTTCGGGGACGAGGCGGTCGATATCGGTCGCGGTACCGCACGCAACACCGTCGAATCGCAGTTCGAAGCCGTGCGGAGCATGCGGGTCAGCGGCGTCTTCGTTCGAATACGGTGCCTGCAGCACCGTGAGGACGCGTTCCGCCGAGGCCAGCGCCTGCGCCCAGATGGCACCGAAGTTTGCCGCGAACGCTTGGAGGGGACCCATGACGAACTGGGTCACTGCCACAACGGTGATGAGTTGGCCGATGGTCAGCTCGCCGCCGACCGCCATCAATCCGGCAGCGATCGCGACTCCGGCGATGAACAGCCCGGAGACGATCTCCATCGACCCGAGGTAGCCTGCGCGGGCGACGTTCGCCTTGAGCGTGCCCTGCAGCGCGCGTTCGCTGGCAGCCAGGTATCGGCGTCCCGCCTCGTGTTCCGCGCCGAGTCCTTTGACGATCCTGAAGCCTCCCACGAGATCCGCAGCAGTACCTGCAGCCTCTCCCGCCACCTGCTGTTCCTGCATGCTTCGTTTGCGCAACGGCGAACCGGCGCGGTCCATCACCCACAGCATCAGCGGCGCCGCCACCAGGATCGCCAGTCCGAGCGGCCACGAGATGAAGAGCAGGATGATCGCCGAGAAGACCACCGCGGCGAATTCACCCAATGGGTACACGACGATCGCGACCGACATGGCAAGTTGACGTGCGTCGGACGTCGCGATGCTCAGCAACATTCCGGGTTGCCGCGACGGACCACCCAGTCCCCGCGCATCGAGGATCCGGTCGGTGATCCGCGTCCGCACCTGATGCTGAATCGACTGCATGCCGAGGAATCCGACGCGGGATCCGAACCGGAAGGTGAACGATACGAGGGCGAAATCGACGGCGAGCACCACGACCCACAGCACCAGTTGACCCGAGTCGTTCGTGCTGATCGCCCGGTCGATGGCCACGCCCATGATGACCGGAACGAGTGCCGCACACAGTTGATGGACGATCAGCAGCAGACCGCCCGGGACCGTGTACTTCTTCGCCGCGAACATCGTCCGCAGCGTCAGCTCCCGCGGAGTCGTGGATTCCGTGACGTCTATGTGTTTGGTGCGCAGCGGTGTCGCAGGCGCTTCGAAGAAAACTGGCAGTTGCATGTACTCGGCTCTCCTGGCCCATGACGGAGCCACCGATGTCGCGGCAGCTCCGAGTGGTCGGTACGTCAGTGGGTCGGCACGGTGCCGAGCACTGCGGATGACCCGTCCCCGGCGTTCGTTCGCGCGCGGAAGTGGGCTCGTCGCGGGTGGAGTGCAGATCCACGCGCGTCAAGGTGCACGAATCCATCTCTGGTACAACATGAACCAGAACTCTCGTACAGAACCTGGACACGCCTCGTAGACACAATCCGCCCCTCACCCGGTATCAGTAATGGGAGCCTAACCTACCTCGGGTCGATCAGTACAGGCCTAGCCCTGAGCGTGGCGTGTCGGTCGCCCGGAAACGGAGGATGCCCTCCGGATTGTGCCCTGACGGGCGTACATCCGGAGGGCATCGCGCACCTCGTCGGCGACCTACCGGGGCCGCTTCACCCGCAGGTCTGCCGCGGGAACCCCATCACGAGCGAAGGGCGCCGGAAATGTCGAGCACCCACGCGAACTCGAATGCCACCTCGCGCCACTTCTCGTACCGGCCCGACACACCGCCGTGGCCCGCGCTCATCTCGGTCTTGAGCAGCAACGGCGAATCGCCCGTCTTCGTCGCGCGCAGCTTCGCGACCCATTTGGCGGGTTCGACGTACAGCACGCGGGTGTCGTTGATACTCGTGATCGCGAGGATCGCCGGGTAATCCTTCGCCTCGACGTTCTCGTAGGGGCTGTACGAGCGCATGTACTCGTACACCTCAGGATTCGCGAGAGGATTGCCCCACTCGTCCCATTCGATCACCGTCAGCGGCAGCGACGGATCAAGGATCGAGGTCAGCGGATCGACGAAGGGCACATTCGCGAGGATGCCCTCGAAAAGCTCGGGTGCGATGTTCGCGACCGCGCCCATCAGCAATCCGCCCGCACTGCCACCGTCGGCGACGAGCCGATCGGGGCTCGTGACACCCGTGTCGACGAGGTGCCGCGCGCACGCGACGAAATCGGTGAACGTGTTCTTCTTCGTGAGCGACTTACCGTGCTCGTACCAGTGCCGGCCCATCTCGCCACCACCGCGCACATGCGCGACCGCGAAGACCATGCCGCGGTCGAGCAGCGACAGTCGCGCGACCGAGAAACCGGGGTCGATGCTGGCCTCGTACGAGCCGTACCCGTACAGCAGGGTCGGAGCGTTTCCAGAAGTGCCCTTCTTTGCGACGATGGAGATCGGGATCTTCGTGCCGTCGTCGGCCGTCGCCCACTCACGTCGCTGTTCGTAGTGCGACGGATCGAAGTCGCCGAGCACAGGCTGCGACTTGCGCAGCAGCAGCTCGCCGGTGCCCACGACGTACTCGTAGACGCGGGTCGGGGTGATGAACGAGGTGAATCCGAGTCGCAGCACGGGCTGCTTCCACTCGGGGTTTCCGCCCGGTCCGACGGCGAACAGTTCTTCGTCGAATTCGAGTTCGTGGAGTTCGCCGTATCCGTCCGAGGTGAGCGGCCACACCGCGATGCGGGTGAGCGCCTCGCGTCGGTAGCTCAGCACGAGGTGGCCTTCGAACGCCTCGACATCTTCGAGCCGGACGTCCTTGCGGTGTTCGATCAGGGTGCGCAGCGCCGACAGATCGTCGACGGGAGCTTCCGCGAGGACGAAGTTCTCCGCTTTCTCTCCAGTGTCCGGGTCGACATCGTTGTGCAACACCAGGAACCGGTCTCGGCCTCCGACGACGGCGTGCTCAGCGCCGTATTCGACACCTTCGCGCCGTGGCAACAGGACGCGGAACTCACCTGTGGGATCGTCGGATTCGAGAACCCAGCCCTCAGTGGTGATCTTCGATCCCACCCAGATCATCAGGTACTTCTCGCTACGCGTGGCACCGATCGACACCCAGTACCGCTCATCGGGCTCGTGGAAGACCTTCACGTCGTCGTCCACGGCGGTGCCGAGCCGGTGCCGCCACACGGTGTCGGGGCGCCAGGACTCGTCGACCGTCTGATAGAAGACGTGACTGTGGTCGAGCGCCCACGTGGCACCGGGTGCGGTGCCGGGGATCTCGTCGGCGAGGAGTTCACCGGTAGTGAGATCCTTGAACTTCAGCGTGTAGCGCTCGTCGCCCACCACGTCGGTCGAGTACGCGAGCAGCGTGCCGTCGTGACTGAGCGAGAAGGCGCCGACGGAGAAGAAGTCGTGCCCCTCGGACTCGACGTTGCCGTCGAGCAGTACCTGCTCGCCGGGCAGTTCGGTGCCCGCCGTGACCTCCGGCGGAGTCCAGTCGTCTCGGTCGGTGATCGGGCAGCGGCACTGGATTCCGTACTGCTTGCCCTCGACCGTGCGAGCGTAGTACCACCACTCGCCCATGCGCGCGGGGACCGACATGTCGGTCTCCTGAGTCCGCGACTTGATCTCCTCGAAGATCGACTCACGCACCGGTGCCAGATGCGCGGTCTGCGCCTCGGTGTACGCGTTCTCGGCTTCGAGGTACGCGATCACCTCCGGGTTGTCCTTGTCGCGCAGCCACTCGTAGTCGTCGACGAACGTATGACCGTGATGGATGCGCTCTTGCGGAACCTTCGTGGCAACGGGCGGGGTCGGGGAGGTCATCGTGGTCAGCCGATCCAATCGTCGAAGGACAGTCCTGAAATTCGTTCGTAGGCTTCGATGTAGCGCGCACGGGTCTTGTCGACGATGTGCTGCGGCAGCGCGGGCGGCGGAGTGTCGGACGCACGATCCCAGCCGGATTCGGCGCTGGTCAGCCAGTTGCGGACGATCTGCTTGTCGAAGCTCGGCTGCGCCTTGCCTACTTCGTATTCGGCCAGATCCCAGTACCGGGACGAATCAGGGGTGAGCACCTCGTCGGCCAGCACGAGATTGCCGGCCTTGTCGAGACCGAACTCGAGCTTGGTATCTGCGAGCATGATGCCGCGCTCGTACGCGTAGATCGAAGCTCGGTCGTAGATGTCGAGGGTGTCCTGGCGCAGCTGCATCGCGAGGTTCAGCCCGATCTTCTCCGCGACCTGCTCGAAGCTGATGTTCTCGTCGTGATCGCCGAGGTCTGCCTTCCGCGCGGGCGTGAAGATCGGCTCGGGAAGCCGGGATGCCTCCACCAGCCCCTCCGGCAGTTGCACGCCGCACACCGAGCCGGTGGCCTGGTAGTCGGCGAGACCGGACCCGGTGAGGTAGCCGCGGGCCACGCACTCCACCGGCACCATCTCGAGGCGCTTGACGATCAGCGCGCGTCCGAGGACCTCGGCGGGAATCCGCTCGTCGTCGGGCTCGCCGGCAAGGTGGTTGTTGGCGTCGAGAAGGTTGAAGAAGAACACACTCATCGCCGTGAGGACACGCCCCTTGTCGGGAATCAGAGTGTCCAGAACGTGGTCGTAGGCCGAGATCCGATCGCTGGCCACGAGCAGCAGATGCTCGTCGTCGACGATGTAGAGGTCGCGGACCTTGCCGCCTGCGAGGTGTGAGTAGGACTCGAGTGAAGGACGCACGAGAACACCTTAGTGGTCGACACCGACGCACACCGCACGCCGTGGCGGATATCCCATCGACCACAATTGCCGAAAGTGGCCACGAAGATCGCTCCCCAGGACGACGACGCGGCAGAACCAACGAGAGGTGGCAAGGCCGTGCCGGACCGCGTGGACGTCGGCTTCCGGTCGGAGCGAGGGCCGGTCCTGATCGCCCTGATGCTCGCGACCGCGCTGGTGGCGCTCGAAAGCACGATCCTGGCAACCGCGATACCCACGATCGTCGGTGACCTCGGCGGATTCACCCAGTTCCCCTGGTTGTTCTCGAGCTATCTGCTCACGCAGGCCGTTCTCGTCCCCGTGTACGGGAAGCTGTCCGACATATTCGGACGCACGCCGGTCCTGCTGTTCGGCATCGGCATGTTCGCGGCAGGTTCGGTGCTGTGTGCGCTGGCGTGGAGCATGCCGGCACTCATCGCCTTCCGCGCCCTCCAAGGGATCGGGGCGGGCGCGGTACTGCCGATGGCGCAGACCATCGCGGGCGACATCTACACGGTGGCGGAACGCGCGAAGGCGCAGGGCTACCTGGCCAGTGTGTGGGGCATGTCGTCGATCGTGGGACCCACGGTCGGTGGTGTGTTCTCGGATTTCCTGTCGTGGCGGTGGATCTTCTGGTTGACTACTCCCCGCCCTGAAAGACGGGGACTCTCGGACTCACATCCGAAAGTTCCTGTTTCACCGGCGAGTGCGGACGGGAAGACCCGTGCCGTCTGACATCGCCTCCACAGGCGTTTGGTATCTCCGCCAGCCCGGCGGCGACGAGGATGTTCTTCGCGGCATTGACGTCCCGGTCGTGCCGGGTACCGCAGTCGGGGCACGTCCAGTGGCGTGTCCCGAGGGACAGCACGGCGAGCAGACGCCCGCACGCGCTGCACGTCTTCGAGCTCGGATACCAGCGGTCGATCACCACGAACCGGCGACCGGCCCGCTCGGCCTTGTACTCGAGCATGGATCGGAACTCTCCCCACCCGCATTCGCTGATCGACTTCGCCAGGCTGCGGTTGCGGACCATATTGCGCGGGGCGAGATCTTCGACGGCGATGGTGTCGAACCGCGCCACGAGATCCGTGCTGGTCTTGTGGAGGAAGTCGCGTCGAGCGTCGAGGACACGGGAGTGCTTGCGGGCCACCTTCCGGCGTTGCTTGGCGCGGTTGTTCGAGCCCTTCTGCATCCGCGCCAGGCGCCTCTGGTGGCGGCGCAGGCCGCGTTCGTGCCGGGCCATGTGCTTCGGGTTCCCGATCTTCTCCCCGGTCGAGAGGACCGCGAAGTCCTTGATCCCGAGGTCCACACCGACCGACTCGCCAGTATCCGGAAGCGGAGCGGGATCGGACGTGTCGACGGCGAACGTCACGAACCACCGCCCGTCCGCCTCGCGGGAGACGATCACCATTGTCGGGTCGAGCGTGGCAAGGTCGATGTCCGGCCAGGACCACGCCACCTTCAGCGGCGCGGTGGTCTTCGCCAGCCACAGCCCGTCCGTTCTGATGCGGAACGCGGAGCGTGTGTAGTGCGCGGACTGGCGAGAATGCCGGTTCTTGAACCGTGGGTACTTGGCGGTGCCCTTGAAGAACGATTGGAACGCGGTGTGCTGGTGGCGCAGCGTCTGCTGAAGCGGCACCGAGGACACCTCTCCGAGGAACGCAAGCTCCTCGGTTTTCTTCCACTCGGACAGTGTGGCGTCGGTGTCCTTGTACGAGGTCGATTTCTGTTCGGTGGTGTACCGGCGTTGCCGGTCGGCGAGGGTCTTGTTCCACACGACGCGCACGCAGCCGAACGTGCGGCGCAGCAGCGCCGACTGTTCGGGGTCCGGGTAGGCCCGGACCTTGTACGCGGTCCTCATCTCCTCATGACAACAGAAGGGTCCGACATGTCGAACGCCATTCCTGCCTGCCGTGAACGACGGGGCATCCAGGCGAGGTCCCGGTGAACGTGCTCCTCTGCGCAATTGCGGCGTGGGTACTCGTGCGCAGTTTCCACGAGTCGAAGCCCCGCGGCCCGCGACGCCCCATCGACTGGGCGGGCGCCGCCACGCTCGCAGTGGGGGCAGCATTGGTGATCCTGGGGTTACTCGAGGGCGGCCAGGCGTGGGCGTGGACGTCGACGGCGAGCATTGCGATCTTCTCGGCCGGTGTGGTGCTGCTCGTCCTGTTCGTGTGGATCGAGACCCGCGTAGCCGAACCGATCCTGCCGGTCTGGGTGCTGACCCTCAGGGTCCTGATCACCACCAGCGCGGTCTCGTGCCTGGTCGGTGCTGTGGTGTTGGGCCTGACGTCGTACGTGCCGTCGTTCGTGCAGGGCTCGCTGGGCACGACCGCCCTGGTCGCCGGGTTCACCTTGGCAGCGATGACACTCGGCTGGCCGATAGCAGCCTCCCAATCGGGACGCTTGTACCTGCGCCTCGGGTTCCGCACCACCGGCCTCATCGGGGCGGTCCCCCTCCTGACCGGCACGGCCCTCCTGACACAGACCGGACCGGATTCGACGCCGTGGCAGGTCGCGGGGTGCTGTGTCGTCATCGGGCTGGGCATGGGCCTGATCGCCAGTCCGTCGCTCATCGCCGCCCAGTCCAGCGTGGAATGGTCGGAGCGTGGCGTCGTGACCGGAGCGAACGCATTCGCCCGTTCGGTCGGCAGCGCTGTGGGCGTTGCGGTGTTCGGTGCTCTCGCGAACGCCGCGCTGTCTCGCTCCGGTGTGGCCGACGGGGCGACGCCGGATGCCGGTCAGCTTGCGTCGTCCGTCGCCCCCGTGTTCACGGCCGTTCTGGTGTGTGCGCTCGTACTCTCGGCCTGCGTCGCACTGATACCGCACCGGCCGGGCCCGGAACGCCGACACAGCTGAAACCCCACCCCGCTGAATCGGATCAGGTTTCCCTGGCGTGCCGGGGACATGACGAATCAGGACGAACACGACCCGCGGCAACAGGCGCGCCCACCCCCATCGAGACAACTCCGCGACCGTGTCGTGATCGTAACGGAACCGCTTGTTTCGTTCTGCCGCATGATGGGGCACCATCTCTCCAGTGAGGACCAGACGCGGCGACAACAGATCCACCGACGACATCACGTACATCCCCCTCGGCTCGTCCGGCCAGGCGTCGAACGAACTGCGGAATGCCACGGCTATGCAGGACACGACCGACTACGAATCACTGCGTGCGGCAATGGACGCGGAGTACTACTGGCGCGGCGTCAAGGAGACGTTCCAGATCGCAGACGATTCGTTCACCGTGGTCTCCAGGGAGACGCGTGATCGCCTCGACATCTCCGCGGCCGTGATGGCGCGCGCATCCCACTGGGTCAGCACGATCGAACTGGCCGCCGAGGGAGCACACCTGTACGGGGCTCTCGTGGCCTACACACAGGGTGTCGGCGACAGCTACTCGGCGATCGAGACGTGGGCACGCACCACCAAGAACGCTCTGCGTCCGTGATACGCGAACATCCGTTCGGGCATACCTGCGGCGGGCTCGCGCCCGCAACGAGGTACTACTGCTGCGACTGGTCGGCCGGCAGCTTTTCGAGTGCCGCATCGATGGAATCGAGTGCGAGGAGAGCGGTTTGATAGGTTGCCGCATTGGCGTGCTCGACGGCGACGAGGTTACCGGCCTTCACGGCGGGCAGTTCCTTCCACAGCGGTGAGTCGAACAGTTCCTGCAGCGCCGGAGTGACGGAGCCATCCGCTTCGACGCCGTAGACGATCACGTCGGCGTCGCCGAGATTCTCCGGCAACTGCTCGAACGAGAGGTACTCACCGTGGGTGATCGCGGGGTCGGACGACTCACCGGGGAAGTCGAAGCCCAAGTCGTCGAACAGGTTCGAGGTGTAGGACGACTTGTACTCGCGCATGTACTCACCGGGGTTCGTGCCACACTCGCTGCACACACCCGCAAACCTCAGGTCGCCGAGGGTACCGGCGTACTTATCGGCGAGTTCCGCAGCGCGCGCGTCGTACTCGTCCTTGAACTCGCCGTACGAGTCACTCACGTTCGCAGCATCGGCGAACTGCTCGCCGAGTTGACGCCATTCACCCGGAATGCTGGGGCCGAGGAACACCACCGGCGCAAGCGCTTCCAGCGTGGCCATGTCGAGCTGCTCCTGAACCATCGCGGGAACGCCCATGATGATGAGGTCGGGCTCGGCCATGGTGATGGCCTCGTAATTGAGGTCGGCGACCGACATGTCGGGAGCGACCTTCGGCAGCTCTTCGTATGCAGCGAGAGTTTCCTCGTCCATGTTCTCGGTCTCGCGGGTCCACTCGCACACTGCAGCGAGCTCGGCGCCCGCCTGAATCAGAGGGAGCACCGCGTAGCCGCAGGCGACGATGCGCTGCGGGTCGGCCGGGATCTCGATGGAACCATTCTGCGCCTCGAACGTCCGAGTCTCCGCGGAAGCCGCCGTGTCGGCATCCGCGGCAGCCCCATCGACACTGTCGCCGTCGCTCGAGCATCCCACCAGCCCGACGGTCAACAAGACCGCCGCGCCGAGCACTGCGGCGCTGCGCGCCCGGCTCCGTTCCAGAACCCGCATCGTATGTCTCCCACATATCCTTCGCCGGGGTGCATTGTCCCGGTCACGATTGGTTAGGCTAACCGTAAAGGGTTGCCCAGCCAAGCGCCCCGTTCATCCGATTTCGACCGAAATTTCGACGACCCGACTCGCCTTGTCCCGCGACATGATTCGAAACGCTAGCAAAGGTAAGGCTAACCGTATATCTTCGTCATCGGTCGTGCGCAGCCGCCGCGGCCGATGAGCCGCAACCGAAAGGCGTGAGCATGCGAGTACCGGTCGCCGTCGCCACCGCAACCGACCGGGCCGGACGGGCCACACCACCTCCGTTCGTGCTGTCCCGTCCTCACGGCACCGTGCTCGCCCACGGTGTTCACGACCGCTTCGACTCCGCCGCCGACGCCGCCTCCGCACTGCGCACCGGACGGGTTCGCGCCGTGGTCGGAGCACTGCCCTTCGCCCCCGACCACCCGGCAGCACTCACCGCGCCGGAGGTCCTCGACCACACCGCCACCGCGTACGTGACAGAAACCCCTGCGCTGCCGATGATCCGGGTATCCGGAGTCATACCGCCCGAGGACGAGCACGTCGACCGGGTGTCCACAGCGTTGGGCCTGCTCCGCGCCGAGGACAACGCGCTGGAGAAAGTCGTTCTCGCCCGCGCTCTCGTCCTCGAGGCCGAGAGCCGCATCGATCCCGGAGCACTTCTCGCCGCTCTGGTTTCCCACGACACCGTGGGAAACGGCTTCTCCGTCGATCTCAGCGCGGCCGGCGCACAGTGGTCCGGACGTCGCCTGGTAGGGGCAAGCCCCGAGGTGCTCATCCGCCGCCGTGGCGACCTCGTCACCGCGCACCCGCTCGCCGGTTCTGCGCCCCGAAATTCGGACCCCGAGCTCGACCGCGCCACCGCCGAGGAACTTCGCGCATCGGCCAAGAACTTGCGTGAACACGCCCACGTGATCGATTCCCTGCGGGCATCGCTCGAGCCGCTGTGCTCGGAACTGGACATTCCGAATCACCCTTCCCTCACCAGCACTCGGCAGCTATGGCATCTGGGCACGCCGGTGTCGGGCAGACTTCGCGACCCGTCGGTGACCGCCCTCGACCTGGCACTTGCCGTCCATCCCACACCCGCGATCTGCGGTACCCCCACCGAGTCCGCCCGCGATCTGATTCACGAACTCGAAGGAGACCGCGGCTTCTATGCGGGCGCGCTCGGCTGGTGCGACGGCAACGGCGACGGCGAATGGATGGTCACCATCCGTTGCGCGGTCCTCGAACCCGACGGAACGACACTGACCGCCCACGCGGGCGGAGGTATCGTCGCCGCGTCCGATCCGACCGACGAATTGGCCGAGACCACAGTCAAGTTCGGGACCGTACTCGATGCCTTCGGAGTTCGGCGATGAGCGCGCCGGTCACCCTCGTCGTCGGCGCAGCCCAGGGCATCGGACGGGCAACAGCCCTGACACTCGCATCCTCAGGACATCGCGTCGTCCTCGCCGATCGTGATCTCGACGGAGTGCACGAGACGGCAGCAATGCTGAACGACCCTGCTCCCTCGTACCGACTCGACATCCGTGACCGCGAGGCCGTGGACACCGTGATCGCCGACATCGAACGCACCCACGGCCCGATCGACGGCCTCGCCCACGTCGCCGGTGTGTTCTCCGTCGCCTCGATCCTCGACTGCGATCCGGACGAATGGCAACGCATCCACGACATCAACGTCACCGGACTCGTCTCGGTACTGCGGGCTGTCGGACGTGCGATGCGCGACCGCAGATCCGGGTCGATCGTGGTGGTCGGCTCGAACTCTGCGGGTGTGCCCCGCATGGGTATGGGAGCCTACGGATCGTCGAAGGCAGCCGCGACGATGCTCGTGCGGATTCTCGGCCTCGAACTCGCGCAGTACGGGATCCGCGCCAACATCGTCGCGCCCGGTTCCACCGACACCGCGATGCAGCGGACGCTGTGGGCCGACCCCGACGACAACGATGGAGCCCTCGGCGCGATCGCGGGCGACCTCGCGCAGTTCAAGGTCGGGATTCCGTTGGGACGCATCGCAGACCCCGTCGATATCGCCGACTCGATCGAGTTCCTGCTCTCACCGCGTGCACGGCACATCACCATGCAGACCCTGTACGTCGACGGCGGTGCCACACTGAGAGCATGATCCGCCGCTGAAGTACCCGTGAGGATTCATCTCACACGGCGACGGGTTGTTCGACTCGGGCAGCGAGTGCCGCGTACCGGCCGCCGAGCGCGACAAGCGTGTCGTGGCTACCTCGTTCGGCGATTCTGCCCTGATCGAGTACGACGATCTCATCGGCGTCGCGGACCGTCGAGAGGCGGTGCGCGATGGTGATCGTCGTACGGCCGTGTCGCGCCGTGTCGATCGCCTGCTGCACCAGGCGTTCGGTTTCGTTGTCCAATGCGCTGGTGGCCTCGTCGAGCACCAGGATCCGCGGGTCGCGCAGCAACGTCCGCGCAATGGCGAGCCGCTGCTTCTCACCACCGGAGAAGCGGTGGCCCCGTGCTCCGACGACGGTGTCGTAACCCTCGGGCAGCGACACGATCAGGTCGTGGATACGCGCGGCGCGGGCGGCGTCCTCGATTTCCACGTCGGTCGCGTCGGCCTTCGCGTAGCGCAGATTCTCACGCACCGTCGCGTGGAGAAGGTAGGTCTCCTGCGAGACCACACCGACGAGCGCGGCGACATCGGCGAGCGACATGTCGCGCAGGTCTACACCATCGATCGTGACGCGCCCCGATGTCGGATCGTACAACCGCGCGACGAGACCGCCGAGTGTGGTTTTGCCCGAACCGGTCTCGCCGACGAGGGCAATCTGAGCACCGGCAGGCACGTCGAGGGTGACGTCGTCGAGTGCGAGGCGGTGCGCGCCGTCGTACCGGAAGTCGACGTTCTCGAATCGCACTGCACCCGCGACCCGTTCGCGGTCGACGTGGACCGGTCTCTCCGGGTCGTCGATCTCGACGGTGAGGTCCAGGTATTCGAAGATCCGGCTGAACAGCGCGAGCGAACTGGTGACGGTGATTCCGACGTCGAGCAGGCTCATCAGCGGCCGGAACAGGGTCGCCTGCAGGCCGGTGAAGGCGACGAGGGTACCGATCGTCATGCCGCCGGAGGTAGCGGGCAGGCCGGCGACGAGATAGAGCACCGCGGGGATCGCGGAGAAGACGATGTTCATGGTGGCCATGCGCCAGCGTCCGGACAGCTGCGCGTGCAGTTCGAGATCGGCGAGCTCGTCGGAGGTCTGCGCGAACTTACCGGACAGTGCGGGCCCGGTGCCGAGAGTCTTGACGAGCAGCACTCCGCTGACGGACAGCCCCTCTTCGATCTGCGTTTGCATATCGGCCATGCGGCGCTGCTGGCGAGCGGTGATCACGCGTCGCATCATCGCGACACGGCGCGTGAGCCAGATGGCAGGCGGCAGCACGATCAGCGACAGTAGCGCCAGTCGCCAGCTGAGGATCGTCATCGCGACGGCGGTACCGACCACGGTGGTGACGTTGGAGGCGATGGACGTCGCCGTGGAGGTCACCACCGACTGCATTCCACCGATGTCGTTGGTCAGCCGCGACTGGATCTCACCACCGCGAGTCCGGGTGAAGAAGCTCAACGACTGCCGTTGCAGGTGCGAGAACACGCGAGTTCGCAGATCGTGCATGATCCGCTGCCCGACGGTCGTGGAAATCCACGTCTGAGCGACGCCGAGCAGGGAGCTGACGACGGTGACGGCGAGCATGCCGCCCACCACCCACAGCAGCAGGCTCACGTTCTGGTGCGGGATCGCGTCGTCGATGACGGCGCGGACGAGGAAGGGGTTCGCGAGCGAGATGACCGACGACGCGACGATGAGCGCAACGACGACGGTGATCTGCCAGCGGTAGGGGGCGAACAGGGCGCCGATGCGCCGCAGGCTGACGGGTGATTCCTTCAGCTGTTCGATGTCTTTGGGGTCGACCTTGGATCCGCGGCCTCTGCCGCCGCCCTGGCCGGGTGGGGGCTGCATCATGTGCGCACCACCTCGATTCATGATTCGTTCGTACTTAGTGAGGTTGCCTCATTAAGAGGTAACAGTCAACTGAGGTATGGTGAACGTCATGTCGGACTCCCCCGCCACACTCCGCGACCTTCTCATGGCCACCACCCGTACGCTGCGAAAACGGTGGCACGAGAGAATCCGGCCCTGGGAGCTGTCCCCGCACGAACACCGGGCGCTGCGGGTGATCGGCAACGCAGACGAACCGGCCCGGTTGGGGGTCGTCGCGAAGTCGCTGCGCATCGTGCCGCGGTCGGTCACGGAAGTCGTCGACCGGCTCGAGTCCCGCGGTCTGACCGAGCGACTACCCGACCCGGCCGACCGGCGCGCGGTGTGCGTACAACTCACTTCTGACGGGCGACGCCTACTGACCGAGCTCGACGCCGCACGCGACGCCGACGCGGCCGAAGTGTTCACCCGGCTCGACGCCGCCGAACGCGCAGAGCTCGCCCGCCTGCTCCGCAAACTCGCCGACGGTCACGACGCCGACGGTCACGACCGGGAGTCCCGCGACGGAAATTCTGTTGCCTCAGCGAACGAAGGTCCGTAGCGTCGGCGAACGTCGAACGCAGTCGAGAAGGAAGGCGCATCCATGCTGCCGGTCAGCGAACGCGACATCAGGTCGTCGTTCATCAATTGCTCGAAAGGTGACGCGAAGCGCCTGTCCGTCCCCGCCGACCTGGACGGTCTGCCCTGGGACGACCTCGATTTCCTCGGCTGGACCGACCCGTCGTATCCCGGCCGCTGCTACGTGGTGGCCGAGCAGGGCGACCGCATCGTCGGGGTCGCACTGCGACACGAGTCCGGTGGCCGCCGCCCCGCGCAGATGTGCTCGATCTGCCAGACCACGCACCCCAACGGCGGAGTGCACCTCATGGCGGCGAGCAAGACCGGCGACGCCGGACGCCGGGGCAATACGGTCGGCATCTACATGTGTGCCGACCTCGGCTGCTCGCTCTACGCACGCCGCAAGAAGACGCCGAGTGGGGGCCGTCTGTACCGCGACGACTCCCCACTCGACGGCCGGATCGAGCGCGTCCGGTCCAATCTGGACGCGTTCATCGCCCGCGTCGGCGCCTACTGAACACCGATCACGTCGTCGGCGAACCGTCGGATCGCGTCGAGCCTGGCTTGCGGATCCGACGGATCCACGCCGTACATCCGCCAGGGCGCCACCCGCACGCGAGTGACCCCGATATCGGCCAGGCGTCGGTATCCCTCGACATCGGAGACGTCTGTCGGCGACACATCGATCTCGAACGGCACATCGGCACGGCCGAATTCGGAACGGAGCTCCGTCAGTCGTGTGATCGCCGATGCCAGCGCTTCGGTATCCGTATTGACCGAGATCCAGCCGTCTCCGAGCCGCGCCGCGCGCCGCAGACCCGCTTCGCTGTGACCGCCGCCGTAGATCGGGACGGGCCGGTCAGGCGCCGGACTGATCATCAGACGATCGAAATCGTAATGCTTACCGTGGAATTCGACCCATTGCGGCCCCTCGCCGGAACACACCGCCTTGACGATCGCGATGGCTTCGTCGGTGCGCGCACCGCGAGTGCGCATCTCGGTACCGGTGAACTCGAATTCCTCGGGAATCCACGACAGTCCGACGCCGACCGCGATGCGGTTCTGCGACATCACCGCCATTGTCGCCACCTGCTTCGCGGTGAGCAGTGGATCGCGCAGCGGCAGCTTCAGCACATTGGTGTAGAACCGCACGCGCGCGGTGACGGCCGCCATCGCGGTCATCGCGATGAACGGATCGGGCATCGGCGTCTCGGGAGCCCACATCCGCTTGCCGTCCGCCGAATACGGATAGTCGGCCGACACCGTCTCGGGGTAGAAGACGGAGTCGGGCAATGCAATCGCGTCGTAGCCGCATTCGTCGGCCACCCGAGCGAAGGCGGGCAGGTCTCCCGCATCGATCATCGCGGCGGGCAGTGCCCATTTCATGGGCCCTGATCTCTTCATGGGCACTGAGCTCACAACTTCACGACCCGCGACGCCGGGATCGGATGCGAATCGGCCTTGATCCAGCGCATCGCCCACGTGCCCTCGGTGTGCGAATCGGTATCGATCCAATTGCCGAATCCGGGATCCTTCGCGGCGACGACGATCGTCAACGTGCCGTCGTCGTTCAGCTTCGCCGTGTGGTTGTTGATGTAGATGTTGGTCCGGTTGTAGTCGAGCGACTCGACCCAGAAGTTCTGCAGCACGAAGTTGAAGTACTCGCAGTTCGGCACCTCGGTCTCGATCACCCAGGCTTCGTCGGCGGCGAGTTTCCAGTAGCCGTGCAGGTAGAAGATCGTGGGATCACCACCGGCGTTCTGGAACGTTTCCTGTCCGCGGTCGAAGATCTCGTTGGGCTGCCCCTGGAACTCGCGCGACCATTCCAGGAAAGTGTTCGCGGTGCCGCGGACCATGCCGATGGCCTTTCCGAGGCGGCCGGACATCTCTTCCGAGCTCAACGGGACGAATTCACCGTCGGGGTTCAGGCATTCGATGGACAGCTCGGCGGGAACCTCGCTGCGCCGGTCCCGGTACGTCTGCCGAACCGAGATGAGGTTACTGTCCGCGGCGAGCGGCAGCCACGACCCTTCTGCGGGTGCGTCGACGCTCGCGATGAACGTGAACCGCCCGTGTTCGTCGACGTCGAGATCGTGGCCGTGCAGGTCGCCGGTCTGCAGCATGGTGCCGTCGATGTGGTACCGGTTGACCCGCGACCCGAACGTCACGAGCGGCACGGTCCCCCGCGTGCCCGTGATCCGGTAGGTGTACCTACCGGAAATGTTCGCGCGCATGTACAGGTTGTCGGGGTTGTCGGCACCGATCTTCGTCATCATGTTCGGGTTCGGCGCCGAGGTGAACTGTGGCCACCGTGGATCGGTGTATTCGACGCAGTTGATGGTGGCGTAGCGCAGCAGCCGGCTCAGGTAGCGGACACCTTCGGCTTGGGTCGTCGAGTCCTGCGGGACGATCTCGTCCTGCAGGATGTTGCCGGTCTCGAGAAGATCGGCGCAGAACTTCTCCCAGGTCGCGTTCATATGATGGTCCTGTTCTTCGGTCGGTGTTCCGAGGTCCGCTTCAGGCGGTGGCGGCGAATGCCCGATCGACGTCGGAGGCCGTGATCCCGAAGTCTTCGAGCGAGTAGACGTGCGACGGGCGACGATGCTCGGCGAGGCTGCCCTGATGCGACGCCTCCACCGCAGCACGTGTGGCGTCCGTGAACGGCATCGCAAACTGCGCGTAGATCTTCTCGACCGTGCCGGTCGGGTCTGCGACGAAATCCCGGTAGTCGACATCGATGAACTGTTCCGCGTCGTAGCGGGCGCGAGCCTCGTTGAACTCCCGGTTACCCCGCGCCCACAACTCGAGTTGAGTACGCCCGATGGTCTCGCGGTCGAACGCATCCGACATGTCGTGCTTGCCCTGCTCGGCGAGGCTGAAGGTGGACGCCATAGACGTGTGTGAATCGCGGAATGTGCGCACGATCAATGCGTCCGGGTAGGCGCGCATGATCGCGTCGATCGCGAACACATGGCTGGGGCTCTTGAGCACCCACCGACGCCCCGGGTCGTTCATCCCGATCAGCTGCAGATTCTTCTTGTGCCTCGCGTAGGTCTCAGTCCAGTCCTGCTCGGCCAACCACGTCGAGTAGGACGGTATGTACGACACGCACTCGAAGGAAATCGAGAGCATCGTCTGCTGTAGCAGCCGCCAGCATTCCTCGACTTCTTCCGCTCCCATGAAATGCACCTTCATGAGATCCGCCTCATTCTCCTGGCGGGCCCGGTAGAAGGCATCCGACCGGAGGAAATCCGCGTTCTCCGACCATGTCTCGCGAGCGGGGCGAGGCTGTGGTGATTCAGCAAGCCACATCTCGACGCCCTGATGCGCCGGGTCCGCGCTGAGCAGCCGGTGCAGCGCAGTGCTCCCCGTCCGCGTCAGGCCGCACACGAAGACAGGTCGCTCGACCGCGACGTCGACGTGTGCGGGGTAGCGGGAGAATCCGGCTTCGCTGGTCAGGCGACCCGAGAGTGCACTGACGATCATCTTGCGGGCGATCATCCGCCCCTGTGAGGTGAGATCGGCCTCGCGTTCGAAGGAATCGAGGAGAACCTGCAGCCCTTCGAGGTAGTCGTCGCTGCCGAAGTCGCTGTATCCGGCAGCCTCACGCGCGGCCTGGTGCAGGTCCTCGATGGAACCGATGCCGTCGTAATCGTGTGTCATCCATACTCCTTGCGAGAATGTCCTTGCGAGAATGTCTCAGTGGTGGGTGTGACCGCAGTCGACATCCAGGCACTGCCCGGTGATCGCCCGCGCGAAATCGGAGGCGAGGAACACGACCGCGTTCGCGATGTCGTCGGGCTCGGGCAGCCGGCGCAGATCGGTGCCTGCCGCGACCTCGGCGTAGATCACGTCCGGATCGACACCACGCTGCTCCGCCTGCCGTTCGAACATCCGCTTCACCGAATCGGCCCAGATGTACCCCGGAGCCACCGAATTCACCCGGACGCCCTTCGGTCCGAGCTCGACCGACAGGCTCCTGGCGATCGCCAGGAGACCCGATTTCATCACCCGATAGGCACCGAAGTTCGGCAATCGGTTCCGGATCACCATCGAATTGATCATCACGACCGAACCCTGCGACTCCACGAGCGCCGGGGCCAGCGCCTTCGTGAGAGCGAGCGAGGCCAGCACGTTGATGTCCACGCCCTGCCGGATGTCGTCGAGCGCGGCGTCGAGCAGCCCGCCATGCGCGGGCACGACGAACGCGTTGTGAACCACCGCATCGATCCGGCCGAACTCTTCGAGCGCGCTCGACGCGAGAGACTGCACCGACTCCCCGTCGGTGAGGTCGGTGGGCACACACAAAGCGGTGCCGCCGCCTGCCCGAATCTCCTCCGCGACAGCGTCGAGCCGCGAGGCAGTACGCGCTGCCAGCACGACCCGTGCGCCTGCCTCTGCGGCACGGATCGCAACGGACCGGCCCAGCCCCGGCCCCACGCCCGAGACCACCACGATCTTGTTATCGAGCAGTCGGGGGGTCGTCTGAGCAGGCCGGATCGCGGCTCTCGTCACCGCGATCCGGCCTGATCCGCGTGGGCTTCGATATCGATCACGACGCTGAGCGAGACGATCCGGCACTCGTCGTCGAACTCGAACAGGTCGGTGGCGAGGAACTCGCGCATCCCCTCGCGCTGGATCCTCAACTGTGTGGCGGCGTACCGGCCGAAGACCGTGATGGGCGAGTATCGCGTCACCGAGAACTCCACCTTCGCGCACTCGGTGTCGAACTCCCGGATTTCCTCGATCCCCCGGTAGGTATTCATGCCCAGCGGCTCGTGCTGGACGGCATCGGCCGCGAAGAGCGACACGAGTTGATCCACCTCATGATTGCTCAGATGCTTCACATACGATTCGATGACGGAGCAGATTTCGTCACGACTGGGCACAGGGCCCTCCTTCTGGTGATGAACGACTTACTCGACGAAAGTGGTCAGGCGATGATGCCGCGGTCGCGCAGGAATTCGACTACCAGCCCGCTTGCTTCCTCGGGCGTGGTCGTGGTCGTGCGGATTCGCAGTTCGGGATTTTCCGGCGGCTCGTACGGGGAGTCGACTCCGGTGAAGTTCGTCAGATCGCCGCGGCGCGCCTTCTTGTAGAGGCCCTTGGGGTCTCGCTGTTCGGCGACCTCGATCGGGGTGTCGACAAACACCTCGCAGAACTGGTCCGGGCCGATCACTTCGCGTGCCGCGTCGCGGTCAGCACGGAACGGAGAGATGAACGACGCCAGGACGATCAGGCCGGCATCCGCCATCAGCCGGGCCACCTCGGTAACGCGTCGGATGTTCTCCACTCGGTCGGCCTCGGTGAATCCGAGGTCGCGGCCGAGTCCGTGCCGGATGTTGTCTCCGTCGAGGAGATAGGTATGGCAGCCCATTGCATACAACTTGCGCTCGAGATCGTTGGCGATGGTCGACTTGCCTGATCCGGACAGGCCGGTGAACCACAGTACTTGCGATCCGTGGCCGTTGAGCGCCCTGCGGGCATCACCGTCGACGTCCACGGCCTGCCAGTGGATGTTGTCGGAACGTCGCAGCGAGTGCGCGATCATACCGGCGCCGACCGTGGTGTTGGTGAGCCGGTCGATCAGAATGAACCCGCCGGTATCGCGATTCGCAGCGTAGGCATCGAACGGCACCGGCCGGTCGAAGCTGATGTTGCACACGCCGATCTCATTGAGCGCAAGCGTGTTGGTCGCAGTCTTCTCGAGAGTATTGACGTTGACCTTGTGCTTGGGTTTGGTGATGCGTGCCTGCACCGTCATCGTCCCGATCTGACACAGATAGGGACGCTCGGGCAGCATTTCGTGTTCGCCCATCCACACCACGTGCGCCTCGAACTGGTCGGCGACACCGGGCAGTACCTCCGCTCCGGCAAGCACATCGCCGCGGCTGACGTCGATCTCGTCGGCGAGAGTAATGGTGACCGACTGACCGGCGATGGCCTCGTCGAGGTCACCGTCCATGGTGACGATCCGCGCGACGGTGGACTCCTTGCCGCTGGGGAGAACTCGCAGCCGGTCGCCCGGACGCACGGCTCCGCCGACGATCTGGCCGGAGAAGCCACGGAAGTCGAGGTTCGGGCGGTTGACCCACTGCACCGGCATGCGGAACGGGCCATTGCGCAGGTCGTCGTCGATCTCGACGTTCTCGAGGTGCTCGATCAGCGTCGGCCCGTGATACCAGGGTGTGTTGGAGCTGCGTTCGGTGAGATTGTCACCGACGTACGCCGACATGGGGATCGCGACGACGCCTCTGAGACCGATCTCGTTCGCGAAACTCGTGTATTCGCTGACGATGTCGTCGAACACGCCCTGCGAGTAGTCGACCAGGTCGAGTTTGTTCACGGCGATCACCACGTGGCGGATACCGAGAAGCGAGACGAGGTACGAATGCCGGCGGGTCTGGGTGAGCACACCCTTGCGGGCGTCGATGAGGATCACCGCGAGGTCGGCGGTGGACGCACCGGTGACCATGTTGCGGGTGTACTGCTCGTGACCCGGAGTGTCCGCGACGACGAACTTGCGCTGCTCGGTCGAGAAGTAGCGGTACGCGACGTCAATGGTGATGCCCTGTTCGCGTTCGGCAGCCAAACCGTCGACGAGAAGCGCGAAGTCGAGGCCCTCACCCTGGGTGCCGACCTTGCGTGAATCGGCTTCGAGCGCGGAAAGCTGATCCTCGAAGACCAGTTTCGACTCGTAGAGCAGGCGGCCGATCAGGGTGGACTTGCCGTCGTCGACGCTGCCGCACGTGATGAATCGGAGCATCGACTTGCTCGCGTGCCGTGCAAGGTACTGCTCGATGTCGTCGGCGATCAGTTCCGAAGGCTGAGTCATCAGAAGTACCCTTCCTGCTTCTTCTTCTCCATCGAGGCACTGGAGTCGTGGTCGATCACGCGACCCTGACGCTCGGAGGTGGTGGTGAGCAACATTTCCTGGATGATGTCGGTCAACGTCTCGGCCGTGGATTCGACGGCGCCGGTGAGCGGGTAGCACCCGAGGGTGCGGAAGCGCACACTCTTGAGCTCGGGGACCTCGCCGGGCAGCAGCGGCATCCGGTCGTCGTCGACCATGATCAGTGCGCCGTCGCGTTCGACGACGGGCCGCTTCGCCGCGAAATAGAGCGGGACGATCGGGATGTTCTCCTGCCGGATGTATTCCCACACATCGAGTTCGGTCCAGTTCGACAGGGGGAACACCCGCAGGGACTCACCGGGCGATTTGCGGACGTTGTACATCCGCCACAGCTCGGGCCGCTGCTGTTTCGGATCCCAGCGGTGCTCGGCGGAGCGGATGGAGAAGACGCGCTCCTTGGCACGGGACTTCTCCTCGTCGCGGCGCGCGCCGCCGAATGCGGCGTCGAACTTGTACAGGTCGAGCGCCTGCTTGAGGCCTTCGGTCTTCCACATGTCGGTGTGGGTCGCCGAACCATGAGTGAACGGGTTGATGCCCTTCTCGACACATTCCGGGTTCTTGTACACGATCAGGTCGAGATCTCTTGCGGCGGCAGTCTCGTCACGCAGCGTGTACATGTCGCGGAACTTCCACGTGGTGTCGACGTGAAGCAGCGGGAAGGGCAGGCGGGACGGGTAGAACGCCTTGCGGGCCAGATGCAACATCACGGCACTGTCCTTGCCGACCGAGTACAGCATCACGGGGTTCTCGCTCCCGGCGACTGCTTCCCGCATGATGTGGATGCTCTCCGCCTCGAGACGTTCCAGGTGTGTCAGGGTTTTACTGATGGTGGGACTGTTCATCGTCCGAGCACCTCCAATACTTCGCCGGCCAGTTCGGGGCGGCAGATCAACATGTCGGGCATCCAGGGGTTTTCCTGGTTGTAGCGGGGTTCGGAGCCGTCGATTCGTGACACGTGCAGCCCGGCGGCGCGTGCAACCGCCACGGGGGCGGCGGAATCCCACTCGTACTGGCCGCCGGTGTGGGCGTAGATGTCGACCTCACCCCGCACCACGGCCATCGCTTTCGCGCCGGCCGACCCCATCTCCACGAGTTCACCGCCGAGCGCGGACGCGAGGGCCAGGACGGGTTCGGGTTTGCGGGTGCGGGACACCACCACGCGAGGGGTTCGCGGTTGCGGCGAGGAGATTGAGGGTGTGTCGCCCGTCGAGTAGGTCACCCCGAGTGCGGGCATCGCGACCGCTCCGGCCGTCAGCAGTCCGCTCTCGACGAGGGCGACGTGCACGGCCCAGTCGGTACGTCCGGACTCGCCGTACTCCCGGGTCCCGTCGAGCGGGTCGACGATCCATATACGGTCCGAGCCGAGACGGGCAAGATCGTCTGCGCCTTCTTCGGAGAGCACTGCGTCCTCGGGAAACTTGGCCTCGAGCGCACGGACGAGCCACTCGTGGCTCCTCAGATCTCCCATCCGGCGGATCTCATCCGGATCCGCGTCTGCAGTTTCGAGGCCGAGTCGGAGCTCGAGGAGCAACTTGCCTGCAGCAGTTGCTAATTCAGAGGCAGCGAGCGCGTCCCCGACACGCGAGGGGGGATGAATTGTTTGTATCGCAACGGGGGCGCCTTCGTTCATGAATGAGACTCTAGACACAGAACGAACAATGTTCAATCCCATTTTGAACATTGTTCGATCTCAGTTGAACATGCCCGCCGGTGCGGGCATCGGCAACTACCAGGCCCCGGCTACGGTGGATGAATGGGCGAATCGAGCAACAAATCGATCTACGGAGACGCAGGGGCCCGGCGTCGCCGCACACTCGATGCGGCCGCGGCCTTGCTCGACGAAGGCGGGTACTCCGCACTCACGATCCGCTCGGTCGCGAAACGCTCCGGAACCAGCGTCGGGCTGATCTATCAGTACTTCACCGACAAGCAGGACATCTTCACCTCGTTACTCAACGAGAGTCAGATCGAGTCCCGGTCGTTCGTGGCAGCCCTCCCCCGCGACCAGGGAGTCGCGGCGCTACTTGCCGCGGTGATCCCCGAGTCCACCCGACAGTGGGGTCGAGTCGGCCGCTTCACCGCCACCTGGCGCGACATCGAAGGCGACGAGCGCGCCGAACGCGAATCGGTCCGCGAGGTGCGGCGGACCGCTCGGGAGTACAACAGCGAGCTCCATGCCGCACTCACGGAGGCCGCCGCATCCGAAGGCCGCGCCCTACGGGACGACCCGTCCATGCTCCCCTTCGTCCTGTCCGTCCTTCAGGGCGTGGCCGACACCATCGTCCACAATTGGGCCACTGACCTCGACCACACAGAGTTGACAGAGTTCGCTGCAGCCTCACTGACCCGGGCGATCACTGCGTCAGAAGAGTCGCGGACACAGGGGTGAGCTCGGCTCGGCCGAAGGTCTCACTCAGCGGTATCCGGCCGATGTGACCGCGCGCACAACCATACCGTGCTCCCTCGAAGCCTCACGGAATTCAGGAGCTCGTATGAGTACATCGGTCCTACCCGATCGGCCCCGGTCGACACGCGCACAACGGCGGTACGAACGGACCAGGCCGGTCTGGTTGATCGTGGCCGTGCTGATCGCGGTGGAAGTCATCAGCGCGTTCGAGACGTCGATGATGTACGCCGCTCTTCCGACCTTCACTCAGGTGTTCTCGACGGACTCGTCCGCTGTCGGATGGACCGTGACGTCGTTCCTGCTGGTTGCCGCAGCTTCGGCTGCCGTGTGCGGACGCCTCGGCGACATGTACGGCCGAGAACGCGTCCTGATCGTCGTCCTGGTCTGCGCAGCGGTCGGATCGATCATCAGCATGGCCTTCGGCTCGCTGTGGGCGATCATCATCGGACGCGCGATCCAAGGTGTCGCGGGTGCGATCCTGCCACTGTGTATCGGACTCGCCCGTGAACACCTCCCGGCGAAGAAGGTGCCGATGGCCATCGCGTTGATCTCCGGATCCGCGGTCGCCGCCGGTGCCGCCTCGCTCCTGGTGGCAGGCGTGCTCATCGATCTCGGCGACTGGCGGTACATGTTCGTCGTCACCGCCGTCTATGCCATCGGGTGCGTCGTCCTCGTCGAAGCCGTGCTGCCGTGGCGCCATCGCGACACCGAACGTCAGCAGGTCGACTTCGTCGGTGCGATCGGCCTCGCGATCTCGGTGACCGCCATCCTGCTGGCCCTCACCCAGGGCAAGTCCTGGGGCTGGGGCGATACTCGTGTACTCGGCCTCCTCGTGGTCGGTATCGCGATCTTCACCTGGTGGGTGCGCTGGGAACTGGGCCGCAAGTCCCCGATCATCAACCTTCGCCTGCTCGCCGAACGCAACGTCGCCTTCACCATGCTCGCTACGATCGCGCTCGGCATCGGCCCGATCGGCGTGACGACGATGCTCATCCCGATCATCATGCAGACCCCGACCACCGCGCCGTTCGGACTCGGCCTGTCGGCCACCCACGCCGGGATGCTCTCGTTCGTCGGCGCGATGATCGGCATGGTGTTCACCCCGGTCGCCGGCAAGATCTCTGCGGCAGTCGGCGCGCGGGCATCGTTGCTGCTCGGTACCACTCTGTTCATGATCGCGTGTGCCGCGTTCTTCGTCTTCCGCGGCTCCGTGGTCGGCATGACCGCACTGGTTGTCACCGTGTCCATCGCGACGGCATTCGCATATACAGCTCTGCCGAACCTGCTGGTCGAGTTCGTCCCCGAGCACAACACCAGCGAGATCACCGGAAGCCAGTCGGTCGTGCGCACCGCAGCCATGGCGGTTGGCACGTCCATCACGACGGTCCTGCTTGCTTCTCTGATCGTGCCCGGAACATCGACCCCGACAGTGGCCGCACTCGGCGCGGTCTGCGCGATGCTCGTCGTCATGTGTGTGATCGCGATCGTGCTCACGCTCGGCATCAAATACCAGAAGAACTGACGGGATCCGCAACGTCGGTCGGGGTCCCGCTCCACGAGTGGGACCCCGACCGACGTTGTCGCTACAGCTTCGTCGGCTACGGCTCGAACACGACCCTGCCCACGGTCGCTCCCTCACCGAGCCGCGCAATCCCATCGGCGACCTCCGACAGCGACAACCGCTCACTGACGAGTGGCGCGATCGCCCCGGACTCGGCTAGAGCCGCGAGTTCGGTGTGGCATTCTTCGATCACCGCGCGGTTGCGCTCCTTATAGAGCCCCCAGTGCAGTCCGATGATCGAATAATTCTTGATCAGTGCGTGATTGAGCCCCGGAGTGGGGATGGTCCCGCCCGCGAAACCGATGATCACGATCCGGCCCTCGAACGCGATGCACTTCGTCGATCCGGTGTAGGCATCGCCACCCACGGGATCGAACACGACGTCGGCGCCCTTGCCTCCGGTGAATTCCTTGACCAGCGGCACGAAATCGTCGGTGTGCCGGTCGATCACCAGATCAGCGCCGAGCCTCCTGCAGTATTCGGCCTTCTCGGATCCACCCACCACGCCGATCACGCGGGCACCGGCGGCCTTGCCGAGTTGCACCGCGGCGCTGCCCACACCTCCCGCTGCAGCGTGCACGAGCAGCGTCTCGCCCTCGAGCAGGCGTGTTCTGCGGTGCAACGCGAACCACGCGGTCTGATATCCGATGAACAACGCCGACGCCGACGCATCGTCGAGCGATGCGGGTGCAGGGAATGCGTTCACCTCGTCCATCACGGTGCGCTCAGCGAACGCACCGAGCGGCAGATTCGGATTCCCGATGACCCGGTCGCCCACAGAGAAACGGGTGACGTTCTCCCCGACGGAGATCACTTCGCCGCACAGTTCGACTCCCGGAGTAAACGGCAGCGGAGGCCTGACCTGATATTTTCCCCGGCACAGCAGCACGTCGGGGAAGTTTGCCGGTGCCGCGAGTGTTCGGACGAGCAACTGTCCGGGACCGGCCGTCGGGTCGTCGATCTCCTCGAACCGGAGCACATCTCGCGGCTCACCGAGTTCGTGTACACGCCATGCTTTCACGCAATCACAACCTTCAGTTCGGTGGTTGTCGGTCGGTCAGATTCCGGCATCGGCCGCGACCGCCCGGGCGGCGTCGACGAGTGCGTCGATGCGCTCCACGGTCGGGGTGCTCGCGGCTGCCTTGTTGCGCGGGTCGTCGAGTGCCCGTCTCATCACGCCCTCGGCGATGATGGCCACCTTCCACAACCCGAGCGCATGCCAGAACTTCAGTGCGGCAGGGTCGCGACCGGTCTCGGCGAGGTACATCTCCACGAGTTCGGACCGGTTCGGAAAGCCGTCGAGCTGGGTTGCCGGGAAGTCTCCCGCGGTGCGCTCACCCGGTTCGCTCCAATACGCGAGCGTGCTTCCCATGTCTGCCAGGGGTTCTCCGAGTGTGGACAATTCCCAGTCGAGGACAGCTCGCACCTGACCGTCGTCCGGTGCGGTGATGAGGTTTCGCAAATGGAAGTCGCCGTGCACGAGTGTCACTTCCCGCTGCTCCGGGATGTTGGCGGACAACCGTCGGGTGAGGTCGTCGAGATCGGGTATCTCTCGCGTCTTCGAGCGTTCCCACTGCCCCGACCACCGGGTGAGCTGCCGCTGGGCGTAGGGCTTGTGGCTCGCGAGATCCGCCAATCCCACTTCGGCGAGGTCCACGGCATGGATCGCCGCGAGCGTCCGCGGCAGTCGGATCCCGATCGCGCGTCGATGCCCGGGTGTGAGTTCCTCGGCCACGGTCATCCGGTCGACGACGAGCCCGTCGACGAATTCCATGAGGACGAGTGGCGCGTCGGTGACCGACGGGTCGTCTGTCACCGCAAGCACCCGGGGTACGGGTACGGCGGAGTGTTCGAGGGCCGAGAGGATCCGGGCTTCCCGCGCAACATCGTGCGCGGACGCGAGCAACGTGCCCAGTGGCGGTCGGCGCAGCACCCATCGTCGGCCGGATGCCTCACCGATCAAATAGGTCAGGTTGGATTGTCCCAGCCCGATCCGCTCGAACGTCAGTGGTCCCGTGAGTTCCGGCATGATGCCCGCGACCCACGCCGTGACTGCGTCGGTATCGATCCCCACCACCGCGGCCTCAGACATCGCGCGCACCTCCCTGCCGGAACGACTGCGCGTTGCCGAGCAACCGGCCACCGTCGATCACCATCACCTCACCGGTGATCCACTGCGCCGCGTCCGATACGAGATAGTGCACGGCGGACGCGACATCGACGGGTTCACCGATGCGCCCGAGCGGCGTGGACGCCGCGACCCGCGGTTCGTGGTCCTTCCACAGCGCTTCTGCCAGCTTGGTCCTCACGACACCGGGTGCAACGGCGTTGACACGGACCATCGGCGACAGCTCGAGCGCGAGCTGTTTGGTGAGGTGGATCAGTGCTGCCTTCGACGCGTTGTACACACCGATGTTCGCTTCGAACTTCATACCGCCGATCGACGCGGTGTTGACGATGCTGCCGCCGTGATCACCCATCCACGCCTTCACCACCAACGACGACCACAGCACCGGACCCCACACGTTCACGTCGAAGGTCTTCGCGAACCGCGCATGGTCCTGCTCGATCAGCGGGCCGTACGACGGGTTGGTCCCGGCGTTGTTGACGAGGATGTCGATGCTCCCGAACTTCTCGAGGGCCAGGTCGATGCATCGACGCGCAGCCTCCTCGTCGACAGAATGTGCACCCACACCGAGCGCATCCGGGCCGATGTCGGCTGCGGCGGCATCCGCCGATTCCTGGCTGCGCGAGGTCACGACGACGTTCGCTCCCGCCTGTGCCAGGGCGCGGGCGGTCTCCAATCCGATGCCGCGGGAGGCGCCGGTGACGATCGCGGTCCTGCCCGTCAGGTCGAACCCCGTCATGAGGTGGGCCGCAGGTCTCGGTACTTGCGCAGTTCCTGCTTCGCGATCGCGCGCTTGTGGACCTCGTCGGGGCCGTCGGCCAGGCGCAGTGTGCGCAGGTGCGCGTACGCCATGGCGAGCGGGAAATCGTCGGTGACACCACCGCCGCCGTGGACCTGGATCGCACGATCGACGATCTTGAGCGCGATGTTCGGTCCCGCAACCTTGATCGCCGCGATCTCGGTGCGCGCTTCCTTGTTGCCGACGGTATCCATCAGGTACGCGGTCTTGAGGGTGAGGAGGCGGATCATCTCGATCTCGATGCGCGCCTCGGCAATCCAGTCCTGGATGTTGGCGTTGTCGGCGACGGGCTTGCCGAACGTGACGCGTGATTGCGCACGGCGGCACAGCAGTTCCAGGGCGCGTTCGGACACACCGATCGCCCGCATGCAGTGGTGGATTCGACCGGGGCCCAGACGCGCCTGGCTGATGGCGAAACCTTCGCCCTCCCCCTTCAGGACGTCCTTCGACGGCACCCGCACGTCCTCGAACAGGATCTCGGCGTGGCCTTCGCGGTCGTGGTAGCCGAAGACAGGGAGGTTGCGCACCACGGTGACACCGGGGGCGTCGATGGGGACGACCATCATCGACTGCTGCCGGTGGGGAGCCGCCGCGGGATCGGTCTTACCCATCACGATGAGGACCCTGCAATTCTTGTGCATCGCGTTGGACGCGAACCACTTGCGACCGTTCAGGACGTAGTCGTCGCCGTCGCGGACCATCGACATCTCGATGTTGGTGGCGTCCGAACTCGCGACATCCGGTTCGGTCATCGCGAAGGCCGAGCGAATCGTGCCGTCGAGCAACGGCTTCAGGTACTTCTCTTTGTGTTCGTCGGTGCCGAAGAGCGTGAACACCTCCATGTTCCCGGTGTCCGGGGCAGCGCAGTTGCAGGCCTCCGACGCCAGCGGGCTCCGGCCCATGATCTCGGCGAGGGGGGCGTACTCGAGGTTGGTGAGTCCCGGGCCCCACTCCGGATGCGGATGGAAGAGATTCCACAGCCCGCGCGAACGCGCTTCCGCCTTGAGGTCCTCCATGATGGGCGGGTGGAAGTGCGGGTCGCCGGCTTCCTCCATCTGACGGTGGTAAACGGCCTCGGCCGGGTAGACGTGGGAATCCATGAATGCCAGCAGGTCCGCCCGATATTTTTCGGCGCGCGGCGACAGATCGAACAAAGACACGACAAGCTCCTCGAAGAGTGGTCAGGACTCGGACATCAGAGACCGCTGGTAGCGGCGCATTCCGCGCAGCCACCGGTCGTAATCGGCACCCTTGTTCCGGTACATCTGGAGTACCTCCGGGTGCGGGAGGATCAGGAAACGCTCTTCCCGGACGCCGTCGAGCACGATCTCGGCGACGTCTGCGGGTTCGAGCACGGCAGCGGAGGACGTCACGGCGCGGGTTCCGAGGTCGCCGAGCGACTCGCCGGAGTTGCTGCCCGCGTACAGCAGTGGCGTGTTCACACCCATCGGGCAGATGCAGCTGACGCGCACACCCCGGTCGCCGTAGGTCACCGACAGCCATTCAGCGAAGCCGACGGCGGCGTGCTTGGTGACGGAATATCCTGCCGCTCCGATCTGGGTGAGGAGGCCTGCGGCCGACGCGGTGCTCACGAAGTACCCTTCGCCGCGTTCCATCCACCCCGGGACGAGGAGTTTCGCGGCGCGGATGTGCGCCCGGAGGTTGACGTCGAAGACGTTCTCCCACTGGTCGTCGTCGAGGTCGAGTCCGTGCATGCCGGTGATTCCGGCGTTCGCGAAGTACAGATCGACCGGCCCGAAGCGGGCTTCGGCGATCTCGATGACCTGCGCGATCGCGGCGGCGTCGGATGCATCGGCACCGGCGGCGACGGCACTGTCGGGGCACTCCGCCAGGATGCGCGCGACCGTCTCCTCAGCGGCGGAGGCGTCGAGGTCGACCACCACGACCCGGGCCCCTGCGTGTGCGAGGCGAGCGGCGAGGGCGTCACCGATCCCGCTCCCCCCGCCGGTCACGATGGCCACTTTCCCTGCAACGTCCACAATGTCCTCCCGGCAGCCGTGCTCCTCGTCCTCCGCACTATAAGTTGAATGCGGCGTCAACTTCAACTGTCTGGTTGCGCGGGTCCGCAATGCCGCACGACCCGCGGAGGACTCCTACGTCTCGGCGCGTCCGTACGCGCGAAGCACGTCGGCCATCAGCAGGTCCAAGGCCTCACCGGCGGGAACCTCACTTCGTGCGCGCAGATAGTTCAGCGACAACGTGAGGTCGTCGAAACGGGCGATGTATCTACCCATCTCCGGGGTGAGGGTCCAGATCTCGACCTCGACACCCGCGACGGTCGTGGACTCCCAGACATTCTCGGGCTCGGATCTCCCGGACACCCACAACGTCGCCGAGGGCGTGATGTACGAGTTCACCCCGGACCACTCGCATCCCGGCTCGGCCGACAACTCACGCGGCATCGCCTCCCCCGCTCCCAACAGGTCGAGAGTCTCGCGGGATAGTGCGGCACACGGGTCGATACCCTCCGCCGCGTCGGGATCTGCCACCGTCGAGACGGTGGTGCCGTTGCGGGTCACGGTAACTTCTTGCTGGCTACAGGCAACGCAGGCCGCGGCTGTAAGGAGAGAGAGGGCGGCGATACGAGTCGTCGTCATGCCCGCATCGTACGACGACCGAGCACCCGGGACGTGTCAGGTTCCCTGCGGGATCCGCAGCGCATTGACCCACAGCCGGGTCGCGGTGTACACGAGCGCGTCCATGTCCACGGACTCGTCCTCGTTGACGACGAAGTGCGAGAAGGCAAGCCGGCTGATCATGCCCGACAGCGCCCTCGACGCCAGCAACGCGTCGACTTCGCGATCGGCCAGACCGCGGTCCTGGAGATGCGCGATGCTGCGGGCGTTGCGGCGAATGAAGGCGTCGCCCCGCTTCTGACGCAGTTCGCGGATGACCGGATCGATGTGCGAGACCTGCTCGAGCAGCCCCATCAGCTTTGCGTTGCGCCGATACGCCTCGAGATACGCCCGGTTGCTCGCCTCCACGACCGCGGCCGGATCGTCCTCGTCTGCCACGCGCGGCATGCCCGGATGCAGCATGTCCTCCTGCGCCAGTTCCAGCACCGCCGCGAAGATCTCTTCCTTACTCGAGAAGTACGTGTAGAACGTGCCGGCCGAACACTTCGCACGCTTCGTGATGTCGACGAGCCGGGTATCGAGATAACCGGTGCTCTCGAACACCGTCCGAGCAGCGGCGATCAACGACGACCGCGTCCGCAACCCACGCTCGGTGACCGGCAGGTCCCGTAGCAACGACGACGGCGCCATCGACGGAGGAGAATCGTCGAAGGTGTCGTCGGTGTCGGAGCTCGGCATTCTGTATTTATACGTGATCGGCACGTGACCGCCGACCACCCTGGACGCCGATCGCATCGAGGAGCCTCGACCGTGAACGAACCGCTACCGCTTCCCCGCGCACGTCGCGAGGTCGCGCCCGGGGCGGTGCACGTGCCCGCCTGGCTGGACCACGACATGCAGCGCCGGATGGTCCACGCGTGCCGCGAGTGGGCACGAGGCCCGGCCCCCATGCGACACACCGCACTCCCCGGAGGTGGGGTCATGTCGGTGCAGACGGTCTGCCTGGGATGGCACTGGTCACCGTACCGCTACACGCGCCGGGCGGTGGACGTCGACGACGCGCCCGTCGCACCCCTCCCCCGCTGGCTCGCCGATCTCGGCCGACGAGCGGTCGCCGACGCGTACTCCTACCCGGCCGACGATTACGAGCCGGACACCGCCCTGATCAATTTCTACGACGCCGACGCCCGGATGGGGATGCACCAGGACAAGGACGAACGCATCGCCGAACCGATCGTGTCGCTGAGCCTCGGCGACGCATGCGTCTTCCGATTCGGAAACTGCGAGACCCGAGGCCGGCCCTACACCGACATACGGCTCGAGTCCGGGGATCTCTTCGTGTTCGGGGGGCCGTCCAGATTTGCGTATCACGGTGTGCCGTCGGTATTTCCGGATACCTGCCCGCCCGATCTCGGAATGACTCGGGGGCGGCTCAACCTCACCCTCCGGATGACCGGACTACCACCGGACTCGGTGTGATCACCTTCACTACGAACGCGACAAAATAGACACCCGGACCGGCCGGGCATTCGCTAGTATCGAGTTCGATCATCGCCTGTCGGGGGCCTACCAGGAGAACTGCGCATGCCCCGGACCACTCGCACATACACCCGCGTTCTCAGCCTGTTCGCCGCCGGCCTGATCACCACCGCAGGGACTGCGCTGGCCACCGCGCCCACTGCTACTGCAGACGAGGTGCGCCCCTGCCCCGACCGCTATGTCCTCGCGGTCGACGGCACCAAGGGCTTCAGCACTCCGGACTCGATCGACCCGGAGTCGCCGCTCGCCGAGATCTCCGCGCGCTACGAGGAACCCGGCACTGTCGTCGAACACATCCGCTACCCGGCGGTGGTCGTACCGATGCCCGGTACCGGCTCCAGCGACGACGGCGACGGCATCGACGACGACGGCGCCATCGCCTACGACAGATCCAAGCAGATCGGTCACCAGCGACTCCGCGAGACCATCACCGCTCGACACAGCACCTGCCCCGACACCGATCTGTTGATCGTCGGCTACTCACAGGGCGCCTCGATCGCCGGCGACGTCCTCGCCGAGATCGCGGCCGACGGATCCGTCCCACCCGACCGGATCAGCGGCATCCTCTACTCGGACCCGCGCGACACCCGCGGCGTCGAAACCCTCTTCCCGGGCCCGGTCGTTCCCGGCGTCACGCTCGGCGGCGGGCGACACGACTTCGGCGCCATCGCCGTCCAGCGAGTCTGCATCGAAGGCGACGCGGTGTGCGACGGACGCACCCCCGGCGACGGCGAGGACTGGCTCCGGGACAACGTCACGGGCTATCTGGAACTCCACACGAAATACCCCGACTACCAGCCCTGAAATCCGACCACTCGTTTCAGGCCACTACTGCACAGACGGGCGGGTCCGACTCCTCCCTCCCGCTCCGGTGTTGCGAGCGCAGGCACAGCGGTGGCTCGATGCGCCGGTAGACCTGAACTTCCGGACGTGGGCGTCGCGAGCGATGTTCCGGCGTACTACGACCGGGTACATCAGCCATGAAGCAGATCGGAGACGAACCGAATCGCCCACGATCCATTGATGCACGATCGATTCGGTACTGTGGTCGCATGAGCGTCGGCATCCCCCCTTCACAGGCCTCATTCGACGACGACCCCCTCGCCCTCGACCGTCAGGTGTGTTTCGCACTATCGGTGGCGAACCGCGCGGTGCTCGCGGTCTACCGGCCGATCCTCGAACCACTGGGACTGACTCACCCTCAGTACCTCGTCATGCTGGCACTGTGGGAGCAGGCGCCGCTGGCGGTCAAGGACATCGGCGCACTCCTTCAACTCGACTCACCGACACTGTCTCCACTGCTCAAGCGACTCGAGACGCTCGGACTGATCACCCGCGCCCGAAGCTCTGTCGACGAACGGCGACTCGACGTCGATTTGACGGACGCCGGTCGCGACCTGCGGAACGCCGCCGAATCCGTGCCAGGACAGGTCGTTGCTGCACTCGGCGTGGACATCTCGGAGCTCGAGGAACTACACCGGGTGCTCACGCGCATCAACGTCGCCGCTCTGAACCGGACGGCGCCCCACCAGCAGACGCAGCCCTGACAGACGCCCGGACCGGCAGGTGTTCGCCCCGCCGGGCCGGCCGGAGCTTCAGCTCTGCGGGAGCAGGGCGACCGAGGCCTCGCCCGTGTACACGAGGAACGTCAGGGTCTCCTGGAAGTACAACTGCACGCTGTCGGCGTCGTGCGACAGGTAACCGATCGACAGGTCCTGGCCGACCTGTAGGTCGTAGTCGCCTCCGCGGGTGGTCATGACGAACGCGCCGTCGATCGCCGGCGCCCAGATGATGTCGCCGTCGATGAGGCGACGGATCTGCTCGCGGATGGGGTAGCCGTGGTCGGAGGTCTCGCTGACCTTGGTGAACGCATCGGCACTCAGCAGCACCGAGTACGGGCCACCCACACCGGCGAGGCGCAGCTCCGACAGTGCCAGGCTGATGGTCTCCGGAATGTCGCGCGGATCCTCGGGCAGGTGCAGTGGAGCGTTCGTCGACGACGCACGAATGCCCTCGATCCCCGCGGCCGCGTAGCCTTCGAAGATCGCGCGGTCCTCCGCGAACGCGATCTTCTTGGCAGCGTCCTTCACGGCGTCGAGATCGACGTCGTGGGCGCCGCGCTCGACATTGTCGAGCTCCTCACGCGAGAGCGTGAACGACACACGCAGTTCGACGACGGACGCCACACGGTGCTGCCGCGCCCGCACCCCGTCTGCCGGCGCATCGATCTCGCTGGTACGGCCGAGACCGACCGCCGCGAAATCGGTGCCGTGCGGACCGGAGAAGTCCACGACGGTGCGACCGGCGACATGCCGTTTGAACGTGCGGCCGGCCTCTTCCTCTATCTCGGCCCACGCCGCGTCCGTGATCGGGGCAAGTTCGCGATACAAGTTGTTCACAGCGTTGAACTCCTTCTGAGAGGGCCGATTCCGAGGGATCCGTCTCCGGCGGTCGGTGCATTCGATCCGGTGGCGACATCGAGGTCCTCCCGGGCAGGAGGAAGATCGTCGAGAAATTCCATGGATGGGCAGAAGAACAACGTGCCCGTGACCGCCGTGGAGAAATCCAGGATCCGGTCGTGATTTCCGGGTGGGTTGCCGAGGAACATGTTGCGCAGCATCTGTTCGGTCACGTCGGGTGTGCCGGAATAACCGATGAAGAATGTGCCGAACTCGTCGGCACCGAAGTTCCCGAACGGCATGTTCGCCCGTAGGATCTCCCGCTCGACGCCGTTCTCGTCGACGATCGTGTTGAGCGCGACGTGCGAATTGGAGGGTTTGACCTCGTCGTCGAGTTCGATGTCGTCGAGCTTGGTACGACCGATCGCACGTTCCTGCTCTTCGACCGACAGCGCATTCCACGTCTCGAGATCGTGCAGGTACTTCTGCACGATCACATAACTGCCGTCGGCGAAGTCCGGGTCGCCGTCACCGACCAGAACTGCGGCAACGGCGTCGTCGTCCTCGGGGTTCTCGGTGCCGTCGACGAACCCCAGGAGGTCGCGGCGGTCGAAGTAGCGGAAGCCGTGGGTTTCGTCGACGACCTTCGCGACACCACGCAAGCGATCGTTGACCTTCGCCACGAGTTCGAAGCACAGGTCCATCGTCGACGCCCGCACGTGGAACAGGAGGTCGCCCGGGGTGGCGGGCGCGTGGTGTGTGTCGCCGTCCAACGGTATGAATTCGTGGAGTTCGGCGGGGCGCGACCCGGAGAACAATCGGTCCCACAACGCCGATCCGATCCCCACGACGACCGAGAGCCCACCCTCGGGGATGCGGAATCCGACGGCACGACGCAGGCCTGCGAGGTCGCCGAGCAGATCCCGGACCGCGGGTTCACCTCCGTCGTCCACCGTCACGACAAGGAAGATCGCCGCCTCTGTCAGGGGCGTCACTATCGGTTGCGAGCCAGCCACAAGATCACCGTAATGGACCGAGACACCGAGTGGGTGCTAGACCATCCATGACAGCACCGATGTGGTCTGCAACCACACCACCACCGCGTACACGGCGAGCGCCGCGAGACTGACGGGGAGGAGTCGACGAAGCAGCAATCCGTCCCTGCCCGCCAGACCCTCGACCGACGACACGAGGGCAAGGTTCTGCAGCGCGATCGGTGTTCCGGCCGTTCCACCGGTCATGTTGCCTGCCACTAGGACGGTCGGGTCGAGGCCCGCCTGCTGCGCGGCCGAGACCTGCAGACTTCCGAACATCGCATTCGAGGCGGTGTTCGATCCGGTCACCACGACACCGAGCCATCCCAGGACCGGCGAGAGCAGGGCGAACGCAGCACCCGCACCCGCAAGGAACTGGCCGATCGTCGCCGTCTGACCCGACAGGTTCATCACATACGCCAACGCGACGACGGACGTCACCGTCGCGAACGACCACTTCAACTGCACGACCGCAGCGATGAAACAACGCAGTGCATCACCCGCCTCGACACGCAGCAGTGCGATGGACAACAGCGCCGCAACGAACACGATCGTGCCCGGCGCCGTCAGCAGATTCAGAGTGAACGTCTCGGCCGCGGGAACTCCGCCGGCCGCGCTCTCCACGTCGAGCCCCGGCCATGTGAACGAGAACGTCGCGCCCGACAACACCGACGCGACGGGGCCGATGCGGCTCACCAGGAACACGACGACGATCAGCGCGTACGGCGCGAAGGCTTCGACGACACGGCGGGTGCTGTCGGGTTCGTGCTGCGGCGCGGCGGGTGCCTCCCCGGCGCGCGGCGACCAGAACCGCAGCACGACCAACAAGGCCGCCAGCCCGGCGGCGGCACCCGCGATGTTGCTCAACCCCACCACGAAGTAACTCGCGCACAAGAACTGTGCGGTGGCAAAGGCGATACCGACCGCGACCGCCGCCGGCCACGTCTGCCGAACCCCACGCGCGCCGCCGACGACCGCGACGAGCACCAACGGAACGAACACCGCCAGCAGGAATACCTGACTCGCAACCACCGGTCCGATCTCCTCGACCGGGATCTCCGACACCTTCGACATCGTCAGGATCGGGGTGCCCATCACGCCGAGAGGTGTCCCTACTGCGTTGGCGATCAACGCCGCGGCCGCAGCGCGGACGGGTTGCAGGCCCGCACCGATCAGCACCACCGTGGCGACGACGATCGGTGTTCCGAAGCCGGCGACGGCCTCGAGGAGCGCCCCGAACAGGAAGGCAATGACGATCGTGAGGATGCGATGGTCCGGTGATATCCGCGCGAACGCACGGGTCAGCACGTCGAAATGGCCCGACTCCACTGTCAGCCGGTAGACGAACACCGCGCTCACGACGGTCCACATGATCGGGAACACGCCGAACGCGGCACCCTCGATGCCGGAGCTGATCGCTGACGCCAACGGCATCCCGTAGACAGTCGCGGCCAGCACGATTGCCACGACCACCGCGACCGCCGCAGCAAGAGCGGACTTGACCCGGAACACGGCCAGCATCACGAGCATCGTCAGCAGCGGCAGTACAGCGACCAGGGCAGACCACGCGATCGATTCACCGATAGGCGCGATCGGTTGCACGTACGTCACGAACTCACTCCTCCGGTGCCGTCAGAGCGGATCGAATCGCGTCGGCAGTGCCGTCGAGCACCGTGCGGTTCGGTGACTGCGGCCGAGCGCGGATCCCGAACCCGTCGCCGCTCGTGCGCGGAACGAGGTGCAGGTGCACGTGGAACACTTCCTGGCCTGCGGCCACGCCGTCGGCCAGCATGAGGTTCACGCCGTCGATCGGCAGGGAACTCGCCCGCAGGGCCGTGGCGATGCGTCGACCCGCCTCGAACACCGCGGACCCGTCATCCGGCTCGAGCTGCGCAAGACCGGACGCGTGCCGCTTGGGTACGAGGAGCAGATGCCCCGGAGTGAAGGGGCGGATGTCCATGAACGCGAGGACCTCGGGTTCGTCGAGTACCACACTGGCCGGTGCTGCACCGGCCACGATCGCACAGAAAATACAGTCGTTCACGGCGCTAAGGATCTCACTCGGGGACTACGCTTCGACGGCCGGCCGTCGAGCAGCACCGAGCACCTTCAGCAATTCGGCCTCCACGATGTTTCGATCGCGCTGCGGATCGTCGCTGTGCGCGAGGTACAGCATCGCTTCCTCGACGGCAGCAACGACCAGATGAGCGAGCACCGATTCACGAATCGAATTTTCCGCCCCGTCGGGACGGAACGACTGCAGCATCAGTTCGACGCTGCGCAACGTCGAACCGCGGTGGGTCTCCCGTACCTCGGCCCATCCGAGCACCGCCGGTGCCTCGATCAGCAACAGGCGGCGCGTCGCCTGGTCGTAGACCGCGTCGAGCGAAGCCAGTACCGCGACGGTGAACGCTTCCCACTGATCGTCGAACGGTTCGGCAGGAACCAGCGTTTCCTCTGCCTCCCTCTGGATACGCTCGATCACACCCCGAAACAGCTCACGCTTGTTCGCGAAGTGGTGGTAGAGCGCGCCCCGGGTCACCCCCGCCACAGCCACGATCTCTTCGGTCGCAGCCTCCGCATACCCGTCCCTGAGGAACACCTCGAGCGCGGCGTCGAGAAGCGCGGTGCGTGTGCGCGCCGCGTCCCTGATCCGACCGTTGTTTTCCAACTTCTCCGAAGCCATTGTCTCCCCTGTTGTGTGCAGCTACCCCCATCGAACTCCCCTGGTAGCCGTCTCCTGTATCTACAGGATCGGAGCCGGCGAGTACGTCGCCGCCTCCGGGTATTGCGTTACCAGATCCTCCACGGCGCAAACCACCCGTGCGGTCTGTGCCTCGGCAGCACCGACGAACACCGACCGGTCGGCCAACGCGGCGTCGAGCCCTGCGCGGTCGAGCGGCAACCGCTCGTCGGCCGCGAGGCGGTCGAGCAGGTCGGGTTCGCGGCCCTGCTCACGCATCGCCAGCGCCACAGACACAGCGTGTTCCTTGATCGCCTCGTGGGCGGTCTCCCGACCCACACCCGCGCGCACCGCAGCCATGAGCACCTTGGTGGTCGCCAGGAACGGCAGATAACGGACGAGTTCCTTCTCGATCACCGCCGGGTACGCGCCGAACTCCGCGAGCACGGTCAGGAAGGTCTCCATCTGCCCGTCGATTGCGAAGAACGCGTCCGGCAGCGCGACACGGCGCACGACCGAGCAGAACACGTCGCCTTCGTTCCACTGGGCACCGGCGAGTTCGGCAGCCATCGAGGCGTAGCCGCGCAGCACCACCTGCAGCCCGTTGACGCGCTCGCACGAGCGGGTGTTCATCTTGTGCGGCATGGCCGACGATCCGACCTGACCCGGCTGGAACCCCTCGGTGACCAGCTCGTGTCCGGCCATGAGTCGGACGGTGTGCGCGAAGGACGACGGACCCGCACCGACCTGCACGAGCGCGGACAGCACGTCGTGGTCGAGCGAACGCGGGTACACCTGACCGACGCTCGTCAGCACGTGGGAGAAGCCGAGGTGCTCGGCGACCTTCGCTTCCAGCTGTTCGAGCTTGTCGGCGTCGCCACCGAGCAGGTCGAGCATGTCCTGGGCGGTACCCATCGGGCCCTTGACCCCGCGCAGCGGGTACCGGTCGATCAGTTCGCGCACGCGCTGTAGAGCGATGAGGAGTTCGTCGGCTGCCGATGCGAACCGCTTCCCGAGCGTCGTGGCCTGCGCGGCGACGTTGTGCGAGCGTCCGGCCATCACCAGCGACGAGTACTCCGCGGCGCGCTCGGCGAGACGGGCAGCGACCGCCACACCGTGCGCGTGCACGTGCTCGAGCGACCGCAGGATCTGCAGCTGTTCGACGTTCTCTGTCAGGTCGCGGCTGGTCATGCCCTTGTGCACGTGCTCGTGACCGGCGAGGGCGTTGAACTCCTCGATGCGAGCCTTCACGTCGTGACGGGTGACCCGCTCGCGAGCGGCGATGGAGTCGAGGTCTACCTGATCGAGGACACGCTCGTAATCGGCGACCGCTTCCGCCGGCACATCGATCCCGAGCTCGGCCTGGGCACGGAGCACCGCGAGCCACAACTGGCGCTCGAGCACGATCTTGTGCTCCGGCGACCACAACTGCCGCAATTCGGGGCTGGCGTACCGGGTGGCGAGGACGTTCGGGATGTTGCTCACGGAGCAACAGTTTACGGACCCGAGCCCGCGATCATTCATCGGCTGGCGGTGCGACGGTCTCCATGACGTCGATCAAGATCGCTCGTGCCAGCGCTCTCGGGTCGGGATCGAGCTCTCCGAGACCACCGAGCACGGCGCCATCGACTACCGCGACGAGCCGACGCAGCTGATTCGTGTGCACGTTCCGCCCGCATCGGTGGAGAAGTTCGGTGAGCAACTCGTCGAGCTGTTCACGCATCTCCAGCTGTACGTCGCGCAACTCGGGGTGACGTGCGGTTGCGACATAACGCTCGTATCGCGAGATGAGGCGTTCCCGGTCTGCGGGCCCGATGGCGCGCGGGCCGATGAGCAGGTCGACGATCAGATCGGCGGTGGAGTCGACGGCGCGCGACGATTGCGGGACCTCGCGCACCCAGTCGCCCATCTCGTCGAGTTCTCGCACGCTGTTGAAGTGCACGGCACAGCTCACGAGGTCGTCGAGCGAATCGAAGTAGTACGTCGTGGACGCCAGCGGCAGGCCGGCGCGGGTCGCAACGGACCGGTGCCGAACCGCGTCGATTCCACCTTCGAGAATGAGATCGGCTGCAGCCTCGACCAGCGCCTGACGGCGCCGCTCGCCTTTCGGAGTCGCAGCAATCGACACCTAGTCATCGTGACAGCCCGACCGCCTCTACCAGGGGCGAACGGACCAGAGACCACCCGGTACGATTGGCGCGCTGTCGCAGCATGGGGGCTCGGCTGTCGCGCCCCCGGTCGTATCTACACGATCGGAGCGAATCCAGGATGAAGCGTCGTCGGTTCATACAGGCATCGGCATTGGGTGCAGCCGTGGCGTCCGTGGGTGTGCCCGGCACCCGGCTTCCGGTCGCGTCGGCGCTGCCCGTCGGCGTCGACGAATACCGTCGCCTCGTCCCTGAACTGTTCACTGCTCCCCCCACGCCACCGGCCCATTCGGATGTCATCGTGGTGGGTTCCGGATTCGGCGCGAGTGTCGCCGCGCTGCGGCTCGCGGAATCCGGCGCGCAGGTGACCGTGCTCGAACGCGGCATGCGCTGGCCGCGCGACCCGCAGCGGGAGATCTTCACGACCGATCTGCTCGCCGACGGGCGTGGCTACTACCACCGCACCTCGTTCACCGGCCCCACCGGAGTTCCCGTCGTGTGCGACGACTTCGCGGGTGTGCTCGACGTGACCGACTACCCGAACATGTCGGTGTGGCGCGGCGCCGCCGTCGGTGGTGGCTCGATCGTGTTCACGGGCGTGATGATCGCCCCCGAACAGCACTTCTTCGAGCAGGTGTTCGGCGACCGGCTGAGCTACGACGAGATGAACTCGATGTGGTACCCCAAGGTGCGGTCGATGCTGCGACTCGACACGATGCCCGACGACATCTACAACGCCGCCGAGTTCACGCATTCGCGACGCTGGGACGACGACGCCATCAAAGCCGGCTACACGCCACACCGCATCGACGGCATCTGGGACTGGGACATCGTCCGCGCCGAACTCGCGGGGTCGGTGCGCCGCTCGGCGGTGGCCGGCGAAACGAACCTCGGCAACTCCGACGGCGCGAAATTCGACCTGACCCAGAACTACATTCCCGCCGCGGAGGCCACCGGTCGCGCCCAGGTGTGCCACGCGCACCGGGTGCTGTCGGTCGGGCAGGAACCCGGCGGCCGCTATGTGGTGGAGGTGCAGGCCGTCGACCCCACCGGGGAAATCCTGAGTACCTCGACACTGACCTGCGACAGGCTGGTGCTGGGCGCAGGCTCCATCGGGACAACGGAACTGTTGGTCAAAGCACGTCACACGGGCTCGCTCGGAAATCTCAATGAGCACGTCGGTCGCGGCTGGGGAACGAACGGCGACGCAGTGCTCGTCCGCTCGGTGGCCCTCACCGACGGTTTCGGCGGCGACCAGGGCTCGCCTGCGGCCTCCCGCGTGGTCGACGAATCAGGCCTTCCGTTGAGCCTCGAGAACTGGTTCGTCGCGGGCACCGCGAAGGACGTCGGCATGCTCGCGTCACTCGGCATGACCCTCGACCCGACGCGCGCCGAGATCGTCTACGACGCGAACGCCGATCGCGGGGTGGTGAACTGGCCGGCGGGTGGCGAACGCGCGAGCGTGGACGCACTCCGCGCCGTGCACAACAAGATGGCCGAGGCGGGTGGCACCGTGCCCGGCGCCGAGCCGATGGCCGCGGACGTCAACGCATCGTTCACCGCGCACCCCCTCGGTGGCGTGGTGATGGGCGACGCGACAGACGGTTACGGCCGAGTGCACGGCCACCCCGGCCTGTACGTCGTCGACGGCTCCCTGATCCCCGGCAGCACCGGCACGGCCAATCCGTCGCTCACCATCGCCGCACTCGCGGAACGCAACATCGCGCAGATCATCGCGTCGGGCACGTAGACGCGCTCAGCGCACCGGCAGCCATCCGGCGAGCCGGTCCAGCGCCGCCGACACGTCCGCGGTCGATCCGGCGAACGACAGGCGCACCGTCTCATCACCTCGGACGGTGTCGAAGTCGATGCCGGGTGCGAGCGCCAGACCCGTGTCGTGCAGCAGTCGGGAACACCACGCGGTCGACGTCTCGTCGCCCCGCAGGTGGGCGATGTCGGCGTACACGTAGAACGCGCCGTCGGCCGGCGCCAGCTTCGTGATCCCGAGATCCGGTAGTCCGGACAACAACAGTTCACGGTTGGCGGCGTATCGGGCGACATGTCCGTCGAGTTCGGTGCGCGATTCGGCGCTGAATGCCTCGATCGCCGCGAACTGCGAGATCGACGGCGGGCACACCGTCATGTTCGACGCCAGGCGTTGCAGGGCCGGTCGCAGAGATTCCGGCACGAGCATCCACCCGAGTCGCCACCCCGTCATCGAGAAGTATTTCGACACCGACCCGATGACAACCGACTCCCTCGACGTCGCCCAGGACGTCGACGTCCCAGGCGAAGCCGCCGATGTCCCCGGCGAAGCCGCCGCTGTTCCAGATGAGGTCAGGGTGCCGAATTCGATGCCGTGGTAGATCTCGTCGGAGATCAGCAGCGCACCGTGATCGTCGCACCAGCGGGCCAGCGCGGCGAGTTCGTCCGGTTCGATCATGGTGCCGGTCGGGTTGGCCGGGCTCGCGACCACCAATCCGGCCGGCGGGGTGTCGAGCGCCTCGAGCATGGCAACGGTGGGCTGATAACGGGTGTCGGGACCGCAATCGAGTTCGACGACGTTGCAGCCGAGCGCGGCGAGCGTGTTGCGGTAGGCCGGGTATCCGGGACGCGCGACGACCACGGTGTCGCCCGGGTCGAACGCGGCGAGGAACAGCAGGGTGAAGGCACCCGACGACCCGGTGGTGACCACAACGTCGTCGGCATCGACATCGAGTCCGTACTGGTCACGGTGGTACTCGGCGATCGCTTCGCGCAGCGGGAGGATCCCGAAGGTCTCGGTGTAGCCGAGGAGTTCGGTGTCGACGGCGTGCCGGGTCGCGCGCAACACCGGGGCGGGTGCCGGTGTCGACGGCTGTCCTGCAGCCAGGCTCAACACGTCACCGTGGGTGCGTTGCCGCTCGGCGGCCGCCTTCCACACGTCCATGACGTGGAACGTCTCGATTCGGGAGCGTCGGGATTCAGTGCGCACGACGTCGACGGTAGTCGTCCTCCTCGGGCGCTCAGAGTCGGACGTGCTGGCGACCGAACACGGCGCCCCACGCGATAGGGAGGTCGTGAAGCGAAGCGGGGGTGTCGGACGCCGCAGCCGTGCCGGTGGCGTTGTCCGCGGAGACCGCGGTCGGCACAACGGGCAGCAGAAGGTGCGAATCGAATCGTCCACCTGTGTGCACGATGTGGAAGCCCTTGTTGATCGTGTCGTCGTGCCGGACGTCGGGGAGGGCGTCGAAGTCGTGGCCCGTGATGACCAGCGCGAGCGACGAACCTGCTTCGAAGAAAGTGCTGTGCGGCATGATCTCGATGTCGACGGGCACGATCTGTCCGGCCGACAGCGGCCAGTACGCGGCCGGGTCGATCACCGGACGGTACGCGGTCGACGCCTCCGGGTCGAGCGCGCGGTGCGAGACCCGGATCCAGCCGTGCGCGACGACCCCCTCTTCGAAACCGTCGTGGCCTTCGAAGCGGACCTCGTCGCCCGACGGATCGATCTTCTTCAGCGCGACGAACAGGTCCATGTCCTTGGCATCCTTGGCCTCCACCCACAGTCTCAGGGCGGCGTGGCCGGTGACCTCGGTGTCCTCGTCGAATGTCGTCGTGAAGACCGATTCGTCACCGGCGACGGGGAACATCCGGACACTCGTCTCCTCGGCGGGTTGCTCCGAGTGCAGGCCACCGCCGGCGTGATCGAGATGGAGCGGGACGTAGCGGGTGTCCGGGAGCGGCCACTGCGATTCGTGGCGCTCGGAGTAGGTGCGCAGGTCGTGGCGGGTTTCGACGCGAACGTGCGGCACTTCGTCGAACCCGTTGTCCTCGCCCTTGAGGAAGTGGTCGAAGAACCGGCGCTGTATGTCGAGCGCTTCGGCGCCGTAGAACATCTGCCAGGTCTTGCGGCCGTGCGTGTACAGCCACTTGTCGGGTGATCCCAATTGTGAATAGCCGGTGATGGAGCCACGTGTGCGCGGCCCCTGGTCCGACCACGACGCTCCCACCAGAGCGGGCACTGTGATGTCCGCGAAGGGCGGCGGGCCGACGACGTGCCGGCAGCGGTCGGGGAACCGGCGCCACAGCCACGGCGAGATCTTCCGGATCGATGTCGACGGCGACCGGGTTCCGCGCTGCGTCGCGCGCCACCAGAAATCGCTGAAACGTGTTTCGGGGATCCCGCCGTGACTGAGTGTGTCGCGGAAGGGGTCGGTGATGCCCTCCCACGGGGAGAAAGCGGCGAGGTGGGGCGGATGTTGCGCCGCGGTGTACCACTGCAGGGTCGCCAGGTGTGACGCTCCGGCCATGCCCACCTTGCCGGTGCTCCACGATTGTTCGGCGGCCCATTCGACGACATCGGCTGCGTCCGCCGCGATCCGGCCGAGCAACAATCGCGGACGGCCGGCGCTGGCGAAGCAGCCGCGCAGGTCGGCGACGACGACGGCGTATCCGCGCGGAACCCAGTAGCCGGGGTCGGGTGCCTCGAACGCCGTGTGGTCGCTCAGTTCGAGTTCTCCGACGAAGTTGCCGGACTCCGCGAGCTCGTCGAAGTTCACCGGGTAGTCGTCGACACCGGCGTCCTTGCCGTACGGGGTGACGGAGACGAGGACGGGGCACCGTTCTGATCCCTCCGGCCGGTACACGTTCGCCCGCAGAGTTGTGCCATCGGCAGTGCGGATCGGGACATCACGCTCGACGGTGATGTCGCTCGGTAGCGGATAGACCCTGACGCAGTGATGTTCGAGCGGAGTCGGATCCTGCGTCGATCCACGCTTCGACGAACCCATGTGTCACCTCTGTCCCCTTCAGAAGATGCACCGAGTGTGAAACATACTTGCTGTACGCGCAAGTTTTTCCCGCGCGGGATCAAAGTTCAGAGCGTGATGCGTCCTTCGACGGCGGCGAGACCGATGTCCTTGCGGAAATGGCCGCCCGGGAGCTTGATGTCGCCCAAGGTTGCGTATGCGTCCGCGCGTGCCGCCTCGAGATCGTCGCCGACCCCGACGATGCTCAGCACACGACCTCCGGCCGACAGGAGCGCGCCGTCATCCCCGCGCTTCGTACCGGCATGGAAGACATTGTCGCTGTCGGCGCCGCTGATCACGTCGCCCGTGCGCGGGCTCGCCGGGTAGTATTCCGCGGCCAGCACGACCGTCACCGCGGCGCCGTCACGCCACTGCAGCGGAGGCAGTTGCGCGAGGGTGCCGTTCGCGACCGCACCCAGCACCTCACCGAGCGGGGACTCGAGCAGCGCGAGCACGGCCTGTGTCTCGGGATCCCCGAAACGGCAGTTGAATTCGACGACCGCGGGACCTTCCTCACCCATTGCGAGCCCCGCATAGAGCAGACCGGAGAAGCCGCATCCGCGACGTACGAGTTCGGCGGCGACAGGCTTGACGACCTCGTCGACGATCTGCTCGACGGCGCCTTCGGGCAGCCACGGAAGCGGTGTGTACGCGCCCATGCCACCGGTGTTGGGGCCGACATCTCCGTCGCCGACGCGCTTGTGATCCTGTGCGGGAAGCAGCGGCACCACCGTCTCGCCGTCGACCAAGCAGAACAGTGATACCTCGGGTCCGTCGAGGAACGACTCCAGCAGTACGGGGTGCCCGTTCTCGATGATCTCCGCTGCGTGATCGCGAGCGGCGTCGCGGTCGGTGGTCACCACGACACCCTTGCCCGCGGCAAGACCGTCGTCCTTGACCACCCAGGTCGGGCCGAATCGGTCCAGGGCCTCGTCGATGATCGCGGGAGAGTCGACGACCTCGCTGTGTGCGGTACGCACACCTGCGGCGGCCATGACGTCCTTCGCGAAGGCTTTCGAACCCTCGATGCGGGCAGCGTCGGCGGACGGGCCGAAGCAGGGGATGCCCGCCTCTCGCACGGCCTCGGCGACACCGAGAACGAGCGGGACCTCGGGGCCGATCACGACGAGGTCGACCTGCTGGTCTTTCGCGAGCGCGACGACCTCGTCGGCGGACGAGGCGTCGACCGGATACTGCTCGGCGACGTCGGCGATGCCCGCGTTGCCCGGAGCAGCAAGAACGGCAGTCACACCCGGGTCTCGGGACAGAGCCAGGGCGAGAGCATGTTCACGGGCACCGGAGCCGATTACGAGTACGCGCACGCACGACAGACTACGGGACGGGGCTCCACACGAGATCGGCACGGCCGCGGGTGCGAGCAACAGCGGTCGCGTTGGGAAGATCGACGTCGCGAACCCAGTCGCGCGCCTGCGACCGTGCACGGCCGCCCACGCGGTGCCGATGGACCAGGCGCGGAGTCAGCGTCCTGGCGGGCACGTCCAGATAGATCACGAGATCGAGAAGTGGACGAATCTCCTCCCACCCCCCGATGTCGAACAACAGGTAGTTCCCTTCGGTGACCACCACGCGGGCAGACGGCTCGATGGCGTGCACCGCGGAGACGGGGTCGTCGAGTCTGCGCGAGAAGTCGGGGGCGTAGACAGTTTCGTCGCGGCGCAGTCGCACGCGAGCGAGCAGCTCGCGGAATCCCGCCACGTCGAAGGTGTCGGGTGCCCCCTTGCGTCCGCGTGCGCCGCGGACGTCGAGCTGGGCGTTGGACAGGTGGAAACCGTCCATCGGCGCCAGACCCGTCTCGATTCCGGCGCGGGTGAGCGCACCGACGAGCAGTCCGGCCGCCCGACTCTTCCCGGATCCGGGCGGTCCGCACAGCCCGACGACGGTTCGCCGGCTCACCGGCAGTGGCGCCAGGACCTCGGCGACGAGCTCCGCGATCAGCGCACGCTGGGTGCCGACGCGTGCGGATCCTGGCCCGTTCATGAGGGTGACGATACGACCGGTCGGCCCGGGCGGCTGGACACCTACCCGTGTCACACCTATCGTTATTCCGGAATTTCGAAATTTCGAACTTACGGAGCAGACATGTCGACGAAGATTTTCGCCGTACTCGCCGCCGCGACCGCCCTGACGCTCACGGCATGCACCGACGCACCTCCCGAAGACGAGACCGCAACCGACACGAGCGCCGCCGCCGACTGCGGTCCGCTCCCCGCCTCCGACGTGACCAGCCCCGAAGGCTGGATCGGCTACCTCGCCGAGCACCCCGATTCTGTCGGTCTCGTCATCGACAACGGGCAGGGAAACGTCGTGACCCATCGAGCCGACGAACCGCAACCACTCGCGTCGGCAGTCAAGATCGTCCATCTCGCCGCGTACGCGCAGGCCGTTGCGGACGGCAACCTCGACCCCGCCGAACAGATCCCCGTCGCCGAATGGGAACGCTGGTACCTCCCGGACACGGACGGCGGCGCACACCCCGCCGCGCTGGAACGCCTCGGCGTCACCGCCGAGGGCACTGTCGCTCTCGACGACCTGGTGACCGCGATGATCCAGGAGAGCGACAACGCCGCACCCGACTACTTACGCGATCGGCTCGGCGACGACGCGCTGACGGCAGCCGCCGAGCAGGGCGGCTGGGACGACTTCGAACCGCCCACCCTGCTCGGCAATACGCTCGCGTTCGTGGCACCGGAGGACACCGACGCCGACCTGTGGGACACCGCGCAGCGCTACGCGGACGATCCCGGCTTCCGCGCCGAGATCCTCGGACTCCTGCAGCAACCCGATGTGTTGCCCGACGACCCGTTCGGCGAAATGGACCGGATTCAACGAGACGACAACGCGGGAACGGCCGACCGGATTGCGGGCATCCATCGGGCGATCGCCGACGGGTCGTTCGGGAGCGGAGCGGACATCGCTCGCGGTCACCTGGAATGGCAGCCCGCGCCTCCCGGCGCCGAGGGGCTCGGATTCAAGGGCGGGAGCCTGCCCGGGATACTCACCGAGGCGATGAGCCTGCGACTGGCCGACGGCACCGTCGCGACCGCAGTGATGCTGACGTCGAACATGACCGAAGGCGACTACACAGCCGCGCTGGGAAGCTTCGCGCACCAAGGTCTGATGTTCGCGGCGATGAGCGAGCCCGAGATCCTCGATCGGATACGGTGCGCGGTGTGAACGACCGCCCGACCGGCAGCCACGAGGACCGCATCGCCGACCTCGAACGTCGCGTCCGACTCCTCGAGGACAGCGCAGCATCCGAGAGGGGCCCTGAGGCCGACGAGAGTCTCGGCACCGCGTCTCCGGGGACGGCGGGCAGCATCGGATACCAAGGCACCGTGTCGTTGTCCGGAACCGTGTCGTGGACCATCGAATACGACGCTGCCGCCACCCTCGGATTGGACGGTCTCGCGATCGCGGGCGTCCTCGATGCACTCGGCAACCCCGCCCGGCTCGCGATCGTGCGCACCTTGCTGCGGGGGCCTGCGACTGCAGGCGAATTGCAGGAGGCGACAGCTCTGTCGTCGCCCGGCCGCCTCTACCACCATCTGAGGACGCTCTCGGCTGCGCACATCGTCGAACAACAGTCCCGCAACCGTTACCACATCCCACCTGCGAAGGTCGTCCCGCTGCTGGTCCTCTCACTCGCGGCCGCAGATGTCGCCGAGCAGCTGTGAGCGGCCTATTGTGCCGGTATGGCTTCCGTGTTCAGCATGATCATCTCCGGTGACCTTCCCGGACGTTTCGTGTGGGAGGACGACGACGTCGTCTCGTTTCTCACCATCAACCCTCTGACCGAGGGGCACGTCCTCGTCGTTCCGCGACAGGAAGTGGACCACTGGCAGGACATCGACGACGACCTCTGGGACAAGGTCAACCGTGTCGCCAGGATCGTCGGCCGTGCAGTGTGCGCCGCGTACGAGGCGCCACGCATCGGCCTGGTGATCGCCGGGCTCGAGGTTCCCCACCTGCACCTGCACGTGTTCCCCGCACACACCCTCGGCGATTTCGATTTTGCGCAGGCGGAGAAGGATCCGTCGGCCGAATCGCTCGACCGTGCCCGCGACAGGATCCGCGCGGCCCTGCGCGAGCAGGGGCACGGAGACCACGTCCCCGCCTGAGCTCAGTCGGCCCTGGTCGCCGGTGTAGTCGGCATCGACTCGTCGGCGGCCGGCGCCGCGGGCTCTGGGTCCGGATCGTCTCCGAGAGGGTGGTCGAGGAACTCGGCGAGCTCGGCCCACGAGGTGGTGGGTGCCGCGGTGCCGGCGAGAATTCCGAGGTGAGTGCCCGGAACACGAACGAACCGGACGCACGGTGCCCCGCTGAGCACCGAGGTGACCGGCTCGACCGACGGGATCGGCGCGAGGACGTCATCGGTGCCGCCGAGTGCCAGTACCGGTACGTCCACATCGGCGAGGTCGACGACGCGGCCTCCGAGTTCGATCCGTCCGGTCGCCAGTTCGTTCCCCACCGTCACGTGTACCGCAAGCTGCCGAAACGCGCGACCCGCATAGCCCTCGATCTCGTTCTGGAACCGGTCGACGCGCTCCATGCGTTCGAGTTTGTCGCGGTCGGCGATATTGGCGGCGACGAACCACGGCCGCCTCACCTCGCGTTCGAGGGCGGTGAGACGGTAGGCAATCCGCACCACCGGTGCGGGAATTCCGCCGAAAAGGTGGTCGGCGACATCGAGCGCCGGCTCCGCGAGATACCTGCCCGCCAGCCGGGGGAGAAACATCAGCGGGATCTTCTCGTAGTCGATGGGTGTCCCGAACGTGGTGATCGAGCGGACCGGGAGTTCCGGGTGGGCCGCCGAGGTCAATAACGCCAGGCTTCCCGCGATGCTCCACGCGACCACATCGACGGCGCGTCCGCCGGACAGTTCCGCGACACGGTGGATCGCCTCGGGAAGTACGTCGTCGATCCAGAATTCGAGGCCGAGATCGCGGTCGTCGCCGGTCATCTCCCCGTATTCGATGAGGAAGACACTGCGGCCCAGACTCACGAGATGCGCAGCGAGACTCTGCTCCGGCATCAGATCGAAGCAGGTCGGCGACGCCGCGAGCGGTGTCACGAGCAGGACGGGGTCACCGGAATCCTCGGGGCCGAAGCGGCGCAATGTGCGATGCGGACCCTCACCCACCACGACCGACGGCGTCCGGTGCGGCTCGGCGACACCGTCCGCGACGAACAGCCCCCAGGCGTTACGTGCCGCGTTCGACACGAAGTCCGTGATCCCCATCTTCGACCTGCTCCCCTGCCCACCGGAACTGCACGTTGCGAGACGATTTTAGAGCAAGCCCGCGCTTTCTCACTCTGGGCGGAGACGCGGCAGCCTAACCCGGAATGTCGAGCCCTCTCCCAGGATGCTGTCGACCTCGACGATCCCGTTGTGCGCTGCGACCAAGGCCGCGACGATGGACAGCCCCAGCCCGCTGCCTCCACCGGTGCCGGCGGAGCGTGAACGGGAACTGTCGGTTCGGTAGAACCGCTCGAACACACGCTCCCGGTCGATCTCCGACAACCCCTGACCGTTATCGACGACCTCGAGCACCGCATCGTCGCCGACGGTGCCCACCCGGACGGTCACGGAGGTATCGGCCGGGGTGTGGGTCACCGCGTTGGTCACGAGGTTTCCGAGTACCTGCCGTAACCGGATGTCGTCGCCGATCACTTCGGGGATACCCGGACCGTCCAGGATCTCGAGCGCGATGGCCCGGCCGGGCGCGACGACCCTCGCACCGTGCACCGCGTCCGCGGCGATCGCGAGCAGATCGACGGGCCTGCGCTCGATCGGTCGTTGCTCATCGAGCCGTGCGAGCATCAGGAGGTCTTCGACGAGCAGTCCCATACGACGCGACTCACTCTCGATGCGATCCAGGATCATGTCGGTGTCGTCGCTCGCTCCCTGCCTGTACAACTCGGCGAACCCACGGATCGTGGTGAGCGGCGTGCGTAGCTCGTGGCTGGCGTCGGCGACGAACCGGCGCATCCGCTCTTCCGAACGCCGAGCCGACTCCTCCGACGCTTCGGTGGCCGTGAATGCCTCCTGGATTCGCGCGAGCATCGTATTGAGTGCGACGGACAGGCCACCCACCTCGGTTCTCGGATCCGATTCCGGGACACGTTCGTTCAGGTCGCCTGCGGCGATCGCGGCGGCGGTGCGCTCGACCGCCTGCAGCGGGCGCAGACTGCGCCGAACCACGAAATATCCGGCGACACCGAGCAGAACGAGCACGACACCCCCGATGACGAACTGCAACAGGATGAGCCGGTCGACGATGGCCTCGGTCTCCGTCAACGTCTTTCCGACCGTGGAGACACTGCCATCCGGGTTGTTCGTCGTCAGCACCCTCCACGGCTCACCCGAACCGTCGGCCGAATCCACCGTCGTCAGTCCGTATTCGGGTGGGGTCGGCAAACTGGGAGACCCGGCCTGGTCGTTGATCAACAGGCGGACCTCACCGTCCCTGTCGGTGAGACGAAAATAGTAAGGGCTCGGCGGGCGCCCGGATCCGAGATTCGGTGGCGGCGGGTGGCCTGCCCCGAGCGGTTTCGCCCAGGTCTGCGCGGCATCGTGCAGGTCGCCGTCGACACGGGCGATCATCGACGCCTCGAACGCCGAGGTGACGGCGAAACCCGATGCCAGCAGACCCACTCCGGCGAGGAGCACGAGAGCCGCGACCAGTTTCAGCCGCAGCGGAAGGACCCACAGTCGGGACTTCACGTCCGGGGCTCCCGCATCACGTAGCCCACACCGCGCAATGTGTGGATCAGCGGGGTGTCACCGGTGTCGACCTTGCGTCGCAGATACGACACGTACGACTCCACGACACCCACCTCGCCCCCGAAGTCGTAGTTCCACACGTGCTCCAGGATCCGGGGTTTGCTCAGCACCGTGCCTGCGTTGACCATGAAGTAGCGCAGCAACGTGAATTCGGTGGGCGACAGCGACACCGATTCACCTGCCTTGAACACCTCGTGGGTGTCGTCGTCGAGTTCGATGTCGGCGAACGTGATGCGCGCCGACCGCTCCGACTCCGACACCTTGCCCGCGCGGCGCAGGATGGTGCGCAACCGCGCGATGACCTCCTCGAGGCTGAACGGCTTGGTCACGTAGTCGTCGGCCCCGAGGGTCAGCCCGGACACCTTGTCCTCCACGGCATCCTTCGCCGTGAGGAACAGGACCGGTACGTCTATGCCGTCGGCCCGCAGTCGCCGCAGCATCCCGAATCCGTCCATGCCGGGCATCATGACGTCGAGGATCACCGCATCGGGGCGGAAGCGGCGCGCTTTGTCGAGGCCTTCCGCGCCACTCGAAGCGGTCTCTACCTCGAACCCCTGGAACTTCAGGCTCACCGACAACAGTTCGACGATGGTCGATTCGTCGTCGACGACGAGGATGCGGGCTTCCGGTGTGTCTGTCACGTAGGTGATTGTCGCGTCCACGTCTGGAGCCTGTCCGGACGTTCGCTGTGAACTTCCTGGGAACCGGGGGCGGTGAGTTCGGCCACCGGAACCTTGCCGCCGTCGACCGGAGTTCGTAGCCTGGACCGATGGTGACCGCATCTCGGTCTCCCGGACGAGCGCACCGTACCCGGCCAGCGACAAGACGGTGCAGGAGTGGTCGTCATGGCATGGATCGTCCTCGTCCTGTCCGGGGTTCTCGAAGCGGTGTGGGCCACCGCGTTGGGTAGATCGGAGGGGTTCAGTCGGCTGACCCCGAGCATCGTCTTCATCGTTGCGTTGACAGCCAGCATGGCCGGATTGGCCTATGCGATGCGCACCCTTCCCATCGGTACTTCGTACGCGATCTGGGTAGGCATCGGTGCGGCGCTGACCGTGGGATATGCGATGGTCACGGGTACCGAGGCGGCCTCGGTCGCCAAGGTTCTGTTGATCGCCGGGATCGTCGTGTGTGTGGTGGGTCTGAAGGTCCTGCACTGATCGCCGACGTGATTCCTGTGTGTCGCGGGTTACAGTGAGCCCGTGAATCTGGGGTCCGCGCTCTCGTTGCCGCTGCGAGCAGGTCTCGCCGCGGCAGATTCCGCGCTGCTCGTCGCGGAAACGGTCATCGGCACGATACGCATCGCGGTGTCACCGACGACCTATTCGGCACTGGGCGCGGTCGGGCTGAACGACACCCGCGGATCGCTCGGGTTGCTGCAACAGGTGTCTCGCTTGACCGCGGACGATCGTGGGCTCGGACAGGCCCTCCGCCCCGGTGGACCACTCGACCGACTCCTCGCGACCGGCGGCCCTGTGGACAGGCTCACCGCACCGGGAGGGCCACTCGAACGACTCCTGGAACCGGGCGGTGCACTCGACCGGCTGACCGTGCCCGGCGGACCGCTCGACCGGGTACTCGCCGACGACGGCGCCCTCGACCGGCTCTTGTCCGAAGGCGGTCTCCTCGATCGCATCACCGCACCGGACGGGCCTCTCGAACGGTTGCTTGCGCAGGACGGCGCCGTCGAGCGGCTCACCGAGCCCGGTGGCCTCGTCGACACCGCGCTTCGGCCCGGCGGGGTCGTCGAGCGAGTGCTCGCCGACGGCGGCACCCTCGATGTGCTGCTGTCCGAGCACGGCGCCCTCGAACGACTACTTGCCGAGGGCGGCCCACTCGATCAGATCGTGTCGCTGTCCGAGACCCTCGCCAGTCTCACACCGGGCATCATCCGAATGAACGAGAGCATCGACACCCTGCAGGAAACCGTCGAATTGCTCCGCGGCGCGGTCGGCCCGCTGGGCGACCTCGTGGGCAGGATCCCCGGAAGGTGGCTGCGGGGCAAGGGCGAACTCCTGCCGCCGCCGTGATCGTCTGTCAGCGCTCGTCCCGGCGCAGCGCCACGAGGTGTGCTGCGTCAGCGGCCGCTCGCGTCGCCGCGGCTCGCAGCGACATCCCGGTGCCGAGCAGGGCCGCGAGAGTGCCTGCGAAATGGTCGCCGGCGCCGGTCGTGTCGACGGCGTCGACGTGCGGCACCGGAATGCGTTCGACGCCGTCCGCCGTGCCGATCACAACGTCGTCGCCGCCTCGTGTCACCACCACGGCGGGAACGCGTTCGAGCAGCGTCGCGACCGCGACGTCGATGTCGTCGCCCGGATTCGTCCCCGCGTAGTACGCGGCTTCGTGTTCGTTGACGACGAGAGGGTCGGCCACCCGGAGGATCTCGGCGCCCAGAGGGGCCGTGGGGCTGGGGTTGAGCACGAACCTGCGCCGACGACCACTCGCCCATGACGCCGCCGCGCGCGTCACCGGCGGCGGCAGTTCGAGTTGTGTGAGGACGACCGCCGGATCGAGTTCGTCGAGCGCCGCGGTGACATACGCGGGGTCCAGGAGACTGTTCGCCCCGGCGATCACGATGATCCTGTTGCTGCCGTCCTCGGCGAGAACGACGATGGCGCGACCCGTCGCGGCGTCGAGTTCGGTCAGGTGGCGCGTGCTGACACCCGCGGACTGCTGTGCTGCGCGAAGGACGTCGGCGGCATCGTCGGTTCCGACCGCCCCGATGATCGCCGTGGCGGCGATCCGTGCAGCTCCGATCGACTGGTTGGCGCCCTTTCCACCGGGATGGGTCGACAGACTTCGGCCCAGCACCGTCTCCCCGTCCGCCGGGGCACGTGTCACGAGCGCGGTCAGGTCGAGGTTCAGAGATCCGACGACGGCCACCACACACTGCTGTGGCACGCCGGTGTCATTCGGCGGCACTGCCCCGCTCGAGCCCTGGGCACACCATGTGCACCACTTCGTCGGCCCAGGTCTCGTCGACCCGTCCGTGTCGCAGGTATGCACCGAGGTACGACCCGACGAGAGTGGACACCGCGGTGTCGATGTCGAGGTCCGCACGGAGTGCGCCGGCGTCGACTGCGGCGCGGAGCACCTCGGCCGCGACCTGGCTGCGACTGTTGATGATGTCGCGGAACGATTCGGTGAGGTCGGGGTCCTGGTCGGTGAGGACCGCGCTGACGCTGCCCATACCGATGTCGCTCGACAGGGCCACTCGGAGCAGGTCGAGGGTCCACTTCACTCGGTCGTACACGCAGAGTCCGTCGGGGACAGGCGGTGCTGCGGCCTTCGAGTCGAGTGCCGCCTCCAACAGTTCGTCGCGGTTCGCATAGCGACGGTAGATGGTGGTCTTCGCGACACCGGACAATGCCGCAACGGATTCCACGGTGACCCGGTTCGGGCCGTGCGCGCGAAGAATCGCGAGGACCGCACCCAAAATCCTCGAGTCCGTTCCAGCACGCGACTTGACGGAGCGTCGCGGCGATACGAACGCGGGTTCCACGTCGGCATCGACAACCATGTCCATCCCTCCCAGGGCGAGTGTCCCCGCCAATGTATCGAGTCTGCGGAAGAAGACCCCCCGAAATCAAACCCTACGAAACGATACGCTACGCTGAGCGTATCGTTTTTCCAATTTTGCAGTCTTCAGGGGGCTACGCATGACCGAAATCTATGCACCGACTCCGCGCTACAACTTCGATTCGGAGACACTTCTCGAGAGCTACCGCACCTACGACGCAGTGGAACGCGCAATCGACCACCTGTCCGACGAGGGCTTTCCCGTCGAGTATCTGCGGGTCGTGGGCCAGGGCGTCACCACCGTCGAACAAGTCGAAGGCCGGATGACCACGGCCCGCTCCACCGCCAAGGGAGCGGGCGTGGGCGTGTGGACCGGTCTGCTGTTCGGACTTCTACTCGCCGTTTTCCTCCCGGCCAGCACCGTCACAAGCCCCATCCTCGTCGGTATCGCATTCGGCGCGCTCTGGGGCGGTGCACTCGGCTTCGTGGCCCACTACGGCACGGGCGGTCGGCGCGACTTCGTCTCCCGCAAGAGCATCGAGGCCACCCGATACGACCTGATGGTGGAGCAGGATTTCGCTGGCGAAGCACGGGAAAAACTCGCGCTGCGATGACTCCGTCGCCACTCGAGTACGCGCTTTCGCCCCGACAAGCCCGCGTCGAGATGGCATGATCCGAATATGGCCCGTCCAACGTCGAACTCTTCACCGCAGTTGTCGGTCGGTATTGCAGTGATCGTCAGAGCCGGGGTCGCCGAGGCGCGATCGACACCCGGGAAGATCGTGGAGGATTACGGCACATCCCAGCAGGCAGTGGGCGAGGAACTCGGGCGCAACTGGGCACCTATCCGCCGGTGGGCGGTCGCGCTCGACGACGGGCGTCTCGTGTTCGTCGACGACGACGATCTGGAGATCGCCCCCGTCTGAATGCTCGCCCTCAGGCAGCGACGATGCCCGCCACCGGAATCCTGGCGTCGACGGCCTGACGGAAATTGATCATTGCGCGCTCGAGGTGATCACGGTTGGTGACGAGCACAGCTCCTGTTGCGCGACGGTCGAGCAGAACGTCGTTGGTGAAGCGCGCGTTCTCCACGGTGGAGGTCGACTCAGGTTCTTCGATGACCCGTTCGGGCGGAAGTCCCCGTGACACCAGCCATTCCTTCATGGCCCCGGCCTCGGTGATGCCGTCACGCGGCACTCCTCCGGTGACGACGATGGGTGCCGTCGGATAGCGCTCCGCCGCACGGAGAGCCGCTTCGAGCCGTTGCTCGAGCACAGGCTGAATCCTGCCGTCCTCGGTCAGGCCGGCCCCGAGGACCACGAGGTGGGTACCGACCGGATTCAGGTCGAGCATCACTGGAAAACGAGGGGTCAGGTTCTCCACCTCGGTGCAGGCAATGATCAACTCGTCGATCGTTCCCTGACATAGCGGTGTGACCGACAGAATCCCGTTGACGATCGTGTCCACCGCCGGTGTCGCTGCCGCTTGCCCCGTCGAGATTCCGAGCGTGGCCGTCGCTGCCGCTGTCGCTGTCGCCGCGAGCGCTGTCCGTCGAGCACCTCTCATGCACGTCTCCCATCCAGGCGTGGTCGGATTCCGGCTGCGCCGCACTGTGCCATATCGACCGGCATCCACACGCAACGCAGCTGGACCGTCAGAGACGATCACCATGCCCGTGGTGAAATCTGAGGAAATTCGACAACACAAGAAGGACGTTGCGGACAAACTTCGGTTCCCGAGATTCGCTGTCGAGTCCCCGCGCGAAAGTCGCGAAGCGATCCGCACCGCGATGCGCAAACTCGCCGAGCACGTACTGAAACCAACGACTACGCCGCGCGCACGATCGCACCGACCGGTGCCGACGCAGCGCAGTCCACGTCGTTGTCGTCAGCGGCAGACTGTCTCGACAGGGTGACGCACGCTGTCGTCGTCGAATCCCACGCGCTCGATCGTCGGCTGCTGCTGCGAATGCCGGCGTGTCGCGTGAGACACCACCACACGTACTGCGTGGATGAAGACGGGGCCCTGACCGCCGTTATGGCTGGTCAGGGCCCCGACCCTGGAGCCCCCTGTCAGGATTGAACTGACGACCGCTCGCTTACAAGGCGAGTGCTCTACCACTGAGCTAAGGAGGCATTTCAAGCGCGGCCCATCATATAGTGCGTCACACTCGCCGCGCACACCCACCCGGTTTGGCTACCGTGGGTCTCATGCGTTTCACCCCTGCCTGCCACGGATTCGTTGCGGACGGTCGCCGGTGAGCTTTCTCAATGACGCCGCCAACCTGATCTTCGGCAAGCGACGCGCAACCATCGACGCGGTCACCGCCGCACCCGCACCACTCCAGCCGATCGACCTCACGGACGACGCAGTGGTAGCCGAAGCGCTCGATGTCGCAGTCCGCGTGGGTGAAGTTCTGCTCGCTTCAGGCACCGGCGCGATCGACACCTCCGAGCAGGTGAGGTTCGTCGCCGCCACCTACGGTCTGGCCCAGTGCGACGTCGACGTCACCTACAACTCGATCGTGCTGTCGGCCTATCGCGGGCAGACGATGCCCCCGGCCAGCACCATGCGCGTGGTGCAGTACCGCTCGATGGACTTCACTCGCCTGGCGGCGGTCGATCGTCTCACTCGGAGAGTCCGACGCGATGCGATCTCACCGGCACAGGCCCACGAAGAACTCATGGCGCTCACGAGCGCGCCCCACCCCTACAACCGCTGGGTGGCAACGGTCGCGTGGTCGGGCATGGCCGCGGCGATCTCCGTGCTGCTCGGTGGCGGCTTTCTCGTCGCATTGGTGGCCTTCGGGTCGACCTTCGTCATCGACCGTGTCAACCGACTTCTCAACAGTGCAGGATTGCCGTTCTTCTTCCAGCACGTGGTGGGCGGCATCATTGCGACGGCCCCGGCCATCACGTTGTACGGGTTCCGCGAAGCGCTCGGCTTCGAGATCTCGCCGGGACTGATCATCGCGGCGGGCGTCACCGTGCTGCTGTCCGGGCTCTCTCTGGTGGGTTCGGTGCAGGACGCCATCACAGGCGCGCCGATCACCGCGTCGGCCCGGTTCTTCGAATTGCTGATGATGACCGGCGGGATCATTGCGGGCGTGGCGACGACGCTGCGCGTCGCCGAGGTGTTCGGGGCCGAACTCCCTCTGATCACCTATGCCGCGCTACCCGATCTGGCGCAGCTGCCGACGAAGGTCACTGCGGGTGCGGCGGCTGCCCTGTTCTATGCCCTGGCCTGCTACGCAGAACGCCGGGCCCTGACGGTGGCCGCGCTCGCCGGCGCTGCCGGCGCCCTCGTCTACCAGTTGTCTCTGGGGCTGAGCCTGGGGCCGATCGTGTCGTCCGCGACCGCCGCGACGGTGATCGGCTTCGCCGGTGGTCTGATGGCCCGCCGCGCTCTGATCCCGCCGCTCGTCGTCGCCGTTGCCGGTATCACTCCACTTCTGCCGGGTCTGGCTCTGTATCGGGGTCTGTACGCGATGCTGCGCAACGAGGTCACCAGCGGCATGACGGCGTTGTTCTCGGCGTTCGGCATCGGATGTGCCCTCGCCGCCGGTGTGACCCTCGGTGAGTGGCTCGCCCGGACGACACGTCATCCCCGTGTTCTCCTCGGCGCCGCGGCGAGCGGGCTGCGCCGACCGCAGATGCGCCGGACCGGGTCGCGGACCGCCATGGAGGAAGCCGAAGATCGGCCGAGTGCCACCGCGACGACCGGACCGATTCCGGTCATCGACGCCACCGGCGCCCTGCCCATCATCGAGGGCACCGGACCGCTTCCGACAACACCGATCTCCACCACCGCACCGATACCGGAACAAAAGACGAGAGTCACGCAGCGATTTCGTCGGCTGCGTGACTCTCGTCGGATGTAGAAGAAGTTCTAGGCGCTACCCTGGCGGGCCTTCTCGTCGGCCTCCATCGCGTCGCGCAGGCTCTTGGGACGCATATCGGTCCAGTTCTGCTCGACGTACTCGACGCATGCGGCGCGCGACTCTTCGCCGAATACCACCCGCCACCCCTGCGGGACCTCGGCGAAGGTCGGCCACAGCGAGTACTGCTCCTCGTCGTTCACGAGAACGTAGAAGCGGCCGTCTTCGTCGTCAAATGGATTCGTGCTCATCTCGCCTCACTTGTTGCGTAGGTGTGCTGGTTCGGTATTCTACCAAGCTCGCCGATCCCCGCGTGCTCCACAGATTGCTCAGCTCGCTCCACCGATTGCTCCCGCAGTCGGCGTTCGAGGAACGACGAGAGCACCTCTCCGGCCCGAACAGCCGCGTTCGACAATAGCGACGCAGTCAAACCGTGAGTCTTCTCCGTTCCTCCCAGCAGGTATATGTCGGCCGCGACTTCGGCCGGCAACTCCAGACGATAGTCGCGTGCCACTGGCGGCACCGGGGTGTCCCACGCAAGGTCTCCGAGCAACGAGCCGAGCGATGTCGGCTCGAAGCCGGTCGCGAGGACCACGGCGTCGCACTTCAGTGTGTCGGACAGGCCGTCCAGGTTGTTACGAATCTCCACGTCGATGCCCGCGGAGGTCTCCCCGGTTGCGAGCACTTCGGACGCACGACGCATGAACAGGCGGCGCGGCCCGCGCACCCGTTCGCGGTATTCGGCTGCGTACAGAGCTTCGATCAGTTCGGGCGCCACGACCGCATAGTTCGTGCTCTTGTGCAGCGCGAGGAGGCGCTCGCGTTCCTCGAGCGGGGCCGCATGCAGTTCGTCGACCACGTCGGGGTCGAAGATCCGGTTGGCGTAAGGGCTGTCGTCGGCGGGGCTGTAACCGAACCGTCCGAAGACGTTGTGGACCTCGGCCTGCGGATAGTTGGTATGCAGGTACTGCACCACCTCGGCAGCGCTCTGGCCGGCGCCGACAACGACGAACCGTTGGTGGATCGGAGACGGCATCTCCTCGAGGTGGAACAGGAAGTCGTGGTTGTGGAAGCAGCGTGACGACTCTTTCGCCCAGGCGGGAACGCGAGCCCGCAGGCCCACACCCATCACGACTGTCCGAGCATGCACGACACGTCCGTCCGCAGTGCGGATCGCGAACAGGTCCGCGATCCCCCGCGCGTTGCACAACGGCTCGACGGACACGATGTCGGTGCCGTACCGGACCTCGGTACCGACCCGTCGAGCAGCCCAATGCAGATAGTCCTGGAACTCGAGCCGGGTGGGGAAGAACGTCTGATGATTGACAAAATCGACGAGCCGATCGTGCTCGTGGAGGTAGGAGAAGAAGCTGTAACTGCTGGTCGGATTGCGGAAGGTGACCAGATCCTTGGGAAACGCAATCTGCATCGTCGAGCCTTCGAGAAGCATCCCGGGATGCCACGCGAAGTCGGCACGACGTTCGAGGAAACACGCGTCGACCTCGTTGCCGGGAGAGGTTTCGTTGTGTTCCTCGATCGCGATGGCCAACGCCAGATTCGCGGGTCCGAAACCGATGCCGACGAGGTCGAAGACTTCCCTGTGCGGGTCGCCCTGCACCTCCGATTGACCGGTGAATGTGCTGGATCGGTCGATCATCACTCAACTTCCGTAGTCGGGGGCAGGATGCCCGCAGCCGGCTCGCCTCAACACCCCTGAACAAAGCTCAGGCTAACCTTGGTTCGGCGAGCGTACCAAGCGAAGTCCCCTCTGCGGGGACCCTCGCTCGGCCACGTCCACGACCATTGCCGAAATGCCCGGAAAAGCACGAGCGCGGCGGAACCCCACGGGGATTCCGCCGCGCTCGCCACGCGGTCTGCCGTCGCTCTTCCAGTCGACCGGCTTCTAGTCGGCCAGGAAGTCCGACAGCAGTTTGTTCACGGCTTCCGGACGCTCGAGGTATCCGTAGTGGCCGGCATCCGGGATCTCCTCGTATCGGGCATTCGGGATCGCATCGGCGACCTCACGCGACAGATACGACGGAATCATCCGATCGTCGGCGAACCCGACCGACAAGCAGGGAACCCGCACCGCCCGGTAGGCGACACGGCGGTCGAACTCGCGGTCCATGCCCAGCTGAGCCCGCACACCGGGCGACACGCGACCCCCGCTGAACTCGAATACATCGAGCCAGTCGCGGGCAGTGTTCTCGTCGGCGAGCGACGCAGGCGACAGGTTCATCACCGCGGTGAGCGCGGCCTTGTACTTCGGCGGCAGTTCCACCCCGCTGTCGTACAGCTGACGCTCACCCTCGGTCAGCGTGATCTGGAAGCGGTCCATCCGGGCATGCGCCGCGAGGAACACGGCCTTCCGCACCAGATCCGGCCGGGCAAGGGCAAGTTCCTGCGCGACGCGCGAACCCATCGATGTTCCGACGATGTGTGCCGGGCCTCCGAGGAGCTCGATCAGACCCGCGGTGTCCTTGACCATGTCCTCGATGGTGATCCCGCCGAGACTCTCGCCCGACGGTGCGATACCGCGATTGTCGAACGTCGCGACCCGGTATCCCTCCTTCACCAGCGCAGGAACCTGATGCAGATCCCACACCCGGCCCGGACTACCGGTCCCCATGATCAGGACGACCAGGTCGCCGGAACCCTTGACCTGGTAGTTCAGCGGGATTCCATTGATCGTGGCGATGGGCATGAAAACCTTCCTCGACGAATAGCGAACAGCGCCGCACGTCGACACGGCGGCGCAACCCCCGGTACACCGTACCGTGGCGGCCTGTCGGTCTGCCCGGTCCACGCACCTGACTCGATCCAGCGGAAGGCGGGTGGCGTCGAGGTGTCCGATTCTCATAGAGTCAGGTAGAGCGCCTGCTCACAGCAGTCACCTTGGGAGGACAATCATGGCCGCGGAACCCACGGCGAAAGACATCGTCGACGAGGATCTCGAACCCCTCGCCGACGAAACCGCACGCCAGGCGCAGCGCGTCGTCGCCGCATACGCCGAGGATGCGGACGAGTGCCGCATGCTCCTGGCGATGCTCGGCATCGGCCCGCTCGAAAAGAACTGAACCGACGACCCGTAGGCGGAGAGGACACGATGTGACGACCGGCGAGGCGGAACCACGCCAAGATTCCGACACGTTCACCGAATCGGACTTCGTGGTCGTCGCGAACCGCCTCCCGGTCGACCTCGAACGGCTACCGGACGGCACGACCCGATGGAAGCGCAGTCCCGGTGGTCTCGTCACCGCACTCGAGCCGATCCTGCGCAGCAATCGCGGCGCATGGGTCGGCTGGGCGGGTGTCGCGGACGCGGAAATCGATCCCATCGTCGATGGAGACATGGTCCTGCATCCCGTGCCGCTCAGCGCCGACGAGATCGCCGATTACTACGAGGGCTTCTCCAACGCGACCCTGTGGCCGCTCTACCACGACGTCATCGTGCGCCCGGAATACCGGCGCGAGTGGTGGAACTCCTACGTCGAGGTGAATCGGCGATTCGCCGAAGCAACGGCGAAGGCCTCCGCGCACGGCGCGACGGTGTGGATCCAGGACTACCAACTCCAGCTGGTCCCGAAGATGCTCCGCATGCTGCGGCCCGATCTCACCATCGGGTTCTTCCTCCACATCCCGTTCCCGCCGGTCGAGCTGTTCATGCAGATGCCGTGGCGTACCGAGATCGTCGAAGGTCTTCTCGGCGCCGATCTGATCGGCTTCCACCTCGCCGGCGGTGCCACAAACTTCCTCTACCTCGCCCGACGCCTCGCCGGACACCAGACGTCCCGAGGGACGGTCGGTGTGCGTTCCAAGCTCGGTGTGGTGCAGGTCGGATTCCGCACCGTGCGGGTGGGAGCGTTCCCGATCTCGATCGCGTCCGGAGCATTGGATGAGCAGTCCCGAAGCAAGGCAATCCGTGCCCGCGCCAAGGCCATCCGCAAGGAACTCGGCAACCCGGCGAAAATCCTGCTGGGCGTCGACCGGCTCGATTACACCAAGGGCATCGACATCCGGCTCGATGCCCTTCGAGAACTCATCGCCGAAGGCCGCGTCGACCCCGCCGATACGGTCATGGTGCAGCTCGCGACACCGAGCCGTGAACGCGTCGAGTCGTACGTACAGATGCGCGGCGAGATCGAGATGGTCGTCAGTCGCATCAACGGCGAATACGCCGAAGTCGGCCGCCCCGTCGTGCACTACATCCACCGCCCGGTCCCCCGCGAAGACCTGATCGCGTTCTTCGTCGCAGCCGACGCGATGCTCGTCACTCCCCTGCGAGACGGAATGAACCTCGTCGCCAAGGAATACGTCGCCTGCCGGAGCGACCTGGGCGGAGCGCTTGTGCTCAGCGAATTCACCGGTGCCGCTGAGGAGTTGAAGCAGGCGTACCAGTGCAACCCACATGACCTCGAAGACGTCAAAGACAAGCTCGAGGCCGCACTGACACAGACCCGAGAGGAGGGCCGCAAGCGGATGCGAGCCCTCCGTCGCCAGGTACTCACCCACGACGTGGATCGATGGGCTCGCGCATTCCTCGATGCGCTCGCTCACGACGGCGCGGCCGGTCCCGCGCTGGTCGCCCCCGCGGAGGCCGGCGAGCAGAACTGACCGCGGTCCATATCTAGATGGGCGTCAACCGGTTCACGAGCCAGCGCCCGTCCTGGTTTTCGAGTTCCACGCGTACCCGGCTCCCGCTGCTCACGGCTTCCGGGTTCTCGGAACTGGTGGTGATCTGGTTCAGGAACAGCAGCGTCACTGCGTGATCGGCGTCGGCCGACACCACAGACGATCCCTGCACACTCACCTGGACACTGATCGACTTCTCCTTCGCGCCGGGTGCGATGATGTTCTGCATCAAGCTCATGTACTCGTCGCGGAAGTCGCCGGTGAGTCCTTCGCCCGCAGCTGCGGTTTGCTCGTCGACGTTCTCGAAGTCGTAGGCGAGCATCGCAACGGCCTGTTCCTCCGCCGCCGCCACTGCCTCTGTCCTGGCCGATTCGGCGGCGGCGTCCTGGATCTTGCCGTACCCCAGCCATCCCACGAGGACCGCGAACACCAGAACGACCACACCGAGGGCACCTGCGATCAGCGCCAGCCGCGACGTCGACGACTCGGTATCGTTCCCGGACGGTGTATTGCTCCGAGCATCCGTCTTGTCCGCGATATCCGTCTTGTTCTCCGTATCCGTGTCGACAGCTGTCACGGGTTCTTCCTTCCGGTCATCGCTCACGGCACGAACTCCACCTTCGACGCCAGCAAGCGGCCCTCCTCGTCGCAGGTCGTCACGCGGAGGCGGAAATCGCGGGGCTCCGGTTCGGACTGTTCTGCGTTGCTCACCATCGCGCGGGACGCGACCAGCGACGCCGTGCACGAACCGTCCTCGTTCTGAATGCCCGCCTCGAGCACTTCACCCGTGGTGGTGACGCCCGCCTGCTGCACGACCTCGACGAACGGCCCTTCACGACCTTCGAACTCGGCCTTGAAGTCGCCGGTTGCGCCTTCCATCAGTCGCTTGACGTCGGCATCGGCAGTGTCGGCCTGAATGTTCGTCAGGTTCAACACGGTCTGGCGTGCAGCCTGCAGATGCTCTTCGCGACGGTCGTTGCGGTCGGCCGCGGACTGTTGTTCGAACAGCAACCATGCCCCGGCGGCGATGAGCGCGACGACCAGTACCGATGCGGCCACGGTGACGAGTTTCGCCCACCGCGGTGCCGCAGCGGCATCCGGACGCTCGTCGACCTCACTGTCCGTGCTCTGCTCACCCGTGCTCGACGTGGCTTTACTCAGCGCGACCTTGCTCGCGTCGACGCTGTCTGATTCGGGGTTCTCGTTCTGCTCCGCCATCAGCCCTGTTGTGCCTTCATGTAGGTTTCCAAACTCGTCCCATCTCCGAGGTCGGTGTGCCGGAACACAGTGCCGTCCGGTCCAATGTACGTGCCCGTTTCCGGATCGATCCGGCGCGCAGTCACGCCTGCGGGCGCCGCATCGGCACCGTCCTCGGTATACGACGCCGGCGTCGGCATGTCGTTCTCCGACTCGACGGGCGTGGGAGCACCGCGCCACGGGTTGTCCGAATAGCCCGGCGTGTAGCCCGTCCGGCACATCTCCGGGGTCGGCGCCCGCCGACCGGGGTACTCCATGCACGGTACATTCCGCGCACCGCGTACTGCATTCGGATCCGATTGCGGCAGTTGACAGAAGATGTTGTCGGGTGTCTCCACCATCGAGGTGTCCGCGGGGCTCCGCCACTGATCGGGCGGCACGAAACCGGACAGGCATGGCGGCGGGTCGTGCAACTGCAGATGGAAGTCGACCAGCGCGCCGTCTTCTGCCGGTCCGCCACCCGCAGCTGTGATCAGAGCGGTCGTCATCGGCGGGTACAGCACCAAGATCTGTTCGATACCCGCGTTGTAGATGACCCCGACTTCACCGACGCTCACCAGGTTGGCGAGCAACAGCGGCAACGTCGGACGCAGATCCTGTAGAAGGGTTTCCGCCTCCGCAGCGGCCGCAGGTCCCTTCTCCATGAGTGCACGAAGATCCGGATCACTCTCGCGGAGCTGATCGGTGAAAGTCACCATGTCGCGGGTCCAGGATCGGATCGAATCACTGGTGACCACCTGCGTGTCCAGCAGCGGCCCGAGTTCGTCCAGGAGCCTGCGGGTTTCACCCGAATTCGCTGACGCCTCCTGCACGAAAAGTCGTGTGGAGTCGATCAACTGCTGCAGTTCCGGACCCGTCCCGTTGAACGCATCGAATGCCTCGTCGACGACGGTCTGCAACCGTGTGTCGGAGATACTGGCGAGCAGGACATCCGCCTGATCGAGTAGTGCACCGACCTCCTGGGGCACCGTTGTTCGATCGAGGGGAATCACATCGCCGTCGCCGAGATGCTCGTCCGAAGACGCATTCTCGCGCGGCACGAGATCCACGTACTGTTCACCGACCGCAGACACACTGCGCACAGCAGCGTCGACATCCGCGGGGATTTTCTGGCCGGAATCTATGGACAGCACCGCGTCGACGCCCACCGGCGACAATGTCACGTTCGTGACGGTGCCGACGGTGTTCCCGCGGTAGGTCACGTTCGAATGCGGATAGAGACCACCGGTCGATGCCAATTCGACGGTGACCTCGTACTGACCGATCCCCACCAACTGCGGCAGACGCACATACATCAGCGACATCACCACGAGCCCGATCACGGTGAGTACCGCGAAGATCGAGAGCTGGATACGGACGAACCTCGTGAGCATCATGGTGCCGGCACCTCCCACGGCAGACCCGGGATCTTGATCTCGCCGAGACCCGGGATCGTCACTGTTCCTTCCGTTCCCTGCTGTGCCGGCGGAGGCGGCGCCAACGGTGCTTGGAAGGGATCGACCGCCTGCGCGGCGAGACCGGCGTCCGTACCGAGGATGCCTTCGGGACCCGCCAATCGCCCGGCCAGGGGCGTCCCCGTCAGGAAGTTCAGGTCGAGCCTCTCGAGAGTCAGGTCGATCGTCATCGCGAGATTGGCATAGTCACCGCGAATGATCTGGTCGATCCCCGCCTGCGGGAACGGATAGGTCAGCAGCACACCGAGCACCTCGGTCAATGCGCTCCCCGAATCGGCGAGCGCGCGCAGTGTCGGAGACAATGCCTCCAGGTTCGTCTTCAGATCGGCGCCGCTGTTCTCGACGAGCCGGCTGGCGACAGTACTCATCTCTCCCAGCGATGTCATGGCCGACGTGAGGTTCTGTCGCTGATCAGCGAGCACCTCGAGAGCCGGGGGCAGTTCCTCCAACGCCCGGACGAGTGTTTCGTTCTGATTGTTGACCGTCGACGCGAGACGATCCATCCCCTCGAGCGCCGAGACGATGTCCTCGCGTTGGGTGTCGAGGGTGGAGACGAGCTCGTCGAGACGCGGCAGCAGATCGCGAATCGAATCCTCCCGGCCGACGAAGGCCGCATTGAGTTCGGTGGTGATGTCGTTGATCTGTGCAAGGCCACCGCCATTGAGCACGACCGACAGCGAGGACAGTGTCTGCTCCGTCGTGGGATACGCACCCGCACGCTCGATCGGGATGATGTCGCCCGGTTCGAGCCGGCCTTCAGGAGGCTCTGTGGTCGGTGCCGCAAGTTCGAGATGCTGCGATCCCAGCAACGAAGTCTGACCGATACGGGCGGTCGCGTTGGCCGGCAACGCGACATCACCTTCGAGCGACACCGTCACCAGCGCGTGCCAGTTCTCGACCTCGATGTTCTCGATCGAACCAACTGTGACGTCGTCGATCCGCACCGGCGAATTCTGCGTCAGCGTCGTGACATTCGGCATTCGTATCTGAACCTGGTATGCGTCGTCGCCACGACCCGCAGCCCCTGGCATCGGGACGGAATTGAGCCCGTCCCACTCGCACCCGGACAGCGTGGCGGCCGCGACCACCGTCGTTGCCGCTGCGACGAACCGCGCGGTTCTGCTCCGCATCCTCATCGTCCGCCTCCCGGCTGCAGTAGCGACCCCAGGTCGCCCGGAACGCTGATGTCGGGCATCCCCTGGATCAACCCGTCCAGCGGCGATGCCGGCATCGCGGGCTGCTCCGGAGCGGTTCCGCGCCCGGCCGACGCTTCTTCGAGACCTGGCTCGGAGTACTCGATCTGGTCGGGGAACGCCTGGACACCGGCCAGCGGATTGGACAGGACCGGAAGGTAATTGGCCTGGATCGACGACAGGACCGGACCGAGTTGCTGTCGGCACAGTTCCTCACTGCGCTCGGAGGTCGCGTTCGCCGCGGCACCCACAGATCCACACATCCACTCGATCGGGTTGGCAGCGTTGTTGATCGCGAGAGCACCGGTGAGCGAACCCTGGGCCGGCTTGTAGATGTTGTAGAAGTTCGACAGCGCAGTCGGGCCGGAATGCAGCACGCGTTCGATCTCGGGACGCTTACGGGCGAGCACCTCTGTCGCGTCGGCCAACCGCTGCACCGATTCGGTCAGGCCCGCGCGATTGTCCTGCACGAACCGCTGGACATCTCCGACCGCCACATTGAGATCGGTGAGCGAGACACCCAATTGATCGGAACTTTCGGCCAGTACATTCGACACGGATGCCAAGCGGCCGCCGAACTGCACGATCTGCTCGTTGCTCTGCGAGAGCACCGACACGAAGGTCTGCAGGTTGCGGACGGTGCCGAACAGATCGGTTCGACCTTCCGACAGCGTCTTCATCGTGTCGGAGAGTTCCCGAAGTGTGCTGTTGATCGTCGCTCCATTGCCGTCGAGATTCTCCGCAGCGGTGTCGATGAACCGTCCGAGGGAGCCCTGCGGGTCGAGTTCCTCCGGCCCGAGCGCCTCCGATAGGCGCATCAGCTCTTCCTTGATCTCGTCCCATTCGACAGGAGATGCCGTGCGCTCCATCGGAATCGTCGCGTCGTCAGCGATCTCCTCTCCGCCGGAGTAGACCGGTGTGAGCTGGACGAATCGCGCCGAGACGAGACTCTGGGCGATGATCACAGCCTTGGCGTCGGCGGGGACGTCGACCGAATCGTCGACCTGCATGGTTACGCGCACCGACTGATCGCCGGCGTCGATGTCGGTGATCTTTCCGACCGACACCCCGAGCACCCGCACGTCGTCGCCCTCGTACAGGCCACTGGTGGAGAGGAATTCGGCATGGATCGTACGTTTACCCAGGCCGGAGAACACCGCGAGTCCGACGGCGACCAGTGCGACGACCACGAGGCCGGCAATCGCGGGCAGCAGCCATTTCGGGCGCCCGCCGGCCGCACTCTCAGTGGGTGTGGTGTGCGCGTTCATTCGCCATCCCTCGTGATCGACGGCGGATCCTTCGGAATTATGTCCTGCAGATCCTGCGGCAGCAGGTCGGGTGCCAGTTGACTGTCCACGATGGCCTTCCACCACGGCGCCGGGAGGATGTTCGACACGTAGGCATTGAAGAACGGCCCGCTCGCGACGGATTCGCCGAGGGCACTGATATAGGGACCGAGCCCGTCGAGCGCACCGGCGATGTTCTCCTTGTTGGCCTGCAGGTTCTCGGTGACCCTGTTGAGCACTTCGAGCGTCGGGCCCATCTGGGCCTGGTTGTCCTGGACGAGGCCGGTCAGCTCCCGCGACACCGCCCCGATGTTCGCGATGAGTTCGGTGATGGCGTCGCGTCGCAGGCTCAGCTCACCGAAGAGGGAGTTCGCGTCGACGATCAGTTCGTTGACCTGGTCGCTGCGCTCGGCCAGGATGCCGGTGACGTCCTCGGCGCGTTCGAGCAGTTGCGACAACGATTCGTCGCGCGCGTTGATCGACTGCGACAGACGGGTCATGCCCTCGAGTGCGCCGCGGATCTCGGGCGGTGTGTCCTGCAACGAATCCGACAGCGCTTCGAGCGATTCGTTGATCTGTTCGGTATCGAGTTCCGACGTGGTCGTCGTGAGGTCGCCGAGAGCATCGGTCAGGGAATACGGCGAGTTGGTGCGGTCGAGGGCGATCACCGATCCCGGTCGCATCACGCCCTGCCCGCCCGGCCGGACGGCGAGGGACTTCGCACCGAGCACGGTGTTGGTCTTGATATCGGCGCCGGTACCGTCGCCGAGCCCGATCCCGTCACGGATGGAGAAGGTCACGAGCACGGCATCACCGTCGAGGGCGACGTCGGTCACGGATCCGACGTCGACTCCGGAGAGGGTGACGTCGTCGCCAGGAATGAGACCGCCGGCGTCTGCGAACCGCGCCGAGTAGGTCAGTCCACCGGAAAGGAACTGCAGTTGGTCATATTGCAGGCCCGCCACCACGATCGCGACCGACACCGCAAGACCGACCGCGCCGATCCGGAGTGTGTCTGGTTCTCGGATTCCACTCATTCGAGTTTCGCGCACCTTCCGGTCGTCTGTGCGGCGGACGTGAATCGGATCGTTGTTCCGTCCGGACCCGATACCTTGAAGGTGTTGGCACACAAGAAGAATTGGAAGAAGTTTCCGTACGCACCGACTCGGATGAGTTTCCTGTAGTCCGATGGCAGTCGTTCGAGGGTGGTGTTGATGTCGTCCTCCCCCAGGTCCAATTGCGTCATGGTGCGGTTGGTTTCGGCGATCACCGATTGCAGATCCGGGCGCGTGTTCTGCAGCAGTGAGGCGAGATCTGCAGTTCCTGCGGCGATCTGCGGAATGGCGGCGCCGATCGGGTCGCGGTCCTCGGCGAGCCCACCGACCAGGGCGTGCAACTGATCGATCGTCTCGGTGAACTCGCGATCGTGGTCGTCGATGGTCCCGAGGACACCATTGAGATTATCGATGACGTCGCCGATCAACTGATCGCGGTCGGCAATCGAATTGGTGAACGAGTTCGTGGAGCCGAGAAGCGAGACCAATGTGTCGCCCTGCCCCTGGAAGACCTGCAACAACGCACCGGAGAGGTCGTTGATCTGCTGGGAATCGAGCCCTTTGAGCAGCGGCTTGAATCCGCCGAGCAGAAGGTCGAGGTCGAGAGCAGGTTCGGTCTGTTCGACGGGGATGCTGCCGCCGGCGGCGAGGATGTCGAGGCTGCCCGGGCCTTCGAGAAGCTCGAGGTAGCGGTCGCCGACCAAATTCTCGTAGCGCACCGTCGCGCGGGTGCCGGCGAACAGCATGTGCTGGGAGTCGACATCGAAATCGACTTCGGCGTGGTTGCCGTCCCCGATGTCGATACCCGTCACCGAACCGACCTGGACGCCTGCGATACGCACCTTGTCGCCGGCTTCGAGCCCTGATGCGTCGGTGAATGTGGCGTGGTAGTCCTCGGTTCCGGTGAAGCGGGCCTGACTGAACACCACCGCGAGGCCCACGAACACGAGGACCATGACGAGAGCGAAGATCGAGAACTTGACCGTGGCATCCTTCATGGTCACTGCCCTGCCGGAAGGTAGTCGCCGAACAGGAATCCGAAGATCGTCGGGTACCGGATCCAGGCCTCGGTCGCCGGTTTGTACGGAACGGTCGCGGTGTCGGTCACCACGAACGAAGCATTACCGTCGCGCACCGGATCGAAATTCGGCAGACCGTGGCAGTTGGGGCCACCCGACGCACCGACCACCGGAAGGTCCTCCTCGTGGTTGTAGGGGGTCGCTCCGCCCATGAAACTGGTGCTGAGCATGAGGGCCGGGTACTTCCCGGTGCCCGCCATCGGCTCGAACGCGACGCGTGCATCGTTGAGACCCACGATGAAGCACGTGAGTTCGGGCGAGTACTCAGCGAGCAGTGTGGTCGTGTCGGTCAGGACATCGAGTGCGGTGGTGAGCTGGCCTTCGTTCTCCCCCAGCACATCCCGTCCGGTGTTGGCCAGCCCGGTGAGATTCATCAGCAGCAGATCGAGTTGTTCCTGCTCGTCGACGATCGTGTTACCCACATCCGTTGCGTTCCCGATGGTGGTCATGAGATCGGGCGCGACATCGGCATACAGCTGCGCGACGGTCGCTCCGACCTCGAGATCGTATTCCAGCTGTGGCAGCGACGGGTTCATCTCGACGAGGTAATCGTCCGCCTCGACCAGAGTCGCGCCCAGTTCGTCACCGCGCCCGTTGAGCGCTTCGGACAGTGCTCCGAGAGTCGCATTGAGTTTCTCCGGCTGAATCTGTGCCAGCACGTCGGAGAGGTGTTCGAAGACGGTGTTGAATTCGACGGTGACGCTGTCTGCCGCGATCACCGCGCCCTCCTGCAACGGCGTGGACGACGGGTCGTCGGGGACGATGATGTTGACGAACTTCGCGCCGAACACCGTGGTGGATTCGATTGCCACCTGCGCGTTCGAGGGAATCAGTTCCATCTGTCCTGGTTGCATCGCGAGCTCGAGGACGGCTCCGCTCGGGCTGTGCCCGATCGACGCGACCCGACCCACCTCGACGCCGCGCAATTTCACCTTGGCATCGGTTTCCATCACCAGACCGGATCGGGCCGAGGTGACGGTGATCGGTGTCGTCGACGTGAATCCCCCGACGAACAATGTCAGCGACACGGCGATGATCGCCGCCAGTCCGCCGACCAATCCGAGGGCAGCAAGTTTCTTCTTCCACGAAGGGGTATCCATGCGCGCCCTATCCCGACAGGTTGAAGTTGCCGGAGGTGCCGTACACCGCAAGGGAAATCAGGAGGGTCACCGTCACGACGGCGATCAACGAGGCCCGCACCGCGTTGCCGACCGCGACGCCGACGCCGACCGGACCTCCACTCGCGTTGAATCCGTAGTAGGTGTGGATGAGCATCACCGCAACCGCCATCACGATGGCCTGCACGAACGACCACAGGATGTCGGTGGGGATGAGGAATGTCGAGAAGTAGTGGTCGTACACGCCGGCCGACTGTCCGTAGAGGACGACGGTCGCGAACCGGCTGGCGATGAACGACGCGATGACCGCGAGCGAGTACAGCGGGATGATCGAGATCATCCCGGCCATCACGCGTGTCGAGACGAGGTAGGGGATCGACGGGATCGCCATGGTCTCCAGGGCGTCGATCTCTTCGGAGACACGCATCGCACCGAGCTGCGCGGTGGAGCCTGCTCCGATCGTCGCAGCGAGACCGATCCCGGCGATGGTGGGGGCGGCGATGCGCACGTTGATGAATGCAGCGAAGAAACCGGTGAGCGCTTCGACTCCGATGTTGCCGAGCGAGCTGAATCCCTGCACGGCGATGATGCCGCCCGTGAACAGGGTCAGGAAGCCGACGATCACCACGGTGCCGCCGATCACCGCGAGCGCGCCTGTGCCCATGCTGATCTCCGCGATCAGCCGCACGGTTTCCTTCGGGTAGTGCATCACCGCGCGCGGCATGGTGCCGAGGGCGCGGGCGAAGAACAGTGCTTGCTCGCCGAGTTTGTCGATCGATTTCGACGTCTTGCCCAGTCGCCGCGCGGTCCTGGGGAACCGACCTGTCATCAGTGCCATCGTGTGTCCCCCCTCATCCGCCGGTCAGCTTGATGCCGACAGCGGTGACAAGAAGGTTGACGACGAAGAGCGCCATGAAGGCGAACACCACCGTCTGGTTGACGGCGTCGCCGACGCTCTTCGCGCCGCCACGCACGTTCAGACCGAGGTATGAGGCAACGAGTCCGGCGATCATGCCGAACAGGCCTGCCTTGACCTGGGAGATCATGAGTTCCCCGAATCCGGTGAGCAGCGTGATGCCGTTGACGAAGGCGCCCGGGTTCACGCCCTGGAAGAAGACCGAGAAACCGAAACCGCCGAGGATGCCGATGGTGCAGACGAGTCCGTTGAGCAGTAGCGCGACCACGGTGGACGCGAGCACCCGCGGTACGACGAGGCGCTGGATCGGATTGATACCGAGCACCTTCATCGCGTCGATTTCCTCGCGAATGGTACGCGCGGCCAGGTCGGCGCAGATCGCGGTCGCTCCGGCGCCGGCGACGATGAGCACGGTGACCATGGGACCGACCTGGGTGACAGCGCCCAGTGCGGCACCCGCGCCGCTGAGGTCGGCCGCGCCGATCTCTCTCAGCAGGATGTTCAGCGTGAAGCTGACGAGCACGGTGAACGGAACAGCGACGAGGATGGTCGGCATCAGGGAGACCCTGGCGACGAACCACGCCTGGTCGATGAATTCGCGTCGCTGGAACGGACGGACGAAGGCGGCACGCGCGGTCTCGCCCGTCATGGCGAACAATCCGCCGACAGCCCGCAGGGGGACTTCGAAGAGGTCTACCACCGCGTCCCCCCTTCGTTCGATGATTCACCCGCACCACGCCACAGCAGCAGTAATGCTGTGACCCGCGTCATATTAACTAGAACGTGTTCACGTGTCAAAGATGCATCGCTTCCACGGTTGGAATATCGGTCCTGCTGACGAAAAAACATGAGCGTATTCAAAGAACCCGAGCAGACATAAGCCGGTTTACACTGGGGCTTTGATGGGAATCCGAACTCCCGGGAGACTTTTCCGCATTGTTGGCACCATGCGGTCGAGGCATCGAAATCGGCCTTGATCCGGCAACAAAACTAGAACAGATTCCTATTCGGTTTCGGCATCGAAAGAGCCGTTCTTCCCGCAGCCGGAGCCGGGGGTGCCGGCACCCCCGCGGCACACGGACTGCACAGTAACCGACACTGTCGGTTGCAGTAAACCCGATCCGGACGAGCGTCCGAATCGGACCTCCTACGAAGCTTAGAGGCGAACTACAGCTCGAGGGCGGCAGATGCCGAGAACGTCCTGCCCGGATCCCGATCGGAGAAGTACCCACCGAGCTCGGATGCGAGCGCGGCAGGGGTCCACTGCCCAACTGCGTCGAAGCGCTGCTCGACGGTCGGCGCTGCCATCAACGCAACCATCGGGCCGTAGACGATGAAGACCTGGCCGTTGACCTTCTCTGCCGCGGGAGACGCCAGGTAGGAGACGAGCGATGCGACATGGTCGGGTGAAAGGGGGTCGATCTCCCCGTCGGGTGCATCTCCGAACACCGCTTCCGTCATCGCGGTGCGAGCACGAGGGCAGATCGCATTGGCACGGACGCCGTACCGCGACAGACCACGTGCCGCCGACACGGTGAGTGAGGTGATCCCCGCCTTCGCGGCACCGTAGTTGGCCTGCCCTTCGGGGCCGAGAAGCCCGGCTTCGGACGAGGTGTTCACGATCCGCGCGTACACGGGACCGCCTATCTCCTTCGACTTCCCGCGCCAGAAGGCCGCGGCGTTGCGGCACAGAAGGAAGTGTCCGCGCAGATGCACCGAGACGACGGTGTCCCATTCCTCGTCGGACATGTTCGGAAGCATCCGGTCGCGGACGACACCTGCGTTGTTGACCACGATGTCGAGCCCGCCGAACCGATCCACAGCGGTGGCGACCATTGCGTCGGCGGTCTCTCGTTCGGCGACGCTGCCGGCCACGAACTCGGCGTCGACCCCCAGCGACCGGATCTGCGCGAGGGTGTCGTCCACCGCGTCACCGGGAGCGAGATCGTTGACGATCACCCTCGCGCCCGCACGGGCGAGACCGAGCGCCTCGGCGCGCCCGAGTCCCGCGCCGGCACCGGTGACGACCGCAACCTTGCCTTCGAGCGACACATCCTCGTCGCGACCGTTGCCGACAGCACTCATTCACGCACTCCCTTGCGAAGTCGGGCGGGACATCCGACATACCCTCACCCGTGGCCTACCCCGGAGATCCGAAGCCGACCAGGAATCTAGAACTTGTTCCTGTTTATGACAAGACCCCCGGCAGACTCCCGTGGGCCCGTCGCTAGCGAACCTCGGACAGCGCCGCACGCGGGCACTGCGCGATCGCGTCGCGAACGAGATCCTCACTCCCCGCGGGAGTGGGATGCACGACGATCAGTTCGTCGTCGTCGTTCAGATCGAAGACCTCGGGTGCGATACCCACGCACACGCCATTGGCCTCACAGCGGTCGAAGTCGACCTCGACATCCATTTCCGGACCTCATTCCCTCGCCGTACGAGTCGTTCGAACTCACACTAGAACGCGTTACAATTCTGTGCAATGATTCGTCGGATCCTATGACGACGAAGGAGCGTTCGTGGACATCAACTACACCCCCGAACAGCAACGGCTACGCGAGGAATTGCGCGAGTACTTCGCAGACCTGATGACGGAAGAACGACGAGAGGCCCTCGCCGCCACCACCGGTGAGTACGGCTCGGGCAACGTGTACCGCGAGGTCGTCCAGCAGATGGGCAAGGACGGGTGGCTCACCCTCGGCTGGCCGGAAGAGTTCGGCGGCCAGAACCGCCCCGCAATGGATCAGCTGATCTTCAGCGACGAGGCCGCCATCGCCGGCGCGCCCGTTCCATTCCTGACCATCGACTCGGTCGCGCCGACGATCATGCACTACGGCACCGACGAACAGAAGGCATACTTCCTCCCGCGCATCTCTGCCGGTGAACTCCACTTCTCCATCGGATACTCCGAACCGGAGGCAGGCACCGATCTCGCGTCGCTGCGCACCAGCGCCGTCCGCGACGGCGACGAGTGGGTGATCAACGGCCAGAAGATGTGGACGAGCCTGATCGCCTACGCCGACTACGTGTGGCTCGCCGTCCGCACCGCCCCTGATGCCAAGAAGCACAAGGGAATCAGCATCCTCATCGTCCCCACCGACGCCGAGGGCTTCTCCTACACACCGGTGCACACCATGGCCGGCCCCGACACCAGCGCCACCTACTACCAGGACGTCCGGGTTCCGGCCTCTGCACTCGTCGGCGAGGAGAACGGCGGCTGGGCACTGATCACCAATCAGCTCAATCACGAACGGGTCGCGCTGACCTCCGCCGGTCCCATCCTCAGCGCACTGCGCGCAGTTCGGACCTGGGCCCAGGAGACGCGGCTTCCCGACGGACGGCGCGTCATCGACCAGGAATGGGTCCAGATCAACCTGGCCCGCGTGTACGCCAAGGCCGAGTACCTCCAACTCATGAACTGGGACATCGCCTCCGGTACCGGCCCCCTCGGACCCGCACCGGCTTCGGCCAACAAGGTCTTCGGAACGGAATTCGCCACGGAGGGGTACCGCCTGCTCATGGAGATCCTCGGCCCCGCGGCGACGGTGCGGCAGAACTCGCCCGGCGCACTGCTGCGCGGACGCATCGAGCGGATGCATCGCAGTTCGCTGATTCTCACCTTCGGGGGCGGCACCAACGAAGTGCAGCGCGACATCATCGCCATGACCGCACTCGGCCTACCGCCTTCCAAGCGCTAGAAAGGACATCCACCGTGGATTTCACTCTCACAGAAGCGCAGCAGGACCTCTCGGAACTCACGCGCAGCATCGTCACCGATATTGTCACCAACGAACATCAGCGCAGCCTCGATGCCGCTGACGACCGCACGGATCATGCCCTGTGGGATGCACTTGCATCGTCGGGCGTGCTCGGCGCGGCCCTACCGGATTCGGTCGGCGGCGACGGCTTCGGCCCTCTCGAACAGGCCAGCATCCTCATCGAACTCGGTCGCGGCGCCGCGACAGTGCCCTACCTCACGTCGATCGTCGGATCAGCTTCCGCAATAGCGGAATTCGGGACAGAGTCACAGCGCAAAGAGTGGGGTGAACCCGCCGCGGCCGGCGAGAAGATCCTGACGGCCGCGCTGGCAGAAGAGGTCAACGACGATCCGCTGCACCCCACCACGTCGGCCACCGTGTCCGGTTCCGACCATGTGCTGAACGGCACCAAGATCGTCGTCGACGCCGCACCCGTCGCCGACGGCTTCCTCGTGCCCGCCGCGACGGATGACGGTGTCGCAGTGTTCCTGGTCCGCGCCGACGATCCCGGTGTGAGAGTCACGCCGCAACAGACCACCGGTCTCGGATCCACCGGCATGGTCACGCTGGACGGAGTCGTCCTCGGGCCGGATCGCATCCTCGGTTCCGACGGTGCGGCCGTTGCGACCTTGCTGCGCGACCGCATGCTCCTCGGGTCGGCCGCCTACCAGTGCGGAGCCCTTGACCGAAGCCTCGAACTCACCGCCGAATACGCACGCGAGCGAGTCCAGTTCGATCGCCCGATCGGCAGTTTCCAGGCCGTCGCGCAACGCCTGGCCGACGCGTACATCGACGTCAGAGGTGTTCGCCTGACACTGTGGCAGGCGGCCTTCCGCATCGCCCAGGGCGACCCCCACGTGGAAGACCTGCGCACCGCCGCATTCTGGGCGGCTGATGCGGGACATCGGGTAGCGCACACCGTCGTGCACGTCCACGGCGGTGTGGGGCTCGACGAGGACCATCCCGTTCACCGGTACTTCCTCGTTGCGAAGCATCACGAATTCCTGCTGGGATCTGCCACGACGCAGTTGCGTGCACTCGGCCGGGAACTCGCCGACGCTCCTGCCTGACGTTCGGAGGCTGTCACGATGACCGATACCGTTGCCACTCTGCTCCGGCGCCTCGACACGGTCGACGACCGCGGCATGCGGTTCGAGGACTCCTTCGTCCCGTGGCGCAGCCACGTCGCACTCTCGCACGATCGGGCGGCGCTGCTGCGCGACATTCTCGACCCGTCGCGTCCGCGGCACCTCGGCGTACTACTCGACAACGTGCCGGAGTTCTCGCTCCTGCTCGGGGCTGCGGCATTCTCAGGATCCGTGGTGGCAGGACTGAACACCACCCGGCGAGGTGAGGCACTCGCCCGCGACATTCTGCTCGCAGACTGTCAGGTGGTGTTCACCGAGACCGCGCACCTCGGATTGCTCGACGGGCTCGATCTCCCCGGGGTGCGGGTGATCGACATCGATTCCGACGAGTGGCGCACAACGATCGCCCCGTACGCGGGCTCCGAGCAGATCGTCGATGCCACCGAACCGGACGACCTCTTCATGCTGATCTTCACCTCCGGCACCAGCGGCGACCCGAAGGCGGTGCGGTGCACGCACGCGAAGATCTCCGGACCCGGGAGCATGCTGGCAGAGAGGTTCGGATTGAGCTCGGCCGACACCGTCTATCTCTCGATGCCGATGTTCCATTCGAACGCAATGATGGCCGGGTGGGGTGTCGCCTTGGCCGCCGAGAGCTCGATCGCACTGCGTCGCCGGTTCTCGGCGTCGGGATTTCTTACCGACCTCCGCAAGTTCTCGGTGACCTACGCGAACTACGTGGGTAAGCCGTTGTCGTACATCGTGGCGACACCCGAACAATCCGACGACGCAGACAATCCGCTGCGGATCATGTACGGCAACGAGGGCAGCGCGCCCGCGGTCGCCGAGTTCGCCCGCCGCTTCGATGCTGTCGTGGTGGACGGCTTCGGGTCCACCGAAGGTGGTGTGTCGATCGCCGCGACACCCGGTGCACCGCCCGGAGCGCTGGGCCGGCTTCCCGGTAATGTCGTGATCCTCCATCCCGAGACCGGGTCGGAGTGTCCGGCAGCGGAATTCGATATGGATGGCCGTATCGTCAACGCCGACGAGGCCACGGGGGAGCTCGTCAACAACGAAGGTGCCGGCGCGTTCTCCGGCTACTACAAGAATCCGCAGGCCGATTCGGAGCGGCTCCGAGACGGCAGATACCACAGCGGCGACCTCGCATATCGGGATGCCGACGGCTTCGTGTATTTCGCCGGCCGCAGTTCCGGATGGCTACGTGTGGACGGCGAGAACCTTGGTGCAGCTCCGATCGAACGCGCGCTGGTGCGCTATCCGGGTTTCGCGCAGGTGACGGTCTACGGTGTGCCCGACCGGTATGTGGGCGACAGGGTGATGGCCGCGGTCGTTCCCACCGTGGACGCCGAGTTCGATCCGATCGCCTTCACCGAATTCCTCGATGCTCAGGCCGATCTCGGACCCAAGCAGCTCCCGACATTCATCAGGGTGGCGCGAAGCCTCCCCCGTACCGCAACGTTCAAAATACTCACACGCTCGCTCGCCGCCGAGCGGTGGCATTGCGCAGATCCCGTGTGGGTCCGCGAACGCGGACAGAACGAATTCCAGTTGTTGACAGGCGAACTCGCACACAACCTGGACAAGTCCCCCACCGCCTGAACATAGGACACCTTATCCGGCGCAACCCATGCCGATACCCTTGTCGCTCCACATACCCTGCGGTATGGTCTGGCGGAACCCGTAGTTCGGGAGCCTGATCCGTGGGGGGAGGCGAATACACCGATGGTTTCGAATTCCCGAACCACAGTGTCTCGAAATGTTGCATCCGCACTCGGCGGCTTCTACTCGCTGTCGCTCGACGCCTTCACCGGACTGTTCCGCGCGCCGTTCCAGTGGCGCGAATTCGTCACTCAGTTCTGGTTCATCGCGAGAGTGTCCCTCGTTCCCACCGTGCTGATGTCGATCCCGTTCACCGTGCTCGTGGTGTTCACCCTCAACTCGCTGCTTCTCGAGATCGGGGCCGGCGACCTGAGCGGGGCAGGCGCGGGCCTCGGCGCAATCACGCAGATCGGGCCCCTCGTCACCGTCCTCGTGGTCGCCGGTGCGGGCGCCACCGCGATCGCCGCCGATCTAGGCTCCCGCACCATCCGCGACGAGATCGCCGCGCTCGAAGTCCTCGGGATCGATCCCGCCGCACGACTCGTACTCCCCCGAGCGCTCGCGTCGATGGCTGTCGCCGTCACCCTCAACGGTGCAGTGTGCGCAATCGGGCTCACCGGCGGGTTCTTCTTCTCGGTGATGCTGCAGAACGTCGACCCCGGCGCCTACGCCGCGGGCGTCACCCTGCTCGTAGGGCCCGGAGAACTCCTGCTCTCCCAACTCAAGGCCGCCGTGTTCGGTCTCCTTGCCGGACTCATCGCGTGCTATCGCGGACTCTCGGTCACCGGCGGCCCGAAGAGTGTCGGTGAGGCCGTCAACGAGACCGTCGTGTTCGCGTTCATCGCACTGTTCCTCGCCAACATGCTGCTCACCACGGTCGGGATCGCGGTGATGGGCCGATGAGCCTCGTCGGGTTCACGGCGAGCCGCGGGGTGCTCGCGGGAAGGCGTGCAGTCCGATCGGTGTCGCGGGGAATCGACACCATCGGTCGCCAGGTCATGTTCTTCGTCGGCGCTCTCGTATCGACCGGCCGCGCCGCACGTCATTACCCGCGCGAGACCCTGCGTGTGGTCTCCGAGATCGGCCTCGGCACAGGCGTCCTCGCGATGATCGGCGGAAGCGTCGCGATCATGGGCTTCCTGACGCTGTTCGCAGGCGCCACCGTCGCAGTCCAAGGCTTCACCTCACTCGGCAATATCGGTGTCGAGGCACTCACCGGATTCCTGTCCGCGTACGTCAACGTCCGAGTGGTCGCGCCCGTGGTCGCGGGTGTGGGATTGGCCGCGACCATCGGCGCGGGCACCACCGCGCAGCTCGGTGCGATGCGGATCAGTGAGGAGATCGACGCACTGGAGGTCATGGCCATCCGCTCGATTCCGTATCTGGTGGGCACCCGCATCCTCGCCGGCCTCATCGCGGTCGTCCCCCTGTATGCGCTGTCGGTGCTCGCGTCGTTCCTGTCGAGCCGCATCGCGACCGTCGTCATGCTCGGCCAGTCACCGGGCGTCTACGACCACTACTTCGCCACATTCCTGCGTCCCGCCGACGTGCTGTGGTCGTTCCTCCAGGCCATCACGATGGCCGTCGTCGTGATGACCGTGCACAGCTACTACGGGTACACCGCCACCGGCGGCCCCGCCGGCGTCGGCGTTGCAACAGGGCGCGCCGTGCGTATGTCGCTGATCGGCGTGGTGACCGTGACGCTGCTGATCTCCCTGGCCCTCTACGGAAGCAGCCGGCAGCTGCACCTGGCGGGGTGATCCGATGCCCGCCGGTCAGTCCCCCACATGGCTCCCGAAGATCGTGACGGCCGCACTGGTCGTCGTGATCGCCGCCGTCCTGCTTCTCGTCTACCACAGCTTCCGTGGCTCGTTCGCGCCCGGAATCACCGTCACCGTCGAGACCGACAGGGCCGGTTTGATGCTCGACCGTGGATCGATGGTCAAAGCGCACGGGGTGCAGGTCGGCACTGTCGCCTCTGTCGTGCACACTCAGTCCGGAGCTGTCGTCGAACTGAGCCTGAACCCGGACGATGCCGCACGGATCCCGGTCGGGGTGGGAGCCGACATTCGTGCCACCACAGTCTTCGGCGCCAAGTACGTCACCCTCACCGACCCGCCGATACCGGGACCGACGGGACTGTCCGACGGCACCGTCCTGCTCGCCTCGAACGTCACGGTGGAGACGAACACCGTCTTCGAGTCGTTGTCCGGCGTACTGCAGGCCGTCGATCCCGCAAAACTCAACAGCACCCTCGGTGCACTGTCCTCCGCACTTCGTGGACGCGGTGATGCCCTCGGCGGAGCGATCGAGGATGCCGACGTGCTCCTGTCGCAGATCGAACCTCGGCTCGACGTCATCGACCGCGACCTGGCCGCGACCGAGGCCTCCGCCGACGTCTACGCCGGCGCCACCGACGATCTGGTCGATGCGCTCGACAACCTCGCCGTCACCGGCGGCACGATCGTCGACCGCGCCGACGACCTCGACCAGGTGCTCCTCGCAACCACGGGCATGAGCGACGCAGGGCTCCGCGTGGTCGGCCCGCATACCGAGGAGATCGTCGAGATCCTCGACCTGCTGCGACCGACCGCATCGCTCCTCGACGAATACGCTCCTGTGCTGCCCTGCTTCTTCCAAGGCGCCGACCGCGCCCGCCAACTCGCCGAACCTGCATCCGGAGGCAACGGAGCGACCATGATGCTCAACTCCTCGCTCCTGCTCGGTGTCGATCCGTACGAGTATCCGCGGAATCTGCCGGTCGTCGAAGCAACCGGCGGGCCTCACTGCGGACTGCTGCCGATCGTCACACCTGAGCAGACGCCTGCCCCCTACCTCGTCGCGCGCACCGGCGCGAATCCGTTCGAAAGGGGCAACACATCGCCGGTGTTCGTGCCGGAGTCACTGTTCGAACTGCTCTCCGGAGCTCCGTCATGACCAGGACGGTATTCGCGGCGGGCATCTACTCGACGGTGATGCTGCTGATCCTCGGCGGACTCTTCGTCGTGTTCGGTCAGGTGCGTTTCGCCGAAACCACCGAATTCCGAGCACTGTTCGACGATGTGTCCGGCCTGAAGGAAGGCCAGTTCGTACGGGTGTCCGGTGTCGAGGTGGGGAAGGTGTCGTCGGTCGAGTACACCGACGGCAATCGCATCGAGGTCACGTTCGACGTCGAGTCCTCGTACACACCTACCCGTGCGACGATCGCCACCGTTCGTTATCTGAACCTGGTGGGCGACCGGTACATGGAACTGTCCGACGGTCCCGGCGACGCCACCCCGATGGCCCCCGGCGAGACGATGGGAACCGACCGCACCGAACCCGCACTCGACCTCGACGTGCTCATCGGCAGCTTCAAGCCCCTGTTCCGGGCCCTCGAACCCGAGCAGGTCAACCAATTGTCCGCCGACCTGATCACCGTACTGCAGGGTCAGGGCGGATCCGTGGAATCGATTCTCGTGCACGCGGCGTCGCTCGCCTCGAGCATCGCCGACCGTGATGCTCTCGTCGGCCAGGTGATCGCGAACCTCGAATCAGTGCTGGCAAACCTTGCCACCCACCGCGACACGTTCGACACCGCTCTCGACCGCGCGCACCAACTCGCGTCCGGTCTCGCTCAGGACAGCACGCTGCTCGCCGACTCCGTCACCCATATCGATGCTGCCGGCGCAGAGGTGGCCGCGCTCCTCGCCGAGGCTCGCGCGCCACTCGCGGGGACGATCCGCGAAACAGGGAACTTGGCAACACTACTCGACTCTCGCAGCGACACCATCGAGCAACTGACCACCGAACTTCCCGAGGCATATGCCTCGCTCACCCGACTCGGCGCGTACGGCGGATTCTTCAACTACTACCTGTGCGGCATGCTCATCAAGGTCAGCGATCCGTCCGGCAACACCATCACCTCTCCTCTGTTCGGGCAGACCACGGGCAGGTGCGCTCCGCAATGATCCAATTTCGTGAGATGAACCAGGTTCGTGTCGGCGTCGCCGGCTCCGTCGCGGTCATCGTGCTGGTCTTGTGCGCATTGAACATCCAGTCGCTCCCGTTCGTCGACGACGGCAGCACCTACCGTGCTCGGTTCGTCGACGCCGGCGGACTGAACACCGGCGACGCCGTGCAGGTGTCCGGCAAGGACGCCGGTCGGGTCACCGACATCGAGATCGACCACGATGCCGTCGCCGTCACCTTCACCGTCACCGACGACGTCGTCCTCGGCACCGACACCACCGTAGAGATTGCCACGGCCACTGCCCTCGGCGCGCGGAACCTGCGCGTACGTCCCGCCGGGCCCGGAGCCCTCGACCCGGACACCACCATCGACGTCGACCACACCACCGCTCCGTATCAGCTCACCGATGCCCTCGGCGATCTCACCGAGACCGCGGCAGAACTCGATGCCGAACAACTGCGCACCTCCATGAACGTCCTGTCCGATACCCTGCGCGACACCCCCGACGACGTCGCCGCCGCCCTCGACGGGGTCATGCGGCTGTCCGACACGGTGGCCTCCCGCGACGATTCCCTGCGTGAATTGCTCCGGCATGCCGAAGAAGTCACCACAGTGCTTGCCGAGCGCAGTACCGCAATCGATTCGCTGATCGTCGACGCGGATCGCATTCTCGCCGAACTCGATCGCCGTCGCAGCTCTCTCGACACCCTGTTCGCCAACGTGCAGGCATTGTCGGTCGAGATCGGAAACCTCATCGTCGACAACGAAGCCCAACTGGCTCCGACACTGCAGAAGGTCAACTCGGTGCTCGACATCCTCACGCGCAACCGCGACGACATCGCCCTGGCGATCCAGCGGCTCAGCCCGTACGCAACCGAACTCGGTGAAGCGGTGGCATCGGGCCCGTTCTTCAACTCGTACATCCAGAACCTACTGCCTGCGCAGATCATCGAACCCGCGCTCACCGCCGCACTCGAAGGCGCGGGTATCGCCCCGGTCGGAGGTGGCCGATGACCCGCGCGCGCCCCCTTCTCACCTGGCTCGTTCCCCTCGTCGTGCTGGCGATCGTCGCGGTGCTGTCGTTCACGGTGGCGCCGTGGCGTTCGTCGGTCGAGTACGCCGCCGAGTTCGATACGAGTCGCGGCCTGTACGTCGGGGACGACGTGCGGGTGATGGGCGTCGAGGTCGGGCGGGTCACCGATATCGAGCCGCGCGGCAACCACGTTCTCGTGACCTTCACCTCCGATAGGCCCATACCCGTAGACGCTCAGGCCGCCATCATCGCTCCGACACTGGTCTCGGCACGGTTCGTGCAGCTCACGCCCGCGTACACGGGTGGGCCGGAGCTCTCCCCCGGAGCCGTAGTTCCGCTCGAGCGCACGGCTGTGCCCGTCGAATGGGATGAGATCACCGAACAACTGACCCGGTTGACCACCGAACTCGGGCCGACCGTCGACGACCCGCAGGGCCCTCTCGGAGAGGTCCTCGACACCGCTGCCGCCAACGTCGAGGGGCAGGGTCCGGCGATGCGCGAGTCTCTCGAGCAGTTGTCCGCTGCGCTGCGCACCATCTCGGACGGACGTAAGGACATGTTCGGCACCATCGGGAATCTCCAGGTGTTCGTGGAGGCACTGTCGCTCAGCCGCGACCAGATCGTCTCTCTTCACACTCATCTCGCATCCGTGACGCAGACTCTCGACGACAACCGCGACGACATGGGTGCTGCGCTCGCCACCCTCGACACGGTGCTCGTCGACGTCGAACGCTTCGTGCGTGACAACCGCGGGAACATCGACACGACGCTCGATCGCACCGCCGCGCTCACCGAGACGCTCGCAGCGCAGCGCGACGGCATCGCACAGGTCTTGCATGTCGCGCCGACCGCATTGTCGAACCTACAGAGCATCTACCAGCCCGCCCACAACACCGTGGTGTCCGCACTGGCACTGTCGAACTTCGCCAATCCGGCCCAGTTCGTGTGCTCGGCCCTTGCCGCCGCGGAGCAGGTCGATGCCCATACCGGCTCCGAACTGTGCGTGCAGTACCTCGGCCCGATCCTGCCGCTGCTCACGATGGAATACCCGCCCGTACGCATCAATCCCACTCGCGGGGTGGGGGCGCTGCCCGATCAGCTGGTGTACACCGAACCCGATCTCGCGCCGCAGGCAGGCATCGCTCCACCACCTGCGCCGGTGGTCGCTCCACTCGATTTGACCGAACTCCTGCTCCCGGGGGCACCGTGACGTCACGACTGTCGAAGATCACGCTCGCGCTGATGTGCACCGCATTGGTGTCGGGGTGCGAGTGGCGCGGCCTGAATTCCCTCGAACTGCCCGGTACCCACGGCCGTGGCGACGGCGCGTACGAGGTCATCATCGAGATGCCCGATGTCACGACACTCGAACGCAATTCGCGTGTACGGACCGGCGATGTCACGATCGGGCGGGTCGCCGATCTGCAGCTCGCCGACGGGCACGCGGTGGTGACGGTGGTGATCGACGAAGGCACCGAGCTCCCCGTCAATGCGATTGCGAAGATCGGACAGACCAGCCTGCTCGGTTCCGCGCACGTCGAGCTCGGCGCGCCGACCACCGAGGCGCCGCGAGGCCGACTCGAGGACGGAGACGTCATTCCGCTCGACCGGGCGGGATTGTTCCCCACGACCGAGCAGACCCTGTCGTCGCTGTCGCTGGTACTCAGCGGCGGCGGTCTCGCGCAGGCGCAGGAGATCAGCCGCGAACTGAACACCGCACTCGACGGACGTCAGGAGTCGGCGCGGGCGCTGATCACCCGACTCGACTCCGTGCTGGCCGGGCTCGACGGTCAGAAGGAGCAGATCATCGGGGCGATCGAATCCGTCGACGCCCTTGCCGCGGAGGTATCCGAGCACAACCAGCGACTCGCAGCCGCCACCGATCAGCTCGCCCCCACTCTCGAGGTGTTGAACGAGCAGCGTGAGGATCTGACGCGTGCCGTCGACTCCCTGGGACAGTTCGGCCGTGTCGCCACGGAGGTGGTCGAAGCCGGCGGCGACAACGCCGTCGCGAATCTCCGAGACCTCGAGCCGGTCCTCGCGGCGCTCGCGGGCACGGGCGATTCGCTGACCGAGTCGCTGCGCTACCTGCTCACGTTCCCGTTCCCGATCGACACCTACAAGAACGCGGTCCGCGGTGACTACGCCAACGGCACCGTCATCCTCGACCTCACGCTCCCGACACTCGAGAACGCACTGCTACTCGGGACACCGTTCGAAGGAGCCTTGACCGGGGCGGGTCGTCCGGTTCCCGACCTCGTGTCGCTGTTGGTTCCGCCCACCGAGGAGGCCACCCGATGAATCCCACCGCAGCCCTGCGTGCCCGGCTGATCGTGTTCTTCACGATCGGTATCGCCGCGGTGCTGGCGGTGGCGCTGTGGGTCGTGAATCTGCCGCAGCTGCTCGGGGTCGGCAGGTACGAGGTGCGCGTCGAACTTGTCGATGCCGCAGGCCTGTATCCGTCGGCGAATGTCACCTATCGGGGATTCGAGATAGGGCGGGTGACCGATGTCGCGATGACCACCTCCGGGGCCGAGGCCGTCCTCTCGCTCGATTCCGGGGTCGCGGTGCCGATGGATGCACCGGCGCAGGTCCGCAGCATGTCGGCGGTGGGTGAGCAGTACCTCGAGTTCCTGCCCGGGAACGAGAAGGGGCCGTATCTGGGCGACGGCGCCGTCGTCGCCGCCGCGCAGGTGTCGCTTCCCGAGCCGATTGCCGGGGCGCTCGACCAACTCGACGAGACACTGCAGTCCGTCGGGAACGACCGGCTAGCAACTCTCCTCGACGAAACCTACACGGCTGTGGGCGAATCGGATGAAACCCTGCGAACCCTGATCGATGCTGCAGCGGCCGTCAGTGCCGACGGGGCCGACAGCGCCGACGCCATCGCGGCGCTGCTCGATCAGGCGGGCCCCCTGCTCGAAACGAACGTCACGGCATCGGAGTCGATCACGCAGTGGGCGAGCGCCCTCGCGGGAACCACCGAGCAACTGCGCGAATCCGATGCGGACATTCGTGCGCTGCTCGATGTCGCAGCGCCCGCCGCTGCGCAGGTGCAGGCGATGTTCGAGGAGATGGAGCCGACGATGCCGCTGCTGCTCGCGAACCTCATCACCGTCGAACAGGTTGCGGCCGTGTACCGTCCTTCGCTCGAGCAGATGCTGGTGTTGTTCCCGTCGATCATGGCGTCGACGCAGTCGGCGGCGCTCCCGAACGCCGACGATCCGGCGCAGAACACGTTCTTCGTCAACTCCTACAACGACCCGCCGCCGTGCATCGAGGGCTTCCTTCCGCCCGAGCAGAGGCGCTCCCCGACCGAACTCGATGTGCCCGAGACGCCGTCGGATCTGTACTGCAAGCTGCCGCCCGATTCGCCGATTGCGGTGCGGGGCGCCAGGAACATGCCGTGCATCGAGTACCCGGGCCGACGAGCCGCGACCGTGCAACTGTGCCGCGACGGCGGAGGTTCGGCGACGAACCTCGGGGAACTCATGACGCCGCCGGCGTGACCACCGGTGCGTGGTTCCGGTAGCCCCGGCGCTACCAGAACCACGCACGGGAGGAGGCTCAGGCGTTCGCGGCGTCGTTCAACCGTTCGAGGGTGCCGGTCGCGTCGAGGTATTCCTGCACCCACCGTTCGATGACCGCGGAGGTCTTCTCGACCTTGGTGAACTGGCCGACGACCTGACCCACCGGGTTGAACGCGACATCGACGGACTCGTCAGGGTACTTGTGGGTGGCGGCAACAGCCATGCCGGAGACCATGTACTGCAAGGGCATACCGAGCGGCTTCGGGTTCTCCTCCTGCTCCCACGCCTCGGTCCAGTCGTTGCGCAGCATGCGGCAGGGCTTGCCGGTGAACGAACGGCTGCGCACGGTGTCGCGGCTACCTGCGTTGATGTAGGCATCCTGCTGGACCGCCGTGTTCTCGGCTTCCTCGACCATGAGCCACTGAGAACCCGACCAGACGCCCTGCGTACCCAGCGCCAGCGCAGCGGCGATCTGTTCGCCACTGCCGATGCCACCGGCAGCCAGTACCGGAACGGGCGCAACCTCCTTGACGACCTGCGGCCACAGAACGATCGAGCCGACCTCGCCGCAGTGTCCGCCGCCCTCGCCACCCTGGGCGATGATGATGTCGACTCCGGCATCCGCGTGCTTACGGGCCTGGTACGGGGAACCGCACAGCGCCGCAACCTTGCGACCCGAGTCGTGGATGTGCGCGATCATGTCGGCAGGCGGAGTGCCGAGCGCGTTGGCGATGAGCGTGACCTTCGGATGCTGCAGCGCCACCTCGACCTGCGGCGTGGCGGTGGCCTCTGTCCAGCCGAGCAATTGCAACGCGTTATCGTCGTCGCCCTTGGATACAGGGACACCGTGGTCGCTGAGGATTCCACGGGCGAAGTCGAGGGTCTCCTGCGGCACCATCGACTGCAGCATCTTCGTCAGCTCGTCGGCGGACAGGTTGGAATCCATGCCCTCGTACTTGCCCGGAATCACGATGTCGACGCCGTAAGTCCGGTCGCCGATGTGCTCATCGATCCAGTTCAGCTCGATTTCGAGCTCTTCGGGCGTGAAGCCCACAGCGCCGAGGACGCCGAAGCCACCCGCCTTGGCGACAGCGACGACGACGTCGCGGCAGTGGGTGAATGCGAAGATCGGGAACTCGATGCCGAGCTGGTCGCATAGGGGTGTGTGCATTCGGCACTCCTCGAGAATAGACGGTGAACAACTGAAACAAGTTCCACCATAGGGCCAGCGTGCCCGAATGAACATGCTCCGCAACACCGAATTGACCAGTATTAGAACATAAATTCGGGTGATGCTTGAACATCGAATGTTTGTTCTATAGAATTCGGTCATGGGTGGGGAACTCTGGAAACTCGACAACAAGCAACTGATGGCCGAGACACTCGCCGTCTCCGCCGAAATCCACACCGCGCAGGTGCACCGCGTGGATCTGATGATCGCGATGTACGAACGCGACACCGTCAAAGAACACGGCTACCGCAGCCCCGCCCACTGGCTGTGCGCAGCAACGAACCTCGAACTCGGTGAATGCCACCGCATCGAATCACTGGCTCGTCTACTACGACTCGAACCGGAAGTGCGTGAGGCATACAGCTCGGGGCTGCTCGATGCAGACAAAGCTCGCCAGATCGCCTACTTCTGCCAGCACTACCCACGGAATATGAACCCCTGCGACTTCGAGAAAGCCCGCACCATCCTCATCGACCACGCCAGCAAGACCGTCGCCACCAAAGCCACCGTCCGCGCCCTGATCCGCCGCCTCGAACACCTCTACGGCACCGGCGACGGACCACCACCCGGTGAAGATTCCACCCGCAACGAACTGTTCGTCTCCACCACCCTGCACGGGCGTGTGGTGATCACAGGCGAGTTCGATGCCGTCACCGGCGCCCGCCTCCGCCACCTGCTCTCACCACTGTCGGCACCGAGGCCCGAAACGAACGGCATCACAGACGACCGGCCGGCATCCAGACGCACCGCCGACGCCTTCGAGCAACTTCTGCAGTGCGTCGAAGCCGCCGGACTCGTCCCCGTCGAAGGCGGTGTGAAACCACACGTGACGGTCACCGCGTCGATCACGGATCTGACCAAGAACACCGCCGTCAAAGAACTCTTCGCGAACTCCCCAGAACACGGATACGCCACCGAACCCTGGGCCGGACCGTTGTCGATCGACACCGCCCGGATGCTCGCCTGCGACTGCCAGGTCACTCGGATCCTGCTCGACGAACACGGCGTGCCGTTGGCGCACGGCCGGACGCACCGTTCCGCGACGGTCGCGCAACGCCGAGCGTTGACTGTGCGAGACGGCGGATGTGCTTTCCCGGGGTGCACCACCCCACCGGCGTGGGCGGATGCCCACCACATTGGCCACTGGGTCGATGGTGGTGATACCGACCTCGACAATCTGGTGTTGTTGTGCGGACATCATCACCGGTTGATGCATCACACCGACTGGGAAGTCGAGATGACTAAAGAGCGTCGGCCGCAGTTCATTCCGCCCGCGAGCATCGATCTGTTCCGGAAGCCGATAACCGGGAATCGGCCGGATCTGGTCGCCTAGTTCCACAACCTGATTCGAAAACAGCCACCGTTACCAGGGCACTCGTGTGCCCTGGTAACGGTGGCCAGGGTCGTGGTCGTGACTGTGTTCCGACGATTTCGCTGAAAATCACTTTGCCATCGATGATGTCCGTATTGTCTCGCGACCGATTCCCCCGCCATGATGTCGCGGCCGACTACGGCCGGAACTTCAACCAACGGCGCGCCGGGTCTGCTCAGATGACACCGCGCTCGCGCAGATCGGCCCGCTCTCCGTCGGTCACGCCCAGCAGGTCGCCGTAGACGGCCGCGTTGTCGTAACCGGCGATCGGCGGACCGGCTCGACGCACCGAACCTGGGGTATCCGTCAGGCGCGGCACCACACCGGGCCCGAGAACGTCGTCGCCGGTGCGTTCGTCGCGATGAGGCACCAGCATGTCGCGCGCCTGGAACTGCTCGTCGGCGACCACCTCGGCGACGGTGTTGACGGGCCCCGCAACTACACCGGCAGCCGAAAGGTGTTCGAGCAGCTCGGCGAGCGGCCACTTCGCCGCCCATGCGCCGATGATCCCGTCGAGTTCGTCCTGATTGACACCGCGCGCCAGGTGGTCGGCGAACTGTGCGTCGTCGGCCAGTTCGGGACGGCCCATCGCCGCGCACAGACGCCGGAAGACGGTGTCCTGGTTGGCGGCGATGACGATCCACATGTCGTCGGAGGTGCGATACAGATTCGAGGGCGCGATGCCCTCGAGCCGCGTGCCGGACGGGCCTCGCACCACTCCGGCAGCGTCGTAGTCGGGAATGACCGACTCCTGGACGGCCAGGCATGCTTCGGTCAGCGCCACATCGACGATCTGACCACGGCCCGTCCGCTCGCGACTCAGCAGCGCCGCGAGCACACCCTGGACGGCGAACATGCCGCCGAGCGTGTCGCCGAGAGACAACGCGAGGCGCGGCGGAGCCTGCCCGGGGTAGCCGTTCAGATGCCGCAGACCGCTTTCCGCCTCCGCGACCGAGGCGTATCCGGCCTGCGTTGCCTTGGGGCCGGTCTGCCCGTATCCGGAGACACGCGCGAGCACGATCCCCGGATTGACTTCGGAGAGCACGTCGTAGCCGAGGCCCCACTTCTCGAGGGTGCCGGGACGGAAGTTCTCGACGATGACGTCGGACTCGGCGACCAGCCGACGGAACAGGTCCTGTCCGTCGGGTGAACGCAGATCGAGGGTGATGCACCGCTTGTTGCGGGCATGCACGGTCCAGAAGAACCGGTGACCGTCCCGCTCGCCCTGCCCCCACGTGCGCAGCGGGTCGGGGCGCTTCGGGTCCTCGATCTTGATGACGTCGGCGCCCATGTCGCCGAGCAGTCGCCCGGCGAAAGGCCCGGCGATCAGGGTGCCCAGTTCGAGCACCCTGATCTCCCCGAGCGCACCCGTGGAGGTGGGCCGTGTCGCCGACTCGTTCCGTGTATCCGCGTCCGTCACTCGGTGTTGTCCATTTCTGTCCGGTCAGTAGCCGAGGTGAACCGTCTTCTCCTCGGTGAAGGCCTCGAGACCGCTGCGCCCGAGCTCACGCCCGATGCCGCTCGCGTCGCGACCACCCCAGGGTAGTGCCGGATCGGGCACACCCCAGCCATTGACCCAGACCGTGCCGACCCTCAGCTGCGGAATCACGCTGTGCACGGTCGAAAGGTTCTGGCTGAAGATGAAGGCGTTGAGACCGTACTGCGTCGCATTGGCGAGCCGCACAGCTTCCTCGGTGGTCTTGAAGGTGATGACGGTAGCGACGGGCCCGAAGATCTCCTCGCGCGCGATCGTCAGATCGTTGGTGCCGCGGAACACGGTGGGCTGCACGAAGAAACCCTTCTCCCCTACTCGGGCGCCGCCGGTGAGCAGCTCCGCGCCCTCACTGCGGCCCATCTCGATGTATCCGAGGATGCGGTCGAGCTGCTTGCGGTTGACGATCGTGCCCTGGGTGGTGCCTGCGTCGAACGGGTCGCCGATCACTGCATTGCGAGCGAACTCGACAAGCCCCTCGACGACCTGGTCGGCGATGGATTCGTGCACGATCACGCGGGTGCCCGCGGCGCACACCTGGCCCTGGTGGTAGAAGTTGCCCATCGCGATCCACGGCAGTGACGCCTCGAGATCGGCGTCGGGGAAGATCAGCTGCGGGGCCTTGCCACCCAACTCCAGAGTCACCTTGCGGAACTTCTCCCCCGCGAGCGACGTGATGGTCTTGCCCACGGCGGGGCTGCCGGTGAAAGTGATCTTGTCGATGCCCTGGTGTGAGGCAAGCGCGGATCCGGCCTCCGGTCCCAGACCGGGGACGACGTTGAACGCGCCGTCCGGCACTCCTGCCTCCGCGAGCAGATCGGCGAGTTTCAGGACGGCGAGAGAAGCGTCCTCCGCGGGCTTGACGACGACGGAGCAGCCCGCTGCCAGCGCCGGGGCGATCTTCCACGCCGCGACCACGGTCGGGTTGTTCCACGGCGTGATCGCACCGACCACGCCGAGTGGCTGACGGAGAGTGAAGCCGAAACGGTGCTGTGGTCCGACATCCGGGAGAATCATCGCCTCGCCGGCGATCTTGTCGGCCCAGCCAGCGTAGTGCCGGAACGACGCGGCCGCGGCGGGAATGTCGCCCGCGACAGTGTCGGCGTACAGCTTGCCCATCTCCGCGGTCTCGAGTGCCGACAGTTCGGGGGCGTGCTGTTCGATGAGATCTGCCGCACGGGAGAGGATACGGCCACGCTCGGCACCGGCCATCCGCGACCACGCGCCCGAGTCGAACGTGTCGCGGGCAGCGTCGACAGCGGCATCGATGTCATCGGCCCCACCGCGTGCGATCTCGGCGACGACTTCTTCGGTTGCCGGGTTGATCGACGAGAACTTATCGCCGGACCGCGCGGGAACCGCCCGGCCACCGATGCGCAGAAGTGTGTCCGGCACAACGACCGGGGCGGGAGTAACGGGAGCTGCAATGTCGGTCATGAAAGGCTCCTACTTCGAGGGTGGGGTGAAGCGGCGTTCCAGTCCGGACCACGACGAGTCGTAGTCGCGCTGGCGATGGGATGCGTTGAAGGCGGTCTCGGTGACGGCGAGGGCGAGTCGGGTTTCGAACATGAACGACATCGTGTTCTCGAGCTTCACGGGCTTCAGCTCCGCGGCGGACGCCAAGTCGAAGGTCTCCCGATCGGGTCCGTGTGCACCCCACTGGTTGTGCAGCGACGCCCCTCCGGGAACGAAGCCTTCGGCTTTCGAGTCGTGCCGACCGCGGATCAGCCCCATGAACTCGGTCATCACGTTGCGGTGGAAATGCGGTGGCCGGAACGTGTGTTCGCCAACGACCCACCGGTCGGGAAAGACACAGAAGTCGACGTTGGCCTGCCCCGCGACCGGCGTCGGCGAGGTCAGGACGGTGAAGATCGACGGGTCGGGATGGTCCCAGCCTCCCGTCGTCATTACGTTGAAGCGCGACAGATCGTATTTGTAGGCGCCGTACGTTCCGTGCCATGCGACGACGTCGAGCGGCGAATGGTCGAGTTCGGTGGCCCACAGGTGTCCGCCGAACTTCTGCACCAGCTCGACCGGCCCGACACGGTCCTCGTACCACGCTGTGGGATAGAGGAAGTCGCGCGCATGAGCGAGACCGTTGGCGCCGATCGGGCCGAGTTCGGGGAGTCGGTAGGCGGCTCCGTAGTTTTCGCAGACGTACCCGGTCGCTGTGCCGTCGAGCAGTTCCACCCGGAACCGCACGCCCCGTCCGACGACCGCGATCTCCCCCTGCAAGACCGCGATCCTGCCGAACTCGGTGCACAGCAGCAGCGCGCCCTCTTGCGGGACGAACAGCAGTTCTCCGTCGGCGTCGACGAAGTACCGGTCGGTCATGGATACCGACGCCGAATACATGTGTATTGCGATACCCGTCCGGGCGTGCACGTCGCCGTTGACGGCGTAGGTCGTGATGCCGTCGACGAAATCCGTCCCGGCCGGCGGCGCGGGTTGCGGATCCCACCGCAGCCTGTTCGGCGTCAGCACCGTCGCCGTCGACGGCGCAGACACCCATCCGCGATCGTCGGTCCGCTCGAACGGCCGGTGTGCGGCCGACGGCATGATCCGGTAGGTCCAACTCCTCGTGTTGATCTCACGCGGCTCGGTGAACGCAGTCGCAGAATGCTGTTCGGCGTACAACCCGTACGGTGCCCGCTGCGGCGAGTTCTGCCCCCACGGCAATGCTCCCTCGACCGCCTCGCTGTGATGTTCGTTGCCGAACCCGTGCAAGTACTCGAGGTCGACTGTCATGTCAGTGCGACCATCTCGTGCAACGTCGAACCCGAACGCTCGTATTGTTCACCGTCGAAGGTGACGGTCATGGTGAAATCGGAGCGGAACCGGAAGTAGCCTGGACGGCCGACGAGCCAGTGCACGATCGGCTTGACGAGTTTGCTCGACGCGACCGGGATGTCCTCGAGGAGATTATGGGCGTGGACGATCTCGCGGACCGTGAGCGTCAGATCAAGTGAATCGGCGACCTTGATCCGTAGCCACGACGGGTAGGTGCGGTCGGCGACCGGGTCGTAGACCGCGGGGCCCTCCGTCATCTCGACCTCGCCGTTGCTGAGCACCACCTCTCGCCCGTGCGCGATCATCACCGGCTGAGACCAGTGCTCTCCGTACTTCTTCTGGGTCTGCACCATCGCGTAGACCAGCGAGAAATCGTCGGTGTAGAGGCGGCCCCAGTACCACTTGGAGATGATCCGCTTCATGTCGCCCACGCCCCAGTTGTGGTCGTGGTAGCCGCGGCCCGTCACCTCGGTGGCGACCCCGTCGACCGTCACCGTCCCCGCGACACGTGCGCGGGGTGCACCGACGACCCACGCGAAGAACTCGCGGTCGTTGTAGCTGGTCTGCCCACGACCCGGCATCCACGGCGGTACCTCGGCTGCGAAGGTGAGATCGAAGGCGAGATCGTCCTCGGCCACCGACACGTGATAGACGGGTAGCCCATCTTCCTCACCTGTCAGCTTCGCGAAGCTGCGGCCGACCTGGACGTCGCACCGCTCCGCCGACACGGTGAGATCCGCGTCGGAATACTGTTTGATCGCCTCGCGGCGCTGACCGTCGGCGCTGTAGACGTGAATCTCGACGCCCGGCTTGCGGTGCACCAGCTCCCTGGTCTGCAGCATCGCGACGACGATACGGCCGTCGTCGAGATGTGCGTCGAAGTACCAGTGTTCGAATGCGTGTTTGTCGGCCGACGGGTGAGCGCCGTTGTCGCTCGGGGCCACCTCGGTGATCTCGCCGTCGCGTCGACCGGGGCCGTTCCATGCCTCGACGATCTGTAGTGCCGCCATAGTTCCTCCGATATATGTGGGTGCTCAGCGCCGCAATGCGCCACTTGCGTCGAATTGCGCTTCTCGCCCGCTCATTTGGGCCCGGTACCAGTTCTCGCGATGAGCGACCATGATCTTCTCGTGTACTTCGGAGATCCCCGGAACCCGTCTCACGAGTTCCATCGCGGTGATGAGCGGGAATCGCACGATCGGGATGACGAGCCACGGAATGACCTTCGGCATCGAGTATTTGCGACGTGTACCAGGACCCATGAACATCGCCGAGTAGACGGAGTTGATCCGGAAGTTGTATGCCGCCCGGAGCCGCTCGAGTCCTCGCTGGCCGTCGCGGGGCGCGAATGCCTTCGGGTACGACTCGATCAGTTCCTTGCCGTGGTCGCCCGAGTCGTAGGACCGGGACACGACGGTGGTGAGCAGCGTACGGATGCTGTCGCCGATTGTCTCCGGATACCAGTCGATGCGCACACCGAGCAGATATCCCATGTACTTCTGGAAGTGGATGAGCGCGCGGATCTCTCGCGGTGTGGTCTGGTACCCCAAGGTCCACAAAGCGAGTCCCGGGGTCAGGCTGCCTGCGATGAGGGTGAGCAGCATGTAGGTCTGGCTGATCGGCAGCCCCCACTTCTCCTCGTCCCACTCGGCGTGTTTCGCGACCCGCTCGCGCACCGACACGTGCATCACACGAACCTTGAGCGCGGTCGCGCGCCCGACGGATCCCGGGGTGAGCAGCGCGCCGGGTTCGGAGACATCGCACCAGAATCGGCAGGTTTCGAGATAGCGACGCAGGGCGTTGTCGCCCGCGTACCCACCAGCAAGCGACAATGGTGTGGCGACAGCGGATTCCGTGTAGATCTCGAGGGTCTCGGCGCCGGCGAAGCTGAATAGCATGGTGCCCCAGCGCCGCCAGATCTTCGCGCCCTCTTCGACGAGTTCGGGCCGCACCCAGTCGGGGACGGTCTCGAACTCCTCGAACAGTGCCTTCATCGCCTCGGGTGCATCCGGCACGGCGTCGATTCCGCCGGTCAGCGCGGTGTCGAGCAGCTCCCGGGTCTTCTTCGGACCGAGGTCGCCGTGATAGACCTCGTTGACGAACCGTTCCGCGGTGGGATCGCCGCTGAAGAGGTCGTTGCACAGGGCGCGTGCTGTCGCGTCGTCGTGCAGGATGTCGAAACCCGTGACCGTGCGGATGAGGTTCCGGACGCGGACCACTCCCGGCCTTTCGACGGCCTGCCAGTAGGGGAATCGGCTCGGGCATCGGTCCGGCGCAGAAGCAGCCTTCGTGTCAAGTGCCTCCGTCATGGCTGTGCCTCCTCGAGGACAGTGCGGCGGATCCAACCGGTGACGCGGCCGACGACGTCGTCGAGACCACCCGGCTGGTCCACCAGGTAATGATTGAGTCCGCGCATTTCGATCAGCTCGGTGTCGCCGCCCAGTGCCTGGTGCATCAGCCGCGAATCCTCTGCGAACGCGGCCTGGTCGCCGAGCAGGCTCATCACCATGGCGGGGGCATCGACATCCAACAGATCCTCGAACGCGTCGGCATTGGTGCGATCAGAGCTCCACGTACTGAGCCAGCTGCGCACCGTCACGAATCGAGCGAGGCCACCGGCCGCGGTATTCGCGGCGGCCGGATTTCCGTACATGCTGCCGGGCACGCGGTCGCTGGGGTCGAGAGTGGTGTCGACGAAGCGGGGGTCGGCGACCGTGCGATGCACGACGAAACCGCGGTCGGATGCACCGGTGCGGTTCATCTCGTCGAGCTGCTCGAGTGCCCACGCATCGATGCGGCGCATCCGCGCGAGCTGCGCCTCGCGGTAGCGGGTTACCCAGCCGCGGTCGAGCGGCGCCGTGCGGCCCGGTGCATACAGATCGAGTTCGGGATCGACACTGTACGGGTCGGTTTCGTCGAGTACCGCGCCGTCGATCCAGTGCCGCAGCACCCGTGCGCGTCCAGGATGAGCACCGACCAGCATGATCGCATCGGCCGGACGGAGCTTCGCGTCGGGGAACGATGCCGGGTCACCAGCGGGTGTCTCTGTGACGGTGGGGTTCTCGGCCTGCGACTGGTAGAACGATGCCAGCGAGCCGCCGCCGCTGAAGCCCAGTAGTACGACCTTCTCGAATCCCAGCTCTTCTGCCATCCAGCGCACACCGGTGCCGAGATCGAATGCCGCGCGTTCCATGATCAGAGCCGGTTCGTTCGACGCGTAACGGGTGTTGAGCCCCATCGCAGGGATGCCCGTGTTCGCGATCGCGCGAAGCAGGAAGTGGCTCAGGAAGTTCGATGCCGGGTGACACATGATCACACCCACCTTGCGCGAATATCCCGGCGCCGCTACGAGATTTCCGTGGAGCGTCGGATAGTGCCGGCTCAGACCGGAATGCATCTCGATGCGTCCGTCGGATGCGGGTTCGTAGGGAATGCGCTGGAAGTGGTCGATTGGCTCATCTACTACTGCTTCGTAAGTCATGTCACCGTCCGATACTCGAGCATCATGTCGTGGTCTTCGTGGTCGAGGATGTGGCAATGCCACACATAACCTTGCAGGTCGCTGTCACCGTGGTGGGGCATCACATGCGCGTGGTCGTCGAACGTGTGCACCGCTGGAGAGAAGGTCGAGTCGGGGTCGAAGCCGAGCTCGTCGGCAGTCGGGAAGCGCACCACGATGCGCGTGACCGAGTTCGGATCGCAGATCACCGTGTCTTTGAAGCCGGTCTCCCACGGCTCGGGGCCGCGGAGCGGTTCGACGACGAACGGGTCGGGGTCAGGCGTCCATTTGATACCGAGCGGCCCCTGCGGTTGCCGCGCGCACATCGCGAGGGTATCGATCGCCTGACGCCCGAGAACGCGGAAGGTGACAAGATGCAAGTGGATCGGGTGCGGGTCAGGGGTCGCGTTGACGATGTTCCACTGTTCGGTCGTGCCCTGCCTCGGCATCTCGATGTCGTCGCTGTCGAACGTGAGGTTGTTGAGCGACATGATGGACGGGGGCAGACGGACTTCCGACGGTTGACTCAGCGACACGTTGCGAAATACTTGCGGCGCCGGAATCGGCCCCAGGAGCGGAGGCTGCCCAGGAGCGCCGCGCAGCGTATCCGGGACGGCGCCGGTGAAACCGCGTTCGGTCCCGACGCGGAAGCGCATGAACACCGGCATCAGGACCGCGCCGATCTGCGCGGCCTGCGGCGCCGCGGGTTCAGTGTTACGCAGTTCGACCATCGAATCAGGTTCGAGGGAACCGAAATCGACGAGGATGTCGACACGTTCACCCGGTGAAAGCCGCACGCGGCCGGTGCGGACGGGAGCGTCCATCAGGCCGCCTTCCATCCCGATCACCCAGAACTGCATGTCGTCGGAGAAGTGCAGGTCCCAGACGCTGAACGAGGCCGCGTTGAGCAGTCTCATGCGGTACAGGCCGCGGTCGACGCGGGCTTCGGGCCAGATCTTGCCGTTGACGACCCCCACGTCGCCGACGGCTCCGCCTTCCCATCGCCCCTGGGGGACGACGGGTGTCGAGCGGATACTCTGTGTACCGTCGCTGTTCACGATCTTTTCCTGCAGGACGAGATCGAGTTCGTGTGCGCCCGTGGGTAAGCCCAGCGGGTTACCGGGCTCGCCGGTGTCGTATTCGTCGCGCAGTAGATACAGCCCCGCGAGACCGGCATAGACGTTGAGCCGGGTGACGGCCATCGCGTGGTCGTGGTACCACATCGTCGTGGCTTCCTGCTGGTTCGGAAACCGGTATGTGTAGCCCTGGCCGGGGCGCGAGATCTGTTTCGGGTGGCCGTCGAACTCGGGCGGGGTGACACCGCCGTGCAGGTGCATCGACGTGGGCACCGCGGTGCGATCGTGTTCGCCGAGCCCGTGCAGTGAGGTGTCGAAATCGGCCGCAAACGGATGGGTCGTGATCCGGTTGCGGTATTCGATAGTAGTTTCACGACCGCGCCTCGCGACGACGACAGGCCCGAGGTAGCTGCGGTCGCCGTAGGCGAGGGCGGGACCCGGGGCCAGGTCGCGGTGGAAGCTGTGCGACGTGGTCGTCGCGTCGATCGACACCGTCGCGCTGTCGATACGCGGGAGTATGGGCAGTTCATCGACGAACGGCTCGAGTCGCGGTGAATGGAACAGCAGCGGGCTCGAAAATTCAGGCCCGTCGGCGATGGCACGCCCGCCGCCGAACAGCAGTGACGCTCCTCCGCCGGCACCCAGGGCCATTCCGGCGAGAAGTGTTCTGCGACTGATTCTTTGCATCATGCGCTTTCGTGTCGAATCCCACCCCGATTGACAACAACACGACGGATCGTGATGGCACTCACAGTACCATACGGTATGGTTTGGTCAAGACTATGAAAGGTGCCCATGAGCCCGTACAGATGCTCGCGTACCGCAACACTGGCTATCGTTGCAGCCGTGTCATTTTCGGCCGCAACCGGCACAGCGGCAGCGGCCCCCGCACCCGGCGGCTGCGAGACGGTCCTTCTGGTCCACGACATCGCAGCGGGGCCGGACTCCCTGTCGATGCTCGCCGACGATCTACGACACGACGGTCGTTGCGTCGTCACCGTCACCTGGGGCGCACCTGCACCCGGCGATATCCCCCTGCCCGTCGCAGGGGTCCGCGGGATCGACGCGGGCGCACACGACCTCGCGAACACGATGGCCGTCATGGATGCGCGCGCCGGGGTCGATGTGGTCGCGCACGGAGTGGGATCCCTGGTGGTGCAACGCTACCTGCAGAACTACGGCGCCGGGTCGATCCGCTCACTGACCACTCTGGGACCGATCTGGAACGGCACCGAGATCGGCGGCCTCGCCGCCATGGAGCAGTTCAGCCGCGACCTCGGCACCTACGACCTGATCCTCGGACTCGAGAAGCCGCTGATCGACCCCGTGTGCGAGGGCTGCCGAGAAGTGATCCGCGGCTCCGATCTGCTGCGCGATCTGCATGCTCGGGGGCTTCCCACCAGAGGAGTCCGCTACACCGACATCGTCTCGATATGCGACGGCCTCGTAGTTCCGGCCGAAGCGAACAGCATTCCCGGCACGACCGTCCATCGCCTGCAGGACAGCAACCCTCTCGACTGCACACCGCACCATGAGCTTCCGAAGTCACCGCTCGCCCGGCACCTCGTCACGTCGGCCGCCTCGGCCCCCGACGTGTAATCTCGTAGCAGCGCACAACCTAGGAGAAGTGGTCGTGACTCGGCAATCGGAGAAGAAGAAACCCGCCTCCCCCCGCCGGCCGCGGCTCTCGCTCGACGACTGGACCGACGCAGGTCTGCAACTTCTTGTCACCGAGGGTCGCAACGCGGTGAAGATCGCGCGGTTGTGCAACGAACTCGGCGTCACCAAAGGCAGCTTCTACTGGCACTTCGCCGACATCGACGAGTTGATGCATGCCATCGCCACCCGCTACTGCTCGCACGACAACGACACCTTGCGCGGACTGACAAGCATCGAAGAGATGCCCGTCCGCGACCGTCTCGCACACATGGGCGCGACACTCGTCGAGGACCGGGCCTGGGCCACCGAGGCGGCAATACGCGACTGGGCGCGCACCGACCCGCAGGTGGCGAAGTCCGTGCGCGCCCTCGACCAGCGCATCATGTCGGTGGTCGAGAACGCGTTTCGCGAACTGGGTTTCGACGATCGCGAGGCGCGCATCCGCGCGGGCACTCTGGTGTATGCGGGTATCGGGTTCGTCTACGGTCGCGACAACCTCACCACACCGACGGCCGACGAGATCCAGGACCTCGTCGCGATTCTCACGAGGATGTAGCCTCCGGAATTCGCGTCAGGCGCAAGCGCCACGCCTCGGGTCCGCGCTCCTCGTAATCGATACCGAGCCGCCCGTCCACCCGCTCGCTGAGCTGACGGAGCAGCGGGATCGGGTCGTGGGGTGCCACGAGCACGAGCGTCCCACTGTCGGGCACGGAATCGAACGCGCCGAACACCGTGGCGTGGCGGATCGCATGCGGAATCTCCCGCACATCGAGCACCGGATCCGGGTGGTCGTGCTCCCCGCACGCGCACGCGTGACTGTCACGCTCGGGTTCCGCATTCGCGCCCAGCAGTTCGTGCATACCGTCCAGAATGCCGGCCAGTGAGACGCCGGGGTCTGCGGCGACGAGCGGAAGGATCCGGTCGTTCTCGTCGACGAGGTGCGCATCGAACACCACCCTCAACGCGTAGGCGGCCGCGGCTGCACGCACCGGATCGGGTTCCTTCGCAATCCGATCGACGAGATCGCCGAGGATGCGGTGCACGGCGATCATGGATTCGACGAGCAGCTTCGCCTCGCCGCGACCGGCTGCCGGCGGGTAGAGCGCGTGCTCCTCTGCTGTGGCGTGCGGCAGGAGGGTGCCGGTGAGGTAGTCGACCAACGCACGACGGGATGCGTCGACCTCCTTTCCGGTGGAGGCAGCGTCGAGCAATGCCTCGCTGAGGATCGCGATGTGTCCCGCGAGCTCGCTGTGATGGCTCTTGACGGCGTCGACAGCACGCGCATCCTCTGCGGTGGTGGCAACGACAACCTGGTCGATACTCATGGACGGTTCCTCTCGGTGGCGCGGCGGTGGTGGCGCGGCGGGATGGCCTTTCGCCGTCCAATTTACTACAGTTATTTCCGTGGAAAATAGGGAACTTGGACCCGGACCGCGTGCGATACCGACACCGGCGTCGCACCTCGCGCTGTCGCCCCAGCGGATCACCGTCCTCGACGATGTCCGTGCCCACACCCCCACGCGCATCAACGACATCGCCGAGCGGCTCGGCCTGCACGCCAACACTGTGCGCGAACACCTCGACGCACTCGCCGACCACGGCCTCGTCGAATGCACCAACGAACCGGCCCGCGGACGCGGACGTCCCGCCAAGGTGTATCGGCCCATGCCCGCCGCCGACCCCACCCTTTCCGGCCGCGACTACGCGGGACTCGCGACCGCTCTCGCCGGGCACATCGCCCGTACCAGCAGCGATCCAGAAGGCGACGCACGCGCCGCCGGGCGGGAGTGGGGACGCGACCTCGCCCGCGAATCGGACTGCGACACCGACGATCCGCATTCCTTCACCCTCGACCTGCTCACACGTCTGGGGTTCGCTCCCCACGACCGCGGCCCCGCGCTCGGTGTTGCGCTGCCGATGTGCCCCCTACTCGACGCCGCGCGCCGCTACCCGACCGTCGTCTGCCAGGTCCATCTCGGCATCGTCGAGGGCGCGCTCGAGGAGGTCGGCGCACCGACCGGCCCCGGGCTCGATCTCCTGCCCTTCGCCGAACCCGGCGCGTGCCGGCTCTTCCTTCCCGATCCCACAGTTCCCCCGGTGTGCTGTAGTCCGCGGAGCGGATCGTGAACGAGCGCGGAAGCTGGCATCTTCGCGCCGGCACGGTCGTTGCCGCGTGGTTCGCGGCACTGGTCGTGGTGTCCGTCGCACACCGCTGGGTTCCGCAATCCGGTTGGCTCCTCGTCCATCTACTCGGCCTCGGGGCCGGGAGCAACGCGATCCTGATCTGGAGCGGGCATTTCACCGATGCCCTCCTCCGGCGCCCGGCCGGAGGTACCCGCCGCGCCGACACCGCGCGACTGATCGTGTTCAACACCGGTGCAGTTGCGGTGGTCGCCGGCATGGTGACCGGATGGTGGCCCGCGATAGTGGTCGGTGGATGTGTCGTCGCCGGGGTTGCCGGATGGCACGGCACCACGCTGCTGAAGCGTCTGCGGTCCGCGCTGCCGTCCCGGTTCGGGCACACCGTGCGCTACTACATCGCTGCGGCCGCCATGCTGCCGATCGGTGCGGGGATCGGCATCGCCATGGCGAATGTCGATCTGCCCAGCGAACTGCACGAACGGCTCGTGCTCGCTCACGCGGCCGTCAACGTCCTGGGCTGGGTGGGGCTGACGGTGCTGGGTACCCTCGTGACGCTATGGCCGACGATGCTGCGGACCCGCATGGCGGAGCGTGTCGAAACCGCAGCGCGGCGCGGACTCCCGGCGTTACTTCTCGCTCTCGCAGTGGGAGTCGTCGGTGCAATCGCGGGCACACCCCTCGTCACGGCCGCGGGAGCCCTCGGATATCTCGCTGCCGCGGTCTACGTCCTCGAACCACACCTCGACGAGATCCGCCGCAAGCATCCCGCCGATTTCGCGACGTTGTCGGTGCTGGCGGGCATCATGTGGCTGCTCGGCTCACTCACGTACCTCACGGTGGGACTGGCGACGGCGTCGACCCCACTGGAAGCGACCGAGACAGCGGGGTCGGTGACCGCGGCGCTGCTCGCCGGCTTCCTCGTCCAGGTGCTGCTCGGCGCCCTCACATATCTCGTTCCTGTCGTCATCGGCGGTCGTGCAGCGGTGCAGGGAGCGATGACCGAACTCGAGCGCGGCGCGCCGTGGCGCCTGTCGATCACCAATGCGGGTCTGCTGGTGTGTGTCCTGCCGGTGCCGAGCCTCGTGCGAGTCGCGTGTTCAGTGCTCGTTCTGGTGGCGTTCGCGTCGTTCCTGCCGTTGGCCGTGCGCGCGGTCCTGGTCGCCCGGCGCATGCGTGGGATGCCGTCGAAACCGGGTCGTCCCGAACCTGTTCCGGCACACAGACGAATCCGGGCCGCCGCAGCAGGCCTGGGCGTCGTCGTCTTCGCCGCGGCAGTCGGTATCGCGGCCGATCCGGCTGCCGTCGGTATCTCCACCACCGATACCGGAAACGTGACGGCGAGTGGGCACACCACCGAAGTCGAGGTGCGGATCGAGGGCATGAGGTTCGTTCCCGACGTCCTCGACGTGCCCCTGGGGGATCGCCTGGTGGTCACGCTGGTGAACACCGGCACCGATCGTCACGATTTGGTTCTCGCCAACGGCGCCCGCACCGGACGCATCAATCCGGATGAGACTGCAACGCTCGACGCCGGACTCGTAGGAGGGCAGATGGACGGATGGTGCTCCGTCGCCGGGCACCGCCAGATGGGAATGACGCTCACCGTGCAGGCGACCGGTGTCATCGACGACCGTGCCCACACCGGACACCAGAACGACGCGGAAGCAGTCTCCCTCACTTCATCCGACGTGTCGCGGAGCCTGGGCGCGCACCCCGATGCCGGCTTCGTCGCGCACGATCCGGTCGTGCCGGCCACCTCGGCCGATCACCGGATCACCTTGGCCGCAACGGACGAGCAACGTGAAGTCGCGCCCGGGATCACGCAGCGTCTGTGGACCTTCGGTGGCACCGCCCCTGGTCCCACACTGCGAGGGAAGGTCGGTGACATCTTCGAGATCACACTCGTCAACGACGGGACCATCGGCCACTCCATCGACTTCCACGCGGGCTCGCTGTCCCCGGACGAACCGATGCGCACCATCGAGCCGGGCGAATCGCTCGTCTACCGGTTCACAGCCCGCCGAGCGGGGATTTGGATGTATCACTGCTCGACGATGCCGATGTCACTACACATCGCGAACGGGATGTTCGGCGCGGTCATCATCGACCCGCCCGATCTGCCGCCCGCCGACCGCGAGTACGTCATAGTGCAGTCGGAGCTGTATCTGGGACCCGAGGGGGGTGAAGCCGACGCCGACAAGATCATCGCCGACAATCCGGATCTCGTGGTGTTCAACGGATATGCGAACCAGTACGACCACGATCCCCTGATCGCGAAAGTCGGTGAACGCGTACGTATCTGGGTGCTCGCCGCGGGACCGAACCGCGGTTCGGCGTTCCACATCGTCGGCGGGCAGTTCGACACCGTCTGGTCGGAGGGTAGCTTCCGCCTGCAACCGGGCACGGGCGGAAGTCAGACCCTCGGATTGTTCCCGGCCCAGGGAGGATTCGTCGAACTCGAATTCCCTGAGCCGGGACGCTATCCGTTCGTGTCGCACTCGATGGTCGACGCCGAGCGCGGTGCTCACGGCATCGTCGAGGTCCGATGATCGGGTACTACCTCGCCTGGTTCAGGCGCTCGACCGCCTGATCGTAGCCGTCGACGAGTTCGGCCATGATCTCCGCGACGGGACGGATCTCGTTCATCCGTCCGACGATCTGACCGACCGGCATCGCCACGACTTCGGGGTCATCTCCTGCCGAGATACGCTGGTGCGCCTCGCTGACGAGGATGTTCTGCAACGGCATGGGCAACGGCGACGGCGCGTCGGGCTTCGACCACGCCTCGGTCCACTTCGTCTTGAGCAGCCTGGCCGGTTTGCCGGAGTAGATGCGCGAGCGGACGGTGTCGGACGAGGTCGCGCCGAGCAGCGCCCGCTGGATCGAGGACGGCCCGTTGGCCGCCGAGCCGAGCTTGTACTCGGAGGTCGTCAACCAGTACGAACCCATCCACACACCGGAGGCACCGAGTGCGAGCGCTGCAGCAACCTGCCGACCCGAACCCACACCGCCCGCGGCGAGAACAGCCGCGGAATCCCCGATGGCATCGACGATCTCCGGCCACAACACCATCGACGCAACCTCACCGGTGTGGCCACCGGCCTCGTAGCCCTGGGCGATGACGATGTCGACGCCGTTCTCGACATGTCGTTTCGCATGGTCGACGGCACCCGCCAGAGCCGCGACCGGCACACCCTTCTCGTGTGCGAGATCGATGACGTCCTTCGGAGGTGATCCGAGAGCGTTGGCGATGAGCGCGGGGCGATGTTCGAGCGCCACATCGACGTGGGAACGTGCGACCGAATGCAGCCAGCCCAGCACACCGGTGGCGTGTTCGGCGTCGTCGCCGAGCGGTGGCACTCCCAGCTCCGTGAGCGTGCGGTCGACGAACGCTCGGTGTTCCGCCGGGATGAGGCTGTCGAGGTCGACGGCCGTACCCTCGGTGGGCACTTTCGCCGGCATCACGATATCGACACCGTACGGTTTGCCGTCGGTGTTCTCGTCCATCCAGGTGAGGACCGCGTCGAGCTCTTCGGCATCGTTGAACCGGACGCAGCCCAGCACTCCGAGGCCACCGGCCCGGCTGATGGCCGCTGCGACGTGTTCGGACGGTGTGAACCCGAAGATCGGGTACTCGATGCCGAACTTCTTGCTGAGATCGGTCTGCATGACGGTCCTTATCCTGCTGCGGCGGCGGCGTTGTCGGCGGTGCCGTTGCTGTAGATGTCGTCTGCCGGGCGGGATTCGGTCTGCTCCTTCGCCCAGCGGTAGTCGGGCTTACCCGCCGGTGAACGCTTGACCTCGTCGACGAGCCAGAGACTCCGCGGCACCTTGTATCCCGCGATCGAGCCGCGGGCTTGCTGGACGAGTTCGGCCAGATCGGGGCGAGTGCCGGGGCGCCCCGCGACGACCGCAGCAACGCCCTGACCGAATCGCTCGTCAGGGACACCCACGACGAGGACGTCGAACACGTCTGGGTGTCCCTTGAGGGCGGCCTCGACCTCCTCGGGGTATATCTTCTCGCCACCGCTGTTGATCGATGCCGAGCCACGGCCGAGCATCGTCACCGTGCCGTCGGCCTCGACCTGCGCGTAGTCGCCCGGGATGGAGTACCGCACGCCGTTGTACTCGCGGAACGTCGCCGCCGTTTTCGCTTCGTCGTTGTAGTACCCGATCGGGATGTGCCCCTTGCGAGCAAGCAGACCGACCTTGCCGTCGCCCGGCTGCAGGGGTGTGCCGTCCTCGTCGATCACGTCGGTGGACGCGTCGATCTTCACAGTGGGGGCACCGACGTGGGCCTGCCCCTTCTGAACCACGCCGATACCGGAGAAGCCGGTCTCGGAAGAGCCGATGGAATCGGTGATCATGCAGTTCGGGAGGAGCTCGAGGAATCGCTCCTTGAGCGCCGGGGAGAACAGTGCCGCACTCGAGCCCATGAAGTACATCGACGAGAGGTCGTACGGCTTACCGGTTTTCGGGTTCCCCTGCTCGAGCGCATCGATCATGGGTCGACCCATCGCGTCGCCGGTGATGAAGATGACGTTGACCTTGTGTTCCTCGATGACGCGCAGCGTGTCGTGGCCGTCGAACTCGGGGTGCATGACCAGCTTGCCGCCACCGAACAACGCCTGGAAGAGCGCCCACTGTGCGCCACCGTGAATCATCGGCGGAATCGGGAATCGCACCATCGCAGGGTTGGCGGCGCCGGTCTTGGCGAGTTCCCACTCGTCGGCCACATACTCGCCGGTGAGGAAGTTGATGCCGCCGCCGAGGACGCGCCACACGTCTTCCTGGCGCCACATCACGCCCTTCGGCTTACCGGTCGTGCCGCCTGTGTAGAGCATGTAGAGGTCGTCGGGGCTGCGCTCCTCGAAATCGCGCTCCGGTGAACTCTGGGCGAGCGCCTGCTCGTAGTCGACTGCGCCGTATCCGGAGTAGTCGAGCTCGGTGTCGTCGTCGACGACGAGGACCGTCTTCACGAGCGGCGTCGTCGGCAGTACATTCGCGACTTTGTCGGTGTACTGACGCTCGTGGATGAGCGCCACCATGTCCGAATCCTCGAAGATGTGCTGCAACTCGTTCTCGACGTACCTGAAGTTGATGTTGACCATCACGGCACGGATCTTGAACACCGCGACCATGGCCTCGACGGCCTCGATGGTGTTGCGCGAATAGATCCCCACCTTGTCGCCCGGCTTGACTCCCTGTTCACGCAGGTAGTGACCGAGGCGGTTGGTCCGATCCTCCAGCTGCGCGTAGGTGAGTTCGTGACCGTCCGACGCGAGTGCGACGCGGTCGGGGACGAGGTCGATGGCGTGCTCTACGAGGTCTGCGATATTTAGGGCCACGTCATCAAAATAGAACGTGTTATCGTTTCTGACAAGACCGGAATTGAGATCCAGTTCACAACCCTTCAGGAGTTTCCAGTGGCCCCTACCGCCCCCACCGGCGCTGCCGAACCTTCGAATATTTCGGAGCGCGCTCCGCACTGCCTCGTCGAGCAACGCGGGCACACCCTGATCGTCACGATGAATCGCCCTGAAGCACGAAATGCCCTGTCGGGCGAGATGATGGCGATCATGAGCGAGGCCTGGGACCGCGTCGACAACGATCCCGGCATCCGTGTCGCGATCCTCACCGGAGCGGGCGGAGCATTCTGCGCGGGTGCCGACCTCAAGGACATGAACAAGTCCGCACCCGGCGACAAGTTCGAAGGTGGGGGCTGGGACCTGTCACGGCTGCCCGCGCTGCTCAAGGGCCGCCGGTTGAAGAAGCCCCTCATCGCTGCAGTCGAGGGCCCCGCCATCGCAGGCGGCACCGAGATCCTCCAGGCCACCGACATTCGGGTGGCCGGCGAGAGCGCAAAATTCGGTGTGTCCGAGGCGAAGTGGGGGCTCTTCCCGCTCGGCGGCTCGGCAGTACGCCTCGTCCGCCAGATCCCATACACGATCGCCGCCGACATCCTGCTCACCGGTCGTCACCTGAAAGCGCCCGAAGCCAAGGAGATCGGGCTCATCGGGCACGTCGTCCCAGACGGTCAGGCCCTCGACAAGGCCCTCGAGATCGCCGAGGTGATTTCCGCCAACGGACCGGTCGCGGTGCAGGCGATCCTCGAAACCATCCGCCGCTCCGAGGGACTCCACGAAGAGGAGGCGTTCCGCATCGACGCGGAGCTCGGCGCCGCCGTGTTCAAGAGCGCCGACGCGAAGGAAGGGCCCCGTGCCTTCGCCGAGAAACGCGCCCCGAAGTTCACCGGCGCCTGAGCAGGTTCACTTCCCGCGCTGGGAGGCCGACGCCTGCTCGTCGAGTTCGTCGAGCGCAATCCGGTGCGCCGGAGGCGCGTCGAGCACGACGGAACGTGTGCTGCGCAGCTGATCGTCGACGTGCAACAGTTCCCCGGACTTCATCGCCGACCACCGTGGGTCTTCGTCCATCTTCTCGCTGGCCACCACCACCGCCGGATACTGCGCGAGAAGGCCTGACCGGACTCTCACGGTACCGGTAGCACTGGCGTGGTCGAGGTGGCGACCGCCCTGAGTGCCGCCGCTGGGGCGCTCGAGCACCCACAGTTCGTGAGTGTCCGGGTACCGCAACGCCCAGAGTTCGGTTGCGGTCGTCAGGATGACGTTCAAGGCGAAGATCCGGAGGTTCTCGGCGGCCCACTCCGCTGCAGCGGTGAGTCCGGCGGTCACGTCACCGCCGTGCTCATCGATGCGGCGGGTGACGAGCGCGAAGAACCGCTCCGAATCCGTCTCCCCCTGCACGAGGTCCCGGTACGGCCCGAGCTCCGCATCCAACCGATCGAGATCGCCGAGAACTCCGTTGTGCGCGAACAACCGTCCGTTCTGCTCGAACGGGTGAGTGTTGCGCGGGGCGAGGCCGCCGGTCGACGCGTACCGGATGTGGGCGAGGAACGTCCGCGACGAACGCTCCTTCGCTTCCGTGGCGAACGCACGATCCTCGTACGCGGCCACCGGCTGCTTCTCCACGAGCGGTTCGTCACCGACGGTGAACGTACCGAGCCCTGTACCGTCGGGCTCGCGTCGACTCTGCCGGGCCAGCGAATCTGAGGCCTCGAGCAGCCAGAAGGTCGCGTGTACGCGGTGTGGTGCGGCACTGAGCCCGAACAGTCGGCACATGCGAATCCCACCTTGTCACGGATATTCCGGATGGCTCGAGGATAGGCGAAACCCGTATTCGGCGAGATGGAAACGGCCGGTACCCGGCGAAGGACGCCGCTCAGTCCAGGACTACCTCGGCCAAAGACTGCACATGCTCGGCGTCGCGGCACGACACGAGGAGCATCGTCACCCCCGAATCCTCCCACCGCTTCACACCCGCACGAACCTCGTCATGGTCGCCGACGATCATCGTCTCGGTCACCATGTCGTCGGGAATTGCTGCAGCTGCCTCGTCCTTACGACCCGCACGGAATAGTTCGGTGACCTCGTCGACCACGTCGCCGTAGCCCATGCGGCGGTAGACCTGCGCATGGAAGTTCAACTCGGGGGCACCCATTCCGCCGACGTAGAGCGCCGTCACCGGCTTCATCCCGGCGATGGTCGCCGCACGGTCGTCGGTCACCACCACCTGGCAGGTCGCCGCGATCTCGAAGTCCTCGCGACTGCGACGCGCTCCCGGGCGGGCGAATCCTTCGTCGAGCCATTCGTCGTACATCGGGGCAAGGCGCGGTGAGTAGTAGATCGCGAGCCAGCCGTCGGCGATCTCCGCAGTGAGCGCGACGTTCTTCGGGCCCTCGGCGCCGAGCCAGATCGGGATGTCGGATCGGAGCGGATGTGTGATGGGCTTGAGTGGCTTACCGAGGCCGGTCGCGCCTTCGCCGTCGTACGGCAGCGGATAGTGCGGGCCCGCACTGGTGACCGGCTCTCTTCGCGCGAGGACGTCGCGGATGATCGACACGTATTCACGGGTTCGGGCGAGCGGCTTGGCGAACGGCTGCCCGTACCAGCCTTCGACGACCTGCGGTCCGGACACACCCAGGCCGAGGATGTGCCGGCCGCCGGAGAGGTGGTCGAGCGTGAGTGCGTGCATGGCGCAATTCGTCGGGGTTCGTCCGGAGATCTGCACGACGGAGGTGCCGAGCCGCACTCGCTCGGTTGCCGAGCCCCACCATGAGAGCGGAGTGAAGGCATCCGATCCCCACGATTCGGCCGCGAAGACCGCGTCGAAGCCCGCGGCTTCCGCTGCAGTAACAAGTTCCGGTCCGTTCGTGGGCGGCTGCGCACCCCAGTACCCCAGTTGCAGTCCCAGTTTCATTGCACGCCTTTCAGGTCGGACGACTGACCGTACCGTGCTGTTCACACGCTACTCTTGCCAGCGACATTAGAACCTGTTCTACTCGAAGATGTGAGCCTGGGAAAGAGCGCGGTCGTCGAGCCGCCACTGAGAGCCCCGTTGAATCTTCAGTTCGACTACACCCGATCCACCGGGCCGACCGTCGGCGCATTCGTCACCGGATTGCGCGACGGGCGGATCGTCGGTGCGCGTAGTTCGGACGGCCGAGTTCTCGTCCCTCCCCCGGAATTCGACGCGATCACACACGAGCCGCTCGTCGATTTCGTCGAGGTCGGACAGACCGGCACCGTGGTGAGCTGGACGTGGAATCCCGAGCCGCTGCCCGGACAACCGTTCGACCGCCCCTTCGCGTGGGCCCTGATCCGGCTCGACGGCGCAGACTCGTCCCTCCTGCACGCCGTCGACGTCTCCTCTCCCGACGACATCGAGACCGGCCTGCGGGTACGGGTCCGATGGGCCGACGAGCGGGTGGGCGATATCCACGACATCGTGGCGTTCGAACCAGGAGAGGCCGAGACAGCACCCGCTTCCGACGCCGACACCGAACCGGTCACGATCATCACCACTCCCCTCGATCTGCACTACACGCACACTGCATCTCCCGAGGAGTCGTGGTATCTGCGCGGACTGAAGGAAGGCAAGCTCGTCGGCGGGCGGACCGGGCCCGGCGGCAAGGTGTACGTCCCGCCGCGCGGTGCGAGCCCCACCGACGGCGTTCCGACCAAGGAGCACGTCGAGTTGCCCGACAAGGGCATCGTCACCACATTCTGTATCGTCAACGTGCCGTTCATGGGTCAGCAGATCAAGCCTCCGTACGTCGCGGCCTACGTGCTGCTCGACGGAGCCGACATCCCGTTCCTCCACCTGATCCTCGAGTGCGATGCCGCGGAAGTGCGCATGGGTATGCGCGTCGAAGCGAAGTGGCGACCGCGGGAGGAATGGGACTACACCCTCAAGAACATCGAATACTTCCGTCCCACCGGCGAACCCGACGCCGACTTCGACACCTTCAAACACCACCTCTAGGAGCCGCGGAATCATGACAGACATTGCAGTCGTCGGCTTCGCGCACGCTCCACACGTCCGCGAAACGCACGGCACCACCAACGGTGTCGAAATGCTCGTGCCCTGCTTCCAGCAGCTCTACGGGAACCTCGGAATCACCAAGTCCGACATCGGTTTCTGGTGTTCCGGATCATCCGACTACCTCGCGGGCCGCTCGTTCTCCTTCATCTCGGCCATCGACGCGATCGGTGCAGTTCCCCCGATCAACGAATCGCACGTCGAGATGGACGCGGCGTGGGCGCTCTACGAAGCGTGGGTCAAGCTCATCACCGGCGAGGTCGACACCGCGCTCGTGTACGGATTCGGCAAGTCGTCGGCCGGCACGCTGCGGCGCACCCTGTCGCTGCAGCTCGATCCGTATCTCGTCGCACCGCTCGGTCTCGACGCCGTATCGCTCGCCGGTCTGCAGGCGCGGATCGGACTCGACTCCGGTAAGTGGACCGCCGAACAGATGGCCGAGGTCGCAGTGCAGGCCCGTGCCGCGGCGAAGAGCCGACCCGACGCACAACTCAGCGGCGACGTCACCGTCGAGGAGTTGCTCGCGCAGCCGTACGTCGCCGATCCGCTGCGCACACACGACTGCGCGCCGGTCACCGACGGCGCCGCCGCGATCGTCCTCGCATCCGGCGACCGCGCACGCGAACTGTGCGAGAACCCCGCCTGGATCACCGGAATCGAGCATCGCATCGACTCCCCGAATTTCGGTGCCGCTGACCTGACGACCGCGCCGTCGGCACGTGCCGCAGCGCAGGCCGTCACCCGTGGCGACACCTCCTTCGACATCGCCGAACTGCACGCGCCCTTCACTCACCAGGAGTTGATCCTGCGTGAAGAGATCGGATTGAACGGCACCACCGTGATCAATCCGTCCGGTGGCCCTCTGACCGGGAACCCGATGTTCTCCGGCGGTCTCGAACGCATCGGTTTCGCCGCCCAGGCAATCATGGACGGGAAGGCCGGCAGGGCCCTCGCCCATGCGACGGGTGGCGCTGTGCTGCAACAGAATCTGGTAGCCGTTCTGGAGGGACGTAACTGATGACGAAGCAACCTGCGGCAGTCCTCGGAACGGGACAGACCCACTATGTCGCAAAACGGCACGACGTCTCGATGGCAGGACTCGTCCGCGAAGCAATCGACCGCGCGATGGCCGATGCCCATGTGGGCTGGGACGACATCGACGCCGTCGTGATCGGAAAGGCCCCCGACCTGTTCGAGGGTGCGATGATGCCCGAACTGACGATGGCCGACGCGATCGGCGCCACCGGCAAGCCCCTGCTGCGCGTGCACACCGCCGGTTCGGTCGGCGGTTCCACCGCCAATGTGGCCACGAGCCTCGTCCAGGCCGGTGTCCACCGTCGTGTGCTCGCCGTTGCGTGGGAGAAGCAGTCCGAATCCAACGCGATGTGGGCGCTGTCCACGCCGGTGCCGTTCACGATGCCGGTCGGTGCGGGTGCCGGTGGGTACTTCGCACCCCACGTCCGCTCGTATATCCGCCGCTCCGGGGCACCCGAACACGTCGGCTCGATGGTTGCCGTGAAGGACCGTCTCAACGGCGCGAAGAACCCATACGCCCACCTCAAGCAGTCCGACATCACCCTGGAGAAGGTGCAGGCGTCGCAGATGCTGTGGGATCCCATCCGCTACGACGAAACGTGCCCGTCGTCGGACGGGGCGTGCGCTGTAGTCCTCGGCGACGCAGACAGCGCTGCCGCGGCCGAGGCTGCCGGGCGCACCGTCGCATGGATCCACGCCACCGCGATGCGCACCGAACCGACCACCTATGCGGGTCGCGACCAGGTCAACCCCGAGGCGGGCCGGATCGCGGCCGCGGCGTTGTGGAAACAGGCGGGGATCACCGATCCGCTCACCGAGATCGACTGCGCCGAGATCTATGTCCCGTTCTCCTGGTTCGAGCCGATGTGGCTCGAAAACCTCGGTTTCGCTCCGGAAGGAGGCGGCTGGAAGCTGACGGAGGCAGGCGAAACCGCGATCGGCGGACAGCTTCCCGTCAACATGTCGGGTGGCGTGCTGTCGTCGAACCCGATCGGCGCGTCGGGCATGATCCGTTTCGCCGAAGCAGCAATCCAGGTGATGGGAAAGGCCGGCGACCACCAGGTCGAGGATGCACGCAAGGCTCTCGGTCACGCGTATGGCGGTGGGTCGCAGTATTTCTCGATGTGGGTGGTCGGGTCCGACAAGCCGACGAACTAGGGGTCTCTCATGGTGAAGTTCACCGTCGGCGTCGCAATGACGCCACTCGATCAGCTCGCGGGGATCGCCAAGACCGCCGAGGAATCGGGGTTCTCGTCGATCGCCCTACCGGATTCGCTGTTCTACATGGAGAAGCAGACCGTCGACTACCCGTATACTCCGGACGGTTCACGGATGTGGACGGCCGACACACCCTGGGTGGACCCGCTCATTGCCGCAGCTGCGATGGGGGCAGCTACGTCGACGATCGAGTTCTACACCCAGGTACTCAAACTCGGCTCACGCAATCCGGTGCTGCTCGCCCGCCAGGTCGGTTCGGTCGCGAATCTCACGAACAACCGATTCGGGCTCGGTGTCGGGATTGGCTGGGCACCAGAAGAATTCGAATGGTGCGGCGTACCCTATGCTCGGCGCGGCAAGCGGGTCGACGAGATGATCGACGTGCTGAAGCTGATCCTCGGCGGCGGGATGGTCGAGCACCACGGTGAATTCTACGATTTCGATCGTCTCCAGATGAGTCCCGCCCCCAGTAAACCGGTTCCGCTGTATGTCGGTGGCCATACCGAAGTGGCGCTTCGCCGCGCGGCGAAGGTCAGCGACGGCTGGACCTCGGCAATGATCAAGTTCGACGATCTCGTCCAGGTGATCGACCGCCTGCGGACGCTGCGCACCGAATACGGCCGCAGCGAGGATCCTTTCGAGATCCAAACGGTGTGCATCGACAAGTTCGGCTCGTCCGGCTACGCCGAGCTCGCCGATGCGGGAGTCACCGACATCATCGTCGTGCCGTGGATCTTCGACGGCCATGGATTCGACTCTCCGCTCGAAGCGAAGCAGGAGTCGCTCCGGAAGTTCGCCGAGAAGTTCATCAGCGCAGACAAGTTCATCCACGGGAAAGGTAAGGCATGAGCGAGGAACATCCCGCACGCATCGCGGCGCGCGCATCGCAGACGGCCGCAAGTGCGAGACGCAAGGACGAGTGGCTCGCGCTGTTCGCCGAGGACGGATGCGTGGAGGATCCGGTGGGTCCGTCGGGGTTCGATCCGGAGGGCAAGGGCCATCACGGACGTGAGGCGATCGCGGCGTTCTACGACATGACGATCGCGAACACCGAGAGTCTCGAGTTCCTCGTCGACGATGTCCTGGTGTGCGGCAACGAGTGCGTCAACGTCGGCACCATTCGCACCACCCTGGCCGGCAACATCATCGACGCCGAGGGTGTATTCGTGTACCGGGTGAACGAGGACGGCAAGATCGCGTCACTGCGCGCATTCTGGGAAGTGGATCGGGCCATGAAGACGGTGCGTCCGGCCCAGTAGAGTCGGCGCATGACTGTCACCGGGATCGTCCTCGCAGCCGGGGACGGCTCACGTTTGGGTGGACGGGCGAAAGCCCTGCTCCCCCATCGGGGCCGTCCCCTGCTGCATTCCGTCGTCGACGCTCTCGAACAAGGCGGGTGCGACGAGACGATCGTGGTCGTCGGCGCGTACGCCGACGACGTCGCCGCCGTGTGCCCGCCCGGCACAACCCTGGTGCGCAATCCTCGCTGGGAAGAGGGCATGTCGACGTCGCTGCAGTGCGGGGTGGATGCCGCAGCCGGTGCTGACGTGATCGCACTGACTGTTGTGGACTTCCCCGGCATCAACGCCAAGCTCGTACACACGGTTCTGATGGCACACGAGGTCGGCACCGTGACGCTGCCGGTATTCGGCGACCACCCCGGCCATCCCGTCGTCTTCGACCTGGTCGACGCAGTGGCAGCGGCGCAGCAAGCAGCGGGTGACGAAGGCGCCCGTTCGTTCCTCTCACGTAATCGCGACCGTGTCCGGCGGCTGGACTGCTCTGGTCTCGCGGATCCCGGCGACGTCGACACCGTCGACGACCTGCACCGGCTGAACTGAATCCGTTCAAGTAGGCGCAGACACAGAAATAATTGATTGACTTACCAGTCAATCAATTATTATGCTGGGTTCATGGCCCGCACCGTCGACCCTGAACTGCAAGCCCAACGCCGCAACGCCATAACCGACGCTGCCGCCGCACTCTTCGCCGAACACGGCTACGACGCAACACCAGTGACCGCGATCGCGAAGGCCGCAGGAGTCAGCTCGGGCACGGTGTTCCACTACTTCGGCGACAAGCGCGGGGTCTTCCGCGCTATCTTCGAGCGCGACCTCCCGGAATCCAGGGAAATGATCGAACGCTATCGCGATGCCGAGGATCCCCTCGCGGCGATACTCGACATCGTCGCCGAGCTGGTCGAACCCGCTTCCGACCCTCTCGCCGCGGGCCTCGTGATCGAGGTGATTCGACAGGTCGCTCACGACCCACAACTCGCCGTGATCCTCGAAGAAACGGATGCCATTGTGAACCGAGGGATCAGCGATCTCCTCCGTCGCGCACACGACCGGATCGACCCTTCGCTCGACCCGGACGCGACCTCCACCTGGATCCGGGCAATCACCGACTCGGCATTCCTCTACGCCGACAATCCGGCCGCCACAGCACCCGTCGACACCATGCGGACGGTCATCCACCGCTATCTCACCGGACACCGAGGAGAGAAATCATGACGATGATGCGTGACGATGCAACGAGGATCTCGGTCTCCTGGGTGATCCCCGCCGTCGTGGCGGTGGTGTGCATCCTGGCCGGCATCGGGCTCGGCTTCGCCGCTCCCCCGTTCTGCCGCTGGGCGGTCGATACCCTGCCGTCGGTCCCCGGACCGGTCGAGCTCCTCGCGGAACTCACGACCGCGTGGTCGCTGCCGATCCTGACAATCCTCGGGATCGTCGGGGGCGTCGTCCTCGCCATGATCACCCTCGGCGAATCCCTCACCGTCACCGTCGATTCCGACGGCGTGCTCCTCGAGCAGAACGATGACGGACTGTTTGTGCCACGGTCCAAGGTGGCCGAGGCTCACCTCGACGACAAGGACCTGGTTCTCATCGACATCACCGGACGCGAACTCGCCCGGCGCGGCACCGGCGATCTCGACAAGGATGCCGTCGGCCGCGCGTTCACCGAGCACGGTTACTTCTGGACCGAGAAGTCACTTCACGGCGGCGAGTTCTCTCGGTGGGTCGACGGTGACCCCGCTCTCGACGACGAAGCTCACGACCTGCTTCGCGAACGACGCCATGCGCTCTCCCGCAAGGAGACGAACACTGCCGAGGAACTCCGCAACAAGCTGCAGACTCGCGGTATCGTCGTGCGCGACCGCGACAAGCGTCAGGAATACCGTCTGGTGCAATGACGAGACCGCGCGAAAGCGCACCGCGTCACACCGTCGGTTGGCTAGGCTGCCGGAATGACACCGGTGCGGGTGAACGTCGACAATTTCGTCCGAGCGGAGACGGATCGGATGTTTGCCGATCTCCAGCGCGACGCCGGAGGAATCAATACGCTCCTGCACAATCGAGAGCCCGCTGCAGTCGAAAATCAAACCGTGATTCGGATGAATCGCGACACTCTCTACAGTTTTGCGATCGTCGACGTCTCGGACGGAGCGGTCGTCACCGTCCCCGAATCCGGAGAACGCTACGTGTCGGTGATGGTGGTCGACCAGGATCACTACGTCGATCGGATCTTCCACGACCCGGGCGAGTACCGACTCGCAGCCGGCGATTTCCCGACACCATATGTCGCTGTCGCAATCAGAATTCTCGTCGACCCTGCCGATTCCGACGATGTACGCGCCGTTGCCGCACTGCAAGATCAGTTCCGCATCGACGCAGGATCGTCGACTCCGTTCACTTCACCGGATTACGACCGAGAGAACATGGACGAGACGCGCGACGCGCTGCTCGCGTTGGCGCGGAATCTCACCGACTTCGACCACACATTCGGCGCCAGAGATACTGTCGACGAAGTTCGGCATCTGATCGGTACTGCAGCAGGCTGGGGTGGGCTCCCGACCGAGGAGGCCGCGTACATCGGCGTCGATCCCCGACTTCCGGTCGGCGAGTACGAACTGACCGTGCGCGATGTGCCCGTCGACGGATTCTGGTCGATTTCGGTATACAACGCGGACGGGTTCTTCGAGCCGAACGAACGCCACGCGTACAGCGTCAACAACATCACCGGTGTCACCGACGGCGACGGTTCGGTCACCGTGCGGTTCGGCGGGAGTCCGGAGCAGAACAACGTCATTCCCATCACCGAGGGCTGGAACTACCTCGTGCGCCTGTACCGTCCACGCGCAGAGATAGTGGACGGCCGCTGGACGTTCCCCACCATCACCGCGCAGAGCTGAACCGATGCTGTGAACACGCACGGACCCCCGCGCCCGAAGGAGCAGGGGTCCACGTGACCGCTTGTGTCAGTGCTTGACCGGGCAGCCACCGGACGTCTTGTAGTCCACCTGGAACTCCTTGATGCCGTTGAGCCATCCCGACCGCAGACGGTGCGGGTCGGAGATCTTGCTGATATCCGGAATGTGGTCGGCGATCGCATTGAAGATCAGATCGATTTCCATGCGGGCAAGGTTGGCACCGAGGCAGTAGTGCGCACCGGTTCCGCCGAATGCGAGGTGCGGGTTCGGATCTCGGAGAATATCGAACTCGCGCGGATTCTCGAAGACCTCTTCGTCGTTGTTGGCCGACGCGTACAGCATCACGACGCGGTCGCCCTTCTTGATCGGCTGACCACCGAGTTCGGTGTCCTCGAGTGCGGTGCGCTGGAACGAGATGACCGGTGTGGCCCAGCGGATGATCTCGTCGGCAGCGGTCTTCGGGCGATCGCGCTTGAAGATCTCCCACTGCTCGGGATTGTCCAGGAACGCCGCCATGCCGTGCGAAATGGCGTTGCGGGTGGTCTCGTTGCCCGCGACCGCGAGCACGATGAAGAAGAAACCGAATTCCTCGGGTGCGAGTTCGTCGCCGTCGATGTCCGCTTCGATGAGGGCGGTGACGATGTCGTCGGCCGGGTTCGCCTTGCGCTCGGCAGCCATCTGGTATGCGTATCCGAGGACCTCCATCGAGGCCGCAGCCGGATCGGCGGTGTTGTCGGGATCGTCGTAGCCGGTCATCTGGTTGGACCACTCGAAGATCTTCGCGCGATCGCCCTGTGGAACTCCGATGAGATCGGCGATGGCCTGCAGCGGCAGCTCGGCTGCGATCTGGGTGACGAAGTCGCCCCCGCCTTCCTGGCAGGCTTCGGCAACGATCTTCTTTGCCCGCGAGTCCAATTCGTCGCGCAGCCCGTTGATCGCGCGGGGGGTGAAGCCACGCGCGACCAACTTGCGCAGCTTGGTGTGCTCGGGGGCGTCCTTGTTGAGCAGGACGTGGCGCTGAAGTTCGATGGCCTCGCGCGGCATGTCGTCGTTGAAACGCGGAATCGCGGTGTTCTCCCAGTTCGAGAACACATCGCTCCGGCGGGAGACTTCGCGAACCTCCTCGTGGCGGGACACGACCCAGAAGCCCTCGTCGTGGAAGCCGCTGACATCCGGCGACTTCTTGTTCCACCAGACCGGTGCCGTCTTACGCAGTTCGGCGAATTCTTCGAACGGCATACGCTCCGCGAAAAGATCGGGATCTGTGAAGTCGATGCCTTCGGGGATGTTGGGCTGTGCCACCACTGAACCTCTCCTGCCCTTGCGCGGTACCCCGCGCTGTAATGTGGAACACGTTCTAGAATCATTGAAGCACAGCACACGCGACTCGCCAAGGAAACCGTGCTTCCGAACAACGAGACCACCTCTTGCACCACTCGATAACCTGTTCTATTTTCCGAGGTAGGAACGCTGCCCCGCGAGGGCACACAGAAAGGAGCCCGCTGTGGGCACACCCGTCATCGTCGAGGCTGCACGCACCCCGATCGGCAAGCGCGGTGGATGGCTCTCGGGCCTCCACGCTGCCGAGATCCTCGGCGCAGCGCAAAGTGGGCTGATCGAACGGTCCGGGATCGATCCGACGCTCGTCGAACAGGTCATCGGAGGCTGTGTCACCCAGGCCGGCGCGCAGTCCAACAACATCACCCGCACGGCCTGGCTCCACGCCGGACTCCCGTGGCAGGTCGGCGCCACCACGATCGACTGCCAGTGCGGCTCCGCACAGCAGGCGAATCATCTGATCGCGGGCCTCATCGCGACCGGTGCCATCGACGCCGGAATCGCATGCGGTGTCGAAGCGATGACGCAGGTGCCGCTCGGCGCCAACGTCGGCGATCAGGCCGGACCGCGCCGGCCCGAGTCGTGGAACATCGACATGCCGAACCAGTTCGAGGCCGCCGAACGTATCGCCCGCCGCCGCGGCATCACCCGCGACGACGTCGACGCCCTCGGCGTGCGCTCCCAGCAGCTCGCGAAGCAGGCGTGGGACGAAGCCCGTTTCGAACGTGAGGTCCTGCAGGTCGTCGCGCCCGTGGTCGACAAGGAAGGCAACCACACCGGCGAGAAGCAGACCGTCACCCGCGACCAGGGTCTGCGCGACACGTCGCCCGAGTCCTTGGCCAAGCTGAAGCCGGTGCTCGACGGCGGTATCCACACCGCGGGTACCTCGTCGCAGATCTCCGACGGCGCGGCCGCTGTGCTCCTGATGGACGAGGACAAGGCGAAGGCACTGGGCCTGAAGCCGCGCGCACGCATCGTCTCGCAGGCACTCGTCGGCGCCGAGCCCGAGTTCCACCTCGACGGCCCGGTGCAGGCGACGTCGAAGGTGCTCGAGAAGTCCGGCATGAGCATCGGCGACCTCGACCTGTTCGAGGTCAACGAGGCATTCGCGTCGGTGCTGCTGTCGTGGGCTCAGGTCCACGGGCCCGATATGGACAAGGTCAACGTCAACGGCGGCGCGATCGCGCTCGGTCACCCGGTCGGGTCGACGGGGTCTCGGCTGATCACGACAGCGCTGCACGAACTCGAGCGGCGCGACGCGTCGACGGCGCTGATCACCATGTGCGCGGGCGGCGCGCTCGCCACCGGCACCATCATCGAACGCATCTGATCATGGGCACCGAGGCGGCCCCGAAGGGACTCGATTCGAAGGCGACGTCGTCGATCATCAAGTGGATGTCGCGCGGGAACGTGGCGCTGTATCGGGCCACCGGCGGCCGTCTCGGCGGAAAATGGCGGGTGGGCAGCGCATTTCCGTGGGGAATCCCGGTGTGCCTGCTCACCACCACGGGCCGGAAGACCGGGCAGCTGCGGACCGCTCCCCTGCTGTTCCTGGAGGACGACGGCAAGGTGCTGTTGGTCGCGTCTCAGGGTGGTCTGCCGAAGCACCCGCTGTGGTTCCGCAACATTGTGGCGAACCCCGAAGTGACGGTCCAGATCCGATCCGACATCCGTCAGCTGAAGGCGCGGGTCGCCACAGATGCCGAACGCGCACGGTACTGGCCGAAACTCACGGCGATGTATCCGGATTTCGACAACTATCAGTCGTGGACCGATCGTGTCATCCCCGTGGTCGTCTGCGAGTGACATCACCTTCACGCGTAGCGCCGCGGACGGTGATACTGGGAAGCGCACTGTCCATGCTCTCGAGAGGGGATGTCACGCGATGGCAACCACGAATCACGACCGGGTCCTCGATCGCCGCGAGGTCGCGGCCGCACTGTTGCGCGCGCTCGAACGTCGTCACGAGGTGCTCGACGCGATCGTCGAGAGCGACGATCGTGCCGCCGCCATCGCCGCCATCGGGTCGCTGCTCGACACCACCGATTTCTGCGCGGAGGCCGTCCTCGCCCTGCCGCTGGGTCGGTTGACGAAGGCGGAACGTAAGAAGATCCGCGCCGAGCTGGACGACCTCGACGCGGTCGTGAAGTGGACGACGGATTCGCGCCCGTACGCGACCGGCGAGCACTTCCGATTGCGCCCGATCAGCGAGGATCCGGCCGACATCGAGCTGCTGAAGGCGCGTTGCGCCGAACAGCTCGGCGATGGAAGCGACGAGGCGGTCGCGGCGGAGCGCCGCAAGGGCGCTGTACTGATGGACGACGAGTCGGGCATGTGGCTCGTGGCAGAGGACTTGTCCGGCGACGAACCGAGGAAGATCGGTTTCGCATTCGGCGAGCTCAGCGGCAACGAGGTAGAGGTGCGGATCTGGGTTCGCCCCGAGGCACGCAAGCAGGGCTACGGCACAGCCACCCTCAAGCAGGCCCGCACCGAACTCGCGGCCTACTTCCCCGGTTCGACGCTGATCATCCGAACTCCCGCGTAGACGCAGCTACGCTGCCCGTGCGCGTTTCTGGTACCTAGGGCTACCGGAAACGCGCACCACGGAGGGAGCTCGCATGCCGGACGGATCGTTCCTCAAACTTCGCCCTATGGTGCCGCGACGACGCGACGAGAAGCATCGTGTCGCGACACCGCTGGAGTTGTTCTTCGATCTCGTGTTCGTTGTCGCGGTGTCGTTCGCGTCGGCGCAACTACATCAGAGCGAGTCCTCCGAGCACATCGCCTCGGGTGTCGGCACATACCTCATGGTGTTCTTCGCGATCTGGTGGGCGTGGGTCAACTTCACGTGGTTCGCGAGCGCCTTCGACACCGACGACTGGCTGTACCGGCTGCTCACACTCGTCCAGATGGGTGGCGTCCTCGTACTCGCGGCGGGCACCGTGCCAGCGATGACCGACAGCGATTTCACCCTCGTGACACTCGGTTATGTCGTGATGCGGCTCGCCCTGGTCCCGCAGTGGCTGCGGGCTGCGCGTTCCGACCCGGATCTGAGGCCGACCGCGATGCGGTACGCGATCGGTGTGACGCTCGTGCAGATCTTGTGGGTGCTCCGCCTGGCACTGCCCGAGGAATGGGGCACCGTATCGTTCCTGGTACTCGTCGCCGCGGAATTATCGGTGCCGGTTGTCGCCGAGCGTGTCCGGGCCACCCCGTGGCATCCTGAGCACATTGCCGAGCGATACAGCTTGTTCACGCTGATCGTCCTCGGTGAATCGATCCTTGCATCGGCGAACTCGATAGTCGACGCAGTCGAGCACACCGACCATCTCGGTTCGCTCGTCGTCATCGCCGTGTGCGGTCTGGTGCTCGCGGGCGGCATGTGGTGGGTGTACTTCCACACCGAGCACGGAGGAGTCCTTGCCGGTATGTCGTCGGCACTGCTGTTCGGATACGGGCACTATGTGGTGTTCGCGGCGGCAGGTGCGTTCTCCGCGGGCATCGAGGTCGCGATCGACCACGACACTCATGCGACGGGCCTCACCGCGGCAACCGCGGCCGCGACGCTCACGGTGCCGGTGGCGATCTTCCTGCTCGGCTCGTGGTTCCTGACGATGCGCGGACGTCTGCCTCGGGGCACCGGCATCGCCGTCGTCGTCCTGTCGGTACTCATCGGCGCGAGTGCGCTGGCCCCAGCGTCACTGGTGGTGGCTGCAGTGCTCATCGCAGTACTCGTCGCAGTGCTGGTAGCGACGTCGGCCGGTTCATCTTCGGCCGAGGCAAAGGCGACGGACACATCGACTTCGGGATGGTGAACCCGCTCCCGGCCCGGTGTTCTCCGGCACAGACCGGGAGCGGGAGCTTCTCAGGCGCCGTAGACCGGGGTCGGCGGCTCGGACGAGGCAATGAGCTTCTCGACGACCGGTCCGAGTTCCTTCGGATCCCACCGGTCGCCCTTGTCGACGGCCTCGCCGTGACGCCAGCCGTCGGCCAGCGACACCTTGCCGCCTTCGGTTTCGAAGACCCGCCCGGTGACATCCTTCGACTCGCTGCTGCCTAGCCACACGACGAGGGGCGAGACGTTCTCGGGCGCCATCGCGTCGAATCCTTCTTCGGGCGCCGCCATCATCTCGGCCATCGCGCCACCCGCGCCGACAGTCATGCGGGTCCGCGCGGAAGGCGCAATCGCATTGACGGTGACGCCGTAGCGACCGAACTCGGCGGCGGCCTGAATGGTCAGAGTCGCGATGCCGGCCTTGGCCGCGGCGTAGTTGCCCTGACCGATGCTGCCCATCAGGCCGGCACCGGAGCTGGTGTTGATGATGCGGGCGTCGACGGGGTTGCCTGCCTTCGACTCGGCACGCCAGTAGGTCATCGCATGCCGCATCGGCGCGAAATGCCCCTTCAGGTGCACGCGGGTCACCGCGTCCCACTCCTGTTCGCTCATGTTCGCGAGCATGCGATCGCGCAGGAAGCCGGCATTGTTGACGAGCACATCGAGGCGGCCGAAGTTGTCGAGCGCCGTCTTGACGAGGTTCTCGGCGCCCGCCCAGTCGGCGACGTCGTCGCCGTTGACGACGGCTTCGCCACCTGCCGCACGGATCTCCTCGACGACCAGTTCGCCCGGCGATTCGCCGGTCGCGGAGCCGTCTCCACCGACACCGATGTCGTTGACGACGACCTTGGCGCCCTCGGCGGCGAACGCCAGCGCGTGGGCACGACCGAGCCCACGCCCGGCACCCGTCACGATGACGACGCGTCCGTCCAGCAGTCCACTCACTTTGTCTCCTTCGTTCGGGCCGCTGCCATGTAGGCAGGGCGTTCACCGCCGCCGTGGACGGTCAATGTCGATCCGCTGACGTACGCCGACAACGGTGAGGCCAGGAAGGCCGCGCAGTTCCCGATGTCGTCGGGGCTGGCCAGCCGTCCCAGCGGGACGGTCGCGCCGACGGCGGCGATCCCGTCGTCGTCGCCGTAGAACAGGTGCGACTGCTCGGTGTTCACCATGCCCACCACCACCGAGTTGACGCGCACCTTCGGTGCCCACTCGACCGCGAGAGATGTTCCGAGACTGTCGATTCCGGCCTTCGCTGCGCCGTATGCAGCGGTGCCGGGCGACGGGCGCGACCCGCTGACGCTCGAGATGTTGACGATCGACCCGCCGCCGTCCTGCGTCTGCATGACCGCGTTCGCGGCCTGCGCGACGAGCAGCGGTGCGAGCAGGTTGAGTTCGACGATCTTCGCGTGGAACTTCGGGCTCGCATCGGCCGCGAGTGCGTACGGAGAGCCGCCGGCATTGTTGACGAGCGCATCGAGGTGTCCGTGTCGCTCGACGATGGTGGCCACCATGGCGTGGACCTGATCTGCGTCGCGGACGTCGCACGCGAGGAATTCCGCGGCGCGGCCGTCCACCTCGACCGCATTCTCCGGCTCGTTGCGCGCGCACGTCACGACGGTCGCGCCCGCACGCAGAAACACCCTGGTGATGCCCGCACCGACACCGCGCACGCCGCCGGTGACGAGTACTACTGCGCCGTCGAGTCCGAGATCCATCCTGCCTCCGGGTCTTTTCCGTGGCCCCGGCTGTGGGCCGCCCCCAACTTACCAAGCAATTGCTTGGTTCGGTACCGCGGGCCCAGGAGTCGACGACCGGTACTACTCGGACAGCGGCACGGCGGTGTGCGGCGCCGACAACAACCCCACCATCGCGTCGAAGAGACCGCTCTCGAACTCCGCTCGGGAGAGGCCGTCGCTCTCATCGTCGTGGACGTTCGCACGCTGGTGTGCGATGACATGCACCATCAGCTCGGTGGCCATCGAGAACCTGTGCTCGCGCAACCGCGGCGGCAGATGCGTCAGCGCAGCTTTGAGCCCGTCGGCGGTGATCTGCGCGCTGAGAACATGCGAGACGGTGCTGCTGTATGCGATCCGGAGTTCCTCACGATGGGCCATCAAGCGCGAGAGGAACTCGACGTAGTGATTGTTCGCCGGATCGAGATCGAGTAGCGGCCGCGCCATCGACTCGACAAGGCCACGCAACTCTCCGGCCCGGCCGTCACGGCGGAGCCCGTCGAGGATTTCGAGCCGCGCGGCGTTTATCTCCGGTAGTCGATGCTCGAGGATGGCCTGCAGTAACGCCGACTTCGAGCCGAAGTGGTATTGCACGACTGCGGGATTGCGATGCCCCGCCGCCACGGCTATCTGGCGTAAGGACACACCCTCGATGCCGTGCACCGCGAACAACCGCTCCGCGGTCTCGACCAGATCGGCGGAACTACGCTCTCGAACCGGCCGCGATACGGAGGTTCCTCCCATGCTCCAGACCCTTTCTGCTGGTAAGCCATTGACTGCCATTAAATCATGTGTTTGTCTTTAAAACACTTGTTGTATATGAGGGGAGACGTTCATGAGTACACCGACTGCACAGAGGAGATTCGTCGTCCGACCGCTGGCGGGTCACGTCGGCGCGGAGATCCGCGGCATCGATCTACACGACCCACTCGATGCAGACACCATCGACGAAGTGCGAGAAGTCCTCGCGGACCGAGGCGTCGTCGTGTTCACCGGCCAGACGCTCGGATGCGAGGGACACCGGACGCTGGCTCGGCAGTTGGGCGAGATCCGCTTCCCACCCGACTACCTCCCCACGCTGAAGAACGACGGCTATCCAGAGATCAGCGTCCTCTCGACGGAGAACGGCTTCGGCACGCGAGCGGACAAATGGCACGCCGACGTCAGTTGGGCACCGACCCCGCCGCGGTACTCGATTCTCCACATGCAGGTGGTGCCCGAGGTCGGTGGAGACACGATGTGGGCAAGCCAATTCGACGCCTACGACCGGCTGTCGGAACCGATGAAACGGTTCCTCGAGCCGCTGACCGTCGAGCATGGTCTACCGTCGGGACCGGCGGGCGCAACACACCCGCTGGTACATCAGCATCCGATCACCGGTCGGCGCGCACTGTTCGTCTCGCCGACGTTCACGCACCGCATCGTCGAACTCGACGACGCGGAGAGCGAGGCCGTGCTCGCTCACCTCTACCGGACGAGCACCGCCCCCGAGGCAGTGTGCCGGTGGCGGTGGTCCGAAGGCGATATCGCGGTGTGGGACAACCATTTCGTCCTGCACTACGCCATCACCGATTACGGGTCGGCACCGCGAACGATTCATCGGATCGAGGTCGAAGGTCAGCCGCTGATCCCGGCGCTCGCCGATCCCGCGCGAACTGCTGCAGCCGATCCAGTCCGATAGGCCGAGAAGGCCACCAGCAGTATCACGCTCGATACCGCCGGAGCCACATGGGCGGACATCCGGAACTCACCTCGATCGGGCTCAGTTCGAGCGAGGGCTCAGTTCGACGAGCAGCAGATCGCAGCTGCGCCGGATGTCCGCCTCCGCCTCTGCGGTGGTCGACCTGCCGTTGAGGAACGCAGTGATCACCCCGAACCAGAGCATCGACATCAACCGCAACAGGTCCTTGTCACCCTCGGTCGGATCGGCGATACCGGCGGTGGTCAGCAGAATCTCCTGGAACGTCGCCTCGATCTTGACCGTGTCGGGCACCGCGGACGCCACCGCGGTGCTGTTGGACTGCAGCATTGCCAACGCGAGCGACGGGTACGCGACCATTTCACGGGTCATCCCGATCAATGCGTCACAGATCGCATCCTGCACCGGCACATCGGGGTCGCTGACCGGTGTGTATCCGCTGAACCGCTCGAGCCGATCGAGCATCACCCCCACGAACAGGTGAGTCTTCGACGGGAAATAACGATACAGCGTGCCGATCGCGACACCGGCCCGCTTCGCGACCTCGGTCATCTGCACCCGCGGCAGGTCGAACTCCGTCGCGAGGTGAGCCGCCGCGTCGAGAATGCGTTCGTGCCGGTCGCGCTGCTCGGCCGACGTCGGTTCGGCGCCGTCTCGCGCCACCCCGATTCTGGGCATCGACGCCTCTCCTTCCGTGACAGATGCCAACAATTGTCCCATCAACAGGTCGTCGGCTCTCATCCCGTCTGCCTGCTCCCATCCAGTGAGATGAAGTGCCGTCCGAATCAGTACTTCCCGCAGTCCTGCGAATTCGTCCACTGAGCGAGAATCCGGATCGGTGACGGGTCGAGTCGTCCATACGCTCGTGGCACGCGAACGTCGCCGATCCGAGGCGACCCGACCGAATCGGAGTTGAGACGCATGCACCCCCAGATGCGGACGCAAGTTCTCGCACCGGAACCCGAGTTCCCCACACCCACGGACATGCGCAACGCAATGGGCCGCTTCGCCACGGGAGTCACCATCGTCACCGGCATCGACGAGGACGGCCCGGTCGGCTTCGCCTGCCAGTCGTTCACGTCGGTATCGCTCGAGCCGCCGCTGATCCTGTTCTGCGCCGACCACCGGGGTCGCGCTTGGCCGCGGATCCGCCCGACAGGACGATTCTCCATCAACGTCCTCGGGGAAGAACAGTCCGATCTGTGCGGGCGCTTCGGATCGTCGCGCGGCACGAAGTTCGACGGTCTCGACTGGGAGTTGTCGCGGTGGGACACCCCGTCGCTTCCGGGTGTCCTCATGCGCGCACACTGCGAGGTCCACGATGTGCATACCGCCGGCGACCACGACGTCGTGATCGGTCGGGTCCTGGAACTCGAATGCTTCGACGACGACCGGCCGATGGTGTTCTACCGGGGAGCGTTCGGCCTCCGGAACTGACAGTGCGTGTGGGGCCGTGATCCGACGGCCCCACACGCCCGGGTACTACGACGTCGCTGCGTGTATGCCCGCCTTGCGGCCGAAGAAACTGCCGTCACCGAGTGAGATACCACTGCAATACCCGAAGGCGGACAGCCCAGACGTGCAGCGCCCCGCCGCATACAGACCCGGGATCGGGGTGCCGTCGACGTGGAGAACCTCGGAGTCCACCGTGGTCCGCAGACCACCGAGGGTGAACCCTCCCGTGTTTCCGCGGAGGTCGATCGCCGCGACAGGCGAGCCGATCGGCGCGACCCATTCGGGCTTCTTACCCAGTACCGGATCCGACCCCTCGGCGGCATGCCGGTTGTATTCCGCCACCGTCGAGGTGAGCGACCCTGAGGGAAGGCCCATCTCGGATTCGAGTTCGTCGACCGTCTCGCACACCCACGTCGGCTGACGCTTGAGTTGCGGGCTCGAACTCGGTGCCGCCATCCCCTCCTCGTACGACTTCTGGTCGATGACGAGGAAGGCCTGGTTGTCGTTCTCGAACAGTGTGAGCTGGCCGATCCGGCCCGGGTAGGTGTCTTCCTGGACGTACCGCTGGCCACGACCGTTGACCAGAATCCCGCGGGCCATCAGCTGCGGGTCGCAGAAGAACGCGACCTCGCACGCATCCATGTGCGCGAGACCCGCGCCCAGTGCCTGTGCAACGAGGATCCCGCGACCGTCGTGCTCCTCGACCGTGGCCGCGGGCCGTTTGTACAAACGCGGCGCGTACGCCTGCATCATTTCGTCGTTGTATGCGAACGACCCGGTCGCGAGGATGACACCCTTGCGGGCACGGACAGCGACCTGCTTGCCGAATCGGGTCGTCACGAGTCCCACGACCCTGCCGTCGGTGTCGGTGACGAGACGCTGCATCCGCACATCCGTTTCGATGCGGACGCCGAGTTCCCCGGCCTTCGCGATGAGCGTCGTCATCAGGACGTGGCCGGCGCCCTGCTCACCCTTGCGGGGCATCGGCACCTGCGCGAGATGTCCGCGCGGCGCGGGGTCCACGAGCGTCGAGAACGGTGCCGCGTTCTCGCCGCCGCTGTACATCAGTGAGTCATCGTTCGGGATCTCCCAGCCGGGCTGGTTCCAGAACGCGTCCTTGTAGGGCACACCGCACGCCTCGAGCCATTCGAAGTGCGCGACACTTCCGTCGCAGTACGCGTCGAGCTTCTGTTCGTCGACGCCGGGCCCGAGGGCCGCTGCCAGGAACGTCTTCATGTTCTCGGGGGTGTCGTCGATGCCGCACGCCTTCTGCAGGCGTGTCCCGCCGCCGAGGTAGACGATGCCGCCGGACAGCGCCGCGGCTCCTCCCCCGCCGCCGGTGCGTTCGAGCACGAGGACATCGGCTCCGCTCTCGGCCGCCCCGATCGCCGCGGCGACACCGGCAATGCCGAATCCCGCAATGACGACGTCGGCTTCGTGGTCCCAGTGTTCGATGCCTTCGGCCGGTATGGGCCTGATATCCGTGCCGGCCATGATCAGCTCACCCCCGCTGCCAGTAGTTCCCTGGCGTCGGCGTCACCGTCGAGCGCACGCGCGACGCGCAGACGGACTTGCCACCTGCTGCCCTGCCGTACGAGCTCCCACCGATTCGCGGTCACACGAGCGACACGGAATCCTTTGCTGCCATTGACGATCAGCTGCGAGTGACAGGTGACGACTGCGGTGTCACCGTCGATCCGAATGTTCAACGGGTCCATCAGATGTCCGCACCCGCCGTTGATCAACGTCTGGTGCGCGTCCGAGCGCACCATCGCCGTGATCTCGTCGCGTCCGTTGTATTCGCCGAAGTCTCCGCGATAGACGCCGTCCTCCGTCCACAGTGCACCCACCGCTTCTGCCGAACCGCTGTCGACCGCCGGCCCGTACGTGGTGATCAATTGCTGGATCGCGAGGGTGTCTTCGAGTATCGCGACTCGATTCGCGAGCTTTTCGACGAGTGCTACCGGGTCGGACATTGTCGTACTCCTTCGGGCGCACACCGGCCGGGTGCGCAGATCGACAGCGGGGCTTGATCGGACGCTAGGAGAACAGGGCCCGGCCACAGCGGCCCATCCCGGTGATCGGGAACACACTCAGAGCAGATTGTCCTCGACGGGTAGTCCGAATGCAGCCCGCCCGTACTGGGCCAGTGCACGTTCGGGCTCGTTGGCGACGTGCACGCTCCCCGCGTGGGCGTCGCGCCAGGCACGTTCGACGATGTTCCCCAGGAACAGCGACGAGCCACCTGCCGTCTTGAACAACAGGTCGATCGCCTCGACGGCGCGTTCGGTCGCCCGTACCTGGTCGCGCCGGGCGCGCGCACGCAGCATCATCGGGATCTCCCGTCCCGCCACCGCGCACTCCCAGAGCTCCTCGATGTTGCGTGTGGTCTGCAGGATCGCGGCATCGATCTCCGATGCGGCACGCGCGACAGACGTCTGTGCAAACGGATCGTCGACGAATCGTCCACCGCCCAGGCTCAACCGGACACGCTCGTGCATTGCTGCCAGGTAGTGCTCGTAGCAGCCCTCGACCACTCCGACGATGGGCATGCTCACCGTCGTCCCGAACAGCGAACCGAACGGAAGTCGGTACAGCGGACCGGTATTGACCTTCCGCCCGGGACCCCGCAGGTTCGAGGTCTCGAAGTTGCTCTTGACCCGGTACTCCGGCACGAACACGTGGTCGACGACGATCTCGTTGCTGGCCGTGCCGCGCATCCCGACCACGTTCCACACGTCGCGGATCGCATAGTCCGTGCGCGGCACGAGCACGGTCATGAAGTCCACGGGCCGGCCTTCCGACCCGGTCACCACCGCGCCGAGCAGCGCCCACGAAGCGTATTCGCACCCCGAGGAGAACATCCAGGTGCCGGAGAGTTCGTAGCCGCCCTCCACCGGTATCAACCGGCCGACCGGCGCGTATGCCGAACTCACGAGGGTCGACGTATCGTCGCCCCACACGTCGTGCTGGGCATGATCGTCGAACAGTGCGAGATGCCACGGGTGTACGCCGAGTACCGACGCGACCCACCCCGTCGAGCCGCACACTCCGGAGATGGCCCGCACCACCTCGTAGAACCGGACCGGTGCAGTCTCGGTACCGCCGTAGCGACGCGGCTGCAACATCCGGAAAACACCGGCAGACGCGAGTGCGTCGACCACGGTGTCGGGTACGCGACGGGTCTCATCGATCGTCGCGGCCTGCTCGGCAATATCCGGTAGCAGTGCGCGCACGGCCGCCAGTACGTCGTCGGCCATCTCGAACTCCTCGGGTCGCTGGAAGCAACGATGCCACGCCGCACAGCGGACGTGGCATCGTTCGGTGTTTCGTCAGTACCGGTCTTGTGTCACGTACAGTGCCACTTCACTTACGGGGAGTGAACGCTGCAAGCGGTTCGGACTCGGACCAGTCGTGTCCCCAGTAGCTGTCGGCGGTGATCTCTTCTGCGGTGTAGAAGGTCTCGTCGACGAGCATGCCTTCGGTTCCGAACTCGAGGTCCCATCCGCCCGGTGCGCGCACATAGAACGACACCATCTTGTCGTTCGTGTGCCTGCCCAGGGTCGACGAGATCGAGAAGCCCAGCTTCCGGACACGATCGAGCGCCTGTCCGACGGCATCGAGAGTGTCGACCTCGAGCATCAGGTGCACGAGACCCGGCTCGTCGCCGGGAGGTGCCGGGCACATCGCGAGGCTGTGGTGACGACGGTTGACGCCGAGGAACCGCACGCGGCGGTACGGCGGCTTCGCGTTCGGTCCGCCGACGCGGATGGCACCGCGCGGCAGGAATCCGAGTACCTCGGTGTAGAAGGCGTACTCCGCGTCGAAATTCGCGATGGGCAGGACGACGTGGCCGAGTCCTTCCTCACCGGTGTGGAAGCGGCCGCCGTGCGGGGTCACGATCGGGCTGTGGTCGAGGACCGCTCCGAAGAACACCTCGATGCGAGTTCCCGCCGGGTCGTCGAACGCGATGACCTGTTCCGCATCACGGTAGAGGGCCTCGTCCTCCGACAGCAGCTGCACCTCGATGCCGGCCTTCTCGACAGCTTCGCGCACGCGCTGCAGTGCGAACTGATCGCGCACCTCCCAGCCGATGGCGAGCGCCTTGTCGGTGTCACCGGGAAGCACGATCAGTCGTGCGCGACGCTCGTCGATGCGCAGGTAGAGGCCGTCTTCCTCTGGCCCGCTGCCGACAGCCATGCCGAGCCCGTCGACGACGAGTTCGCGCCACCGAGCAATGTCCGTGGTCTGGATCCTGAGATAGCCCAGGGCCCGGATATCCGTCATGTTCGAATATTCCTTCGCAGTAGAGGATTCAGGAGGTGCTAGATCATTCCGCGCATGGCGCCCTCGGGCTCACCACCGAGCTGAGTGAGGGTTGCCGCATGGAAGATCGAACCGGGAACGTGGATAGCGTGGCTGAGGCCCGCATGTGCGTCACGCCAGAAGCGCTGCAACGGATTCGTCAGCTGGAGGGCTCCGCCACCCGCACGGGAGAAGATCTCGTCGACGGCGCGCACTGCACGCCACGCAGCGGCGGTCTGGGTCCGGCGGCCGATCGCCCGTTGCTCGAAGGTGACCTCCTGGCCCTTCTCGGTCATGTCCCAGAACCGGTCGACGGTCTCGAGCAGTGCTGCGCGCGACGCCGCGATCTCGGCCGCTGCGTCACCGAGCGCCGACAGCACGTAGGGGTCCTGCTTGATCGCGGAACCGGAGATGGTGACACGCTCACGCTGGGTCTCGATGTAGCAGTCGAGCGCACCTTGAGCGATACCGACCAGCGACGACGTGATGCCGAGCGGGAAGATGCACGAGAACGGGAACTTGTAGAGCGTCTCGTCACGGCCGGCGTCCTTCCATGCGACACCACCCATCACGCGTGCGGCCGACAACGTGCGGTACTCGGGCAGGAAGGCGTCCTTGACGATCAGGTCCTTCGAACCCGTGCCACGCAGGCCGACGACGTTCCAGCTGTCCTGGTCGATCTCGTAGTCCGACCGCGGGACCAGCACGTGCAGGGCCTGCGGCGGGTTCAGACGCTTGCCGTCCTTGTCGCCGATTGCGGCGCCGATCATGACCCACTGGCAATGGTCGGTGCCCGACGAGAACGACCAGCGGCCGTTGAGGATGTAGCCACCGTCCACCGGAGTCGCGACACCCATCGGCGCGTACGGGGACGCGATCCAGGTGTCGGGATTCTCGCCCCAGACCTCCTGCTGCGCCTTGGGATCGAAGAAAGCCATCTCCCACGGGTGCACACCGACGATGCCGCTGACCCAGCCGGTCGCGCCGTCCATTGCGCCGAGGGCCATTGCGGTTTCAGCGAATTCGCGCGGATGCGCCTCGAGCCCGCCGAACTCCTTGGGTTGCAGCATCCGGATGACCCCGGAATCCTCGAGCCGCTTGGCAGTGCGGTCGGTCAGGCGCATGAGCTGGTCGCCTTCGGCGCCGTCGGCGCGGATCTCGTCGGCGAACGGCGAGATGGAGTCGAGAACCTGTCCCATTTTCTCTCCAGCTTTCTGATGTGGTGTCCGGACATCGTCCGGGCGACGGTGATGTCAGGCCGCTACCGTCTCGACCTGCGAACTGCTTCTACGTTGGTGCACATCGCGGGCACTGTGCCCGGGTCTTCCGCTCAGTGGGAGCGCTCCGAACCGATCGCTCCCGCAGGACGGGCCGGATCAGGAATCGTCCCGCTTCAGGAATGCCAGTACTGTGGCCAGCCATGCTTCGCGCGCCTCGATCATCGTCCAATGACCGCAGTTCGGGAACACGTGCAGCTCACCACGACGCAGTTCACGCATCGGCAGCATCGCCATGTCGACGGGGCTGACCCGGTCGTCGCGACCCCAGGTGAGCAGCGTGGGAGCGGTGATCTTGTGGAGTTGCGCCCAGTACGGTGTTGCGGTCGACGCAGCAGCAGCGCGGCCACTCGCCGCGAACGCCTCGGTGCTGTACATACGACGGGCGATCTCGAGGGTCTTCGCCTCGGTCGCCAGCGCCCAGCGTTCCTCGATCAGCTCCTCGGTGACGATCGCGGGGTCGTAGACCATCGAATGCAACCAGCGGACGAGCTTCTCGCGCGTCGGGTCGTCGGTGAACTCCATGAGCAGCCGGATGCCCTCACCGGGCGACGGCGCGAACACCGAACGGCCGGCGCCACCGATGGTGACGAGCTTGCTCACCCGCTCGGGCGACCCGATCGCGAACTGGGTCGCGACGATGCCGCCCATCGAGTTGCCGATCGTCGCGACCTGCGAAAGACCGAGTCCGTCGAGGAAATCCGCAACCGCGAACTGGGCCATCGCCATGGGATGGCCTTCGCACGGGTCGCTGACGCCGAACCCAGGGAACTCGAGGACGAGGCACCGGTAGTGCTCCGCGAGATCCGCCAGGACACCGCGATAGTTCCGCCATCCCGTCACCCCGGGGCCGGAGCCGTGGAGCAGCAGCAGGGGCGGGCCTTCGCCGGCCTCGTGGTAGCGGAGGACTCCGCGATCGGTGTTCAGTTCCCTCGCAGTGCCCTCGTGGGTCAATTCCGTCGTCATACCGTCGAGGCTCCCAGTGATACCGCTCACGATGTGCGAACGCTCCCGTTCATCGAGACACTTTCGCCTACATCCACTGCCCGGATTGCGTCGCGACCAGGCGTTCCATCGCCTGCGGCGACCACGACTGCGCAGGTTCGGCAAAGGCGCGACGACCCCGCCGCGGAGTGCCGAGTTCAGGGTGGAGGATGCGGGAGATGTCGCGGGCGGCGTCGGCGACCAGTGGTGCGACACGTTCGAGATGGCCGGGGCGGGCGGGCCCGCACAGGGAGATGCCGGCGACCGGGCCTTCGGGACTGCGCACCGCAGCTCCGACACACGCCATGCTGTTCATGGCTTCGCCCGTTTCGAAGGCCAGTCCGTGACGCTGCCGAATTCGTCCCAGCTCCTGGTGCAGCGTGGCGAGTTCGGCAATCGAGCGCTCGGTGCGGCGGACGAGGTGGGGGCCGTAGAAGGCGTCGACCATCTCGGGTTCCAGCCCGGCGAGAATCGCCTTGCCGCACGCGGTGAGGTACGCGGGCACGCGGCCACCGACGCGGGAGGTCAGGGTCGCGGCGAGCTGGCCGCCGATCTTGTCGAGGTAGAGACAGTCACCCCGATCGAGAACAGCGAGGTGGGCGACCATTCCGGTCTGCAGGTGGAGTTCGTGGAGGAGGGGTGCCGCCGCTTCTCGGATACGGCTCTGACCGTTGTCGCTTGCGCCGAGAGACTTCGCTCGGCGGCCGAGGCAGTAGCCGAACGACGCGTGGTCGACCCATTCGAGGCGGACCATCTGGTCGAGGATGCGGTGGGCCGTCGATCGGGGCAAGCCCGTGCGGCACGCCACTTCTTCGAGCGTCAGGCGGGAACCGGCGCCGGCGAAGGCGTCGAGGATCAGTGTCATGCGCTCGACCATCGACGCCGGAAGCTCATGCTTCGTCTCCGACGTGATCTGCGCGGGTGCAGTCCGAGTCGCTGCGGGTTCGACCATCGTGGATGCCATCGTGGATTCGACCATCGGCCTGTCCTCTCAACCTTCGCTCTGCCTGGAGAAACAGGCAAAACTGAAATTCATTCTTGTGGCCACCGAGACCAGTATCACAATCAGAACCCGATAACACAAGTACGGACCCGAGAGCTTCGCGCGCCCACTCACCGGACACGCTGCCGGAACACCGAGAGCCCACGCATCCCACTGAGCAGGAGACCACGTGAACCGTCGCCCACCGCCGAGTACACACTTCAGTAGGCAACCCTGTGTCCGCACCCCCGCTGCCGTTGCTCGGCACGCCCGTTTCGGTATGAGGTGATCGATCGGATGTACATAGGAATCACATCACCCGTCGTTATCGGACACCCCGCCTCTCAGGCGGAGTGGGAGCGCGACGCCGGGATCACGGAACTCGCGCGAGTCGCGGAGACCGCCGACGAACTCGGCTACCACCATCTGACCTGCAGCGAACACGTCGCCGTCCCGACAGACATCGCGGCCGAACGCGGCGGTATCTACTGGGACCCGCTGTCGACCTTCGGGTATCTCGCCGCACGCACGTCGCGCATCCGTTTGAACACGCGCGTCCTCGTCCTCGGCTACCACCACCCCTTGGAAATCGCGAAACGCTACGGCACTCTCGACACCGTCAGTGGCGGCCGGCTCGTCCTCGGACTGGGAGTCGGAACCCTCGAAGAGGAATTCACCCTCCTCGGGGCGCCGTTCGCCGACCGCGGTGCACGCGCCGACGAGGCCCTCGCCGCATTGCGCGCCTGCATGTCGACAGCATCCCCCGAGTTCCACGGCACCTACTACGATTTCGCGGACCTCTACGTCCAGCCGCACGCCGTGCAACAGCACGTTCCTTTCTGGATCGGTGGACGCACACCGCGTTCCCTGCGACGTGCCACCACACTCGGCGACGGCTGGATACCGTTCGGTCTCACGTTGGAACAGATCGAGACGATGCTGCGAAAAGCAGACCTCCCCAATGGTTTCGAGGTCGTACTCCCCACTGCCCGGCCCCTCGACCCGCTCGGTTCACCCGACGCAGTCCTGCGCGCGCTCGAGCGGCGCGCAGATGCGGGAGCGACCATCGTGAGCACCCCCATCATGGCCACCGGGGTCGAGCACTACTGCGACCAGCTGCACGCGTTGCGCGATCGAGCACTCGAGGTCGGCGCGTCGTTCGAACCTCCACCGCCTCTGTCCGACAACGACGAAAGCACACCGCGCCAATGACCCGCACACTGTCCCCTTTGTTCCGGCCCCTGTCGATTCGGTCGCTCGAGCTGCCCAACCGCATCGTGATGTCGCCGATGACGCGTTCGCACTCCCCCGGCGGAGTACCCGGAGCAGATGTCGCCGAGTACTACCGACGACGCGCCGCAGGCGGCACCGGACTGATCATCACCGAAGGTACGGCCATCGAACATGCGACGGCCGTGGACAACCCGCTCGTCCCCCGTATGTACGGCGACGACGCACTCGAGGGCTGGCAACGCGTGGTCGACGCGGTCCACGCCGAGGGCGGCCGGATCATCCCCCAGCTGTGGCACGTGGGCCCCCTCTGGGGCGCAATGACCCACGGCGACGTCGATCCCGCGCTCACCCCGATGAAACCGTCCGGCGTCTGGGGCAAGCCCGGCGTGACCTCCTACTCCGAGGACTACGTCGCGCAGGCAACGCAACCGTGTCGCGCCATGACCGACGAGGACATCGCCGACACCATCACCGCCTACACGCAGGCGGCCCGAAACGCCCGTGAGGTCGGGTTCGACGGCATCGCCCTGCACGGCGGTCACGGCTACCTGCTCGACTCGTTCCTGTGGGACTCCACCAACCAGCGTGACGACGAATGGGGTGGCGATCTCGAGCGACGCACCCGCTACCCCAGCGCTGTCGTAGCGTCGATCCGAAACGCAATCGGCGACGACGCACCGATCTTCTTCCGCTTCTCCCAGCACAAGCAGCAGGACTACACCGCGCAGATCGCACAGTCCCCCGACGAGCTGAAGACCATCCTCACCGCGCTCGTCGACGCCGGCGTCGACGTCTTCGATGCGAGCATCCGCCGGTTCGACGCACCCGTCTTCGACGGCAGCGACCTGTCGCTGGCGGGGTGGGCCAAGAAACTGACCGGCGTGACGTCGATGGCCGTCGGCAGTGTCGGCATCGGAGCGAGCCTGCGGGAGAGCATGGCCGCCGGTTCGGCTCCCGCCGAGGACAACATTCCCGAACTCGAACGCAGACTTTCCGCCGACGAGTTCGACCTCGCCGCCATCGGCCGGCTCCACCTTGCCGATCCCACGCTGGCGACCACGCTCCGGGAGGGATCCGACCTTCCGGAATTCGACCGGGCGGCGCACGCAACCGACCTCATCTGAATCCCGCACGCGACAGCGCTGTCGCTGGATGATCGGCTCTCCCGGATGGCATCCCAGCCAACGGGAGAGCCGATCATCGTCTGCACCGAACGTATTACCGTGATCCACAATCCTTTCCCTATCCGAGGAAGCCGCCATGACATCTGTTCAGACACCGGTGAGCACACGTGCGGTGTCGGTCACCGTGGCCGCTGTCGTGCAGGAGACCGCCGACGCATGTTCACTTGTGTTCGACGTCCCCGCAGACCAGCAACACCGGTTCACCTACAAGCCCGGCCAGTTCCTGACCCTCCGGATCCCCAGCGATCTGACGGGTTCGGTGGCGCGCTGCTACTCGCTCGCGAGCTCGCCGCACTGCGACGAGAAGCTCAAGGTCACCGTCAAGCGCACTGCCGACGGATACGGATCCAATTGGTTGTGCGACAACGTCCGTTCCGGTGACGAGGTCGAGGTCCTGCCACCGGCGGGCGTGTTCACCCCGAGCAGCCTCGACGACAAGCTGCTGTTGTGTGCTGCGGGTAGCGGAATCACCCCGGTGATGTCGATTCTCAAGTCGGCACTCGCTGCGGGCAACCGCGACATCGTCGTCTTCTACGCCAATCGCGACGAGTCGTCCGTCATCTTCGCTCGAGAGCTGCGCGAGCTCGCCGAACGCCATCCCGGCGCATTCACCGTCCTGCACTGGCTCGAAACCGTGCAGGGCCGGCCCGTCGTGGGTCAGCTCGCGACACTGCTCGCGCCGTACCACGCGCATCACGCGTACATGTGTGGCCCGCAGCCGTTCATGGACGCCGTGCGCGAAGGACTCGGAACGGCCGGGATGCCGTCGGACCGCATCCATGCCGAGGTGTTCACGTCCCTGTCTGGAGATCCGTTCGCCGAGATCGCCCCGATCGAGGTGTCCGACGGCGAGGAGACCGCATCCGTTCAGGTGAGCCTCGACGGGGAGAACCACGAACTCTCCTGGCCCCGTTCCGCGACCCTCGTCGATGTCATGCTCTCCCGCGGCCTAGATGTGCCCTACTCGTGCCGCGAAGGTGAATGCGGTTCGTGCGCATGCACGGTCGTGTCCGGCAAGGTCGACATGCCCGAGTCTGCGATCCTCGACGACGAGGACGTCGCGAGCGGATACGTGCTCGCGTGCCAGGCTCGTCCGATCAGCGACAACATCGAGATCGAGTTCTGATCCACCTACAGACGAAGAACGGGCCGGCGAGGTGATCACCTCGCCGGCCCGTTCTTCGTCGTTCGAGCAGTATCAGCGGTTGAGCAGGGCCCGCATCGCCTTGGCGGCGCCACTCACCATCTTGTCGCGGGGGAAGCCGCTGCGCTTGACCGCGGCGTCGTAGTTGCCGCCCGCAATCCAGACCGGCCCGTCGGCCAGGTGCTCGAGACCCTCACGGGCCACGTCCTCCGGCTCGGCGACCAGCATGCCCGGAACATCGAAGTTCAGGCCGGCGCGCTCCATTGCCGGCGTACGGGTGACACCGAGCACCAGTTCGACCACCTGCACATTGTGCGGTTCGAGTTCGATCCACAGGCTCTCCGCGAAGATCCGGCTGAACGCCTTCGACGCCGCGTAGATGCTCTGATGCTCCGAACCCATGTATCCGGCCAAGGATCCGAGCAGCATGATGCCGCCGCGACCCATCTCCTTCATCCGAGCCCCGAACAGGTGCGACAGCTCGATCTGACGGTGCACGTTCAGCTCGATCACGCCGCGGAAGCCGTCGAGATCGCCGGTGACGAACTCGTGGCCGTAGCTGTTGGCGCCCGCATTGAAGATGAACAGGCCCACCTCGAGATCGGCCGTGGCCGACCGGATCGTCTCGACGGCGTCCGCCGCGAGCAGATCCAGGGAGAGCGTACGTACTTCCCGGCCGTGCTCACGCACCTTCGCCGCGGTCTCCTCGAGAGGCCCCGGCTTGCGGGCGATGAGCAGCAGGTCGAATCCGGCACGGGCGAGTTCGTCGGCGAAGGACGCGCCGACGCCCTCGGAACCGCCGGCGATCACCGCCCACTGTCCGTACCGGGCGCGGTCGATCGAAATGGGGTCGGTCATGGAGATCCTTCGAAAGGTATTGGTGTACTCGGCAAATGTTTACTGGACGATCGGAGCCGGGACGGGCGCATCGTCGAGAACGTCGATCAGCCCGTCGGCGGCGGCGCGGGTGATGGTGGCGAGCATCGAGGGGCAGGTCGGCACCGGTGCACCCGGACGCCGGGACGTCGCCGCCCCGGCCCCGAATTCACGGCACTGCTGACGCGACCGCTGATCCCACTGGACCTCGGTGTGCTCCCAGCTGTTCTTCTTCACCAGCACCTGCGCCATGCAGTCGTTACACCGAAGGGGCTGCATTCGCCTTCTCCGTAGCGGCAGCGTCGGCCTCCGCCTTCGCTGCCATATTGGCTTCGACTTCCTTCATCCAGGCCGCGACCGGCCGGGTGGTATCCATCTCGAACTCGAAACGGTCGACCATCTCCGGCTTCACCTCTGCGGCGTCGACGTAGAACTGCTCGTACCAGCGTCGCAACTGGTAGACCGGGCCGTCCTCCTCGCACAACAGCGGGTTCTCGATCCGGGTCTTGTTCTTCCAGATCTCGACGTCCTGCTCGAAACCACGCGCAATGAAGTTGCCGAACTGCTGCGCCGTCGCCTCGGCCGCGTCACCTTCGAGCCGCTCCGACTTCTTGACGATCATCCCGTACATCAGCACGAACTTGTCGGCAGAGACCGGGTAATGGCAGTTCAGGAGCACCGATTCGATGTCGTAGCCCTCGTACTCGTACTTCAGATCGTCGATCATGAACGACGGGCCGAAGTACGACGCCTCGGAGTGGCTGCCGAGCATCTTCGGCTGCCCTTCGGTGTTCGGACGCATGTCCGGGCGAGCCTGACCCTTCATGATCTGCGTCGCGACGTGGCCTTCGAAGACGTTCTTGAAGAACGTCGGGAACGAGTAGTGCACGTAGAAGAAGTGCGCCATGTCGACGATGTTGTCGATGATCTCGCGGCAGTTGGTATCGACCTCGGTGGTGTACCAGATCCAGTCGGTCCACTCGTCGCTGGTCGCACCCGCGATCCGAGGAATCGTGACATCCGCCGGCGGCGGGTTGCCCTCGGGATCGTGCCAGACGAAGAACAGGCCGTCCTGCACGAGCGTGGTCCATGCGCGGGTCTTCGCGATGGGAGGCACACGTCGGGCGTACGGAATGTCCTTGCAGCGACCGTTGCCACCCCACCGCCAGTCGTGGAAGGGGCAGGCGATGTTGTCGCCCTTGACGGTGCCCTGGGTCAGGTCGCCGCCCATGTGACGGCAGTAGCCGTCGAGAATCTTCAGGTCTCCGTTGCTGTCGGCCCACGCGACGAGCTTCGTGCCGAACGCTTCGATGGAATGCGGCTTGCCGTCCTTGAACGACTCTGCCAGACCGAGGCAGTGCCATCCGCGAGCGAAGCGGGTGGGGGCGTTACCGACGACGATCTCACGGATTTCGGTGTCTCCGGACGTTTCCAGGCTCACGGTCATCCGTCCTTTCGGAAGTAGGGGTGGAACGGTGTTGTTCCGGTCGCGGCTCGGACCTGTCGCATACGCGATATGTCCTGGTGGAGAGGGCTGTACTACCGCCACCGTAGGTGAGCGATGTCACGACCGAGCTCACGGTCCCGCTCGGTGAGACCCGACTATGCCGACGTGAGCGGAGCGGGCAGAAGCGCCGACCGGCCCTGCTCCGCGAAGTCACGTTCGATGCGCGCGCGTGCTTCGTCGTCGAGCAGGACGTACTCGTGAGTGCGGCCGACCCTGATATAGACCGGGTCGTCGGTGCTCCACGCAGCCGCGCGCAGCGGCGCCTTGTCGATCTTGTTGCTGCCCGTGAGCGGGACGTGATCGGTCACGCGCACGAAACGCGGCCACCACTTGTCGCCCATGTCCGGCTGCTCGGCGAGAGTCTGCCCGAACACCTCGGGATCGAACACGGCTCCGGCATCGAGTTCGACCGCGCACATCACCTGATCACCCGTTGCGGGGTCCGGCACCGCGAAGACAGGTGCCGAAAGAATCCCGCTGACCCGCAACAGGATCCGCTCGAGCGGCGCGGCCGAGAAGTTTTCGCTGTCCACACGCAGCCAATCCGACGCGCGACCGGCGAAGTAGAAGAACCCGTCGGCGTCGCGGTACGCGAGATCACCGGTCCAGAAATCGTCGCCCTTGACCCGTTCGGCCGCGGCCCCCGGATTCTTGTAGTAGCCCTCGAACGCTGCGGCACCGCCGATCGAGACGATCTGCCCGACCGCCTCGGAGTTGAGCAGCCGGCCGGTTTCGTCGAACCGCGCGGGCGGGCACTCCTCGTCCGTCTCCTCGTTCATGATCCGCACATCGACGTCGCCCGACACCACGCCCAGCGACCCGGTGGGGCATTCGGGGGTGCGGTTGATCCTGATGACGCCCTCACTCGAGCCGTAGCCCTCGATCACGACGCACCCGAATCGTTCGGTGAACCGAGCGATGTCCACCTCGGACGCTTCGGTGCCGAACGCCACCTCGAGTGTTCCGGTGCGATCGCGGGGGTCCTCGGGCTTGTTCAGCACGTACGACAGCGCACGTCCCACGTAGTTGACGAAAGTCGCACCGTAACGGTGGATGTCGTCCGAGAACTTGCTGGCGGAGAACTTCCGGATCAGGCCGACGGTCGCTCCGACACGCATGGCGGTGCCCAGATTGAGCATCACGGCATTGCCGTGGAACAGCGGCATACACAGATATGCCACCGAATCCCGGCGCATACGGGTGCGCTCGACGAGGACATCGAGGAGGCGCCCCAGCCTGCCCTGCGTGACGATCACGGCCTTCGGCCGTCCCGTCGACCCGGAACTGAAGAGCAGAAGTGCGATGTCGTCGGGCGACGGAATCGTCTCGGGCAGGTCCGCGCCTCGGTACGGCTCGAGGAACTGCGCATACTCCGACGAGTCGATGTCGAGGATCCGATCCGCGGGCAGGCCGTGGTCGGTGCCGTCCACCAGATGCGCCAGGCGCGATTCGGTGATGACGAAATCGACGTCCGCCTGACGGATGTCGTCGGCGATCTCCCGGCCGCTGCGGCTCGCGTTGATGCCCACGACGACGGCCCCGGCAAGCGCCCCGGCTCCGATCCAGAACACGAAGTCCGGAACGTTCTCGAGCAGCACACCGATGTGGCGGCGGCGCTCGGCCGGTTCGGGAACGGTCGCCGTGAGGGCGGCCGCTCGATCAGCACTCTCCTGGGTCACCTCGTCCCAGGTCCACTGCCTGTCCTCGAAACGCAGGCCGATCTTGTCGTCGCCCTTACGAGAACGCACTACCTCGGCGAACGTGTCCAACTCATTCCTCCAGATATTTCCGGCCCCTCACAGGGGCGGTCGGCCGAACGTCGCATGTCCGCCGGAGACGACGGCGTTGTCGCCGGTACGGACGTCGAACTGCAAGGTGTCGCGGTTGCCCCAGACCCGGATCTCGTGGTCGTCTCCAGGGAATGCCGGCGACGCGAAGCGGCCGGCCAGCGATGTCAGGTCCGCGGGGTGTGCGCCTACCGCGCGGGCAAGCGGGATGGTCGCCGCAGCGAGTGTGCAGAGACCGTGCATGATCGGGCGAGGCTGCCCGATGTGCGCGGCCGCGGCGGGGTCGATGTGGATGTGGTGCCGATCTCCGGTCAACCGGTAGAGCGCAGCCTGGTCGTCACGGGTGCTCAACGTTGTCGTGGTGTCCGGTTCGCCCTCCGGCACGGCGGCTGCCGACGGACCGCGTTCTCCGCCGAACCCACCCGCGCCGGGCGCGAACAACGACCACGTGGCGACGAAGAACTCGCACTCGACCACGACGTCGAACACTGCAGCACGACCCTTGTCCCACACGTCGCCGACCCGTGCCGACAACGTCAGTTCGCCTGAGCGCGGCAGCGGTGCGCGAACCTCGAGAGACTGGGACCCGTGCACAGCGGTTCGGGTGTCGAACGCACCGCGGCTGCCGAGTTCGTCCGGCGCCCACTGTGCGAGCGTCAACGCGAACGTAGGGAGGACCCGCAGACGGTCCTCGAACACGAGGTCGAGGTCGGTGGCAGGTGCTCCGACCGCGAGCGCGTACAGGATCGCGTCGCTCTCGTCGTAACGAACGGTGCGCGTTCCCAGCTCCACGCCGCGCCAGCGAGCGGTCGACGATTCTTCCGTAGTGGTCATGGCAGGCAGTCCTTTCTCCACCGTGAGCAGGCTAGGGCTACCCCTGGCCCCTACCACCGCATGTCTCACTCACCGGTACATTGGAAGGTCGCTGTCCAGAGCGTGAGAGTCTTTCGCGACACGCAGTACAGTCGAGGAGGAAGTTCCGTGCGACGTGCAGAAATTACGGCCGCGCAGGTCCTCGGCGCGGGGCAGGGAGTGTGCCAGTGACCGTACCGTCGGATCCGCGCCCCTACCTGAACCAGCTCATCTCGCGGCTCACCGGCCGCGGAGGCGACTTCGAGATCACCATGGGCGACGTGCTCGGTTCCGAGATGCCCGTGATGAAGAACCGCGACCGTGCGGTCGCGGATCTGCTGTCGCAGTCCCTCGTGTGGGGTGACCGCGAATACCTGGTCACGTGGGAGCGCAGGATCTCGTTCGCCGAGCACGCGCGGGAGGCATACGCGCTGGCTGCGGCGCTCCGCGAACGCTACGGCGTGGGGGTCGGCGACCGGGTGGCGATCCTGTCGGCGAACCGTCTCGAATGGGTCACCGCGTTCTGGGCGACACAGGCGCTCGGTGCGATCACCGTCGGCCTCAATGCGTGGTGGGTGCAACCTGAGATCGAATTCGGGATCCAGCATTCCTGCCCTCGGGTGGTCTTCGCTGATGAGCCACGCGCAGACGCCCTCGTCGGTCTCCACTCGGACGACACGATCGTGCTCACCCTCGAAGGTGATCTTCCTCGCCTGATCGCGGAGTTCTCCGGGTGTCAGCCTCCCCCACCTCGGGTCGTCGAGGACGACCCGGCCGTGCTGCTCTACACCTCCGGAACGAGCGGTGATCCCAAGGGCGCGTTGCATTCTCAACGAAACATCCTGGCCGTGGCGGACTATCACCGATACTCCGATGCCATCACCTGCGCGTGGACCGGAGAGGTGTACGCGCGCGATATCCCCTCGGACACCCGCCACCTGCTCACTTCTTCCCTTTGCCACATCACGAGCCTGCACAACACAATCGTCCCTCGGCTCGCGACCGGCAGCACCGTCGTGATGAACCAGGGCTGGCTCGGTATTCGACCCGTACTCGAACTGCTCGAAAACGAGCACGTCACCCATTGGAATGCTGTGCCATCGATGGCGGCGCGCATGCTCGAGATCGACGATCTCGACCGATACGACCTGACCTCTCTGATCAGGTTCACGCTGTCGTCGGAGCCGTCCACTCCCGAGTTCGCTCAGCGGATACGCAGACATCTGCCGTTCGCTCGCGACGCCGTCGTCGACAGCTACACCCTCACCGAATGCAGCACATCGATCGCGTCGGCCACCGCGCGGGAACTCGAAGAACATCCCGGCACGGTCGGGGAACCGGTGATCACGGTGAGCCTCGAGATCCGTGACCCGGACGGCGGCTGGCTGCCCGACGGACATGCCGGGGAGATCTGCGTGCGCAGCCCGTTCGTGATGCTCGGGTACTGGGGCGACGACGAGGCCACCGCGGAGACGATCACGCCCGATCGGTGGCTCCGCACGGGCGACTACGGCGTCGTCGAACACGGCCGACTACGTCTGCTGGGACGGCGCGCGGACATGATCCGGCAGAACGGCGAGGACATCTTCCCGTCGGAGGTCGAGCGTGCGCTCGGCGCCCACCCCGCAGTGCGAGAATGCCTGGTCACAGGCATGGCTCATGCCGAATGGGGCCAGGAGGTCTGCGCAACCGTCGTTCTCGTAGCCGGTGCGGATGCGACCAAGGAGGAGCTCACGGCGTTCACGGCCGAACGGCTCGCGTACTTCAAGGTGCCGACGCGCTGGCGGTTGACACGCGACCTGCTACCTCGCAATTCCACGGGCAAGATCGTGCGGCGACACCCCGGGCACGGCCTGCGCGAGCCCTGAAGTATTCCTCACGGTACTGGGCCGGTGTCGGCCCATGTGCTAACTTACCAAGCAATCGCTTGGTTCGGTACGAAGTTAGGAATATGCCATGGGCATCACCTCCACCACCGACGGAGCTGGGATCACCACGGTCACCGTCGACTTCCCGCCCGTGAACGCACTCCCCTCCGCCGCATGGTTCGAACTCGCCGACGCCGTCCTTGCCGCCGGCAAGGACATGAACACCCACGTCGTGGTCCTGCGCGCCGAGGGACGCGGCTTCAACGCCGGCGTCGACATCAAGGAAATGCAGGCCACCGAAGGCTTCGATGCCCTCATCGCCGCCAACCACGGCTGCGCCGCCGCATTCGCCGCCGTGTACGACTGCGAGGTCCCCGTCGTCGTCGCCGTCAACGGCTTCTGCGTCGGCGGCGGAATCGGCCTCGTGGGCAACGCGGATGTCATCGTCGCGTCCGACGACGCGGTGTTCGGTCTCCCCGAGGTCGACCGCGGTGCACTGGGAGCCGCGACCCATCTGTCGCGACTTGTACCGCAACACCTGATGCGCACGCTGTACTACACGGCGCAGAACGTCACGGCCCAGCAGCTCGAACACTTCGGGTCCGTATACAAGGTGGTTCCGCGCGAGGAACTCGATGCCGCTGCGCTCGAGGTCGCCGGCATGATCGCCGCGAAGGACACCCGCGTCATCCGTCGCGCCAAGGAAGCGATCAACCGGATCGATCCCGTCGACGTGAAGACCGCCTACCGCATCGAGCAGGGCTTCACCTTCGAATTGAACCTCGCCGGTGTCGCCGACGAGCACCGCGACGAGTTCGTCGCCACGGGCAAGCCCCGAAGCAACCACTGAGCAGTACAGAGAACTGAGCAGCACGAACAGGAGCTTGAACACTCATGCGTGACAAGAGAATGTCGCTCGACGAGGTCGTCGGCGAACTGCGCAGCGGAATGACCATCGGCCTCGGCGGCTGGGGGTCGCGCCGCAAGCCCATGGCGTTCGTCCGCGCAATTCTGCGTTCGGACATCAAGGACCTGACCGTCGTCACCTACGGCGGACCGGACCTCGGCCTGCTGTGCTCCGCAGGCAAGGTCAAGAAGGCGTACTACGGATTCGTATCGCTCGACTCGGCACCGTTCTACGACCCGTGGTTCGCCAAGGCCCGCACCGAGGGCACGCTCGTCGCCCGCGAGATGGACGAGGGCATGGTCAAGTGCGGCCTCGAAGCCGCCGCCGCGCGCCTGCCGTTCCTGCCCATCCGCGCCGGACTCGGCTCCGACGTGCAGACCTTCTGGGGCGATGAACTGCAGACCGTCACCTCGCCCTACGCCGACGAATCCGGCAAGCGCGAGACTCTGATCGCGATGCCCGCACTGAACCTGGACGCCTCGTTCGTGCACCTGAACATCGGCGACAAGCACGGCAACGCCGGCTACCAGGGCGTCGACCCGTACTTCGACGATCTCTACTGCATGGCCGCCGAGAAGCGGTACGTCTCCGTGGAGAAGGTCGTCGAGACCGAGCAGCTGGTCAAGGAAGTTCCGCTGCAGCAGTTGCTGCTCAACCGCCTGATGGTCGACGGTGTCGTCGAGGCACCGAACGGCGCGCACTTCACCCTCGCCGGCGACTCGTACGGTCGCGACGAGAAGTTCCAGCGTCACTACGCCGAGGCCGCCAAGACCCCCGAGTCGTGGCAGACCTTCGTCGACCGGTTCCTCTCCGGATCCGAAGAGGACTACCAGGCCGCCGTCGAGAAGTTCGCAGCCGAATCGAACACCGGGGAGAAGCAGGCATGACCACCGACATCACCTCCAGCACCGACACCGTGACCCGCGCAGAGTACTGCGCGATCGCATGCGCCGAGATCTTCTCCGGCGCAGGCGAAATCGTCGCAAGCCCGATGGCGACGCTCCCGCAGATCGGAGCTCGCCTGGCCAAGCTCACCACCGAACCCGACCTGGTGATCACCGACGGTGAGGCACTCATTCTCGCCGAGGTGCCCGCGCTCGGCGCGAAGGCTCCGGTCGAAGGCTGGATGCCGTTCCGAAAGGTGTTCGACGTCGTCGCGTCCGGTCGCCGGCACGTGGTGATGGGCGCCAACCAGATCGACCGGTACGGCAACCAGAACCTCTCCGCATTCGGTCCGCTGCAGCAGCCGACGCGTCAGATGTTCGGCGTGCGCGGCGCGCCGGGCAACAGCATCAACCACGCCACCAGCTACTGGGTCGGCAAGCATTCGAGCCGCGTCTTCACCGACAAGGTCGACATCGTGTGCGGCGTCGGCTACGACAAGGTCGACCCCGAGAACCCTGCGTTCCGTTTCCTGAGCATTCCCCGCGTGGTCACCAACCTCGGTGTGTTCGACTTCGGTGGACCGGACCACTCGTTCCGCGCACTGTCGCTGCATCCGGGTGTCGACGCCGACACCGTCGCCGCGAACACGTCGTTCGAGGTCGCTGGCCTCGCCGAGGCAGGCGTGACCCGCGAACCCACCGCCGAAGAGCTGCGCCTGATCCGCGAGGTCATCGACCCGAAGAGCCTGCGCGACCGCGAGGTCTCGCTGTGAGCAGCGGGAGCGAGCGAAGCGACGGGGGATCTGCGCAGGTCCTGCGTACCCCGCTGACCGAACTCGTCGGCATCGAGCACCCCATCGTCCAGACGGGCATGGGGTGGGTGTCGGGTCCGCGCTTGACGGCCGCAACATCGAATGCGGGCGGTCTGGGCATCCTCGCATCCGCGACGATGACGTACCCGGAACTCGAAGCGGCCGTGGCGAAGACGAAGTCGCTGACCGACAAGCCGTTCGGTGTGAACATGCGTGCCGACGCATCGGATGCAGGTGAGCGCATCGATCTGCTGATTCGCGAGAAGGTCAAGGTCGCGTCGTTCGCGCTGGCTCCCAAGAAGGAGCTCATCGCGAAGCTCAAGGACCACGGCATCGTCGTGATCCCGTCGATCGGCGCCGCAAAGCATGCGGTGAAGGTCGCGTCGTGGGGTGCGGACGCAGTGATCGTGCAGGGCGGTGAAGGCGGTGGTCACACCGGTCCTGTCGCCACCACGTTGCTGCTGCCCAGCGTGCTCGATGCCGTCGACATCCCCGTCATCGCCGCGGGTGGTTTCTTCGACGGTCGTGGTCTTGCCGCGGCGCTGTCGTACGGTGCGGCCGGTGTCGCGATGGGCACCCGCTTCCTGCTCACCAGCGACAGCGCGGTCCCCGACTCTGTGAAGCAGCAGTACCTCACTCGTGGGCTGCAGGACACCACCGTGTCCCTCAAGGTCGACGGGATGCCGCATCGTGTCCTCAACACCGACCTGGTGAACAGTCTCGAGAAGTCCAGCTACGCCAAGGGACTCATCGCGGCAGCGCGGAACGCGACGAAGTTCAAGTCGATGACCGGCATGAAGTGGTCGACGCTCGCCAAGGACGGACTCGCCATGAAGAAGGCGAGCGACCGCACCTGGCAGCAGATCATCATGGCCGCCAACACGCCCATGTTGCTCAAAGCCGGTCTCGTCGAAGGCAACACCGACGCCGGCGTGCTCGCCTCCGGCCAGGCCGTGGGAATGGTCGACGACCTGCCGAGCTGTGCAGAGCTGATCGACCGGATCATGACCGATGCAGTCGCTCGTATCGACGCACTCGGTGCGCTCCGAGACTCCAAGCACGTCGCCTGACGAAGCTCGCAGACCTGGCATGAACCTCGCAGCCCTGGTGGTCATCCACCAGGGCTGCGAGCTTTCACGGTCTCAGCATTCGCACGATCATCTCCACCGTCCGCTCGACCGGGTCGGGTCGGGAGTCCGTGATCGGCACGACGATGCGCGTCCACACCGCGCCGAGGAGCATGTCGAACACGTCGTGCGGATCGAGAGTCGGATCGACGGCGCCCGGTGGCGCCGACTCCAGGATCGCGAAGAACTGGGGCCGCACCGACACCCGCTGGTAGGCCGCGCCGTAACCGGCATCGGACCGGCGGTACGCCAGCAGCGGCCCCGCCGCCGCACGTGTCGCCGGATCACTGAACGTGCTGGTGTACGCGCGGATGAAGCGGCGCAGATCCTCTCGAAGGTCTCCCGTCGGGTCCACCCGGAGCGGAGACTCCATGGGGAACGCTGCGTCCTCGATCAGCTCGATTCGTGACGACCACCTGCGATAGATCGCCGATGCGTGCACACCCGACCGCACCGCCACGGCCTGGATCGTCGTCGCCTCGAAACCCTGCTCGGCGAGCAGTTCGCGCGCGGCAGCAAGTGCCCGTTCGTCGATGCTGGTGTCGCGCGGTCTGCCCGGACGACGGGACATGTCCGCCATTCGGCGATCGTACCCAGTTCAACCATTTCAGGAGAGGGCCTTCTATATCTCGTCCGATCTTGCTAACTTCTCTCCTCAGGACTTGTGACACACCCCACAATGAGGGAGATCGATGATCCGGCGCACTCTGACCACCGTCGTTGCGGCATGTTCAGTGCTACTACTCGTGGGGGCATGCGGCGCGCCCAGCTCCGGCGGCAGCTCGGACGAACCGGTCGGCGATCCGGTCGCCGGTGGCTCGGCCACCATGATCCAGGTTCGTGAGCCGGTGTCGCTCGACCCTGCCACGTTGAGCAACAACTGGGTCGGCCAGAGCCTCCTCGGAAACGCGCTCTACGGAACGCTGATGATCGACAATCCCGAAACCCTCGAGATCGAATACCAGATGGCGACCGACTTCTCGACCGCCGACGGAGGCAACACCTTCACCCTCGAGCTGCAACCGGGACTGACCTTCACCGACGGAACTCCCCTCGATGCCGACGCTGTGCATCTCAATTGGTCGCGGATCGCGGATCCCGACACGGGGTCGAGTTCCTTTCCACAGGCCTCCCAGATCTCCGCAACCGAGGTGGTCGACGAGACCACGCTGAAGGTCGTCATGGCCGACCCGAACCCGATGTTCGCCTACTCGATCACGAACAGCACGCTGAACTGGATCGCCTCCCCCACCGCACTGGAGAAGGGCAAGGACGCCTTCAACAACGCCCCGATCGGCGCGGGCCCGTTCGCGCTCACCGAGTGGCGCCGCCAGGACCGCATGGAGCTCACACGCAACCCCGACTACTGGGATGCACCCCGGCCGTACCTCGACAGCATCACCCTCCTCAATGTCCCCGACGGAAGTCAGCGGGTGAACATGCTCGCATCGGGCGGCGCCGATCTCGCTTCGGAAACCAGCTGGACAGCCCTTGCCAGAGCCGAGGATGCCGGGCTCGGCACCGAACTCGCACCCGTCGGCGGTGGGCAGTACTTCGCGATGAACACCCGTCGTGCCCCATTCGACGACCCCCGCGCACGTCGCGCCGTCTCGATGGCACTGAACCTCGACGACATCAACGTCGCCGCGTTCGAAGGCACCGGCGACGTCCCGGAAACCCTGTTCCCCGAGTCATCGCCGTTCTACAAGGACATTCCGTTGGCCGAGAACAACCCCGAAGAAGCCCAGCGACTGTTCGACGAGCTCGCCGCAGAAGGCAAACCCGTCGACTTCACATTCCTTGCAACGACATTGCCGGAGACCAAGGCGACCGCGGAAGTCACCCAGGCGCAACTGGCCGCATACGACAACGTGCACATGAACGTCGAGGCCGTCGATTTCGCCGCGTTCATTCCGCGCAACATCGCCCGCGACTACGAGATGATGATCTCGTCGGCGAATGTCCAAGAGCCGGACTCCACCTTGTGGAACGCCTTCCACTCACGGTCGATGGGCAACGTCACCGGCATCTCCGATCCCGAACTCGACGCGGCTCTCGATGCCGGACGAGTGGGCGCGACACCCGAGGAACGCGACGCCGCCTACGAGATCGTGCAGAAACGGCTCAACGAGGTCGCCCCGGCCGTCTGGTACACACGAGCGGCTCCGGCGGTCATGACCACCGACAATATTCACGGCATCCGCATGTATTCGCTCGGCTCCCCCATCCCCGCAGAGATGTGGGTCACGGGGTAGCGACCCACCCACGATTTCGCTACCTGAAAGATAGGTACATCCATGTTCGGATGGGTTGCTCAGCAGAGAAATCCGGTCACCGCGCTCGTCGCTGTCTGCGCGGCGGCACTGCTCCTGACGGCGTGCGGGTCGGGCACCGACTCCGCCACGTCCGCGGGATCCGACGGCGAGCCGGTGCCGGGCGGTGTCGCGCGTGTCATCCAAGTGCGCGAACCACTGTCGCTCGACCCGGCGATCCTCGCCAACAACTGGGTCGGCCAGGGCTTGCTGGGCAATGCTCTGTACGGGACCCTCATGATCGACGATCCGCACACACTCGCGCTCGAGTATCGGATGGCCGAGGATTTCGCCACGTCCGACGGCGGTGCCACATTCCTGCTCACCCTGCGACCCGATCTCGTGTTCACCGACGGAACACCGCTCGACGCCGATGCAGTGAAGGTCAATTGGGATCGCATTCTCGATCCGTCGCGCGGATCCGGTTCGCTGACACTGGCGTCGCAGATCGCGTCGACCGAGGTCGTGGACGACGCGACATTGAAGGTCATCCTGGTCGCGCCCAACCCGAAGTTCGGAAATTCGATCACGTCGAGCGCGCTCAACTGGATAGCGTCCCCCACCGCGCTGGACAAGGGGACCGACGCCTTCAACGCAGATCCCGTCGGCGCAGGCCCGTTCATACTGACCGAGTGGACGCGCCAGGATCGTATGAAGCTCGAACGTAACCCCGACTACTGGGATGCGCCACGTCCCTATCTCGACTCCCTCGAACTCCGTGCCGTCAGCGACGCGAACCAGCGCGTCAACATGATGGTCAGCGGTGGCGCCGATCTGGCGTCCGAATCCAGCTGGGCGGCACTGGCAAAGGCCGATCAGGCGGGCCTGGTCACCGACGCCGTACCCGTCGGCGGCGGACAGTATCTGGTCATGAACACCCGACGTGCCCCGTTCGACGACCCCCGAGCCCGGGAGGCGGTGAGCGCGGCAGTGAATCTCGACGACATCAACACCGCCGTGTTCGAGGGGCACGGCGAGGTTCCCGACACACTGTTCCCGGAGTCCTCACCTTTCCATGCGGACATCCCCCTCCGACAGAATGATCCCGAGCGGGCGCAGCAACTCTTCGACGAACTGGCCGCGGAGGGCAAGCCCGTCGAATTCACCTTCACCGCAACCTCGCTCGTCGAGATAAAATCCGTCGCCGAGAGTCTTCAGGCGCAGCTCGCCGCCTACGACAACGTCGGCGTCCAGGTGGAGGTGCTCGACATCGCGGGGTACATGCCTCGTACCGCAGCCCGCGACTTCGACATGATCATCTGGGCTGCGGACAGTCCCGAACCCGACACCACGTTGTGGAACGCCTTCCATTCCACGTCGTCGGGAAATCACACCGGCATCTCCGACCCGGAATTGGACGCTGCACTCGACGCCGGCCGCACAGGCACTTCGGGCGAGGAACGCGTGGCCGCCTACCGCACGGTGCAGGAACGACTCGCCGAGCTCGAACCGGGGATCTGGTACATCCGATCCGCACCGTCGGTGATCAGTGGCCAGAATCTCCACGGCGTGCAGATGTACGCGCTCGGATCTGCACTGCCCGAGGGAATGTGGCTCACCCCGTAGTTCTCCAGTGTCGAACTGGCACGATGGGATGGTGACCGACTCCTATCGTGTCCTCGTTCTCGGCTCGGGTTTCGCCGGTCTATGGTCCGCGCTGGGGGCGGCGCGGCGGCTCGATGAACTCGACGCGGCCGGCACCGTCGACGTCACAGTCATCAGTGCGCAGCCGTTCCACGACATCCGGGTCCGCAACTACGAGGCAGACCTGAGCGCCTGCCGCATCCCGCTCGGCGACGTGCTCGACCCGGCCGACGTCGGGCACATCGCCGCCGAAGTGACGGCGATCGACACCGAGATGCACACCGTCACCGTCTCGGACCACGGCACACCGGGCACGCAGAGGTACGACCGCTTGGTCATGGCGCTCGGCAGTCGGGTGGCCGAACCCGATATCCCCGGCCTGCGGGAATTCGGCTTCGATGTCGACACCTACGACGGCGCCATGAAACTACAGCGCCACCTGGCCGCACTCTCCGACGGACGCCCGGACACGGCCGCGGCGACCGCAGTCGTGGTCGGTGCCGGCCTCACGGGCATCGAAACGGCATCCGAATTACCCGCAAGACTGGCAAAGGTGTGCGCAGGACGCAACGTCGAACCGCGGGTGGTGCTCATCGACCACAACCCGCACATCGGTTCCGACATGGGGGCATCGGCGCGCCCTGTGATCGAAGCGGCTCTGTCCGACAACGGTGTCGAAACGATGACCGGCGTCGGCGTCGCAGCGGTCGGCGAGGACGGTGTGACGCTCTCCTCCGGAGACGTCCTGACCGCGGGCACCGTCGTCTGGTGTGCAGGGATGCGGGCGAACCCGCTGACAGCTCAGCTCGGTACCGAACTCGACCGGCTCGGTCGCCTGCCGGTCGACGACTATCTGCAGGTGATCGGCTCGCCCGGCGTGTTCGCCGCCGGTGACGTCGCCGCGGCGCGGGTGGACGACGACCACCTGTCGGTGATGTCGTGCCAGCACGGGCGCCCGATGGGCCGCTACGCGGGCTACAACGTCATCGGAGATCTTCTCGGGGAGCCGATGCTGCCACTCCGGATACCCTGGTATACAACGATTCTCGACCTCGGAGCGGCGGGTGCAGTATACACCGAGGGTTGGGATCGTCAGGTGGTCGCGCGTGGCGCGCAAGCCAAGGCCACCAAGGTCACCATCAACACACGGCGCATCTATCCCCCATTGAATCGCGACCGCAACGCATTGTTGGCCGCTGCCGCGCCGGTGCTGCAGGAACGGCCCGATCCCGGGCATTGAAACTTCGCCGCCGACCCCGTGCTCACAACACCAGCAGCTCCTTGGCACAAGAAGGTACTTGCCGATGTGGACAAACTTCCGACGCACTGACCCCGGTAAGAGTCCGATCAGACGATCCCGAGTCGCATGTTGATCGGCCACGCAACCTCTCGCATTGCCGCAGGATCGCCCCACAGTTCCGTCAGGTCAGCGGCGAAGGACTCCAAGACCTCGGACTTGCCCGCCTCGGCGGCCTTGCGGACCGCCGACCACGTCGAGATGTAGCCCAGCATTCCGTTCAGATCCCACTCCTTCCGGATCTGCATCGGTGGAGCCGACAGCTCGTCGAACGGAAAGTCGATGTCGACGTACCCGCTGTCGACGAGTGTGCGTTCCTCCGGCCAGTACGGGCCGATCTCGGTCCGATAGAAGCGCTGGAACCGCTCATCGAGGTCCGCGTCGAGTTGTATCACCCCGTAGCTGACCAACGCGAGAACAGCATCGTCGACCGCAATCCGCCGGACCTCGTTGTAGAACGCCGGGCGGTCGAACCAGTGCGCGGCCTGCGCAGCAGTGATCAGGCAGGCGCTCCGCTCCGGCACGGGAAAGTTCTCGGCGGGCGCCCGAACGTAGCGGACCCGGTCATGGCGCCTGGCGTTCGCGATCTGATCGGCACTGGGATCGACTCCGATCACGGCATCGAAATGGGATGTGAGCTGCACCGTCAGCTGGCCGTTTCCACATCCGACATCGACCGCGAGATCGGTCGCCGGAGCGAGGGACGCAAGGAACTCCGCAAGCTCCGCCGGATACTCGGGACGAAACTGCGCGTAGGCCTGACCACCACGATCGAACCAGTTCTTTCCCACCATCACGCTGCGAAAGATACCTCAGCGGTCATCCACAAATCGGTATACCGACGTGTGCACATCGTTGACCTGGGAATCACCGACGGTTAACGTTGCCGAAAGCTGTTACTGCCGGTATGGGGGGAATACAAGGTGAAAAGACGCTTCATGAGTGCTGCCGTCCTGGCGGTGGCCGCCGCCACCACGATCGCACTTGCGCCACCGGCCGCGGCCGATCCGACCGGCGGAGCCGACGCCGTCGCATGGCAAGACGCCGTCGACGCACCCGATGCCTACCCGAACACGGCAGTCGAGTGGGACGTTCCGATCACCCTCAGCGACGGAACCATCCTTCGCGCCAATGTGTTCCGTCCCGCGAATGCGGACGGGACACCGATCGACGAGCAGACCCCGGTGGTCCTCAACCTCACGCCGTACACGAAGCTCCTGTCGACGCTCGCATCCGTGGCGATGGAGGATCCGACGCTTCAACCACTCGTCGAAGACCTCGGGAACATCGTGAATCTCGACGCTCCCTTCGACGGCATCACGGAACTCGCCGCCCCCGCAGCACAGCTCGGACGCGTCTTCGGACTCAATCGCGACCTCGTACAGAACGGCTACACCCAGGTCATCGTCGACGTCCGCGGTACGGGCTTCTCCCAGGGGCAATGGGACGTGCTCGGACCTCGCGAACAACAGGACACCGTCGAGGTCATCGACTGGGCGGCCTCACAGCCGTGGTCCAACGGCCGCATCGGCACCACGGGCGTGTCGTATTCGGCGATCAATCAGATCCAGGCCGCAGGACACCGGCCCGCCGAACTCGACGCTGTCTTCGCCGTCGAACCCGGCAACGACCTCCTCCGCGACATCGTCGGCACCGGCGGCGCGATCGGCGTCGGATTCATGCCGGCCTGGCTCGGTCTCGTCAACGGCCTCAAATGGGTTCCCGATGTCGAAGCATTGTTGCAGGGCAGATTCGATGCGCAATGGCTTCACGACCGGATGGACGATCCGTTCACCAAGATCCCCGAACTCGCCGAAGCGCTCACCGCACCGACCATCGAGGGCGTCTCCCCCGGCGCTCTCGAGGTCGCACAGGACGGCCCGTTCTACCAGGACCGACAAGCCGATCTCGACGCCGTCGAAGTACCCACCTTCGTGTTCGGCAACTGGCACGACATCTTCGCCAACAGCGAGCCCGAGATCTACAACTCGATTCCGGTGTCCCCCGGCAACAAGCAGCTCGTGATGGGCGACGGGTACCACGCCGTGCTCGGCGAAGGCTTCGGCACACCCGGTCACCCGCCGACGATGGTGGCGTTGCAGCGTGCCTGGTTCGACCATTGGCTCAAGGACATCGACAACGGCATCACGGGGTACGGGCCGGTAACGCTTCTGCAGCAGGGGGGCGGCTGGACCACCACCGACCAATTCCCGCGTGCGGGTGTCGAATACGAACGGATGTACCTGTCGACGGCCCCGAGCGGCACCGCCGCGCACGCGGTCCACGACGGAAGCCTGCAGCCAACCCCGCCGGATTCTCCGGCGCGGCTCACCGTTGCACCCGGCCTTCGCGGGGTGTGTTCGAGGGAGGCCGCGCAAGGCACCGCGGGCATCGCGGTCGTCCTCGGATCGAACTGCACGAAGGACGCACGATTCAACGAGGCGGAGGGCCTGGTGTTCACATCCGGGCCGGTGGCCGACCCGACACCGCTCTCCGGCCCGATCAACCTGCACCTGAACACCGTGCTCGACAACCCGGACGGGTTCTGGTCGGTGTCGATCAATGATGTTGCGCCCGACGGCCGCTCCACGGTGCTGTCCACCGGATCCCTGGTTGCGTCACTACGTGCGATCGACGATTCCAAGAGCACGTTCACCGAGTCGGGCGACTACGCGCAGGCCCACCCGTACCTCACGCTCGACACCCACCAACCCGTCGTCCCCGGTCAGCCCACCCTGCTCGACATCAGCATGCTGCCCACCGACGCAATCCTGCAGCCGGGCCACCGCATCCGGATCGATGTGTACGCGTCGAGTATTCCGCGGTCGCTGCCGCTCGGCCCGATGCTGCACGACAGCAAGCTTGCTCCCCAACATGTCGAACTCGATCCGTCTACGCCCAGCTACGTGACACTCCCCGTCGTGCGATGAGGTCTCGAATCGCATCGAAGGCCGGTTTGGGTGTGTAGTCGTCGCGTAGGAGTCCGAATCGGCTGGCCCATCCGGCGTCGCTGCGCCCGTCCCGAAGCCCGAAGAACTCGTACGCGGTGACACCCACGTCCGAGTCGAAGGCAGCGTGGGCTACGGTCTCGAGGACTCTGCGCTGGGTCGCCTCGTCCCGATCGGTTCCCGTCGGCCATCCGGTCTCCGTGAGGTGAATCGGCGTGGACGCGGGAACCCCGACTTCCGATGTGACAGAACGGAACCGGTCCAGCAGAAAGGTGACGGCCCCAGCGAGCTGATCGTGCGGAACGGGGTGGAACACGTCGGGAAAGGCATCCAGTCCGATGTAGTCGAGGCACCCGAGGAGATCCGGGCCGATCGAGCGTGCCATCTGCCCCCAGAATGCCGGGTCGGCCATACCCGCCGAGTTCACCCCGATCTCGACCTCGACACCGAGTCGCTCACGCTCGTCGAGCGCTGCAGCGATACCGGCCGCGACGGCGTCGAAGCATCCCGGGCTGCCACCGTCCTGCGGTGACGGCATGTTGAGTTCCTCACCGATCTGTACCTTGCCGCCGCCCCATGCGGCGACGTCCCGGACGGCTTCGCGAATAAATTCGCCGAAGCCGTCCGGGTCCGGTACCACGCTCTGGTAGCAGGCCACCAGGTCGATCAACCGCCCGTCTCCCGTGTACACCGCGGGCTGTTCGGGCGTGCGGGTCGCCCCAGGCGACCGCTGCACCCCCGCTCCGAAATGCCGATAGCAGCGCACATAGAAGACCGACGCATCACCCTGCAGTTCGCGAATGGCAGCCAGGGATGCAACGGGGTCTTCCGGTGGGCATTCGAGCGGGTGGAAGTCGACAAGGTCGGCCGCGACGACGCCGGGCCAGATCCCGAAGATCATGATTCCTCCTTTAGCTGTATACGGCTAACCGTACAAGGTTAGCCGTATACAGCTAGTCGACTACAATTCGGGCGTGCCCACGAATGCGCTCGACAATCCTCTGGTACTGCCCATACTCGGCCTCCTCGTCGAACGATCCCGCCACCCGTACGCAGTATTCAGCGAGCTCAGGCGCCGGTACGACTATCTCCAGGTGCGTAACGGGACCGTCTACACACTCCTGCAGCGTCTGACCGATGAAGGATGGGTCAGTGCGAGCGGCGACGAGCGCATCGCGACGGAATCAGGCGTTGCCGCACTCGCCGAACGTGTCGCACAGCAGCTTCGCAGCTCCGACCTCACCGGAGGACCGGCATTCGTCACCGCGCTCGCATACATCGGAATCCTGCCGCCCTCGGAGGCCGTTGCCGTACTCGAAGAGCGGGTCGCGCTCATCCACGAAGAAATCCAGCGGCTCGATCAGGCCGTCCACAATTCGGGAGAGCCCGAAATCCACATGATCGAAGCCTACTTCCTGCGCTCACGCCTGAAGCATGACGTCGACTGGCTCGACAGCACCGCGCGACGAATCAAGGTGAAAGAGCTCGGCTGGGTCCGCTGACCCGCATCAACAGCACCGTGCCCCCGGGTTCGAGGCACTGGCGGCATGCCTCTCACGCCAGTACTCCCGTTCGCTCAGGACCGGGGACTCCGGGTGCAGCCGCCGCTGCAGTGCCGCATAGCGCGCGTAGTCGTGGTCGCCCATCAACGCACCGACCCACCACCACACTCGACGGATCGTAGTGATCACGGCGCGCTCCCCTCCTGCCCTCGATCGACGTGCGCATGGGCAGCACCGGGTGCACGTACCTTGCCGGATGCGATGAGTTCGTCCCACTGCTTCTGCAGTTCACGCTCTGCCTGTGTGGGCACGAACCCGGCCGGAGCGAAGATCTTCGACGGCACATCCGGCGACTCCGTGGTGGGCATGCCGCCCAACCGTATCGACCGAATACACACCACCACACCGGCAACGGCCACGATGAGGACGAGAACCGCGAACACGATCGACAGGGTGCCCTGGATGAACGTATTCCGGATGACCGCGTCGATCGCCGCCGGCGACGCCGCCGAGCCGAAGCTGGTTTCGCCCGCGTCCTTCGCGTCGACGAAGGCATTGTGCTGCGCCCAGTAGCCGACCGCGCGGTCGCTGGAGAAGATCTTCTGCCACGACGCAGTCATCGTCACGATGAGATCCCACACCAACGGAACTCCCGGGATCCACGCCCACTTCAGCAGACCCTTCTTGACCACGATGGTGAGGACGATCGTGAGTGCGATCGCGGCGAGCAGCTGGTTGGCGATACCGAACAGCGGGAACAGGGTGTTGATACCGCCGAGTGGATCGGTGACGCCCATGAGCAGGATCGCACCCCACAGTGCGCAGACAACGAACGAGCAGAACCACGCGCCGGGTCGCCACGACGGGTCCTTGAAACGCTGGGCGGGCCCGCCGAAGTTGCCGAGGGAATCCGAGAGCATGAAGCGCGCGACACGAGTACCCGCATCGACGGTCGTGAGGATGAACAACGCCTCGAACATGATCGCGAAGTGATACCAGAACGATTTGAGACTGTCGCCGCCGAACAGATCTGACAGCACATTCGACATACCGAACGCAAGGGTGGGTGCACCGCCGGTTCGGGAGATGATCGACTCCTCCCCGACCGCGGCCGCCGCACCGGCGAGTTGTTCGGGAGTGACATCCGGCGACGAGAGACCGAGACTGTTCACATAGGCCGCGGCGGTTTCGGGAGTGCCACCGGTCAACGCCTCCGGCGCATTGAGCGCAAAGTACAGATGCTGGTCGATGATGCACGCGGTGACCAGAGCCATGATCGCCACGAACGATTCGGTGAGCATCCCGCCGTACCCGATGAGACGGGTCTGCTTCTCCTTCTCCAGCATCTTCGGGGTCGTGCCCGACGAGATCAGTGCATGGAACCCCGACAGCGCACCGCACGCGATGGTGATGAACAGGAACGGGAAGAGCGACCCCGCGAAGGCGGGCCCGTCACCGTCTATCGCGAACGACGTGACGTCGGGCATCTGGATCTCGGGGCGGGCGATGAGAATACCGATCGCGAGCAACGCAATGGTGCCGACCTTCATGAATGTCGACAGGTAGTCGCGCGGAGCCAGCAGCAACCAGACCGGCAGGACCGACGCGGCGAACCCGTAGGCGATCATCAACCACGCGATCGTCACCTTCGACAGGGTGAACCATTCGACGCCCCAGTCGGTTTCGGCGACCCATCCCCCGGCGACGATCGCCAGGATCAGTAGCACGACACCGATCGCCGAGACTTCCGAGACCTTGCCGGGACGCAGGAACCGCAGGTACACCCCCATGAACAGTGCGATCGGAATGGTCATCGCGATCGAGAACAGCCCCCACGGGCTTTCGGCGAGTGCATTGACGACCACGAGGGCAAGCACCGCGATGATGATGATCATGATGACGAAGACGGCGATCAAGGCGGCGATGCCTCCGATCGGACCGAGTTCATCTCGTCCCATCTGCCCGAGGCTGCGTCCGCGACGGCGCGACGAAATCCACAGCACCAGGAAATCCTGGACGCCACCGGCGAAGACGACGCCGACGATGATCCAGATCGTTCCCGGCAGATAGCCCATCTGAGCGGCGAGGACCGGGCCGACGAGCGGTCCGGCGCCGGCGATCGCGGCGAAGTGATGCCCGAACAGGACCCGCCGGTCGGTCGGCATGTAATCCTTGCCGTTCTCCAGGACCTCGGCGGGTGTCGCGCGATCGTCGCGCGGCTGCACGATCTTGCGCTCGATGAACTTGGCGTAGAACCGGTATGCGACAAGGTATGTGCACACCGCTGCGATCACGAACCAGACCGCGTTGATGTTCTCACCGCGGACCACCGCGATGATCGACCATGCGAATCCGCCGATGACCGCCAGGACCACGAAGACGATGCGCGCCGTGGCGGACATCGGGGTCCGCTCGACGACACCGACGGGCGGCAAGTCCGGGTCCGTACGCAGGTATTCGATGTTCGGGTCGGTTTGCGGCGCCGGGTCGACGGCCATCTCGGCTCCTCACCAGAGCCGACCCGGAGCGGCAACCGATGCGCCCCGACGGCTCTCGACAACGTGCACAGTTCTGGCTTGCGTGACGCTACCCGCGGACGGGTGAGAAGGAACCGAAATCACGGATTCGGCGATCGGCAAACCTCAGCCGCGCGCCGCGATCCTCGCCTGGACTTCGGGACGGCGCAAGGGAGGCACGGTCGGTGGGGGCTGTCGTCGCTCGGGTAGGAGGTCGAGCAGCCTGGTGGTCGTCGCGGTGACCTCCGCGACGGCCTGCTCGAACGGCTCGCGGGTGGCATCGGACAGTTTATGAATTCCGCTGACCTTACGGACGTACTGCCGAGCGGCCGCCTCGATCTCTTCGGCGGTCGCTACCGGCTCGAGCCCGCGCAGCTCCGTGATGTTCCGGCACATACATTCGAGGGTAGACCTCGTCGTCGAACCGGCCCAGAGAAAACGCGCGCCCGTCCGCTTCCTGCGGCTGCGATTGCAGCCGCGGGAAACTGACGGGCGCGCGAGTAGTACCGAGCAGCCGAACTCAGAGGCGCTCGATGATGGTGACGTTGGCGGTGCCGCCACCCTCGCAGATGGTGAGCAGGCCGTAGCGTCCGCCGGTGCGCTCGAGCTCGTTGAGCAGGGTTGCCATGAGCTTGGTGCCGGTCGCGCCGAGCGGGTGGCCGAGCGCGATAGCGCCGCCGTTGACGTTGACCTTGGCCGGGTCGGCGCCGATCTCCTTGATCCATGCGAGCACGACGGGCGCGAACGCCTCGTTGATCTCGATCAGGTCGATGTCGTCGATCGTGAGACCGGTCTTCTCGAGCGCGTACCGGGTGGCCGGGATCGGGGCGCTCAGCATGAAGATCGGGTCGTCGCCACGAGCACTCATGTGGTGAATCCGCGCGCGCGGCTTCAGACCGTGCTTCTTCACTGCCTCGTCGGACGCGAGCAGCAGCGCGCTGGCGCCATCGGAGATCTGGCTGGCGACGGCCGCGGTGAGTCGTCCACCCTCGACGAGCACGTTGAGCGAGGCCATCTTCTCGAGGCTGGTCTCACGCGGGCCCTCATCGGTGGTGAACTCACCGACCGGGACGATTTCCTTCTCGAAGCGTCCCTCGGCGATGGCCGCCTTGGCGCGCTCGTGGCTCTGCAGAGCCCACTGCTCGAGGTCCTCGCGGGTGATGTCCCACTTGTCCGCGATCATCTCGGCGCCGCGGAACTGCGACACTTCCTCGTTGCCGTAACGCTCGGTCCAGTCCTTCGACTCGGCGGTCGGGGTGGTGAAGCCGTACTGCTGACCGACGACCATCGCGGCGGAGATCGGGATCTGGCTCATGTTCTGCACGCCGCCGGCGATGATGAGGTCGGCCGTGCCGGACAGGATCGCCTGCGCCCCGAATTGGATGGCCTGCTGGCTCGAGCCGCACTGACGGTCGACGGTGACACCGGGCACGTGCTGCGGCAGGCCCGCGGCCAGCCACGACATGCGTGCAATGTTGCCGGCCTGGCCGCCGATCGCGTCGACGCAGCCGAAGATGACGTCGTCGACGTCCGACGGGTCGATGCCGGTGCGCTCGACGACGGCCTTGATGACGTGCGAGCCGAGGTCGATCGGGTGAACGGGAGCCAGGCCACCGTTCTTCTTACCGATCGGAGTGCGGATCGCATCGACGATGTACGCCTCGGTCATTGTTGCTCCTTATGCGGGGTTCGGGTTCGACAGTCCATCGAGAACGATGGAAAGGTACTGCTGCGCAACTTGTTCGACACTGAGCGCTCCGCCAGGCCGATACCAGCGCACCGCGACCCACACCGTGTCGCGGAGAAAACGGAAGACGACGTCGACGTCCACGTCGGGTCGGAATGAGCCTTCGGAGATTCCGCGCTCGAGCACACCCACCCACAGTGTGCGGAATTCGGTGTTGAGTTCGGCGATGTAGGCGAACCGGTCGCCGTCGAGATGCTTGGCCTCGTCCTGGTAGATCGCGACCGCAGCGTGCGATCGGTCGATCGATTCGTAGGACGTGGTGACGAGCGCTTCGAGCGTCGCGCGGGGATCGAGGCCGGCGGCCACGATCTTGCGGTATCGATCGAACAGGTCGTCGAGGAAACCTCGCAGGATCTCGTCGACCATCGACTCCTTCGAGTCGAAGTGGTGGTAGAGGCTGCCCGAGAGGATCCCCGCGGCGTCGGCGATGTCACGGACCGTGGTGGCGCGGACACCGCGTGACGCGAAGAGATCGGCCGCGAGGTGGAGCAGTTCGGCGCGGCGGCCGGTCTTCGCTGAGTCGTCGCGAGGTGGGGTCATGGGAAGAAAGCCTTTCGAACTTCTGGCCCTGTCGAACTGCTAGGCCCGCTGCGAGGAGACCGACACGATTTCGCCGGTCAGGTAGGTGGTGTAGTCGCTCGCGAGCATCGCAATCGTCGCCGCGATCTCCCACACCTCCGCCGCACGACCGTACGCTTCGTCGGAGGCGAGCTTGTCGAGCAGTTCCTCGCTGGTGACCTTCGCGAGGAAGGCGTGACGTGCGATGGACGGGGCGACGGCGTTGATGCGCACGCCGTACTCGGCGGCTTCGATCGCCGAGCAACGGGTGAGTGCCATGACCCCGGCCTTCGCGGCCGCGTAGTGCGCCTGCGAATGCTGGGCACGCCACCCGAGGACCGAGGCGTTGTTGACGAGGACGCCACCGTGGCCGGCCGACCTGAAGTAGCGCAGTGCGGCCCGTGTCGCACGGAAGGTGCTGGTGAGAGTGACGTCGAGGACGCGATCCCACTGGTCGTCGGTCATGTCGACGACGGGGGTTTCTCCGCCGAGGCCGGCGTTGTTGATCAGCGTGTCGATTCGGCCGAGCTTCTCTGCTGCACCGACGATGAGCGCGTCGACCTGCTCGGTCGACGACACGTCGCACACGATGGAGTGCACCTGCTGCTCGGGGAACTCTGCGGCGAGCTTGTCTGCGGCCTCACCGAGGCGACGCTCGTGGAAGTCGGAGACGAGCACGTCGGCACCTTCGAGCAGGGCACGTCGGGCCGACGAGAAGCCGATACCCGTTCCGGCGGCCGCGGTGACGACGACCTTCTTTCCGGTGAGCAGCCCGTGGCCCGGAGTTTCTACCGGGGGGACCGACAGGGGTGAAGTGGTCTGGGGCGTGGTGGTCACGGACGAGCCTCTCGGGGAAGGCCGAGCACCCGCTCGGCGATGACGTTGCGCTGGATCTCGTTGGATCCGCCGTAGATGGTGTCGGCGCGGGTGAACAGGAACAGGCGCTGCCATTCGGCGAGCTCGAGGTGTTCCGGGTCGGTGATGTTCGACGGTGTGCCCGCGTGATCGTGGTCGGGGCCGACGAGCGACGCGGCGCCCTGGGCTTCCATGGCGAGGACACCGAGGTCGCGGTGCCAGTTGGCCCACAGCAGTTTGGCGACCGACGCCTGGCCGGGATCGGCGTCGCCGAGGGTGCGGAGCGCGTGGGCACGCATCACGCGCAGCCCGACGCGAGCGCGAGCGATCTTCTCGCGGATGTCGGGGTCGTCGAGGGAGCCGCCGGCCCGCGCGAGGTCGACGACGCCGTCGAGTTCGCGGGCGAAGCCGATCTGCTGGCCGAGCGTGGAGACACCGCGTTCGAAGGTCAACAGACCCATCGCGACCTTCCAGCCGTCGCCGGGTTCACCGACGACGAGATCGGCGTCGGTGACCGCGTCGTCGAAGAAGACCTCGTTGAACTCGGAGGTACCGGTGAGCTGCTGGATGGGCCGGACGGTGACGCCGGGCTGGTCGAGCGGCACGAGCAGGAAACTCAGGCCTTTGTGGCGGGTCGAGCCCGGTTCGGTGCGTGCGATCACGAACGCCCACTGCGCGACGTGCGCGAGGGATGTCCACACCTTCTGACCGTTGATGATCCACTTGCCGTCTTCGAGCCGCGCGGTGGTCGAGACATTGGCGAGGTCGGATCCGGCGCCCGGCTCGGAGTAACCCTGGGCCCACAGTTCGGTGACGTTGCGGATTCCGGGCAGGAAACGCTTCTTCTGTTCCTCGGTTCCGAACGCGATGAGGGTCGGTCCGAGCAGCTCCTCACCGAGGTGGTTCACGCGGGCGGGCGCATCGGCCTTCGCGTACTCGGTGTGGAAGGTGACCCGCTCCTCCATGCTCGCGCCACGGCCGCCGTGTTCGGTGGGCCAGCCGATGCAGGTCCATCCGGCCTCGGCGAGGTGACGATCCCATGCGAGCCGTTGTTCGAAGAACTCGTGCTCGCTGCCGGGACCGCCCTTACCCCTGAGCGCGGCGAACTCGCCGGTCAAGTTCTCCTCGAGCCACGTCCGCACGGTGGCCGCGTACTCGGTATTTTCCAGGCTCTCGCTCTCTTGCACGTCTGTACGATAACCTACCAAGCAATTGCTAGGTAGGGAGCTCAGTGAACACACATCCGAGAACCACGCCGGCCGCCCTCGTCCACTCCGCCGAGACCTGGCCCGACCGGCTCGCGATCGTCGACGGCGACACCCGGCTGACCTTCGCACAGTTGCACGAGCACGTGCGAGACTTCGCGTCCGCGCTGGTCGCCCGAGGTGTCGAAGTCGGTGCGCGCGTCGCGATCTGGTCGCCCAACACGTACCACTGGGAAATCGCAGCTCTCGGTGTGCACTGGGCAGGTGGCGTCGTCGTCCCCATCAACACCCGCTACACCGCGAGCGAAGCAGCCGAGATCCTCGAACGTGTCGATGCCGCTGCGCTCGTCATCGTGGGCGACTTCCTCGGCTCCGACCGACACGCCCAGTTGCGGGAGACCGCACCTGGCCTCACCGTCCCGACCGTCGTGCGGGTCTCGGTGAGCGGGAATGACACTGCGACTCCCGGAGTGCTCGACTGGGCGGACTTCGTCACGCTCGGCACCGACGACAACCGCACCGAGGCCGACAGGCGTGCCGTCGCGGCTGCCCCCGACGACGTCGCCGATATCCTGTTCACCTCCGGCACCACCGGCAAGAGCAAGGGTGTGCTCAGCGCGCACCGGCAGACCATCGGCGTAGCGCGTGCCTGGGCCGACTGCGCGGACCTGACAGAGGCCGACAATTACCTGATCATCAACCCGTTCTTCCACACTTTCGGATACAAAGCGGGATTCGTCGCGGCACTGCTCGTCGGCGCCACGGTCATCCCGCTGGCAGTGTTCGACGTCGAGAAGGTCATGGCGATGGTCTCCACCGAACAGATCAGTGTGCTGCCGGGCGCACCGACGATCTATCAGAGCATCCTCGACCACCCGCACCGCGGCGACTACGACCTGAGCAACCTGCGTGTCGCCGTCACCGGCGCCGCACCGGTCCCCGTCTCGCTAGTCGAGCGCATGCAGAACGAACTGAGCTTCGATGCGGTGATCACCGCATACGGCCAGACCGAAGCCGTCGTTGCCACGATGTGCCGCACGGACGACGACCCCGTCACCGTGTCGAACTCGTCCGGACGCGCGACCGCCGACTTCGAGGTCCGCATCGGCGACAAGGGCGAGATCCTGCTGCGCGGCCCCAACGTGATGCTCGGCTACCTCGACGACCCCGAGGCGACCGCCAAGACCATCGACGCCGACGGCTGGCTTCACACCGGCGATGTGGGCACCCTCGACGAACGTGGGTACCTCGACATCACCGACCGCCTCAAGGACATGTACATCAGCAACGGGTTCAACGTGTACCCCGCCGAGATCGAGGCGTCGCTGCTGCGCATCCCGGGCGTCCACGAGGTCGCCGTCATCGGCATACCCGACGAGCGCGCCGGGGAGGTCGGCTGCGCCTACATCGCGCCGCTGGCCGGAAGCGATCTCACCGAGGACGACGTCCTCGCGTACGCCAAAGAGCATCTGGCCAACTTCAAACGCCCCCGGTCGGTGCGGTTCGTCGACCACCTACCCCGGAATGCATCCGGCAAGGTTCTGAAAAACGCTCTGCGTGAGGAGAAGTCATGACCGTCCCATTCGAGCCCGACGTCGTCACCTACGAAGTGCGTGACGGCATCGCGATCGTCACCCTCAACCGTCCGGACTACCGGAACGCGCAGAACTCGGTGATGACCTACGCCCTCGACGCCGCCTTCGAGAAGGCAGTCCAGGACGACGAGGTGAAGGTGATCGTGCTCGCCGGCAACGGCAAGCACTTCTCCGCCGGCCACGATCTCGGTACGCCCGGCCGCGACCACCACGTGCACTACGACAACAAGGCCGTCATGTGGTGGGACCACGTCGACAAGCCGGGCGGCGACCAGCGGTATGCCCGCGAGATGGAGGTCTACCTCGGGATGTGCCGCCGCTGGCGGGAGATCCCCAAGCCGACCATCGCCATGGTCCAGGGCGCCTGCATCGCCGGCGGCCTCATGCTCGCGTGGGTGTGCGATCTCATCGTCGCGTCCGACGACGCGTTCTTCTCCGATCCTGTGGTGCGCATGGGCATTCCGGGTGTCGAGTACTTCGCACACCCGTGGATCCTGGGCACCCGGTTCGCGAAGGAGATCCTCTACACCGGCGACCGGTTCACCGCGCAGCGAGCCTACGAGGTGGGCATGGTCAGCCGCGTCGTGACGCGCGACGACCTCGAGACCGAGACGCTCGCGCTGGCCGGACGCATCGCCGAGATGCCGCGCTTCGGCCTGGCCCTGACAAAGCGCGCTGTGAACCAGTGCGAGGACCAGATGGGCATGCGCAACGGCATGGAGTCGGTCTTCGGTCTGCATCACTTCGCGCACTCGTACAACGCCGAGGTCGGCACCGACTCCCTCGGCGGCATGGATGCCAAGTCGATGGCGGCAAGCGCACGTCCGGCCGAGGGGGGCAAGTAGTGGATCTCGAACTGGACGCCGCCACCATCGCCTTCCGCGACGAGGTGCGGGCGTTCCTCGCGGAGAACGTCCCGAAGACCCCACTGAAGTCGATGGACACCGCAGAGGGCTTCGAAGAGCACCGGCAGTGGGAAGCACTTCTCGCCGACGCGCGCTTGTCGGTCGTCTCGTGGCCCGAATCGCTCGGGGGCCGCGACGCGACGCTCGAACAGTGGGTCGTGTTCGAGGAGGAGTACTACCGCTCGGGCGCACCCGGTCGGGTGAGCCAGAACGGCATCTTCCTGCTCGCCCCCACCCTGTTCGAGCACGCGAAGCCCGAGCAGCTCGAACGCATCATGCCGCGCATGGCTCGCGCCGACGACATCTGGGCACAGGCCTGGTCGGAACCCGAATCGGGCAGCGACCTCGCGTCGCTGCGCTCGTCGGCCACGAAGGTCGACGGCGGCTGGCTGCTCAACGGGCAGAAGACGTGGAGCTCGCGGGCATCGTTCGCCGACATGGGCTTCGGTCTGTTCCGCTCCGACCCGGAGGCGCAGCGCCACAAGGGCATCACGTACTTCATGTTCGATCTGCGCGCCGAAGGTGTCACCGTCCGCCCGATCGATCAGCTCGACGGCGAACCCGGCTTCGCGGAGATCTTCCTCGAGAACGTCTTCGTCCCCGACGACCCGTCGAATCCCGCCGAATCCGGTGTGATCGGTGAGGTCAACGCAGGATGGCGTGTCGCGATGAGCACCGCGTCGAACGAGCGTGGTCTGTCGCTGCGTGCGCCCGGACGGTTCCTCGCCACCACCGACCGTCTGCTGGCGCAGTACTCGCAGTCGCCGCTCCACGGCGACACGGCGCTCCGGAACAAGGTCGCCGACGCGTGGATCGGTGCTCGCGCCTACGAACTGTCGACGTGGAGCACGGTCACCCGCCTCACCAATGGCGGACAGCTCGGCGCCGAATCGTCGATCAACAAGGTCTTCTGGTCGGAGTGGGACATCGCGACCCACGAGACCGCCCTCGACCTGCAGGGCGCGCACGCCGAGGTCGTCGACGACTGGACCGACGGCTACCTGTTCTCGCTGTCGGGCCCGATCTACGCCGGCACCAACGAAATCCAGAAGAACGTCATCGCCGAGCGGTTGCTCGGCCTCCCGAAGGGCGACCGATGAGATTCGCACTCGATGAGTCCCACGAGGACTTCGCGTCGAGCATCGACGCGCTCCTCACCAAGTCCGACATGCCCGCCGTCATCCGCGCATGGAACACCGGCGACACCGAACCCGGCCTGACGGTGTGGCAGCGCCTCGCCGAGACCGGTGTCAACGGCCTGCTCGTCTCCGAGGAGCACGACGGTCTCGGTGCCGATGCCGTCGATCTCGTCGTCGCGCTCGAGCAGCTCGGGCGTCACGCGGTTCCGGGCCCGGTCGTCGAAACCGTCGCGGTTGCCCCCGCACTGCTGGCAGCGGTCGCTCCCGAACGTCTCGCGGCTCTGGCTTCCGGGTCGCTCGCGACGGTTGCTGCGGCTCCGCACACGCCGTTCGCGGTCGACGCCGATTCCGTCGACCTCGTCCTGAACGTCGACGGAGACACCGTTTCCGTGGCCACCGCGGGCGAGCAACACTCGTCGGTGGATCTCGCGCGCCGTCTGTTCGAGGTGTCGTCCGCCGAGACCCTGGGGTCCACCTCGTTCGACGCCGCCTTCGACCTGGGCGCCCTCGCAACCGCCGCACAGTTGCAGGGCCTCGGCCGGACGCTGCTCGACACCTCCGTCGAATACGTGCAGCAGCGTAAGCAGTTCGGCCGCGTCATCGGTTCGTTCCAGGCGATCAAGCACCACCTCGCCGACGTCGCCGTGGCACTGGAGATGGCACGTCCTCTGCTCCACGGCGCGGCGCTCGCAGTGCGCGACGGTCTGCCTACCGCGTCGCGCGACGTGTCGGCCGCCAAGGTCGCATGCGGCGACGCCGCCTATCTCGCGGCACGTACCGCACTGCAGGTGCACGGCGCGATCGGGTACACGCAGGAATACGACCTGTCGCTGTGGATCACGAAGACACGCGCACTCGTCACCGCATGGGGCACACCTGATTTCCACCGCTCACGCGTGGTCACGGCTCTGGAGAGCGGAGTGGCGTCGTGACGTTCGAAACCGAGGACCGCGCGGCACTGCGGGAGTCGGTACGCAGCCTGCTGGCGAAGCACTCCGACTCCGCTGCGGTCCGCAAGGCGATCAATTCCCCCGACGGTTACGACCCGGATCTGTGGTCGCGGCTCGTCGAGCAGGTGGGGGTCGCGGCGCTCGCGATTCCCGAGGAGTACGACGGGGTCGGTGCGTCGTGGGCCGAAACTCATGTCGTGCTCGAAGAACTCGGTCGCACGCTGACTCCGTCACCCTTCCTCGGCTCAGCGGTCCTCGCTGCGCAGACGGTGCTGCTGTCCGGCGACACCGACGCCGCGTCCCGGCTGCTGCCGGGCATCGCGGCCGGTGAGGTCGTCGCGGTGTGCTGGGCGTCGGAAGCGGGCTGGCATCGGCCCGGCGTGGTCGCCGACGGTGACGAGCTCACCGGAACCGCCCACTACGTCCTCGGCGGCGACATCGCCTCCACCCTGCTGGTGATCGCGGCCGACGGTGACTCGACGGCGCTGTTCGAGGTGGATCCCGGTGTGGACGGCGTCGTGCGTCGCCGAGTCCCGACGATGGACCCCACCCGCACCCTGGCCGAGGTGTCGTTCTCCGCTGTGTCCGCGCGCCGGGTGTCGTCGACCGACGACCTGGTGGAGCGACTGCGGACGGCCGCGGTGATCGCGGTCTCCGCCGAGCAGGTGGGCGCCGCGCAGGCGACCCTGGACCTCACGGTCGAATACACGAAGAACCGCAAACAGTTCGGGCGCATCATCGGGTCGTTCCAGGCGCTCAAGCACCGCATGGCCGACATGTATGCGCTGGTCGAGACCGCCCGGTCGATGTCGTACGCGGCGGCGCTGTCGCAGGATCCGCAGGATGCCTACGCGGCGAAGATCTACTGCTCCGAGGCATTCGAGCAGGTCGCGGCCGAAGCAGTGCAGCTCCACGGCGGCATCGCGATCACGTGGGAACACGACACACAGTTGTTCTTCAAGCGTGCGCACGGCACCGCGCAGCTGTTCGGGCAGCCGCGCGAATATCTGCTCGCAGTCTCCGCCTGACGTGCGATAACCTGCAGCGGTGCCACTTCTCGACGCCTCCGCGCTTGTCCCCGATCGCCCCTGCCGCATCGTTGTGGCGGGGGCGTCGGGCTCGGGGAAGACGACACTCTCCGCCCGCATCGGTGACGCGATCGGCATCGAACACATCGAGATCGACGGGCTGCATCACGGACCGAACTGGACACCGCGGCCGTCGTTCGTCGCCGACGTGGAGGACTTCACCTCACAGCCGTATTGGGTGACCGAGTGGCAGTACACCGTGGTCCGTTCATTGCTTGCGGAGCGGGCCGATCTGATGATCTGGCTCGATCTACCTCGCCCCGTCGTGATGCGGCAGGTGATCCGCCGGACGCTGCGCCGACGAATCCGGCGTGAGGTGTTGTGGAACGGCAATGTGGAACCGCCGTTGTACACACTTTTCACCCGACGCGAGAACATCATCCGGTGGTCGTGGTCGACGCACGGGAAACTGGTCGGCCGGGTCGGCGAGGTCCTCGAACGGCATCCCGACCTTCCGGTCGTGCGTCTGACGAGCCGACGTGACATCGACGGGTGGACGGCCCGCCTCGGGTGCGCGTAGCCGCAGCGACCTCACCCTGCCGATGTCATGTCCGGTATGTATGGTTTCTCAGCATGTATCGACGTCAGCGCGTTGTGGGCTCCACGGAGTGATGATTCCGTCCGCATTTTCTTCATTCCTGGCGCTCGTCGATTTGCCCGTCGACCGGGTCGTGCATGTCGACGGTGTCGACGCCGCCACCGTCGCCGATGCACTCGATCCGCTGCCGCCCGCGGCTCCGGTGGTGTCCGGCTACCACGTCACGAACGCACCCACCGGGTCGGATGTTGTCGGAAGGATCCTCGACGAGTGCGAAACCTCAGCTCACGCCCTGTTGCTCGAATGGTTGCCCGGCGCCCGGGTGCTCGACGGGCACAGCGGCCTCGACATCACGGCCGTGCGCGCACTGACATCCGGACTCGCCACTCCGAAGTACGGGGCGTTCCTGGCCGACCTCGCCGAAGCCTCCGTGCTCGGTGGTCGCCTCGATCCTGCCAGGTACTCGGCGGAGGTGCGTGCCGCTGGACTCGCACAGGTCCTCGCCTCGGCATACGGACGGGAACACGTGGTGCTGGCCGTGACCGCCGCCCCGCTGTCCGTCGAGGAGCAGCACGTCCTCGCTGCGGCGCTCGAGTGGCTCACGGGTCGCGACCGGTTCGGGATCTGGCTGATCGGCGATCCGATCCCGGCAGTCGACCGGTTCCCTGTCGTCCGGGTCGGTCCGGCCCGGCCACCCGCTGCCGCGACTCCGGTGACACGGCGTCTGCGGCTGCCCGCCCCACTCGGTCGGCCACACCCCGCCAGCGACGCCGAGCAATTGCTCGAGTCCGTCCTGAGCACGTGCGACTGGGCCGGAGACCGACAGTGGAACCGGACGTGGTCCGCCGGCCCGCTCGACGCTCCGATCCGAGTGGACCTGATGTTTTCCGAAGCACGCTGCGTCGTCGAGATCGACGGTGACGACCATCGGCGGCCCGAGAAGTTCGCCGCCGACCGTCGACGCGATGTGCACCTTCAGCTCGCCGGGTTCGCAGTATTACGGTTCACCAACGACCATGTCCTCGGCGACGTCACCGCTGTCACCGACCTGATCGCCCGATGTCTCGCCACCCGCACCCCCGTCCCGACTTCAGAAGGCAGACCGCAGTGAGCGCCGAATCCCTCACCCCCAGCGAGACGCTGGTCCTGCTGACCCTGCTCGCCGAAGCACAGCCCGTCTCCAACACCGCACTGAAGACGCTCGGCCCGGAACTGCGCGCGGAGGGCCGCCGGAAACTCAACCGGCTCGGTCTCGTCGCCACCGATACCTCGGTCCGCCCGTTCACGCACGAGCTGACCGACGCCGGGTGGGCGCGCTGCCGAGCGCTTCTCATCGCCGACACCCCGCCGCGTGTCACGGCGCCGGTCCGCGCCGTGTACACCCTCCTGCGCGCCCTCGGCCGGCACCTCGACCGAGCCGACCTGCAGCTGTACGAGGTGTTCACTCCGGCCACGGAGGAGGTTGCACCGATGGACGACGCGTCGCCGACCGTCGAGGACCGCATTCGCGCCGCGTACCGGGAACTCGCACGCGAACCGGGCGCGTGGGTGGGTCTGGCCCGCCTGCGATCGGTCCTCGCCGATCTGCCCGTCGACGAGGTGGACCGCGAACTGGTCCGCATGAACCGCCTGCCCGACGTACACCTGAACCCCGAAATGAACCAGAAGGCGCTCAGTAACGACGACCGTGCCGCCGCCGTCGTCGTCGGCGACACCCCCAACCACCTGCTGTCGATCGAGGTCGCATGAGCACCGACGAACAACTCCGGGCGCTCGCGTCCGTCCGCCTGACCTGGGCACCCACCCCCGACGAGGTGTGGGAGGCGCAGCAACCACTCCACGTCCCCGGGATGCACGGCACCGCGATGGACATGATCCTGGACGCCTTCCGCGACGCGAAGACCTCCACGTCGGCGAGCCCGCTCGGGGTGGTGGTGCAAGGCCAGGCCGGCGTCGGTAAGACGCACCTGCTCGGGTACGTCCGCGAGCAGATCCAGCAGGACGGCGGATACTTCTTCCTGGTGAAGATGCTCGACGCCGTGAGCTTCTGGAAGTCGACGCTGTTCGCGATGCTCGAGGATCTCGGGCGCCCAATGGCCGATCACGAGACCCAACTGCGTCGCCTGCTGTGGGAACTCGCGAACGTCGCCGGGGTGTCGCGGGTGCAGCGGCGGGCCATCATCGGGGAGTCCGAACTCGACCGCGCGACCCTCGATGCGTTCATCACCGGCCTGTTCGCCGCCGATTCACAGCTGTCCCAGCAGTGTCGGCGCACCGCACGCGCCCTCGTCCTCTACGCCGGAGCGCTGGACCTGCGGGACATCGGCGAGTCGTATCTCCTCGGGCAGGACGAATCGACCACGGGTGAACGCGCCGATTGGGGCGTCGGGTCGGCCGCTCCGACCCATCAGGAGATCGCCCGCGACCTGTCACGTCTCCTCGCCCTGACCGGACCGACGGTGCTCGCGGTCGATCAGTTCGACACCCTGCTGAACCCGCAGCATGCCGGGGCCGACGACACCGGGTCGGTCACGCGCCCGACCGACAACTCGTACGAGGACTTCGCACACGGCCTGATGGGCCTGCGCGAGACCTTCAGCCGCACGGTCCCGGTGCTGTCGTGCCTGCCGACGGCGTGGGTCGTGATCGACCGGTTCGCGACGGCGACGGTCCGCGACCGGTTCCGGGTGTGCCCGACGCTGTCGCTACTGCCGTCGCCACAGGTGGCACAGGATCTGATCCGGCTCCGGCTCGAACGCGCCTATTCGTCGGTCGGTTTCACCGCGCCGTATCCGACGTGGCCGGTCACCGGTTCCGTCTTCGACGAAGCACTCGACTACACGCCGCGCCGCCTGTTGCAGTCCGTCGACCGCCACATCCGGGCCTGCCTCGACAACGGGGCGGTCGCGGAGATGACCGACCTGACGACCCCGGCACCCGAGAAGCGCGAGAAGCCCCCGACCACAGTCGATCACGCCGGTGACTTCGCAGTGCTCGACGCCCGCTTCGCGCAGCTGCAGGCGACCGCATCGATCGACGGCGCGTTCGACCACACCGTCGAGGATCTCGTGATCCCGCCCCTGCTCGGTGCGGGCCTGGACGCGTGGATCCGGGAGAGCGGCGCGGACGACGACGTGTACGGGCGGGAGACTCCATCCGGCACGAAACCCGCACTGCACGCCCGCATGCTGCGCACCCTCGACGAAGAGACCGAACAGCATGTGCACTGGGCGTTCCGCGCCATCGGCTCGACACACCACACCGCAGCAGTCAACAGACTCCAGAAGTCCTGCACCGCAGTCGGGTTGACTTCAGGTATCCCGGGACGGAATCTGATCGTGCTGCGCAATCAGCCGTGGCCGAACGGGGAGAAGACCCGGGCGATCGTCGCCGAGTTCGAGCAGGCCGGGGGTCGCGTATGCTCCCTCTCCGTCGACGACGCACGCGTCTTCGCCGCCCTCCGGGAACTGCTGGAGCAGAACCCTGAACACCTCGACGCGTGGCTGCGGGCCCGTCGTCCCGCACACGAGACCACACTGCTCACGACGGCTCTCGGCGACGAACCGGAAGTGGCCTTCGTCCGTCCGACCGCTGCAGACTCCGTCACCGACTCTCCCGAGCCGGAACCCGTCGTCGAGGAGCAAGTCTCGCCTCACTCGAACGTCGAACCGGTCGAGAACAACGCGGCGTCCATTCCCCTCGGACGCACGATCGCCATGGACACGGAGGTACGCGTCGATCTCGAAGCACTGCGCAAGCACACCGCGATCTTCGCCGGATCCGGTTCCGGAAAGACCGTGCTCATCCGTCGGATAGTCGAAGAATGTGCGCTGCAAGGTGTTTCGTCGATCGTGCTCGACCCGAACAACGACCTCGCGCGGCTGGGCAGCGAATGGCCTGCCGATTCCCGTCCGTGGTCGCCGGGCGATCGGGCCAAGGCCGACGAGTACCTCGAGAACACCGAGGTCGTCGTGTGGACACCGCGTCGCCAGAACGGGCGTCCGCTGTCCTTCCAGCCGCTGCCCGATTTCGCCAGTGTCCGGGACGATGCCGACGAGTTCGACGCCTCCGTCGAATCGGCGGTGGCCGCGCTGGCCCCGCGCGCGAACGCCGCCGGAAAGTCCGCGAACGCCGACAAGGCCCGCGCGGTGCTCAAGCAGGCACTCGAATACTTCGGTGAAGGCCCCGGTGGCAACCTCGACACGTTCGTCGCGTTGCTCGAGGACCTTCCGGAGGACATCAGCAACCTGCGGAACGCGACGAAGATCGCCGCGGATCTCGCCGAGAACCTGAAGGCGTCGATCGCCAACGATCCACTCTTCGGCGGTCGCGGCACCGCCGCCGACCCAGGGACCCTGCTCGAGCCTTCCCCGGGTTACCGCGCCCGCGTGTCCGTGGTGAACCTGTCGGGATTGCCGTCGGACGACCAGCGCCAGGGATTCGTCAACCAGTTGCAGATGGCGTTGTTCGCGTGGGTCAAGAAGAACCCGGCCGGCGACCGCCCACTCGGGGCGCTGTTCGTCATGGACGAGGCCCAGAACTTCGCGCCTGCTGGAGGATTCACGGCCTGCACGCAGAGCACGCTCGCGCTCGCGTCGCAGGCCCGCAAGTACGGGCTCGGTCTGGTGTTCGCGACGCAGGCCCCGAAGGGCCTGAACAACAAGATCCCAGGCAACGCGGCCACCCAGTTCTACGGCTTGCTCAACAGCCCGGCCCAGATCCAGGCCGCGCAGGAGATGGCGCGCGTCAAGGGCGGCACGGTCCCGGACATCGGCAAACTGCCCGCCGGGCAGTTCTACGCGGCGGTCGAAGGCGCGAGTTTCCGCAAGATCGCAGCACCGCTGTGCCTGACCCACCACCCGAAGAGCCCGCCCACCGAGGAGGAGGTGCTCGAACTCGCCGCGACGATGACATGAGCATGACCGGAAGCTGGTTGCTCGAGCGCGGCTTCATGGCGAGATCGGGCATGTCCCACGGTCGAAGTTCACTCACTCCGCCGGCGGGCTCGGCACGACCGACGATCGGTTCGCCATGCCGCGAGGCATGACGTGTGATCGGTGTCGATACTCTTGAATTCCCGTTAGCCTCGAACGCATGACGACTCCCGATATCACGCTGAATTCCGGAACCACCATCCCGCAGCTCGGCCTGGGAGTATGGCAGGCCACCAACGACGAGACCGAGCACGCCGTCCGATTCGCGATCGACGAGGCCGGCTACCGGCACATCGACACCGCCGCGGCCTACGGAAACGAGGAGGGTGTGGGCCGCGCGCTCGCGGGCACCTCGGTTCCGCGCGAGGACGTCTTCGTCACCACCAAGCTCTGGAACTCCGACCAGGGATACGAATCTGCGCTGAAGGCCTTCGACACGAGCCTCGCGAAATTGGGTACCGATTACGTCGACCTGTATTTGATCCACTGGCCGCTCCAGGACAACGATCGTCTGCTACGCACGTGGGACGCCCTGGAGAAGATCGCCGAATCCGGGCGGGCGAAAGCCGTGGGTGTGTGCAACTTCGAGCCGCACCACCTGCAGTTGCTCGTCGACCGCGGTGGGCTGCTGCCGGCCGTCGACCAAGTGGAACTGCACCCGAACCTTCCTCAGCATGCGATCCGCTCGACTGCCGCCGAACACGGGATCGCGGTCGAGTCGTGGAGTCCGCTCGGCGGCACCAGCAACGCCGGTTGGGGGCCGAATTCGAAGCCCAACACCCTGCTCACCGACCCCGTCATCGATCGGATCGCCGATCGTCACAGCAAGAGCGCGGCGCAGGTGCTGATTCGGTGGCATCTGCAGAACGGGTTGATCGTCATCCCGAAGTCGGTGCACGACGCGCGCATCGCCCAGAACATCGACGTATTCGATTTCGAACTGTCCGACCTCGACCTCAGCGAGATCGACACCCTCGACAACGGCGCCCGCGTCGGCGCGCATCCTGACGAAATGAATGTCGGCGCACCGAAGTGAGCAGCACGGCCTGTTCCCATAATATCTAGAACGTGTTCTCATTGCTGCTATGAGCGACATTCACATGGTGCTGGGCACTCCCGTCGAGATACCCGTGCAGGTTCGCACGGCGACGGCGTTCATGGCAGTCTTCTCCGTCCCTGCCTCCCCCGCTCAGACCCTGATCGACCACACCGGACTCGAACTCCTGCAGTACCGGCCCGGCCGCGGAGTGTGCACGCTCGTCTTCGTCGACTACGTGGACGGCGACCTCGGCCCCTACAACGAGTTCGGCGTCTGCTTCCTCGTGCGCGACCACGCCCGGCGCGGCGGCGGCGTGCCGCAGGATCTGCGCGACCTCGCGACCGGAGGAGCCGGCGCGCTGATCCATCAGTTGCCGGTCGACGGAGAGTTCACACGCGTGGCGGGCCGCGGCATCTGGGGCTTCCCGAAGATCCTGGCAGATTTCGACACCGACCACCGCAGCGCCACCAAGCAAGGAACTGTGAGCAGCGACGGCGCACTGATCGCAGAGATGTCGGTATCCCCCGGCGTCCCGGTTCCGGGCAAGGGCATCGCTGCGTCGCTGGCCGCGTACTCGCACCTCGACGGCGTCACGCGTCGCACCACGTGGGACATGAATCCCAGCGGCGTGCGTACCCGGATCGGTGGTGCGACGCTGCAGCTGGGTACTCACCCGATCGCCGAGGAACTACGCCACCTGGGTCTGCCGCGACGCGCACTGGTCACGTCGTCCATCCCCGATCTGAGAATGACCTTCGGCAACGCCGAGGCCGTTACTCCTGGCCCCCGAAACCCTGATCTCTGAGCCGATCGACGGTGTCGTGCAGGTGCTCGCCGAGAAGCTTGCGCACCACGTCGGGTTCGGCGGTCCGGATCGCCTCGCGCAGCGCGACGTGCTCGTCGACCTGCACGTGCAGATCCGGATAGGTCGTGTGCAGCGCTCCGAGGCACATGCGGGTCTCGACGAGTAGCGTGCGCGCCGACCGGATCAGCCGCGGGCTCGATGCACCGGCGACGAGGATCTCGTGGAACATCTGGTCGCCGTCGGAGACACCGCCGGCGTCACCCCTGTCCGCAGCCGCGCGCATCGCATCGATCGCCGTCCCGAGATCCTGCCACGTCTGCTCACGGCGCCCGTCGAGCACGAGATCGAGCGCGCCACCCTCGATGACGCGGCGATTGTTGTAGATGTCGACGACGTCGTCGAAGGTCAGTTCGGAGACGAAGATGCCGCGGTTCCGGATGCTGTAGAGCAACCCCTCGGACACGAGACGCTGCATGGCCTCACGCAACGGCCCCCGCGACACGGCGAAACGTGTCGCGAGCTCGGCCTCACCGAGCTGCGCGCCCGGTTCGATGGCGCCGCGGACGATGGCCGACCGCAGTTGATCAGCGATCAATTCCGCCGTCGACGGTTGGGCCACGGGTTGGAGATCCCCGAGATCACCGAGCGCCATGATCGATACCTTCCTCGAACAGTGTGCCCAGCTGCGGGCGTACACATGTATATCCCGCGAGCCGAAGCCCCTCCCACACCGAGACCTGGTTGGCGGTGAGTACCGGCTTGCCGACCTGCTTTTCGATCTCGGGCAGGAACCGCAGCGTGTGCATAGCGGTATCGGGAACGAGAAGCACCTGCGCGTCGGGGTGATCGTTGGCCGCAGCGAGCGCCAGCACCTCGTCGGCGGAGAGGGCGCCGACCTGCGCTGCGGTCTCGATGCCCGCGCCGGTGAACGAGACGACGTCGATACCCGCGGCACGCAGGAATTCGACGAACAGCTCACTGACGTCGCGCGGGTAGCTCGCCGCGATCGCGACACGTGTCGCGCTGTGGTTCTTCTGTCCATCGAGTGCACGTAATGCTTCGACAAACGCGAAACTGGTGCTCGACGCCGGAATGCCCCCTGCCGCCACCGACAGCTCGACCACTTGGTTGCGCGCGCCGTCCGGTCCGTACACGAAGCTTCCGGACGTGCACGCCCACACGACGACGTCGGGCGACTCCGGCGCGAGCTTCGCCGCGCCTGCGGCGAGTTTGCCTGGGCTACCCAGGTCGAGCAGTTCAGGTACCGCGTGCAAGTCGGTTCCGTAGATGTGGGCGACGGGAAGCCGGACGCCGAGGAGGTCGGCGGCGAACGGGTAGTCGTCCTCCGCTGCATGGTCGGGGTAGATGATTCCGACCGTCGGACTCTCACGCACCTGAAACACCTCGCATCAGAAGACATCTCTCAACCACTGGCCGGGTCCGGTCATCGGCAGCCGCATCCGCCCGAGGCACGCCCAGATCGTCAGCTGGTTTGCCGTGAGCACCGGTTTTCCGAGCTCACGTTCCAGCGGTGCGATCAGGTCATAGGTCGGCAGATTGGTGCAGCTGACGAAGATGGCCTGGGATTCGGGGGTATCGGCGCCGATGATGCGTTCGGCGATGGTGCGGTAGTTGACCTTCCAGATACCACCACCGAGCCCGAGATACTCGGAACGCAGAACCTCGGTTCCGGCTTCCGCGAGAAAATCGTGCAGGAGGCGCGTCAACTCCTCGTCGTACGGGGTGAGCACCGAAATCTTCGTCGAACCCAGTTCGCTGAGCGCTTCGAGGAGCGCGCCCGAGGTGGTCACCGCTGTGGGGGCACCGGCCTCGCAGATCGCGTCGCACAGCGTCTTCTCGAACGCCACGCCCCTGATGAAGGACCCGGAACTGCAGAGATAGGCGACAACCTCGGGTTCGACCTGCAGGATGTCGCGGGTTGCGGCCATGAGGTGATGCCGGTCGGAGACGAGTTCGGCCATCGCCCTGCTCACCGCGACAGGCTGGAACGGTGTGCGCGCGAGGTGCAGGCTCACTTCGAGCGGAGCCCAGCGCCACAGCTCCCGTTCGAGCGCGAGATCGAACGGTGCGATGATGCCGATGCCCCGTTGTGCGAGGGGTCCCTCGAATTCGGGGATGTTCAATTCCATGGGGTCCTCTGCTTCTACCCGATGACACCACCATACGAGGATTGTTGACAATAATACGATGCACTCATACGGTGTCAATCGTGACAGCGAATCCTGTGGTGGCGGTATTACATGCCGAGACCCTGCCGGGCGCGACGCTCCTGGCTCCGGTGGCCGAGCATGCCGAAATTCGCTACACCGACAGTGACGGCCTCGCTACCGCTCTCGAGGGCGCCGACGTACTGTTCGTCTACGACTTCCTCACCGATGCACTCCCCCAGGCATGGCACGCTGCGGAGTCCCTGCGGTGGGTGCACGCGGCAGCCGCAGGCGTGGACCCCATCATGTTCCCGGCTCTGCGCGACAGTGACGTCATCGTCACCAACTCACGTGGGGTGTTCGATCAACCCATCGCCGAATATGTCCTGGCACAGATCCTCTCGTTTGCGAAAGATCTCCCCGAGTCGTTGCGACTCCAGCGCGAACACACGTGGCAACACCGCGAATCCGAACGCATCGCCGGACGCACCGCACTCGTCGTCGGAACCGGGCCCATCGGGCGTGCGATCGCGCGCCTGCTCACCACGGTCGGTATGAAGGTTCGAGGGTCGGGGCGGCGCGCGCGAGAGAACGACCCCGACTTCGGCACCGTCACCGCCACCGAAGACCTGCCCGCCGCACTCGCCCACGCCGACTTCGTGGTCGTGGCCGCACCCCTGACCGAGCAGACACGCGACATGTTCGACGCTCCCCTGTTCCGCGCGATGAAACCGAGTGCGCGCTTCATCAATGTCGGACGCGGCGATCTCGTCCGCACCGACGATCTAGTCGCCGCACTGCGCGCCGGAGAAATCGCCGGCGCCGCACTCGACGTCGTCGACACCGAACCGCTCCCGCCGGAACACGCACTGTGGGATATTCCGAATGTCATGATCACACCGCACAATTCCGGCGACTTCCGCGGATGGAGAGATGCGCTGGTCGATGTGTTCGTCGACAACTTCCAGCGGTGGCGTTCCGGCGGTGAGCTCGAGAACGTCGTCGACAAGCACCTCGGCTACGTGCCGAGTACCTGAGGCCTGCCGCCGGGAGCAGGCCCGAACACCAGGGAGGCAACGCATGAAGCCCACCGACATGACCGCGGTCGAGCTGGTGACTGCCTTCTCCGCGGGTGAGCTGTCCCCGGTCGAGGCCGCTCGGGCAGTTCTCGACAACATTGCCGAACACGACCGCAGCGTCAACGCATTCTGTCTCGTCGACGAGGAGCGGGCGCTGGAACAGGCTCGCCGATCCGAAGAACGGTGGCGCACCGGATATGCAAAAGGCCTTCTCGACGGGGTTCCCATCTCGATCAAGGATATTTTCCTGACGAAGGATTGGCCCACACTACGAGGTTCACAGGCCGTCGACCCCGATCAAAGATGGGACGTCGACAGTCCCGCCGTCGCACGCCTGCGCGAGGACGGGATGGTGTTCGTCGGCAAGACCACCACTCCGGAGATCGCATGGAAAGCCGTGACCGACTCGGCACTGTACGGAATCACCCGTAACCCGCTCGACACCACGAAGACCGCGGGCGGATCATCCGGCGGGAGCGCCGCGGCGGTCGCAGCCGGCTTCGGCCCCTGCTCGATAGGCACCGACGGGGGCGGCAGTATCCGCATTCCCGCGGCGTTCTGCGGTGTCGTCGGGTTCAAGCCGACGCACGGACGAATTCCGCTCTTTCCGGCGAGCCCATTCGGTCCGCTCGCGCACGCCGGGCCGATCACCCGAACCGTCGAAGATGCCGCCCTGCTCCTCGACATCCTGTCACTGCCCGACCCGCGGGACCCGACCGCGCTCGCACCCCCCGTCATGACATTCCGCGGAGCCATGGACCGTGAGGTCGTCGGTCTCGGTGTCGCGTATTCGAAAACGCTCGGCTACGTCTCCGTCGACCCCGAGGTCGGCGACATCGTCGACCGCGCGGTGCGCCGGCTCGCCGATGCCGGGCTGGTCGTCACCGAGACAGATCCCGGATTCGACGATCCGCTCGAAGCCTTCGAGGTGCTGTGGGCATCCGGCGCCGCCGCGATGCTGAAGAACTTCCCCGAAGGAACTCGGGACAAGGTCGACCCCGGCCTCGGGCGAGTGTGGGAACGCGGCGAAACACTCAGCGCTGTCGAATATCTCGATGCGCGCGCAGTCGCGGCCGCTGTGGGCATAACCATGGGCACATTCCACCTGACGCACAATGTGCTGATCACCCCCGCGGTACCGATTCCCGCGTTCGAGGCCGGCTACGACGTGCCGCCCGGATCATCGGCAACGACCTGGCCGCAGTGGACGCCGTTCAGCTACCCGTTCAATCTCTCGCAACAGCCGGCGATCAGCATTCCGGCAGGGACGACGGCTGCCGGGCTTCCCGTCGGACTCCAGATTGTGGGACCGCGGCACTCGGACGATCTGGTGCTCGCGGTCGCACGGTTCGCGGAGTATGCGCTGACCGAGTAGAGGAGTTGAAACGGCGGGGGCATTCGAGCGGCCCAAATACTTGCGCACCCGTCGACTGACGCCGCGACATACGGCTCCTGGACCTCTCCGCTCACGGAGACGGTCGCTGGCGACACGCATCGGAGGGAAACTTCGCACTCTCCACCGCAGCACACGGCATCGCCCAGCACTCGGGCACGTACCATCCGCGCCACACACCCGAACCTCGACGGCTTGGAAATTTGCGCCGTGCGGCGCGATACCGGGACCGCACGCCATCACCGCGATCGGGCAGGTCGACGTGCGCCTACGTGCCGCGGGATCAGGGGAGATGCATCAACTTCCTGGCAATGCCGAAGAGACGGTTGGCGAGCCGCACGACGGGGATACCCAGCGGAATAAGGATGACCGTCACGCACAGCAGCGCACCGACGAGCCAGAGCACGGCCGCAAGGATCCCCAGTACCGTACCGAGCAGAGCGGTGAGGATCCCCAGTACCACTCCGCCCAGGCCCCGTAGCAGTTTCATGTTGACCTCCTGTCCCCATTCTGCGCGCCTGCGCGCTGGGGTGCACCTGGCTGTGGAGCAATTTTGTACACCGGAGCGCCATATCCCAGGGACGGAAAACCCTGGTCCGCAGCCGAGGCATGGCCTCCGGCCCGACCGCGCCGCGGTTCACCCGGACACGGATGACCAAACAAGCGGTCAACTCTGCTGCGGCGACGCACTTTCCGAGGAAGTCAGCGTTGCAGCCAACCCAGCGAGGACGATATCGATGCCGCGTTCGAGTTCGGCGGAGCCGTCGTACGAAGCCAGTGACGACGCCAGCCCGCAGGAGCGGGAATTCTCCGATCGGCAGCCGATGTAGCCTCAGGCGCTGGTGAGGGCATCGGTTTCTGTTGTTCACCCTACTGCTGGGCGTAGATCTACAGTGTTGACTCTGGGCAGAATGCGGCGTTGACTAGGTATTACGCCGTGGCCGCTTGGAGGCCGTCATGCTTATTGTGTTGTGGTTGGTCGTCCTTCTTGCCGCCACGAGCGTCGCTGTCGCGGGCGCGCCGATCATGACCGCTTCTGTGCACACGCTGACCGATAGCGTTGCGGTACCGACCCTCTCGACTGACCCGTATCCGGGACGGTCGATCAGCGCAAGGAATAGAAGACCGTCATGAGCATCATGAAGAAGATCCGCCACAAGGCCGAAACCGCAGAGGGCGCCATCAAGAAGTCCGTAGGCAAATCCCTGGGAAACGAAAGTATGGAAGCCGAGGGACGCGCAGACCAATCCAAGGGAAACGCGAAGCAGGTCGGCGACAAGCTCAAGCAGGTGGGGCAGAGAATCAAGCACACCTTCACCCAGTGACCACCGATCCACCACTTCCGAACATCGAACTCTGCTTCCGCCCGAGGTCAGGCCGCTATCATGATCATTCTTGGAATCATCCTCGCCGTCATCGGTGCGGTGCTCGCGCTCATCGGTATGAGCGGGCACGCGGTGGGCGGACACCGCCACTTCTACTGATGCCACACAGGATTCGCACCGCATCGCCGGAGCCAGAGTTCCATTTCGACGATAAGGACATCAACGAACATGAACATCGACATCGCACTGCTCCGGTACTCGCCGAAGCGTGTGCCGGCACCGGAGCCGCCTCACAGAGGATCTTCTGGGTGAGCCGTGCACCGCCGCGCGTACGGTGCCCCGTTCACCACAATGGTTGCGCGGCAATACACACCACGATTCGCTTGAGTCCTCCCATTCGGGTAGCGCCCCCGGGGAACTTGCTGGACGTCAGTGCACGAGGAGAAGGCGAGCGGTATGAGTGCACGAAAGAACGCGCGCGGCCGGACAGCACCACCGGCCACACCGCGCCGTCGAAGCACCGCAGGCGAGGGAAAGGCCAAAGACGGCAACACCCTGACAGCGACATCCAGTCCCCGTTCAGCGGCCCGCACATCCACGAGGGCGACGGCGACAAGGCCCGAGGCCCCCACGGGTCGGCTGCCACGCAGGCAGCCGATAGCAGAATGGACCGCGGACTCACCGCGGCGCAGCAGGCCACGGTGGGCGGAACCGGTACAACGAACCACACGGACAGACGCGGCGACCGGCACCGCAGCGTCGAAGCCGACGCACCGACGGCAGCATCCCGATAGTGCAGAGCCGGCGCCGCGGAAGCATTCCCGGCCAGAGGTATCCGATCAGGCGGCCGAAGGCGAAGCCCCTGCGGGCCACGCTCCCGGCATGATGCAGCAGGCGATCGAGGCCACCGTCGATTGGGTGACAACGCACATTCGCCGGCTTCTGGACGCGATGCGCGGGCACGCCGCAGAGGCGACGAGCACGTTCCGCGAGTCGCTGAACACTCTGGTCGAGGCGGCCACGCCCGGCGGGGCCGGCAGCTCCCTCGGTGGGGGCGGCATGACGGCGGGGCTCGAAGGGATTCGTGCGGTGCTGACAGGTAAGAATCCTGTGTGGGCCGCGATCAAGGGTCTAGTGTCGGGATTGAGCACAAAAGCCGAAATCGCCCTTGTTCTTCTCCTGGTCCTCGCTCTCCTGCTCGGTCCGGTGCTCCTGGTGGTCCTCCTGCTGGCCCTGCTCGTCGCAGTAGTGGTCGCCGCGGTGCGCTCCGCCGCCGAGTAGCTCAGCGACGGTCGCACACTGTTGAGCAACAAGGATTTCTGGCGAGGCTGTGGATGTCGATGCGAAGCGCGACGCACACAAGGAGCGATCACCTCGGACCCAGTTGCCCGATGCATGTATCACCACTGCCACGACGAATCAGCCGAACGAGGCTTCTGATGGTGATTGAGTGCTCGCCGGGCGGGGTAGTCGACATACGCACCCCACTACCACGCGCGGCTCTGCGGCGCATCCGCAAAGACGGTCCTCCGACACCGCGCTGAGATCGGCGAGAGGTGCGCGAACGACCTACTCGTGAAGGGGCTCGACAAATGAAAACAAAGGGTCAGGTGGCGTTGGCCGTCGGCGCGGGCTACATGCTCGGTCGTACACACAAGATGAGAATGGCGCTGATGCTCGCGGCGGCGGGCGCGACCGGAAGATTCCCCGGCGGACCGCGAGACTTACTCGAACGCGGGACGAAAATGCTCGCGACCTCGCCGGAATTCGCCAAGATCAGCGGCTCCGTCAAGGAGGAGTTGATGACCGCAGCGAAGGCGGCAGCGGTCACTGCCGCCAGTCATCGCATCGATGCGCTGAGCAACCGGTTGCTGGCGGCAGGCGATGAGATCGAGGGCACGGTCAGCGATGCCACCGGACCTGTCGGTGAGGTCACCGGTATCCGGCGCCTCGGCCACAGAAAACACACCCGTGCGCGCGACGAGGACGACGAGGACGCTGCTGCCGACGAAGAGACCACTGTCGAAGAGATCACTGCCGAAGAGCAACCGGACGACGGAGCCGACGAGGAACCGACGCGGTCGGCACCGCGCCGTACCTCGAGCACCGGCAACACCCGAGCCACCAGCAAGCCACGGAAGGCGAAGTCCGACACGAACGACGACCGGAACGAAGAAGAAGAGCCGACACGCAGTCGCAGGACACGAGCCCAGGCCGCGACGGACGCTGCGCCCGTCCGACGCGCACGGAGATGATGACCATGACGAACGCCGCGAAGAAACTACACGAGGCCGGACCGGGCGACGGAGACGGCGCGTCGAGTGTGCTGCAGGACTCGATACAGAATCTGGTGTCCCTGGTGGCCGAACGAGCACTGTCGTCGGTCTCGGAGAAGGTGACGAACACCTCCGAACGACTCAATGACTACGCAACAGGCGACGGCGAAGGAGGGTTGCTGGCCGCTGTCACCGGTTCGGCAAAACAGTCCGAAGACGGGTCACCGCTCAAGTCCGCGATCAGTGGGGGCTGGGAGAACGCCAAGCAGACGGTCAAGGACAAGACTTCCGACGTCAAGGACGCCATCACCGGCGGCAGTGACGGCGGTGGCGGCGGTAGCGGAAAAGGCAAGAAGCTCAAGTTGACCAATATCGTCGAATCGATCGATGTCGGGGTCCCGGTCCAGCTGGCCTACGATCAGTGGACTCAGTTCACCGACTTTCCGTCCTTCATGAAGAAGGTCGAGCGGGTGGAGCAAGAATCGGACGAGAAGCTCGAGTGGAAGGCGCAGGTCTTCCTGTCCCACCGAACGTGGGAATCGACGATCCTCGAGCAGGTTCCCGACGAACGGATCGTGTGGCGCTCGAAGGGCGCCAAAGGCTATGTCGATGGTGCGGTGACGTTCCACGAGATGACTCCCGATCTCACCCGCATCCTTCTGATACTCGAGTATCACCCGAAGGGCTTCTTCGAGAAGACAGGGAACCTGTGGCGTGCACCGGGTCGTCGAGTACGTCTGGAATTGAAGCACTTCGGCCGGCATGTCATGACACAGGCCATCCTTCATCCCGACGACGTGGAGGGCTGGCGCGGCGAAATCCGGGATGGTGAGGTAGTCGAGACCGAGCCGGACGAAGCCGACGAGGGCGAGCCTGCCGAGGACACCGAAGAGTCCGAGGAACCCGAAGACACCGCCGAGGAGGAACCCGAAGAGGAGGACGAGGAGGAGGACGTCGAGGAACCTGAGGACACCGCAGAGGAGGAGGAAGAAGAAGCACCCCCGAAACGTCGGGGCCGCCCACGCAAAACTGCGGCCGCAAGTGAGAACCAGTCACCCCCGAAACGGCGAGGCCGCCCACGCAAGACCGCTGAGTCTGCGGGTTCGAGGCAAGGCGCACGGCGATGACAGCGATACAACCAGCGGGCGGTGGCGGCGGAGTCGGCGGTGGCCCCAGCTCGAGCAGCCTCGCCGATGTCATCGATACCATTCTCGACAAGGGCCTGGTCATCGACGCGTATGTGCGTGTCTCGCTGGTCGGCATCGAATTGCTGACCATCGACGCACGCATTGTCGTCGCCAGTGTCGATACCTATCTGCGGTTCGCGGAGGCGGTCAACCGGCTCGAGATCGGCGGCGAGCCCAAGGGCCTGACCGATCTGGTCGGGGACGTCACCGAGGCCGGCGCCCAATCGAAAACCAAGGGCGCACTCGAGGCTGCCGGCGAAAAGCTGGGCGATCTCCTCGGCGGGCAGGAACAACCTGAGCGCGAACGTGTGTCGCGCAAGTCCACGCGAGAGGACGAGTGATGTCCACGAACCGGGCCTCCGACGCGCCGGAAGAGCTACATACCACCGGCATCTACGTCTACGGCATCGTGCCTGCCGACGTCGAGACCGAAGAGGACGCTGTCGGGGTGTGCGACGGGCCGGTGAGGCTCGTCAGACACGGTGACATCGCCGCGCTCGTGAGTGACATTTCGGTGGACAGACCTCTGGGTAAACCCGTGGACCTGCAAGCCCATGCGCACCTTCTGGACGGCACTTCCCGTGTGGCGCCGGTTCTTCCGCTTCGGTTCGGGGCGGTGCTGACCGACTCCAACGCGGTCAAGGACGAACTACTCACAGCCCACGCCGACGAGTTCTCCGCAGCATTGGAGCAACTCGAAGGACGAGCGCAATACGTCGTGAAGGGGCGATACGTCGAACAGGTGATTCTGTCGGAAGTGCTCGAGGAGAATGGGCAAGCACGTGAGCTCCGTGAGGCGCTCCGTGATCAGCCGGAGGAGACCAGCCGCGACGCACGGATGGCCCTCGGCGAGATCATCAGTAACGCCATCGTGGCCAAGCGTGACGAGGACACCGCGAAGGTGGTCGAAGCGCTCACGCCGCTGGCCGACTTCCTCAACGTGCGAGAACCCACACATGAATTGGAGGCCGCGCACGTGGCGGTCCTGGTCGAGGTCGCTCGGCAGGACGAGCTCGAAACCGCGGTGGGTGAGTTGGCGCAGCAGTGGGACGGCCGAGTCGAGATGCGGTTGCTCGGCCCCCTCGCTGCCTACGACTTCGTGGTGGCCCAGCAACCGGAGGGATGAGGCCATGGGTGTGCTCTCGTTCATCGTCACCCTGCCGCTGGCACCGGTGCGGGGGGTGATCTCGCTGGCCGAAGTGATTCAGCGTCAGGTCGAGGAAGAACTGCACAATCCGGCCAGTGCGCGTCGTGCTCTCGAGGAGTTGGAGCAGGCGCGAGCGGCGGGAGAGATCTCTGCCGAAGAGGAAGAGCATGCGCAGCAGGTGATCCTCGATCGCATGACCGGAGCCGGACCCACGATCACTCCGGAGAAGGAGTGAAAGATCATGGCAGAAGCGGAGGACCCCCCGGCCCTGTCGGCGCAGGACATCGCAGAACTCGCGTTGCGCGACATCACCCACCTCACCGGAAAGAAATCGATGGGTGCAACGGCTGTGACGCCGACCGACGAGGGCTGGACGGTGGAGGTGGAGGTGATCGAGGATCGGCGCATCCCGTCCTCGACGGACATGCTCGCACTGTACGAGGTGGTGTTGGATATGGATGGAGAATTGCTGTCCTATCGCAGAACTCGCCGCTATACCCGCGGTGCCGGTGACAGTTCTAGCGGGCGGTCATGACCGTCGCCCGTGGAGGCCCGAGCAACCTGCCGCAGAGCTCCGGCGGCGGGCTGGGCGGCGGCCACCAATCGACCAACCTCGGTGAGATTCTCGAACGGGTACTCGACAAGGGTCTGGTGATCGCGGGAGACATCCAGGTCAATCTGCTCGACATCGAACTGCTGACGATCAAGGTGCGCCTGGTGATCGCGTCGTTGGAGACAGCGAAGGAGGTGGGCATCGACTGGTGGGAGCACGACCCCTGGCTGACCGGCAGGAACAGCGACGTCGAGCTCGAGAACCGGAAGCTGAGGGAGCGGATAGCCGAGCTCGAGGCCGACAGGTCGGTGCATCCGGCGGTCGAGGCCGCCGAACCGGTCGAGGCCGAGGTGGAGGCGACGCCGCGGGAGTCCGACGATGACCGCCGATGACGGTGTCTGGCTCTACGGCATCACCGCCGACAGCATCGACGATTCACAACTCGCCGGAATCACCGGCGTAGCAGGAGAACCGGTACGGACGGTGGTGGAGGCAGGCCTGGGTGCGGTGGTCGGGACGGTGAGCCTGAGCGAATTCGGGCAGGAACCTCTGCAGCGCCACCTCGAGGACCTCGACTGGCTCACCGTGGTCGCCAGAGCACACGACGCCGTCGTCGCTGCCGTACTCCGCCGCGGGCCCACCCTGCCACTGCGGCTGGCGACCCTCTACCTCGACGACGACCGCGTTCGTCTACTCCTCGACGCACGACACGAGGAGTTCGATGCAACGCTGCGCCGGGTGACAGGACGGAGCGAATGGGGCGTCAAAGCATTCGGAGACCCGAAGGCACTGGCGCAGAGCACGAAATCAGAATCTTCCCCGCCGGGCACAGCGGGCAAAGGAACGGCGTATCTGCTGCGCCGACGCGCTGAGTTGAGCGCACAACAAGACGTGGAACAGCGGGCGGCAGGCCATGCCGAAGAGATTCACTCCGCGCTTCTCGCTCACGCCGTCGACGGCCACCGGCGGCCGGTCACCGATCCGGTGCTGACCGGAAAGCAGGCCTGGATGATCTTCAACGGCACCTACCTCGTGAACGACGACCGGGTCGACGAATTCGCAGCGCTCGTCGCAGCACTCGATTCCGAACACCACGGCGTCACGGTGGAGCTGACCGGACCATGGCCTCCGTACTCGTTCGCCGGGACCGAGGTGGTGAACCCATGAGCGAGATGGTCCCCGCGAGCGACACTCGTCGCATCGCCCTCGTCGATCTGCTCGACCGAGTGCTCGGTGGTGGAGTCGTCATCACCGGGGAGATCACTCTCGCACTCGCCGACGTCGACATGGTCCGTATCTCGCTGCGCACCCTCATCGCATCCGTCAGCGCGCTCGTCCCCGACCCTGTCGAACTGGGCCCTACCGATGACTGAACCGGAGCCTGCCCACTCGCACGTGCAACCCGACATCGGCCGCCACGGTCTCCCTCAGCGGATCGACGCCGACCCCGAATCCGTCGAGCGTGGCCTGGTCACCTTGGTCCTGACCCTCGTCGAACTGTTGCGTCAATTGATGGAACGTCAGGCACTACGCCGCGTCGAGCACGGTGACCTCAGCGACGAGCAGATCGAACGCATCGGTACAACACTGATGCTGCTCGAAGAGCGCATGGCCGAACTACGGGATCATTTCGGTCTCACGCCCGAGGATCTCAACATCGACCTCGGACCACTGGGGCCGCTGCTGTCCAACGAATAACAGGGGCCCTTCGGATTTCACTTGATTCCCCACCGTCCGGCACTGGAGAGACGGCAGCGCCGAGATCGACGTCATGGCCCCGTCGCTGAAGGGGACACACTCCGACGCCGGGCTGTACTCACTCCCTCGAATGGCCCGGCCGGCAACCGGTCACCAACCTCAACTGTCGAGGCCGTGTTGCGGCGGCTCTCCCTCGTGGCGTTCCCCGGCATGGCTGGTGAGGCCGGTCTCCAGGAATACCACGCGGTCACCGATCTCCACGGCATGGTCGCAGAACGATTCGTAGAAGCGACCGAGCAGGGCCACGCCCCCCGGCGCAGCGCACTTCGCGGCCCTGCCGCGCACTGACCGGGGAACCTGCATTTTCGGGCTGACCCCCGCCCTGCCGTTGTCGGGTGTTGCCTCGATTCTCGTCTGGCACGATAACGGTTCGGAGACTTTGTCACCGTCCCCGCCGGAGTGATCGCCGTGCTGTGCGGATGGGTCGGTCTCGAGCGGGTCGATAAGGGATCCGCGACAGATCGTCGGACCGCCGCGGTCGGAGCAGTCTTGGGAGCGGCAGCGCTGTTCGTGGTGTTTCTCATGTTCGCGGCGACCCACAGCGCCGAATGATCACCGCTTCATGTTCGGATTCGGTGCGTCGGATCCGTTCGCAATCTCCTGCCCTTCGCCCAAGCCCGCACCGCAGCGAGCTGTTATCGGTCCCGGCCGGCACAGGTCACCGGCGACGTCCGTAGGTCGATCTCGTAGGCGACCGTCGTCAACGGTCAATCGGATCGTCTGTGCCAAGCCCTCGTCGATCGGCTTCCCGTCGAAGTCGTCGACGTACTCGACGACCTCCTTCTGCACCGCACACCTCCTGTATTGCCGTCCTCGCCGTGACCGATGCCGGGGGGTGGGCGCACCCCTACGGACGGGCTGCAACACAGCACCGACGGGCGGGCACACCTTCGCCGTGGTGCCCCGCGCCCCGCAGCTGACGCTGCTCTGCGCCGCGCAGGACGGATCCTTGTGGGGTATCGACACCGCTGGCACCAAGCTGCACAGCCGCACCGGGCAGAGTTGGGAGCAGCACGCGCTGGTCGGGCCGGTCGAAGCCGTGCTCGCTGTCGACTTCGACACCGCCTATGCCGCGAAGCCGCGTTGCTCTACCTGCTGAACTGAAACTGGACATGAAGGACGCGCCCGGAACTTCCTCAGCTCCTGCGATCTCACCGAGATTCCCGCGCGGGAAGTTTGCCGCAACTGCGCCCACTCAAAGCAATCAGCGCGACCGCCGGTCACCACCGTTGACATCATCTGGATCGCTGACACTGCTCTGCGCAGTCAATGCGATTGCCCGGCACAGCCAAGGCGCTCGGGCATGGAAGTCGGAGGTACGCTTGCCATCGAACGTACGCACATGAGCTGAGGAGCGGAAAATGCCACCGGTGAGTCCTGAGAACACTATCGAGATCACCCTCGACACGACTCTCAAAGCGCTCGCCAACCCGGTCCGTCGCCAGGTGGTGACCGCACTGTTGGAGACGCCCGGCAATCAGGTGTCGTCATGTGCCGCGTTCAACGTGTCCGTAAGTCGGTCCACGCTCACTCAACATCTCCGGGTTCTTCACGAATCCGGGATCGTAGAGACCGTCGACCACGGAAATCGAGTCTTCGTAGCGTTGCGTTGCGCCGCGATCGAGCAGCAGCTCCCCGGCCTGCTCGACGTTATTCGCCACGCCGGCTGACTGCCCTCCCACGTCCGACCCTTGATTCCGTTGGCCCCCTTCTGGCCTGAAGGTGGCAAGCGAGTTCGCGAACGGTGCCGAAAGGTTCGTATTTTTACGTACCTATGATGTAGTATTCAGGTTCGTAATTGTACGAACCACGCAAGGGATGAAATGGGAAAGCTCGAAGGCAAAGTAGCGGTCATCACAGGCGGTTCGAGCGGGTTGGCCTTCGCCACCGCCAAGCTTTTTGCAGAAGAGGGCGCACATGTGTTCATCACAGGCAGAAAACAGGATGCCCTGGACGCAGCCGTTCAGTCGATCGGGCGGAATGTAACGGGAGTACAGGGCGATGCAAGCAGGGTCGGCGATCTCGATCGTCTCTTCGACACCGTCAAACGCGAGAAGGGCAGCATTGACGTGCTCTATGCCAGCGCCGGAGCCGGAGAGGCCAGTCATCTCGGGGAGATCACCGAAGAACACTTCGATCGCCAATTCGGCTTGAACGCACGGGGAACACTCTTCACAGTCCAGAAGGCCCTCCCATTGTTCAATGATGGCGGATCGATCTTCATGACCGGTTCGATCGCTTCGGTGAAGGGCTGGCCTGGGTGGAGTGTCTACGCCGCCAGCAAGGCCGCTTTGCACGCATACTCGTGTCAACGTCCTGAGCCCGGGGCAGATCGCCACGCCGATTCAAGAAGAGCTGTTCGATGAAGAGACGAAGCGACAGTTCGAATCCTTGATCCCGCGTGGACAGATGGGCCGTCCCGAAGAAATCGCAACGGTCGCGCTCTTCCTCGCATCCGAAGACTCGACGTATGTCAATGGAGTCGAGCTGTCTGTCGACGGAGGCACTTCCGCCATCTGAAGGAACGACCCGTTCATATCGAGATCATCCGTCGGTGGCCACACGATGACCCCGGCACACCGCCCGGGTCGTGAGAAGTCGGAAGATGCATTCGGCAACCCGACGCCATTCGCGTCAATGCCGTCAGCCCAGGACCGATCGACACTCCGATCATGGACAGATGGGCTTGTCCGCCGATCAGGTCTCCGCGATCAAACAGAGCACGACCGAGGCACGCTTCCGGCGCAGGCGACCAAGTGGTCACCATCGCATTCCCAGAATCGGCCGAATCGGTCAACACCTACCCGATCGCGGTCCTTACCGACTCGGAGAACGCCGCCACTGCCACAGCATTCGAAGAACTCGTCCTCAGCCCCGAAGGACAGCAGGTTCTCGCCGATGCAGGCTTCACCGCGCCCTGACGGGAGAACGTCATAGTCCGCAGACCGCGTGGGCGTCTCCGCTACAACATCTGCTGAGCGCGCTTCCTTGTCATGCGGCCGTCGGTGGCGCCACCGCGAGCTCGCAGCGGCGTCGCCACCGCACCTGGGTCCCCGACAGGGCCTCAGCCCTCGAGGATCCGCTTGATCGCGGCGAGCGTTGTGGGGATTCCCTCGCGAGCGGCTTGCTCCCGCGCCGCGATCTCCCGCTGAGCCTCGGAGCCGAAGCGCTTTTCGAAGAATTTCTGCCCGGCCTCGCCGAACTGCCACGTCTCCGTCAACTCCGCGCCGTCGTCCGTGGGCTTGGTGAGATAGGCCCAGCGCACCACGCCAGGACCGACCGACCACGCGAACTCCCGGCCCGAATCGGCGACGACGACCTCCGAGCGAGTTTCCCAGGTGCGGTCGGGGGTCACGTTCCGACCGGTGAAGAAGGCACCGACCTCGGGTCCCTGCCCCTCGTCCCACCAGCAATGGGCGCACACCGGCGACCACTCGCCGGTCCGGGTCACATCCGATACCAACGCGTACACCTCCTCCGGAGTTGCGCGCACGACGACAGAGGACTGGAGGGTCAGAGGCAAGGTCTGCATGAGCCCCATCCTGCCTGCTGCCACAAGGAAGCATCGGGTCGGCCCATGAGCGAGACCCTCCCGCCTACGTCGCTCGGGTAAAGCTCAGGGTCTCCCCCACCACCCCCTGTATCCACAGGTCGTTGCACGCCACGGCGAGCTCGGGCAACCCGTCCTCGATGGTCGCGAACACATTTCCCGGCACCCACCCGACATCGCCGTTGATCAGCAGGTTGTTGCGGCCGTAGAACAGCGCCAGATCGGTGGCGCCCTGCTCATGGTGGGCCTCCGATCCCGGTTCGTACCCGTACGCTGGGTTGCCGATCTCCCACGGCTCGAAATCGAACAGGCACACATCACCGGGAATCGGTGTAACCGTGGGGTTTTCACGATGTGGCGCTGCCACGATCCGCGGGACGAGCGTATAGAGCTCGTTGCGTGCGTATTTCGCGTGGAACGCGGCGCCGCTCTGCGGTAGGGCGTTCCACACCGCCTCGCATGTCAGCGGCGCCTCCGCGTCGAGGAGTCGTGCACGGCAGGAGATGCCACGCTGGTCGAGCGTGATCGTGATGAAACGGGTCACAGAACCTCCTGGACGCGATCAGACTTCGGCGAGCACCTCGGACCAGATGCCGAGGGCGTCCTCGACCTGCTCGGAGGTGACGATGAGCGGCGGAATCATCCGCACGACGTTCATGTATGCCCCGCATGTCAGTAGCAACAGACCCTTGCTCGACGCGAGTTTCTGTGCAGCCGAGGCGCGTTCGCGATCGGGAACGCCATCTTCGGTGACGAATTCGCTACCCACCAGCAAGCCCAGTCCCCGTACATCACCCACGGCGTCAGTAGCCCGCGCCCGGACGCCTTCGAGTAGTTCGACACCGCGCGCCGCAGCATTCTCTACGAGGCCTTCCTTCTCGATGACGTCAAGAGTCGCGACCGCCGCCGCACACGACACGGCATTGGCGCCGTAGGTCCCACCCTGGGATCCGGGCCATGCCTTGGCCATGAGCTCTTCGGATGCCGCGATACCGGACAGGGGGAACCCGCTGGCGAGGCCCTTCGCGATCGTGATCACGTCGGGCCGGGTGTCGAAGTGCTGGTGCCCGAAGAACTTTCCGGTGCGCCCGAATCCGGTCTGGATCTCATCGAAGACGAGAAGGATTCCATACCGGTCTGCACGCTCGCGCAGGCCCCGGAAGAAGCGAGTGTTCCCCGGGACGTAACCACCTTCGCCGAGGACAGGTTCGACGATGAACGCCGCGGTTTCGGCCGGCGAGGTGACCGTCGCGAAGAGGTAGTCGAGTTCTTTGAGCGCGAAATCGGTGGCCTGTTCCTCGGTCCATCCGTAGCGGTACGCATTGGGGAACGGCGCGATGTGCACGCCACCCATCAGGGGACTGAACCCCGCGGAGAATCGGGTGCCCGAGGTGGTCATCGACGCGGCGGCGACGGTGCGGCCGTGGAATCCGCCGTGGAACACGATCACATTGGGACGTCCGGTCGCCTGGCGGGCAAGACGCAGCGCGGCCTCGACCGCCTCACTCCCCGAGTTCGCGAAGAACAACGAGTCGAGACCCTCGGGCAGGACCGCGCCGAGCCTTTCGGTGAGTTCGAGCAGGGGTTTGTGCATGACGGTCGTGTACTGGCCGTGGATCAACGAGCCGATCTGACGCTGCGCCGCTTCTACGACGTGCGGATGGCAGTGACCGGTACTGGTCACACCGATTCCCGCCGTGAAGTCGAGATATCTGCGTCCGTCGGTGCCATAGATGTAGCTGCCGGCGGCGTGGTCGACGGTGACGGGCGTGGCTTGCTGAAGCAGTGGAGACAGTCGAGTCATGACAACCCTCCCGGGTTCGGCGACCGAATTCGAATCCCAATCCTATTGTTGGATTGTTGACAATATGCATAACATGGGCGGAGGCCGAAGGCAACGGACGAAAGGCATGCCATGCCCGATCAGGCGGTCAATCAGAACGACAAGCTCAGCCCGAACGAAGAGGCAGCCATCCGTACGGTCCCGACGGGCCTCTTCATAAACGGTCGATGGCAGGACGCCGACCGCACGATGCCCGTCGTCGATCCGTCCACCGAACGAGAGTTGTGTTCGGTCGCCGACGCGAGCCCCGCCGACGGGATGCGCGCTCTCGACGCCGCGGCAGCAGCCCAGGATTCGTGGGCGCAGACGTCACCGCGTGAACGCTCGACGATCCTCGCGGACGCATATCGGCTCATGATCGAGAACGTCGATCGGCTCGCGCTCATCATGACGCTCGAAATGGGTAAGCCGCTCGCCGAAGCACGCGGCGAAGTCAACTACGCGGCCGAGTTCTTCCGCTGGTTCGCCGAGGAGGCCGTCCGCATCGACGGCGGCTACATGCAGGCACCCGCCGGTGGATCGAGATTCCTCGTCACCCGGCAGCCGGTGGGCCCGACCCTGCTCATCACCCCATGGAATTTCCCGATGGCGATGGGCACCCGCAAGATCGGCCCGGCCATCGCCGCAGGCTGCACGAGCGTGATCAAGCCGGCGTCGCAGACCCCGCTGTCGATACTCGCCCTCGCCGACCTCCTCAGCGAGGGGGGACTTCCGCCCGGGGTCGTCAACGTCGTCACCACGTCGCAGTCCGACGACGTGATGGCGCCGCTGATCCTCGACCCACGCTCACGCAAGCTGTCGTTCACGGGATCGACCGGCGTCGGCAAGCACCTGCTCGAACTGTGCGCGAAGACCGTCATGCGCACCTCGATGGAACTCGGCGGCAACGCGCCGTTCCTCGTGTTCGACGATGCCGATCTCGACGCCGCCGTCGACGGCGCGATGGCCGCGAAGATGCGCAACATCGGGCAGGCCTGCACCGCCGCAAACCGTATCCTCGTCCAGCGCGGTGTTGCCGAGGAATTCACGAAGCGCCTCACCGAACGCATGTCTGCGCTGCCGATGGGTCGAGGTGTCGAGGACGGGGTGGTCGTCGGGCCGCTCATCAACCGCGCCGCCGTCGACAAGGTCGGCCAACTCATCGACGACGCCGTCGCCCGCGGCGCGACCGTCGCCCTCGGCGGTACCCCCGTCGACCGAACCGGATACTTCTATCCGGCATCGGTACTCACCGACGTCACCGACGACGCGCAGATGTGCCACACCGAGATCTTCGGCCCGGTCGCGGCGATCAGCACCTTCGACACCGAAGAGGAAGCGGTCCGACGCGCCAACGACACTCCCTTCGGGCTCGTGTCCTACGTCTACACCGAGAACCTGCGACGGGGGCTGCGCGTATGCGAAGCCCTCGAAGCAGGAATGGTGGGACTGAATCAGGGCGTGGTCTCCAACCCTGCCGCACCGTTCGGCGGGATCAAGGAGTCCGGGCTCGGGCGCGAAGGCGGCTTCACGGGAATCGACGAGTTCCTGGAAACCAAGTACATCGGTGTGACGCTGTGATTATTCGAGGCCGTAGTTGTTCAGCGCTGTAGTCGTACAGCAGATGGGACGGGCGATTCCCTGACCATGGACTCTTCGGCGCAAACCCGGTCGTTCACGGCCGGGGTATATCCGATCTGTCGATCTTGTCGGTAGGTGTCCGTACGGTGCAGACATGCAGCTGCGATACCAATACCGCGTGTATCCGACGCCCGGACAGCAGGACATGCTGGCTCGGTCGTTCGGGTGCGCACGGGTGGTGTTCAACGACTGTCTGCTGGCCCGGCAGAACGCGTACGCAGCGGGGCTGAAGGTCTCGGACACCGACGTGCAGAGGTGGGTGGTGACCGAGGCGAAGAAGGCCCCGCAGCGGGCGTGGCTGGCCGAGGTGGCGTCTGTGGTGTTGGTGCAGGCCTGTCAGGATGCGCGGCGCGCGTACCGGAATTGGTTCGACTCGATGTCGGGGAAGCGGAAGGGCCGCAGGGTCGGGGCGCCGCGGTTCCGGTCCCGCAAGGACAACCGGCAGGCAATCCGGCTCACCCGCAACGGGTTCAGTATCCGGGACAACCGGAAGTTGTATGTGGCGAAGGTCGGCGAGTTGAAAGTCGTCTGGTCGCGGGATCTGCCGTCGGAGCCGTCGTCGGTCACGGTCATCAAGGACGCCGCGGGCCGGTACTTCGCGAGTTTCGTCGTCGAGACAACAGACGAGCCACTGCCGGAGTGCGATGCGGAGGTGGGTATCGACCTGGGTTTGACCACGTTCGCAGTCCTCTCCGATGGCAAGGTCATCGAGTCCCCGAAGTTCTTCCGCCGCGCCGAACGCAGACTCCGCAAGGCGCAGCAGAGCCTGTCGCGCAAGGAAAGGGGCAGCAAGAATCGGGCCGAGGCACGTGTCAAGGTCGCGAAGGCCCATGCCCGGGTGGCCGATGCCCGCAAGGATTGGGCGCACAAGCAGTCCACGGCGATCATCCGCGAGAACCAAGCGGTGTATGTCGAGGACTTGTGCATCACCGGGTTGGCGCGGACGCGGTTGGCGAAGTCGGTGCACGATGCCGGGTGGGGCGTGTTCACCCGTTTGTTGGAGGAGAAGGCTGCCCGGTTCGGGCGGGTGTTTGTGAAGGTGGATCGGTGGTTTCCGTCGTCGCAATTGTGCTCGGTGTGTGGGGTGCAGGATGGCCGGAAGCCGTTGTCGGTGCGTCGATGGCAGTGCCAGGCGTGTGGGGTGGTCCACGATCGCGATGTCAATGCTGCGAAGAATATTCTCGCCGCCGGACGGGCGGAGAGGCGAAACGCCTGCGGAGGGGCTGTGAGTCTTTCCGTGTAGCGGAGAGCGAGCCCTTGTGAAACAGGAACCACCGAAGCGGCATATCGTGTCGCAGGAGGAATCCCGGTCGTTCACGGCCAGGAGGACGTCAAAGGATCGCTCAATGCTGGCCACAACGGTGGCGCGGTTCCGCGCCGAGTTGAACACCCACCCGGTGGGTCGGGCCCTCCAGCACATTCTTGTGGGGCTCGGGCGGATCGAACTCGTCGACCGCGCGATGACGCTCGCTGCGCAGCTGTTCACTTCGGTTCTGCCCGTTATCATGGCTGCGTCGGTTCTCGTCGATACGTCAGCGATCCGGGAGACCCTCCTCGACCCGTTCGGAATCGATCCCGACGCGTTCGTCCAGGACGGGTTCGAGGTGACGTCCGAGGCTGCGGCGTTCGGCGCGGTGGGATTGCTGATGGTCCTCATCAGCGGCACCTCGTTCGCGCGTGCACTCGGCAGGGTTTACGGGAAGATCTGGGCCACGCCCGTGCTCCGTCTGTCCCATGCGTGGCGCTGGTGCACGGTCCTGCTCCTGGTGGCGTCATCCGCACTGCTCACCGGGATGATCCATCAGCTGGATGCCCCGACCCTCGAAGTGATTTCACAGTGGTGCATGTGGGTCTGCGTGTGGACGGCGTGTCCGTCGCTGCTCACCTCGGGACTCGTTCCCACTCGCATCCTGATCGCCACGGGTCTGCTCACCGCGACACTGTTGACCGCGGTGACCATCGGCGGCAGCGTGGTGCTGCCGCATGTCACGGCCGGTTCCGAAGCGCACTTCGGGGTACTCGGAATCGTCTTCACCATGGTCGGATATCTGTTCGTCGTCGCTTTGGTGCTCGTCGCGTCACCGGTGATCGTTCAATCGCTGATCGGAGACGCGCAGATCGCAGGCAACGACTCCGACGACGCCGAACGCCGTACATACTGAATCGGTGTCCTGGTCCGGCATCACCGAACCCGTGTTGAATCTGCCGCTGACCACGAGCGCAGCGGCGGTTGTCTTCACCGTCGCTGCACTCGTGGGGTTGTGCGTGCTCGCCGGTCGGCGGCGCACGCGGTGGCTTCTCGTCTACCTGCCGTTGCTCGGCGTGATCGCCGTGGTGACGACGGTGGTCGCGGCCGTGGTCATCGAGCAGGTGTGGAAACCGTTTCCCGACAGCCTCCCGACGACGGTCTACATCTGGGCCGGGATTGCGGTTCTCGCGCTCGCGCTTCCCGTGGGCCGACTGTTCAGTCGCGACCACACCCGACGCCACCTTGTCGCGGCGTGCGGGCTGATCGCGGCGTGGCTCGTGGTCACCGTGGCTGCAGCCGGCCAGATCAACGCTGTCTACGACGCGTACCCGACCGTCCGGGCGGCGCTGGGGTTGAGCAACTATCGGACTGTCCCGTTCGACTCGCTCGAACCGACGGACACGGTCGCCAGCGCCGACTGGATCCCGCCGTCGGACATTCCGCAGACCGGTGTCGTGACCACCACTCCGATACCGGGCGCGACGTCGGGGTTCCCGGCACGCAATGCCAACATCTATCTTCCCCCTGCCTATTTCACCGACCCTCGCCCGGAACTGCCCGTACTGGTGCTGCTGGCAGGGCAGCCCGGAAGTACCGACGACTGGCTCGTCGGGGGCAGGCTCACGCAGACCATGGATGCATTTGCGGCCGAGCACAGCGGACTCGCGCCGATAGTGGTGCTCGCCGATGGCACCGGCAGCCAGTTCGCCAACCCGCTGTGCGTCGACTCGCACCTCGGCAATGTCGCGACGTATCTGTCGGTCGACGTCCCCGCGTGGGTGCGGAGCAACCTTCAGGTCGATACCGATCCGACGGCGTGGGCGATCGGCGGGCTGTCGTACGGCGGCACGTGCGCGCTCCAGATGGCGACGCTACGACCGGACGTCTACCCCACGTTCCTCGACCTGTCCGGTCAGGCCGAACCCACGCTCGGCGACCGCACCAGCACGATCAACGAGGTGTTCGGTGGCGACGAAGCGGCGTTCGATCGAATCGACCCCGCGTACCTGCTGGCCCACGAGCGCTTCCCCGATTCCGCCGGTGCATTCGTCGTCGGCGCCGACGACAGCGAGTACCGACCCGGAGTCGAACAGCTCGCCGCCTCCGCGAAGGCGGCCGGAATGGATGTCCACCTCACCGAACTGCCCGGCAGCCACAGCTTCGAGGTGTGGTCCGCCGGGCTGGAGAAGGAGTTGCCGTGGCTCAGCCGTCGACTCGGACTGACAGACCAGTGACCCCGCCTCGTCGGCCGGTGATCACCCGCGGCACGTCGATGCTGCGCCGCGCTCCTGTGACGCTCGCGCTGCTCGCGGGACTCTGGATTCTGGCGGTCGCGACGGGAAGCCTCCTGCACGGCCCCTCACGAGACCTCTCGCACAGCGTCTCGCTCGGGGTCCCGAGCTTCTCGGACGGACATGTCTGGGTGCTGTGGACGTCCGGAATGTTCGCATCCGGGCTCGGCGATTATCTCCTCGCGACGGTCGTCATCCTCGCGGTGGCCGTTCCTGTCGAGAACATCAGTGGGAGCGCACGGTTCGCGATCAGTGCCGTCGTCACCCAAGGTGCGGGCGCCGCATCGGCATTGGTGGCCGCTCACTTCGCCTCGCTGGTTCCGAACTCGTGGGGGCTCGACCTTCACGGCCATCTGATCGAGGACCCCCTTTCGTGGGTCATCGGCACGCTCCTGGCGGCGACCGCCGCCATGCCGACACTGTGGCGACGACGGATCCGCATGGTGGCGCTGGTCTTCCTGGTCACGACCGCATTGTTCGCCGGGCACCTGCAGGACGTGACGCGTCTCTGCGCTGCCGTCATCGGGTTGGCGCTGGGCCCGGTCCTGTTCGGCCGACACGGTCGCACGGCAACGCTCGGCGGCACCATCAGGGAACAGCGCACCCTCGTCGCCCTCGTGGTCGCGGCGAGTGTGCTGGGGCCGATGCTCGCGGCGCTCTCCCCACACGCCATCGGACCGCTGTCGGCACTGCGTGAGCTGTTCAACCAGGTTCCCTACACCGCCCGAGAGCTCGTGGACGTGTGCTCCGACCCGACGCTGCGCGGGGAATGCCGCAAGGGACGGGAAGCACTTCGGCTGTCAGGATTCGGCCCTGTGGTCGCGAATCTGATGCCGGCGGTCGTACTGCTCGTCGGTGCGGAGGGCTTACGACGGGGACGCCGGGCAGCGTGGCTGCTCGTCACATGGGGGCACGTGGCGCTCATCGCGGCGGCCGCAGCGAGCGTCGTGGTGCGGGTCACCGAACGGGACGAGACGCGGTCGCTGGTGTACGGAGTCCATCGACACGGTTCGCTCTACCAGGAATTGGCGCCGCTGTCGGCACTTCTCGCGGTGCTCATCGTGCTGTTGGCGACGCATCGGCTGTTCGATGTGCGTGCGCCCCGAGGAACGTACCGGCGTGTGTGGCTCGGGACCGTCGCCGCGGGTGCTGCTGCCCTTGTCGTCTATGTTGCGGTGGGAAGTCTGCTCGCCGACGGTTTCGATCGCGACCCCGGCCCGGTGACGCTGCTCCGCGATTTCGTCCACCGGCTCGTGCCACCGGTGTATCTGCAGTTGTTCGAACCGCCGGTGCTGCCGCTGACCACTCCCGCAACGGTGCTGTTCGAATGGGTGGGTACCACGGTGTGGATCGTGTTCGCCCTGTTGATGCTCCGCAGTTTCATGATTCCCGTGCTCGGGCACTCTCCCACCGACGAGCAGCGGGTTCGCGCGTTGTTGCGGTCGCCCGGTGGCAGTTCACTGTCGTGGATGATCACGTGGCCGGGCAACAGCTACTGGTTCAGCGACGACGGTGCACACACCATCGCGTATCGCGTGTATTCGGGTATCGCGCTGACCACCGGCGACCCGGTCGGTGATCCGGCGACCCGTGCGGAGGCGGTCGATGCGTTCGCGGCGCATTGTCAGCGAAGCGGGTGGACCCCGTGCTTCTACTCGGTCGGCGAAGAGCTCGCAGCGATCGCACGCGACCACGGCTGGAGTTGCGTGCAGGTCGCCGAGGAGACGGTCATCGACCTGCCCGATCTCGCGTTCAAAGGCAAGAAATTCCAGGACGTCCGCACCTCACTCAACCGTGCGTCCAAGCAGGGCATCGAGGCACGCTGGACCACCTTCGCCGATGCCCCCTTGTCGGTGACCTCACAGATCGTCGAGATCTCGGAAGAGTGGGTCGCAGACAAGGGACTTCCCGAAATGGGATTCACGCTGGGAGGTCTCGACGAGTTGAAGGATCCCGAGGTGCGGCTGCTGGTGGCACTTGATGCCGACGGGCATGTTCACGGCGTCACGTCGTGGATGCCTGTGTTCCGTCGGGGTCAGCTCGTGGGTCTCACGCTCGATTTCATGCGGCGACATTCCGACGGGTTTCCGCCGGTGATGGAGTTCCTCATCGCATCGGCCGCGCTATCCGCTCGGGAGGACGGTCTCGAGTTCCTCAGCCTGTCCGGCGCTCCACTCGCCAGTGCCACGGAGAATTCGGGCACCGACGAGCGAGGTGCACTCGACGATCTGCTGAAACTACTCGGTCAGGTCCTCGAGCCCGTGTACGGGTTCCGGTCACTGCTGTCGTTCAAGACCAAGTTCCAACCACGGCATCGACCCATGTACATGGTGTTCCCGGACGCCACAGCACTGCCCGGAATCGGGCTCGCAGTCAGCCACGCGTACTTGCCGAACATGTCGTTCGAGCAGGGACGGCAGCTGATGTCCCGGATCCTGCAGCGCTGATCGATTCAGGCGCAATCCATGCAGATGCTCTCGGCAGAATCGGCGAGACGATTGCGGTGTTGAACGAGAAAGCAACGCGTGCAAGTGAATTCGTCCGCCTGACGAGGAACGACACGGACGGTCAACTCCTCACCCGACAGGTCGGCGCCGGGCAGTTCGAACGATTCGGCCGTGTCGGACTCCTCGACGTCTGCCACCGCCGCCTGCGCAGAGTTGCGGCCGGGGCCCAAGATATCGAGCGACTCATCCTTGCTTTCGACCCTGGGGCGGTCATAGTCGGTTGCCATGGGCTCCTCCGTTCGTGGATGTTGGCAATTGCCGGTTACCGGTCTTGGTTGACCGATGGTAGAGCACAACACGCCGAGGGGAGGATTTATGCCCGATCACATGGGGAACAATTTTCTGACCCGGTTTCGGTTACTACAACCACGTGTCCTCGGAGACCGTGGTGAGAAACGCCTCGAGATCATCGCGCCACGGGGCCGGGGTGGTCTTCTCCGGCTCGATGCCGGTGTACTGACCGCGATAGAACAGCAGCGGCCGGCCCAGCTCGTCGCCCAGCTCGCTCAGTGAGGAGACCCGACCGAACACGACCCAGTGGTCGCCGCCGTCGTGCACGGTCTCGACGGTGCAGTCGATGTGCGCGAGAGATCCGGCGAGAATGGGTGAGCCGAGCGGCGACGACGTCCATTCGACACCCGCGAACTTGTCCGGTTCCCTGGACCCGAAGCGGGCGCACACGTCCTGTTGCTCTTCTCCGAGCACGTTCACACAGAATCGGCCACTGCGTTCGATCGCCGACCACGAGCGGGATTGCTTCGTGGGACAGAACAGGACGAGCGGCGGGTCGAGTGACAGCGCGGCGAACGACTGGCACGCGAATCCGACCGGAGCACCGTCGTCGTCGACGGTGGTGATGATGGTGACGCCGGTGCAGAACTGCCCGAGGACGGTACGGAACGTCCTCGGATCGAGGGGCGCGACCCCCTGCGACTGTTCGAATGCACCGGCGTCGCCGTCCGTGGGGACACTCATCACTGGAACCCCACCGAGAAATCGTGCCCCCACAGGCTCACGGCGGTCGATTCCCGGGCGATCCATCCCTCGTCCTCGACCTGCAGCCCTTCACAACCGAATTCGACGTCGAATCCGCCCGGTGTCTTCATGTAGAACGAGAGCATCTTGTCGTTGACGTGGCGGCCGAGGGTCGCCGACATCTTGACCTTCTTGCGCAGCGCACGGTCGAGTCCGAGCCCGACGTCGTCGGAGTTCTCGACCTCGATCATCAGATGCACGATGCCGCTGGGTGTAGGCATCGGCATGAACGCGAGACTGTGGTGGCGCGGGTTGCATCCGAAGAACCGCAGCCACGCTGGCTTACCGTCGGCCGGTCGGCCCACCATCTGCGGGGGCAGCCGCATCGAGTCGCGCAGACGGAAACCGAGGACATCGCGGTAGAAGCGCAGCGACTCCTCGTCGTCGCGGGTGGAGAGCACGACGTGCCCCAGGCCCTGCTCTCCGGTGACGAACGTGTGCCCGTACGGACTGACGACGCGACGGTGTTCGAGCGCGGCACCATGGAATGCCTCGAGTGTGTTGCCGGACGGATCCTGGAACACGATCATCTCGTCGACGCGGCGGTCGGCGATCTGCTCGGCGGTGCCTTCCTTGAACGGGACACCGGCGGCCGACAGGTTGTCGCGCACCGACTGCAGGTCGCCGGCATTCGCGGTCTCCCAGCCCGACACCAGCAGATGGTCGGTGTCGTGCGGTTCGATGACGAGGCGAGCCGGAAAATCATCCATGCGCAGGTACAGGGCGTCGGGATTCGTGCCCTTGCCCTCGATCATGCCCAGCACCTTGAGTCCGTAGTCGCGCCACGCAGCCACGTCGGTCGCGCCGATACGCAGATACGCGAGTGAGCGGATCGACATCACTTACCTCCGTCCGTGAGGAAATCCGCCGTGATCCGGTTGAATTCCTCGAACTTCTCGAGCTGTGCCCAGTGCCCGCAGCCGCCGAACACGTGCAGTTGCGCGCGCGGGATCATCTTGAGCGCGACGAGCGCGCCGTCGAGCGGATTGACGCGGTCTTCCCGCCCCCAGATCAGCAGGACCCGCTGCCGGAGTTTGTAGGCGTCGCGCCAGAGCATGCCGAGCTCGAAATCGGCGCCGGAGAACGACTTCCCCATCGCCTTTGCCGCAGCGAGTGATTCGGGGGCACTTGCGGCTTCGAATCGCTCGTCGATCAGTTCCTCGGTGACGAGCGACTGGTCGAACACCATGATCCGCAGGAAGGACTCGAGATTCTGGCGCGTCGGCTGGTAGCTGAACTTGCCGAGGTTACGCACCCCCTCGGTCGGGTCGGGGGCGAACAGGTTGACGCTGAGCCCGCCAGGCCCCATGAGGACGAGCCGACCGGCGCGACCGGGGAAGTCGAGGGCGAAACGCACTGCGGCGCCGCCACCGAGGGAATTTCCGAGCAGGTGTACCCGCTTGATACCGAGGTGGTCGAGCAGATCCTTCAGCGCGGTCGAGCTGTGCACGAAATACTGCGGGTGCTCGGTGGGCTTGTCGGACTTGCCGTATCCGGGCTGATCGACGCAGATGACGTGGAACTTCTCGGCGAGCACCGGGATGTTGCGCGAGAAGTTCGACCAGCCCGACGCACCGGGGCCACCGCCGTGCAGCAGCACGATCGTCGTGTCGTTGCGGACGCCTGCCTCGTGGTAGTGCAGGCGCAGATCGTCGCGGACCTGTGCGAAGCGGGACGTCGATTCGTAGGTGATCTCTTGCGTTGCAGTCACGGGCGGTCCTAAACCATCGTGTCGGTGAGCGGAAGGCCGAACTCGGCGCCGCCGAACATCACGTACGCGCGTTCGGCATCGTTGGCGGCGTGCACACGACCGGCGTGTGCGTCGCGCCAGAAGCGTTGGATGGGCGTGCCGTTGGCGAGTGCGGTGGCGCCCGAGTTCTCGAAGAGCCGGTCGATCGAGGCGATGGCGCGACCGGTCGCGCGGACCTGGTCGCGGCGGGCGCGCAGGCGGAGTTCGATCGGAACGTCCTTGCCTTCGAGAAGGTAGGCGTACTCGTCGGCGACGTTGCCCGACAGCTGGCGCCACGCGGCATCGATGTCGCTGGAGGCCTCGGCGATGCGGATCTTCGCGAACGGATCGTCCTTGGCCTTCTCCCCCGCGTAGGCGGCGCGCACACGCTTGCCCTGGTGCTCGACGTGGGCGTCGTAGGCCCCGTACGCCATGCCGACGATCGGTGTGGAGATGGTCGTGGGATGGATGGTGCCCCACGGCATCTTGTAGACGGGCGCGGTGTTGCGCTCGAGCCCGGGCGAGGTCAGGTCGTTCATCGTCTTGAAGCTCAGGAAGCGGTGTCGCGGAACGAACACATCCTTGACGACGATGGTGTTCGAGCCCGTGCCACGCAGTCCGACCACGTTCCACACGTCGTCGATCTCGTATTCCGAGCGCGGGATCAGGAAGCTGCCGAAGTCGACGGGACGCCCGTCCTTGATGACCGGACCTCCGACGACGACCCAGGTCGCGTGATCGCTGCCCGACGACCAGGCCCAGGCACCGTTGACCTTGTAGCCGCCGTCTACGACCTCGCCGGCGCCCATCGGTGCATAGGACGAGGAAATGCGCACATCGGCGTCCTCACTCCAGACGTCTTCCTGCGCCTGCTGGTCGAACAGTGCGAGGTGCCAATTGTGGACACCGATGATTCCGGACACCCAGCCGGTGGATCCGCAGGCACTCGCGATCGTGCGCACCGCGGTGTAGAAGGTGACGGGATCGGCCTCGTATCCGCCCCACTGTGCCGGTTGCAGAAGTTTGAAGAACCCGGACTCCTGAAGCGCCTTGATCGAACTGTCGGGGATGCGGCGAAGATCCTCGGCTTCCTGCGCGCGTTCCCGCAGGCTGGGCAGCAGAGCGTCGATCCGCTGCAGTACCTCGTGACTGTCGTGGTCACCCACTGGACGCTCCCGTCTGTTCAGGAATTGATCGCTTGGTTCGAGACTAGAACATGTTCTTATTTGTGTCGAGACCGGAGGAGTTCAGCGGCGCCACAGGTTCCGCTGGGACCAAAGTCCTCGTTCCCTTTCGGTCGCGGGCTAAATTCTATAACGTGTTCTACTAAGAGATCCGGAAGGAAGTGAGCGGACATGGCACAGATTCGCGAGATCGACGTCGGAGAGGCGCGGACACGATTCGCGCGGGGTTGGCACTGCCTCGGGCTGAGCCGCAGCTTCAAGGACGGCAAGCCGCACTCCGTCGAGGCCTTCGGCACCAAACTCGTGGTCTGGGCGGACAGCAACGGCGAGATCAAGGTGCTCGACGGCTACTGCCGACACATGGGCGGAGACCTGTCCCAGGGCGAGATCAAGGGCGATTCGATCGCGTGCCCGTTCCACGACTGGCGCTGGGGCGGCAACGGCAAATGCACCGATATCCCCTACTCGCGTCGCGTTCCCCCGCTCGCCCGCACCCGCGCGTGGACGACGATGGAGAAGCACGGCCAGCTGTTCGTGTGGAACGACCCCGAGGGCAACAAGCCACCGGAGAACGTCACGATCCCCGAACTCGAGCAATACGGGACCGACGAGTGGACCGACTGGACGTGGCACCAGATCGTCATCGAGGGTTCCAACTGCCGCGAGATCATCGACAACGTCGTCGATATGGCGCACTTCTTCTACATCCACTACGCCTTTCCCACGTTCTTCAAGAACGTCTTCGAAGGCCACGTCGCGGAGCAGTACCTCAACACCCGCGGACGCCCCGACAAAGGCATGGCCACCCAGTACGGCATGGAATCGAAACTCGAGTCCTACGCCGCGTACTACGGCCCGTCCTACATGATCAACCCGCTGAAGAACAGCTACGGGGGCTATGAGACCGAATCCGTGCTCATCAACTGCCATTACCCGATCACGCACGATTCGTTCATGCTCCAGTACGGAATCATCGTCAAGAAGCCGACCGGCATGAACCCGGAGCAGACCGACATGCTGGCCGCCAAACTGACCGAAGGTGTCGGCGAAGGCTTCCTGCAGGACGTCGAGATCTGGAAGAACAAGACCAAGATCGAGAATCCGCTGCTGTGTGAAGAAGACGGTCCGGTCTACCAGCTGCGTCGCTGGTATGAGCAGTTCTACGTCGACGCGGCCGACGTCACCGACAAGATGACCGGACGCTTCGAATTCGAGGTCGACACCGCCAAGGCCAACGAGGCCTGGGAGAAGGAAGTCGCCGAGAATCTCGAGCGTAGGGCGGCAGAAGAAGAAAAGCGTACGCAGGAAGCGGAGGTCTGACATGAGCGCCTCGACCCGAGAAGCCAAATGGGCGAAGTCCCCGGATTTCGCCGATCGCCCCGACCGGGTCGAGGCCATCGCAGCCCAGACCGCGATAGACAAGATCAACTATCTCGACTCGGGCCTCCACGAAGTCGCGTGTCGCGAGTGCGGCACATGCGTCCTCGTGCGCAAGAACAGCTACCGGCACACGAGCGTGCAGTGGCAGGACGACCCGAGCGCCGTGTGCCCGGTCCTCCGCGCCGACGCTGCAGACGCGGGCACGTCGATCACACCGCGCGAGGGCTGCCCGAATCTGCGCGCCAGCATCGAGCAGGCCGTGATCGACGGCACTTTGCCAGTGCCTGCCAAGGGTTCCGCGTAGGTGTTCCTACCCTCGAGATCGGAAACGTGTTTCGATCCTCAACTCTCGACTCGCGACCACCGCTCACGCAAAGGTGGACTTGACGCAGTTTCGTTCTATAACGTGTTCTACTTAACGTCTCTCCTGCCCTGACGGCACCGTAACCGGACCCACCGACAAGGTTTGCTCGACCCGACACGGTTGCGTTGAGCAACCCATCAATAGGAAGGAGGACGGCGCTTCCCTCCCTCGCGAACAGCGGAGTAGCCGCGCCGACCATCAGATGACAGTTCAGGAGTACGACATCGTCGTCGTCGGCAGCGGCGCCGGCGGCATGACCGCCGCGATCACCGCTGCCCGCAAGGGCGCAAGTGTCGTCCTGATCGAGAAGGCACCCCACTACGGCGGCTCGAGCGCGCGCTCCGGGGGCGGCGTGTGGATCCCCAACAACGACGCCCTGAAGGCCGCGGGCGTCGAGGACACCCCCGAAGCCGCACGCACCTACCTCCACAGCATCATCGGCGACGTCGTTCCCGCCGAGCGAATCGACACCTACATCGACCGCGGGCCCGAGATGTTGTCGTTCATCCAGAAGAACAGCGCACTCGAACTCGCTTGGGTGCCAGGATATTCCGATTACTATCCCGAAGCGCCCGGAGGGCGGGCCGGTGGCCGCTCGGTGGAACCCAAGCCGTTCGACGGCAACCGTCTCGGCGACGACCTGAAGCTCCTCGAGCCCGACTACGTCAAGGCGCCACCGAACTTCGTCATCACCCAGGCCGACTACAAGTGGCTCAACCTGCTCATGCGCAATCCGCGCGGCCCCCTGCGCGCAGCAAAGGTCGGCGCGCGATTCGTATGGGCCAAGATCACCAAGAAGAATCTGCTGGTCCGCGGTCAGGCACTGATGGCCGGACTGCGCATCGGCCTGCGGGACGCCGGTGTCCCTCTACTGCTCGACACCGCACTGACCGATCTCGTCGTCGAGGACGGCGTCGTGCGCGGAGTGCGCGTCGAGACCGGAGGTGAGGAACTCACCATTCACGCGAACAAGGGCGTCATCCTCGCGACCGGCGGCTTCGAACACAACGCCGAAATGCGTGAGCAGTACCAGCGTCAGCCGATCGGCACCGAATGGACGGTAGGCGCGAAGGCCAATACCGGCGACGGTATCCGCGCCGGCCAGGCCATCGGGGGCGCAGTCGATTTCATGGATGACGCCTGGTGGGGACCGTCGTTCCCCCTCACAGGCGGTCCGTGGTTCGCCTTGTCGGAGCGCAGCCTGCCGGGTTGCATGATGGTCAACAGCGCGGGCAAACGATTCGTCAACGAATCTGCGCCGTACGTCGAGGCCACACACGCCATGTACGGCGGCAAGAACGGCCGCGGCGATGGACCGGGCGAGAACATCCCGGCTTGGCTGGTCCTCGACCAGCGCTACCGAAATCGCTACACCTTCGCGGGAATCACTCCCGGACAGCCTTTCCCGAAGCGGTGGTTCAAGGCGGGCGTGATCGTCAAGGCCGACACGGTCAGCGAGCTCGCCGACACGATCGGTGTTCCGGCTTCTGCACTCACCGAAACCGTCGAACGCTTCAACGGTTTCGCACGGTCCGGCAAGGACGAGGACTTCGGTCGCGGCGAGTCGAAGTACGACCACTACTACGGAGACCCGCGAAACAAGCCCAACCCGAGCCTCGCGGTGATCGGTAAGGCGCCGTACTACGCAATCAAGGTCGTTCCGGGAGATCTCGGCACCAAGGGCGGTCTCGTCACCGACGTCGATGCCCGTGTCCTGAAAGAGGACGGCACCGTCATCGACGGCCTGTACGCGACCGGCAACGTCAGCTCCCCCGTGATGGGCCACACCTACGCCGGCCCCGGCGCCACCATCGGACCGGCAATGACCTTCGGATACCTGGCCGTACTCGACATTCTCCGCACGAACGGGTCCCGCTCCGCGGAAGACACCGTCGCGGATACCGCCGATCACACATAACCTGCGCCCATCCGGTGCCGAAGTGCGGCCCGCTCGTGAAGAAAGGACCTTCGTGCCCATCGATCTCTCAGTCGCCCTCGGCGCAGCACTCCCCGTCCAGGAATTCTCGTGGAGCAGCAGCGACGTCCAGCTCTACAATCTCGGCCTCGGAGCCGGCGCCCGCCCCACCGACGCCGGTGAGCTGCGCTACCTCCGCGACGGTGATCCTCAGGTGCTCCCCACGTTCGCGACGGTAGCCGCGACCTTCCACGACACGGAACCTCCGAAGGTCTCCTTCCCAGGGGTCGAGATCGATCTGGCGAAGGTCGTCCACGGCAGCCAGGAAGTGCAGGTCCACGCGCCCATTCCGGCATCCGGCAAGGGCCGCACCACCACTCGTATCGCCGAGGTGTGGGACAAGGGCAAGGCCGCGGTCATCGTGCAGGAATCCGTCACCGAGGATCTCGACGGGAACCCGCTGTGGACCGCACGGTCGTCGATCTTTGCACGCGGGGAAGGCGGCTTCGGCGGTGAACGCGGTCCGTCGGAGACCGTCGCACTGCCCGACAGCGACCCGGACGCCGAGTTCGACGTCCCGACCCTGCCTCAGCAGGCACTGCTGTACCGCCTGTGCGGCGACCGTAACCCCCTCCACTCGGATCCCGAGTTCGCGAAGGCCGCCGGGTTCCCGGCACCGATCCTCCACGGCCTGTGCACGTACGGCACGGTGTGCAAGTCGATCACCGACCACCTCCTCGATTCCGACGCGACACGTGTCGCGGGCTTCCGTGCCAAGTTCGCCGGCGTCGTGTTCCCGGGTGAGACATTGCGCGTGCGCGTCTGGAAGAGCGCGAACCAACTCCTTGCCACTGTCACCGTCGCAGACCGAGACCTCGCACCAGCCCTGGCCGATGTGGTGCTCGCCATCGCGTGAGACCATCCCTCCCGGAAAGTTGCTCTAAAACATGACAATTCGAGACTCCGCACCGAGCCTTTCCCGACGCGGCTTCCTCGCCGTCGGCGCCGGGGCGCTGGCAGCGACCGCCGTCGGCGGCTGGACACCCGCGCACGCAATTCCGTTCGGATCTTCCGACGCGACGCTTCCAGCGCCGCCGTCGTTCCCTGAGGGCATCGATCTGTACCAGCAGGCGTACCAGAACTGGTCCAAAGAGATCATGCTGGACTCGATCTGGACATGCGCACCGAACAATGCCGATGACGTGGTGCGGCTGACGAATTGGGCCCATGAGAACGGATACACCGTCCGGCCGCGGGGAGCGATGCACGGCTGGACGCCGTTGACGATCGTCAACGGCGCTCCGGTCGACCGGGTGATCCTCGCCGACACCATGCTCCATCTGAATTCGGTGAGCGTGAATCCGGGTGGCGACCCTGCCACCGTGACCGCCGGGCCCGGTGCGACGCTCGACGCGATCACCTCGGCATTGCAGGATCACGGACTCGGGTTCGCGAATCTACCCGCTCCCGGTGTCCTGACGATCGCAGGATCACTCGCGGTCAACGCCCACGGAGCAGCCCTTCCAGCCGATGGCGAAAGCAACGTTCCCGGACACACATTCGGGTCGCTGAGCAATCTCGTCACCGAACTCACCGCAGTCGTCTGGGACGGCAACAAGTATGCGCTGCGCACCGTCACCCGCGCAGATCCCGACATCACGGCGCTGCTCACCCACCTGGGACGGACGTTCCTGACCTCGGTGACGCTCCAGGCCGGCCCCAACTATCGCATGCGATGCCAGAGCTACACCGACATCGATTGGCATGAACTATTTTCTCCCGCAGGAACTTCCGGTCGTACATTCGAGTCGTTCATCAGCAGCACGGGCCGCGCCGAGGCCATCTGGTACCCCTTTACGGAAAAGCCGTGGATGAAGGTGTGGTCGCTCGCTCCGGAGAAACCGGCCGAGTCCCGCGAAGTCACGGGTCCCTACAACTACCCGTTCTCCGACAACGTTCCCGAGGAGATCACCGATCTGCTCGGGCAGCTGACGGCAGGAAATCCCCAGATCGCACCTCTTTTCGGTCAGACCTATTACGGAGTGACCGTTGCTGGGCTCGCCGCCACGGCATCGTCGGACATCTGGGGTTGGTCCAAGGACCTGCAGTTCTACATCAAGGCGACAACGTTGCGTCTCACCGAAGGCGGCGGCGCGGTACTGACGAACCGGGCCAACATCGCCAATGTCATCCACGATTTCACCCAGTGGTTCAACGAACGGATCGAGCACTACCGTGGGCTCGGTCAGTATCCGCTCAACGGGCCGGTCGAGATTCGTTGCTGCGGCCTTGATCAGGCGGCCGATGTGCGCGTGCCGTCTGCGGGGGCACCGACCATCTCGGCGACGCGTCCACGCCCGGACCAGCCCGAGTGGGACACCGCGATCTGGCTGAACGTGCTGGGAGTTCCGGGGACACCCGGCATGTTCGCGTTCTACCGCGAGATGGAGCAGTGGATGCGTCAGCGCTACAACGGCGGTGACTCGACGTTCCGCCCCGAGTGGTCGAAGGGCTGGGCGTTCGGCCCCGACCTGCCCTACACGGACGAGCAGATCATCACCCAGGGGCTGCCCGACACCTACCGCGAAGGTGTGCCGGCGGACGAGAATTGGGATACCGCGCGGGCGGTGTACAACCGGCTCGATCCGCACCGCGTGTACAGCAACACCTTCATCGACCGCCTGCTCCCCTGAGCCGACCGTTCCCACTCGACCCGACCGAGGTTCACGAGGTTTGTTAGGGTTCGCAATTATGCGAAGCCTTCGACATGTGATCGGTGCAGCAACGATTCCCCTGCTCGTCGTGGCGGGCGGTGCGACATTCACGGGTACCGCGTCGGCATTGCCCGACACCGGATCCGTCATCGCACCGTCCGGCTCCGACACCGAAGTCACGTTCGACGCCTCCGGGACCACCTTCCACGGCAGCCTTCGCAGCCCCGACGGCGAGGTCAAGGGCGCCGCGCTGCTGTTGCCGGGCAGTGGAGTCACCGATCGCAACGGCAACCAGGCACCGATGATGGTGGCCGATACCCTGCTTCGTGTCTCCGAGTCGCTCGCTGCCCAAGGCATCGCCAGCCTGCGCTTCGACAAGATCGGCGCGGGCGCCACCGGCCTCGGTTCATACGCACCCGAGACCGGCAACGTCTACGGATTCACCGATCAGGTCGACCATGCACAGGCCGCTGCCGAGCTGCTCTCCGAACGCACCGGGTTCGGGGTCGACGACATCCTCGTCATGGGACACAGCGAAGGGGGCCTGACCACGCTGGCGCTCGCAGAGCGCGGCGTCGGCGACGGCTACGGGTTGCTCGCACCGCTGTCGATGCGTTACCTCGACCTGCTGGGTGGCCAGCTCGAGTCCATCGCGCACTCGGGGCAACTCGCCGACGCCGACGCCGAGGCGCTGCGCAACGACATTCCCCGTGCCGTCGAGTCCCTCCGCACCACCGGCACCGTCCCCGAAGATCTGAGTCCGATCATGGTGCAGTTCGGCTTCAACGCGTACAACGCGACGTTCCTGGCCGAGGCCGACGCGCTCAACCCGCCGGACCTTGCCGCATCGCTCCCGGACGGCACCCCGGTCCTTCTGACGTGTTCCGACAAGGACCTCAACATCAGCTGCGATCAGATCGAGCCGCTGCGGGCCTCGCTCGAACACACCGATCTGCAGTTCGGACACTTCACCACGGCCAACCACACCCTCGAAGAACTCGGCCCGCTGCCCGCCGGCATCGCCGACGGGCCGGCACTGCTGCCCGCGTCGACCGAGTTCGCGACCGCAATAAACGGATGGGCCGCGCAGCGCGGAGCATGATGTCTCAGCGACTGACGGCCTTCTTGTAGCGACGGATCGCGAACGGCACGAACACGACCAGCATCAGAGCAGTCCACAACAGTGACGCAATGATGGGGTTCTGCAACGGCCACACCTCGGGTACCGGCATCATCGGATTGGTGTTGCCGAACAACTCGCGGACGGCCTGCGTCACCGCCGACACCGGGTTCCATTCGGCGAACGTGCGCAGCACGGGTGGCATCTGCGACGTGTCGACGAATGTGTTGGCGATGAACGACAGCGGAAAGATCACCATGAAGCTGGCGTTGTTGAACACCTCGGGCGTGCGGATCCACATGCCCACCACAGCCATCAGCCACGACAGGGCATAGGCGAACAGCAACAGCAGGAGGTATCCGGCGAGCGCCTCGAGGGGCGAGGAGTTGATGCGCCAGCCGACCACCAGGCCGGTCAGCGACATGACCACCAAGCTCACGATGTTGATGAGCACGTCGGTGGAGGTGCGGCCGATCAGCACCGCAGACGGTGCCATCGGCAGCGTCCGGAATCGGTCGATGATGCCCTTCTGCAGATCTTCGACCATACCGAGGCCCGTCCACGTGGCTCCGAAGATCACGGTCTGAGTGAACACGCCGGCGATGAGGAACTCCCGGTACGACGTACCGGGGATCTGGATCGCGCTGCCGAAGACATACGCGAACAACAGCACGAACATGATCGGCGACAGCGTCGTGAAGACGATCAGGTCCGGAACGCGCTTGATCTTGATCATGTTGCGTTTGGCGATGGTCAGGCCGTCGGATGCGGTCATCTGCAAGGTGTTCACGTCGTCGTCTCCTCGATCTTCTCCTCTGCCTCATGGCCGGTCAGGGTGAGGAACACGTCGTCGAGGGTGGGTCGGCGCAGCGTGACATCGGTGACCCGCACCCCGGCCTCGGCGACCCGCCCGAGTGCCGCAACGAGGAGTTCGGTGCCACCGGTGGCGGGCACGACCACCCGGCCCGATTCGATGCGGATGTCTCCGGCTGCCAGCTCCGCGAGAGCCTCACGCGCGGTCTCGAGCTGCCCAGCGTCGGGCACCACCAGCTCGATGCGTTCCCCGCCGACGAGCGACTTGAGCTCGTCGGCGGTACCGCGGGCGATGATGGTGCCCCGGTCGATCACGACGATCCGGTCGGCCAGTCGTTCTGCCTCGTCCATGTACTGCGTGGTGAGCAGCAGGGTGGTGCCACGTTCGACGAGCTTCTCGATGATGTCCCACAGATCGAGGCGGGCACGGGGGTCGAGCCCCGTGGTGGGCTCGTCGAGGAACAGCACGGGCGGCTCGGCGACCAGTGCACCCGCGAGGTCGAGCCGGCGCCGCATACCACCCGAGTAGGTCTTCACCGGGCGATCGCCTGCGTCGACGAGGTCGAATCGGCCGAGCAGCTCGCGTGCCCGCTCACGGCTTCGCTTGACACCGAGATGGTAGAGGCGCCCGACCATTTCGAGATTCTCGTACCCGGTGAGGTATTCGTCGACCGCTGCGTATTGACCGGACGCCCCGATCTGTGTTCTCAATGCTGCGGCCTCGGAGACCACATCGAATCCGGCAACCTCGGCGCGGCCACCGTCGGGGACGAGCAACGTGGTCAGCACGCGGATCGCGGTGGTCTTCCCGGCGCCATTAGGGCCGAGGAGCGCGGTGATCGTGCCCTCCGGAACATGAAGATCGATTCCGTCCAGCGCGGTGAAATCCCCGAACCTCTTGATCAATCCTTCTACGACAATGGCGTCGGCCATATGTTCTCCCCTGGATTTGGGTGCTCGCCCAGTGTGCATCAGGGCACCGACAGAACGCGACCGAATTTGCCCGCGCGGGCTCGGCGCGGAATTCGATCGAGTCTCTCCGTCAGCGCCCCGAACTGCTGTATTTTGTGAACACTGCGGGATTCGCTTCTGAACTCGAAAGCCGGTTCACCATGAGTACTGGTTGCGATTCGGATGGTGTCGATTCCGGGTCGGACACTCGATCCGGATCCGCCGTCGTCCTGGCGGTGTTGGCATCCGGCCAATTCCTCATGACGCTCGACAGTTCGGTGATGAACGTGTCGATGGCGACGGTCGCACAGGATCTGGGTACGACGATCACCGGCATCCAGACCGCGATCACGCTGTACACGCTGGTGATGGCGTCGCTGATGATCACCGGCGGCAAGATCGGCACCGCACTCGGACGACGACGAGCCTTCGGCATCGGTCTCGTGATCTACGGTGTCGGCTCGCTCGTCACCGGTCTTGCCCCGAATCTGTTGATCCTTCTGGTGGGGTGGAGTCTGCTCGAGGGCATCGGCGCGGCGCTGATCATGCCTGCGATCGTGTCGCTCGTCGCTGCGAACTTCCCACCGGAACGACGCGCGGCGGCGTACGGACTCGTCGCGGCAGCCGGCGCGATGGCCGTCGCCGTCGGGCCCTTGCTCGGTGGGGCGGTGACGACCTTCGCGTCGTGGCGATACGTGTTCTTCGGTGAGGTCGTCGTGGTGGTGCTGATCCTGCTGGTACTGCGGCGGGTGCGGGATGTGCCGCCGTCGCCGGTGTCGATCGATGTGCCCAGCGCGATCATGTCGATGCTGGGGCTGGCGACGATCGTGTACGGCGTTCTGCGGTCGAGCGAATGGGGCTGGGTGATCGCCACGCCCTCCGGCCCCGAGATCATCGGGGTGTCCCCGGTGATCTGGCTGATCATCGGCGGGTTGCTGGTCCTCTATGTGTTCATGCGACGGCAGCACTCGTTGGTCGAGAAAGGCCGCGACCCTCTCATCGATCCGGCATTGTTCGAGAACCGTCAGCTCACCGGCGGGCTGACGATGTTCTTCGCGCAGTTCGCGGTCCAGGCCGGAGTGTTCTTCTCGGTGCCGCTCTTCCTGTCGGTGGTGCTCGAGTTGAGCGCACTCGAGACGGGTGTACGGATCCTCCCGCTCTCGATCGCACTCGTCCTGGCGGCAGCAGGCATCCCCAAACTGTGGCCGCACGCGAACCCCCGCCGGGTGGTGCGGGTCGGTCTCGCGTCGATGATCGTCGGAATCCTGATCCTCACCGCCGGAATGGACCCCGGTGCCACAGCAGCCGTCGTGGCGATCCCGATGTTGTTCATGGGATTGGGACTCGGGGCGTTGTCGTCGCAGCTGGGAGCAATCACGGTCTCGGCGGTCCCGGAATCGCAGAGCGCCGAGGTCGGCGGCGTCCAGAACACCGCAACCAACCTCGGCGCATCGCTCGGTACGGCGCTGATCGGATCGATCCTGATCGGCACCCTCGCCACGTCGGTGGGCGCGGGGATCGCAGACAACCCGGAGATCCCCGCAACCGTTCAGGAACAGACGACCACCCAGATCGCACAAGGCGTGCCGTTCCTGTCGAACACCGAACTCGATGGTGCCTTGGACGCCGCGGGTCTCGACGAGCCGACCCGCGACGCCGTCGTCGCCGTCAACAGCGACGCTCGCCTCGAAGCCCTGCAGGTGGCATTCGGTGTGACCGCGCTGCTCGCGGTCGCGGCACTGTTCGGGACGGGCCGGCTACCGACGCGCGCCGTCGGCACCGGTCCCGAAGTCGCTAGCCCGTAACGCGCGCGGCGTTCCCGGCATCGATCGGCAGCACGGTGCCGCTGATGTGCGCGGCGGCCTCGTCGCAGAAGAACAGCACCGCGCGGGTGATCTCGGCGGGCTCGAGCCACGGCACCGGCTGTGCGTGCAGAGAGGTGAAGACCGGCGCGACGTCGTCGGCGGTGGGGTTCTCGAGATCGGGACGGAGCATGCCGTAGAGCGCGGCGTTGTGGATCATCGGCGTGGAGATGTTGCCGGGCGCGATGGCGTTGACGGTGATCCCGTTCTGCGCGAGATCCAGTGCAGCACTCTTGGTCAGGCCGATGACCCCCCACTTCGATGCACTGTAGGCCACCATGTTGGTGTTCCCGGCGCGCCCGAGCATCGACGAGATCGTCACGATCCGCCCGTAGCCGCGGTCGATCATTCCGGGCGACACCGCGCCGATCGTGTTGAACACACCCGTCAGGTTCGAGGAGATCGTCTCGTCCCACATGGCCTGCGGCATCGACTGGACCGGCGCCGCCGTCGACACCCCGGCGTTGGCGACCGCTATGTCGATGCGACCGAACTCGTCGTGGGCGCGTGCGACGAGCCCGTCCATCGCTGCGCGATCTGCGGTGTCGAGCTTCTCCGAGACCACCTTCGCACCGGCAGCTTCTGCCAGACGCACGGTTTCGGCGAGGTCGTCGTCGGTGGCGAGGGGATACCGCACGGCGGGCGAATCCTCACAGCGGTCGCACAGTACGAGGTTCGCTCCCGCTTCGGCGAATGCCAGTGCGTGCGAGCGTCCCTGACCGCGCGCAGCCCCCGTGATGAATGCGACCTTGCCCTCGAACCTGCTCATGCCGTTCCCTTCTCGATTCCGTACCTGCCGGACTCGGTCTACACCACGGACCGGCGACACGCCCGGGAATCTCCCGAAGACCGGGAATCCGATCAAGACCGCGCGAGCATCAGGCCGGACGTCGGTACTCCGGTACCAGCGGTGACGAGCACGTTCTCGACCGCGTCGACCTGGTTGACAGACGTACCGCGGATCTGGCGAACCGCCTCGGCGATGCCGTTCATGCCGTGGATGTAGGCCTCTCCGAGCTGACCACCGTGGGTGTTGAGCGGCAGGTGCCCGCCGAGTTCGATTCCACCACCGGCGATGAAGTCCTTCGCTTCCCCGGGCTTGCAGAATCCCAATTCTTCGAGCTGCATCAGCACGTACGGGGTGAAGTGGTCGTAGAGCACCGCGGTCTGCACATCCTGCGGAGTCAGGCCCGACTGGTCCCACAACTGGTTGCCGACGATGCCCATCTCGGGCAATCCGGTCAGGCCGTCCCGGTAGTAGCTCGTCATGATGTACTGATCCGGGCCGCTGCCCTGCGCCGCCGCCGTGATGATCGCCGGCGTCTGCTTCAGGTCTTGGGCACGCTCGGGTGTCGTGATCACCAGGGCCACACCGCCATCGGACTCCTGGCAACAGTCGAGAAGGTGCAGGGGCTCTGCGATCCAGCGCGAGTTCTGATGGTCTTCGAGGGTGATCGGCTTACCGTGGAAGAATGCCTTCGGGTTCGTCGCCGCGTGCTTGCGGTCGGCGACCGCGACAGCACCGAAGTCGGCGCTGGTGGCTCCCGTGACGTGCATGTAGCGCTGCGCGGTCATCGCGACGAACGAGGCCGGGGTGCTCAGGCCGTGCGGGTAGGAGAACGCGTTGTCGGTACCAGACGAATTCACCTGGGCCGCAAGGGCACTGTTGACCTGCCCGTAACGGGCACCGGAACGTTCGTTGAATGCGCGGTAGGCGACGACGACGTCGGCGACTCCCGTCGCGACAGCCATCGCGGCCTGCTGCACCGTCGCGGCGGCAGCACCGCCGCCGTAGTGGATGCGGGAGAAGAACTTCAGGCTCGGAATGCCCGCCGCTCGCGCGACCGCGACCTCGGTATTGGTGTCCATCGTGAACGACACCAGACCGTCGACGTCGGCCGGTGTGAGTCCGGCGTCGTCGAGGGCATCGGTCACCGCTTCTGCGGCGAGGCGCAGTTCACTGCGCCCGGAGTCCTTGGAGAAATCGGTCGCGCCGATTCCGACGATCGCAGCCTTACGCGACAGCCCACTCATGCGAGCCCTCCTTCGTATGCGCCCTCGCCTGCGAGGAACGTGGCTTTCGCGACGATGTGGCTACCGAGCGAGTTGCTGCCCACGATGTCGACGGTGATGACACCGTCGTCGTCGATGCCGGCGACGGTGCCGTTCAGCGTGAGCGTGTCGTACGCATACCACGGGACACCGAGGCGCAGCGAGATGGATTTGACGACGGCACGCGGCCCGGCCCAATCGGTCAGATACCGTTGCACGAGCCCGGTGTCGGTGAGGATGTTGACAAAAATGTCCTTCGAGCCGCGCTGCTGCGCAAGGTCGCGGTCGTGGTGGACGTCCTGGAAGTCCCTGGTCGCCAACGCCGTCGAGATGACGAAGGTCGGATCACCGTGGATGGACAGGGGCGGGAGCTTCTCCCCCACCGTCATCATGGGTGTACTCACGCGTCCTCCTCACGGGGCTGCCAAGCGTAGAGAGTCCAGGGGCTTCCGTCGGTCTCGTCGTCGCCCGGAAAATCGAGATAGGTTGCCTGGACGGGCATTCCGATCTTCACATCGGCAGGCGCGGCACCCCGCAGCTCGCCGAGCATGCGGATTCCCTCATCGAGCTCGACGAGCGCAACCACGAACGGCAACTGCCGCCCGGGCGCCTTCGGTGCGTGGTGCACCACGAAGCTGAAGACGGTGCCGCGGCCGGTCGAGACGACGTAATCGGTCGTCTCGTTCTTGTCGAGCCACAGCGCGGGGACCGGCGGATGCTGCAGTGACCCGTCGGGACGACGCTGAATGCGCAGTTCGTGTTCGGCGACACCGTCCCAGAAGAACTTCGTGTCGTGCGACACGGACGGCCGGAGCATGCGGGTCGGATCGAGGTCCTCCGGTACCTGCTGCGCTGCAACCGACTTCGACGCTCCATCATCCGCGGCGGGAGGCGCGAACTTCAGAATGCGGAAGATCATCTCGGCGACCGTTTCGTCGCCGACCTTCCAGATGTTGCGGGTGGTGAAGAACCAGCCCTCACCGAGTCCGGTCTTCTTGGGGCCGACGACGTCCTCGAGTGTGGACTCGATCGTCACCTCTTCGCCGGGACGAAGGTAGCGGTGGTAGATCTGGTCGGAATTGGTCGCGACCACCGATGTGTAGCCGGCCTCGTCGAGAATTTCGGTCATGCGGCCGAGCGGATCGTCCTTCTCACGTTCGGCGCCGAGGCCGCGCATCGTCCACACCTGCGCCATCGCGGGAGGCGCGACGAGACCGCCGTGGCCGGCGGCGATGGCCGCGGTTTCGTCGGTGTAGATGGGGTTGTCGTCGCCGATCGCCTCGACCCAGTTGCGGATCATCGGCATATTCACGGGGTCGCGTCCCGCGCGCGCGGCAGACGGCCCATCGCCGCGAACGCCGTCGGCGGACGCGAGTATCTCGTCGGGGGTGCTCATCGTGTTCGCCTCCGTCATCGCGGTACCCGGGGCATCCCGAGACCTGCCGTTGCGATCAGTTCCCGCATCACCTCGTTGACGCCGCCGCCGAAGGTGATGACGACGTTCCGCTTGGCCTGCATGTCGAGCCAGCTGAGCAGCGCGCCGGTGTCGGGGTCGGCGGGGTCGCCGTGCCGTCCGACGATCTCTTCGGCGAGCATGCCGACCCGCTGGATGCGTTCGGTGGCGAAGACCTTGGTGGCGGAGGCGTCGGCGATGTCGACTGCGTCGCCGTCACTCGAGGCGACCTGCCAGTTGAGCAGTTCGTTGAGCCGGTACGTCGCGTGGATCTCGCCGAGCGCACGGCGCACGTCGGGCTCGTCGGTGAGCTTGTGTTCGCGCACCCAGTCGAGCAGGTGCTCGTAGATGCCCGCGACCTTGCCGGCCGGTCCGAGCATGACGCGCTCGTGGTTGAGCTGGGTGGTGATCAGGCGCCAGCCCTTGTTCTCCTCACCGACGAGCATGCTCGCGGGCACCCGCACATCGCTGTAGTACGTGGCGTTGATGTGGTGCGCGCCGTCGGCGGTGATGATCGGGGTCCAGCTGAATCCGGGGTCGCTGGTGTCGACGATGAACACGGAGATGCCCCGATGGCGGGAGTCCGCGGATCCGGTGCGGGCGGCGAGCCAGATGTAGTCGGCGTCGTGACCGCCGGTGGTGAAGATCTTCTGGCCGTTGATCACATACTCGTCGCCGTCACGGACAGCGGTGGTGCGCAGCGCCGCGAGATCGGTGCCGGCTTCGGGCTCGGAGTAACCGATGGCGAAGTGGACCTCACCGGCGAGGATCGCGGGCAGGAACTTCTGCTTCTGCTCGTCGGTGCCGTACACCTGCAGGGTCGGGCCGACGGTCTGCAGCGTGACGCTGGGCAACGGCACGTCGGCGCGGACGGCCTCGTTGGCGAAGATCTGCTGTTCGACGTCGCCGAAACCGTGACCGCCGAATTCGACGGGCCAGCCGACGCCCAGCCAGCGGTCCTTGCCCATGCGGCGGATCACGTCACGGTAGGTGGGTCCGTGCCGCTCGGTCCGCATGATCTCGGCCTCGTCGGGCGAGATCAGGTTGGAGAAGTAGCTGCGCAGTTCGTCCTGCAATGCACGCTGGTCTTCGGTCAGTTCGATGAACACCGGGCCCCCACGAGGTCGAGTCGGTACGAAGCGCCGCCGAGCAGCCGCGCAATGTCCTTGGCTGTCGACGAATATCTGTGCATCGGATAGGTTTCGTCGACGCCGATGCCGCCGTGCAGGTGATGCAGTACGCGCATCGCCGGGAGTAGTTCCGCGGCGATCCAGTAGGCCGCGACGTCGAGATCGTCTGCGGCGTCGAGCCCCTCGGCGACCCGCCAGATGGTCGACAGGGCCGCCACGTGCAGGGTGCGGGCGGTGACGTACACGTCGGCGATCTGCTGCGCCACGGCCTGGAAGGCGGCGAGCGGCTTGCCGAACTGCTGACGTTCGCTCAGGTGCTTCGCGGTGAGTTCGGTGGCGCCGGTGAGCAGTCCGTCGGAGTATGCGGCGATCGCGGTGGTCGCGAGGCGGTACAGGGTCTCGACGTCGGATGCCGGCTCGGCCCCTGCACCGAGCCGGATTCCGACTGCGGAGTCGAGTTGGACGGAGAATTCGGGGGTGTGTGCCGACGTGGGGCTCTCCCGCAGGGTCACCCCGTCGGCGTCCGGAGCCACGGCGACGACACCGGCGGCGGTGGGCACGAGAATGCTGCGTGCCCGATCCGCGTAGGGCACCGCGACGAACGAACCGGTGACCGCGACACCGCCGTCGGCCGCGACGGCCGTCGCGGCGGGTGTCTGCGGGAAAGGACGGCCCGGCTCGGCGAGCGCCGCGGTGAGGACACCACCGCCGGCGACCCCGCTCAGCAATTCGTCCTGCTGCTCGTCGGTGGCCAGCGCGAGTACGGGCAGCACACCGAACCCGATGGTGGGCAGCACCGGGATCAGCGCCGCAACGCGGCCGACCTCGGTGAGGACGGTGAGCGCCTCGGCAACTCCGAGCCCGGAGCCACCGAGCCGTTCAGGCAATGCCAGGGAGAGCAGATCCGCACCGGCGAGCGCGGACCACAGTTCGTCGGAGCCCAGACCCCGACCGAGCAGGTCGGCGGCGACTCCGGCCACTTCCTCCTGCGTCTCGTCACGTGCGAAATCCACCGTAACCACCTTCTAATTAGAACGTGTTCTAGTTGTAGCACTATTTCGATGTCTACGAAACCGCCGTCGGCTCGTATCGTGCATGACCCGACACGCCGACGGCGAGCCCGTCCCGACCTTCGGGACTCGCCGCACCCCGACCTCCGACCTCGTCAACTCCTGGTCAGTTCCTGGGCAGTCCCAGAAGGCGTTCGGCCGCGACGGTGAGCAGGATCTGCTCCGTACCGCCTGCGATCGTCAGACAGCGCAGATTGAGATACTCGCGCGTGAGTGGACCCTCCACCCATCCGGCCTCCCCCGCGAGATCCATCGTGAGCTCCGCGGTGTCCTGACGCTGACGCACTCCGATCAGCTTCCGCACGCTCGACGCCGGGCCGGGATCCTGACCCTCGAGCTGCGCGAGAGTGGTACGCATGTCCAGCAGCGAACCGACCAGCGCCTCGCCGATCTGAGTACCGATCCGGTCGTCGGCCACCGCGTCGCCGGGTGCAGCCGAGGCGAGGAGTTCTTCGATTGCGGGGCCGAGCGACGATTTCCCGCCCATCGCGACCCGCTCGTTCGCGAGCGTGGTCCGTGCGAGTTTCCAGCCGCCGCCGAGCGAACCGACAACACACTCGTCGGGCACGAACACCGAGTCGAGGAACACCTCGTTGAACAACGCGTCGCCGGTGATCTCCCGAAGCGGTGCCACAGTGATGCCCGCGGACTTCATGTCGACGAGGAAGTAGGTGATGCCCTTGTGTTTCGGAGCGTCCCGGTCGGTGCGGGCCAGGCAGATGGCCCAGTCGGCCTCGTGTGCAAGTGAGGTCCACACCTTCTGCCCCTGCAGCGTCCAGCCGCCGTCGACCTTTTCCGCGGTGGTGCGCAGGGCCGCGAGGTCGGATCCGGCGCCGGGCTCGGAGAAGAGCTGACACCACACGATTTCGCCGCGCAAGGTGGGCATCGCGAAACGTTCGATCTGCTCGGGGGTGCCGTGCTCGAGGACGGTCGGCACCGCCCACCAGCCGATCACCAGGTCCGGCCGCGGGATTCCTGCGGCGGCAAGCTCTTCCTGGATGAGGAGCTGTTCCACCGGGCCGGCCCCGCGCCCGTACGGAGCGGGCCAGTGCGGTGCGAGACAACCGGATTCGGCGAGCGCCACCCTGTGCTCGGACTCAGGGCGCGCCGCGATCGCCGCGACCTCGCCGCGGATGCGTTCGCGATCGGCTGCGTGCTCCGACAGGTCGATACCGAGGTGACGGCGAGCGCCTGCTCGGGTCAGATCGGTCAGGCGCGCGCGCCACTTGGTTGAGCCACCGAGCACCTGCCGCGTGGCAACCGCGCGCCGAAGGTAGAAGTGCGCGTCGTGTTCCCAGGTGAAGCCGATTCCGCCGAGCACCTGGATCGCGTCTTCGGCGGTCTTCACAGCCGCATCCAGCGAGACCGCCGCAGCGACGGCGGCCGCGACGGGCAGTTCGGCCGGATCGGTGTCCACGGCGACGGCTGCGTCCCAGGCGAGGGCACGGATCTTCTCTGTCCTGCAGAGCATTTCCGCGCACAGGTGCTTGATGGCCTGGAACGAGCCGATGGGTTTACCGAACTGCTCGCGGATCTTGGCGTACTCGACGGCGGTGGTCAGCGCCCAGCCTGCGACACCGGCGAGTTCGGCCACCGAGAGCGCCACGGTGAGATCGCGGACGAACCCTGAGGGAACCTGGACCACCCGATCGGCAGGTACGACCGTTCCGTCGAACCGCACCCGCGCGAGCGGACGCGACTTGTCGATCGTGTCGAGCACGTCGAGGTGCATGCCCGGGGCGTCGGGATCGACCAGCCCCCAGCGTTCGGGGCCGTCGGTGTCGAGCCGGACAAGGACCGAGACACCGGACTCCGCCGCGATCACGGCGCCGGCCTCACCGGTGAGTACGACCCCGTCAGCGGTGGGCTCGGCAGCGACCGGGTCGAGTGCGACGGCCGTGGGTAGAGCGCCCTCCGCGAGCAGCGTGGCCGTCTTCGCCGCCGAATCTCCGCCGCGGCCGAACACGAGCGCAGCGACGGCGGTGGTCACGACGGGGCCGGGAGCGAGTTCGTACGCGGCCTGTTCGAGCATGACGGCCAGGTCGACCACGGTCGCACCGAGCCCACCGGCCTCCTCCGGAACAGCAACGCCGAACAGTCCGATTTCGGCGAGCGACGTCCAGCCCTCGCGCCACGCGTCGTCGGGGTGCCGACGTATCCTGGACACCGGCTCCACGGCTCGTGACCAGGCCTGAACAGAAGCCTGAACGGCCCGCTGCTCCTCTGTCATGGCAATACTCACAGCGGGTCTCCGACCTTTCGAAATGACATTCTTACCTAGAACGTGTTCTAATATGACACCGGTTCAGAGTCAAGGTGTGAGGAAAACGATCTATGGCCACCCCGTCTCGCTCGCGTTCCAATGGCAACGGAACCCTGACCGCCCTCACCGAGGACGATCTCAGTTCCAACGCCCAGAAGGAACGGCGCAAGCGAATTCTCGATGCCACCCTGACGCTCGCGTCCAAGGGCGGGTACGAGGCCGTGCAGATGCGCGCGGTGGCGGAACGCGCCGATGTCGCGGTGGGCACGCTGTACCGGTACTTTCCGTCGAAGGTGCACCTGCTGGTCTCTGCACTCGGGCGTGAGTTCGCCCGCATCGAGGGCAGGGGAAAGATCCCTCCCGGCCACAGCCCCCTCGAACGCATGCATCTGATCCTGAGCCTGATCACCAAGGCCATGCAACGCGACCCGCTGCTCACCGAGGCCATGACGCGGGCGTTCATGTTCGCCGATGCATCGGCCGCCGCGGAGGTCGACCAGGTGGGCAAGCTCATGGACCGGCTCTTCGCCAAGGCGATGAACGAGGGCGAGCCCACCGAGGAAGAACTCGCGGTCGCGCGCGTCATCAGCGATGTGTGGTTGTCCAACCTCGTGGCGTGGCTGACCCGCCGGTCCTCGGCCACAGACGTCGCACGTCGGCTGGAACTGACCGTCGACCTGCTGCTCGGCGATTCCCCGCGCGAGGCGTACTCCACGCCGGGTGGCGCCGAGTCGCGCGGCGATTCCTGAGCCGAACGACTCTTTCGGCCTGCACACCGACGATGTAACACGAAACACCATCACGATTGCCTCCGCTCGGGTGGATGCACCGGCTTTTTCGCCTACCTTGGGACAAGTGAGCGCACTAGACCTCCCTATCGAGCTGCGCCGGGCACTGGCCGCCGTCGCACGCGCGCCCCGGCTGCTGGTCGCGAGCGACTACGACGGCACCTTGTCTCCCATCGTGTCCGATCCGGACAAGGCCGTTCCGCACGCCGAAGCGGTCCGCGCCCTGCGCGGCCTCGCGGTTCTACCCGCGACCTCCGCCGCAGTCATCTCCGGACGCGCGCTCAAGGATCTGGCAGCGCTTTCACGTCTGCCCATCGAGGTCAAGCTGGTAGGAAGCCACGGCTCCGAGTTCGACGTCGGGTTCGTGCACGCGATCGACGACGAGTCCAAGAGCAGACTCCGCGACATCGTCGCGGGGCTCGAGACCATCGCGAGCCGATTCCCCGGAGTCGGGGTGGAGACGAAGCCCGCCAGCGCCGCCCTGCACGTACGCAATGCCGCGCCCGAGGATGCCGACCACGCCGTGGCGGCGGTGCGCGGCGACCTCGCGTTGCGCCCCGGAGTCCAGGTCACCGAAGGCAAAGCGGTCATCGAACTGTCGGTCGTCCCGACCGACAAGGGCAGCGCACTCGACATCATCCGGCACCAGGAGGGTTCGAGCGCCGCAGTGTTCTTCGGCGACGACGTCACCGACGAGAAGGCCTTCGCATCCCTGCGCGGACCCGACGTGGGTATCAAGGTCGGCGAAGGTGAGACGGTCGCCGAGTATCGGGTGGATCGGTCCGAGAACGTGATCGCCGCGCTCGCCTTCCTTCTCGAGGAGCGACGGACGTGGCTCTCGGGCGCGCACGCCGCCCCGATCGAACGGCTCACGATGCTCGCAAGCCCTCGATCGAAGGCACTGGTCACCCCCGACGGCACCATCACCTGGTTGTGCCATCCGGACCCGGATTCGGCCGCGATCTTCGCTCATCTGCTCGGCGGCGACGCCGCCGGTCATTTCACGATCGGCCCGACACGCGAAGCACTTCCGCTGAGCCAGCGGTACATCGACTCGACGATGACGGTCGTAACCCGCTGGGCGAGTCTCGCGGTGATCGACTACCTGCCGCACGACGTCGATACCGGCCGCACCGATTTGACACGTGTGATCTCCGGCCGCGCCACGGCAGTCGTGACGTTCGCACCGAGGCCCGAGTTCGGTCAGGGCCAGGTGATCCTCGAAACCGTGGACGACGGTCTGCGCGTGCACGGCTTCAACGAACCGTTCGTCCTGCGGTCACCGGGAGTCCACTGGGACATCACCAGCGAGGGCGTGCACCACACCGCGCACGCCGTAGTCGACCCGACCGTAGGCGACATAACCCTGGAATTACGCTGCGGAACAGACGATCTCGGATCCCATCCGGTATCCGAGGTGGAACGCCGTGCACACGCGGAAGCGTACTGGTGGCAATGGGCCGCTGAACTCGACCTCCCTACGCTCAAACCCGACCTTGCCAAGCGGTCGGCGCTCACGCTGCGCGGTCTCGTGCACGAACCGACCGGATCGATCCTCGCGGCAGCCACCACGTCGCTGCCGGAGGAGATCGGCGGCGTACGCAACTGGGACTATCGGTACTGCTGGCTGCGCGATGCGGCACTGACATCGCACGCGCTCGTGGACGTGGGTTCCCTCGTCGAGGCCGAGAACTACCTCGACTGGGTACACGGTGTCCTCGAGACGCTGCCCGGACCGGAGCGCCTGCATCCGCTCTACACGCTCGCGGGTGGCCCGCTACCACCGGAGGCCGTGCTCGATTCCCTTCCCGGATATGCAGGTTCGCGACCGGTGCGCGTCGGCAACGCGGCCAACCAGCAGGTCCAGCTCGACGTGTTCGGCCCCATCGTGAATCTGATCTCCGCGATCGCGCATCGGCGTGATGCACGCGGCGCCGATCACGCATCCGCGCTCACCGATCGCGACTGGGAGCTGGTCTGCTCGATGGTCACAGCCGTCGAACGTCGCTGGTTCGAACCGGATCACGGCATCTGGGAGATCCGCGACAACCCCCGGCACCACGTGTATTCGAAGGTGATGGGCTGGCTCACCATCGATCGCGCTCTCGCACTCGCGGATACGTTCTCGCGTCCCGCCGGTGAAGGATGGGAATCACTCCGCGACGAGATCGCGGAGGAAGTCCTCGAGAAGGGCTGGAACGACGACGTCCGTTCCTACACCGCCGCATACGACGGTACCGACCTCGACGCGGCAACCCTGTTCATCGGACTGACCGGACTGATCGACCCCACCGACGAGCGTTTCCGCGAGACGGTTCGGGCCACCGAAGCAGAATTGCGGAGTGGTTCGACGGTGTATCGGTACCGTCACGAAGACGGGCTGCCGGGCGTCGAAGGTGGCTTCCACCTGTGCGCGGCGTGGCTCGTCGAGGCGTATCTGCTCGTCGGACAGCGCAACGACGCAGAGGCGCTCTTCGCCCAGCTCGTCGCCGCGGCGGGGCCCACCGGCCTGCTCAGCGAGGAGTACGACCCGGTCGCCGAGCGGTCGCTGGGCAACCACCCACAGGCGTACAGCCACATCGGGCTCCTGCGCTGCGCGCAGTTGCTCGCCGCGAATCCCGCCTGACCGGCCTCACTCGGCGTACCAGCCGGTGCTCTCGACAGGACCCGAGGTCTTGCCGAACACCAGCTGGGTGTCGAGGGTCTCCATTTCGGGGATGCCCGAGTGCGCCGGCGAGGCCAGCAGCAGCTCACCCGCGCGGCGTCCCTTGTCCTTCTGCGGCTGGCTCACCGTCGTCAGGCCTTCGCGTAGTGCCTCGTCGACGCCGTCGAACCCGGTGATCGACAGGTGGCCGGGGACATCGAGCCCCGCGTGGTCGGCCCACGCCAGTGCACCGAGCGCCAGGACGTCGGTGGTGCACATCAGCGCGGTGATGCGCGGGTTTACGCTCATGACCTGCGCCGCGGCGGACTGCCCGTCGCCGGAGGTGTGGGTGAACCGTTCGACGACGGTGAGTGCGGAATCGTCGAGCCCCGCCTCGCGCATGGCGTCACGCACCCCGAGGATGCGTTCACGTTGGACGTGAAAGCCCGTCTCGTCGAGCACGGAGAGGTCGACGACGCCGTCGTGCCGTTCGCGACCGAGCCGCATACAGACGATTCCGAACTCGCGGTGTCCGAGCTCGATCAGGTGGGCGGCGAGGTCACGCATGGGTCTGCGGTCGTCGATTCCGACGACGGGCGCCGCCCCGATGCCTCGCGGCTGGTCGCAGGCGACGATCGGCAGGTGCCGCTCGAGCACGGCGGCCAGATACGGATCCTCCGGCGGTACGGAATAGACGACGAACCCGTCGACGGACGAGCGGTGCACGACCTGCGCCGCTTCGGCGTCGGTGAGGCCCGGCCCTGCGGGTATGAGCAGCAGGCCCTGCCCTGCGGCTTCGCACGCTTCGGACAGGCCGGAGAGAAAACTCATCGCAGCGGGATCGCGGAACGAATAGCTCAGCGCCTCGGTGAGCAGCACCCCGACCGCGCCTGCCTTGCGGGTGCGCAACGACCGGGCCATCGGATCGGGGCCGGCGTAGCCGCGGCGCTTGGCGACCTCGAAGACCCGTTCGCGCAGTTCAGTGGACAGTTGATCCGGCCGGTTGTACGCGTTCGAGACGGTGGTGCGGGAGATTTTCAGCTCGGCGGCGATCGACGCCAGAGTCGCCTGTCGGCGCGGCTGACGGGACCTTGACATGATCGGACCGTAGTCCTGTGTCGATGCTCACGACCACGCGGGTTGGGCAGAATGCACGAAATCGTCAGCTAAAGTGGAACGGTAACGGTTTCCAATAGCGTTAGGGTGGCCTCACCGCCTTGCCGCGCCCCGACCCAGGAGAGAACACCAGTGCGTATGTCCTCCCGCGCCGCGTTCGCTGCGGCCACCCTGTCGTGCGCTACCGTCCTCGCAGCGTGTGGCTCCGGCACGACCGGCGACTCGGGCTCGGACGGCGAGCTGAGCGTGGTCGCATCGACGAACGTGTGGGGCTCGATCGCCCAGGCCGTGGCGGGCGATCGGATCGAGGTCGAGTCGCTGATCTCCGAGCCGACCGCAGACCCGCACTCGTACGAGGCGAGCCCGCTCGATGCCGCTGCGATCAGCGATGCGTCATTGGTGGTCTACAACGGTGGCGGATACGACCACTTCGTCGACGACATCCTCGAGTCCGTCGGCGGTGACGTCCCCACGGTCGAAGCGTTCGCACTGTTCGAGTCGGGTGAACACAGCGACCTTCACGCGGGTCACGACCACGGCACGAGCACTGACGCCCCCGCATCCGAAGCGCCGGCAGAAGACGAGGCCACACACGATCACGCCGGCGACGATCACGCGGGCCATGATCACAGCGGCGTCAACGAGCACGTCTGGTACGACCTGGCGACCGCCGATGCCGTCGCCCACGCCGTCGCCGAGCAGCTCTCCGAACTCGATCCGGACGGCGCCGGGGTGTATCGCGCCAATGCCGCCGCTTTCCATGAGAGCCTGCACGGCGTTTCCGATGTGACGACGGGGATCGCGCAGGACCACGCCGACGCACCCATCGCTCAGACCGAAACCATCGGGCACTACCTCGTGCTGGCGGCCGGTCTCGACGACGTGACCCCCACCGACTTCACCAACGCGATCGAGAACGGCACCGATCCGTCGCCCGCAAGCATCGCCGAGACTCGGCAGCTACTGCTCGACAAGAAGGTCGGGGTCCTCCTCTACAACCCCCAGACCGAAGACAAGGTGAGCAGGGAGATGCGCTCCGCCGCCGAGTCTTCGGGCATTCCCGTCGTCGAAGTTTTCGAGACCCTCCCCGAGGGACTCGATTACATTCAGTGGCAGACCCGGACCGCCGAGTCGCTCGCCACCGGACTCGATTCTGCGTCGTAGTCCCCCATCCCCTGACCACAGCTCGAGAACACGGACCCCGGTGACATCTTCCCTCCCCGACCATCCCCACGCGGTCGAACTGAGCGGCGCCCGATTGGCGTTCGGCGAACGCATCCTCTGGGATCACCTCGAACTCGCGGTGCACCCAGGAGAGTTCATCGCGGTCCTCGGGCCGAACGGCGCCGGAAAGACCTCCCTGCTCAAGGTCCTGCTCGGCCAGCTTCCGCTCAGCGCAGGCACCGCCACCATCGCGGGCACACCGGTCCACACCGGCAGTCCTCACGTCGGATACGTGCCGCAACAGAAGACGCTCGATGTGGGTGTGCCACTGCGTGGCCGCGACCTCGTCGGCCTCGGCGTCGACGGGCACCGGTGGGGCACGGGCATTCGACACTTCACGCGCCGCAAGTCCGCGGTGAATGCCGCTATCGAGCAGGTCGGTGCGCAGTCGTATGCGAACGCGCTCGTCGGTGACCTGTCCGGCGGAGAGCAGCAACGACTCCGCGTCGCGCAGGCGCTCGTGGGCGATCCGCAGGTACTGCTGTGCGACGAACCGCTGCTCAGCCTCGATCTCGCCAACCAGCATCTCGTGTCGGCACTCATCGACAAACGACGCAAGGACCACGACACCGCGGTCCTGTTCGTCACCCACGAGATCAATCCGATCCTTCCCCTCGTCGACCGGGTGCTGTATCTCGTCGACGGCCAGTTCCGCATCGGCACCCCCTCGGAGGTCATGACCTCCGAGGTGCTTTCCGAGCTGTATCGCACCGAGGTCGAAGTGCTCGAGATGCGCGGGCGACTCGTCGTCGTCGGCACGGGCGACGCCATCGATGCACTCGGCAGCGCGGGCGGACTCCGCCCCGGCGAAGGCGTCCACCATCACCACCCGGAGGACCACGCATGAGCAGCAAGTTCTCGGACGCCATGGGACGGCTGTTCGATTTCCAGGCCACCGCAGAACTCCTGCAGTACGACTTCGTGCAGCAGGCCCTGATCTCGGGCGCCATCCTCGGTCTGCTCGCCGGTGTCATCGGCCCCCTGATCATCAGCCGACAGATGGCATTCTCGGTGCACGGCACCTCCGAGCTGTCGCTCACCGGCGCCGCCGCAGCACTGCTCGTGGGGGTCTCCGTCGGGATCGGCGCGGTCGTCGGTGCAGTGGTCGCCGCGATCCTGTTCGGATTGCTCGGTACCCGCGCCCGCGAACGGGACTCGGTGATCGGCGTCGTCATGGCCTTCGGGCTCGGCCTCGCCGTGTTGCTGCTGTGGGCATACGACGGGCGCACCGGCGCTGCGTTCTCACTGCTGACCGGCCAGATCGTTGCGCCCGGCGGAACCGGTGTCGCGTTGCTCGCGGGCTGTGCAGTGGTGGTGATCGGCACCTTGACGCTGATCTACCGGCCGATGTTGTTCGCGAGCACCGACCCGGAGGTCGCCGCCGCACGCGGCGTACCGGTGCGGGCACTGTCGATGGTCTTCGCTGTGCTCGTCGGCATCACCGCGGCGCTCGGTGTGCAGATCGTCGGGGCGCTGCTCGTCATGGCCCTGCTCATCACGCCCGCTGCCGCAGCGGCGCGCGTCACCCGTGGTCCGCTCGCCGCGACGATCCTGTCGGTGATCTTCGCTGAAGTCGCCGCTGTCGGGGGCATCCTGCTCGCGCTCGCACCCGGTGTCCCGGTGTCGAGTTTCATCACCGCGATCGCATTCGTCATCTACCTGGTGTGCCGGACGATCGGATCGATGCAACGTCGCCGGGGCGCAGGACGGGTTCTGGCACCGGCCTCCTGACGCCCGCTGGGTGCGGGACAATCAGCGGATGCGCTCCCGCACGAAAGTCCTCGACGCGACGCTCGCGCTCATCACGAGCGACGGGTTCGATGCCGTCACCATCGCGGGCGTGGCGAAGGCGGCCGGCGTCTCCCGACAGACCGTGTACTCGATATTCGGGAGTCGGGAAGATCTGGTGTCGCAGGCGGTCGCGAGCGCTGCGCTGGGAAGGCTCGACGATATCCTCACGCGGTTGGCCGGAGCGGACACGCCGTGCGAGTACCTCGTCGAACTGCTCGTCGCCGGCCGGAGGGCGGTGCGTGACAATCCGGTACTCGCCGCATTGCATCGTTCGGGCCGCGAGCATCCTTTCTTCGACACGGGCATGGTGAGCCGGGCAAAACCGGTCGTCCTTCGACTGCTCGAGCCAATGACCGACAAATACCCCGAGATCGTTCCCCAACTCGACGACATCGCCGACATCGCGCTCTTCCTCGGATTGTCGGTGGTTCTGTTCGACGATCCGGAAATGCATTCGGATGACGAACTGAGGCGCTTTCTCACCAGATGGCTGGAGCCGGCGATGCCGAAACCTTGACACTTGGCACCCATCTGTCTAGTTTTGCACGCGACCCGGAGGTATCCGCCGGGGTCGAGCAGACTCTTGGGGGAGCGAAATCTTGTCGAGCATCAGCAGGCGCACATTTCTCGCGGGGGCCGCCACCGTCGGCGCTGCACTGGCAGGAACATCGGCCGCCCACGCGTCCACCGGCATCGCCGCCCGGACGAACAAAGTTCCCCTGACACGCGAGGAACACCGCGTCGTCGTCATCGGCTCCGGTTTCGGCGGCGGCGTGAGCGCACTGCGCCTTGCCGAGGCCGGGGTACCCGTCACCATCCTCGAACGAGGAAAACGCTGGCCCACCGGACCCGACGCGACGACCTTCCCGCGAGTCGACGCACCCGACGGGCGCATGCTGTGGTTCCGCTCTGCACCCGAACTCTTCGGCAGGCCCGTCATGGTCGAGCCGCACACCGGCCTGGTCGAGGCGGTTGTCGGCCGGAACATGACCGCCCTGTGTGCCGCCGGCGTCGGCGGCGGCTCGCTGGTCTACCAGGGAATGTCGTTGCAGCCCAGCGAGGAAGTGTTCAATACCCACTTCCCGAACGAGCTCGACTGGACCACCATGAATCGCGTCCACTACCCGCGTGTCTCCCAGATGCTGGGGCTCGCGACCGCCCCCGACGAACTCGTCTCCCACCCCAACTACGCCGCCGCGCGGATTTTCGCCGAACGAGTGAAACAGGCCGGTCTCCCGCTCGACAAGATTCCCATGCCGATCGACTGGGACTACGCCCTCGCCGAACTGCGCGGCGAGATGACTCCGTCGTACACGGACGGCTCCGGCGCTCTCGGTGTCAACAACGGCGGCAAGCATTCCGTCGACGTCACCTACATCGCTGCCGCCGAGGCCACGGGTCTGGTGACCGTCCGGACCCAGCACGAGGTCAGGGACATCGCACGAGCATCCGACGGCCGGTGGACCGTGTACGTCGACCGGATCGACACCTCCGGAAAACTCCTCGAGAACCAGATCCTCACCACCGACACGCTCATTCTGGCCGCCGGCAGCCTCAACACGACACGGCTACTGGTCCGGGCCTCGCAGAAGGGGCAGATCCCGGATCTTCCCGACGATCTCGGACGCAACTGGGGCAGCAACGCCGACCGTATCTATCTCTGGTCCGACATGCGCGAGGACTTCGGTGCGCTGCAGGGCGGCCCCGTCGTCTACGGCAGCAAGAACTGGGACGACCCGAACGCCGCGTTCACGGTGGTCCAGGCGTCGATCCCGTCGATCGGCGTCGACACCCGCAGCACCGTGCTCGTGGGCTACGGCATCAGCGACAGCCGCGGTTCGTTCGTCTACGACTCCGCGAAGGACGACGCCGTCCTGCACTGGCCGAAAGACGGCGACGCCGCGATCCAGAACGGCCACATCGATCCCACGGTCCGCAGGATCGTCGGCAGCACAGGCGTCGCCACCGATACCAATGCCATCGTTCCGTCCACGTGGCACCCGCTCGGCGGGGCGAGTATGGGCGGCGTCTGCGACCTCGACGGACGAGTACACGGCCAGCGTGGCCTGTACGTGCTCGACGGCGCGCTGCTTCCGGGCCAGTCCGGTGCGTGCAACCCGTCGATGACCATCGCCGCCGTCGCCGAACGCGCGCTCGACAACATCGTCGCGAAGGATGTCGGGGTGACGATCTGACACCCGCCTAGAATCGGACCCGTGACCCGCATCGACCTGAACAGCGACCTGGGCGAAAGCTACGGGCAATGGCGACTCGGCGACGACGAGACCATGCTCTCCCTCGTCACGAGCGCCAACATCGCGTGCGGCTTCCACGCAGGCGACCCGTCGACCCTGCTCGAAACCTGCAGGGGTGCAGCGGGTCACAGCGTTCGCATCGGAGCGCAGGTGGGGTACCACGATCTCACGGGATTCGGTCGACGATTCATCGACGTCGAACCGGCCGAGCTCACCGCCGAGGTCATCTATCAGATCGGCGCCCTCGACGGTCTTGCCCGAGCGGCAGGTTCGGCGGTCAGTTACGTCAAACCGCACGGCGCCCTGTACAACGCGATCGTGCACCACCGCGAGCAGGCCCGCGCGGTGGTGGAGGCGATCCGCTCGTACAACACCTCACTCCCTGTTCTCGGGCTTCCCGGATCGGTGTTCCTCGAAGAGGCCGAGAGCGGGGGGTTGATCGTGGTGACCGAGGCATTCGCCGACCGCGCGTACACACCCGAGGGCACCCTGGTGTCGCGACGAGAACCGGGTGCTGTGCTGCACGACCCGGATGTGGTGGCCCAGCGCGTGTTGCGCATGGTCACCGAGGGCGTGGTCACGGCCATCGACGGCACCGATGTGCGCGTGGACGCACAGTCCGTGTGCATCCACGGCGACTCTCCCGACGCCACCGCAATGGCCGTGGCCGTCCGGGCGCTGCTGGATGCCGAGAACATCGACATCCTCCCATTCGTCCAGGACGACGGCGCGTGAGAATTCTTCGCAACGGCGACTCCGCGATGCTCGCGGAGTTCGATTCGCTCGACGACGTACTCGCGCATTTCCGCGCACTCGACGCGGAGCGAATGCACGGTGTCGTCGATCTGATTCCCGCAGCCCGCACACTCCTGGTCCGTTTCGACACCGGGACGACCCACGCCGGCGCGGTACGCCGCTGGCTCGCCGAAACACAGCCGATGCGTGCCGACACCACCCCCGATACGGAAGTGGTGATCGAGGTCCGGTATGACGGACCCGATCTCGACGAGGTCGGGGAACGGACCGGACTGGGTGCCGACGGTGTGATCGCCGCACACACCGGCCGCGTCTGGACGGTGGCGTTCGGCGGTTTCGCCCCCGGCTTCGCGTATCTCACGGGCGGCGACAGTCGCCTGCAGGTGCCACGCCGCGACTCTCCGCGCACCTCGGTGCCCGCGGGTGCCGTCGGGTTGGCAGGCGAGTTCTCCGGCGTCTATCCGAGAAGTTCCCCCGGAGGCTGGCAGCTGATCGGAACCACCGGACAAGTCCTGTGGCAACCGGATCGGACCCCACCCGCATTGTTGCGTCCCGGCGCCACAGTTCGATTCGAATCCGTCTGAAACGCAGACAATTTCGTCAGATCCCCAGTACGGCCTTCGCGATGAGGAAGTACAACACCAATCCCGTCGCATCGACGAACGTCGTGATGAACGGGTTGGAGAAGACCGCAGGATCCGCCCGGATCGCCTTGGCAGCCAACGGCATCACCCCACCGACGGTGGCCGCGAGCGTACATACGGTGACCAGTGTCAGCCCGATCACCGCTCCCACCGACATGTCGTAGACGAGGGTCGCAAGTACGAACGCCACGGACCCGAGCAGCACCCCGAGCGACAGCCCCACCCGACTCTCACGGACGACGACCCGACCGATGTCGCGGGGACTCACGTCGTCGAGGGCCAACGCGCGCGTGACGGTGGTCGCCGCCTGATTGCCGGTGTTGCCGCCGGTACCGATCAGCAGCGGCACGAACAACGCCAGTGTCACGGCCTGCTCCAAGGTCGATTCGAACACCTCGAGCACCTGCACGGTCAGCGTCGCCCCGACCGCCAGCACCAGCAACCACACGACCCGTGAGCGCACCAGTTGCCCCACCGGAGTAGCAAGATACGGCTGCCGCAGGGGCTCAGTGCCACCGATACGGGCCTGGTCCTCACTCTCGGCCGATTCCAGGATGCGCAACGCGTCGTCGACGGTGAGAATGCCCACCAGCCGTGTCTCGCTGTCCACGACGATCAGCGCCAGCAATTTGAGCTCGGCACAGCGGCGCGCCGCTTCCTCTGCGTCATCGGTGGCCCGCGCGAAATACGGTTCGTTCATGATGTCGCCGACGACACTGCCCGACGGCGCGCCCATCAGCTCTCGCAGCCCCACCACACCCACGAGGATCCGCTGCCGGTCGACGACCGGCAGCGTGTAGACCGTCTCCGCATCGTGGAGGCGGCTCCGGACAATCGCGAGCGCTCGGTCGATCGGCATGTCGAGGCGCAACGAGACGAACTCCGGGCTCATGCGTCGACCCAGAGCACCCTGCCGGTAACCGAGGATGGCTGCCGTCAACTCACGCTCGTCGTACGGAAGTCCGCGCATGAGCTTCGCGGCAACGGTGGCCGGCAACTCGTCGAGCAACTCGACTCGATCGTCGGGCTCGAGATCGGCGAAAATCGATGCGACGTGATCGTCCTGCAGACCCCCGACGAGGGCACTCTGCAGACTCGGATCCAGCTGCTCGAACACCTCCATCGCCTGGTCTTTGGGAAGCAACCGGTAGAGCACTGCGCGGTCGGTGGGGTCCAACCGCTCCAGCACGTCGACGAGCAGTTCCACGCTCAGGTCGGCAACCGCATCGTGCGCCGCGGCCAGATCGCCGTCGTCCAATGCACGCTCGACCACCCGGGTCATCTCGACCCGGGTGGCCTCGATACGGGTGATCGGATCGTCCCGGCTCATCACGTCTCCCTCGAACTGCGGCACCCCAACCTAACGTGCTCCGGGTGCGCCCACCGAACTGTTCTCACGGCCGACGCCGCAGTGCGAGACCATGGAGCCATGGCATGGCTCGAGGTCGTCACCGGTGGACTCTTCACGACCGTGCAGGACCGCGGACGGGTCGGACACGGGGCCGACGGCGTGACCGTATCCGGTGCTGCCGACCGCACGGCGCACGACACCGCGAACCGACTCGTCGGCAATCACCCGGATGCCGCCGGGCTCGAGACAACGGGCGGTGGACTTTCCATCCGCAGTATCGGCGACACGATCATCGCGATCACCGGAGCCCGTGTCGACGTGACGGTCAACGGCCGGCCGGTGGGCGATTACGCGAGAGTGCTGCTCCACGACCAGGACATCGTCTCGGTCGGAGCGCCGTCCGAGGGATTGCGGTCGTATCTGGCGGTCCGCGGCGGCATCGATGTCCCGGAGGTACTGGGAAGCCGCTCGACCGACACACTGTCGGGTACGGGCCCCGCACCGGTGCACACCGGCGATCGGTTGCTGGTGGGGGCGCTCGCCGACGAACTCCCCGGCGAGGAACAGATCCCTCCGCCCGCCCCGACCGGTGATCCCGTCGAACTCCATGTGCGGATCGGACCCCGCGACGACTGGTTCACCCCCGCCTCGGTCCGCGCATTCCTGCACGAAACGTGGACGGTGACGCCCCAACTCGATCGGGTGGGGATCCGGCTCCAGGGCCCCGGCCCACTGCACCGCTCACGCCACGACGAACTTCCCAGCGAGGGCATGGTTGCGGGTTCGATCCAGGTGCCGCCGGAGGGACACCCTGTGTTGTTCCTCGCGGATCATCCCGTCACCGGCGGATATCCGGTGATCGCCGTGGTGAGGACAGCGGACCTTCCTGCTGCGGCGCAGCTGCGACCCGGTCGGCGCGTGCGGTTCGTCCGACTGACCTGAGCCGCAGCTTCGTTGTCACGCACAGCGATCCGGCCGAGATCACCGGCGCTCGTGCGCACCTCCACCGTTCCGGACACCACGTGACCCCGGGGCTCCAGGAACGCGGCGATCAGATACTCCAGCCATTCGGTGTAGCGGTAGAAGACCGGGTCGCCGTCCCACTCGAGGGCACTGCCGTCACTGCTCGGGACCCACTGACACCATGACAGCGGCCGCCCATCGGTGGGCAGACCGTCGCGGCCCGCGTTGTGCGGACCGCTCGCCGGCCCCGCGAAACCGGTGAGGAACTCGATCTCGTCCCGGTTCAACGGCGGTGTGATCTGGAATCGCCCGTCGAACACCGTCGTGTACGCCAACTCGTTGCCCCCGCTCCCGTCCGGTCCTACCGATGGATAAGACGCAGCGGGGGCCCGATCGGTTCCCGTGTGAGCGCCGGAAGCGTCAGGAACGACGACGACGCGCGATATCTGCGAGCACAACGCCTGCCGCGACGGATGCGTTGAGCGACTCCACGTCACCTGCCATCGGGATGGACAGGATCGAGTCGCAGGTCTCGCGAACGAGCCGCGAGAGTCCCTTGCCTTCGGAGCCCACCACCACGACGACGGGATCGGTACCGTCGAAATCATCGAGATCGGTGTCGCCGCCCGCATCGAGGCCGACGACACGAATACCCTGGGACTGCCAGTCCTTGAGTGTGCGGGTCAGGTTGGTCGCCCGCGCGACGGGAAGCCGCGCCGCGGCACCCGCGCTGGTACGCCATGCAACGGCGGTGACCGACGCGCTGCGACGCTGCGGAATCACGACGCCGTGACCACCGAACGCGGCCACGGAACGGATGATCGCACCGAGGTTGCGCGGGTCGGAGATGTTGTCGAGCGCCACCAGCATGGGCCGCTCGTGCTTCTCTTTGGCGCGCACGATCAGATCGTCGGGATGCATGTAGCGGTACGGCGGCACCTGCAGGCCGATGCCCTGATGCATGCCGTTCGCGGTGAGCCGGTCGAGTTCGGAGCGCGGCACCTCGAGTATCGAGATACCGGCGTCCGCGGCCCGCTGCACGGACTCTTTGAGCCGATCGTCGGCTTCCGCACCGACTGCGACGTAGAGCGCGGTCGCGGGCACCTCGGCGCGCAGGCATTCCACGACGGGGTTGCGGCCGAGGACCATTTCCGGCCCGTCCTCCGGCTTGCGTCCGCCTGGACGGCGACCTCGGGTGTCAGCAGCCTTCGCCGCTGCACGGGCGCGCCGTGCAGCGGGATGGTACGAACGATCCTCCGCCTTCGGGGTCGCACCGCGGGCTTCGAGACCGCGCCGACGCTGACCGCCAGAGCCGACGACCTGACCTTTCTTCGTTCCGCCCTTGCGGATTGCTCCGCGACGCTGGGAATTGCCTGCCATCACTGCCCTGCTTTCAGGGACCACTCGGGTCCGTTCGGCGTATCCGTTACTTCGATCCCCGCCGCTGTCAGCCGGTCACGTACTTCGTCGGCGACCGCCCAGTTCTTCTCGGCGCGGGCGCTCTGTCGACGATCGAGTTCTGCTCCCACCAGCACATCGAGGGCGGCGAGCGCACCCGACTCGTCGCCGGAGCTCTCCTGCCAGTGTGCATCGAGTGGGTCGACGCCGAGGACGGAAAGCATCGCACGGACCTGAGAAGCGATGCGTACCGCTTCGGTCAGGTCTCCGTTGTCGAGTGCTTTGTTGCCCTCACTGCGCCGGCCGTGGATCTCGGCGAGCGCCTTGGGCACCCCGAGATCGTCGTCGAGTGCGTCGGCGAACGCGTCGGTCCACGTTCCGATGGGAACGTCGCCGGCCCGGTCACGTGTCTTGAGCACGAACGACTCGAGTCCCCGGTAGGCTGCGGCCGCCTCGGCCAGCGCCGTGTCGGAGTATTCGAGCATCGACCGGTAGTGGGCGCTGCCGAGGTAGTAGCGCAATTCCTGGGCCCGCACCCGGGTGAGGACGTTGGGGATGGACAGCACATTGCCGAGCGACTTGGACATCTTCTCGCCGCCCATGGTCACCCAGCCGTTGTGCAGCCAGTAGCGGGCGAAGCCGTCGCCCGCGGCACGGGCCTGCGCGATCTCGTTCTCATGGTGCGGGAACACCAGATCCATACCGCCGCAATGGATGTCGAAGGTGCCACCGAGGTAGAACTCGGCCATCGCGGAGCATTCGAGATGCCAGCCCGGGCGGCCACGACCCCACGGGGTCGGCCACGACGGTTCGCCCGCCTTCTCTGCCTTCCACAACGTGAAGTCGCGGGGGTCGCGCTTGCCCTGCCCGACGCTCTCGCCCTGGTGGACGTCGTCGAGTTTGTGACCCGACAGTGCGCCGTACTCGGGGAAGCTCATGACGTCGAAATAGACGTTGCCGTCGGATGCGTATGCATGTCCCGCGTCGATGAGGCGCTGCATGAGATCGACCATCTGGGTGATATGCCCGGTCGCGCGCGGCTCCACAGAGGGCGGCAGCACACCGAGTGCGTCGTAGGCGCGAGTGAAGGCGCGCTCGTACGTCGTCTTCCATTCCCACCAGGGGCGACCCGCTTCGCCGGCCTTCCGGAGGATCTTGTCGTCGATGTCTGTGACGTTTCTCACAAATGCGACATCGAACGCTTTCGCTTCGAGCCACCGACGCAGCACGTCGAATGCGACGCCGCTGCGCACGTGGCCGATGTGCGGCTCACCCTGAACAGTGGCGCCACACAGATACACCGAGGCGTGTCCGGGCACCAGCGGTTCGAAATCCCGCACGGCTCGTGTTTCGGTGTCGAAAAGGCGCAAAGTCACGACAGACCATCCTACCGTTGATCGACGTCGGGTAGTACGAGTGCGGTAGCGATCGCCGCCACACCTTCCCCACGGCCGGTCAGTCCGAGGCCGTCGGTGGTTGTTGCAGACACCGACACGGGCGCGCCGAGCAGATCGGACAGCACGCGCACCGCCTCGTCGCGGCGCGGGCCGATCTTCGGACGGTTCCCGATCACCTGCACCGCAGCGTTGCCGATGGTCCAGCCCTCCTCGGCCAGCAGTCGCCGCACCTCGGTGAGCATCGAGGCTCCCGACGCTCCCACCATCTCGGGCCGATCGGTCCCGAACACCGAGCCCAGGTCGCCGAGGCCGGACGCCGACAGGAGCGCGTCACACAATGCATGCGCGGCGACGTCGCCGTCGGAGTGCCCCGAGCAACCGTCCGCATCGTCGAACAGCAGACCGGCCATCCAGCACGGGCGCCCCGGCTCCACCGGGTGCACGTCCGTTCCTATTCCGACACGCACGTGTGTTCAGTTCCCCTCTTCGGTCCGGTCGGCGAGCAGAGCTCGGGCCAGCACCAGATCCAACGGTGTGGTGATCTTGAAGGCGAGCGGGTCGCCCGCCACAGTCTGCACGGACTCGCCGAGCCGTTCGACCAGCCCGGCATCGTCGGTCGCGTCGCCCGCATCACGATTGGCCCGGTCGAGCAGGTCTGCGTCGAACCCCTGCGGCGTCTGCACCGCGCGCAGGGCCGCGCGGTCCGGGGTCCCGGTGACGACACCGCCGGAGCCGACGCTCTTGATGGTGTCGGTGACCGGCAGGACCGGAATCACCGCGCGTCGTCCGGCCCGCAGTTCGCGGACCACCCGGGTGAACAGCTCCGACGGAGTCAGCGCCCTCGCCGCGTCGTGCACGAGGACGAACTGCGCGCCCGCTGCCGCCCGCAGACCGGCCCGCACGGAGTCGGCGCGCTCCGCGCCGCCCGCGGTGACCACGACCCGATCGGCGTACTCCTCGAGTACGAGCTCCGCCGGAGGTGTCGCGGCGAGTTCGGGGGGCGCCACCACCACTATGCGGTCGACCGCGCCGGAGCCGAGCATCGACTCGACAGCCCGGTCGAGCATGGTGCGCCCGCCCAATTCGACGAACGCCTTGGGGAGTGATTCCCCCAGACGGACGCCGCGGCCGGCCGCCGGAATGATTCCGACGACCGGCCCGCTGCGATCGTGTACTTGCTGTATTCGATTCACTTGATGTTGATTCGAGTGTCGCGTCGCCTATCAGGATGCGGCGGCGAGAACCTCGTCGAGCATGCTGTCTGCCTTGACCTGGTCGGTTCCCTCGGCGAGCGCGAGCTCACCCACGAGAATCTGCCGAGCCTTCGCCAGCATTCGCTTCTCACCTGCAGAAAGGCCGCGGTCCTGTTCCCGGCGCCACAGGTCGCGCACTACCTCTGCGACCTTGTTGACATCACCGGAGGCCAACTTCTCGATGTTGGCCTTGTACCGCCGTGACCAGTTGGTCGGTTCTTCTGTATGCGGTGCGCGCAGCACCTGGAAAACCTTGTCGAGTCCTTCTTGCCCCACGACGTCGCGAACTCCGACGTATTCGGCATTCTCAGCAGGTACCCGCACCGTAAGGTCGCCCTGCGCGACTTTCAGAACCAGATATTCCTTCTGCTCCCCCTTGATGGTGCGTGTTTCGATTGCTTCGATCAGCGCCGCACCGTGATGGGAGTATACGACGGTGTCTCCGACCTTGAAAATCATGTGTCCCGTGCCCCTTTCGATTCTTCGAGTTTAACACGTGACCACATCGCCCTCTCATCAACAGCGCAGGTCAGGGGCATCGACACGTGAGCGTAGGACTTGACAGGCAACCGGTTACGTGCATCAAGTGATATGCGACACACTCGTCCTGTCGAGGCGTTTTGCCTCGTCGTGGTGCACAGAATGGCAATATCGATGACCCGACGCGTACTCCCCGTCGGGCAACTACTACTCTGCCTAGTGGATTGCGAGCCTTACCCCGAGTGGAGGAAAAGTGACTGCTCTCAACACGTCGACTCGTCGAGTCGCGACCGCTGTCGCCCTGGCCGCGGGTGCGACGCTGGCGCTGTCCGCGTGCGGCGCCGGTCAGATCACCCAGACCTCCGACCAGGTGGCTGCGATCAACGGCACCAGCACCGACGCCGGTACCATTGCGCTGCGCAATGTGCACATCATCTACCCGGATTCCGAGGAGTACAGCATCGAGCCGGGCGGCACCGCCCTGCTGGGCTTCACCATCGCGAATCTCGACGGCTACCGGGACGATGTCCTCACCGGCATCGAGACCGAATTCGCCGGTTCGGTGACCGGCGCGGACGACATCGCGATCCCGGCTCTGGGTTCGGTCGTCGCGGGCGTCTCCCCGGAGACGACGGACCTCCTCGAGACCGTCGACGAATCTCCGCAGCCCACCTCGCCGGAGGACACCCCGATCGTGCCCGCGGCGGTCGAGACCGTCGAACTCATCGACCTGAAGGAAGGGGTCCGGCCCGGCCTGACCATCCCCTTCACCTTCTCCTTCAAGGAAGCCGGCGACGTGACATTGTCCGTCCCCGTCGACGCAGGGCCCGTGCTCGAACGTCACGAGTCGGAGATGTCGCCGATCATCGGCGAATCGCACTGACCCGCACGACCACGCAGAACACTTCCGGAAGGCTCGGACGAGAACATTCTCGTCCGAGCCTTCCGGCGTTCTGTCACCGCGTTCGCATATCCTCCGGCCGTGGCCAGAACCAGATCGATCTATCGCTGCTCCGACTGCTCGCACACCGTCGCCAAGTGGGTCGGGCGCTGCCCGGAATGCGGAACGTGGGGGTCGCTGGACGAGGCGCCGGTGCAGCCCGCAGCCGTCGCAGCGCGGCCGGGCACCTCGCTCGCGCGTGTGGGCGCCGCAGCCGTACTCCCGACCACCCCTGCCACTCCCCTGACCCGGATCGACGGGAAGGAAACCGCGGCCAAGTCCACCGGCATCTCCGAACTCGACCGGGTCCTCGGCGGCGGCATCGTGCCCGGGTCCGTCGTCCTGCTCGCGGGTGAGCCGGGCGTCGGCAAGTCGACGCTGCTCCTCGAGGTCGTGCACCGCTGGGCTCAGCGCGGCGCCGACGACCGATCTCTGTACGTGACAGGTGAGGAATCCGCCGGTCAGGTCCGGCTCCGCGCCGACCGCACCGGATCCGTCCACGAGCGGGTCTATCTGGCGGCCGAATCCGATCTGGCAACGATCTTCGGCCACGTCGAGCAGGTCAAGCCGACGCTGCTCGTCGTCGACTCGGTGCAGACGATGCTCGCCGCCGATGTCGATGGCGTGTCCGGCGGCGTGACCCAGGTCAAGGCCGTCACGAGCGCTCTGACTTCGCTCGCGAAGGCGAGCGGGATCCCGGTGTTGCTGATCGGTCACGTCACCAAGGACGGCGCAGTCGCGGGTCCGCGCTCGCTCGAACATCTCGTCGATGTCGTGTTGCACTTCGAAGGCGACAAGCATTCGACGCTACGCATGGTGCGCGGGGTCAAGAACCGGTTCGGCGCGGCCGAGGAGGTGGGCTGCTTCGAACTCACCGAGGGTGGCATCGTCGAGGTGTCCGACCCGTCTGGATTGTTCCTCCAGCACCGGAACGAGGAGGTCTCGGGAACTGCGGTGACCGTCACCATGGACGGCAAACGCCCACTGCTCGGCGAAGTGCAGGCACTCGTCGTCCACACCCAGAATCCGTCGCCGCGGCGGGCGGTGAGCGGCCTGGATTCGGCGCGCGTCGCGATGGTTCTCGCCGTGCTCGAACGGCGCTGCAACATCCGCGATCTCGGGAAATGCGACGTGTACGCGTCGACGGTCGGAGGAATGCGGATCACCGATCCGTCCGCCGACCTCGCGTTGGCGCTGGCAATCGTGTCTGCGGTGCGAGATCAGCCGGTCCCGCCCGGTACCGTCCTGCTCGGCGAGGTGGGGTTGGCAGGCGAGGTCCGGCGCGTGGCCGGGGCCGGTCGACGCCTCACAGAAGCACACCGTCTTGGGTTCACCCGCGGTGTGGTCCCTCGCAACACCGACGGCGCCCCCACCGACATGAAGGTCCACGAGGTGACGAACCTCGGACAGGCTCTCATGACCATCGGCTGACCTGATCATCAGCTAATCGAAGGTGCCGTGCCTGCCTTCCCCGGACGCGAACCGCGCGGCACCGGCGATGCCTTCCCGTTCGACGATCGGCACACCGTGGGCGCCCTCGGCGCGCAAGGCCTCGTCGAGCGGCAGGTCGAACGACCGGTACGCCGACGCCCGGTCCACGGCCATGCATCCCTGTGGAAACCCCGCCAGTTGCTGCGCGATCTCTCGTGCCGTAGTCAGTGACGTTCCCACGTCGACGACTCGGTTGACCAGACCGAACGACAGAGCTTCGTCTGCCTCCACCGCACGGCCCGTGAGGATCATGTCGAGCGCTCTGCCCTGCCCGATGATCCGCGGCAGTCGCACCGTACCGCCGTCGATGAGCGGTACACCCCAGCGGCGGCAGAACACCCCGAAGACCGCGTCGGCTTCGCACACCCGCAGGTCTGCGAGGAGTGCGAGTTCGAGCCCACCGGCGACCGCGTAGCCGCTCACTGCCGCAACGAGCGGTTTGGTCAGTGCCAACCGGGACGGTCCCATCGGACCCGTTCCGCCGCCCTGCGGGTCGAGTTCGTGCCGCCGCTGCGGATCATCCACAGCTGTGAGGTCGGCACCGGCGCAGAAATGACCACCGGCACCCCAGAGCACCGCGACACGTTGCTCGTCGTCGGCGTCGAACTGTTCGAAGGCCTCGCGGAGCTGCGCGGCCATCGGTCCGTCCACCGCATTTCTGCGATCGGGACGGTTGAGCACGATGGTGGTGACGGCACCGTCGCGTTCGACCACGACGTCGGGGACAGACATGGATCGTTTCTAACACCGCCGAGGCTGTGGTTCTGCCGTATCGGGCTTTCTGTCGGGCCCGCATGCGAACATATGTTCGTGTCCGCCCGCGCAGCGATCCTCCACGCCGACCTCGACGCGTTCTACGCGTCGGTCGAGCAACGCGACGATCCGTGGCTTCGAGGCAAGCCTGTGGTGGTCGGCGGTGCGGTCGTCCTGGCCGCAAGCTACGAGGCGAAGGCCTACGGAATCAAGACACCCATGCCCGGCCGTGCTGCACGTGCTCTGTGTCCGCACGTGATCTCGATGCCGCCCCGGATGGACGCCTATTCGCGGGCCTCGAAAGAGGTGTTCGCGATTTTCGATCGGGTCTCGCCCGTCGTCGAAGGTGTCTCCATCGACGAGGCATTCCTGGACGTGTCGGGGCTGCGTCGCATCTCGGGCGAGCCGGCCGACATCGCGGCGCGTCTGCGCGCCACGGTCATGGCCGAGGTCGGCCTGCCGATCACCGTCAGTGTGGCCCGAACGAAATTCATCGCAAAGGTCGCGAGCGGCGTCGCGAAACCGGACGGGCTGCTCGTCGTCCCACCCGACCGGGAACTCGAGTTCCTCCACCCGTTGCCCGTCGAACGCCTATGGGGCGTCGGCAAGGTCACCGCCGCGACCCTGCACGCGCATGGCCTGCGGGCGGTCTCCGATATCGCGAACGAATCCGAATCCGACCTCGTCGCGCTGCTCGGCCGGGCAACAGGCCGACACCTGCACGCACTCGCGACCGGACACGACCCCCGGCCGGTTCACCGGCAACGCCGACGTTCGATGGGTGCCCAGCACGCACTCGGCCGGGGAGCCCACAGCATCGAGTCTGTCGACGCGACGCTGCAACTGCTTGCCGACAAGGTCGCAGGCCGGATGCGCCGCGCCCACCGGATCGGCCGCACGGTGGTGCTGAGGCTTCGTTTCGCCGACTACACGCGTGTCACGCGGTCGCACACACTCGGCGTCCCTACCGCACGCACCGACATTCTCAGCGACACCGCGCGCGCCCTGCTCGAATCAGCGGGGCCGCTGGTCGCCGACCGCGGGCTCACCCTGATCGGTGTCGCGGTGACGAACCTGAACGGCGAGGGCATCGAGCAACTCGAGCTTCCCTTCGACGAACCGGTATCGTCACCCGATCCGGCATCAAGCGAAATCCCCACGACCCATCGCCCGATCGACCGGCACGCTCTCGACACGGTCCTCGACGACGTCCACAACCGGTTCGGAGCCGGGGCACTCACCTCCGCGACGCTGCTGGGCCGCGACCACAGGCAGGGCGTTCCGATGCTCCCCGATTGAGCAGTACTCCACAGCCTGGAAGCACCCTCAGATCGATGAAATGTCTTCGGATCCGGGCAGTCCGTCGACGAAATCCTTCCCCTTCTCGAAATGCTCGTGGCCGACAAGCACGAACAATCCGTGCGAGCTCCCCACGATCACGTCGGGGTCGGCGAACGGTCCGTCGACGATGCGCACATCGGCGCTCGTGTACACCTTGCGGCGCACCGTCCCGTCGACCCGAGCAGTGAATTCGAGGACCGCACCCAGCGGGATGGGTCGCTTGAAATCGGTGCCCATGTGCCCGGTGACCACGGGCTTACGGAACACTGCGTTACAGGCGAAACCCTGGATCTCGTCGAACGCCGTCATGAGAATGCCGCCGTGGATGAACCCCGGCCCGCCCTGGAAGCGCGTGGCGACCTCGAAACGGCCCTTGACGGAGAGTCCCTCTCCGACCGTGCACTGCATCGCGAGGCCTGTCGGCTGATCGTCGCCGCAACCGAGACACTTGGACCAGTGCTGGGGTATCGGCGCACCCGGACCGGGATGATCCTCGCGAAGATCAGGAACGACGAGGTCGTCGGGCAAGGTCCAGAGACTACTCATGAGCAAGTAATGTAGTTGCGCGCTCGCTTGCGACTTTTCCGTGGCCTGCGCGAATGTGACGAGAAACGCACGCGCCGCCAGGAGGACTTCGCACATGACCGAGTCGGCCGACGCTGCGACGTTGAACGAGACGATCGCGCGTCTGGCACCCGGCACAGCTTTGCGCGACGGCCTCGAACGCATCCTGAGAGGCCGCACAGGGGGTCTGATCGTGCTCGGCTTCGACGAGCACGTCGCCTCGATCTGCGACGGTGGCTTCGAACTCGATGTCGAGTTCGCCCCGACCCGGTTGCGCGAGCTGTCGAAGATGGACGGCGCGGTGGTGGTGTCCTCCGACGGCACCCGGATCGTGCGCGCGAACGTGCAACTCGTACCCGATCACCGCATTCCCACCGTCGAATCCGGCACGCGGCATCGCGCGGCCGAACGCACCGCCATCGAGACCGGGTATCCCGTGGTCTCGGTGAGCCAGTCGATGAGCATCGTCAGTGTGTATGTCGAAGGGCGTCGGCACGTCATCGACGATTCGGCGATGATTCTCTCCAGGGCCAACCAGGCCGTCGCGACACTCGAGCGCTACAAGGCCCGGCTCGACGAGGTCACCCGCCAGCTCTCGATAGTGGAGATCGAAGACATCGTGACGTTGCGCGATGCGCTCACGGTCGCACAGCGACTCGAGATGATGCACCGCCTGTCGGTGGAGATCGAGCAGGATGTGCTCGAGCTAGGAACCGACGGGCGTCAGCTCGCACTGCAGCTCGAGGAGCTCGTCGGCGACAATCAGCTCGCCCGGCAGCTGCTTGTGCTGGACTACCTGGCCGGTACCGATTCACCGTCGGTCCTCGACGTGGAGCAGGCGCTCGATGCGCTGGGGGGCCTGACCGACGTCGATCTGCTCGACCTGACGACACTCGCGCGGGCCTTCGGATATCCGAACACCATCGAAGCGCTCGACACCGCGATGAGCCCGCGCGGATACCGCGTCCTCAATCGTGTTCCGCGGCTTCGGGCACGTCAGATCGACCGGCTGGTGAGCGCTTTCGGAACATTGCAGGGTCTGCTCGCCGCGACGGCCGCGGATCTCCAGGCAGTCGAAGGGATCGGCGCTCTGTGGGCGCGGTACATCCGCGAGGGCCTCTCACGCCTGGCCGAGGCGTCGATCAACCACTACGACTAGCATTTGTCTGCTCAGGGCGCGATTCGGCTCAGGCGGTCACGTTGAACGGCTCCGGCGTGCTGCGCAGGCCACCGAGTTGCCCGATGACCGTGTATGCACCCGGCTGGACCGGTTCCCGAGGCGTTGCACATCCGGGCTCGGAGGTCGTACCCGACCACTGCACCGAGAATGCCGCCTGATCGCCGGGTGCGAGTGAACGCACGTCGGCGGTCGAGTCGGGGAAACAGTCGGTGTTCGCCCACACGCGCTGGTTACCGTCGAGGGTGTACACGAGGACCTGCTGGAGTCCCGCACCGAGATCGCGCTCGCACGACGACGTTCCGATGTTGGTGATGACGATCGTGAACTCCGGTTCGGTTCCGACCTGATAGTTCGGCTCACCGGCCGTCACACGCACTGCGAGCGATTGATCGGAACACTGCCCGGGCGCAGTCGACGCCGACGCCGGCGTGGTGCCCGCCTCCGAACCCGACTCGGCAGCATCCGCCGAGGTGGACGACGCGGAGGACTCCGAACCGGAGGAAGTGTTCGAGGAATCTGTGCCGCCGGAGCCACCGGTGCCCGAGCCACCACCACTCGAACCGGTCTCGGCACCGGCTTCTACGCCGGAGCCGTCCGGTGTTGTCGGAGTGGTCTCGGACATCGTGGTCTCGGAGGCCGCAGGTTCCGTTTCCGGGTCATCGCCGCTGGTGAAGGCCAGGACTGCCCAGATCACCAACGCCAGCACGACCACCGCGACGACGATCGCGAGGACGCGGCGACGCCAGTAGATCTCGGGGGGAAGTGGGCCGTTGGGTTCAAGCACGCTTCACACGGTATGTGTCAGCTCGGGCGATAGCCACATGATCGGCGGCGTGTCGCGTCAGTCCGAGGTCACACCGATGTCGCCGATGTGGCCCTGCAGCTGTACGTGACCGTCGTCGAGCTTGTATGTCACACCCGCAACAGCGCACCGGCCGTCGGCGATGCGCTCCGCGATGATCTGCGATCGTTCGGTGAGCACCTTGCCCGTTTCCACCACGTGTCGTGCCTCGAGTTCGTCGACGGTGCTGAGCCCTTCCCGACGTCCGAGGAGGATCGACGGAGCGACCCGCTCGATGATGCTGCGGATGAAGCCCGACGGAACCTCGCCGCCGTCGAGCGCGGAGAGCGTCGCGCCGACAGCACCGCAGCTGTCGTGTCCCAGCACGACGATGAGGGGCACGTTGAGGATCTCGACCGCGTACTCGATCGAGCCCAACACGGAGCTGTCGATGACATGACCTGCGGTTCGGACGACGAACATGTCGCCCAGGCCCTGGTCGAAGATGATCTCGGCGGCGACGCGGGAGTCGCCGCATCCGAAGAGCACGGCGGTGGGATGCTGGCCGTTGACGAGTTCCGCGCGGCGGTCGATGCCCTGACTGGGATGCAGCGGGGTGTCGCTGACGAATCGCTGATTACCCTCGGTCAGGGCCTTCCACGCTGAGATGGGGTTCGAGTTCGGCATACGCACATTATTCACCCGCGCTTGTGAACGGACTCACGCGGATATGTTCCGACCCGGTGAACAACACCGCGTATTGCTACAGAAGGAGATGAGATGCCGGTCGATTCGGCCGTGATGCTGCGTTGGTACGCCGCCGAAGCACGGGATCTTCCGTGGCGCCACGAAGGTGTGACGGGCTGGCAGATCCTGATGTCGGAGGTCATGTTGCAGCAGACTCCTGTCGTGCGGGTCGCGCCCATCTGGGAAGAGTGGGTCCGGCGGTGGCCGGTCCCGTCGGCGATGGCCGCGTCGAGTCAGGCCGAGGTGCTGCGGGCGTGGGGCAAGCTCGGGTATCCGCGTCGGGCACTGCGCTTGCACGAGTGCGCGGGGGTCCTCGCCGCCGAGCACGACGACCGGGTCCCCGACGACGTCGACGTCCTGCTGTCGCTGCCGGGGATCGGGGCGTACACGGCCCGAGCAGTCGCATGTTTTGCGTATGGTCAGCGTGTTCCCGTGGTCGACACCAATGTGCGGCGCGTCGTCGCGCGCGCTGTCCACGGTAAGGCCGAACCCGGGAACCCTTCCACCCGAAGGGACCTCGCGGACGTCGAGGTTCTGCTGCCTCGTACCCGCTCGCGAGCCGCGACGTTCTCGGCCGCGCTGATGGAACTCGGCGCGACGGTGTGCACCGCACGCAACCCGGAGTGCGATCGGTGTCCGCTCCCCGAATGCGCCTGGGTGCAGGCCGGTCGTCCGGCCCACGACGGCCCTGCCCGGCGGGTGCAGAAGTTCGCCGGAACCGACCGTCAGGTGCGCGGAAAACTGATGGCCGTCCTCCGCGAGAGCGACACACCCGTCGAGCGTCCGACACTCGATCAGGTGTGGCTCACGGACCCGGGGCAGCGCGACCGGGCACTGCATTCGTTGCTCGTCGACGGCCTGGTCGAACAGACCGACGACGGGCGCTTCGCCCTCGCTGGGGAGGGCACGCGCTAGCTGTTCTTCGACTCCGGTCGGTCGAGAGATTTCAGGAACCGCTCCACTTCCACGCGGTACTCGTCGGGCTTGTCGTCGTGAACAAGATGTCCGGCGCCTGCGATACGCACGTATTCGGTATCGGGCCGGTCGCTCATCCGACGCATCTGCCCTTCCGGGGTGATGGTGTACTCGCCCTCGACGAGCAGCACCGGCACCCGGATCGAACGCCACTCGTTCCAGAAGTCGCGGGTGCCCCATTCCTCCGAGATGTCGCGGAAGGTCGAGACCTCGCCGTGCAGGTGCCAGCCGTCTGCGCGGCGTTCGAACGAGTCGAGGAAATATTGCCCGGCCACCGGACCGAAGAAGTCGATCATCGCCTGCTCGGTGGGGAACGGCTGCGGCCACTGCTCGATCATCGCGGCCCAGTTCGCTGCCGTACGGCCCCGGAAGTCCGGGGCCATGTCCTCGAGCACCAGCGCCGCCACACGGTCGGGATGCGCGGAGGCGAGGCACCACGCGTGCAGTGCGCCCATCGAATGTCCGATGACCACGAGCGGCTCGTCGAACCCGTCGAGATGGGCCACCAGATCCGCCACGAACGCGTCGGTGGTCAACTCCGGGGGCGCGGGTCGTCCGTGCCCCGCCGCATCGAACGTGTGGACGTGGCCGTGCTCGCGTAGCCACGGCACGTGGCCACCCCATGTGCGCGCGCTTCCCATCAATCCGTGCAACAGCAGGATCGGCCGTCCGGTACCACCCTCGTCGTGCAACACAGTCGCCCAAGGTAGCGGAGTACGCTCGCGCGCATGGCAGTCGTGAAGATCAACGCAATCGAAATCCCCGAGGGTGCAGGCCCCGAACTGGAGAAGCGGTTCGCCAATCGCGCGCACACCGTCGACAATTCCAAGGGCTTCCTCGGATTCCAGCTCCTCCGCCCCACGGCGGGCGAGACCCGATACTTCGTCGTCACCCAGTGGGAGACCGAAGAAGACTTCGCTGCATGGCGAGACGGCGACGCCCGTGCCGCCCACGCGGGCGAAGCCAAGAAGCCTGTTGCGTCGGGCGCATCGCTGCTCGAGTTCGAGGTCGTTCTCGACGTCAAGAAGTCCTGATGCCCGTGCCCGGTGGATCCGGGCGCGAGTTCACCTATCCCCATGTGGGCGCCGGCCGGGGAGATGTGTCCCCGGCCGGCTACCGGTCGTTGGAGATGCTGCGTGAGCTCGGTACCGACGACGAGGTCTTCGACACCGCGACCGCCCGATTGTTCGGCTGGCATATGCATCGGGCCGCCGGTATCCGAGTAGCGCCCGGAACCCCCGCGCCTGCTCCCGGACTCGACGTGTGTCTCGAATGGGGCATCGGGCCGATCCGCTCGGCAGCCTGGTGCCGGGTCGTCGACGTCATCGACGAACCCGACCGTCGAGGTTTCTCGTACGGCACACTGACCGGGCATCCCGAGAGCGGCGAGGAGACCTTCGTCGTCGAGCGCGACGGCGACGGACGCACCACCGCTCGAATCACTGCCTTCTCCCGCCCGGCACGCTGGTACACCCGGATCGCGGGGCCGCTCGGTCGCCTGATGCAACGCCGGATCACGCAGCGCTACCTCGACGGAATCGCTGACGGCCGGCGATGAGCGTGCGGATCTACACCTTCCGGAGCACGGTCCGGAAATATCGTCACGCCGCGTAGCGTCTACGATGTGACGCTCACACCGCGCAGGTGTCTCCCCCGCACCCGTCGGCGTCATCGGCAACCGGATCTACGACGGGCTCGGCGCTGTCTGCGTCGGAAATCGCGCGTTCCAGCAATGCGAGAAACACGTCCTTCGTCTGGGCACCCGACACCGCGACCGCGCGGTTGGCGACGAAGAACGGCACTCCCGTGACACCCAGCTGCCGGGCTTCGAGGAGGTCGGCACGCACAGCATCCGCAGCGGCGTCGGAGTCGAGATCCGCGCGGATCTGATCTGCATCCAGCCCCACCGAGACGGCGATGCGCACAAGCGCCTCACGATCGTCCACGATCGCACCGCCGACGAAATGCGCACGGAACAATGCCTCGAGCAGTTCGTCGCGCTTGTCGCCGGCGAGGTGCAGGAGCCGATGCGCGTCGAAGGTGTTCGCCGCGATCACCGTGTCGAAGTCGATGTCCAGCCCGACTTGCGCGGCGGTGGCGGACACCTGGGAGAACATCTGCCGCACCTGGTCGGCGGGCATGCCCTTCATCTCGACCAGCGCCTCGATCTCGGGCTTCTTCAGACCCGCGGGGGTGTCGGGTGCGAGCTGGTACGACCGCCACGTCACCACGATCCGATCACGCTGTGGGAAGGCGGCGAGGGTGTCGGCGAATCGACGCTTGCCGATGTAACACCACGGGCACGCGATGTCCGACCAGATCTCGATTTGGGCTGTGGGTAGGGCGATGTCGGCAGGTGTGCTCACGAGTCGAACAACAGCGTGGTGGCGTCGGATTGTTCCCTCATCGGTGGAGGCGTGCCTCGACCCTCCCGCTGTTCACCGGCATCAAGGCAGTGCGCGACGACACCTACACGGCTCTGACCGCCCCACCGCTGGTGTACGCGTCGAGCACACCGAACGTGCTCAGCATGCCGTGGCTGCTGGACGAGCTGCTCCCGCAGCTGTCGCAGGCCGCCGACAATGCTCAGATCGGCCAGTTCCGACCCGACAGAGTCACCGTGCCGCTGCCGAGGGTTCCGTTCTCGGCAGCGGCATTCGGGTCAGGATTCGAGCGCGGCGTCGAGAGTGATCTCCACACCCGTCAGAGCTCGGCTCACCGGGCAGGTCTCCTTCGCGGTCTGCGCGGCCTTCTCGAAGCCGGCGGCGTCGAGGCCCTCGACTTCACCGCGGACCGTCAGCTTGATACCGGTGAGCCGGAACCCCACCTCGGGGTGCGGGCCGAGCGACACGTCGGCTTTGACCTCGAGACTCTGCGGGGTGCCCCCGGATTCGGCGATCACCGCGGACAACTGCATCGCAAAACACGTCGAGTGGGCCGCGGCGATCAACTCCTCGGGGCTCGTCGTACCGTCGGCGTTGTCGGCCGCTCGCTTCGGGAACGACACATCGAATGTGCCGCGCCCCGAGCTGGTCAGTTCGACCTGACCCGACCCGTCTTCGAGTCCACCGTTCCATGCGGTCCGTGCACTCCGTGTCGGCATAGTAACTCCCTCCATCTGGCCCGAAACTACAGTCTGGCCCGAAACTACGCCGTCGGCTGCGCCGCGGTCTCCGGTTCGCGGACAATCGACCGAAGGTGCACCACCCGGTCATCCGTGGCGCGCCGAAAGCCGCAGCGCCTGCGTGCGGATTTCGTCGCGTAGTTCGGGCGGCGACAGGAGTTCGACGTCGTCGCCGAACTGCCACATCACCGCTCCTGCGTGACCTGAACCGCCGAATTCCACCTCGGCGCGCAACCATCCCTCACCGTCCCTATGACGGCCGTCCCCATGACATTCGGTGAGGGAAATCGCGACCGCAGCGAGTTCGTCTCGGCGGCTCTCGCGTACCCGCACGGTCGCGGAGACTGTGGACATTCCCGCACGGAATTGTGCCCGTGTGCGATTCCAGGTCTCGGCGAGGTCGACGTCGGCGGGGCGCTCGGCCGGCACGTCCAGCACCTTCACTTCGTCGATACGCGAGAGCCGGTACGTACGTTCCTCACCGCGGTGCACGGCCACCAGGTACCACCGCCCAGCGGCACTGACGAGACCGATCGGATCGACGGTCCGCCACCCGGAGTCTCGTCCGCGCGGGCGGTACCGGATTCGTAGACGTACGCCGTCGAACACCGCCTGTTGCACCGCACCGAGGTGCGGATCGACCGCTGCCTCCGTGATCCATCCCGACCCGGTGACCAGGATCCGTTCCGATGCTCGGATCGCCGCCGTGCGCCCCGCCTCGGGTAGTGCATCGGTGACCTTCCGCATCGCGGCCGCAAACGCGGGAGCCATGCCGAGTGCCGCAGTGTCGGCGGAGGTGCTCGCTGCGAGTAGCGCGGTTGCCTCGTCGATCGTCAGCCCGGTGAGATCCGTGGTGAATCCCGGCAGCAAAGCGAACCCTCCGTCGCGGCCTCGTTCCGCATACACAGGGATACCGGCCGACGACAGTGCCTCGACGTCGCGCAGGACTGTCCGCACCGATACCTCGAGTTCGCGGGCAATCGCCGGGGCAGTCATTCTCCCCCGGTTTCTGAGCATCAACACCAGCGACAGCAGTCGTTCAGCGCGCATCACCGAATCATGGCACCGAAACCTGACACGAAGTGTCGTGTTTGCTGCCCGAGGTCAGGACCGTTCGATTGCACTGCGGTGCCGATACGACGACGGGGACTGTCCGCAGAAGTCGCTGAACGCCCGCGCGAACGAACTTCCGTTGTCGAACCCGACGGCACGGGCGGTTTCCTGCACCGATTGCTCGGGCGATGCGAGGAGTGCCATCGCGCGCAGCATCCGGGCCTGGAGCAGATAAGTGCGCCACGACATCCCCACGTGCTCGTCGAACAGTCGACGCAGGGTGCGATCCGATACCGACACTGCGCGGCCGACCTCACCGATGGTGACGTCGTGGAGATTCGCCTTCGTGAACGCCATCGCGTTGTGCACCACGGGATGGTCCGACATCGGAAGGCTGAGCAGCGCTTCGTCGGAGTCGATGGAGTCGAGGACGAGTCCGCCGAGGGTCTCGAAGAAGCGCTCCGCTGTGGCATCGTCGGTGAGCCTGCCGACGGGCCACCGCTGCGCGTAGATGATCATTTCCCGGATCACCGGGGAGACGTCGAGGACGGCGGCTCGTTCACCGTGGAACTGCACCAGTTCCGGATCGAACATCACTGCGATCGAGCGCACCCTGGGGCTCATGGTCGCCTGATGCCGCAGTCCCGCGGGTATCCACACCGCTTGCTGAGGAGGCAGCAGATAATGGGTGGTCGCGGTCTCCACTTCGACCACGCCACCCACGGCGTACTCGATCTGATGCATGTCGTGGCTGTGCCAGTCCGTCACGAGGCTTCCGCCCTCGTAGAGGTAACTTCCGGCGGTCACCGCCGCACTACGACGCAGACTCTTGAGGTTGTCCGATCCTGCACGATGCATGGCCGATTGCGTGGAGACGGTCATGACTATGAACGGTACAACAGGAGTAACCACAATGTGACAAGCAGCACCCTGGAGTGAATATGCAACTCGACGACATGATTCTCGTGAGTATCGATGACCACGTAGTCGAACCACCCGACATGTTCGCCCGCCATGTTCCGGCCAAGTACAGGGACGAGGCACCCAAGGTCATCGTTACCGAGCAAGGCATCGACCAGTGGGTCTACCAGGGGAAACCGACCGGAGTCAGCGGACTCAACGCGGTGGTGTCGTGGCCCGCAGAAGAATGGGGGCGCGATCCCGCCCGCTTCGCCGAGATGCGCCCCGGCGTGTACGACATCCACGAGCGCGTACGAGACATGGACCGCAACGGCATCGTCGGTTCCATGTGCTTTCCCACGTTCACCGGTTTCTCCGCCCGCCACCTGAACCAGCACCAGGCCGAGGTGACCATCGTGATGGTGCAGGCCTACAACGACTGGCACATCGACGAATGGTGCGGCACCTACCCCGACCGATTCCTGCCGCTCGCCCTCCTGCCCACGTGGAACGTGCCGGCGATGTGCGATGAGATCCGACGTGTCGCGGCGAAGGGCTGCCGCGCCGTCACCATGCCGGAACTCCCGCACCTCGAGGGACTGCCCAGCTACCACGACATCGAGTACTGGGGCCCGGTGTTCCAGACCCTGTCCGACGAAGACGTCGTGATGTGCCTGCACATCGGTTCCGGATTCGGCGCGATCTCGATGGCGAAGGACGCACCGATCGACAATCTGATCGTGCTCGCCACCCAGATCTCCGCCATCGCCGCACAGGACCTCCTGTGGGGTCCGGCCATGCGTTCCTATCCCGATCTGAAGTTCGCCTTCTCCGAAGGCGGCATCGGCTGGATCCCATTCTTCCTGGACCGCTGCGACCGGCACTACACCAACCAGCGTTGGCTCCGTCGAGACTTCGGCGGCAAGCTGCCCAGCGAGGTCTTCAAAGAGCATTCTCTCGCCTGCTACGTCACCGATCCCACGGCACTGAAGCTGCGCCACGAGATCGGCATCGACATCATCGCGTGGGAGTGCGACTACCCCCACTCCGACTGCTTCTGGCCCGATGCGCCGGAGAAAGTGCTCGGTGAGCTCGACGCCGCGGGTGCGACAGACGCCGAAATCGACAAGATCACCTGGCAGAACTCCTGCCGTTTCTTCAACTGGGACCCGTTCTCGAAGATCGAGCGCGAGGACGCGACCGTCGGAGCGTTGCGGGCGAAGGCGACCGACGTGGACGTGTCGATCCGGTCCCGGGCCGAGTGGGCGAAGCTCTACGAGGCCAAGCACAAGGATTCCGTGACGGCGGGGTGATCCACACTTCCGAATCGCACTGCCACACAGGTGGCATCGACGACGCCGAAAATACCTGACAGAGGGTGTCGTGTTTCGGGTCCATGCTGTGTGTCATGACGACAATGCAGACAGACCCGCGCCCCCTGTTCCGTGACGCCCTCGACTGGGTGGCCGGACTCATCGACGGAGTCCGGCCGGCCCAGTTCACCGATCCGACCCCGTGCCCTGAGTTCGACGTGCGCTCCTTGATCGGACACTTGGTGTCCACCGTCCACGTAGGACGCATCATCGGCGCGGGCGGCGACGTACACACCGTTCCCGAAGTGCTCACTGCACCGGACGACGGATGGGTCGCCGCACTGCGCACGAGCGCCGACCGCTACTGGGAGGTATGGGGTGACGACGCGATGTTGGACACCGTCGTCACCGCCCCCTGGGGCACCTTCCCGGGGCGCGCCTCGGTCCTCTTCTCACTCAACGAAGCACTCGTGCACGGTTGGGACCTGGCGGCCGCAACGGGGCAGCCCGCGGAGACCGACCCGACCCTGGCGAACGCTGCGCTCGGCATCATGCAGCATGCGCTCCCCGAGACCCCGCGTGGCGGCCCCATCCCGTTCGGCCCGGTGGTGGAATCCTCACCGACCGCGGGGGCGACCGAACGCCTTGCCAATTGGTCCGGACGTATGACCGCTCCCTGGAAGAACTGAACTCCCGCCCACGCGGAGCAGGGATCCCTCGACGCCGAGGGGCGGCACTCCATGTCGGAGTGCCGCCCCTCGGCGTATGCGTGTTGTTACTGAGCTTCTGCTTCGCCCTCACTCTTGGCGAGCACGACCGCCGGGGTGTCGGGCACCTCGGCCGGCTTCTCGCTCGGTGTGAACGTGAACTTCGCGTTCTCGCCGGCCCCTTCGCCGTCCCAGCCCTCGACGTCGACCAGAACGATGTGGCCTGCGCCGACCTCGCCGAACAGGATCTTCTCGGAGAGCTGATCCTCGATCTCGCGCTGAATGGTGCGGCGCAACGGACGAGCACCGAGCACCGGGTCGAATCCGCGCTTGGCAAGCAGCGACTTCGCCTTCTCGGTGACCTCGATCCCCATGTCCTTGTTCTTCAACTGCACCTCGACGCGACCGATCATCAGGTCGACCATCTGGATGATCTGATCCTTCGTCAACTGGTGGAAGACGATGATGTCGTCGATACGGTTGAGGAACTCCGGGCGGAAGTGCTTCTTGAGCTCGTCGTTGACCTTGTTCTTCATCCGCTCGTAGTTCGACTGGTCGCCCTTGCCTGAGGTGAAGCCCAGACCGACGGCCTTGGAGATGTCGGACGTACCGAGGTTCGACGTGAAGATCAGCACCGTGTTCTTGAAGTCCACCGTGCGGCCCTGGCCATCGGTCAGGCGCCCGTCTTCGAGGACCTGCAGGAGCGTGTTGTAGATCTCCTGGTGAGCCTTCTCGATCTCGTCGAACAGCACGACGGAGAACGGCTTGCGACGGACCTTCTCGGTGAGCTGGCCACCCTCTTCGTATCCCACGTATCCGGGAGGTGCACCGAACAGACGCGACGCGGTGAACCGGTCGTGGAACTCACCCATGTCGATCTGGATGAGCGCGTCGTCCTCGCCGAACAGGAAGTTCGCGAGCGCCTTCGACAACTCGGTCTTACCGACACCGGACGGGCCGGCGAAGATGAACGAGCCCGAGGGACGCTTCGGATCCTTGAGGCCGGCACGCGTACGACGGATCGCCTTGGCGACCGCCTTGACGGCGTCCTCCTGGCCGATGATCCGCTTGTGCAGCTCCTCCTCCATACGGAGCAGACGGGTGGTCTCCTCCTCGGTGAGCTTGAACACCGGAATACCGGTCCAGTTCGCGAGAACCTCGGCGATCTGCTCTTCGTCGACCTCTGCAACGACGTCGAGGTCACCTGCTCGCCACTGCTTCTCCCGCTCGGAGCGCTGAGCGACGAGCTGTTTCTCCTTGTCGCGAAGGCTCGCGGCCTTCTCGAAGTCCTGCGCGTCGATCGCAGATTCCTTCTCGCGACGTGCGTCGGCGATCTTGTCGTCGAACTCGCGCAGGTCCGGCGGCGCGGTCATCCGGCGGATGCGCATCCGGGCACCCGCCTCGTCGATGAGGTCGATCGCCTTGTCCGGCAGGAAGCGGTCGTTGATGTAGCGGTCGGCCAGAGTTGCCGCAGCCACGAGCGCCTTGTCGGAGATCGACACGCGGTGGTGCGCCTCGTAGCGGTCGCGCAGACCCTTGAGGATCTCGATGGTGTGCTCGACCGTCGGCTCACCGACCTGGACGGGCTGGAAGCGGCGTTCGAGCGCGGCGTCCTTCTCGATGTACTTGCGGTACTCGTCGAGGGTGGTCGCGCCGATCGTCTGCAGTTCACCGCGTGCGAGCTTCGGCTTGAGGATCGACGCTGCGTCGATCGCGCCTTCGGCCGCACCCGCGCCGACGAGCGTGTGCAGCTCGTCGATGAACAGGATGATGTCGCCGCGGCTGTTGATCTCCTTGAGGACCTTCTTGAGGCGTTCCTCGAAGTCGCCGCGGTACCGGCTGCCTGCCACGAGAGAACCCAGGTCGAGCGTGTAGAGCTGCTTGTCCTTGAGGGTTTCCGGGACCTCGCCGTTGACGATGGCCTGAGCCAGGCCCTCGACCACTGCGGTCTTACCGACGCCCGGCTCACCGATGAGGACCGGGTTGTTCTTGGTACGACGGGACAGCACCTGCATGACCCGCTCGATTTCCTTCGCACGACCGATGACCGGATCGAGCTTGCCTTCGAGAGCGGCCTGCGTGAGGTTCCGGCCGAACTGGTCGAGCACGAGCGACGTCGACGGGGTGCCGGCCTCGCCGCGGCTGGTGCCGGCTTCCTGCGGTTCCTTGCCCTGGTAACCCGAAAGCAGCTGGATGACCTGCTGACGGACCCGATTCAGGTCGGCGCCGAGCTTGACGAGCACCTGAGCTGCCACACCTTCACCCTCGCGGATGAGACCCAGGAGGATGTGCTCGGTGCCGATGTAGTTGTGACCGAGCTGCAGCGCCTCACGGAGGCTGAGCTCGAGCACCTTCTTGGCACGGGGAGTGAACGGGATGTGCCCGGACGGGGCCTGCTGTCCTTGGCCGATGATTTCCTCGACCTGACTACGGACGCCTTCCAGGGAGATCCCCAACGACTCGAGCGACTTCGCCGCCACGCCCTCACCCTCGTGGATGAGGCCCAGGAGGATGTGCTCCGTGCCGATGTAGTTGTGGTTGAGCATCCTGGCTTCTTCTTGAGCCAGGACAACGACGCGCCGCGCGCGATCGGTGAACCTTTCGAACATCGCACTCCCTCACACTCTCGGCCGACGGATCCGGTACGAGGTTGTCCCGGACCCCGGCAGCCGCTCTTCGCTCCGGCACTCGAGTCGTTCACATCGAACCAGCGAAGGTTCCACGATCCCACTCGACACTCTAGTTGGCCTGAATTCCACTCGCTCCCCCTCCACCCTGGAAGGTGGTAGCGGAAAACACGGCTACAAGAGATAACGCTGCACGTGACGCATACGTTTCCGCAACCTGTACGCCAGAAGCGAACAGGCGGTCAGCGAGTGAGAACCTGTTGGATCCGCCGAGCGGCACTCTTCGGTGCCCGCTCCGGATCCATGAGCGCGTTCTCCGCGAGGGGACTGTTCTCGTTCCCCACCGTACCCGGTTCGAACGGACGCAGGGAACGACCCGAATGCCGCAAGCGCTCGATCGCTGCGAGCAACGAACCCTCGTCGTCGACCGCCCGGTCCAACGTCTCCACGGCGACGCCGAGATGCTCGGCGAGGAGCGTGCTGCGCAGTTCCGCCGCCGCACAGGAGACCGGGTCGCCCGATTCTGTGGACTCGAGCGCGAGGTCGCATTCGGTGTCGAAACCCATGGACCGGTTGTTGAGGTTCGACGATCCGATCCGCACCAGGGTGTCGTCCATGACGACGACCTTCGCGTGGACATAGATCGGTCTCCCGGCCTCGGTCACCGGGTAGTAGGCCTCGAACCTGCCGTGGACGTCGGCGTCCCACAGCATGCGCAACAGAGAGCGCCGGGCACCGTCCATCGCCTGCTGCTCGAGCCAGCCGTCCGCATTGCGCGGAATCACGAGCACGACCTCGGGACCGTCGTCCTCGCGTAGACGCGCGGCGATCGCCTCCGCGAGCGTGCGGGACGCCAGATACTGGCTCTCGAGGTACAGGATGTGCCGGGCGCTCTCGATCACCGCGAGGTAGAGGGCCTCGATCTCGCGGACGTCCTCGCGCCCGTCGTACTCCGGCAGAGTTCTGGCGATCGACACGTCGATGTCGGTGAGCGTGGGGGTGAGTCCGTCGGGCCAGATCGCGTCGCAGGGACCGACCGGGTCGAGATCCGTCCCCGTTGCCGACTTCCATCGCGCCCGCGCCTGGTCGCCGAGTGCTCGGGCGGCCGCGCCGTCCACCGCGGTGGTGACGTCGTGCCACGGGCCGTAGCGTCGCCCGCTCGGTTCGCGCCGAAATCGGCTGCGGTCGGAATGATCGGATGTGTCCCACCGGTCGACTGTCATGTCGATACCGCCGCAGAATGCGATCGCGTCGTCGATGACGATGATCTTCTGATGATGGGCAGCGCCGATCGGGTGTGCGGCGTCCATCTCGAAATGCAGGCGTGGGTCACTGAGCCAGTCGAGGACGAATACCGGCGTCATGCCCCTCCCGATCGCAGTGAGCGCGCCGATATTCCATTTGAGAAGGTGAATGTCGAGGTCGGGATTCTGTTCGAGGAGCCATTTCAGAAACGCACCGAGCCGGTTGGGTCCGTCCAGCGTGCGGCCGTCGGGTTCGAACTTGATCCGGGTATCGAAATCCCACCCGATCAGCATGATGCGTCGACGCGCCTGCAACATCGCCGATTTCGCGTGTCGAAAATAGTCTGCCGCGTCGACGATGAAGGTGAGCCGCTGGGCGTGGTCCGTCCGCCAGCACGTCTTCCCCGGCACCAGCACGCGTTCGACCATGAGCAGAAATGTTACGCCGGGCGATACCCCTCTACCCAAATCAGTGCGCGCGAACGGAATACGACAGCACCGTCGGCATCCGCAATAGCGGACCCCGACGGTGCTGTTCGGCTGAGGTGGGAAAGAAACTCAGTGCGCGTTGTTGTACTGCTCGATAATGTCGGCCGAGATCCGACCACGAGCAGAGACCTGGAGATCGTTGTTTCGCGCCCATTCACGGATTGCCGCAGTTTGCTCGCGATCCGTAGTTCCCCGCGACGACTTGCTTGCCACCGGTGCACTCTGAACGGCTTTGCCGCGCTTACGGCCGCCGACCTTGCGCGCGTGCTGAATCCAGTAATCCAACTGTTCCCGCAACGCTGCCGCATTGTCTTCCGACAGATCGATCTCGTAGGTCACGCCGTCGAGTCCGAACTCTACCGACTCGTCTGCCGCCGATTCCTGGTCGACATCGTCGATAAGTGTGACGGTGACCTTCTTTGCCATGTGCTGGAAACCCTCTCCATCAAGAAATGCGCTTTCCCCCCACGGGACGAGACCACAATACCCCGCAATTAACGCATGTCTATACCGAGAGCTTTCCGGCCTATTCAGCGAGTGGTCGGGCGAACAATGGGGAAGAGGATAGTTTCCCTGATTCCCAGGCCGGTCAGCGCCATCAACAACCGGTCGATTCCCATGCCGGTTCCCGTGGTAGGCGGCATTCCCTGTTCCATAGCGGCGAGGAAATCCTCGTCGAGGGCCATCGCCTCGTCATCGCCCTCGGACGCGAGACGCGCCTGATCGACGAACCGCTCACGCTGGATCACAGGATCGACGAGTTCCGAATAGCCAGTGGCAAGCTCGAACCCCCGCACATAGAGATCCCACTTCTCGGTGACTCCGCGCACAGTGCGGTGATCACGGGTGAGCGGCGACGTCTCGACCGGGAAATCACGGACGAAAGTCGGCTCGTTCAATTGGTCGCTGCACATGTGCTCCCACAGCTCTTCGACGAGCTTACCGTGGCCCCATCCCTTACCCTCGGGGATTTCGAGCCCGACCTTGCCTGCCAGGGCCGTCAATTCTTCGATCGTGGTATCGGGTGTGACTTCGGTACCGATCGCCTGCGACAACGACGGGTACATTTCGAGGACTTTCCATTCCCCGCCGAAGTCGTATTCGGTGCCGTCCGCCAGAGTGACGACGTGGCTGCCGAACACGGCGAGCGCGATCTCCTGGATCGTCTCGCGAATCATCTTCGCGGAATCGTCGTACGTACCGTAGGCCTCGTAGGTCTCGAGCATCGCGAATTCCGGCGAATGAGTGGAGTCGGCACCCTCGTTCCGGAAATTGCGGTTGACTTCGAAGACCTTGTCGATGCCACCGACGACACATCGCTTGAGGAACAGTTCGGGCGCAATACGCAGATACAGGTCCATGTCGAGCGCATTCGAATGCGTCACGAACGGGCGTGCCGCAGCACCACCGTGCAGCGTCTGCAGCATCGGTGTCTCGACCTCGAGGAATCCTCGGCGTTCGAGTGCGTTACGCAGCTCACGCACGACCTCGGCGCGCATCCGGGCGTTCTTGCGGGCCTCCGGGCGGACGATCAGGTCGATGTAGCGCTGCCGGACCCGCGACTCCTCGTTCATCTCCTTGTGCGCGACCGGGAGCGGGCGCAGCGCCTTCGACGCCATCGTCCAGGAATCCGCCATGACGCTGAGCTCGCCGCGTCGTGAGCTGATCACCTCACCGTGCACGAACACGAAATCACCCAGGTCGACGAGTGCCTTCCACTCGGCGAGGGACTCCTCCCCCACCGAGGCGAGGCTGACCATCACCTGCAGCTGGGTTCCGTCGCCTTCCTGCAGCGTCGCGAAGCACAGCTTGCCGGTGTTGCGCATGAAGATCACGCGCCCGACCACCCCGACATGCGTACCGGTCGCAGTGTCCGGTTCGAGGTCGGGGTACTCGGCACGGATCGCCGCGAGCGTGTGCGTGCGCGGCACGACGACGGGGTACGCATCCTTGCCTTCGGCGAGGAGTCGTTCGCGCTTTTCGCGGCGGACCCGGATCTGCTCGGGGGTATCGTCGGGCTGCTGAACGTTGGCATCACTCACGGGAAACCAGACTATCCGAGAGCGCCGCGTCACAACCTCGCAGCCGTGCAGTTCCTTCTGTGGCGGAGCGCTCCACATCAGTGCGGATCGTCAGTGCGCGGTGACGCGCTCCACGTCGGCGAGGATGTGCTGAGCCTGCGTGACGGCCCGAACCATGTGCGCCGCCTCGATTGCGGCGTACCCGCCCACCATGTGGGTGACACGCCGAAGCCCCTGCTGCTGCAGGCCTGTGACGAGGCGGTGCGAGTCGGTGCCCTCGGCGGACACCAGGATCCATTCGACATCCAGGTCGACGGCGACGGCCAGGCGACCGGGATTCGAAGGGTCGAGCCTGTCAGCGACCAACTCCGCGGAGATCGCGAGGGCACCCGGCAAGGTGCCCTGAAAATCACGCTGAGCGTTGGTACGGACATCGATGACGACCGCACCGCGAGCAACAGCAGCAGCCAACTCGGTGGGATAGGTGCGCTCGACGGCCAGCGGCAGAAGCGCAACCGGAGCGGAGACAGATGCAGAGACAGACGAAACAAGCGCAGCACGCATGAAAGAACTCCCAGGAATGTGTTATCGGTCGGGGCGGACGTCAGCCTCGACAACACTCCTGGGCACACATGCGGCGGATCACGGAAGACATTCTTACACAGAATCACGCCGCGCGGAAGCCTCTACGGCTCCCCGCCGCGACGCACGTCGTTCCTGATTCCGCTCGTAGACCAGCCTCAACCCTTCGAGGGTCAGGTCCGGTTCGTGATGCTCGAGCAGGCGTGATTCCTCCATGATCAACGGCGCGCTGTCGCCGGTGGCTATCACGACGACGTCGTCACCGCTGAATCCAGGGACCTCCGCACATACACGGCCGACGAGCCCGTCGACCATGCCGGCGAAGCCGAAAACCGCTCCGGACTGCATGCATTCGACCGTGTTCTTGCCGAGCACCGCGCGCGGACGCACGAGTTCGACCATGCGCAACGCCGCCGATTGCGACGCCAACGCGTCCATCGAGATCTCCACGCCCGGAGCGATACATCCCCCGAGGAACTCACCCTTGGCGGACACCACATCGACACAGGTCGACGTACCGAAGTCCACGACGATGCAGGGGCCACCGTAGAAATGGTGAGCGGCAAGGCTGTTGACGATCCGGTCTGCTCCGACTTCCTTGGGATTGTCAACGAGCAGCGGAACACCTGTGCGCACACCGGGTTCCACCACCACGTGGGGTACCTGATCCCAGTACCGAGCGAGCATCACCCTCAGTTCTCGCAGCACCGACGGGACCGTCGACAGTGCAGCGACACCGGTGATCTGCTCGACGTGATCACCCAGCAATCCTCGGAACGCGAATGCGAGCTCGTCGGCGGTCATCCTCGAGTCGGTACGAATACGCCAATCCCGCAGCAGTTTTGCGTGCGAACCGCTGCCGGTGAACAGGCCCAGAACGATGTTGGAGTTCCGGACATCGACAGCCAGTAGCACCGTTACACCATCGATGCGTCGAGAGTCGACAGCATCCGCGGGGTGATCAGACCGGATCCTTCGGGTGCGTGCGCCGGGTCGCTGCCGAGTTCGACCTGACGGTTCTCCGCGTCGACGAACACGACGCGCGGCGCGTAATCCTTGCATTCCTGCTCGTTCATCACCCCGTAGGCAATGAGGATGACCAAGTCGCCGGGCTTCACGAGATGTGCTGCAGCGCCGTTGATCCCGATGACACCCGAGCCACGCTCGCCGGCGATGACATACGTCTCGAGACGATTGCCGTTGTCGATGTCGACGATGCACACCTGCTCACCTTCGAGCAGATCTGCCGCGTCCATCAGATCCTGGTCGACCGTCACCGAACCGACGTAATGCAGGTCGGCGTGCGTCACCGTTGCGCGGTGGATCTTCGACTTCATCATGGTGCGAAACATGTCGGTCCTCTGTTTCTTTCTTCTCGTCGTGAACTCGCGTCAGCGAGCAAGCAGGTCGTCTGCGACATCGGGGTCGACAGGACCGGTCGCCCGTTCCAGGAAGCCGGTTCCGACTGCGACACCGACATTGTCGATCAAACGGGTGGAGCCCAAGCGTGCGGCCACCAGCAACCGGCCGTCGCCGCGCTCCGGCGCTTCGCCGAGGTCGGCGCCGCGCAACTCCAAGTAGTCCACTTCGATCGCAGGTGCGGAGGCCAGCACATCGCGGGCTGCCGACAGGATCGCGTCGGCACCGCCGGCAGCAGCATGCGCGCCTGCAACGAGCGCCGCAGACAGGACGGTGGCGATCTCACGTTGCTCGGCGTCCAGGTAGCGGTTGCGCGACGACAACGCCAAACCGTCGGATTCACGGATGGTGGGCACACCGATGATCCGCACGTCGAAGTTCAGGTCGGTCGCCATCTGGCGGATCAGCGTGAGTTGCTGATAGTCCTTCTCACCGAAGAACGCACTGTTCGGTCCGACGATCTGCAGCAACTTGGCAACGACGGTGAGCATGCCCGCGAAATGCGTCGGACGGGATCCGCCTTCGAGTTCGGCGCCGAGCGGGCCCGGGTGGATCATGGTGCGAGGGCCGGCCGGGTACATCGCGGCGGCGGACGGGACGAACGCGAGTTCCACGCCGGCCTCGCGCAGTAGCTCGAGGTCCGCGTCGACAGTGCGTGGGTACGCGTCGAGGTCTTCGTTCGCACCGAACTGCAGTGGATTGACGAAGATCGACACCACCACGACCGCGCCGGTCAACTTCGCCTGCCGCACGAGTTCGAGGTGCCCGGTGTGGAGCGCACCCATCGTCGGAACCAGAGCGACAGTGCGACCGACACCGCGCAATGCCTTGCTGACCTTCGTCAAGGTAGCCGGGTCGTGGTGCACGGTCAGCTCACCGCGCACGTATCCGCGCTGTTCCGTTTCACTCACCGTGATCAGCCCCTTCGAGGATTTCCATGAGTTCCGGTTTCGAACCGGTACGCTGCGCCGATCGCAGCGACAGTGCGCGGTATCCGGCGGCGATCTTCGGATCGACCGCGTCCAGCACACGCAGGTGTGTGGCCACCGCATCGGCATCACCGCGCGCCACCGGACCGGTCAGGGCCGATGGGCCGCGCCGCAGCACGTTGTCGAGGGCTGCAGTGAGCAGCGGTGCGATGACGCGCTCGGCGACACCACCGGGATCGGCGTCGACGAGTTGCTGGCCGAGAAGTTCGTCTCCCTCGAGCGCGACCCGGAGGGCCTCGACAGCGTCGGATACGAGCGTGACCAGGTGGTTGCTGCCGTGGGCGAGCGCTGCGTGGTAAAGCGGGCGCATCGCCTCGGAGACCCGGACCGGTTCACCACCGATCTCGATGACGAGTGCCTGCGCGATCGCGTAACCGATCTCGTCGGCAGCGGTGATCCCGAAACACGTCGACGACAGGCGTGCGGTGTCCTCGTCGTGGCCGGTGAAAGTCATCGCAGGATGGATCGCGAGCGGAGTTGCGCCGACTGCGGTGAGCGGCGCGAGGATCTCGATGCCGTGGGCACCGGAAGTGTGCACGACCAACGTTCCGCGGCGCACGACTCCGGTGGCTGCGAGGCCCGCGACCAGGCCGGCGAGCTCCGAGTCGGGCACAGCGAGCAGGAGCAGGTCGCATCTGCCCGCGACCTCGTCGACGGGCAGGATCAGTGAATCCGGCAGACGCGTGTGGGCGCGATGTTTGGATGCTTCGGACACTGCCGAGCACGCGACGACCACGTGGCCGGCACATTCGAGCGCCGCCCCCAGTGCGGTTCCGACACGCCCCGCGGAGACGATGCCCACGGACAACCGGGCAGGTGCAGGCGCGTTTGTGATCCCGAAGGAAGTCACGGGAGTCCTCTCGTTCGTTCCAGTCCCGCGCAGCGGGTACCAGACGTTCTGCACGAGAATAGCGTGCGGCCTTTGTGACAGGCCATGGAGAAACGGCGTGATCTACACCTCACCGGCATGACCGGCGGGTTCCGGTCTCAGCGATCCGACGACAGATTCGCCAGGATGTCGGCGACGGAACGGCCCTGCGTATGGCTGCCGGACGCCTCCGCATCGAGGCGTCGACGGGCCCGTCGACCTGCGGGTACACCCGGAGTGCCCGACTTTCCGTCCGCTGTTTCGTCGGCATCGGGGTCGGGGTCCGTCTCCGCATCCGACTGTTCGGCACCGGCAGTCACGATTTCTGTTTCCGCAGTCAGCGGCTCGTCGCCGGGCGATGCGAACGCCGGGCCGGAGGGTCGTGGCGCGTTCACCCGAGGCGCACTGTCGAGTTCACGGGTGAAGGTGCCCTTCAGCGCGGGGGCGTCATCGGGGAGTTTCCCATCGAACAATGCTTCGAGGCTGTGGCGCAGCGCTGCAAGTTCGGCCCGCAGTGCGGTCATCTCGTCGGTGTCGATCCGGAGCTCGGATCGGACCTTCTCCTCGACTCCCAGCTCGTACTCGCGGCGCGCCGAGATCTCTCGGTCGAGCTGCAACTCGTACACGGTCTTGAGGTCTTCCGCCTTGGCCTTGTCGAGTGCCGATTCGCGGCGATATTTCGTCATCGCGATAGCTCCGACCACTGCGCACCACAGGGCGACGACCACGGCGATCCGGAGCATTTGGACACTGTCGCTGAACACGAGCAGCAACGAGGCGACCATCGCCAGCGCAAGCAGCCCGGCGACGATGACCGAGCCGGAACTGCGCCACGGCCGCCGATCCTTACTCTCCCGCCCCCGAAACACCATGGTTACCAGCGTACTGGCCAACGCCCCGCCTGGGCAGGCATCACCGCGACACGCGCGCTGTCAGGTCGCAGGCTCGGACGGTTCATCCGGATCCTCAGGAGTCCGGCAACAATGTTCGAGCCACAATGCGGCTGCGACGAGCACCACACCTGCGATCGCACCGACAACCACTCCAGAAATGTCCTCGGACGCTGCCTGCACCGTGCCCCGCTGCGGCAGCAGATACAGCAGAAAGCCCACCCACACCCCGGTACTCGCCGCACCGACGAGCGCAGACGCCTTCGCCAGCGCGACCGAGCGGGCTGCAGTGATCGGGTGCAGCTGGCGAGGTCCGTCGCCGAGCTGATGGCTGTTCACACGCGAGCGAATCATGAATGCGAGGACCACTTCGAGCGCAGCCACCGGATACAGCGAGGCGCCGGCATAGACGGGAATCGGCGGCAGCGAACCGTACATGGTGCGGATCAGCAGCCACGCTACGACCGCGGCGAGCATCGCAAGAGCGAGCAGGTCGCGGATCCGGGTCGCTTTCATCACGGGCGGCCGCCGGGGTCGGCTTCCGCGCCCGGCGCGTGATCGACGAGTGCGAGGTCGGTTCGGTGCACTCCGTCACGTTCGGCTTCACCGAGGTCCGCGAGCCAGTCCGAGATCGGTCGAGTGTGCCCGTTCGCCGTGAGACCCGCGTGCGGCTCGACGTCTATCCACGGCACCAGGACGAACGCACGCTCGTGTGCGCGCGGATGCGGCAGGAGCAGCTCCGGATCGTCGCTGCGCACCTCCCCCGCACTCGTCCGACAGACGACGACGTCGACATCGAGGCTGCGCGGCCCCCAATGCTGGACTCGCACGCGGGCGGCAGCAGCTTCGAGTTCACGGCCCAGCGTCAGCCAGTCGTACTCACCGAAGCGCTCGTCTTCGGCCACCACCACGGCGTTGAGGAAATCTTGTTGCTCGACACCACCCCACGGCGCCGTGGAATACACGCTCGACACAGCGCGCACGCGCGGACCGAGCGCGTCGACGACGGATTTCAGATGCGCGAGCCGGTCTCCGAGGTTGGAGCCGATCGACAGCACCGCACGACTCATCCGGCGCTCCGGGTCCGGTCCACCACCACCGCCACGTCGGCGAACGTCAGGGGAATCGGCGCGGACGGCTTGTGCACGGTCACCTCCACCCGCGAAACCCGGCCATCGGCCAGGACTCCGTCGGCGATCCGGCCGGCCACGGTTTCGATGAGGTCGTGCGTGGGACCGGCGACGATCGCGGCGGCCCGCTCGGCGAGCCCCCCGTAGTCGAGAGTGTCGACGAGATCGTCGCTGGCTCCGGCCGGCGCCAGATCTAGCCACGCGACGATGTCGATGAGGAAGTCCTGTCCGTCACGTTTCTCGTGGTCGAACACCCCGTGGTTGCCGCGGACCTTCAGGCCGCGCAGCTCGATGCGATCACCCATCGTGTCTACCTTCCGCACTGCCTCGTTGCCATGCCCGGACGACGGCGAGTGCATCGCGACTCGCCTGCACATCGTGTACTCGCACACCCCACGCACCGTGTGTCGCGGCGAGGGCCGAGACCACTGCGGTGGCGACTTCCCGTCCGTCCGGCGAGCGCACGGTTCCGTCGGGTGCGGCGAGCAGCGACCCCAGGAATCGTTTACGCGACGCACCGATCAGCACCGGGAATCCGAGTGCGGTGAGTTCGGACAACCGCTGCAGGAGTTCCCAGTTGTGATCGGGTTCCTTCACAAATCCCAGACCGGGGTCGAGGATGAGGTTCTCACGGGCGACGCCCGCCGCGAGGGCGGCATCGACCTGCGTGAGGAGTTCGTCGCGAACTTCGCGCACCACATCGTCGTAGTGGGTGCTCCCACCGGCGTGCACGAACTCGCCGGTGGGTCGCCAATGCATCAGGATCCACGGGAGCCGCGCCGACGCCACCACCGACGCCATGTTCGGATCCGCACGACCACCCGATACGTCGTTGATGATCGTCACCCCGGCCTCGATGGCAGCTTCAGCGACGGACGCGCGCATCGTGTCGACACTGGTGGCGATCCCTGCCGCGGTGAGCGCCCTGATGACCGGTGCGACCCGCGCAGCCTCGATCTCGGGATCGACCCGTGCCGCACCCGGACGAGTCGATTCGCCGCCGACGTCGACGATGTCGACTCCGAGTTCGCGAAGTTCGAGTCCGCGGGCGATCGCGGTGTCACGATCGAGGTAGCGCCCTCCGTCAGAGAAAGAGTCGCTGGTGACGTTCAGTACACCCATCACGATGGGCCACTGTGCGTCGCGCACGATGGGCCACTGAGTGTCCGAAGGGATGCTCACCGGCGCAGAATGAGATCCAGGGCTTCTGCGCGAGATGCCGAGCTCGTCTGGAACAACCCGCGCACCGCGGACGTCGTGGTGCTCGCGCCGGGCTTGCGAATACCGCGCATCGCCATGCACAAGTGTTCGGCCTCCACGACGACAATGGCTCCGCGCGGCTCGAGCTTGCGCACGAGCGCGTCCGCGATCTGGCTAGTCAGGCGTTCCTGCACCTGCGGCCGCTTCGCGTAGAGGTCGACGAGCCGTGCGAGCTTGGACAGCCCCGTCACGCGCCCGGTGGACCCGGGGATGTAACCGACGTGGGCGACACCGTGGAAGGAGACCAGGTGGTGCTCACACGTCGAGTACATCGGGATGTCGCGCACCAGGACGAGTTCCTGGTGCCCTTCGTCGAAGGTGGTGTTGAGCACCTCGTCGGGAACGGTGAACAGTCCGCTGAACACCTCGCGGTAGGCACGCGCGACACGCGCGGGGGTGTCGCGCAGCCCTTCACGCTCGGGGTCCTCGCCGACGGCGATGAGCAGTTCCCGTACGGCTGCCTCGGCCCGGGCCTGATCGAAGGGTCGACCCGACGACAGGCTCAACGACTCAGTGCCGTCATGGCTGTCCGAGGCAGAACTCGCCTCCGTATTGAGGTGATTCACCGACACCCGACGTCCTCCACTTTCTGATGTGTACTGGGAACTACGCTGCTACCGACGATCTCAGCGGTGGTTTGCCGGGCCGTCCCACGGTTGCGTGGGAGGAGGCTCAGGTGGTGTCCGACCATCGTCGTCACGCTGCGGGCCGGTATCACCACCTGCACCGTTGACGCCTTCTGCGTTGCCCTGCTGCGTCCAGTCGGGGTATCCCCGCTGATAGACGCCGCCGGCGTGGTCCTGCTGGTTCGGTTGGTCCTGCGGCTGGTTCGGCTGCTCCTGCGGGGGCCATCCGGGTGCCGACCAACCCGCGGGGGCGCCGTAATCGGGCCGGGTCGCGTGTCGCGGTCCGCCCGGATACTGGCCGGCGGCCGGCGGGAAGCCCGGCATCGGCTCCGACGCCGGTACCGGCTGCGGAGCCTGGTAGCCGTTGCCCGGACCGGACGGCTGTTGCTGCGGTGCCGCAACGGGAGGCTGCGGTGCCGGACCGGGGGGCTGCGGAGCCTGACCCGCAGGCGGCTGCCCGAACATCTGCTGTGTCGGAGCCGGACCGGCGAGGTGCGGCGCCTGACCTGCGGGCTGCTGCTGGTACGGCTGCTGTTGCTGCGGTGGGAATTGCTGTTGCTGCGGCTGATCCTGCTGCGCAGGCTTGGTCAGCGACGGCGGTTCCGGCGGCCACGGTTCGCCGCGTTCCTTGGCGAGTTCACCGGGGGTCTTGATCGGCGGCTTGTCCGACGGGACACGATCACCGAAATCGTTGAACGCCGTGATCCGGGGACGTTTCTCCACCGAAGCCAGGATCCGCTCGAGGTCCTTGCGGGTGAGCGTCTCGTGCTCGAGCAGTTCACCTGCAATCAGGTCGAGCGCGTCGCGATACTGGTTGAGAATCGACCAGGCTTCCGTGTGCGCTGCCTCGATCAGGTTGCGCACCTCCTCGTCGATCTCCCGCGCGACCTCGTGCGAGTAGTCCGACTGCACACCCATGGACCGTCCCAGGAACGGATCTCCCTGCTCCTGGCCGTAACGAACCGCGCCCAGCTTCGCGCTCATGCCGTATTCGGTGACCATGGCACGCGCGATCTTGGTCGCCTGATCGATATCGGACGACGCACCGGTCGTGGGCTCGCGGAACACCAGTTCTTCGGCGGCGCGGCCACCCATCGCCATGACGAGACGCGCGATCATCTCGGAGCGGGTCATCAGGCCCTTGTCGTCCTCGGGCACCGTCATAGCGTGTCCGCCGGTTCGGCCACGCGCGAGGATCGTGACCTTGTAGACGGGTTCGATGTCGGGCATCGCCCAAGCAGCAAGGGTGTGACCACCCTCGTGGTATGCGGTGATCTTCTTCTCGTGCTCGCTGATGATCCGGCTCTTGCGACGCGGGCCACCGATCACGCGGTCCACGGATTCTTCGAGGATCGCCTCGGTGATGACGGTGCCGTTCTCACGGGCGGTCAGCAATGCGGCCTCGTTGACGACGTTCGCGAGATCCGCACCGGACATACCGACGGTGCGCTTCGCCAGGCCTTCGAGGTCGGCGTGCTGATCGATCGGCTTGCCCTTGGAATGCACCTGGAGGATCGCGCGCCGCCCGGCGAGGTCGGGGTTGCTGACGGGGATCTGCCGGTCGAAGCGACCGGGGCGCAGCAGTGCGGGATCGAGGATATCGGGACGGTTGGTCGCCGCGATGAGGATGACGCTCTGGCGGTCTCCGAAGCCGTCCATCTCCACCAGCAGCTGATTGAGGGTCTGCTCACGCTCGTCGTGTCCGCCGCCGAGCCCGGCACCGCGCTGGCGGCCGACCGCGTCGATCTCGTCCACGAAGATGATGCACGGTGCATTCTGCTTGGCCTGCTCGAACAGGTCGCGCACGCGCGAGGCGCCCACACCGACGAACATTTCGACGAAGTCGGAACCGGAGATCGTGAAGAACGGCACGCCTGCCTCACCCGCGACAGCGCGCGCGAGGAGGGTCTTACCGGTGCCGGGCGGGCCGTACAGGAGCACGCCTCTGGGGATCTTCGCGCCCAACGCCTGATAACGGGCGGGGTTCTGCAGGAAGTCCTTGATCTCGTAGAGTTCCTCGACGGCTTCGTTCGCACCCGCTACGTCGGCGAAGGTCGTCTTGGGCATGTCCTTGGACAGCTGCTTGGCCTTCGACTTGCCGAAGCCCATCATGCCGCCACGGCCACCACCCTGCATCCTGCTCATCACGAAGATGAAGACGCCGAGAAGGATGATCATCGGCAACACGAACAGGAGAATCGACGTCAGCCAGCTCTCCTGGGAGACCTGCGTGTCGAACGATTCGGCATCCGACGCTGCGACCTTGTCGAAGACCTGCTCGGACGCCGAAGCCGGGTACTTGGCGAGGATCTCGGTCGAGCCCTCGGTCGAGTCGTTACCGCTGTCGAGCCACAACCGGACCTGCTGCTCGCGGTCGTCGATCTGCGCTTCCTTGACGTTGCCCGCGTCGAGCTGCGCAATCGCCACGGACGTATCGACCTTCGTGAAGCCGCGCGTGTCGTCGCCGAAGTAACTGAAGGCGTAGATGACCAACAGGATGCCGAGGACTATCCCCAGATTTCGAAACACTGTCTTGCGGTTCATACAGGTTCGGCCGGTTCGGCCGGTCCTTTCGATAGTGACGTCAGCAAAGTGGTCGTTGTGGCTCTTCCCATACCCGTGACCAATCGGGCACCGCAAGGTTACCGCGTGACGCTGCCATGACGCCCCTGCGTGGTCGGCCTGCTATGCCAACGCGCGAGATCATGCCGGGGTTCCCTCTCCGTCCGGCAATGCGTTGTGCCTTATCCGACGCAGCGGCATGTGGGAAAATCGAGCATGGCCACGCGGGATCCGGACCCGACCGTCGACCTCACCGTCACGGCACAGACACGCCCCGACATCCTGGACTCCGGCGACCCCATCACTCTCGACGACGTGGAAGCCGGGCAACGAATCGACGACTTCGACCTGCTCACTGCCCTGGGAACCGGCGCATTCGGCCGCGTGTTCCTCGCACGGCAGCAGTCGATGCAGCGTCTCGTTGCAGTGAAGGTCTCGCGGAACAGCGGAAACGAAGCACAGACGCTCGCTCAGCTCGACCACGACTACATCGTGCGGGTCTTCGACCAGCGAATCCTGCCCGACCACGGGCTGCGCCTCCTCTATATGCAGTACATGCCCGGCGGAACTCTGCTGCGCGTGCTGCACAAGGTGCGGGAGACACCGCCCGAACAACGGTCCGGCCGGCTGCTGCTCGACTCCGTCGACGAAGCTCTCCAGGAAAAGGGCGAGATCAGACCGTCCGAATCACCCGTTCGGGAACGTCTCGCGGGCCTGACGTGGCCCGAAACCGTGGCGTGGCTGGGACGGCGTCTCGCCGAGGCACTTCACTACGCCGAAAGCCGCGGCGTGCTCCACCGCGATATCAAACCGGCGAACGTATTGCTCACCGCCGAAGGCGTGCCCAAACTGGCCGATTTCAACATCAGCTTCGCCGAATCGGTGGACGACAGCTCACCTGTCGCCTATCTCGGCGGCTCGCTGGCATACATGTCCCCCGAACAACTCGAGGCCTGCCATCCCCATCTGTCGCGCAGTGCCGCCGACCTCGACACCCGCAGCGACATCTACGCGCTCGGTGTGATGCTGTGGGAGTTGATCACCGGAAGCAGACCCGGCGACGATCACGGCGCCCACGTCGCGGAGGCGCCCACAATGGACGCGCTCGACGTGATGCTGCGCAGCCGCCGTGCTCCTCCGGACGGCGACGCACTCGCCCAGTTGCCGAGCGACTGTCCGCAGACCCTGCGGCGTGTGCTCACGCGTTGTCTCGCACCCGAATCCACCGATCGGTGGGCATCCGGCGCCGAACTCGCGCAACAGTTCGACCTGTGTCTCGACTCGCGTGCCCGCGAACTCGTGGACCCACCGCCGGAGAGCTGGCGGGCGCGGCTGCGCAGGCCGGTCGTCCCATTGATGATCGCCGCAGTCGGCATTCCCAATGTGCTGGGTGCGCTCTACAACTTCCAGCACAATCGGAATCTGATCGTCGGACAGCTGTCGCCGGACGCCCAACTCCAGTTCCAGACCATCGCGCTGATCATCAACGCGACCGTGTTTCCCTTGGGCGCACTGGTGATCGTCTATCTCGCGCGGCGACTGATCACCGTGCCCCGCGGACTGCTCCGCGGACGGCAGTACGACGCCGACGAGCTCGCGCATGCCAGGCATGACGCACTGCTCATCGCCGATCGCATCACGGCGGTGGTGATGACGCTCTGGGTGCTGTCGGGAATCCTGTTCCCGGTTGTCATGGAGTCCGTGTCGGGGGCACTCGACAGCAGGGCGATCACCCATTTCGTCACGTCGATCGTCGTGTGCGGAACGATCGCCGTGGCGTACCCGTTCTTCTTCGTCTCGTTCTACATGGTGCGGTCGATCTACCCGGCGTTCCTGCCGCACGGAGCGACCGACACCACCGATGCCCGCGAACTCGAAGGCCTGCACCGCCGCAGCATTCGCTATCTCGCCGTCGCTGCGGCAGTGCCCCTCGTCGCAGTCGCGGGGTCGACATTTCTCACGGTCGACGAGATCGCCCAAGTTCAGCCCGCTGTGCGTGTGCTCTCGGTGGGCAGCATCGGCGCGTTCGTCTTCGTGTACTGGCTGTTCCGACTCATGGAGCAGGATCTGGAGGCCCTGCAGCGATCCGTCGCGGTCCGTCCGGACCGTCGGTTTCCGCCGCAGTAGTCATCCTCAGCGCTCGCTGCTGTACACCTTCGGATCCAGCGTCCCGATGTACGGCAGGTCGCGGTACCGCTCGTCGTAGTCCAGTCCGTAGCCGACGACGAACTCGTTGGGAATGTCGAAGCCGACGTCCGCGACCTCGATGTCGATCTTGATGGCATCGGGTTTGCGTAGCAGCGTGACGACCTCGAGCGAGGCGGGGTTGCGGGTCTTGAGGTTGCGGAGCAGCCACGACAGGGTCAGGCCCGAATCGATGATGTCCTCGACTATCAGCACGTGGCGGCCGGCGATGTCCTTGTCGAGGTCCTTCAGGATGCGCACCACACCGGAGGACGACGTCGACGAGCCGTACGAGCTGACGGCCATGAACTCCATCTGCGTCGGGATCGGCAACGCGCGAGCGAAATCGGTCATGAAGAAGATCGCGCCCTTGAGCACGCCGATGAGAAGCAGATCGCCTTCGGGAGCACCCGGCGGATACCGCTTGGCGACCGACTCTGCCAGTTCTGCGGTGCGCTTCCCGATCTCGTCCTGCGAGATCAGCACCGACGCAATATCGCCTTCGTACACCGGGCCCTACCTACCTTCCGTCAGTCGTCCGCGCACCGTTGCTGGTCGACGAACTCCACGCTCAGCCTGCCACGCCGTCGTGCCACCACCAACCTGGTCCCTCGTTCAGTGCCCCGGCCCACGGCCACCGGACCCTGCCCATGCCACTCCCCCACCAGGGCATCCACCGCACGCAGGGTCCGGTCGGGCGGTGACGAGGCTCCCATTCCGATCAACCACGCCCGCACCGCACGACGCCGAACCGCCGGTGGCGACGACGCGAGCGTCGCGGTATCGAGTTGCCGCCCTATGGACGAGGAGTCCGGCTCCCCGAGCGCGTCCGAGAGCACGCGCGCCGCGGCCGCGTCGAGCGCGTCGCCGTCCTCACGCAACTGCGCCGCAGTTCGCGCGAGTGCCGCGGCCACTCCGCCACCGAGAACGTCCTCGAGCAGCGGCAGGACCTCGCTCCGCAGCCGCACGCGAGTGAACCGCGGATCGGAGTTGTGCGGATCCTCGTACGGGCGGTAGCCGAGTTCCTTGCACGCCAGCCGGGTGGTGTCGCGGCGGATCCCCAGGAGGGGGCGGCCCCATGGGTCGTCGAACTGAGCCATGCCGCGGATCGACCGTAGACCCGAGCCGCGACCGAGGCCCAGCAGGACGGTCTCGGCCTGGTCGTCGAGAGTGTGGCCGAGCAGCACCGGATGGCCGCGCCGCGCGTCGTCGAGCGCCCGATAGCGCGCGTGACGAGCGGCGGCTTCGAGGCCGCCCGGGCCGGTCACGTCGACCGCCTGCACCCGCGCCGAAGCGCATCCGACCGACTCCGCGAACTCGACGGCCCGCGCGGCGACCACGTCGGAGCCGGTCTGCAGGCGATGGTCCACCACCACCGCATGCACGGCGTCGGCCTCCGCGACGGCGGCGGCAGTCAGGGCTGCCGAATCAGCACCACCGGAGAGCCCGACGACGACGGTGGTCGCGTCGTACTCGGCGAGCCATGCGCGCACTGCCCGGCGGATCTCGTGGATCGCGGGAGTCTCGGGAAGCAAGGGTGGCAATGCCGCGACCACGGTCAGCCCAGCACCCGCGCGATCCAGGCGTCGGGCTTGTCGATCTCGCCGAGCGTCGGCAGAGCGTCCGGCCCGGACCAGACCGCGTTGAACTGCGCCATCCCCACCTTCGCCACGACCGCGTCGACGAATTTCTTGCCGTGGACGTACTGCGCGATCTTCGCGTCCATCCCGAGAAGTATGCGGACTACGCGGTGGATCGGATTGCTGCTGCGCCGTCGGCGGCTGTCGAATGCGCGCCGGATGCGGACCACCGAGGGAACCACCGACGGCCCGACCGCATCCATGACGTGATCGGCGTGCCCCTCGAGAAGGGTGCCGAGCGCGAGCATGCGATCGAGACTTTCGCGTTGGGGTTCGGCCTGAAGCGCACGCATCAGGCCGAGCATGCCGCGCTGCGACATCGGTTTTCCCTCGGGTTCGCGCAGGTCTCGGACTGCCGAGACGAGGCGTCCGGCGATGTCACCGATCGGTTCGTCGACGGCGGCCGACAGTTGCCCGGCGGCGTCCCGCATGAGGTCGGCCATCCAGGGCGCCTCCGCGAACTGCACCCGATGCGTGACCTCGTGCAGACACACCCACAGTCGGAAGTCCGATGTGGGTACCTTCAACGAACGTTCGACGGCGACGACGTTCGGGGTGACCAGCAGCAGCGTGCGGGAGAACGGGTCGTACTGTCCGAGCACCGCCGAGGACAGGTAGGCGAGCATCGCACCGGCCTGCGCACCGGCAGGTTTCGCGGCCCACGAGCGGCTCTCTCCGGCCCCGACCAGTTCGGACATCGAGGCGGCCGCTGCATGTACCCACCCCGGACGATCGACGACGAGCGCCGGCAACGGCGCAGCACCGGCGTCGAGGCCGGTCAGATCCCGGACCGGGCCGTCTGCCCGGTCGGAGGCCGACGCCAGTTCGGCGGCCGCGGTGTCGTAGGTGTAGCGCGACATCGCCGGCGCCGGACGTGCCAGCCGCGCACCGACGCCCGCCGCGAACGACCAGTCGATCGCGTCGCCGAGTGCGCGGTCGGCGCCACTCATCGGCATCCGCATTCTCGAAGGACCGCGGCCACCGCATCGAGTGCGGGCCGGGCCTCCCCGGGGGAGCGATCGTTGGACAGCAGCGCAAACGAGAGCACGCGACCGTCGACGTCGACTACATATCCCGAAAGTCCGCTCACCAGATTCAGTGTGCCCGTCTTGGCGCGAACCCACCCGGCTCCGGCGCGATTCACCGCGCCGTAGCGATCCGCGAGGGTGCCGGTACCACCGGCGACAGGCAGGTAGTCGAGTATCGGGCGCAGTTCCTCACGGTCCGGTGCCGCTGCGGCCGCCATGATGGAGTCGAGCAGGCCGGCGGGGATCCGGTCGTCGACCGACAGGCCGCTGAGGTCTGCGAGCGTCACACCGGAGGTGTCGAAGCCTGCGCCCTGCAGCACGCGCAGGACGGCGCCGGTGGCGTCGGAGAAGGATGCCCCTGCCCCTGCGTCGATGGCGACCTCGCGGCCGATGGCCTCGGCGAGCACATTGTCGGAGTGACTCACCATCTGGCCGAGGCGGTCGCGCAGGGGTGCCGATTGCACCGAGGCCATGGGTGTGGCGCCCGGGGCCGCAGAACCGAGCGCGACGGACGCGGGATCGGCACCGAGCGCGACGGCCAGTGCCCGGCCCGCATCGAGCGCCGGTGTCGTGCTGCGCGGCGATTCGTCTTCGAGCGGGTCGGATCGCCCACCGTCGAGCATCACCGGTTCCATCGGAGTGACGAACCCGTCGGGGACATCTTCGGGGAACCACCCGGGTGCGAGGAGGTCCCCGCTGTACGCGCCGATGTCGACGAGCACGGTGTCGACGGCGGTGCCGGAACGTGAGATCTGGTCGGCGAGGTCGGCGATGCGCGGTGCTCCAGGATAGAAACCATCCTGACCGACGGGCTGGGCCGTCAGTGTCGGGTCTCCGCCGGCGACCAGCACGACCTCCCCGGGCCGAGAACCGGAGACCACCTTCGTCGTGACCCGATGGTCGCTCGGCAGTGCGATCAGGGCGGCCGCCGTCGTGAGCAGTTTCGTGGTGGACGCCGGTGTCATCGGGCGTTCGGGCTCGTGTGACCAGAGCACCGTGCCCGTCGCAGCGTCGGTGACCGAGCCGGTGAATGCACCGAGCCCGGGGTTCGTCACGGCGGGGCCGAGTGCAGTGGCGAGCCCGGTGGGAGTGGGAGCGGGAGCCGACTCGGTGATGGCCGCGACCTGCGGGGCAGCAATGACGGGAGCCGGGGCGGGAACCACGGCGGCCGATGCGGTGCTGCGCACGTCGTACACCGCGAAGGCGCCACCGACCACGAGCGCGAGGAACCCCACGATCCAGATGCCGAGCAGGATCCGAAAGCTCCGACGCTTGCGGGTCTCGAGTCCACCCTGTTTCTTGCTCCTACCTTGCCCCGCCAACACGCCTCCGCTGTGTCCAACACATTCGGCCCTACACACTCGCGCCCCTGGTGGTCGCGTGGTGGTCCGGTACCTGCACCTACAGCGTAGCGCCGGGACGGTTATCCTCACTTCGGACCATCGCCGCAGATACGGACGTCGTATCGACTGGCAAAACATCGACGAAGTGAGGCAAGGCGTGGAGTTCGAGGTCACCATCGAGATCCCCAAGGGGCAGCGCAACAAGTACGAGGTCGATCACGAGACCGGCCGCGTCAAGCTCGACCGCTACCTCTACACCTCCTTCGGGTACCCCGCCGACTACGGCTACATCGAGAACACTCTCGGTGAGGACGGCGATCCGCTCGACTGCCTGGTCCTGCTGCCCGAGTCCGTGTACCCCGGCGTGATCGTCGATGCACGCCCGGTCGGCATGTTCAAGATGGTCGACGAGGCCGGCGGCGACGACAAGGTCCTGGCCGTTCCTGCCGGCGATCCGCGGTGGGATCACATCCAGGACATCAGCGATGTGCCGCAGTTCGAACTCGACGCGATCAAGCACTTCTTCGTGCACTACAAGGACCTCGAGCCGGGCAAGCATGTCGAGGCTGCGGATTGGACCGGCCGGGCCGACGCCGAGGCCGAGGTCACCGCGTCGATCGCGCGTCTGAAGGACAACGGCGGACACTGAGTCCCCCGCATACGACGGATCTCCCGGCCGGTCATCGAACCGGCCGGGAGATCTTCGTCCGAGGCGAGGTTGCGCGTTGCTAGCGCCCCTTGAACACTGGTGTGCGCTTCTGCATCACGGCGGTGATCGCCTCGGTGAGATCTTCGGACGGCAGGAAGGCCGAGTTCCACGCGGCGACGTAGCGGAGGCTGTCGTCGACCTGCGCGGAGCGCGTGTGGTCGAGGACGTCCTTGATGCCGTGGACCACGAGGGGCGGGTTGGCTGCGATCTCGGCGGCGGTCGCGTGCGCTGCGGCGAGTGCAGATGCGGCATCGTCGAAGACGTCGCCCACGAGGCCGATCTTCTCGGCACGTGCGGCATCGATGTCCTTGCCGGTCAACGCCAGTTCACGCAGGTGACCGTCGCCGATGATCAGGGGAAGGCGAGCGAGGCTACCGACGTCAGCGACCATTCCGACCTTGACCTCACGGACGCTGAACTGGGCGTCGGTACTCGCATAGCGGATGTCGGCTGCCGAGATGAGGTCGACGCCGCCGCCGATACACCAGCCCGAGATCGCGGCGACCACAGGCTTGCGGCAGTCGGCGACCGCCGTGATGGCCGCCTGCATGCGCTTGACCATCGCGTGGAAGTCGGTGCGGGGCTTCGCCTGTGCCTTGTCGGCCAGCACCGACCCCAGATCGCCGGCCATGGCCGGGAGGTCGAGGCCGTACGAGAAATGCTTGCCGGCTCCGGTGAGGACGACGGCGCGCACCTCGGGATCGGCGTCGAGTTGCGCGAAGATCTGCGGCAGTTCCGACCAGAAGTCCGGTCCCATCGCGTTGCCTTTGCCCGGGCCGATGAGCGTGACCTGGGCTACGTGCTCGGTGCGCTCGACGGTGAACGCCTTCCAGCTGGATGAATCAGTCATTACTCGAGAGTAATATCTGAGAGCGCAAACCGCACCGAGCTTCCGATCACGTCGATACTTGTGGATCCGGTCCCTGCGTTCCCGTCACAGCAGTCACCGGTTTTCATAGGGTGGCATCATGCCCAGGCCACTGCACCCGAATGCCGCTCGAGTCGCCGACACGCTCATCGCCCGGGGACATCACGGCCTGATCACCACGCAGTCGACTCCCGTGCGCACCGCCGAACAGGCGGCAGCGGCCGTGCGGGTCGACATCGGCGCCATCGTCGAGTCTCTCGTATTCCTTCTCGACGACGAGCCGGTCCTGATTCTGGTCTCGGGCGCCCATCGGGTATCCCTCGAACTCACCGGCAGCCGGTTGGGTGGCATCCTCTCCCCCGCGCCCGACGACTTGGCCGAGGAGGTCACCGGGCAACAACTCGGCGGCGTGGCTCCGCTCGGACACCCCACCAACCTGCCGACCTACGTCGACAGTGCGCTGGCGGGGTACCCCGAACTGTGGGCGTCGGGCGGGAGCCAGGACACCCTCTTCCGCACATCGTTCACCGAACTCCTGCGGGTGACCGCGGGGGTCGACGTCGTGGTCGACTGATACCGATTCCCGGCAGGTCAGGATGCGAGGGCAACGCCTCGGCCGATGCCGGCCTCGATGCCTCGACCTTCGGCGAACCTGCGGCCGATCTCCACCGACGACGGTGAAATCTCGATCAGGCCTCGGGACCGCAGCCACGGCAGGGCTCCGTCGACGATGTTGTCGACCGTGGCGCCGCCGGCCACCGGGATCAACGTGACACCGTCGGCGACCTTCACTGCATGAATGTCGGCGATCAGACCACCCAGTCCGCTCGGTGTGCCGACATAGGAGAGGCCGGCCGCTCCCCCACCGTCCCTGCGCCACGCGTCCTGTGCGCGGCGACGAGCCACACGCACTTCGACGTCGACGATCACTTCGAGGTCGACCAGCACGGTGAGAGTGTCGGGATCGCGCACTTCCGCGACGGCATCGGCTCGTACCCGATCGCGGATCTTGCGCGCTTCCCGCAGATCGACTGCGCGTACCCGCACGACGGTAGGCGGAGCGGCACTGAGGTCGAGCGACCCTCCGCCGTCACGATCGACGGTGAGATCGGCCCAGACGTCAGGGCCGGATCCCTCCACGAACTCGACCGCGACACGCAGGGATCTGCCCGAAGGAAAGTTGCTGTAGGACATGAGAATTCCTCTCGATATGCCTGATAAGGCATCGAAAAATGGGAGCGGGAACCTCGTCAGTCCGAACAGATACAGGAGGCCGTGCGGCACAGATCGACGTGGCGACGGCACCACTGCACCGCTGCCTCTGTCGAACTCCACACTGCCATGCCGGAAATCCTACTGATCCTGTGGGGAATTGTCGATCGCGAGCGCGATCATCAGACGCATTCCGCCGCACCGTCGCCCGACGGCGTGAGACCGGGCCGGGTCTCCGGCGACGGGCCCCACGCTCCATCGGCCTTGGAATAGGACCACGACGACCCATCCGCAACCAGCTGCCGAAGGGCCGCAAGCAGACGATCGACGTCCGCAGAGGAACTTCCCAGGCCCAGGGATGCGCGCACCGCACCGCCGGGAAGGCCGACTCGGGCGAGCAACGGGTGGGCGCAGAAGCGGCCGTCGCGAACCCCGATGCCGTGTTCGGCCGAAAGGTACGCAGCGATCTCACCGGGCTCGAAGCCGTCGATGCCGAAGGTGACGATACCGACGCAGTCCGCCGAATCATCCCACAGGCGAAGAATTTCCACGCCATGGATGTCACGCAGGCCGTCGACGAGTTGCGCGCACAACAGTTCCTCGTGACGTGCCGCGGCCTCGGCGTCGTGCGACGCGAGGGTGTCGCACGCGGCAGCGATCGCCGCGACCCCCAGCACGTTCGGGGACCCGGCCTCGTGACGGGCAGGGGCGCACGCCCACTCGGTGTGATCGAGGGAGACCTCACGCACCGCACCACCACCGGCAAGATACGGCTCCGCCTCATCGAGCCAGTCACGACGCCCGACGAGCACACCGGCACCGAACGGCGCGTACAACTTGTGGCCCGAGAACGCGAGATAGTCGACACCGAGCTCCGCGAGATCGACGCGGCGATGCGGGACCAGCTGGGCACCGTCGACGAAGATCCGCGCACCGCACGCGTGGGCGAGGTCGGCGAGTTCGGCGATCGGCAGAACCTCGCCGGTGACATTGGAGGCTCCGGTCACGGCGAGCAGTGCCGCCGGTGCACGTTCGAGCTCGACGGCGATCCGCCACACGGTCTCCGAAACCGAGTCGGCAGCTTCGACCACACGAGTGTTCTTCCACGGCAACAGGTTCGCGTGATGCTCGATGTCGAGGACCACGACATCACCGGGGACCGCACCGGCGAGCAGATTGATCGAATCCGTGGTGTTCCGGGTGAAGACCACGACCTGATCCTCATCGGCACCGACGAACCGGGAGACCGACTCGCGAGAGTCCTCGTAGCTCGTGGTGCTGATACGCGATGCATAGCCCGCGCCGCGATGCACGCTGGCGTAGAACGGCAACAGTTCGGAAATCCGGTCCGTCACACTCGCCAGAGCCGGTGCGCTGGCCGCATAATCGAAGTTCGCGTAGGAGCAGGTGCCGCCCTGTACGAGAGGAACCTGCACGTCACAGCCCGACACGCGAGCAAAGGGAGCGATACAGGTGGCGGTGGCAACAGTCATGACGAATTTCCCTCGTATATCAGGGACCCGTCGGTGATCGCCACAACTGAGGCGAATCGTTCGCCGGCGGAGTCCGCGCTTGCTGCGCCCAGGTTCGGAACGTCAGCCAGGTCGTCACCCGGAGCACCCCACCGCGGTGGAGGGTTGCCGACCAGCGAGCCGGGGCTTGACGCTGGTACTCATGACCTGTCGAAGACAATGACACCGGGCACACTTCGTGTCAAGTCGATGCCCCGATCGAGGCCGGAGCACCGATCTCGAGCAGACGCAAATTTCTCCTTCTGACCTGCAAAGGAGCCGCCGTCGTGCTTTGCTCTGTTGCGTGATGCAGCACCGCACGATCTCCGATTTCGGACGCACCGAAAGTTCATCTGCTGTCCACCTTCACGTGAGATAAACCGGATCGCCCAATCGAGTAGAAGGACAGCGGATTGTCTGCTCAACCCCCACCCGCAGCCGACGACACGTCGCTCGTACCGGAGATCTTTCTGCGCGGATCGCATGCACCCGCGCCGCGCACACTCGTCGACGTACTGCGCGCCACCGCCGAAGCGCACCCGCACGCTCCCGCGATCGACGACGGCACGACGATGCTCGAATACTCCGAACTCCTCGACCTGGTGGTCGCGGGAGCCCGTGGACTCGCGGAGGCAGGTGTGGGCGCCGGCGATCGCGTCGGGGTGCGCATGTCGTCCGGGTCCAGGAACCTCTACGTCACCATCCTGTCCGTACTCGCGGCGGGCGCGGCCTACGTCCCTGTGGACGCCGACGATCCGGACGAACGCGCCGAGCTGGTCTTCTCCGAGGCGAAAGTCACCGCGATCGTCACCGATGCGGGGATCGGTCCCGGCACCGCACCACCGGCCGACGAACCGGAGGTACGCGAGCCTGCCCTCGACGACGACGCGTGGATCATCTTCACCTCCGGTTCCACCGGCACCCCGAAGGGCGTCGCCGTCACACACCGCAACGCCGCAGCCTTCGTCGACGCCGAAGCGAACCTGTTCTGCCAGGACGAACCGCTCGGCCCCCGCGACCGGGTGCTCGCCGGCCTGTCCGTCGCCTTCGACGCGTCGTGCGAAGAGATGTGGCTGGCCTGGCGGCACGGCGCGTGCCTCGTTCCGGCGCCGCGTTCGCTGGTGCGCTCCGGAATGGATCTCGGCCCGTGGCTGGTCTCCCGCAACATCAACGTCGTCTCCACGGTCCCGACCCTCGCGGCGATGTGGCCCGGCGAAGCCCTCGAAGCGGTGCGCCTGCTCATCTTCGGCGGTGAAGCATGCCCGCCCGACCTCGCCGAGCGTCTCGCCGTGCCCGGCCGCGAAGTGTGGAACACCTACGGCCCCACCGAAGCGACCGTGGTCGCGTGCGCAGCCATCATGGACGGCACCGGCCCCATCCGCATCGGCCTCCCACTCGACGGCTGGGATCTTGCGGTCGTCGACGCCGAGGGCAATCCCGTCGCCGAAGGGCAGACCGGCGAGCTCGTGATCGGTGGTGTCGGGCTTGCCCGCTACCTGGATCCGGCGAAGGACGCCGAGAAATATGCGCCCATGCCGACCCTCGGCTGGGACCGCGCCTACCGCAGCGGCGACCTCGTCGTGCTCGACAGTGCCGGACTCCTCTTCCAAGGCCGCGCCGACGACCAGGTCAAGATCGGCGGGCGCCGCATCGAGCTCGGCGAGGTCGACAACGCACTGCAGAATCTGCCCGGTGTCGCCGGGGGTGCGTGCGCGGTCCGCAAGACCGCCGCCGGGAGCTCGATTCTCGTCGGCTACATCGCCTCTACCGATCCCGACTTCGACGTCGCGTCGGCACACGACCTGCTGTCCGAGCAGCTTCCTGCTGCACTCGTGCCACGTCTCGCTCTCGTCGACGAGCTGCCCACGCGCACGTCCGGGAAGGTCGATCGCAACGCACTGCCGTGGCCGCTGCCCGGCGCCGACGCCGACTCGGTCGAAGCGCTCGGGCTGCCCCCGACGGCGGAATGGGTCGCGGGACTGTGGTCGTCACTGCTCGGCGCCCACATCGAGGGGCTCGACGACGACTTCTTCGAACTCGGCGGCGGTTCCCTCTCTGCCGCACAGCTCGTCACAGCACTGCGTGAGCGGTACCCCGAGATGACGGTCGCGGAGCTCTACGACCGTCCCCGGCTCGGGTCTCTCGCGGTCTACCTCGACGAACTGGCCCCCACCGCGACCGCAGCCCCACGCGAGGTCGCCCCGGTCTCCCGATGGGCGCAGTTCCTCCAGCTCGCCGCGACCGTGCCTCTGACGACGTTGACCGGTCTCCAATGGATCACGTGGCTCGCGATCCTGAACAACGTCATCGCGCTCGTCACCGATGTGCCGTGGACCGCGACTCTGTCATGGTGGTGGGTCGCCGTCGGCATCGTCGTGTTCCTTACTCCGCTCGGCCGGATGAGCACCGCGGTCCTGGGCGCCCGGATCCTCCTCCGCGGGCTGACACCGGGCAGCTATCCCCGCGGCGGCTCGATCCACCTACGTCTGTGGACAGCGCAGCGACTGTCGGAGGCGTCCGGTGCGACCAATCTGTCAGGAGCGCCCTGGATGCGTCAGTATGCGCGGGCGCTGGGGGCGAAGATCGGTCATGGTGTCGACCTGCACACCCTCCCCCCGGTCACCGGCATGCTCGAACTCGGCGACGGCTGCTCGATCGAACCCGAAGTGGACCTGTCGGGGTACTGGGTGGACGGTGACATCGTCCACATCGGGAGTATCCGGATCGGGGCGGGTGCGTCGATCGGTGCGCGCTCGTTCCTCGCCCCTGGTTCACGCGTCGGCAAGAACGCCGAGGTCGAGGCCGGCTCCGCGGTGTTCGGCCGGGTCAAGGCGAGTCAGCACTGGGCCGGTTCACCCGCGCAGAAGACGGGAAAGGCCGAACCCCAGTGGCCGTCCGAGGACCCACCCCGCGGAGCCCGTTGGGTTCCCGTCTTCGGCGTGACGTCGATCCTCCTCGCGGGACTTCCGATCATGTCGATCGGCGCCGGTGTCGCTCTGCTCGTCTGGTGGGTGAAGGACACCACGAGCGTGCCCGAGGCCGTGGTCCGTTCTCTTGCGATGCTCCCGGCCGGCGGAATTCTCACCATGGCCGTGTTCGCTGTCCTCACCCTGATCACCGTGCGACTGTTGTCGATCGGCATGACCGAAGGATGGCACCCGGTCCGAAGCCGTGTCGGATGGCAGGTCTGGGCCACCGAACGCCTGATGGATTCGTCGCGCACGTTCCTGTTCCCGCTCTACGCGTCGATGCTCACCCCCATCTGGTTGCGGCTGCTCGGCGCCGACATCGGCAAGGACGTCGAGGCATCCACGGTTCTCATGGTTCCCAAGTTCACCAAGGTCGCCGACGGCGCGTTCCTCGCCGACGACACCATGGTCGCCTCGTACGAACTGGGCGGCGGCTGGCTCTACATTTCGCGGGCCAAGATCGGAAAGCGAGCCTTCCTCGGGAATTCGGGCATGGCCGCACCGGGTCGTCGGGTGCCCAAGCACGGCCTCGTCGCGGTTCTGTCCGCGGCACCCGAGAAGGCGAAGTCCGGGTCGTCATGGCTCGGTAGCCCCCCGGTGCGGTTGCGACGAGCTTCGGGCGACGGCGATTCGAGCCGGACGTTCGAGCCGAACTCGAAACTGAAAATCGCACGTGGTGTGGTCGAAACCTTCCGTCTCGTTCCGATGATCGTCACATTCGGCATCGGACTGTTGGTGCTGTTCTCGCTCAACGCCCTGGCCGTCAACCTCGGCTACTGGTTTGCCGCACTGGTCAGTGGACTCGTGCTGATGATCGCCGGCGCGGTCGCGTGCATCATCACCATCGCGGCGAAGTGGCTCATCGTCGGCCGTATCGGACGCGAAGAGCACCCGCTGTGGAGTTCGTTCGTGTGGCGCAACGAGGTGTCCGACACCTTCGTCGAGATGGTCGCCGCGCCATGGTTCGGCCAGGCGACTCCCGGTACCGCCGTGATGAACCTGTGGTTGCGTGGTCTCGGCGCGAAGATCGGCCGCGGCGTGTGGTGCGAGAGCTACTGGTTGCCGGAGGCCGACCTCGTCACTTTGGGTCCCGGCGCGACCGTGGAGAGGGGGTGCGTGGTTCAGACCCACCTGTTCCATGATCGGATCATGTCCATGGACACCGTGACCCTCGATGCCGGCGCCACGCTCGGCCCGCAATGTGTCGCGTTGCCCGCATCGGGGATCGGCGCCGGCGCCACAGTCGGTCCAGCGTCCCTCGTGATGCGCGGCGACGTGGTTCCCGCCTCCACCCGGTGGCAGGGAAATCCGATCGCGCCGTGGTCCCGACCAGGCGATTGGTCGCCGCGGTGAAGCCCCTCAAAGCAGCGAAGCCTGTCGCCCCGGCCGGACCCGATCGTCCACTCGACCCCTATCTTCCTCAGAGCGGGAACCGTGGGTATCGGGTGTCGCGGTACGAACTGGACCTGACGTACAAGGTGACCGCCAACCGCCTCGACGGTCGCGCCACCATCATCGCCACCACGACCGATGTGCGCGCGAAGTACACACTCGACCTCACGCAGGCGATGCGCGTGACGAAGGTGGCGATCAACGGGCGCCGCCCCGCGAAGTTCACCCACCGCAACGACAAGCTGACGGTTACATCGTCGCAGACCGTCCCGGTCGGGGCGGTTCTCACGTTCGCCATCCAGTACTCCGGAACGCCGGCCCCGCGGCAGACCATGTGGGGTGAGGTCGGCTGGGAAGAACTCGACGAGGGCTCGCTGGTTGCCAGCCAGCCGAACGGCGCGCCTACGTGGTTTCCGTGCGACGACCATCCCGGCTCGAAGGCCACCTACCGCGTGTCGATCACTACGGATGCACCGTTCCACGCGATCTCCAACGGCACGTTGCTCCGTAAGACGACGAAGGCCAGCCGCACCACATGGGTGTACGAGCAGCCCGAACCGATGTCGACCTATCTCGCCAGCGTGCAGATCGGGAACTACGAGGTCCGCAAGGTCGCGTCGTCGCCCGTGCCGCAGTACGCAGTGCATCCTCCGCGGTTGCGCGCCAAGTTCGACAAGGACTTCGGGCGTCAGCCGCAGATGATCGAAGTCTTCACGCGACTGTTCGGACCGTATCCGTTCTCGCACTACACGGCGCTCGTCACCGACGACGACCTGGAGATCCCGATCGAGTCCCAGGGAATGTCGGTATTCGGCGCGAACTTCTGCACCGGCCATCGCGACGAGGAACGACTGGTCGCGCACGAGTTGGCACACCAGTGGTTCGGCAACAGCCTGACGTTGAAGCGGTGGAAGGACATCTGGCTGCACGAAGGTTTCGCGTGTTACGCGGAGTGGTTGTGGGCGGAGAACTCCGGAGGGCCATCGGCGCACGACCACGCGCGGCTTGCGCATACCAGACTTACCCGTCTACCGCAGGACATCCTTCTGGGCGACCCGGGGCCGAAGGACATGTTCGACGATCGGATCTACAAGCGCGGCGCCCTCACCCTCCACGCGGTGCGGCTACGACTCGGCGACGAGCGGTTCTTCACGCTTCTGCGTACATGGACCGCCGAGTATCGGCATTCCAACGTCACCACCGAACAATTGACCGATCTGGCAACGAGATTCACCGATCAATCTCTGCGACCGCTGTGGGACGCCTGGCTCGGGGCCACTGCACTGCCCCCACTTCCGAACGGCCGGCTGACCTAGATCAGGGAAGATCCACCTGCGAGGCCAGCCAGCGACCGTCGACGAGTTCGAGTGTCATGGTCACGCGGCTGCGATCGAGGCGCGGTTCCGGGACGACGGAGTTCGTCACCGTCTGATCGATGAACAGCAGCACCTCGACACGATCGGTCGTAGCCGACTTGACGCCGGCTTCGACCACGACGCCTTCCGCCTGCGCGTTGTTGTCGACGAGAAGCTGGCGCAGCTCCCCGCTCGACTGCGCGTACATCTCCTTGAACTCGCCGGTGGCGCCGTCCAGCACTGCGTCGAAGTTGCTGTCGAGTTCGCCGGGACTGACCGAGGTCAGCGTCACCGCGTATTCCTGCGCGGTCGTCAGCGCCGCGGTGGCCGCCGCGTTGACGGACCTGACCTCGTGCGCCTTCCACGCGAAGAACGTCGCGCAGACCACCGACGCCACGGTGATCACCACGAGGATCGCAGTACGAATCCGACGCATGCGCCAACTCGAATCTGCTTCGGGCTCGATGCTGTCGCGGTCGGTCTTCTCGACACCGGTCTTCTCGACACCGGCTTCCTCGGTCACATCCTGCTTCTCCGGGCCTACGGTGTCGGTCGTGAGTTCGTCGGCCGCCAGGGTGGAATCGGTCTTGCTCATGTGCGTTCTCCTTCCAGAGAGGAGGTGTCCACGAAATTTTCGGTCACCTCGGGTGTATGTACTCGGCAGGTGGTCCCCCGTAGTCCAACGGAACCGACTGCGGCCCTATCGGAGTGGGATCCGCGGTACGCACCGGGTCGGCACCCGGCGGAAGCACGGCCTCGCCTTCCTCCCCCGGCGGGCGGGGAGCATTCCGAGCACCGCGGATGAGAACCGACGGGTCGGGGTTGTTGCAGTAGGTGTACAGATAGGGCTCAGGAAAATCGGGAACCGACGGTGGCCGGCGGGGCAGGTCGTAATCACACGTGTAGCGCGGGTACAAGTTGACGTACGCCCATATACCACCGTCATGGAACGCGGTTCCGATCGCTTCGAGTGTCGAGCCGTCCCGTTCGGTCGGGAAGAAGAACTCCTGCAGGGCCGGAACCCGTAGGTAGGCCATCTGAGAGACCGTCGCGAGGTTGCCGAGCAGCTGCACCATCGTCGGGGAATTGTCCGCGATGATCGAGTCGATTGCGCCGAGAGTCGCGGGAGCAGTGTCGACGAATGTCCGGAAGCCCGCATCCATTTCCTCCGCACTCTGCAGCAGCCCGGACAGGTCGGCCGAGGTGGTCTGCAGGCCCGGACTCCCCTCGGCAAGCGTATTCAGGACCACCTTGCTGGTGTTGAGAACCGAGACGGTCTGTGGCAGCACCGAATCGAGAGTCGAGATGAGAAACGTCCCTCCATCGATTATGTCGGACAGCTTCTCGGGCGCCTCGGGACCGACCCCCAATTCCTCGACGATCACCTGAACTTCAGCGGGATCGATCTGTGCGAGCATTCCATCGAGGTTGTTCATGAGGTCGGACAGCGGGACCGGCGTAGAGGTGTCTCGGGTCGAGATCACCGCACCGTCCGTCAGGTACGGTCCGTCGTCGGTGGCCGGACGGAAGTCGAGGTACTGTTCCCCCGCGAGGGACAGGCCCGCGACACGAACCTCGGATCCCTGAGGAATCTTCGTCTGTGAATCGATCGAAGCAACCGCGACGACACCGTCGTCGGTGAGATCCACCGACGTCACACGGCCCACCGGAACTCCGCGCAACGTCACGTCTCGGTCGGGAAGAATCCCGCCGGACTGATCGAAATGTACCTGCACCTGGATCTTTCGATCTGCCGGATCGAGTTCGAAAATGCCGAACACCAGATAGACGATTCCGAGCACCAGAGTCAATGCGAGTGCCGTCAAGGACAACCCCAGACGGTGCCGATATCCGATGCGGACCGCACCCACCACCGGCGCCGCAATCCTGTCTGTCGCACTCACCTTCGTCGTCATCCACCCGCTCCCGTCAATCTGCCCTGCAGACGCAGCAAGGAGTGGGTGAGGGCACCCACCATCGTGTCGATGTCCGACGTCTCGGGCAGCCGGCTTCCGGGATCACCGGAATGTCCGGGCGACGGAATCGCACCGAGGATCAGTTGCTCCCAATCCGCATCGGCGTGCGCCGACGTCGAATTCGTCACTTTCATGATCGGGGCCAGCAGGCTGTTGACGCTCTCGAGGCTCGCGCCCGGTGCCGTCGCCGCATTGTTGAGTTCGGCCGCGATCCGATTGATGTCGGCGACCATCGACCGCGTATCCGTTCCGTTGACCGACGGGAATTTCGCCATCTGCGCACTGACCCGATCCACCTTCGTCACGAGGTCGAGTATCTCCGCGGTGTCTGCGGCGACGACGTCGAGCGCCGGACCGGCCGCGGCCACGACCTCTCTGATCGTCGACTTCCGTTCCGCCAGTGTCGCAATGAGCATGTCCGTCTGGGTCAGAGAGTGTTCGATCTCTGCAGAGCGTTCACCGAGTTGCGTAACCAGGCGGGCTGATTCGTCAAGGAGGCTCTCGATGTTCGCACCCCGCCCGTCGACCGCTTCACCGAGCCCGTTCACGATCTTGGTGAGGTTGCGAACCACACCGCCGTTGACGAGGACCGATGCGGTCGAGAGCAACTCCTCGATGGTCGCGGCCGCTGACGTGTCCGTGATCGGAATTGCATCCCCGTCGCGGAGCGGAGGCGCGGACACAGCCTGCCCTTCCGGCGCCTGCAGCGCGACGAAGACATCGCCCAGGGGGGTCGCCGAACGCAGTTCGGCGCCGCTGCCGGCGGGCACCATGACGCCCTCCGCGATGCGCATGGTCACGATCGCCTGGTAGCCCTGAACCGACATCGACTCGACCTCACCGACATCGACCCCTTCGAGCTTGACCTTCGCCTTCGTCGGTAGGTTCAGTGCATTCTCGAATGTCGCTGTGAGCGTGTACGAGTCACCGTCCATACCCGGCGCCGGAAGCGGAAGCTGTTCCAGCCCCACCGAGCAGGCCACCGTCGACGACGCCGCAGCCATCACGCACGCCGCGCCCATGTACCGTCTGATCCAGAGGTTCACTGGTGCATCCCCGCAAGTCCTTCGAGCATCCCCGACATCCCGAAGTCCGGGCCGAAGTCGCGAACGGTGCCGGTGTCGCAACCCAGATTCTGCATTCCCATGAGATTGCAGACCTCCTTGACCAATTGGCTGTCGAACGCGACCCTCTCGAGCAGTCCGTGTACGCGTGCCCCGCCATTCTCCTGGTCCATGACGTTGTGGGCGTTGTTGAGCAGGAGCGGGGTCAAGTCGAGAAACTCACCGATCTCCCGCTGGTAATCGGCGAGCGCACGGGTGAGCGTCTCGGCGTTCGTCGCCGTCGACTGCACCGCACCGCGGTTGGCCACCAGCAGATCATTCGCCTGCAGAAGAATGTCGTTGATCATGGTTCCGGTCTCCCCGAGACCTATGCCCGATTCGGCCAGCACGGCACTGATCCGACTCGTCGCTTCACCGAATTCACGGATGTCCTGGTCGTTGACCGCGGCAGCCTCGGACAGCACCGCGAGGTTGTCGACGATCGCGGTGAGTTCGTTGCGGGTCTCGGCGCCCCCGTCGGGGCCGAGCTTCAATGCCTCCGACAACTTGCCGAGGGCGGACCGTATGCTGCTGCCCTGCCCATCCGTCATCGCAGCACCTGCTGCGAGGAGTTCTGCCACGGCCCCGTTCCCCTCGCCGTCACCCTGCAGCTCGAGGGCCATGGTGTCGGCCATCGCGAGGAGTCGATCGAACTCGATGGGAGTCCTGGTCCGTTCGAGCCCGATCACGGCCTCGTCGCCGAGGGTGTCACCACCGTGATACGCGGGAGTCAACTCCACATGCCTGTCGGTCAGGACCGACGTCGATACCGCAACTGCCTGCACATCGGACGGGATATCCACGGAACCATCGATATTCATCGTCACCGCCACGCGAGTCCCCTGCGGGTCGATTGCGGTCACCCGACCGACCTCGAGACCCAGCACCGCTACCGTGTTCCCGACGTAGAGACCCGCACCGTTGTCGAACTGCGCGGTGACGGTGATCTCGTCGTGGCCGGCGACCCACGATCGGACTCCGAGGAACGCAAGCCCTGCGATAACGGCAATCACCGCCACTATCGACAACCATCTACGTGTCTTCATTGGCAGTCCTCGAAATAGGGAGGGAGCGAGTGCAGTTCGGCATTACCACTGATCGCACACATCCACGAGTCGATGAACGGGCCGGCGACGGAGGTGAAATCCAGTTCGGGTCCGGTTCCCGTCGCATTCGTGAAGTTGCGGATGGGCACCGGGAGAATCTGGAGAATGTTGCGAAGCAATGCATCCTGATTGCCCAGGCTCTGCAGCATGGAGTCGAGATCGGAGATCAATGCGTCGAGTGATGCGCGATCGTCGACGACGATCGTATGCAGCTGCTGCACAAGGCCACTGGTGGATGACAGCAACCGTTCCACCAAATTCTGACGCAGTGTCAGTTCGTTCACCATGTCGGTCCCGTCGCGCACGAGGGAACCGAGATCGGCCTGCTGCGCACGGATGATCTCGGTGAGCTGATAGGTCGCGGAGAGGAGAGATCCGATCTGGCCCCGACGGTCGGCGATGACCCCCGACAGGTTCTCGACGTTCTCCAAAGCCTGCGGCATCAGCGCCGGAAGATCTTCCAGTTCCCCGGAGAGTTCGGTCAGGGTTGCACCCAAACGTTCCGCATCGACCTGCTCGAAGGTCGTCGTCGCATCGGAGAGTACAGATTGGAGATCGTACGGGACAACGGTATTGGACAGCCTGATTCTATTGTCCGGGATACCTCCCTCCCCTGCCGGACGCAACTCGACGTAGCGTGACCCAAGCAGCGTTGTGAGTTTGATCGAGGCAACCGTGTCGGCTCCCAGGTTCACACCCTTGTCGATCTTCATCTCGACGACCACGTGATCGCCCTCGAGTCGCGCACCTTCGACCGTGCCCACCTGGATCCCCGCCACCGTCACCCCGTCTCCGGGCGCGATCTGAGCCGCCTGGACGAATTCCGCTTCATAGGTCGACTTTCCGAGTCCCAGATTCGCAACCCCGACCGTCGCGACCAACACCGCAATGATCGCTACCACGGTCACCACGCCGAGAGAGACAGCGCTGTAGGACTCGACCGGTCGCAACCGGAATCTCCGAGCGAATGTAGATTCTGTCCGTGTCATGCCGTCACCTACAGATCGGGGAGTTCTTGATTTCGCCGCCGGGAGTGGCGCCCGCCACGACCGACGGAATGACGTGGCTCAACTCCGGAACGAGGGTTGCGTTGATGTTGCACAGATAGGCATTCAGGTAGGCGCCGTCCTCACTCACACGAGCCAATCCCTTCAGAAGGCCTGGCAGATTGAAGCCGAAGTACTCCCATGATGGTTTGGTGTCGACGAAGTGACCGGTGAAACCTGGTTGCCTGCGCAGGATTTCCTGCAGATCCGGCTGCACTTCATCGGTGAGCGATGCAAGACTGTCGGCCGTGGTGGCGATCGTGTCGAGCGAACCGACGAGCTCCGGACGCCGGGCATTCAGCTCCGCGAAGATCGAATGAGCACTGGTGATCACCGAGTCGATCTCACCGCTCTGCGCTGCGAGGTCCGAGATGATGCCGTCGAGGTTCACGATGATGTCGCCGAGGATGCGATCCGGTTCGGCCATCGACTCCGCAAGTCTCGATGTCTCCGCCACGAGGGTGCTCACGGATCCGCCGTCCCCTTGAAGGGCAGCGATCACAGAGGCCGTGATGTTGTCGACCTGTTCTGGATCGAGCACACTGAAGAGCGGCTCGAAACCATTGAGCAACACGGAGATATCGAAGGACGGCTCGGTCCACTCCAGGGGGATCTCCGAGCCTGCTTCCAGGATCGCGGTGTCCGGATTCTCCCCCAGGGACAGCCCGAGATAGCGCTGCCCGATGATGTTCTGATAGGTGATCGATGCTTCGGTGTTCGCGAACACCTGCTGAGTCGCGTCGATACTGAAGGAGACGCGCGCAACCGTGTTGTCGAGACGGATCGAGTCGACGCGGCCCACACGCACACCGGCCATTCGCACGTCGTCACCGACACGCAGGCCGGACACATCACTGAACACCGCCGAGTAGGCGTTTGTCGAACCCTGGACGCCTCGCTGCAGTGTGACGACGACCGGCCAGGTCAACCCCGCAGAGATCAACAGGAACACGACGAGCCCGATCAGCGGCTTTCGTATCGTCATCGCGGCGCTCCTTCCGGCTCGGGGACCACTCGGATATCGGCGCCACGCGTGATCGGTCCGAGGAGGAGGTCTGCGGCCGCACCCAGATCACCGCCGAGGATCTGATCGACGATCTCCTTCTCTGCGGGCGCACCTACCTGACCCACGTTGCCTCCGATCGGTGCTCGCTCGATTGTGCGTAGTTCTGCGAGTTGATCGGTCACCGGTGGCGCCCCGGTGTCGGGTGCCGTGGAGCAGCTCGGTGCGGCCAGCTCTCCGTAGCGAGGACAGTCTGTGCGCGTGTATTCGATGCGGGGCGTTGCCTGGAAGACGAACACTCCCCTGCCGTTCTGCTGTCCTGTAGGCCAGAATTCCGTCCACCATTTTCCGGAGATCCAATTCATTCTGGTGACGATCGGGGTGAATTCGTGGGCACCGTCGGCCACGACACCCAGTACCGGTTCGAGCTGAGAAGTGATGCCGATGATCCGGTCGGTGTTGTTCTCGAGCGATGTTGCCATCGTCGCGAGGGTGTTGGCACTCCCGAAGAACAAGGTGGAGAGCTGTTCCTGCTTTTCTGCAATCGTCCGCATGGGTACGACGGCATGGTTCACGGCGTCGAGCAACTCCGGTGCCGACTGCTGCAATCCCTCCACTGCATTCGCCAGCGCGGACAATGTCGACGGACTGCCGTCCGGGGTCACTACCGCACCGACCTCGTGCACGATGCGCTGCAATTGCTCACCGGCCTGGACGATATCGTCGCCCCTCCGGTCGGTGGCCTGTGACACTGTGGCGAGAACCCCCAGTGTCTCCTGCGAGCTGAGGCGGGCTGTCGCGGCGGTGAGGTCGCGAAGCTTCGTCAGTGCGGTCTGAAGCTGAACTGTGGACAGGCTCTCGTCCTGCAGGATCGTCGTTCCCTCCTCGAGGTGGGGTGCGGGGCCGTTGTCGACCAACTGGACCGACGAAACGGCGAAGACGTTGCTCGGCACCACGCGCGCAGTGACTGTCGCCGGGATTCCGTCGAGATACTCCGGGCGGATCGAGATGTCGACCAGGTTGGGTCCGTCCTCGTCGGGCAGTGCGACGTCGTCGACCTGCCCGACCAGCACTCCCCGGAACTTGACGTCGGATCTCGCGGGCAGGCCGTCGCCGACATCCGTGAGCGCTGCGGTGATGTGGTAGCTCTTGTCGAACGCACCGTTCATCTTGGCGAGGATTCCGGCGACCAGCAGTACCGCCACCACGAGTGCGATCGTCCCTCGCAGCGCCAGCGCGCGTACCGTCACCCGGCTCGGATCGCTCTCCAATAGAAAGGACATCGGCTATCCCCCGAGCCTTGCTCCGGATCCGAGGCCCCAGAACAGAAGCGTCAGAAGGAGGTTCATGACAATCATTGCCGAGATGCTCGCTCGCATCGCTCGCCCGGCGGCGGTACCGACACCCTGAGGCCCTCCGGCTGCGTAATAACCGTAGTAGCATTGGATCGTCGATGTGACGATGACGAAGAGGATGGTCTTCAGCAGCGAATAGAAGACATCGGATCCACTGAGCACCAAAGAGAAGTAGTGGTCGTAGGTTCCGGACGAGACGCCTCCCGCCATTCCGATCACGACTTGCACCGCAACGTAGTTGACCGCCAGGCAGACGAGATACAGCGGTATCACCGCCACCACCGACGCCAATAGTCGCGTGGTGACGAGGAACGGTATCGAGCGGATCGCGAGCGTCTCCATCGCATCGATCTCCTCGGAGATCCGCATCGCGCCGAGCTGGGCGGTGAACCGGCACCCGGCCTGCGCCGCGAATGCCAGCGACGCCATGATCGGCGCGAGTTCACGGGTCGTGGCCGTGGACGAGATCATCCCGGTCGCAGGCTCGAGACCGAGGAGGTGCAACGCGTTGTATCCCTCGATCGCCACGATCGCACCGGCGGCGGCGCCGAGCACGATGATCACGCCGGCCGTGCCACCACCGACGACGAGTGAACCGTTCCCCCACGTCACGTCGGAGAGAATCCGAAGGAATTCTTTCCGGTAGTGCCGCAGCGTGATGGGGATCGCGGCGAGTGCTCGCATCAGGAAGGTCACCATGTGCCCGAGTCGGGCGATCACCGTCACCTGACTTCTGAACGCGGTGACAATCGGCCTTACGCCCGGCGGGAAATAGCTGGAAGCCACTCAGAACCCCGTCCGCGGGAACAGCAATACGTACAGCTGTGTGAACGCGACATTGACGACCATCAGGAGAAGGATCGACGCGACCACTGTGGCGTTCACCGAATTCGCTACCCCCGCGGGGCCGCCACTGGTCGACAGTCCCTTCTGACACGCGACCACCGCGACGATCGCCCCGAACACCATGGCCTTGATCATCGTGAGAACGAAGTCGCCGATTGTGGCAAACGAGGCGAAGGTCGCGACGAAACTACCCGGCGTCCCGTTCATCACGAACGTGTTGAACAGATAGCCGGAAAGGAATCCGACGAAGCACACGAGTCCGGTCAATGCGAGACCGACCAGGATCGCCGCGGCGAACCGCGGAACCACCAGCCGCCTGACCACCGATATCCCCATCACTTCGAGAGCGTCGATCTCGTCCCTGATCTTGCGTGAACCGAGATCGGCACAGACCGCCGAGCCGGCCGCAGACGCCATCAACAACGCCGCGACCATCGGAGCACCCTGCTTGATCACGGCAAGACCACTTGCCGCCCCCGCCAGCGAGGTCGCTCCCACCTGTCCGGCGAGCAACCCGAACTGGATCGAGAGGGTCACTCCGATCGGGATTGCAACGAACATTGTGGGCAGCGCGGACGCCGACGCCATGAATGCCGCTTGGCGAATGAACTCCGCGAAGGGAAATCGAAGGGTGGCTATGTCCACCACGAGGTGCTGGACCGTTCGGACTCCGAGCTTGCATTGTTCCCCCACGGTTGCGAGGGCGGCCACGGGGTGGCGGCGAACATACCCTCGTGCCCATTCGTCGATCTCATCGGCGGCGGACTGCTCATGCATGGAAGTGGAACCCTCTTCTGCCACAGTCGATCCCCTTCGCGAGCGGAAGAATTCGAAGTGCGCAGCCGATATCAGATCGGCCGTCGCCCATACTCTGTACGAAAGATGCTGTGCACGTGCGAAAATGGGATTTATTCTCGCGCCGAGGAACGATTTCGGTCCACCACGAAGAACCAGCAGACAAGATGCGCCCGAAATCAGGCGCCCCGGCCGCACACCCCCGACGCCCGCGGCCGAACCGGTCACTCCACGAACGAGCATCTGACATGCATCAAAGTAGAAGAGAGTTCTCGCAAATGCAATGATGCTTTACGAATTGGTTTCGAGGGCGCTTCGAAAAGCGCTGTTATCTGTGCGCCTACCTGCAGAGATGGATATCAGTCGAACTTGCTCAGAACCCACTCGACGAGTTCGACCGTCTCCGCATGACCGCCGGTTACACCCAAGGACTCCTCCATGACCAGCACTCGCGACAAGCTGGTCATGAGCACGGACACCACCACCGGGTGGATCTTCTCGGAGAGGTTCACCCGGTCGAGGATCTTGTCGAGCGCCTCTCGCTGACCGGCGCGGAACTGTTCGGAATAGTTCGCGATCTCCTCCCGCAAGGCCTCACGGTGGCGCGACATGGCAATGAACTCCATCGTCACAGCAACGCCGGCGGGATTCGTGCTGAACTCCCACAACGCACGTAGCGGGTTGGGCGCGTCCATCAGCTCGGCCTGAACAGCCAAGCCCTCCTCGGCGCGGCGGCGGAAGATCTCCAGGAACAGGTCGTCCATCGTCCTGAAGTAGTAGTGCACCAACTGCGGTTTCAAACCGGCTTGATCAGCGACTTTCCGGGATGTCACTGCGGCGTAGCCCTTTTCGATCATCAACGCCTCGGCCGCATCGAGCAGGACCGTTCGATTCTTCGCATCCGGTGCACCGAGCCTGCGCGACGACGCCATCCACCAACCTCCAATTCTCCAGTTGCACGACTGCAACTTTGCAACATCCTAGCGCGCATAACCTATGTGATGTTGACCATATCCAACGGCATGTGTTATTCATGACACAGACAATGCTAGGCAGGTGCACAGCGCTCGGAGGTCACACCCCTCAGCCCAGGCCCTCGCGCGCCAATTGTGCCGAATCTAGTTGCACTGCAATGCTTTATGCAATACATAGGCCCTCCAGGAGGCTCGACTTGAACGACTTCGATACGAAGGACTACTTCACAGATCCCTCCTTCGTCGCCGACCCACACCCGTTCTTCGACCATCACCGCTCGAAGTGCCCGGTGCGACGACTGGAAGCCTCTCAGAACGTCATCGCAATCACCGGATACGACGAAGTCCTGGCGGTACTTCGCGATACAGCGAACTTCTCCAATATCGTCGCGCCGATCGGCCCGTTCCCGCCGCTACCGTTCTCGGTGGAAGGCGACGACATCAATGTCCAGATCGATGCACACCGCGAACAGTTTCCGATGTACGAGCATCTGGTCACCATGGATCCGCCGCAGCATTCGCGGACTCGACGCCTTGTGAGCGGCCTGTTCACACCGCGCCGGCTCGACGAGAACGAACACTTCATGTGGGAACTCACCGACCGGCTGATCGATCAGTTCCACGCCTCCGGCAAGTTCGAGGCACTCTTCGGCTACGGGGTGCCGTTCGCCCTGTTGACGATCGCCGACCTACTCGGTGTGCCAGCCGAACACCATGAGTCATTCGCGCGACACCTCAACGCGCAGAAGGTCGGGTCGACAGAGGGCGAATCACTGGGTACCAATCCTCTCGAGTTCCTGGACGAGAAGTTCACGGCATTCCTCGAAGATCGCCGACGCGAACCACGTGCCGACGCCCTCACGATTCTGGCCGATGCACGGTACCCCGACGGGGAAGTTCCCGACGTCGTCGAACTCGTCCGGATCGCCACCTTCCTCTTCGGTGCCGGGCAGGACACCACGGCGCGGCTCATCACCTCGATGCTGCTCCAGATCGCCGAGGACCAAGAGCTCCAGAAGCAGCTTCGCGAAGACCGCAGCCTGATCCCTCCGTTCATCGAAGAAATGCTCCGCATGGAGGGCCCCGTCAAAAGCGACTTCCGCCTGGCACGTAAGACGACGACCGTGAGCGACGTGGAGATCCCGGCCGGCACGGTGGTCATGGTGTCACTTCCCGCAGCCAATCGAGACCCCGTGCGATTCGAGAATCCCCATGAGCTCCGGATCGATCGAGAGAACGCACGCGAACACATCGCCTTCGGCCGAGGTGTCCATTCATGCCCCGGCGGACCATTGGCACGCGTCGAGGCACGCGTGACGATCGAGCGGATTCTCGACCGCATGCACGATATCCGGGTCTCGGAGGCCCAGCACGGTCCCGCCCACGAGCGCGACTTCAGGTACGAACCGACGTACATTCTGCGCGGCCTCACCGAACTCCACCTCGAATTCACTCCCGTCGACTGAAAAGGACGAACTCCCACATGGTCGACAACACCAACAGCATCCGGACGACGAACAGGGTCGCAGTCGTCACCGGCGCAGGCTCAGGCATCGGACTCTCCGTCGCCCGTCAGCTCGCCGCACTGCACCACCCCGTCGCTTTGCTCGACCGGAGTGGCGCTGCGGCCCAGAAGGCCGCCGACGACCTGAACGAACAGGGCGCAACCGCCCGAGCATTCGAGGTCGACGTCGTCGATCGGCCCGGAGTGGACGTCGCCCTGGAGAAGGTCCGCGCTGAACTCGGCGCCGTGAAGATCATGGTCACGAGCGCCGGAATCGAGGCCACTGCTCCGTTCACCGACATCGATCTCGCCGACTGGAAACACATCATCGACGTCAACCTCACCGGCACATTCAACAGCGTGCAGTCGGCGGTACCCGACATGATCGAGGCCGGGTGGGGTCGCATCATCACGATCTCGTCGTCCAGTGCTCAGTCCGGCGCCCCCGATCGTGCACACTACGTCGCGTCGAAGGGCGGAGTCATCGCGCTCACAAAGGCCCTGGCATACGAGTTGTCCCCGAAAGGCATCACTGCCAACACGATTCCGCCGTCGATCATCGATACTCCGATGGCGCGGGCGGCCGAGGAATCCGGCGAGATGCTGATCAACTTCGAAGCACTCGCCAGCATGACACCGGTGCGCCGAACGGGGACACCGCACGACGTCGCAGCCGCGACCGCGTTCCTCTGTTCCGACGATGCCGGGTTCATCACCGGTCAGATAATCGGCGTCAACGGCGGTTGGTACCTCTGACCCGAGAGCGGGGAGGCATGTGGCGACCGTGATGGGAGTCGCCACTCGGGGGATGGGAAAAGTGTGTGGGGGACCCGCATCAGCAGGTCCCCCACATACTTTCAGCGTTCGAACTTCGACCTTCGACGATCGGACGTGGACGAAGTGGATGTTCTGCCCGTCGATCTCGGTGGTGAAGTGCTCGAACTCGTTGAGCGCGGCTTCGTGGGCACGCCAGTCGTAACCTGCCTGCCAACAGTCCGCAAGATCCCTGAGTCTCGATAAAAGAAAATGGGGGCGGGGCCGGGACAATTCCCGACCCCACCCCCATCGCATTACCCGAAACTACACACAAACAAAAACACGAAAGGGGCCCACACAAAGTGTGAGCCCCTCCCGGAACGGGTGTTCGGCGGCGACCTACTCTCCCACACCCTGACGAGTGCAGTACCATCGGCGCAGACAGGCTTAGCTTCCGGGTTCGAAATGGGACCGGGCGTTTCCCTATCGCTATAACCACCGTAACTCTATGAAACTATCCCGACGAAACGGGTGCTGTTTCAGAAACCGCACAGTGGACGCGTAGCACCTTCATGGTAAGTCCTCGGCCTATTAGTACCAGTCACCTCCACACATTACTGTGCTTCCAGATCCGGCCTATCAACCCGGTGGTCTGCCGGGGGCCTTACCCCCACAAAGGGGGTGAGAAACCTCATCTTGGAACAGGCTTCCCGCTTAGATGCTTTCAGCGGTTATCCCTTCCGAACGTAGCCAACCAGCCATGCCCCTGGCGGGACAACTGGCACACCAGAGGTTCGTCCGTCCCGGTCCTCTCGTACTAGGGACAGCCTTCCTCAAGTTTCTTACGCGCGCGGCGGATAGAGACCGAACTGTCTCACGACGTTCTAAACCCAGCTCGCGTGCCGCTTTAATGGGCGAACAGCCCAACCCTTGGGACCTACTCCAGCCCCAGGATGCGACGAGCCGACATCGAGGTGCCAAACCATCCCGTCGATATGGACTCTTGGGGAAGATCAGCCTGTTATCCCCGGGGTACCTTTTATCCGTTGAGCGACACCGCTTCCACATGCCGGTGCCGGATCACTAGTCCCGACTTTCGTCCCTGCTCGACCTGTCAGTCTCACAGTCAAGCTCCCTTGTGCACTTACACTCAACACCTGATTGCCAACCAGGCTGAGGGAACCTTTGGGCGCCTCCGTTACATTTTAGGAGGCAACCGCCCCAGTTAAACTACCCACCAGGCACTGTCCCTGAACCCGATCAGGGTCCGAGGTTAGACATCCAATACGATCAGAGTGGTATTTCAACAACGACTCCACAAACACTGGCGTGCCCGCTTCACAGTCTCCCACCTATCCTACACAAACCGAACCGAACACCAATACCAAGCTATAGTGAAGGTCCCGGGGTCTTTTCGTCCTGCCGCGCGTAACGAGCATCTTTACTCGTAATGCAATTTCGCCGAGTCTGTGGTCGAGACAGCAGAGAAGTCGTTACGCCATTCGTGCAGGTCGGAACTTACCCGACAAGGAATTTCGCTACCTTAGGATGGTTATAGTTACCACCGCCGTTTACTGGGGCTTAAATTCTCAGCTTCGCCACACAAGTGCAGCTAACCGGTCCTCTTAACCTTCCAGCACCGGGCAGGCGTCAGTCCGTATACATCGTCTTACGACTTCGCACGGACCTGTGTTTTTAGTAAACAGTCGCTTCTCTCTGGTCTCTGCGACCCCACCCAGCTCAGAGTGCAAGACTCATCACCAGACAAGGTCCCCCTTCTCCCGAAGTTACGGGGGCATTTTGCCGAGTTCCTTAACCACAGTTATCTCGATCGCCTTAGTATTCTCTACCTGACCACCTGTGTCGGTTTGGGGTACGGGCCATGTGAAAGCTCGCTAGAGGCTTTTCTCGGCAGCATAGGATCACTGAATTCACCACAACGGCTACGCATCACCTCTCAGGCTTCACAAGTGGCGGATTTGCCTACCACTCGCCCTACAGGCTTACACCGGCTACTCCACCAGCCGGCCCAGCTACCTTCCTGCGTCACCCCATCGCTTGACTACTACCACCGAAGGTCCCATGCATCCACAACCCCATCCCCCGAAGGGAACAGACCTGCTTCAGGACAGTTAGTACCGGTGATTCATCATGGGCGCGTTCACACGGGTACGGGAATATCAACCCGTTGTCCATCGACTACGCCTGTCGGCCTCGCCTTAGGTCCCGACTCACCCTGGGCGGATTAACCTGGCCCAGGAACCCTTGGTCATTCGGCGGACGAGTTTCTCACTCGTCTTTCGCTACTCATGCCTGCATTCTCACTCGCGTGGCCTCCACAACTAGTTCACACTGCTGCTTCCACGGCCACACGACGCTCCCCTACCCATCCACACCACTGCACACCATCCCGCAGGACAATGCGTGTGTTATGCGAATGCCGCGGCTTCGGCGGTGTACTTGAGCCCCGCTACATTGTCGGCGCAGGACCACTTGACCAGTGAGCTATTACGCACTCTTTCAAGGGTGGCTGCTTCTAAGCCAACCTCCTGGTTGTCTCAGCGATCCCACATCCTTTTCCACTTAGTACACGCTTAGGGGCCTTAGCCGGCGATCTGGGCTGTTTCCCTCTCGACTACGAAGCTTATCCCCCGCAGTCTCACTGCCGCGCTCTCACACCCTGGCATTCGGAGTTTGGCTGACGTCAGTAACCTTGTAGGGCCCATCGGCCATCCAGTAGCTCTACCTCCAGAGTGAAACACGCGACGCTGCACCTAAATGCATTTCGGGGAGAACCAGCTATCACGGAGTTTGATTGGCCTTTCACCCCTACCCACAACTCATCCCCTCAGTTTTCAACCTAAGTGGGTTCGGGCCTCCACGACGTCTTACCGTCGCTTCACCCTGGCCATGGGTAGATCACTCCGCTTCGGGTCTAGAACATGCCACTGCAACGCCCTATTCGGACTCGCTTTCGCTACGGCTACCCCACACGGGTTAACCTCGCGACATGCCGCTAACTCGCAGGCTCATTCTTCAAAAGGCACGCCATCACCACCAGCAGACCAAACTGCTCGACGGCTTTGACGGATTGTAAGCGCACGGTTTCAGGTACTATTTCACTCCCCTCCCGGGGTACTTTTCATCTTTCCCTCACGGTACTTGTCCGCTATCGGTCACCAGGGAGTATTCAGGCTTATCGGGTGGTCCCGACAGATTCACACCGGATTTCACGGGCCCGGTGCTACTTGGGTATTCACATCAACAGTCACCATGTTTTCGTCTACGGGACTCTCACCCTCTACGACAGGCCGTTCCAGACCACTTCGACTAACACGATGATTTCTTACTGTTGGCCGGCTCAGCAGCGCCGACACAATGAACCCCACAACCCCACAAGTGCAACCCCTGCCAGGTATCACACACCCATGGTTTAGCCTCTTCCGCGTTCGCTCGCCACTACTGACGGAATCACATGTTGTTTTCTCTTCCTGTGGGTACTGAGATGTTTCACTTCCCCACGTTCCCTCCACACCGGCTATATATTCACCGGCGGGTAACACGACATCACTCGTGCTGGGTTTCCCCATTCGGAAATCCTCGGATCACAGCTCGGTTGACAGCTCCCCGAGGCATATCGCAGCCTCCCACGTCCTTCATCGGCTCCTGGTGCCAAGACATCCACCGTACGCTCATAAACACTTACAACAAAGATGCTCGCGTCCACTGTGCAGTTCTCAAACAACACACAACAACCCCTACCGGAACCCGCCCACAAGCGAAGAACTTTCGTAGATCATCGTCGCTGATCAAACACGAACAACGTGTTCTCTCAGGACCCAACAGCGCACCGATATAACCACCACGAAACAAGACTGAGCCCGCTTCTACTGCAGTGATACTTGTCAGCGTTCCACCCATGAGCACCACCGGATTACATATGAATCCGAAATGGCTCTGCCTGCTCCCCCGACACCAACGTGTCGATCCGAGACAGGAAGTTGCTCCTTAGAAAGGAGGTGATCCAGCCGCACCTTCCGGTACGGCTACCTTGTTACGACTTCGTCCCAATCGCCGATCCCACCTTCGACGGCTCCCTCCACAAGGGTTAGGCCACCGGCTTCGGGTGTTACCGACTTTCATGACGTGACGGGCGGTGTGTACAAGGCCCGGGAACGTATTCACCGCAGCGTTGCTGATCTGCGATTACTAGCGACTCCGACTTCACGGGGTCGAGTTGCAGACCCCGATCCGAACTGAGACCGGCTTTAAGGGATTCGCTCCACCTCACGGTATCGCAGCCCTCTGTACCGACCATTGTAGCATGTGTGAAGCCCTGGACATAAGGGGCATGATGACTTGACGTCGTCCCCACCTTCCTCCGAGTTGACCCCGGCAGTCTCTTACGAGTCCCCACCATTACGTGCTGGCAACATAAGACAAGGGTTGCGCTCGTTGCGGGACTTAACCCAACATCTCACGACACGAGCTGACGACAGCCATGCACCACCTGTATACCGACCACAAGGGAAACCACATCTCTGCAGTCGTCCGGTATATGTCAAACCCAGGTAAGGTTCTTCGCGTTGCATCGAATTAATCCACATGCTCCGCCGCTTGTGCGGGCCCCCGTCAATTCCTTTGAGTTTTAGCCTTGCGGCCGTACTCCCCAGGCGGGGCGCTTAATGCGTTAGCTACGGCACGGATCCCGTGGAAGGAAACCCACACCTAGCGCCCACCGTTTACGGCGTGGACTACCAGGGTATCTAATCCTGTTCGCTACCCACGCTTTCGTTCCTCAGCGTCAGTTACTGCCCAGAGACCCGCCTTCGCCACCGGTGTTCCTCCTGATATCTGCGCATTTCACCGCTACACCAGGAATTCCAGTCTCCCCTGCAGTACTCAAGTTTGCCCGTATCGCCTGCAAGCCCGCAGTTGAGCTGCGGGATTTCACACACGACGCGACAAACCGCCTACGAACTCTTTACGCCCAGTAATTCCGGACAACGCTCGCACCCTACGTATTACCGCGGCTGCTGGCACGTAGTTAGCCGGTGCTTCTTCTGCAGGTACAGTCACTTGCGCTTCGTCCCTGCTGAAAGAGGTTTACAACCCGAAGGCCTTCATCCCTCACGCGGCGTCGCTGCATCAGGCTTTCGCCCATTGTGCAATATTCCCCACTGCTGCCTCCCGTAGGAGTCTGGGCCGTGTCTCAGTCCCAGTGTGGCCGGTCGCCCTCTCAGGCCGGCTACCCGTCGTCGCCTTGGTAGGCCATTACCCCACCAACAAGCTGATAGGCCGCGGGCTCATCCTGCACCAGTAAACCTTTCCACCACAGGACATGCATCCCGTGGTCGTATCCGGTATTAGACCCAGTTTCCCGGGCTTATCCCGAAGTGCAGGGCAGATCACCCACGTGTTACTCACCCGTTCGCCACTAATCCACCCAGCAAGCTGGGCATCATCGTTCGACTTGCATGTGTTAAGCACGCCGCCAGCGTTCGTCCTGAGCCAGGATCAAACTCTCCGTAAAAGACTCTTGATTTCACTCCGAAGAGCTAATCGGTCATAGACAAAAGAGCCAAATCACTAGCATTCAAACTCAAACTAGCAAAACACTGACCACCACAGACGGAAGAATGTGATGATCAGCAATCGACCACCGACAAAATCGGTTGGTCGCACCAAATAATATTGGCACTGACATTCATCGGCACACTGTTGAGTTCTCAAAGAACACGCACACATCATCACTCACCGGATACTCCCGGCCCGTTCTGAGGCAACTGTTCCAGCCTAGTTCGTTTCACTCACGGACGCAAATCCGTGTGGCTTCCGGAACCAGGGGCGGTGCGAAACCTTACCAGAAGGTGTCGTACCAGTGAAATTCAGGCGTCTTCGTCCAACCTCGTTGTCCCTGACCTTGCGGTCCGGGTCGGTGTCCGTGTCGCTCTGACTTGGAATAAGTTACGCGACGGTTCGCGGGAACACCAAATCGCCAGGTCAAAGGAATTTTCTGCCATCAGGGCACCCAATACTTCTCCGCAAGGGCCTGTACGACGGGGTCGTCCTCCTCTGCACCGTCGAGCAACATCAGATCGTGGTTCAGGTCCACGGCCCTGGGGTCGTCACCTTCGGCGTCCCCAAGGGGTCGGCCGCCGTCTTCGATGCGCTGCCGGAGGATCTTGTCGCGCACGCGTCTCTTCAACGACTCGCTCATGTGTCGAGCATGGGCGTCGCACTGCAGCTTGTCGAGAGGTATCGGAACTCCCGTCCGCAGATGCCGGCTAATGCCCGTCGCGGTTACGGAAGACGCGGATCGCCATCGGGAGCACCACTGCCAGTGCGCCGAGGATCAGGATGAGGGAGAACAGTTCCATCAGCATGGTTCCCATGATCCACGCATATCCGGAGAAGTCCCGGGAACGACGAAGGCCCCATCCCTGCGGGACGGGGCCTTCGTCTCTGAGCTGCCTGAGAGAATCGAACTCTCGACCTTTTCATTACGAGTGAAATGCTCTACCGACTGAGCTAAGGCAGCGCGCCTTGCGGCGTCCGAAGTCTAGCCGAACCACCCCTGGTCGGCGCAAACCGGCAGGCCGATCACCGGAATGCGGCGCTCAGGCGGGCCGCCATCGCCGCCAAAGCGAAGCGAGGTTTGACATTCTGCGCGAGCGCTTCGCGACAGTCGAGGATCGCTTCGATGCAGTCCAGGAGCCCCTCGGGTCGTGTTCGGGATGCGAGGTCGCGCGCACGCTCTGCCATATCGGGATGATTGGGCGTCGCAGCCGCACCCATCGAATGAGCGAGCGCGTCCCGGTACAGCCCGGCGAGGTCGATGAGGGCGCGGTCCATGATGTCGCGCTCGGTCCGGGTCTTGCGCGACTTCTGGGTGCGTTCGAGTTCCTTGAGCACTCCGGCCGAACCTCGCAGCGCACCGGCCGCCCCCTTACCCGTACCGCCGGCACCGAGAGCGGTCTTGAGCTCTTCGGTTTCCCGTTCGTCACGGTCTGCGCTGATCTCCTTGGCCTCGGTCTCCGCGCTCTTACCGAGTTCTTCCGCAGCGGCGTAGGTGGTGGCGGGTCGAAGTACGGCGCCGGCGACATCGAGTGCGCGTTTGCGGTTGTCGCGTGCGGCCGGGTCCGTGGCGAGACGTCGAGCGCGACCGACGTGACCTCCACTGACGGAGGCCGCCCACTGCGCGGCATCTGCAGCGATACCGTCGACGTCGCGCAGGACCTGGGCAATCGAGTCGGCCCTCGGAGTGATGAGCCCGACGTGTCGGCACCGCGACCGTAGGGTCACCGAGATGTCCTCCGGATCCACCGACGGCGCGCACAACAGGAACACCGTGCGCTGCGGCGGCTCCTCGACGACCTTGAGCAGTGCGTTCGCGGCGCCTTCGGTGAGACGATCGGCGTCCTCGATGACGACGACCTGCCAGCGACCGGTGCTCGGCCGTCTCGCCGCGACCTGCACGATCGCGCGCATCGCCTTGACGCTGATCGTCAGGCCTTCGGGAACGACACGTCGGACATCGCCGTGGGTGCCGGCCATCGTCGTGCTGCACGCGTGACAACGACCGCACCCGGGCGCTGCGTCGTCGGTGCACTGCAACGCCGCGGCGAAGCACAGGGCGGCGACGGAGCGACCCGACCCGGGTGGGCCCGTGAACAACCACGAGTGCGTCATCGCAGAACCGGATGCCCCGGTGCGTGCGGCCACGGCGGCACCGACGAGGTCGGTCTCGACGTCGCGTTGACCGACGAGACGGTCGAAAACTCCGGGCATGGGGCTCAGCGTAGCGATCGGCACCGACGAACTCGGTCCGGGCGGATCAGTCGGTCGTCTCTTCGTCCGCGGTCTTCTTCGCTGCAGTCTTCTTGGCGGGAGCCTTCTTCGCCGCCTTCGTGGTCTTCTTCGCCGCAGCCTTCTTGGCAGGAGCCTTCTTCGCCGCCTTCTTGGTGGTCTTCTTCGCCGGACCCCGGGCACGTCGATCAGCCAACAGCTCGGATGCGCGTTCGTCGGTGATCGTGCCGACCTCGTCGCCCTTGCGCAGGCTCGCGTTGGTCTCGCCGTCGGTGACGTACGGACCGAAACGGCCGTCCTTGATCACCATCGGCTTCTCGCTGATCGGGTCGACGCCGAGTTCGCGAAGCGGAGGGACAGCAGCGGCCTGACGTCCGCGGCGCTTCGGCTCGGCATAGATCTTCAGAGCTTCGTCGAGGGTGACCGTGAACATCTGGTCCTCGGTCGCCAGCGAACGCGAATCGGTCCCCTTCTTCAGATACGGACCGTAGCGACCGTTCTGCGCGGTGATCTCCTCACCGGATTCCGGATCGACACCGACGACACGCGGCAATGACAGCAACCGCAGGGCGTCGTCGAGAGTGACGGACGACAATTCCATCGTCTTGAGGAGCGACGCCGTGCGGGGCTTCGGGCCGGTGGCCTTCTTCGCCGCTTTCTTCGCCGGCGCCTTCTTGGCTACCTTCTTCGCGGCAGTCTTGGTCGCGGTCTTCGTCGCGCCGGCGGTCGTCAGTTCTTCCACCGGGACGGGGGTGACGTCGGGTTCGGGCTCGGGCTTCGGTTCGGGGAGCAATTCGGTGACGTACGGACCGAAGCGACCCTCGCGGGCCACGATCTCGTGTCCGGTCGCCGGATCGACGCCGAGAACCCGCCCCTCCTGCGGTGTCGAGAACAGTTTCTCCGCGTAGTCGAGGGTCAGCTCGTCCGGCGGCAGATCCTCGGGCAGATTCGCGCGCTGCGAGATGAGGTCGCCGTCAGGGTTGTCGGGGTCGACGACCATCCGCTCGAGGTACGGACCGAACCGGCCCACCCGCACATGGATCTCGCGCCCCTCGGAGTCGTCGAACAACCGGATCGAGTTGATCTCACGGGCATCGATGTCCTCGAGGTTCTGCCCGACCAGCTTCTTCAGGCCGCCCTTGCGCGCGACCGAGTCCTCGTCGCCGTGCTCGCCACCGAAATAGAACCGAGACAGCCAGGCACTGCGCTGCTCCTGGCCGGCGGCGATCTCGTCGAGATCGTCCTCCATGCCCGCAGTGAAGTCATAGTCGACGAGCTGGCCGAAATGAGCCTCGAGCAGGCCGATCACCGCGAAAGCTACCCATGACGGCACCAGCGCGCTGCCGCGCTTGTAGACATAGCCGCGGTCGAGAATCGTCTTGATGATCGACGCATAGGTCGACGGACGCCCGATACCCAACTCTTCGAGGGTCTTGATCAAGCTCGCTTCGGTGAACCGGGCGGGCGGATTGGTCGAGTGTCCGTCCGGATCGAGCTTCGTCGCGGTGACCGCAGCACCCTCGCTGAGGTTGGGCAGACGCGACTCCGCGTCGTCCGACTGACCGCCGGCCTCTTCGTCGACGCTTTCCACGTAGGCCTTGAGGAAGCCGGCGAACGTGATCGTGCGACCCGACGACGAGAAGGTGCACACCTCACCGGACCCCGCGGTGCCGGTGATGCGGAGTGTGAGAGTGGTGCCTCGAGCGTCGGCCATCTGTGACGCAACTGTGCGCTGCCAAATCAGCTCGTACAGCTTGAACTCGTCCGTGTCGAGCCGCGCGTGCAGTTCGCCCGGAGTCGCGAAGACGTCGCCGGCGGGCCGGATCGCTTCGTGCGCCTCCTGCGCGTTCTTGACCTTGCGGGTGTACTGGCGGGGTGTCGCGTGGACGTACTCGGCGCCGTACAGCTGTGTGGCCTGCGACCGGGCCGCGGCGATCGCCGACTCGGACAGCGTCGTCGAGTCGGTACGCATGTAGGTGATGTAGCCGTTCTCGTACAACCGCTGCGCGATACGCATCGTGCGTTCGGACGAGAACCGGAGCTTGCGGCCGGCTTCCTGCTGCAGCGTGGAGGTCATGAACGGCGGGTAAGGCTTGCGCGTGTACGGCTTGCTCTCGGCCGACGACACCGTCAGCGCGACACCGGACAGCGCGTCGGCCAGCCGGCGGGCGTATGCCTCGTCGAGCACGATGACGCCGTCGGTCTTCAGAGCGCCGTCGGGACCGAAGTCGCGACCTGCCGCGACACGGGACCCGTCGACGTTGACGAGGCGTGCACCGAACGAGCGGGGGCTCGCGTCGGCTCCTGCATCCATGGTCGCGGCGATGTCCCAGTACTCGGCGGACTTGAATGCCATGCGCTCGCGTTCACGACGCACGATGACACGGGTCGCGACGGACTGGACTCGGCCTGCCGACAGTCGCGGCATGACCTTCTTCCACAGCACCGGGCTGACCTCGTAGCCGTACAGGCGATCGAGGATTCGTCGGGTTTCCTGCGCGTCGACCAGGTCGTTGTCGAGCTCGCGGGTGTTCTCGGCCGCCGCGAGGATCGCGGGTTCGGTGATCTCGTGGAAGACCATCCGGCGGACCGGAACCTTAGGCTTGAGCGTCTCGAGGAGATGCCACGCGATGGCTTCGCCCTCGCGGTCGGGGTCGGTGGCGAGATAGAGCTCGTCGGCATCCTTCAGGAGCGACTTGAGCTCGGTGACCTTCGACTTCTTCTCGGGGCTGACAACGTACAGCGGCTCGAAGTCGTGATCGACATCGACGCCCAGCCGAGCCCAGGACTCGCCCTTGTACTTGGCGGGGACGTCCGCTGCACCGCGGGGAAGGTCTCGGATGTGTCCGACGGAGGCTTCGACGACATAGTTGCGCCCCAGGTAGGGGGCGATCTTCTTCGCCTTGGTCGGAGATTCGACGATGACGAGTCGGCGTATGCCCGACGCGTTGCCCGACGTGCCCTTGTCCCGTGCTGCCACCGTGACGCCCGAACCTTCCCTTTTGCCGACATGTCCGTCTCTCGAAGACATGTATACCGACCTGTCTCCCCGACTCGGTCACACACAGGGTCGCACATACTCGGTCGATCGCTCGTCACATGTGGTGCTCACCGTGCTCGTGACGTGGCCAGATCGCGCGGGCCTCGATGTCGTCGGGGGGTGCTCCGATGCTTTCGTCGAGCCGCGCGATGCGGCGCGGTCCCGACACTCTCAGCCCTGGTGGGGCACCATGCGGGCTGATCAAGGTGGGGGCGATTCCGGCGAGCATCAAGGCTTCGGAGAGTGGCACGTAGGTTCCGGGCGCATCGGGATCGAGCCCGAGGACATACCGCTCGCCCGCGAGCTCCATCCGACCCGCAGCCAGGAACCATGCCCTCAACGCTCCGGCGTTCGGGACCCATCCGGCCGGGACGCGCTTGGTTCCGCCCCGCGACCACGCGATCGCGAGTGGGACGAGATCGGGAACGTCGGCGGTGTTCACCCGCGGAGACCCGTCCGGCGCCACACCGATTTCTGCGGTCAGACCCGTCGCGACGATCCGGTCCGCGATCGCAGAGGCGCGCCATGGCGCGTCGACCGTCACCGAGATCTGCGCCGAGTCGGCCGTGTGAGACACGATTCGCCCTTGCGCCGCGAGCAACCCGCTCAGGTCGGATAGTGCCGGCGGCGCGGTATCGGCGCCGAAGAAGGACAGTTGACTCACTGCTACCTCCCTGTCTGTGGCCGTTTCCAGTTGTCTTACCCCGAAAATGTCATCGTCCCCCATCGCCGGTGGCGACAGGGGACGATGGGAGTGAGGGCGATCGCTCTCACAGGTGCTCGGTGGAGCGCGTCAGATCAGACGGCGCGCACACCGGTGGCCTGCGGGCCCTTGGTGCCCTGGCCGACCTCGAACTCGACGCGCTGGTTCTCCTCGAGGGTGCGGAAACCGGAACCCTGGATCTCGGAGTAGTGAACGAACACGTCGGCAGAGCCGTCCTCCGGAGCGATGAAGCCGAAGCCCTTCTCCGCGTTGAACCACTTCACAGTGCCCTGTGCCATGCTTTTCCTTCTCTTTCTAACACCGGATTCGACGAGCCGCTGGGGACAGCGGCCGCCAGGTCCCGATTCCGACCGCTGTACCTTTCGAATCCCCCGTTGGAAGAGCTAAAGCACACCGCTCGCAACCACGATCCTGCGAGCGTGCACTTTCTCAAGTCTACGAACACAGAAGCTGCGACCGCGTGCCAGTCAATCATGTTCTGGGCGGTCACAACAGTAGGTATGGCACAATCGCGCCAAAATTCTGATCTTGTAGACCGCTCGGTAGCATGACCGGCGGGTAGAGGTATGTCGACCATGTTACGCGGCATCGCCTCCGCCCCGTGCCGAATTCGATCCAGTGGAGCCGACGTGTGAGCAGTTCATCACCTATCCACCCAGGTGGAGGCGCTGCCCCGGGCTACGGACAGGCGCTACTCGACCGATTGCTCGCCGGCACGCCATCGAACGAGCACCCCCTCACCTACACCGCCGAGCTGCCCGCACAGAAAGCGCGACACGCCCGCTGGCCTGGCTGGGCCGCCGACTCCTTGGTCGACGCACTCCGCGAACAAGGGGTGTCGGAACCCTGGAGTCATCAGACCCACGCCGCCGATCTCGCGGCCGAAGGCAACAACGTCGTGGTGTCCACCGGTACCGCATCGGGCAAGTCCGTTGCCTACCAGCTTCCGGTGCTCACGGCGCTCGCGTCCGACCCGCAGGCCACCGCGCTGTATCTCTCCCCCACGAAGGCGCTCGGCGCCGACCAATTGCGCGCGGTGACAGAACTGACCGGGGCGACGCCCGACCTGTCGACGGTCCATCCGTGCGCGTATGACGGCGACACCTCCACAGAATTGCGCCGATGGGCGCGTAGCCATTCGCGGTGGATCTTCACCAACCCCGACATGCTGCACCTGGCGATACTGCCCGGCCACGCACGCTGGGCGCGGCTGTTGCGTCGGCTGCGGTACGTCGTGATCGACGAGTGTCACTCGTACCGGGGCGTCTTCGGGTCCCACGTGGCGCTGATCATCAGGCGGTTGCGTCGCCTCGCGAACCATTACGGCTCCGACCCGGTGTTCATCCTCGCGTCCGCCACCACCGCCGACCCTGGCGCCGCCGCCTCGCGGTTGATCGGAGCGCCCTGCAAGGAGGTGACCGAGGACGGCTCGCCCCACGGTCCGCGCACCATCGCATTGTGGGAACCACCTCTGCTCAGGGAAGTCACCGGCGAGCACGGCGCACCTGTGCGTCGCGCTGCCGGCACCGAGGCAGCCCGGCTTCTCGCCGACCTCGTCGTCGAAGGGGCTCGCACGCTGGCGTTCGTCCGTTCACGTCACGGCGCGGAGCTCACTGCGATGAGCACACGACGTCTGCTCACCGAATCTGCGCCCGACCTCGCGGACCGTGTCGCGACCTATCGCGCCGGGTATCTTGCGGAGGATCGTCGCGATCTCGAGGCTGCGCTGTCCGACGGCCGGCTGCTCGGTGTCGCAAGCACGAACGCACTCGAACTCGGTGTCGATATCGCAGGCCTCGACGCCGTGGTCGTTGCCGGGTTCCCGGGCACGGTCGCATCGTTCTGGCAGCAGGGCGGGCGGGCCGGGCGGCGTGGTCAGGGTTCGCTCGTCGTTCTCGTCGCACGCGACGACCCGCTCGACACCTATCTGGTGCACCATCCGCAATCGCTGCTCGACAGGCCGGTCGAGGCGACCGTGACCGACCCCGCCAATCCGTACGTGCTCGGGCCGCAACTGTTGTGCGCTGCTCTGGAGTTGCCGCTCTCGCACACGGAGGTCGAGGGGTTCGACGCGCAGGACCTGCTCACCGACCTGGCGACGCAGGGTCTGATCCGTCGCCGCCCACACGGCTGGTTCGTCACACCGGACACTCACCCACACGCCGAGGTCGACATCCGCGGCGGCATCGGACATCAGGTCGCGATCGTCGAGGCCGACACCGGCCGGATGCTCGGGACCGTCGAAGCGGGGCGGGCACCCGCGACCGTCCACCCAGGTGCGGTGCATCTCCACCAGGGCGAGACCTTCGTCGTCGACGAACTGCATCTCGACGACGGCGTCGCGCTCGTGCACGCCGAGGACCCGGAATGGTCGACCTCGGTGCGCGAGGTCACCGACATCCGAGTCGTCGCTGCGGAGGAGACCCACACGTACGGGCCCGTGACCGTGCAGATGGCCGCAGTCGAGGTGACCGGGCAGGTGGTCGCCTATCTCCGGCGTCTTCCCTCCGGGGAGGTGCTCGACCAGATCGAGTTGGACCTGCCGGCTCAGACCCTGCCCACGCGGGCCGTGCTGTATACCGTCACACCGGAACTGCTCGACCGGATCGGGTTGGCACCCGAGCGGGTTCCGGGTGCTCTCCACGCCGCCGAGCACGCCGCCATCGGATTGCTCCCCCTCGTCGCGACGTGCGATCGCGGCGATATCGGTGGCGTGTCCACCGACCTGCACGCCGACACAGGACTGCCCACCGTGTTCGTCTACGACGGGCATCCGGGAGGAGCCGGTTTCGCCGAACGCGGCTTCTCTCGGATCACCCAGTGGCTCACCGCCACCCGCGATGCGGTGCGGGCATGCGAATGCACCGACGGTTGCCCGTCGTGCGTGCACTCCCCCAAGTGCGGGAACGGCAACGATCCGCTCGACAAGGCCGGCGCGATCGCGCTGCTGTCCGCGGTACTCGGCGCACTCGACAGCTCGCCGTAACCACTAATTCGCTCTCGCGACGCCGGAGAGTCCCAGCACGGGTGAGACATCCCTCCGCACGTCTTGCATGCAACGTTGCATGCAAGGAGTACGATGGATTCATGTCCATCACCGCCGGACCTCTGGCCGCCGAACGCGCGTACGTCCACACCAAGTCTGCGATCATCACCGGACGATTGGCAGGTGGCCAACTCGTGAGCGAAAGTGCCATCGGCGCGGAGCTCGGCGTCAGCCGCACACCCGTACACGAGGCCTTCCTACGCCTGGACGCCGAGAATCTCCTGGAGTTGGCGTCACGCAAGGGGGCAATCGTCCGACCGGTGACACCGTCGGAGGCCGCAGACGTGCTCGCCATGCGCGAGGGTATCGAGAGTACCACGGCTGCACAGGTTTTCGAAGCCGGTGGACCGAGTCCACAGATCGTGGCAGCCCTGACCCAGAACCTGGATCGCCAGGGCCGATACGTCGAGGCCGGAGATGTGCCCGGTTTCGTCGACGCCGATGACGAGTTCCACGCATTGATGGTCGAAGCGTCGGGCAATGCCATCGCCCAACGCTTCTACGAAATGCTCCGGGACCGACAGCAACGCCTGCGCAATCTGCTACTGCGCGTGGACCCGGCAAATCTGACGTCCGCGTATGCCGACCACCACACGCTGTTCGAATGCTTCACCAGTGGCGATCAGAGCGGCTTCACCTCCGCGCTGGTGGCGCACATCAAGCGCTACCAGGGTGCGCTGTGAGTCTGCTGGGGACCGAGCGCAGGACACCGGCCTCGAAGTCGTCACAGCAACGACCCGCGTGGCCACTTGTTTTCGGGGCATTGTTCGTCTGCGCCTGGTCGGGCAACCAGTTCAGTCCGATGTTGCTGTTGTACAAGAATTTCGATCACTACTCGTCGGTCACGGTGACGTCGTTCCTCGGAATCTACGTTGTGGGATTGGTGCCCGCTCTGCTGATCGCGGGCACACTGTCCGACCGCTTCGGCAGACGGCCACTGATGCTCGCTGGAATATGCTTCGGCCTGCTCGCCAGCCTGTTCATCGCTGCGGGCGAGTTCGGTCCATTACCAATATATTTCGGCCGGCTCCTTGCCGGGATGTCGGTCGGCACGGCGATGGCCGTCGGAACCAGTTGGCTCGAGGAACTGTCACAGGGGCAGTACGATCCTGCCGCCGACGATGGGGCAGGTGCCCGCCGCGCAACACTCGCGTTCACGCTGGGCTCAGGTCTCGGTGCTCTGGTGGCGGGGAGTCTCGCCCAGTGGGGACCGATACCAGAGGTACTTCCGTACCTGATTCATTTCGCGGTGGCCGCTCCATTCGTTCAGCTGATCAGGAATGCACCGGAGACGGTCCGACTCATCGACAAGCGGTCGGACTTCCCTCGAACCTCCTTCCGGGTTCCGTCGGCGAGGCACCCCAGGTTCCTTCGAGTTGTGGTCGTCTGCGCACCGTGGCTGTTCGTCGCGTGTGCACTGGCCTACGGCTACCTGCCCGTTCTGCTCGAGGATGCAACCGGGGGAATGGGTTTGGCCTACGCGACCGCGCTGAGCGTGATCGCCCTCGGATCGGGCGCACTCGTCCAACCCGTAGCAAAGCGGATCGACTCCACTTCCAGTGCTCGTGGTATCGGCATTTCATTGGGGACGCTGATCGTGGGAATTCTCCTGATGGCCTTTGCCGTCGAGACCAACTCAGTGGTCGCCGGACTTGTTGTGAGCACGGTCCTCGGTGCCGGGTTCGGTATCGGCCTGGTGTCCGGTCTGCTCGAGGTGCAGCGAATCGCTCCACCTGCAGATCTGGCGAAGCTCACCGGCGCCTTCTACGCGGTGGCCTACACCGGGTTCGCGGTTCCTACGCTCCTGGCTGCGCTGACTCCGCCCTTCACGACGATCGCACTACTTCTGATCCTGGCCTGCATGGTCTCGATCTCGATGGTGGCCGTGTTGTGGGGATCCCGAAAGCACTTGCCGCACAGTTGGCAGAACACCTCTTCGACGTGAGCACTGCTCATTCGTGCGGCCCGCGACCTCGAACGCGCTGGGTCGTGGCATCCGATTCGTCCGCAGGCGCCTCGGGCTCGGGTGCTGCAGGGCCGGCCCGAGCGATCGCCGACGCTTCCCGGTCGCCGAACAACGGCGATACCGGAGCGTGGGTCTCCACCACCGCATCCCATCCGTGTATCCGGCAACTCCGCACACCCACCCCCATGCGAACGGCAACGGTCTGCGCGATCACACATGCATCGGTGGCTCCCCGGTCGAGTGACGATGCGACGGCCAACGCCGCCAGGTCGGCCGCGGCCTGCAGTCGGTGACGGACCACCACGACCGATCCGACGTGCAGAACGGTCGCAGTGATCACGATGAGTGCGGCCATGATGAAGCATCCGAGGATGCTGGCGCTGCCCCGCTCGTCGCCCAAGTCTGTCCGCGTCACGACGCCTCTCCCGGTTCGCGGACCGCAACGGCGTCGGCCGTCAGGGTGATCATCGGGAGCAGCGGCGCATCGACGCTCACGGTGGCGACGACGAGATCGCCCTCCGCTCCCACCTCGATATGCGCGCCGCGAGGCGCGACCCGGGCGGCCACCTCGACCGCCCGGGCCTCGTCGCCGCGCGCCACGAGCCGCGCAGCCTCACGTGCCGCGTCCTGACATCGAACCTGCTGCGAAACACACAGCACCGCACCGAGGCACAGCGTCAGGACAGTGATGAGCGAAGCGATCGCGAGAGCAGCTTCGACGGTCACGCCACCCTCGTCCCGCGCAGCGACGCGACGAGCGTGAACCCACCCCGTCACACCGAGGTGTTGAGGGCTCGTTCGACGATGCCGGTCAGCGCCGACACGATTCCGTCTCCCGTCACGACCGTGTACAACACGGCACCGAAGGCCGCAGCGGCGATGGTCCCGATGGCATAGTCAACAACAAGAAATTGCTACCGTCCGCCAAGGAGTGCCACAAGATGCCTGATTCCCACCTTATCGTGCCGCACAACGACCGCGACATTGTCACGCTCGAGGCAATGAAGATCGGCGATGACCCGGCGATGATCACACTGCAATTCGCCGCACCTCTGCACGGTGTCGACTTTTCGATCGACGACGCACACAGCCTCGTTGACACGCTGCAAACCGTGATCCGCAGCGCCCAAGCACTCGACAACGCCTAACCCAAAAAAGCGGTCCCGCACGGTGCGTCAACACCGACACGGGACCTACGACCACACCACGGACAGGACTCCGTCATGCATCGCACCACTAGCTTACGTCCCGACGATTCCGGGAACATCTCCACACCACTCGCCGCGCTCTACGCGCTGATCTTCTTCGCCGCTGTCTATGGTGGCGGACTCGGCTTGCTGTACGTCGGACAAACATTCACCACCGAACCGCACGAAACCATTGCCGCTGCGATGGGCGTCGTCGGTGTCGGTTTCGGTGCGCGACGTACCTACCGCAACCCCGTCGATCTGTTCGCCGGGATGAACCGCCCGACCATCAACGAACTCGGCTCGAGAACACTTACACTCGCTGAAGCTTCCGACATTCTCGACGCGACCATCGACGACGTCATGAACAACATGACGTTGACCCGTGGTGAAGTCGACGACGCCTGTCTGACAGCTGGAATTGATCCTGTGATGTCGTGGCGTCGAGTCCCGATCGTTCCGGAAACCGCACTCGCGTTGATCGGTGAACGTATCCGAGCCGAACGTGCCGAACTTGCAGCACTGGACATCTGACCCAACCCGACTCATTGCGTCACGTGTGGTGCCGACCCCACACGCGGCCCTGTGAGCCGGGTTGTCGTGCACGGGCCGTTCCGGTAGCCGTGACGCTTCCCTACTCCATTTCGATCCGCTGCGCCCGTCGAAAGCACGGGTGACACGCCTTGCCCGCGTGGTCGTCGCCCGTCAGAGGGGCTACAGCAACCATTTCCGATCACACGTAGCTCACCCCGTAAAGGCGGACTCGGAGGGGCACAGAGTGGCATCTGTAGAGCGCGTGGAACATCCCAGTCCCGGCGACACCGAGCAATTCCCGGAGTCGCGTGCACACCAACCGACCGTAGCGACCGACCGACCGGCGAGAAGGTGCATCCGTACCCATTGCGGTACGGGGTACGCCCTGCCCTCCCACCTCTCCACTCCCTCCCAACGAGTATGCCCAAACAACCACGCTCACAAGCCCGCAGAGCAACGAGAACGGTTCAACCCACCAATCGCCTACCCCGAAATGAACGCACGGGAGAAGCGATTACATCAAGCCCTCAGATCGACGTAGAGCGACTGAAACGACATGACCCACAACGACACCCGCAGGAGAACAACGTGAGACGACTCGATTCGACCGCAACACTCGGCATTGCACTACTCGCGTTCGTGCTCAGCTACAGCAAGTTGGTCGACCTCGCAGCACGCGCCGGATACAGCCCGAGCATGGCGCACCTATGGCCCATCGTCGTCGACGGGCTCGCAGTGGTCGCAACGATGGCCGTGGTGCGACTCCAGGCGCGACGTCGATACGCGTGGTTCCTGCTGATCTCCGCAACGGTCGTGTCAGTGGTCGCGGCAGTCGCGGGCGCGATGTTCCCCACCGGACCACTCCCACCGTTCGCCGCTGCACTAGTATCCGTCGTGCCCCCGCTGTGCCTACTCGCTGCGCCACACCTCGCGGTGCAGCTCGTGCGTGACTCGAGACAGCGTGACGACGTGGCCGAGGTAGTTGCAGTGGCGTCGTCGACACCCGTTGCGGAGGATGACGCAACCCGCGACACAGCGAATGCAACGTCATCGACCACCCACGACGAACCCGTGGCACTCTTCGCAGTCGCACCCGCAACTACCGACCGACGCACCACGGCACTCGAACTACTCGCGCAAGGAATGTCACAACGAGAAGTTGCACGACGCATCGGGGTCAGTGACACAACGGTGCGACGCTGGAGACAGCGAGACACGACCGCAGCGTGACAAGAGTGGCCGGGGTTGCATGCCGAACGTTCAGTGACCCCACGTCGACCTGAGCGCAGCAACGAACTTGTCCGCATCGCCGTAGTCGTCGAATCTCCAATCGTCGGGCACCGCTAGTTCCGCATCGCCGAACTCGACAACCCACTTGATCCGTGAGCCCTCTCGAGCCTGGAACCGATCGGTCCAAACCTGTTGCTCGTCGATCCTCAACGATCGAATGGCACTGACGGGCCGAACCCATCCGGTCACGGTGCCCTCTGTCGAACCCTGATCCGTTCCGGTCCATGGCTCCAGTGAGTGACTCCCCTTCACGTAGACGAGTGAAGACCCGACCAGCCACAGAGCCTCCCATGTCGTAGCGCCGTCCGTAGCGGTTGAGCAAAGAACGGATGCGTCGGGCGTCCGGCCGGCTGCGAGGCTTTGGAGGGCAATAACTACTCCGGTGGGCGCGAGGACTCCCCGGTGCCGGATGTGTTCGCTGTGTTCGCGATAGATCTTGTGGTTGAACTCCATGTGCCTGATCTACCAGCGGAGCCCGACAAGTTTCCGTTGAGCCGATGACATGTCATCTGTTCGAACGACAGTGGTTCAGGATTCCACGGATATGTCGGCACTGTCGGCTAGCTTCATCGCATGGCCACACCGAGTTTCGATGAACTGGACGACCGCCTGGGGTTCGTGTATGACCCCGACACCGGGGAATGTATCGGTACCGGGCATCTGAAGATCTCCCCGACGGAAATTGCGCTCGAACTTCCCGTTGATGACCGTGTTTCAGAAGCACTCGATCTGGAGTCCTTCCCGAACGAACCCGATCCGACCGAACGATTAGTGTTCATCGACCGTCATGGAAAAGTAGCTCTAGGCGGTTGCAGGCTACGAAATACCACAAGCAATTTCGGTGGTGGCCTTGCAGGATGGGCACGGATAAGCATCGACTACGCCGCCGAAATCGGGCAAGCGGACCAAGACTATTGGCAAGTCACAGGACTGCGTAGCGAAATAGCCGGATTACCGGCGTGGACTGGGTTGTCCTCGGTGAATTCAAAAAGGACCACTAACGATTCCGGCCTCATCCGGGGAGTGACCGTTGAGGCGGAGTCAAAGGAATCGATCCAGATCGGGACAGAGCACGGGCTGTCCCTGTATCCGCACTTCACGTTCAATGAATCTCGGGAAAACGGGCAGCACATCCTGACCGAAAAGGTGTTCGTGCAAACGTTGGTAGATGAACCTATCCCGTGGGAAGAACACGCCTATGTCCACCAAGCTATGCAAGACCTATTGACCGTGGCATATTGGAAACCTTGCGGAATGAAAGTCAGCGCCGCTTCAAACAAGAAGTATCCGCTGATGAAGATCAGTTCAGGGGAAGTTCTAACTGATAAGTGGCGCCCGGTAACGTCAGTGCGAGGTGGACGCGGAAAACGGGACACCGAAATGATGTTGCCGACACGGACGCACGCCCTGTTCAGCTTGGATGATTTGGGTGTAGGTAATCTTCAGCGGTGGATCGATAAGCCCGAAGAATGGACGCGAGTTGTCGGGCCGCTCGTTGCGTCGAAGTATCAGCGAGGCAGCACCGTTGAGACTCAGCTTATCCAGACTGCTATATCGATCGAGGCTCTTGGATATCTAGTCGCATTGAGAGAAAATAAGGTGCAACGGGGAAAGAACCTTTCCTTCCCCCAATACCTGAAGCGCATTCATGAAACGCTGGATTGCTCAGTAGATGAAGTTATAGCCGGAAGCCCTCACAACGGAATCCCGCCATTCAAGAACTACGAAGACTGGTCGGTGGCATTCAATGAGGTTTACAAGCAAGCGAAACACGCAGACCATCCCTTACCTGATCCGCTGCGTGCAGTGATACTGACCGACGCCGGAGCGTTGCTTGTCCGGCTGTATCTTGCCCAGGAATTCGGGGTTGAGCGCCAGCGCCTAGAGAAAAACGCCAAGTACGCAAGTTGACAGCACTAGACCAACGAAAGTGCCCCGGTCAACCATGAGGTCGACCGGGGCACTCTAGTGGGTTGCTACACCCCAGCGGATCCGCCGCCCAGAGCGCCGAATCGGACCTCACGCCAAAAATCGCACAACGGCACAATTGACTTGTGGTTGTCCCACGTACGAAGCGCCTGGACGTAACCCACATGTTCGGGCGTATCCCTCTCCACGCTCAGTTCGAGTACTGGGAAATCGAGACGCCGCATAGCTTCTGCGACCATGACCCGCACCGCTCTACCGTTGAAGTCTTCGAACGGGTGCACATGCAGAGTGTGGGCTTCCAAGTATGCAAGGGCTTCCAACTGCAACGTGATGTCATCATTGCTGTACTGGAGGCGCGCACCGAACGTATCCAAGAGTTCGCGCATCTCACGGTCCACGTGGATATGCTCCGGAGGGTAGTGACTGCCGACCCGCACCGGCTTCTGTCTCCACCGCCCCGCGATGTCCGGCATCACGTCCGTGAGAATGCGAAGGTGAAACCCCCGGATTAGATCAACGTCCATCGCACTACTAGCGAATGTCCCGGACGCTACATCGTCCAAGAGCTGACGCAGAGGTTCCGCAATGAGGTCAGAAACCTCTGCGTAGCTCTTTTCTCCAAAGAGAGTGTCGAACTGGCGAGTACTACTCGTATCAACTGGCTCGGGCGAGGCGTCCATCGACAACCAGGACTGCGACTAGTGCAGGCCGAGAGCGGCGCTCTGCCGACTCCGCGCACTCATTGCCCAGCGAGGCGAAACCGGCTCACCTTCCATCGCCATACTGCGGATCACTTGGTCGACGACTGCGCCACGACGGCGACGCACCTTCTCGCCATCCGGGAGGGCGCGCCACTGAGCAACCATTGCGCGAACATCCTGCGTAGTCACTGTGTCGCTCCCTTCAACCGTTCGAGTCTGCCCATGCTGCGTGTAACTACATGATGGCAGGTCTTCAGCCGTCGAGGCAATCTATGGATCGCGGACGGTCTGTGACCTGGGACACTAACAAACGCATAGGGGCGTCTACGGAAGGCTGTTCGTCCACATCAGGTCAAGCTTGGCCAGACTTACTGCCTCTACCGGTTCGACCACTTCGGAATCGTCGTGACCCCATCCGGCCGTCGTGTGATTCCGTTGGTTCGCATCCAGGATTGGAGCGCACGGGTGTAGTTGACTTGTGCTGTCATCTTCGCTTGCACAGCTAGTTCCACGAACACATCTTCCGACTGCTGTACTCCCTGCAACGCCGCCCACTGCTCCGGAGCCCACACATCAACCAGGGCGCCCGCAGTCAAATAGTCGGGGACAACAGTGTCAATCTCTTTACGCCTAATCTCCACAGGTCAACCCCAGTACGGACGTCGCGCCGGCACCACACACCGGGCGTCATGAACAGTCAAACCAACCGCGTCTGCCCACTCAGCGACCGCAGCGGACCAACGACTCCGAGCCCTGAGCGCAGCGTCGAACATCAAATCGTCACGATCAGGATGACGATGCTCACGGTCGATCTTCGAGACCAACACCGGATCCGACCACCGACGTATGTCAGGGCCAGCGAGCAACTCAGCGGGCACATCAACCGCCTCAGCCGGATTCTCGGCGTCAATCCACCTCAACGTCGACCGTAATTTCCACGGTACGAACCGCGACGCTGCGGACGAACCATCGAGTCATCCTCAACGGACTCAGGAAACCGCAGCGAGGAGATCAGTCGACCAAGTGTCGCTTGCTGCAACCGTGCCTCAACGAGAAGCTTCTGCTTCTCTTTCCCGTCGGCATCCTCGATTTCGGTGTTCAAGTCCTCAAGGCGGTCAACGGTCCTGCAAGCCTCAACCAGTAGCTTAACCTCCCAGAGGTTCAGCCTAAGACGACTCAAAACGTCCTTATACAGCTCTCGCCCGGACTGTTTTAAGCCTTCCGGGTATACGATTCTCGAGGCCGATTTCCTGCCGTTTTCGCTGGTCATAGGCAGTTTTCCTTCCATACGGTGGATCCTGAGGGGCACCCACGGGACCGGTTTTCGACGTTTCTAGCCCAGGCGGACAGCGAGCAGCAGATTGTGCGGCAGCAAGGAAGGGGGTATGGAGAGACCTCCCACCACTGGGGGTCTGTAGCGCTCTGACCTGCATGTATGCACCTTCAGGCGGTAGGTTGGTCGTTGGTCGTTCGATCTTATGTTCGATTACCTGCTGGTAACTTACTGGCTGTCGAAGTCGTGACCTGCGTCGTTGGTGCGGGGCATGATCGGCAGTGCTCGAGGACATCGGTGGTCGTCGTGGTCGGGTTGCTGCTGGCTGTGGTCGGTGGTGGCGCTGGTGGTCGCGTCGGTGCCGTGGGCGTCCGGTCGACGTCGGTGCCGTTGGTCGGTGCGGTTGTCGGCGCGATGTTCTCGGCGTCGTGTTGTCGGGCGTTGCGTGGTTCGTGAGTGTGGGCGTGGTCGGGGTTGCGTCGGGTGTCGGTGCGGGTGTCGGTCCGGTTGGTCCCGGTCGTCGGTCGGGTCTGTCGGTGCAAGCAATCCGGCGGTTCGTTGTCGTCGCTTGTTGTTGATGTTGATCGGCGTTGATCGTTCTTGATGCTGCTCGTCTTGATCGGGTGGTCAGCATTCGTCGTCGCGTTTGCCATGGTGTTCGCGGAACGTCGATGTTGTGGATGTTGGTTCACTTCAGTCGTCAGTCGTCAGTGGTGCGGCGCTGCGGTCTGATTCCCCCTGTAACGCACGGAAACCCCCGCCTAGCCCTAGGAGGAAGGCCAGACGGGGGCTCCGGTTTTACCCCTGGTGCGCGGCCAGTGAAAGGGGACGAAAGCCGGTACGCAACGACAGGGATAAATCTGTGAGGGTTGAGGCCGTGCGACGCCCCAGTGCCCGCGGAAGGGGGCGAGCACCGGGACGTCGTGGTTGCCCTGGACGCGTGCCGCACGGGAAGGGACCAGCAACCCTACGGGCGTCGACGGGGCAAGTTCGTTACGGCGTGGTCGGCTTCGCCGGGTGTCCGTCGGGTAGCGGGGTGCCGTTGAGGATATGTTCCCGCATGTCGGGGTCTTCTTCCTCGAGCCACTTTTGAATCCCGAATAGGAACCTCTGCATCTTGCTCATTCGGTCACCTCTGGTTCTGCGGGTGGTCGTCCGGTGTG
>NZ_AP043718.1:0-154889 GCF_055380405.1 Rhodococcus sp. JCM 9793
CCCCGAGCGCGTCGGCCTCGACGTCGGGCACCTCCGCCTCGATCGGCGTGGCGTCTTCTCCGGCACCGTAGGCCGTACCGGCAGCAAGACCGGCGGCACCACCGAGACCGCCACCGACGACGGCTCCGACCGCGCACCCGGCAGCCAGCCCGCCTGCCGCACCGGCGGCGGTCGCCGCGACGCCGCTGGTGACCGGAGCCGCACCGGGGATCGGCAGCGGCACCATCGTCCCGGCCATCGCACCACCGATCCCGGCGACCGTGCCGACCGCGAGACTGGTCGGGACGCCCACAGCGGCACACCCTGCGGCCGCACCTGCACCGGCGCCGAGGGCGGTGCCGGCGACCTGCGCCGAGGCGATGCGCTCGGCTTCGGTGGTCTCGAGGCCGACCGACCGCCACGCGTCGGTGACCTGGGCCTCGACCACCGCGGTGGAGTTGTTGGTGCGTTCGGCGTCGATGTCGGACACCCAGTTCGGCTGCTCGAATACGACACGGCCCATGCGCATCTTGTCCTTGGGCGCCTGGATCGGCACGGTCGGGTCGAGCACCGGTGCCGGGGCGTGCAGCTGGCTCCAGTCCACAGCCGGTGTCGCCTCACCCGAGTCGTCGTAGCCGCTGTATCCGCCGCCTCCGGAGTAGTCGGTCGAGTAGTTGCCGGAGTAGTCGGTCGAGTAATCGGTCGAGTAATCGGTCGAGTAATCGGTGGAGTAGTCCACGACGGTGACACCGCCCCCGGTCTGCGGGTCGTACTCACGCGTGCCCTGGTTGTACTGCGCCGGCGGCGCCACCCAGAAGCTGCTGTCGGCCTTCGGCTCCGACACGCTCGGCGCAGGCGTTTCGGTGGCGGTGGTGCCGCCGGTCTGCGCTTCGCTGGTCACACCCTCCTGGGTGGTACCGCCGGTCACTCCGCCCTGGATCGGCTCGGCCGACGCCGGGCCCGCCACCAGCGTGGACATCCCGAACGCGGCGGTGGCCACCGCCAGCGCCGTCGCGGTGGTCTTCGCCGACCGGCGGCGGTGCCGACCCTGTGCACGGCGCGCGGCGCGGTTTCCGGAATAGGTTTCGATGCTCATCTGTACCTCTCGGTGCCTTCGATTCGACCTGGTCGAGGTCGCATATGACGTGGAAGTGAAGAAGGGGAAGAGCCCACCGCGCAGCGGGGGCAACGACTCAGCCAGCAGCACCCCTACCGATCCGGGTGACGGTCGCCGCGAGCACGGTCAACGCGTCGCGGGTCTCGCGGCGCAGCTGGGAGAGCACGATCCGCTCCCCCGAGGCGAAGACCGGCTCGAACGGCATCCGGCACACCGACACCCCGAGCGCGGTGAACGCCTCCACGGCCTCGGTCTCGACCATCGGCGCATCCCCGGGACCGTCCGTGATGACCACGACGGTGCGAGCGAGCACATCCGGGCGGACCGCGGAGATCGCGGTGAGGGTGCGCTGCGCGGCCACCGCGGCGTCGCGGCGCAGCGGGACCGGAACAACGACTGTGTGCGCGGCGGTGATCGCCCACTGCCAGCTGCCGCAGTGGCTGGCGTTGCCGGTGTCGGCGAGCAGCAGATCGTAGTGGCGTTCGAGGATCGCGCCCAGTGTGGCAGCGTCCTGAAAGCTCAGCGGCGCCGCGGCCTCCGCCTTTCCGGCGATGACGTACGAGCCGCTCGGCTGGCGGGTCAGATAGCGGCTGAGGGCGGACGGGCGCACCTGCTGCGGCGCCGCGCCGAGGTCCGCGAGCAGCGCCGCCGCGTCCTGCCGCGCGGCCGGGGGGACCGCGACGCGGTCGGCGAAGCTGCCGCCGATCTCGCCGAGGTCCAGGCACGCGGCCGTGGCGGGGCCACGGTATTCGGCGATCGTCTCGGCCAGCGCGATCGACATCGGGGTTTTGCCGACGCCACCTTTGAGGTTGACGAAGGTGATCACCGCGCTCTCCGGCAGCGGCCCGGCGATCGTGGCCTGCGCATCGCGCAGCCGCATCTCGAGCGAGTCCGCTTTCGGGGCGAGGGTGAGGCCGAGCATCGCGTTGAGGCGGCCCCGCATCCCGATCCGGGCCGGTTTCCCCGCGGCGGGGTTCACACCCGGCGCGGACAACACCGGCAGCGGACCACGGAGCGGCCCTGTGGTCGCGTCTGCGGGCCGAACCGGTGCCGCGGTGGGTGTGGGGGACGGTGCGGGCCGTGCGGCTGTCCGGACGGGCTGGGCGGGCACCTCGTAGGTGATCGGTTCGGCGGCCACCATCACCGGCCCGGCCGGCGCCGCGGGGACAGGCTCCGCGGCCACCGGGACGGGCTCAGCCGCCACGACAGGGATGGGCACGCTCGGAGCGCTTTCGGTGAGCTTGCCGTCGGTGCCGACCGTGAGGAACCGAGTGTCTTTGCCCGTCCGGTAGACGACCTCGACAGCGGACTGCTGCTCGACCGCAATACTGCGCACGAACTCGTGCACCACAGCAGCCAGGGCCTTGTCCTCGGTCGCGGTCAGTTCCATCGGCGGCACGTCCGCACCGGCGAGCTTCGCGCGGGCGGTCGTCGCGGAGGTCGCCTCGATTTCCACGGTCGGCGCCATCGTCAGTTCCCGCCGAAGGCACCGGCGCCGGCCAGTGCGGTGTCCATGTCCTCGACGACGGCCTCGGTCGCTTCCAGCTCGGCCAGGGCCTTCTCCCGGGCCTTGCCTTCCGGCAGTGCTTCGATGACCGCGCGGCGCTTGGCCGAGGCGTCGCGGATCTCGGCGAGTCGGTCGCGGGTCAGTTCCTGCTTCTCGTCGAGCTTGGCCAGCCACACCGGCGAGGTCTCTTTGAAGTAGTCACGCAGGGCCTTGATGACGGGGTCGTTGGCACCCTTGGCGACGAACGGGCCACGCAGCGCGGCGACGTCCTCGGTGGTGGGGGTGATCGACTGGGAGATGCGGCGGGTCATGGAGCGTCCTTTCGAGGGTGACTACTTGGATGGGTCAGGGGTGGAAGAGCATCGCGTCGATGGCAGCAGTGGCGGCCGACGCCGGGCGGTACATGTCGTTTTTCGAGGTGCTCATGCGGGCGCTCCCACGAGGTCGGGTTCGGGCAGGACGACGACGCCGGTGGCGTCGAAGGTGATGCGGGTCTTGACCCGTCCGGTGCCGACGGTCAGGACGGTCGAGGTCACCTCTCCCTTGGGGCTGCGGCGGACATCGACCTCGTCGACGGTGACCGGCACCAGCTCGCCGTCCTCGTCGTCGATCAGCACGGTCTGTCCCGCGGTCACACTCGACGCCGGAATGGCATCGGCGACGTCGTCGTCGAGCTCCGGTTCCGGCTCGGGTTCGGGGACGCGCTTGGCCATCGACACCGCGGCCTCGTCGCCGCGGCCCGCCCCGATGACGATCGGTTCCGGCACGCTGCCGTGGCTGCGAGCCCGCTTCGCCAGCGCGCGTTCGGATTCGATGAACTCGGCCAGTTCCGGCGAGTAGCAGGTGAACTGCGGCGCCTCGGTCGGCATCAAGCCGTCGATGATCGCTTTCTCACCACCCGACAGCTGATTCCACTTGTTCGGATGCTTATCGACGTTCGGGGTCCACCACATCTGCGCATCAACCGGGGAGCCGTCGTCACCGAGCGCGATCCCGCGGCCTTTGACCGAGGTGTCGACCTCACGCCCGACGGTGGAATCGCCCCACATCATCAGCGCGCCGTCCTGCGAGAGGTTGCCGAGCGAAATACGGGTGCCGAAGTTGTCACGCGCGTTACCGGAGGCGCCGCCGAACAGGGACGCATCCGGACGCTGCACACCGAGCAACAGGCGGATACCGGCCGAACGGGCGAGCACCGCGAGATCCGCCCATGCCCCGAGCGGATCGAGTTCTTTGAGCAACGCTTTCGTTTCGTCGTCGCCGGTCTTGGCCAGGCGCTGCCACTTGCCCGACAGGATGAAGAATTCGTCGAGCACCGCGATCATCAGCGGCAGCTGCGAGCCTTCGATCTTCATCTGATGGATGTAGGCGTTGCGGGCCATCATCTCGGTGTGCAGGGCGCGCACGAACATCGCTGCGCGCAGCGCGTCGTAGATGATCGCCCCGCACCCCGGGTAGCCCTCGAGGCCGTCGAGTTCGATCATCTTCGGATCGACCCCCACGAACGGGATACCGCGGCGTGCGGCTTCGGTGAGCAGCGTGCGGATCACCGAGGTCTTACCGCCACCGGTGGGGCCGACGATCAGGCAGTGCGGCTTGTTCGAGCTGGTGGATACATCCCAGAACATGATCCGGTCGGCGCTGCCGGTCGCGTAGGGAAGGTGGCGCAGGCTCTCGTCGACCAGGTCGAGCGGGTGGTCCACCCGGGTGGGCATGGCGGTGACCAGACGCATCACGAGGTAGCCCTTGTCGGGGTACCAGTCGCTGGTCCAGTTTCGGCCGGATTCGTGCTCACCGGCGAGCGAGGCGAGGGCTTCCTCGACTTTCATCTGGAAACCGGGTGAGCCGGTGTTCATCGACTTCTCGAACTCGATCCGGTATCCGGTCTCGATACCGTTCTCGTCGATGGTCTCGACGCAGACCTTGGGGTTGGTGAAGATCGAGGCGCCGTCGAGCGCATCCTGAAGAGCTTTCTGCCGCTCGCTGCGGGTGTCCGGGGCAATCGGGGTGCGGGTGAGAACAAGCCGGTCGCGACTGGCCTCGTGCCGCACCGTCATGGCCCATGACTCGCTGCCACCGAACGCCGACTCCACCGCGCGGGACAGCTCCTCGAACTGCTTGGGCCGGATCACCGCGCCGCGCGGCATTTTGATCGTTGCGCGGCGGATCGTGCGCCAGCTGGTGGGCAGCGGGACCGTGACCTTCGTCGGGATGTGACCGGTGCTCTGCCGAACCATCGATTCGAGCATCTGCGACCACCGACGAGAACGGTGACGGGAAATATCAGCAGCGATCAGCGGAACGGTCACCGCCGCCAGCGGCCACCGGTAGTCGTGCAGCTGGATCAGCGCATCGACGACAGCGGCGCTGCCGGCGGCGGAGGCAATGAGGTTCGGACTGGAGAACGCCGCGGCAGCGGGCACCGCCGTCAGCGGTGAGGCGGGCACGAAGCGTCGGACACCAGTAGGCCGGCCGTCGTCGCCGACCTGACCGCCGCGAGTGGTGCCGTTGTCGCCGAATGTGTCGCGCCACGCAGCGACCGCCCAGTCTTTGAGTGGGTCTGGAGTTCCGCTCACTGCCTGCGCCTTTCGCTCGTGTCGGTCTCGTTCGGGGCGAGGTTCTGTTCGTGCCCGCGAGAAGAGTTGCAGAGGGTCCCCGTTTTCACCAACAGGGTGAACACGTTCCAGCACGCTCGGATGAGCCGATTTCGGGTGCGGGTCGTGATCGGCCGATTGGTGTGCCGTCCAACATGTTCGAAGTGTGTCGAGAGCGAGGCATGTTCGGCGCTCGATTCACCGTCGTCTCGGGCGCTGACCGCAGCCGTGCACAGTGCTCACGCATCGCTGCGGTGAGCGCTCGGCACAGCGGTCGAGAACGCACTCGCATCACGCTGTGTCGAGCGCTCAATCGAGCGGTCGAGAACGCACTCGCATCACGCTGTGTCGAGCGCTCAATCGAGCGGTCGAGAACGCACTCGCATCACGCTGTGTCGAGCGCTCATTCGAGCGGTGCATACAGCGGTCGCACACCGCTGCGGTGAGCGCTCGACCGAGCGTGTGCACTTGTTCTTGCGAGCGGTGAATTGAGCGCTCCCCACACCGCCGACTCACACCACCAGCGAGCGCAGTCCCGACCGGTGTATCGAGCGCTTCGGATAGCGTTCGACATGGGCGGTTGCGAATAGCGTTGGCGCCCGGCGGAATTCTGAGTTACACTCCCCCCCAAGGAACGCCGGGGGGGAGTGACCCCTTAAGGGGTGGCCCCCGCGAGCGCTTTTTCGAGCGGTCGAATCCACCGCTGAAATCCATCACCGAATCCATCGCTGTTGTCGAGCGCTCATTCGAGCGCTTTTTCCCGTGCTCGGTCGGCGCCCTCCGCGCAGCCTTTCTCCCACGGTCCGATCACCGCTCGTCGAACCCTGCTCTCGCACTGTGTGCGTACGGCGCCGGTATATGCGTACTGAGCACCCCTATGTGGGCATAGAGCTACTACCGCCCCATAGGCATCCGAAGGACGCCGACGAACGCGTCACTTTCGTGTGCGCTGAGAGCGTGTGCGTGGACCGCCACTGCGAACCATGCGAGCGCGTATGTGAACGCCACTGCGACGCACCGGTACCCGCGTCATGTCTGCACCGGTTTCCGGTGATGTGTGTCGATGCGCGTTTTTCGGGTTCGATCTGCCCGTCGACCTCGGCGGATGCGCGCGGTCGGAGCGTTCACCCTGTTGGGGGAATTCGCCGTGCCGTTTTACGGTCTCGGCCATCCCATCTCGGGTGTACCGGCCGAACCACCACTGGAGTGTTCATGTCTCTCGCATCGAGCTTTGTCGAACTGGCGACCATCCCGCGCGGCGACGCGCTTGCCCAGACCACCGAGGTCAGCACCACCGGTGTGCGGGCGTGGATCGAAGACAACATCGTCTTCACGATTCTCGTGCTGATCGCATGTGTGGTGTTGATGGGTGGTCTGCGCGGCAACTTCTCGAAGGTGGTCACTGTCGGCGGTCTCTCGCTCATCGGCATGGCGTACATGGGCATCGCCACCAATCCGGATGCGGCGACCGGAATCGGCAACTGGGTGCTCGGTCTGATCGGCATCCAGGTCGCGTGAGCACCATGCGCGAGCACCGACCGACGACCGGAGGGCACTGACCGTGATCGACAACGACGACATGCTGCATCGGGTGGATCGACACTATCTCGGTCCGACCGGTTTCACGCTGCCGTTTCGGCTGCGCTACGCCGCGGTCGGGCTCGGCGCGGTCATCTTGGTGACCGTCTTCGTCGTGGCCCGCGCACTCGTGCAGGTTCCGCTCGGTTTCCAGTCGCTCGTGGTGATCGTCGGGGTCAGCGCGGTGCTGACCTCGAAGGTGACGAAGTACGTCAATGCCGATCGCCCGGTCCGGTCGGTGGTCAAGGCCGCGTGGAACGACCTGAACGCACCGCGCCCGCCCAAGCCGGGTCAGACCGTCACGGTCCGCATCCCCGCCGCTTTCCGTACCTCGCGTAGCGCACAGGTCCACGACAGCGGGTTGCACTCCGGCGACCTCGTCACCCGCGACACCGACACCTCGTCGAACGAAGGGAACTTCTCCCGATGACCATGCAGTCCGACAACGACATCGCCGCGCTGTTCGATCCGAACTTCGACGAGCCCGAACCCGCGGTCGTTCCCCCGGGCGCGCTCCCCCCGTCATGGGCGGCCGCAATGGCGGCAGGACGCGGCCCCACACCCGCTGCGTCCGCTCCGATGCCGGCGCCGGAACTGGCGTGGTCCCGGATGCCCGACAGCCGCATGGCTGCGCCTGCCGCAGCGGCTCCTCCGCCGGTCGCGCTCGAGGTCGACGAAGAGCAGTCCGGAAAGCGACCACGCGGACGGAAGAAGCGCGGCAAGAACACCGACTCAAACGACGAGTTCGCTCGGCAGGCCAAAGCAGCGCGCACGCGCGCCGACCGTGACCGCAAAGCGGTGCGTCTCGAGCTGGTCGGGGTCGAAGGCAACGTCACCCGCACCCGCACGCAGTCCACCGCGTGGTTCGTCCAGCCGCCCGGCCCGTGGAACATGCGCCCGGTGGGCCGGCAGCGCCGCTACATCCAGAACGAAGCCCTGGTACTGGCGAACCTCGCCGAAGCCGGCGTGACCGGACTGCACCGCCGCCTGGTGCGCACCCCGTGGCCGGTGCGCCAGTGGGCCCAATCTCACGACACATGGGCCGAACCGATCCCCGACGTCCCCGGAGCACTGTCGTGGGCGGACTATCTGCGCGGCCAGCAGCACGCACTGCTGTGGGGCAACCCGACCCAGAAGGGCCGCTACTGGGGCGTGGAGCTACCGCCACGTTCGACACTGGCGATCGGGCTCGACACCGTCTCCGAATGGTTGCTTCCCGTCGTCGATGCCCCGCTGGTGGGGCGTGTGGCGAAGATGGTGCGCAGATGGGCGCGCACCGCGTTCCTGGGCGAGCAGAAGGCCATTGCCGATCACCTCGCCACGATCGAGCGCGTCCTGTCGGGCCAAGGTGCGGCTGCTCGGCCTGCCACCGCCGCGCAGATGGATTATCTGTTGCTGCGCTCGGCCTCGCTCGGACTGCCGCTCGATGCCGAGGGTGTGATCTCCGGCGGCGGCGAGTGGGAGCAGTCCGATGTGGCTGCGCTCGAAGACCTCACCGATCTCGCGCTGACTCCCGGAGACGGCTACACCACCGTGCGCGGTCAGGTCGGGGGCCGCGATTACAGCGGTTACGCGATCGTGCTCACGGTCGGGCGTATGGCGCCGCTGCCGATCCCGGAGCGGATGCTGCCGTGGCAGGTCATCGGTGACCAGTCCGGTGAACCGCTCGAATGGTCCGAACGCATCCGCCTGAAGACCAAGAATCAGACCGTCAACAAGTTGCGCCGGTTGACCTCGAGCATCGAGGCCCAGTTCGACCACTACACCGTCGAACACGACCAGGTACCGCCCCAGGAACTCGCCGAGCAACACGCACTCGCCCAGCGCGTGATCTCCGACATCGAAGAAGACCACTCGGGTCTGTCGGCGCGCACCGAAGGCTGGTACCGCGTCGTCGTGGTGGGTTCGACACCGGCCGAGGCCAAGGAAAAGGTCTCGATGCTCCAGGAGATGTACGCCCCGCACATCCGCCTCGAACAGGAACACGGCCAGTACCAGCTGTTGCGCGAATTCATGCCCGGCGAACCACTCGCGAACATCGCGCACTGCCGCCGCATGAACGTCGAATCGCTCTCCGCCGGCATGGCCGCGGTCGGCGACCGCATCGGGGACCGCACCGGTGTCGTGATCGGCGAGACCGCCTCGATCGCACCGCGACCGGCGGTGTGGGATCTGTTCGCCGCACACGAGACCAAGGACAAGTCCGGTCTGACACCGATCGTCGCGGTCCCCGGCTCAGGCAAGACGTTCCTCGCAGGAATGCTCCTCTACCAAGCCGTGCGGGCCGGCGCCTACGGTGTGGTGCTCGACCCGTCCGGACCACTCAAAAAACTCGCGCAGCTCCCCGAGTTCCGCGGCATCGCCGAAGTCCAGGCACTGACCGGCCGCACCTCACGCCCGGGTTCGCTCAACCCGTATCGGGTGATCGTCGATCCGCGCCGCGACGACCCCGATTACGAGCCTTCGAGCCCGGATTACGCGGACGATCTCGACCCGGTGGCGGCCGCGCAGTCGCAGTTCGAGGCCGATGTGCGGGCCGCGGCCGCAGAGCGGATCTCCGTGGCGGTGTCGGTCCTGAAGATGATGCTCACCCCTGCGCGGCTCGATCACGAGTGGACCGAGACGGTGCTTCAGACGGCGGCGAACATGGTCGGCGGCGAGCGGCACCACAATTTGCGTGAAGTCCTCGAAGCCATCGCCACGCTCGCCGGCGAGGACGAGAACGTCGACCTGCGGACGTGCGCGAAGAGTGTGTATCAGGACTTGACGATGATGTCCGACCTCGCCGAGGCCCGAGTGTTGTTCCCTGAGCGCGGGACTACCGGAGATACGGACGACGTCGTCAACGATCGCATTCGCCTGACGGTGTTGACGATGCCTGGTCTGCAACTGCCGCCCGAGGGCACCGATCCGTCGCAGTGGACCCCGCAGCAGCGGATGGCCGGGCCGTTGATGCACATGGCCGCGTGGCTGGCCAACCGTCTGGTCTACGAGCTGCCGCGCTACGAGCGCAAGGTGCTGTTCCTCGATGAGAACAAGTACCTCGAGCAGACCGGTGCCGGGCGCACGTTGAACCTGCGCATTGCGCGTGATTCGCGCAAGTACAAGGTCCGCGCGCTGGTGTGCTCGCAGTTGCCGGACGACTATCTCGGTGTCGACGGCACCGATGACAAGTCGGCGCTGACGTATGAGGTGATCCTCGGTGATCTCGGGGGCAACGCTCACGCCATCGCGGGCGCACTGAAGCTGCTGAACCTGCCGGCCGGTGAAGGCTACGAAGCGCTGCTGGCCGACCTCGGTGGCGGCGGCGAGGACACTTTCGATCCGGACACCAGCACCGAGCGTGTGGATCAGGCACGGCGGTTCATCGTGAAGATGGCCGACGACATCGAGTTGATCCGGTCGGACTGGACGCATTTCGTGCATCTGGCGCATGTGTTCGAGGCGTTGGATTCGCGGGCGACCCGCGCTGCGATGGGTGGCGCGTCATGAGCGCGCAGCGGCCCCGGACCGCCCTGAGCGGACAGCACACGTCCCCACGCCGTGTCGGGTGGCGCATCACGAGCCCGCAGCAGCCTCGATCCACCATGAGTGGGCAGCCCACGTCCCTGCACCGTGTCGGATGGCGCATCACGAGCCCGCAGCCGCCCCGAGCCGCCCTGAACGGGCTGCGCCCTGCCCCGCGCCGTGTCGGGTGGCCTACGGGACTGATAGTGCGTGTTCTGACCGTGCTGATGCTCGCGGCGATCTCACTGATCGGCGTGGGCACCGGCGTAGCCGCGGCCAGCGGATTCGACTGCAAGGAAGTCCCGTCACCGGAGTTCCCCAACGAGACCATCGAGACGACCTTCGACTCGTCCAGCGCCAACCGCGCTCCCCTCGAAACCGGTGGTGGAACCGGATACGAGAGCTACGGGTGGGCCGGCCTGAAATGGCACACCTACGACCTCGGCTGCGGTGAAGACCTGGTCAAAGCCCCCGGCGCAGTCGGTGACACCACCCTGGGCAACACCTTCTTGACGATCGGCAAATCGCTCGCGGCCGCGGCATTCTGGCTCGACGACCAGACCAAGACCGGACAGGGCGCCGCCGAAGCGGGCATCACGCCCGCGATAACGCAGTTCGACCGCATCATCTATTCGATCTCCGACGGCATGAGCGGGGTCTACACACAGTGGCTGGGAATCGCCCTGACAGTGGTCGCCGCGATCGTGCTGTGGAAAGCATTGAAGGCCGACGCTGCCGGAGTCACGAAAACCTCCGCGATCGCCGCCGCCGGGCTGATGCTCGGCGCACTGTTCGTCGGCGCCCCGCAGAAGGCAGTCCAGGTCGCCGACGAGACATTCGGCTCGCTGATCACCGAAACCCAAGATCAGATCTTCTCGGTGCAGTTCGGGAACGGGCCGGGCGGCGGCACACTCACCGGTGGGCCCACCGACCCGAAGAACGTGCTGATCGACAAAGTCTTTCTGCCGGACTGGCGCACAGGCTGGTTCGGCGCCAACTACGACGCCACGGACGCTGCCGGGCTCGGTCCGAAGCTGCGCGATGCGCTGGCCTTCTCGTACGCGGAGCAGGAGCGAGTCAAGAACGATCCGCAAGCCCAGGCCGAGCTGGCCGAGCAGAAGGCCGACAAGTTCCGCGAGATCGTCGATGCCCTCGAATCCGACTACCAGTTGTCCTATTACCAGTTCCAGGGCAAGGACTCCGGGCGCACCTCCACCGGCTTCCTCGGGATGATCAAGCTGGCCCTGCCGTCGATGCTGTGGATCGGTGCCTCTCTGCTGAAGATCACTGCGCTGCTCGCGATCCGGTTCGCCATCCTGTTCGCGCCGCTGTGGGTGCCGCTGGCGCTCGCTGGTGGAGGTTGGCTGGCCCGCATCCTGCGCATGCTCGCCGCCGCCTACATGTGGGGCGTGGCCGGCGCGGTCATCGTCGCGCTCTACCTGATGGCGCTCGTACAGCTGTATGTCAACGACGACGGGCAGGTCGACGGCACCTGGCGGCTGTGGTTCATGATCCTGCTGACCGTCGTGTGCTGGGCGATCATGCGCCCGTTCAAACGCATGAGCCAGACCTTCACCCAGAACAGCGCGAGCATGGTCAACCGCAAGGCCCGCAGTGTGAAGCAGTCCATCAAGCGCAAGGCCTTTGCTGCTGCCGGCGCCGCCGCCGGAGTACCCGGCGGCCATCTGATCGCCGAGAAGGCCGCCGACCGGTGGGAACGCCGCACCGGTCGTGGCACCGAGAGCGACGACGGAAGCCATCACCGAGCCGACGGCGCAGAGCGGACTCCGACCAGGCCCGAGGGCCGCGGGCTCACGAACCGGCGGCAGCAGGCCCTCTCGAAGTCCAGAGTGGAGGCCCGCAAGGAACGCCTCGGCCTCGATGGCTGTTTCGGCGGCCGTCCTGCCGATACCGCGGCCGAACGAGATGCCCGCATCGCCGGGATCGCCGCTGTGGCCAGCCGGGACCTCGCCCGTGGGAAGACCCCGGTCGAGGGCACAGCCGCCGAACGGGCCGCCGCGACCGGCGTCTCCGCGTGGCGGCGACTGGACAAGGACGAGGCCGAGAGCCGCCGTCAGGAACGGACGGCCCGCAAGGAACTGCTGACCGCCAGCAGCGGGCAGCGGTGGGACGGTGGGGATCGATCGGCGATCGCGCCGATGAAGGTCTACACCCCGGATCGCCGTCGCGATTTCGCACGCGCCACCACCAACGCCGCCGCCAGCACCAGTGCCAGCACCGGTCCTCGGCAGTCACGCCGCGCTGCCCTGAGCGGCGAGCAGTCGACGACGGTCCCGGCACCCCGGCCACGGGTCTGGAATGCCCCTGCCCCGTCCGAGCCCACCCCGAGAGACAGGTACCTCTGATGACTCGGTCCGGACCCAACCCTGTGCTCGCGCCGATCCGCCGGTGGGTGCTCTATTCGCGCACCAACCTGGTTATCTCGGTGGTCGGTGCGATCACGGTGTTGTCGCTGGTCGGCGTGGTGTTCGGCGAGGACCCGCAGCCCCGGACCGTGGAGAGCACTGCCGCGGACTCGACCGCAGCAACCGCCGACACAGCCGGGGCTGCGGCATCCGGGGACGCGATCAGCCACGATCTCGATGAGGTCAGCGAGTCCGCGGTGGTCACCAAGACGGCGGCCTGGGCCGCAGCCAGTGCGCCGGCCACCGCGATGGCATACGCGCACGCCTTCGTCGACACCACGCTCTCGGACACCGAATGGACCCGCGCGCTGGGCCGCTACACCGCGGACACGCCCGGACAGACCACGGTGGCGGCGCGGCCCCGCACTCCTGTGGTCATCACCGGCCCCACAGAGAGCACCCTGATCACCGGCGCCGCAGGAGCGCAGAGCACGCGGGTGACGGTCCCGACGCAGGCCGGGGATCTGTCGGTCTCCGTCGTGGTCGACGAGCTGCCGGACGGCTCCCGGCGGTGGGTGGTCGACACTCCCCTGCCGACGCTGGATCTGTCCGAGGTCGAGAAGCTCGCAGCGGCGGCTCCGGCCTCGGCAGCGGCGGACTCCACACAGGTCACATCCACCCCCCGACCGGCACCGACCTCGACCCCGGCTCCCTCCCCGTCCTCATCCGCGCCGAACGACTCCGAGTCCGAGTCGGAGTCGGAGTCGGAGTCGGAGTCGGAGTCGAGTCGCACGGTCGAGCCCGCCCCCGTTCCGGTGCCGGGTCCGATCCCGATTCCGGAACTCGATACCCCGATCCCGGGACAGCTGTGAACCTCGGCCGCGCCGGCAAGGCGCTGCTACTCAGTGGCGCGGCCTCCGTCGTCATCGGCACAGCCGCGTGTTCGACGGGGGCGCCGGTGATTCCACGGGACCCGTGCCGCACCATCCCCACCGACACCAACACCGACACCGGCAGCTCCGCGGCAGCCTCACCGGACGCAGCGCTGTCGGTCTCCGGCCCGATCCAACTACCAGTCGGTCCTGGAACGGCCACCCACACCTCCGGATTCGGTGCCCGCTGGGGCACACAACATCAGGGCGACGACCTCGCCGGGCCGGTCGGCACCCCGATCTTCGCCGCACTCGACGGCATCGTGGTCGCCGCAGGATCCTCGGGCGAAGGACCGGGGGTCGGGTTCGAGAACTGGGTGATCATCGATTCGAACGTCGACGGCTCCCCCGTGAGCACGGTCTACGGCCACATGTTCGCCGACGGCATCCATGTCACCGCCGGACAGCAGGTCACCGCAGGAGAGCACATCGCCGACATCGGCAACGCCGGCAGCAGCACCGGGCCTCACCTGCACTTCGAGTACTGGCAGGGCGGCCGGTTGCAGGGCGGCACCCCGATCGACCCGGTGACCGTCCTGCCCGAGATCGCCCAGCAGAACGGCGGGACACCGGAGCCCGTCGACGACCAGCACGACGGCGACGGCGACCAGGACAGCAACATCCAGCTCGTCTCCGCGTCCCGGTCGACCGCCGACTGCTCCGGATTCGGCATGGCCGGCGGCGGCGATCTCGCCTTCGGAGCCGTGCCGGCCGAGTTCGAGCCGTGGCTGCGCCGCGCGGGCGGGGTCTGCCCGGAAATCGACTCGCCCCTGCTGGCCGCGCAACTCCAACAGGAAAACAACTTCCGCCACGGACCGAACGCACCCGTCTCACCGTCCGGGGCGATGGGCCCGGCCCAGTTCATGCCCGGCACCTGGGCCACCTGGGGCAAAGACCACGACGGCGACGGCACCATCGATCCGAACTCCATCGGGGATGCCGTGATGTCGCAAGCCCACTTCATGTGCGCGCTCCATCAGGACGTATCCAGCGTGTCGGGTGATCCGATCGAATTGGTGCTGGCGGCCTACAACGCCGGTCCCGGCGCGGTGCTGATGCACCGCGGAATCCCGCCGTATGCGGAAACACAGAACTACGTCGCCAAGATCACCGCGGCCCGCGTGGCGTTCACCAACCCCAACTCACGGGGCCGGTTCCTGCCGAACAGCGCGGGCGACAACGGACAGGTCGTCACCGCCGCGCGCGAATACCTGGGCACCCCATACGTCTGGGGCGGCGGCGGCACCGGAGGTCCCACGGGCGGCGGGTTCGATTGCTCGGGCCTGACCTCGTTCGCGACCCACGCAGCAAGCGCCGGCACGGTCTCGCTCCCCCGCACCTCCGAACAGCAATGGACCGTCGGGGTCGAGATCCCGATCGAGCAGGCACAACCGGGCGATCTCGTCTTCGGCAGCTGGGGCCCGAACGGGCCCGGCCACGTCGGGATCTACTCCGGCAACGGCCAGATGATCCACGCGCCGACAACAGGCGATGTGGTCAAAGAAGCTCCCCTGCACGCAGGGATGAAAGCCCGCAGGGTGATGTGAGGGGACATGTCATCTTGCCTGCCCACAGGGCTTTCGGATGGATGAGGAGCTATATCCGTGGCAGCTGCACCCTCGTTGGGCACATCGAGTACGGACCTCCCATCGTCTGCCGGCGGGAATGAGGAGCGAGAGGCGGTGGGGTTCACCTGTTCGGGCATTAGGGGACGTGTCGTTTACCCTGCTCAACTGCTGTGTGATACGAATCGGAGGGTCTTGTGAGGGCGAAGAAGCTTGTCGTCGGGGTGCTGGCCGTCGTGGTCGTCGGCCTCGTTGCGTATTCGTGTGTGTCCCGCCAGGACGAGGTCGAGGGCTCGGCGACGGCCGGCTCGACGACGACCAGCTCGCCGGCGCCGACCGCACCCACCACGACGGCCGTCTCCTCTCCTTCGGCTGCGGAGATCACGACACCGTCGGCGGCGGCGCAGGCAGCCGAGGACATAGCGAGACAGGCACTGACCGTGGCCTTCACCTGGTACCCGGCCACCGATGCCACCCAGAACGATGCATACGGACGTGCCCGCGAGTGGCTGACCGAGTCTCTCGCCGAGCGCATGGTCGTCGACGCCCGCACCGAACGTGGGCCGGGTGTGCAGTGGGCCCAGTGGGCCGACCAGCAGGCGAAGGTCATTGCCGATGTCAGCATCGAGTGCTCCGGCTGCCCGGAGGACACCGACACCGTCGTCCAGCGTGTGGCCACCATCAAGCAGACCGCGGTGTCCGGCAGCGACACCGATACCGTCGAGCCCGACACCACGGTGTGGGTCACGATCGTGCGCGAAGACGACCGCTGGCTCATCGACGAAATCCGTTACTGACCCCGGAGGTCCTGTGAAGCTGAAGAACCTTGCCGTCGTCCTGATCGCCGCAGCGTGCGCAGCCGGTCTCGCGGCGTGCGGTAGCGACGAGCCCGCCGCCCCTGCCACGAATGCAGCCCCGAGCACGACGGCAGCGCCGGCGACAGTGTCGGTCTTCGGGGAGGACAGCTCCGACATCCTCTTCCGGATTCATGAACAGAACGCGACGGCCATCATCGAGACCGTGGAAGAACGCGGGGGGACACCGGAGCAGGCGGTCGCTGCTCTTCTCGCTGGTCAGGCCGAGACGGGCTGGAGGTCCGGGTTGTCTCTACCGGCGCCGGCGGCCGATATCTCAGACATCTACGGGTGGCGGTTCGCGTACAACATCGGCGCCGACTCCACCGATGCTGTGCGCGCCGCGACGTACACGTTCATGGACAACGCCGCAGCCGTGAACGCCGACCCGGCCGATCCGGTGGCGTATGCGCTGGCGGTACAGCAAGCCGACGAGCGCGAGTACGTCGAGGACGAGCGCTACTACAAGAACGGCGAGACCCCCGCCTCGGAGTACGCCAAGGCCCAGCCCATCGCCGAGTCCGCGTACACGGAACTGCGCAACGCGCAGTAATTCCCACCCACCCCCGGGGACGTGTCGTTAAACCTGGTCAAAGTAGTTTTCTGGCGCATTTCGATATCGGGTGGCAGGCGTCCTGCCCCGCCAGCGCGGTCAGATATCGCGCAATTGTGACGGGCGCCACATCATTTGCGTCACATGCGCCCCCGGGATAAGTTTCGTTCTGCTCGGGGGAGTGTCTTCTTCGCGCGCGCGCCAGTCGGTTGAGTGATTCCCGGCTGGAAGCAGAGGGCCCACGAAAATCGTGAGGTCTGCTTCCAGCTACCCGGAATCGGAGGACGACATGCGCAGTGCAAGCACCAGCATCGAGAGTCGCACCACCAATTTCCGGACAGGACAATTACGCGGGTGCACCCGGCGGTCTATTTCGAGCGCGCGCATGAGCTGCATGCAGTTCGCTTTCCGAAATTCCGAGCGCGGCGGACATTTTTTGGGCCACGGAATCCGAGAGCGAGATCACTCCACGCTCCACACAGCTCACAGTCTGAGTAGTGATGCCAGCCTTGGCGCCGAGTTGAGGCTGCGTCATACCTCGCAGCACACGCCAGTCTCCCGGATAGCGTTCAGTTTCGGGAACCCGCACCAGGTCAGAGATCGCCACGCCGAGTATTTCGGCAACCCGCGCGAGCAGGTCTACCTGAGGCGAGGCCGTACCACTCTCCCAGCGCCGAAGTGTTTCGGTGCCGATCTTCGCGAGTCGTGCGACTTCCGTCTGCGCGAAGCCGGACTCGTGACGAGCGTGGCGCAGAGCGTCCTGATTGAACCCCCGTATTACTCGACGGCTCACCGTCCGCGCCCTCCTTGTGAAGTCGTCATCGGTAGACACTGTGCCGTCCTCTCGATACGATGCGCGCATACGGGTTGATTCAAATGGTTTAATAGATGAAGGATACGGGGGTGGTGGAATTGCCTAAGAGGTGCAAACGGTCCCCCAGCTGTTAGGGCAGCTGAGGGACCGTCAGTTGAAGCCAGCCGACTGTTTGCCGCAGTCGAACAAGCCAGAGGCACGCGGGTTTGCCGCCCGCGACCTCGATTGCAGATGGAGACCTGCTATGAACACGTTAGTTGGTACTGGGCGTACACGCCTAGTAGCGGACAGCCCCGCTCCCCCGCTAAGGGAAATTCACGACACATCTTCTGCTGGCAAAGATCCTCGACATACCCTTGCCGAGCATTTGCCGAATCCTGCCGGCACCGCATGCTCGACCTGCGGGTTCGCCTATTCCAAAGACCGGCCATTGTGCCCGCCCGTCGCTCGGGCACTGCGCAAGATGGCGACGCGCACAGACGCCAGATCCTTGAGTGCCTACTCGACGGACCAGCTCCGCACGATGGAACGAGAGCACTGCGGCACCGGCCGGTGCCGCCGGTGCGGATTCACCTATACCCCCAGCGCGCGCCTCTGCCCTACCTCCCGCCGTATCGCTCTCGAACTCGAGTCACGCTTCAAAGCACCGATGAGCGAGACCCGAGTGGGTCAGGGCATGTGCGCCGGTAAAGGACTTGCCTGGACTGTCGCCGGGAACGAGTCCTCGGCGTGGCGACAGGCCGCGGCGGCGTGCACCCAGTGCCCACTGCTCGCCCAGTGCACCGCGGATCTGGAGAGTCGGCTGGCTGGCGGGGAGAAGATCACCAATCAGATCCTGGCCGGGCGGCTGTTTTCCACCCAGGGTGTCGAGGTCAAGGTCGAGAAGATAGAGCAGTACGCAGACCGATGTGGAATGAAGACCCGGGACCGGAACCACCGTGCACCAGCTCGGCGGTCGACCCGGTGCACGGTGGTGGCCCGGACCGCACCAGAACCGGAAAAGACGCTCACAGCAGACACAGGCGACCAGCTGGCTCTCTTCGAGTCGGTGGCCGCATGAGCCATGTAATCGCATCAGACCGCGAAGGCCGCAGCTGGGCGGTGATCTCCGTGGGCGCCACCCTCAAAGGACGTCTCGTCGGCGGCAGTAGTGCCCCATAGAGTGGTGTAACCCGGTGACCAGCACCACAACCGACAGCGTGTCGCTGCTGGACGTGAAACGGTCACCGCGTGATCCTTCGAGTCAACCTTCCACAGAATCCTCGAACGGAGTCATCACGATGACCGCACCCCACATTGTCGACCCTGCGGGCGTATTGCACCAAGCCCTGACCGACGCGTCTCCCGATCTGATGCGTGAACTGCTACAAACCATGATCAACGCCCTGCTGTCCGCCGAAGCCGACGCGGTCTGCGGCGCCGAATGGGGCCAACAGTCCACCGAACGAGTCAATCAGCGCAACGGATACCGGCACCGTCCGCTCGACACCCGTGTCGGCACCATCGACGTCGCCGTCCCCAAACTCCGATCCGGCACGTATTTCCCCGAATGGCTTCTCGAACGCCGTAAACGCGCCGAGGCCGCATTGATCACCGTGGTCGCCGACTGCTACCTGGCCGGGGTCTCCACCCGCCGGATGGACAAGCTGGTCAAAACCCTCGGTATCAACGCACTGTCGAAGTCCCAGGTCTCACGCATGGCCGAGGACCTCGACGAACAGGTCGCCGCGTTCCGGCAACGGCGACTCGATCACGCGGGCCCGTTCACGTTCGTCGCCGCCGACGCATTGACGATGAAAGTCCGCGAGAACAAGCAGGTCGTGAATGCAGTCGCGATGGTCGCCACCGGAGTCAACGCCGACGGGCACCGCGAAGTGCTGGGCCTGCACGTGGCCACCAGCGAGACCGGTCCGGCATGGAACACCTTCTTCGCCGACCTGGTCGCCCGCGGCCTGAGCGGGGTCCGGTTGGTCACCTCCGATGCACACCGTGGTCTGGTCGATGCGATCGCGGCGAACCTGCCCGGTACTGCGTGGCAGCGATGCCGGACCCACTACGCGGCAAACCTGATAAGTGTGTGTCCGAAGAGCATGTGGCCGGCGGTCAAAGCGATGTTGCACTCGGTCTACGACCAGCCGACCGCCGATGCGGTCGATGCCCAGTTCGATCGTCTTGTCGAGTACACCGAGGACCGGCTCCCGACGGTCGCTGAGCATCTGGGTAATGCTCGCCCGGATCTGTTGTCGTTCAGCGTATTTCCGAAGGATGTGTGGACTCAGGTGTGGTCGAATAATCCTGCCGAGCGTCTCAATCGAGAGATCCGGCGTCGGACCGATGCGGTGGGGATCTTCCCCAACCGTGACGCCGTCGTCCGGTTGGTCGGTGCTGTCCTGGCCGAGCAGACCGATGAATGGGCGGAGGGCCGGCGGTATCTCGGGCTCGAGGTGCTGGCTCGTTGTCGTGCTGTGGGCACCGCGCCGGAGAGTGTCGGGGAGGTGGTTACGGAACCTGCTGCCGCGATTCCTGCTGCATAGTCAGGACAGGAGAAGGGATCACCGTCCTACACCACCTTCTGGGGCTTGACCTCGGCGGCACTGCCACTCCGGCGGTCATGGACCTCGCCGAGCTGATCGATGCGCACGGACCGCTGATCATGACCTCTGCCCGTCCTGCCGTCACTGGCGGGTTCGCGGCGATCGCCGACACCGTCGGTCTCGTCGCATCCGATCCGGAAACTGCCTCGATCGATCAGATCAAGCAGGTCGCCGCCTTCGCAATGTCGCTCGTCCTGCCACAGGGTCGACAGAGCGCATGACCGATTTCACTCGCCATATTTCTCCCATGCGTGCCTCCACTCCGGAGGGTCCTGCGCGTGGTGTGATGTGGGGTGCTGAAGTGGGTCGAAAACACAGGAGGTGCACCCATGACTGAGTGATCCAACCGAACTATCCAGCAACTAAACAGTGCAGTGATATAGCCCAAAAAGAGAAAAACCCCCAGGTGGGGGTGGGTTTTCAAGAGGAGATCCGCGGAAGGATTTGGTAGATCCTTCATCACTTGAGGGAGATCGTCTGGCAGGACGATCCGCTCTGGGTGAGTGTCCGAAGTTAGAGCTTCAGATACTCGTTACTGCTTCCCCGAAGGGACTTACCTTGGTTGGTACGTCTCAGGGTAGCGCACACCCTGAAACAGGCTCAACAGATCAGTTTTCTACGACCCTCGGCGTGTCGTCCGAGGTCAGCGTTATCGACCCTGCTCTGCCCCAGCCCTTCGCGGCCGGCGAGTGGGAAGCGATCGTTGCTGCTGCCGTGGCGAACGTCGCCGAGATCGAGGCCGCGCAAGCACAGGACGACCCCGCTGAGGCCGCGGTAGATGACCTGATCGAGGCCCAGCCCGTAGGCACACGCGCCGCGCTGTCGCTCCCTGTCCCAGCAGGTACATGTGCCCGGACACCGACCTGGCGCAGCCGCCGGACCTGGCTGGAGCTGTGCGAGTGGATCGTCACCCACACCGATCGCGGCCGTGAGGCCCTCAAGCGCCACAGCATCGCCGCAGGCACGTTTCTGCGGGTCTGTGCCGCTCACGCCGAGTACGCCGAGTCCACGACCGGACGTCATGTATCGGTAAGCCTGAACACCCTCGCCAGCAAGTGGGATCTCTCGACCGACAAGCTCAAGCGTGGTCGACGGGTACTCAAGGCGACCGGCCTCGGCGTCGAGCTTGCCCGCGGTAAGAAGCTGAATGGGATCGAGCGCGAGGCTGCCGCCCGCCTCTACTCGCAAGCCCACGGGCACGCCCCTGCACGGCTCCAGGTCGGCGCTGCGAGCGTATGGGCGCTGTCTGCACCTCACTGGGCGGTAGAAGCCATGCCCGCTCCGGAGAAGCCGCAGCGGCGGTCACGGCGTCGCCCCACACGCGTCCCCCGGGGAACGGCCGCCCGCCCTGGTTCGCGAGCAAAACGCAGGTCCAGCCGTTCCGCACCCCAATCCCCTGGTGGTTCTTTTCCTGTGAATCTTTCCGCTAGGAAAGATCACCAAGCGCGCGAGCGCGCAGGCGAAGAGAACTCAACTTCGACAATGATTCGACCGTTGACGCTTCAGCGAGCGGCCGCTGAACTGCTCGAGCGCATCCCGGCGCTGCGCGCTGCCGTCGGCTTCGACGATTCGACCGGACACCGTCGGGGCCACATCGGATCGGTCTGCGACCTGCTCGTCGCCGCCGGTATCGACACCGATCGCTGGACAGGTGCTGACGTCGCGCAGGCCCTGAACCACGACGGCACCGCTCGCGGGTGGACGTGGCCGACCACTGAGGCGATGACCGCCCCGCTGCGTCTGGTGGCATACAGGCTGTCTCAGCTCGACTGGACAGGCCCCTCGCTGACCGAGCACAAGATCGGCGGCCGTGATTTACCCGGGGAGACCCCGGCTGCGACAGCGCATCGGCTGGTCAAGGCCCGTCGCCGCGCTCTCGCCGATACGTCCGCCACGCAGGCTCCCCCGGCGTCTGCCGAGCTTCGCAGGGCACTTCGTGCGCAACTGGCGGCGGACCTGGAGTCGAGGAGACAAGCTGCTGCGCGAACCGCATGACCTGAGGAGGGACATGTCGTCAGCCCAGGTAAGAGCACATTTCTGGCTCGGTGAACCACTCCGTCGACAGGCCAAATGCACTGCCCGAAGACAGCTGGTGCATAGGCTACGAAACGAGTCGCACGAGCCCGGAACGCGCAGAGGACGGAAGTGACTATGGGCAACGGGAAGACCCACCGGTCGCATCCGCGCGTCCTGGTCAGCCGGTCTGTCGAGGAGCGGCAGAAGGTCTCCCACAACGCAGACTCGGTCAGGGAGCGGCTCCGGAACGGAACTCGGTTGGTTGTAGTCGACAGCGGCGACCAGGTCATCGAACTGTCCGACAAGGAACTGGCACCGGCCACACACGACTGGACGCTGCGGATCGTCGGTATGTCGAGGGTCCGTATCCACCTCGCCACTCCCCTGCCGGCCACCGCGCAGATCGTCGCGACCGGCCGGTCGTTCGTGGAGGCCACCGGCCACGTGACCGTCCACGCCTACACTCACGCCACCGTGCATGCGTTCGACCAGTGCACCGTCCATGCGCGGAACTTCGCTGCCGTCAGTGTCTGTGACTCGGCAGTGTCGATCGCTGTGGACGACGCAGAGGTCTCCGCCTATGACAACGCACATGTGTATGCGAGCGACCGCACTCAAGTGACGGCGATCGACTCCACGTCCGTGCATCTCACTGGAGAAGCTCACGCCTCCGTAGTGCGCGGCGTGAAAGTCACCGGGCCAGCACGCTCGAATCTCCACGTCACCCCCTCACGCTCTGCGTGAGCATCACCTAGAAGCCTTATAACCCATATGGGGGCTGCTGGGTGATGCTCACCCGTGCTGGAGTTTTGCGGCAGCAGTGCTCCGCCAGCATCCCGGAATCGCGCGGCATCTCACATGAGCCGAGATGGTGAAAGCGCAGCTCAGTGCATGTATATGCAGCACAGCTCAGCTTCCGTATCACTACGACAGCTATGGGTATAAGAGCTGATGACAACTAGCCCAATATGTGCTTAGTGTAGATACTCTTATCGAAGATATGGTGTACTCGATATATATAAGCTAATATAAGTACCCATATGGGAATGAGAGGAGGGGTAATGACGATCACCGCGATCGCCAACCTCAAAGGCGGGGTCGGTAAAACCACCGTCGCCAACGGATTGGTTCATGCTGCGGCAGCCGGCGGGAAATCCTGCTTGCTGGTCGATGCCGACATGCAGGGCAACTCCACCAAACATCTGACCGGGTACTCATCCAAGGAGCCCGCACCGAACTCGCTCGCCGATGTCCTCGACCGCAGCATTGACCTTCCTACTCGTGAGGCGATCATTGCTGCACGTCGTGAAGCGATCCACGTGATCCCCAGCGGCTTCGGTGAGTTGCAGGCAGTCAGCGACCAGCTCGGAACCAAGGCTGGGGGAGAGATGGCGTTCGCGAGGGCGCTCAAGCAGATCTCCGGCGACTACGAGCACATCCTGATCGATTGCCGTCCCGCGATCGACCTCGTCTCACGCAGTGCTCTGTACGCAGCCGACAACGTCCTGATCGTTGTGCAGCCCGAGCAGGACGCCCTGGACGGACTCGATGCGATTCGCGATGCGATCGAGGACATTGCTGAGTACATGGACAAGGTGCTCCCGATCGCCGGTGTTGTCGTCAACCGTGTCGACGGCCGCCGCAGCGACCACGCCAAGACTCTCGGCTATCTCAGGGAGTACGCAGCCGAGGACGGAATCGACCTACTCGGCGATCCCATTCCTCAGCTCACAGACATCTCCAAACTCACAACTGTCGGCATGGGATTCGACCAGCACCCCAACTCGCCGGCCTGGGCGCGCAACCTCCATAAGACATTCACCGAGATCCTGGAGAAGGTGGCTCACTGATGAGTGGCATTCCCGAACCCGTACGACCGGCACCGCGCCGTTCCCGCAATACCTTCGCGCAAGCCGCGGAGTCCATGAAGGGCGAAGGCGCAACCTCCGCAACACCTGCACCTGTTGCGCAACAGCCCGCCGCAACGTCTGCGCCCGTTGCGCAACAGCCCGCCGCAACGTCTGCACCCGTTGCGCAACAGACCTCACCGACCCCGAAGAAGCGCAAGGTCGCAACAACCGACATCTTGCTCTCGGTCTCCGAGGATCTGAAAGAGCGCATGGTGGCCACGCTCGAGTACACCCGGCCACGCACGGGCATCACCAGCCAGCAGCAGTTCATTCGCATCGCAATCGACCAGCTGTGTAAGCGTCTGGAGGCCGAGTACAACAACGGGGAAGCATTCCCCCCGCCCGCCAAAAGCATCGAACTGTAAGCCATATGGGCCATAGGGGATATAAGTGCAAATATGGGGAATTGCGTGGATGCAACGTCCCTACCAGCACCGTTGCGCCATTGCGCACTGATGCATTCTCCGACGGCCAAGATGCAATGAGACCCCGCCGGCTGGTATCCGGCAGGGCCTCTATGACCGGGACCACCCTGGAAGGAAACCCCGATCAATGACTGACCTTAATCTCCGCGCCGCACGCATTCAGCTCTACGGGCTGATCGCAGCGCTCGTGTTCGCGATTCTCATCGCTGCCGGCATCACCGCCGGTGCCTTTGTGCTCTCGTTTCACGTGCTGCGCGACCTGGGACTCCAGGGCATGCTCCCTGCATCGCTCACCTGGATCTTTCCCGCCATCGTCGACGGAGCCATCCTGGCGGCAACGATCTCCTCGGTCGTCCTCAACAAGGTCACCGGCCCGAGCCCGGGCCGTACCTTCTTCCTGTGCCTACTGGTCTCAGTCGTAGTAGCCAGCGTCGCAGGAAACGGATACCACGCCTGGCGTGCGGCAGAGGAAGCTCGGGCGCTGATTGCGGCGGGTATCGACCTCGGCTTCACGCCGTTGCATCCGATCGGTGCCGCGCTCATCACGGTCATCCCGCCGCTTCTGGTGCTGGCGTTCACCCACGGCATCGGCATCCTCATCAAGGCGATCGGCACTGCCTACAGTGAGTACAACGAGCTGGCGAACACTACTGTCGCAACACACGACGCAACGTCGACAGCTGTTGCGCAACAGCACCCACTCGTTGCAGAGGACGCCGCACCGACTGTTGCAACCTCTCGCTACGCGACCAGAGAACCCATCGCAACAACTGCGACCGCCTCGACCCAGACCCCCACAGAACCCGCCACCGACGCCGTCACTGCGCCGGCCGATCCGATGCTTACTTCCGCCGACGTGACGCCCGTTGCGCCCCCCGTTGCACCTGTTGCGTCCCCCGTTGCACCTGTTGCGTCGAGTGCACGCACCGTTGCGCATGACGTTGCGCAGTCCGACGTCGTTGCATCCTCCGTTGCGATGCGCCATGCAACTCCGGAGCCCACGCCCACCGCGCCGGATGCAACGATTGCGCCGGAGCAGACCACCGCTGCGCTCCTGAAGTTCATCGACAACGCTCAGGGTCTCTCGGACCACGTCCGTACGACCGCTCGCCTGAAGATCACTGACCCGACACTGTCGTTTGCAGCCATCGCCGAGGAGACCGGCGGCGTCGCGGCCAGTACCGCGATGCGGCGCTACAAGAAGGCCGAGGAAGCTGCACTCGATGCCGGGTTCGAGATGCCCCCGTTGCCCGACCTCGACGAGAACACCCTCACCACAGACTTCGATCGTGAACTTGGCGAGTTCCACGAGCTGGTGAGGTCCTGATGGCGCCGCACGACAACGGCGCAGAGCAGTTCTCACTTTTCGACGTCGGCGCCGACACCGAGTCAGATCCGACACCCGCGACTGACCAGCCTCAACTGTCCACACCTGACACCGACACATCCGTCGATGTGGATACAACCGGGGACTCCACCGAGATCGCGGAGTCTGACGGCGAGGACGTGGGGAAGGAACCCTCACAGGTACTGCGCCCGTGGGAATCACTGCCCATCACTGGGGACGCCGACGGTCATGCGCTCATCGTGACCGCAGAGGCCACCTACGCACCCTCGGGGAACCGGCTGACCGGTCCTGTCGATTCGATCGAGAAGCTGGACAAGCTCCTCCACTGGGCTGCTCTGACCCCGCATGGCCTCACCGCGCAGGTGTGGTTCGTCGGCATCGACTCATGCGCCCAGCTCGGCTGGACGATCGATCCGGGCAGCGAGGACGACGTCGACGACCTCGAGCAGTTGCGTCAACATGCAGCTGCCGAGCTGACCGAAGCCATCGCAGCGACGCTGCCACCGTTGATCGCCGCCGGGTGGGAGCTGCGCGGCGACCCCGGGTTCGTCGTGCACCTGATCCGGAAGGTCGGCAAAGCCACTCAGATGGTCGACCTGATCCTCGAGCCGTACGTATGGACGTACTGGAACAAGGACTTCGGGTGGGGCAACCGCGTCGGGGACATGGGCATCCTCGGCAACCCGACCGCAGGTACCTACCTGCCCGACGACGACCTGCCCGCCGCCCGCGAACTCGGCCGCCGCCTCGCTTGGTCGGTCCACCACCTGGACACCCTGCCCGGGCCCACCCCGGCCCGCACCGGCGCGGCGATCCTCGACAAGATCCGCCGCGAACGCCTCCGCACCAGCAAGGGCATCGTCGTCACCGCAGCAGGGCCGATCCCGCCCATTGACGGCATACCCCGCGGCGACTTCGAGCCGGCCGCAGGCTGGTCCCGCGTGCCCGATACCGACGACCTCGACGACGCGGCCGCGTTGGTCACCATCGACCAGCGTGCGGCCTATCTCGCCTCGGCCGGGATGCTCTCGTTCGGCTACGGCCGGGTCCGTAACCTGCTCGGCATCGACGCGGCGTCCGCCGCCTCGGAGGCCAAGCCTGCTTTCGGGATCTGGCGGGTCACCTTGCCCGCCGCAGGGCAGTACGCCCTGCCCGACAAACTCCCACTGCCGCACCCGGCGATGCTCGACGACCAGCCCGTCCAGACATGGATCACCACGGTCAGCCTGGAGGGCCTATGCGCCTCCATCGCAGACGGCGGCATGGGCCTGGACGTCGACGACCTCGACATCACCGAAGCATGGGTCTACGAGGAACAGGGCCGAGCCCTGGACAAGTGGGCCAAGGTCCTACGCGCTGCACGGACTGTGGCCGTCGACACCGACGATGTGGCGATGAAGCGGTTTCTCGGCGCCTGCTACAAGGGCTACGTGGGCCGGATGGTCAACCCGGACATGTGGACCGCGACCCGCATGCAGCACCACCACCAGCCGCTGTGGCGCGCGGCGATCATGGCGCACTGCCGGTGGCGTGGCCGCCGCGTGGCGATGCGCATCGCCCGCGAGACCGGCCGGTGGCCGATCCGCACGATGACCGACTCGTGGGTGTACTTGGTGGGGGAGGGGCAGCGCATCGCCGACGACAGCGACGCACTGGGCAAGATGACTCTGGAGAAGCAGGTGGAGCTGACCGACGAAGTGATTCTGTCGTTCGCAGCCGCCGAAACCACCCACGACGTTCGCCTCGCGATCGCCGCGGCCTACGGCGCACAGGACGAGGAGGACTAGATGGCGCTGCATCTGCCCAAACCTCGCTCGAAGTCCGTGGTGCAGAAAGCTGTCGGGCTCGACGGCATGAAGGTCAAGGTAGCCGCGGCCGCCGCGGAGGGAATCGCTAAGGCCCAGGAATCCAGCAGTGGCCTGGCCGGGCTGACCGCGAAGGTGTCGGTCAAAGAGTTGCGTAAGGAGATCGGAAATGAAGGTCTCCGTCAGGCAGCGATCGATGCTGGCACCAAGCCGCCTTCAGACCGGACGCTGCGTCGCTGGGCGCAGCAGGACCGCATCCCTCCCGCGGCGGTCAGCGAACTTGCCCAGCGCCGCGCCGCAATCGAGCGGCTCGGCGGTGTGAACGAGGTGGCAAAGAAGATCGGCCGCAGCCCGTCGTCGGTGCGCAAGTACATCTCCGGCAAGACCAACGAGTTGCGCAACGACGCAAAATCCAAGCTCAAGGCCGCGAAAGCGAAGGACACCATGCACAAGGCCGGTGTTCTCAAGCCGGACGGAACATCGAAGGTCGCCACCATCCGCGTCACCGGCCGCGTGCACGTACGCAACGGCGACGAGGCCGGATACGACTACCGCACCCGCACACTCGACTTCGGCAACTCCGATGTCCCCTTCAGCGCGGAGGAATCACAAGCGATCGCTGCGGCGCTGGCCAACGACGACCAGGCCCGTGTCGTGGCGATCCTCGAACGGCACGCCACCCTCGACTACCCGGAGAACAAAGGCTTCGACGTCTACGGCGACCAGTTCGGATTCCACTTCGATGCCATCGACAAGCTCGACGTCACCTGGCACTGAGACACAACCCGTCGAGGGGTCGCTTCCGCTACGCGCGGACGCGGCCCCTCGACGTAGGTTGAGCATGCATCTAAAAAATGTTTGTTTCCGCAGATCAGAGCAGTAAAAACGGGTGAAAAAAGCGGTTCACCCCGTTGGGGAAAACAGCACGTATGGGTGAACGTATGCGGGCACATTCCCTTCCGGTCACGAGGTGCCCATGCCTGTCAGACGTTCGAGGTCCCGCCGCACAGTCGCACTGATCGCCACCGCGACCGTCGCGAGCGGCGGCGCACTGCTCACTGCTCCCGCGTTTGCTCATGCGGCGCCGGCCGGCTGCACATCGACGTTCAACCTGTTCATCCCCGGAACGTGGGAAACCGACGAAAACGCTGACCCCAACCAGCCGGTGGGCATGCTCAAACCGATCGCGGACGCACTCCAGACCGCTCACGGCAACCAGGCAGAGGTCTACACGCTGCCGTACATGGCCAGCGCATTCGACAACGGCCACACCTATGCCGCCAGCAAGGCCGACGCAGTGTCCAAGGCCAACCAGGTGCTCGCGGACGTCGCGAACTCGTGCCCCAGTACGAAGTTCACGATGATCGGCTACTCACAGGGCGCCGATGCTGCCGGCGACATTGCCTCCGCCATCGGCAACGGCCAGGGCCCTGTCGACGCGAGTCGTGTGCTCGCGGTCGGGCTGCTGGCTGATCCGGGAGCGGGCACGAAGGGGACAGCGACCGTAGGTCCGCGCACCTCGGGGCAGGGCATCGCCGATCCGCGGCCGCAGGGGATGGGCGCTCTATCGGGGCGCGTCGCCTCGATCTGTGACCCGGGAGATCTGTACTGCTCGATCGAGAAGGGGTCGAGCCCACTGCTCGGCTCACTCGGATCGATCCTGAGCAAAGACGCCAGCGCCGGCGCTGGTGACGCCACTGCGACGCCCCGCGGTAATACGCAGCTTGCCACGGCCTTGACCTCGGATTTCTCCGACGCGGACCTGCCGGCGCTGGGGACCGACGTAGCCACCCTCGGACAGCAGCTCACCGCACCGACTGTCGACATCGACCAGGTCGCGTCCACTGCACGATCGATCGCGACGACTCTCGCTCCGCTGACCGACCTTCTTGGTTCCGGCGCGGCGAACCCGGCAGCGAACGGCCAACTCATATCTGCGCCAGTCGGCTCAGCCGAACACAATGCCGGCGAAGTCCTCACCCGGGCAGGACAATCCGATCTCGCCGGTGCCTTCACTGCCGCGGTCGAGATCGCCGACACGGCGAACACACTCGCCGGTGGTGATTCGCTCAGCCTGCCGGCCTCTGCTCCCGAGGTGCAGACACTCGCCGCGAACGCGAACACGCTGACCGGACAGGTCGCGCCCCTGGCCTCCACTCCTGCGGATGCGCTCAGCTCGGCCACCAGCGTGCTGTCGGTACTCAAACCGACTGTGGTGGTCAACCAGGTACTCAACGTCGCTACCGGCGTGACCTCGCTGGATATGCCCGGCATCCTCCACAACCTGACCCTGCTACCGCAGAAGGTCGCCGCACTCGATGCGCAAGGCGCACACCAGATCGCCGGCGAGCTGAACAACCAGTTTGCGCCGCTGGTGAAGATGGCCGCCGCCGTCGACATGCGATGGGTCTCGCAGATCTTGGCGGTCATCCCGGACCCGTCCGGCGCAACACAGATCGCTTCGCTCGTCGCGTCGATCCTGTCGAACGTCGACGTGATCAGGCTGGCCAACATCGTCGGTCAGATTCAGGAGATCGCCTGGTCCGCGCTCGAAAAACTGTTCCCGCCCCCAGGGATCGCCCCGGATCCGCTCGGAGCCGGAGCAGCAATGACCGGCCTGCTTCCGGTGGGCCTGGACCTGGCGTCGGTGGCGGTCGACATGCTCTCGGGCAAGGTCAACAAGACTGCTCCCGAGTTGCTGGGCAAGCAGACGAATGCCCTCTCGACGAGCATCACCACCCAGGCCGCAAGCCTCGACCTTCCGCAACTGTCGGACTCGCTGGTCACGCTCTCTCAGTCCCAAGGCGCCGACGACCTCGCCTCGCTGGTCAGCGAAGGACTCAGCGCGGCAAGTTTCTTCACTTCCGGTGCTCACACCAACTACAACACTCTCGTCGTCGACAACGCCGGCCGCGACGCCATCCAGTGGCTCTCGGACTGGCTCAACCTCCAGATCGGACGTGCCGTATGAGTCCCCGTGCCCACAACCCCTCCGCCCGCTGGACCTGGTGCGGCCGTTGCGAACACCGGGGATACCTCACCCGCGGCGATGCGAAGGCCGTCCGGAAGCGCCACCATGGCGAGAAGGGGATGGCGGTGTTCCCCTGCCCCCACACCGAGGGCTTGTTCCACGTCGGACACCGGCCTGATGCGTTGAGCAGTGGGGAAATAGACCGGGGTTTGCTGCGCCACCAAGCCGTGCAGGCCGCCGCGGGACACTGGTTGTCGTGAACAGGGCCAAGGAGGCTGTGCCTTGCGGCATTGGTGCCGCTTGCCCTCGTCGGGACCTACACCACCATCCGATAACCCTTGATCGACGGGATAGATCCATGACCAAGCTGTGATTTCGTTGGAGTCTGCGTGTTCGGCACCGGATTAGAACAACACAATGCATAATTGTAATGTTGATGGCGAGGGGAGTGTCGGAAAGACCGGCGTCGTGTGATTGAGCGAGACGGAGATGAGAGATATGGCCGGCTACCTACATGCCGATGCGCACCTCCGTCTCCTTCCCGGACAACGGCCCGCCGCCTGTGCTCGAATGTGCGTGTGGGGTTCCAGAGGGGACGTGCCGTCTCCCCAGTACAATCCGCCTATGTGCCGTTCTAAAGCTCACGGATCTGGCCGCCGGTGCCCAGGCTGTGGGAGCTACAAAGCCGCTGCCAAGGCCAACGGAAACCGCCGGCTCTCCCGCGAGGCTCGCAAGAAGGTCGTCGACCACCTGAAGGAACAAGGACTGATCGAGTCCGCGGCCGCCATCCAGGCTGCGCCACCGAGCGTCCTCAAAGAGTTCATGGAAGGTCTCGGGATCGACCCAGAGATTCTGGGCAAGACCCCCATGCCGAGCACTCACGCGAACCCACCCAGCGCGAAACTGCTGATCGCGCAGGTGAAAGCGGAGCGAGACAAACTCACCGCCCCGAAGATCACACCGGCGCAGGCAGCGCTCGACGCGGCTGAGGCGAATGTCGCTGCGGTCGACCACGAGGCCAACGAGGCACGAAAAGCGGTCAACCGCTACCGCTCCCGGCTTCGTAAAGCGAACAAAGCGCTGGAAGAGGGGACAGGCACCGCCGAAGCCGTCGCTGAACAGCAGAAGCTGCTCGACGAGGCCAAGGCCGCACACATCGATGCCCAGCGCCGCCAGAGCGAAGCGGGCGACGACCTTGTCGCCGCGAAGTTCGGCATGCGTGACGATTTGGGCAGCGACGACGAACGAGACGCCTATTACGCGAGCCTGACCGACGACGAGGTCGCGGCAATCGGGCGGTCCTACAACCGCAAGTACGCCGCCGAGGCGACCGCGGCGATCGCCGAAGGACCGGTCCTGGCACCGGCCGGCATCGAGCGGGACACCACCGTCTACAAGTCGGGCATCATTCCGATAGAGACCGGTTCGGGTGTCGAGCAGGTGGAAGGCCGGTATCTCGACGGCGGCACCGCCATCGTTCGCCGGGGCTACAGCGACTTCGTTGTTCTTCAGCGCAAGGGCGACGCGTACTTCCCTGTGGCCATCGCCAGCGGCAAACAAGAGGCATTGGCCAAGGCCAACCGCATCCCGATCCTCGTCGACCCCGGAGCACTACCCGAGGGTGCGACCGACATGCAGCGGCAGGCCCATGCGATTCGGGGCGACGTGTTACTCGATGTCGCACGCCAATCGGCCGCAGGCAAGGCATCCACTGCCGAGGTCCAGCAGAAGATCATCAACGACGGCTACAGCGGTGCGGTCGAGAAACTGACCGACTCGGTCGGTGCCGGCCCGGTGCGCGCTGACATCTACGACGGCGTCAAACGACACAACAAGCGCCTTCGGGAACAAGCCGCGGTCGCGGCAGGGGAAAAGGCCCGCACGGAGGCGCTGGCCGCCGGCAAGACCACGGCGCAGGCGGAGCAGGCATACGCCTACGCTCATCGCCGTGCGCTCGGCACCGAAACCCGCGGCGGCGGTGTGATCCCGCATTTCGAGCACAAGATCCCGCCTGAGAGTCTGGGTGTGGAGAAGCACAAGAGCCTGTACCGGAGCGGAATCCGAGCCTTCGGCAAGGAAACTGCTGATGACTACGCGGTGATCCACCAGCGGGCCGGCGATCTTAAGGCATGGGGGTTCTCGGTCAGCGGGGAGAAGGTGCACACCTCCGACCTGTCTGCTCTGACGGCGCACAACTCCACATTCGTGAAGAAGGTGCTCGACAAGTCCGAGCGCAGCGCGCTGACGACCTACACCGGCGGCAGCTACCACGCGATCAACGCTGCGGTGACAGGGCGTGATCCGAACCCGTCCTCGTCGACGAAGACCACGGTCTCGGGAATTGAGTCGGCGTTCGACAAGTTCAACGAGCACAACCCGAACCTCGAACCGATGACTGTCATGCGAGGCACCCGCGTGCCGAGCGGATGGAAGGGAACGGCAGCGGAATACATCGATGCCACGTTCACGGTCGGCTCGAAGATGCAGATCGGCAAGGTCACCAGCACCACGACCAAGCAGAGCACCGCGAAGGGCTTCGCAGGCCAGCCGCCGTACATGATGGTCATCCGTACTCGCTCCGGCCTTCCGGTCAAGTCGATCTCGCTGCACAGTGGCGAAGACGAGGTCATCGTGCCCACGGGGACCGACCTGCGCTGCGTTCGCGTCGACCACAACGGCCCCCATGGCATGCCGACTGTGTGGCTCGTCGCCGAGGACCTGGTTGCAGAAGCAGACGGAAGCTCGCACCCACCACTCAAGGCAGTGGCGTAAAACGCCCATCTACATGGGAAAACGGCACGTCCCCTTACCGAGAAAGAAGCCCACCATGAATTCGAAACTAACCGACGAACAACTCGATGACATCCGCGGATACCTCGAACAAGGCATGAGCCCGGACGACATCGCCAACTACATCGGCCGCGTCGCCGACCTCGACCTCATCGAGATCGAGTACGTCCGCGCGGCCGCCAACGAGCTCGAGCAACAACACCAGCAACAGGGGGAGAATCCGTGACCGCACCCACCACCACCACCGACCGTGCCGCACAGTTCGCGCGCTACGGCAACGCACTGACCGGTCTCGCCGCCGGCGACGCCTGGGGTTACCAGGTCGAGTTCCGCAGGTACGCCGCGATGCCCGCCTACCCGGTGCCCGCGCCCGCGGGGGAGTGGATCGTCAGTGACGACACCCAGATGACCCTCGCCCTGCACGACGCACTCGTCGAGGTCACCGACTTCGAGGACATCGCTGCGGTCACCGAGACCATCGTCCGGCACTTCACCCTGTGGCAGCTCGATCCCGACAACAACCGCGCCCCAGGCCGGGCCTGCATGGGGTCGCTGTCGAACCTGCGTGCCGGGGCTCGCTGGTACGACTCCGACGGCGCGCTCGAATCCGCCGGCTGCGGTGCCGTGATGCGATTGGTGCCGGCTGCGTTCGCCCCCGAGCCCTACTGGCGGGGACTGACCGCGCTTCAAGCCGTGATCACCCACAAGCACCCGCGTGCGATCGTGCCGGCGTTGCTGCTCGCCGACGCGATTCGGCACGCTCCCGAACGCCGCGGCCGATTCCTCGTGCACGCCCTCGCCGAAGCCGAACGGATCTTCGACGGCGTGAGTGACTGGTTGACCGACCCTTACCTCGCCGATGTCCTGGCCCCCTATCGAGGGGACGTGTCATCTGTGCTGGTAGATGGTCTTAATGATGATGTCGTGGACATCCTTGTCGCCGCCGCGGAGACCTTGGACCGACTCATCGGGATGGACCCCGCCGAGTACGGCGACCCGTGTGCAGGCATCGGGGAAGGCTGGGAGTCGGCCAGCGCGCTCGCACTGGGACTCCTCGCTGCCGATCTGGCGACCGCTCCGGAAGATCAGAAGGTCACCCCTGATGAGGTCTGGGAAGGCCCGCAGACCCTGGCCTGGGCGGCAACCAGTAACGGAGACTCGGACTCGATTGCCTGCATCGCCGGCGCTCTCATCGGTGCGGCACAGAGCGCGCCGGATTACTGGCGCAGCGCCGGGTTGGCACCGCGGTTCGAGCCTCGCTACACCGACGCGATCGCCGCGGCATCGAGCCGGCTTCCAGGAGATGGCGTCGAGAGCTGATCTGTCGTCACCTGATAGGTGAAATGTGCTGTGAACTGTGAAGATGGCATGTCTCCTCTTGCTCGTATGAGTGGCGTAGAAAGGCGGACTCCGACCAGTACAGCGAAGGAGAGAGATGCAGATCGCAGCAATGGCACTTGGTGCCGTGATTGTCGTCGCCGGAGTGTGCGGGTTCGTCTGGCCACCGCGAAGCGTTCACCGTTACGGCCGTGCCTCGGCGTCCGATGTGCGGGCCTCATTGTCGTTCATGATTTCGTTCGGGGCGCTTCCGCTCGTGGCGGGGCTGGGCCTGTCTGCGCGGTCGCAGGATGCGGTTTCTGCGGTCGTGATGACGGCCGGTTTCGCTTCCGCCGTGTGGTTCGTCGTTGCGGGTATGAGGGTTCGCCGAGCCGAGTTCCGGGAGCGCCAGCGTCAGTGTGTCGAGCAAGGCGCAGTTCCACCGCGGTACTTCTGGTCACCGTGGGCGATCTTCGGGTTGACTCTCGCGCTCGGATTCCCGGCGGTCCTCTTCGGGGGGCTCGCGGTGGCCTCCGGGATCGGTGCTCTGATCACCTTCGAGTCCGCAGCAGAGGTCGAGAGGGCCTCGCAGGCGTTTGCCAACGTCATTGCTGCCGGCGTCTTCGCTCTCGTACCGGTTTCCGCGGCCCTCGGCCTGTGGCGGTGGTGGCGCTACCGCAGCGAGCGGCGTGCCGTGCTGGGCTTTGCGGCCTGAACTACGTCGAAAAAGGACTATTGACCAGGTTAAACAGCACGTCCCCTTTCGTGTGGGGGCTGCGGTCGGTCTTTACGCTGTGTGTTTCCGTCAGGGGAGTGGCAAGGAGGGAAGCTGTGAATCCGTCTCGTACCGCGTATGGACGTTGGGTCGTGCAGTCCGGCCGCATGATGGCAGTCATTCCATATGCGCACGTCAGTGAGAACTCGGTCATTCACCGACTGTTTCTCGGCCCGGGCGCTCGCCGCCGCGCGGAACGCTGGGTTGGGGTGGCGGCACGGGAGGCGCATTGCTGATAAGCGGAAAATGCGCTGTGAGCTGCGATGCTGGCACGTCCCGCTGATGTGATGCGGAATGCGCAGTGGATATGGGGTGTAAGTGCCCATAGGGGATTAGGGCTGACCCCGATCTGCTGTTGGTGATGTTTCACCGTCGGCCCAGCGTGTAGTGAATCACTCCCTACTTTCTCGATGTCGAACGTATGTTCTAATTGGGTGGTAGGTAGGAGTTGAGATGAGCAGTCCAGTGGAGTCGAAGGCCGATACGATCGCGCACCTGCGCCGTCGAATGGCTGAGATTCCTGCTCGGACAGATGGCCCAACTCGGCCGTCATCGGCTGCCTTCGCGCCCACGCGCATCGACGCTGATGCGAAGCACGCCGCCCCATCGGCCCTGAGAGTTCTCCCTGCGCCCGATCCGATCGCTCGGTTGCTTCCGCACCGCGGCCTTGTTCGCGGATCGACTGTGCACATCTCCGGCGCAGCCGCTCTCCGAGTCGGGCTGGTGGCCTCAGTGACGGGCGCGGGGAACTGGGTTGCGGTGATTGGAAGCCCCAATTTCGGCCTGTTGGCTGCCACGGAAATGGGAGCGGACCTCGCGCGATGCGCTCTCGTGCCCGATCCAGGTCCGGACCCGATTGCCGTGGCAGCAGTGCTCCTCGACGGAATCGATTTGGTCGTCCTTTCACTCGGTGGCGCCAATGTCCCGCCGAGCCGCGCCCGGGCCGTCAGCGCCCGGGTCCGCAGTAGCGGCGCAGTCCTCGTCGTCACTGACGGCAGCTGGCCGACCGTTGACCTGCACCTCAACGCTCAGGTGGCCGGCTACCGTGGCATCGACACTGCCCGCGGCCGCGTCGCCGGGTTCGACGTCGCCGTGCACGCTCGAATGCCGGGCCGGCAGCCGCATCGCGGTGTCGTCACGCTCACCGGCAATTCCGGTGGCGTCACCTGGGGGTCCGACCCGGCCGTGCCGACGGGGCTGAAGGTCGCCCAGTGACCGGACCCGGCCTTGACGGTTGGGCCGAACCGTTCCCGGAAGCGCCGATCCTGCGCCGACTTCGCGAACCTATCGAGGTTGTTGTCAACACCTCGAAGGTCCTGCCAGGAAGCCTCGGATTCGCTCGCGCCGACCAACTTCCGCTACGCGTGCGTGCTGGAGGCGTTCAGCTCGAATCCGCTATGCCGGCGGCCTTGTGGGCCTGGTTGCGGGTCGCTGACGGTCGGTGGCTCGCCCAGGTGTGCCTTCCGGTGTGTTCTGCGAATGGCTTCAGCAGTGCGGATCTGTGGCTGTGGGTGGAGTCGTCGTGCGTCGTTCCGGCCGATGAAAAGGGTGGGCCCGCACACGATCAAGAGCGGTGAGCGCAGCGTTCCCCTGGGCGTGCAGAAAAGGAGCACGTCCTGACCTGCATAGATGCCACGTCCCAGGTGTCGGGTGGCGCCCCCGTCCCGCGATATTCCGCGCGGTGCTGGAGGCGGTTGAAACGGCGAGGTGTAAGCAACTTACACGCGGCAGCAACGGAACCCGGTTGCAACAATGCAAAGAAGTATTGTAATGTTTTGGATGTTGATGAGCGACCGCGCATCACCCGAACGACGAAAGCAGCGCATAACGCAATGCCGCCGATCTACACCCCGACCTACCGCTACAACGACCCCACACTGACCGCGCCGACACCCGGTCGCGCCCTGATCGAAGACATCGGACTCGTCGAATCCCTGCCCGGACTCGGACCCAAGACCGGCGGCGGACACATCGGCGTCCCCATCACGATCGGACCCTTACGCACACGCTTCCTCCGCCCCCACGACGGCATCGAAACCACGTTGCCCAACACCGACCTCCGGCCCTGGTGCACCCCGTTCCTCGTCGCAGGTCACGCACAAAATTGCTTCGACCTGCCCACACGTCCCGGCTGGAACTGGCTGTGCTGGACCGTCGCCGACCACCTCGCACACGACGCCGCCACCACCCGCGCGGACGCGCCGCTGGTGATCGTCCCCTGCGGAGCCACGAAAGATCCGACCCCCGCGAAGATCCCGGCGCGACATCGCTACAACGGCACCTACCACAGGCTCGGACTGCGTGCGGCCGCCGCACTCACCGGCCCGAACACCACACGCATCCTCTCCGCTCGCTTCGGCCTGATACCCCTGCACCAGCTGGTCGAGCCCTACAACCTGCGCCTCGGTCAGCCCGGAGCGATTACCGCCGACCAGCTCCGCGAACAGGCCGCTGACCAGGGCCTCCTCGACCACCACAATGTCGTGCTGCTCGGCGGCCGCGACTACACCGCACTCGCACAGCAAGTCTGGCCCTACGCGCACACCCCGCTCGCCGGAACGAAAGGCATCGGCGAACAGCAGCAGCGCCTCGCCGCCATGGCCGCGACCGGCCGACTGCACTGACCACCCGCTCACTCACCCACTGGAAGGCACCATGACCGATCTTCTGACCGACACCCACACGGCTGCGGCGACCCGCGCCGAGGCCATCGCCCGCGGATCCCTGCGCGACGTCACCACGGACGCTCGCCACTTCGGAATCCTTCTGCCCACCGCAATCACCCATCGGGCCTGGAAACAGGCCATCGCCTGGCCCGAGCTCGACACCGCGACTCGCTGGGAGACTGGCCGCACCTGGACTGTCTTGGCCCACGCCGCCCGCGCACTCCTGCGCGCTCAGGCCCGCGGCCGCGAAGGTCTCCAACTGTTCAACTTCATCCCGACCCCCTCGCTCGACGGAGAAGACCTGCTCACCCTCGCCGTCGAAATCGGCCCCGGTGACGCAGGAGAGCCCGTCGTGACCATCACCGCGGCCGCTGACCACTGACCACACGCCCCGGAAACGACCCCGCGAAAGGACGCATAGTGCCTGCTGACGCGATCGAACCGTCGACCAACTACTTCCCGCCGAACTGGGACAACCGCCCCCGGGTGAAGCAGTGGAACGGCCACATCCTCCGCGAAGACTGGCTCACACGAGACAAGGCAGACCTTGTCGGCATCATCGAACTGCTCAACCACCAGGTCACCACAGCGAACCAGAACGCCCTCGACGCGAGCTTCCTCGCCGAATGGTGCATGTATCGCCTGCTCGTCCAGGCCGGCATCGGTGCGCGAATCTACCTGCACCTCACTCGCGCCCGCCGCCGCGGACGTAAAACAGAACGGATCGACACCCTCCTCACGCTCGGCACAGCCACACAAAAGCCCTGAAAACATGCAGTGAACAGGTGAAATGGCAGGTCCCCGTCTCGGGATCGACTCCCTACAGTCGGCGCGCGACTGACCACGGTCCATGCCTGAACCCTGAGCAAGAAAAATGCCCCCGATTCCGGGTAGCGTCCATATTGATCAACTTTCCAGTCCTCCTCTCTCAGAAAGAGATACGTATGCTTTCTAGCTCGTCGGGCGCTGCGGTCAGTCACTACTCGGACTGGTTGGCCATCAATTGGGCGGTCGGGTATTTGCTGCTCGGGATCGCGGCGGGAGTGGCGACATTCGCGGTATCGATGTGGATTGTCGCCGCGCGTGATTCCGCAGGAGGCCTGTCCGCGTGGGCTTTCGCGCTCGGCAGCGTCGCCGGCGGCATCCAGCTATACGCACTGTGGGCGCTCGTCCGGCACATCGAGCAGGTCAGGTGGGCGATAGCTCTGGCGCTGCTCGTTGTCGTCGTCATTGCGGCACTGACCTATCAGACCGCCCGCGCGGACCTGGCCGAGGGCGACACCCACTACGCCCCGCCGATTCCTGCCCGGGCCTGGGGCGTCCCGACCGGTGTCTCTGCGGTCCTGGCGATCGGTGTACTCGTTGTGGACAGTGTCCATCGCGCGGCCGCTGTGCTGTCGATGGGAGTGGGTCTGTTTGTGCTGGTCATCCTTGGCTTCGGTGTATGGGCGGTCTTGTCTGCGGCTGCACCATCTTCGCGGTGATGCCGCAGGTCAGGTCCACCTAGTTGGTCGATTGCCGCCTCGCGTGGTGCTATATCGCGGCGCGTGGTGACCCCCCGGCCACGCGAGTAGGTCGCCCCTGTCGCCCGTCCTCCCCCCTCGGACGGCAGGGGCGCGGCTATTTCTGCGATCTGGTGCTCGTCTGTGGTTGCAACTTTCGAGATCGAAGATTCGAGTTGCAACAATACAAATAAATATTGTAACGTGACAAGGTGTTCGGCGGCACTGAGTCGAAGAGAACATCTCTCTCGGTATCTGAATTTCATTGGCGGACAACCGCTGAACGAAAAGAATCCCATCCGATGACCTCCAGGAGGACCCATGAACGCCTACGATGTCGAGATCCAGGCCAGCACCGGATACGAGTTCAAGAGCCAGACCTTCACCATCGCGGTCACTGCCCCCGAGGGCTACGGGCAGGCTGAACGTCGCGGGATTCTCCGCGCGATCGAACGCGCCGCAGAGTGGAACGCCGAGCACCCCGAGGCGATCACCCCCCCGCCTGACTGGCAGGGACGCATATCGCGTCGTCGCGATCCGTGCCCACGTGGACGATATCGAGCACCAGGCGCCCGCGAGTCCCTCCGCGGCCCCTGCCTCCGCTCCTCTGGCGGCCGGCCCGAATGGTGCGACCCTCGTCCTCGCCGTGGATCTCAACTCCGTCCTGGCCGCGCTCGGTCGGCAGGACAAGCGCTGATAGAGGGTAGATCGAGGGCTGCGGGGGAGGCGTGACCAGCCTCCCCCGCAGCCCCGATCCTGCTCCAGTGCCAATCCGGTTCCGATAACGGCTGTGGCAGCAACGCTGTGCCTGGTCGCGATCTCGCGGCGCCGAAACCTCATCTTTGCCGGACGGTCGGCCCTCGAATGGCGCCGCGATGCGTCCCCAGTCCGTGCTGGTCCGTTACGGAGCGCACACGGCCTTACTCGGGCGGGGGAGACGTAGTAAGATAAAAGAAGATGGAGGAGGACATGGCAGCGTCAATCGCAGAACTCGCCGAAATGATCGCCGCGGAGGCCCACGCCGGACAGGTCGACAAAGCCGGCCAGCCCTACATCACCCACCCCGCCCGGGTGGCCGCTCGCGTGGCAGGCGACGAACACGCCGTCGCCGCAGCCTGGCTGCACGACGTCGTCGAAGACACCGAGGTCACCCTCGCCGACCTCGAGCAAGCTTTCCCGCCGGACGTGACCGCCGCTGTCGACGCACTCACCCGCCGCCGTGACGAGCCTCCGGCCGAGTACTACGCCCGCGTGCGCAGGGTGCCATTGGCCCTGACGGTCAAGCTCGCCGACATGGCCGACAACAGCGACCCCCAACGTCTGGCCCAGCTCGACGCCGCCACCAGGGAACGCCTGATCGCCAAGTACGCCCGTGCACGGGCCGAGCTGACCGCCGGTGTGTAGATCCGAAAAGGAGGGCGGCCACAGATGTACCGATCACCGACGACACCGGGAGACGCCGATCGACGACATGCGCCCCGACCCGGCACCGGGCCGACCCGACATCGACTGGGCCACCAACCCGGCCAGCACCCCGGAGCAGCTGTACCGCGACTACCCGGACCTCATCGCGGCCCTGGTGGTCGACACGATGACCGCCGCGAAGCAGCAGGAGGCCGCGATGACCTCTGACGTGCTCGCTGCCCTCCCTCCCGATGCCCGGATGCACGGCCTCGAATTCCGGATGAAAAGCCCCGACTCCCTGGCTCGCAAGCTCGACCAGCGGTACAAGAAGGCGCCGTTCACCCCGCCCGAACAGCATGCAGCCGACATCACCGACGTCGTGCGCTACACCGCGATCTCACATCCGAGAGAAGTCGTGGCCACTGCCCACGTGATGGTCGAGAGGCTGACCGAGCGTGGCTGGACGGTGATCGAGGCCGAACAGTCCTACCTCGACGGTAACCAGTACAAGGGCCTACACATGCTGGCCCGCCACTCCCGCGGCCACATCGCCGAGTTCCAGTTCCACACCGACGCCTCCCAGCAACTCAAAGACGACACCCACGTCGACTACGAGAAAGCGCGCGACACGCGCGTTCCGGCCGCAGAGCGGGCCGCGCTGACCGAGAACATGGCCGCTCGATGGGCGAAGATCCCCACCCCTGCCGGCCTCACCGAGCTGACCGAACTCGGCGGATGCGCGGTCACACCGAAGCGCTACGCGCAACGCAAGATGAATCGAAGAAGGGACGCGCAATGAGCCTCTACACCGTCAGTCACCGCGGCCAGGACCAGTGGCTTGCCTACGAGGACACCGAGGCCGCCCGGATTTACGCCTACGTGCCGAACCTGCACCGGTTCGTCTTCCACAACCAGCTCGGCCAGGACTTCTACTGGGACAACGAACTGGAATGGACCCCGGTCACCGCCGCCGCCGGCCACGCGATCGTCGCCGCCGGCCTCGTCGGCAAGCTCGACGGCCGCCGACACGGCGACCTGCTCGCCGAGCTGACCGCCGAACCTGATTGCCGCGCCGTCGAGGAGGTGTTCGGCGCCCAACCGTTGCCGGTGCGGACACCGACGCCGCAGGAGTTCGCCGCAGCCAAGGTCAACGCGGTAGCTCACGCGGCGCCGGGGCAGTGGGTCACCTACCGGACCTTCACGCACGACAAGCGTCAACTCGCGCGCGTCGCAGCCCGGGACCTGCGTACCGGCAAGATCGCGGCGGTCCGCAAGTCCGGCCTGCATATCGATTCCCGGGTCACACCCACCGCGGATGGCCGCTTGGTAGTCGAGATCACTCGGACTGCATAAAGGTCGTATGACCTGCTGAAACGTCATGTCCCCCTTCTGGGTGCCGAGCCCAAACCGGCGAAGGTTCCGGCTTGTTCTGGGACCATGACTAGGCGTAAGCGCTAGGCGAGGAGGACTCATGAAGCCGGGCGACCTGGTCAAAGTCCACAAAGACGGTGTCTCCGTTTTCACTGTTATCAGCATCGACGAGGAAGATGGCACCGCCCTTATCGAGTCGGCCGTCGATGCCCCAGGTAAATACCCTTGGCCGGCCCCGCTCGGCAGTCTCGTACCGGTGGAGCAATAGGCGGCTCGCGCTGCGCAGGTCCCGCCTCGCAACGGCCGGCCGGACTATTGCGTTCCTTCGGGGACGCGGTCCCGCGTCGACCTGATTGTCGGCACCCGTCACCCCACGGCCCTACCGAAAGACATGGTCGGCAGTTCCACGCACTCATCATCCTGGTCGGAACCACACTCCAACGCCCCTCATAAAAGGGTCTCGAACAGGCAAAATGACACGTCCCCCTTGAAATGTTCTGGCCCGGGATCGGGTGTCGTGTTCGAGCAGCTCGTCGACGACGCGATCGTCACGTCGACGAGCTTCGGGGATCTGTTCCCCGTGGGATGGGGTTCGGCGCTCGTCTGCATGGTGAGGCAGACTCTGGGCATGACTTCTGTGGGGAGCGCCCGTTCCGACGAGAACACCTCGCCGGCCGGCGAAGGGGGAAGCAACGTGGCCGACAAGCAGATGCCGCGTCCAGCATGGCGCCTGCCGCTGATCGGGGATGTGTTGCGCCTCGACCCGCAACGCCCGGTGCAGCGCGAAACACAGTTCGTGCGCGAACTGGGAGACGTATTCGAGATCAGCATCATCGGCCGCAAGGTCGTAGTGGTCGGAGGCGGCGACGCCGCAGCCGAGGTCTTCGATGAATCCCGCTTCGCGAAAGCTGTGGTGCCACCAGTGAGCACCTTGCGAGAACTGGCCGGGGACGGGCTGTTCACCGCCTTCAACAGCGAACCGGCCTGGGCACAGGCACACAACGTCCTGATGCCGGCATTCAGCCAGACATCGATGCGCAGCTATCACGACGCGATGGTCGAGTGCGTCGACCAGCTATGCGACTACTGGACCGACAGTGTCGGACAAGGAACAGTCGACGTCTCGTCGGACATGAACCGCCTGACTTTGGAAGTTATCGGCCGCACAGGATTTGGGCACAGCTTCGATTCGTTCGCATCCGATCGGCACCCGTTCGTCGAATCCATGACCCGGGCATTGTCGTTCGTCTCGCAGACAGCGAACGATCTTCCGGTGGTCCGAGAAATTCTCGGATGGAAGGCCCTGCGCCAAAATCCGAAAGACATCGCGCTGATGAAGCGCACAGTCGACGAGGTCATTGCCGCCCGCCGTAGCGGCCACTCGCCTCGGCAGGATGACCTGTTGCAGCGGATGCTCGAGAACCCCGATCCCGACACCGGCGAGCTGCTGTCCGATCAGAGCATCCGCAATCAGGTGCTCACATTCCTGATCGCCGGTCACGAAACCACCGCCGGACTACTGTCGTTCGCCCTGCACTACCTGTCCCTGAACCCAGGAATGATCGAGCGGGCCCGCGCCGAAATCGACGAGGTCATCGGCACAGACGGTGCACCAGTTCGCTTCGAGCAGATCGCCAAACTGCGCTACGTCCGGCGCATCATCGACGAGACATTGCGCCTGTGGCCGTCCGGCCCGGCCTTCTTCCGCAAAGCCCGACAGGCCACGACATTGGCCGGCTACCCGATCGACAAGAGCGAGACGATCCTCGTCGTGTTGCTGGCACTGCACCGCGACCCGAAACTCTGGGGCGACAACGTCGAAGACTTCGATCCGGACCGTTTCCTTCCGGCGGCAGTTCGCGCACGTCCTGCACACGCGTACAAGCCATTCGGAGTGGGTGCCCGGGCCTGCATCGGCCGGCAGTTCGCGCTCCACGAAGCAGTGTTGGCGCTGGCGCAGATCCTGACCCGGTTCGACATCGCCCCGGTCGCCGGTTACGAACTGTCGGTCGCCGAACTGCTGACGATCCGGCCCGAAAACCTTCGATTGCATATCAGCCCGCGCTCCTGACCCTCAAGAGCGGCCCCCGATCGTTCACGGACTCACTTCGTTACACTTCCCAAGGATTTGAGACCGAAACGAAATAGGCGGGGGCCGAAAAAAATTGGGAAAGTGGCATCTGATCGAAACGCTGGTGGAGGGCGCAGCGACGCTGGTCGCTTCGGGGGACGAAGCAAAAGAACTGACCTCCATCCGCAGTAGGAATGTGTCACCGGCAGCGGACATCCTGGTCGAGCCGATCGTGGAACACGTTCGGCGTACACGCGAACCGTTCGATCGAGTACTTCGCTCGAAGAAGCAGGGCCGCTCGTGGCGGTACTATGCGTGGCCGATCATCGGACCGTTCCGCGATGTGCACGGCATCCAGCTATGGATCGGGAATCCCGACGAAGAAATCCCCCCACGGCGCCTGACCTCGGGAGTGTTCTGGTCGACGACGGAATGGCTGATCTACCAGACCTGGGAGTCCGGGGCGATGTCGGGAACGCTTCTCGAAGACTGGGTCCCGACGGCCTTGTCGTCGGACTACATCAATCGCGCGATCCACTTCGAGAAGGAACAAGAGTTCCTGGAAATCACCCTGACTCCCAAGCCCGGCATGGCACTCAGCACATGGTTTGCCGTCAGGCACGACCACGGCCACGCCATGCAGTGGCAGGCGGTTCTCCGACCCGCACCCGATGGCTCCGGCGTAATGGTGCTCTACCACGACTTTTCCGACGTGTACCCCCCATCCGTGCCGACCCTCGCCGAACTCGGGCTCCAAGAAGGGCTGGACGGATCCAACGTTCACGTCGCAGTGTTCGAGGCGCAGCGCGGCTCTGTCGTGCTGTGGATCGGTCGCGCTCCGCAGTGGTTGGAATGGCAATATGCGCACCTGACCGGACCGGTCGTGCATCCGGACGATCTGCACCAGCTGCACGCCAGCGCGCAACGAATCAGCTCCGGTGAAGAGCCTCATACCGTGAATCTCGTGCGGCTGCACCGCGGCGACGACGAGTGGGTGAAGTCCTCGGTGACGATGCGCCCGTTCCAGCTGAAAGACCGTCCCGCCCATGCGGAACTGATGCTCATCCAAGTCGCTCCCGCCGACGACCTGTACTGAGTCCCGGGCCAGGGAGCGATTGGCCTGCGGCCGCGCCGGCGCGGAGTATGCGTATCTTCATACCAATGTGGCCTGCACCGTGAGGTGCAGGCCACAAGGTTGCGGGGTGCTGTGCTTCAGCTTCTACGAATGGGCTCGTTGCTCGGTGCCGGCAGGGCAGGGCCTTCAACGAGCGACGACTCAGTGGCTTCTTCGACGGCGGCCGGCTCGAACGACAGGATCGCCAGTCCAGGAAGTCGCATCCTCGGCCGGATCTCATGGTGATGAGGTTCGACGTCGGGATGTGTCAGGTCGCGAACGCGGACGTCGAGGAATCGGGCCAGTGCCACGGTCTGGCCCCAACGGGGATACTCCGCGCCCGTCTCCCACCGGTCGACCGCGGTTCTTCTGCAAGGCAGGCCGCGTCGACGCTGGGCCCGACGTGGCCACCGGCATCGAGCAGGTAGGTGATGTAGAAAGGCACGAGTTTGCCGGCCTTCCACAGTGCGTGCTCGTCGCTGTCGGGCTCGGCGAACGGTTCTGTGACCTGAAGGTTGGTCAGCAACCGCTTCGCGTACTCGCGGGCGGCCGGTGACGCTGTACTGATGCGTTCGCCGAAAATGGGCAGCTGAGGCTCGGGCGCGGCGGTGGTTCGGGGCTTGCGGCGGAAGAACTTGAACATGAACGCTCCTGGAAGGGGTGGGCCACAGCGCAGCGAGGGGCACTGTGGTGGTCAATGCCGAGGTCCGGGCCGTGGGCGTGTTTCGGAACATGTCCCGGGAAGCATCAGAGAGACGGTCCCCGCAGTCGGCGTTGCTGTGGCCGTGAGAGCGCCGCTCGGAGTCATGTAGTCCCGGTAGCGGTCGGGGTTCCGGCGCCCGATGGTGTTGCCGCGCTTGCGCGCGCGATAAGGCCGGCCCGGTGCACTCCGGGGCCAGCTCCGACGAGTTCGAGGGCATGTAGCGTGCGTGGCCTCGTGTGCGCAGTCGTGGAACTGCTCCATGCACATGCCGGGGGACGTGTCATTTGTGCTGGACAACGCCAGGTTTTTCCTGAGCGGTCTCTGCCGGATCATGGGTTCCCGCGGTCGCGCAGCATCTGCAATTCCCAGACTGCGAGGTCGAGCTGGTCCAGGAAGGACGCGATTTCGGGGTTTCGGCGAAGCTCGGCGATGACGACAGGGTCACTGTCGACGTGGAGTTCGGCGATGCGTTGACGTTCGTCTTCAGTCATATCTGGTTGGACGCACCGTGGAGCGGATCGGTTCCAGCCGGTCCGCTCGTCGGTGTGCTGTCTGTCCAGTGGAGGTTGTGGATCTCGTGCCCGGCGTCCCCGAGACGTTCAGGGGCTTTATGGATTCGGTGACGCAGCGAGCATGCCGCGCAGCTCGTCGATGTCCTGTTCATCGGCCCACGACCGGAACCCGAACGGGTCGGGGATGTCCTCGCCAAGGGCTTCGTCGTCGACCAGATGGTCGACGTGCACGTCGGCGTCGCGGAATTCCATCGTGCTCGACACCGGGGTGTCCATATCGTTGTTCTGCCAGACGATGACGCCCAGCTTCTCGCCGGTTTCCTGGTCGTAGTAGGTTTCCGTGCTCCGACCATCCACCCACGGCCCGTCTTGCCCGCCGGTGATAATGCGCCCGCCGGCTGCCTTCACTGCGGCGCGTGCTTCGGCCTCAGCGGCTGTGTGCTGGTCGTGCCAGGTGATGTAGTGCTTGAGGAACGAGGCGAACTCGGTGGCCACATCCTTGAAGGGTGCGGACTCGGCGGGTGTTGTGGTCACACGTCGACTCTAAGTGAGCAGGCCTCGGCCGTGTCGGGGGCGGAGTTTGTTGAGCCGGCCGATCTGTCTCCTCCGAGCGTCTTGTCGGTGGGGTGTCGCTGCTCCGCACGAGCTTGACAGGGGTGGTTGATCGCCTGCGCCGCAACCCCGTGGGAAGGCGTCCGCCTCGTCTTTGACATCGAGTGGCATCAGCTCTTCGGTGCCGAACCTGTTACCTGGGATCGAACCGTGCACTCAATGCCTGTACAGAGAAACCGACCAAGGTTCTCTGCTGGCGGCGGGAGTCTGTGCTGACGTGCAATTCAGGCTCAGCCGTTTCGGGTGTTTACGGCCTGCGAACAGACGTGAACAGGAAGGGATTTCTAGGGGATACCTGATATGGCTTGGCATGTCCTACCTGAATAATCCTTCATATGGCTCGGCGTGTCCTACCCGAATAGCTGATCTTGGTGACGCACAGTATTCAGCATGGATACCGCGAAGGCGCTGCTTCTCAGTGACGAGCAGTGGGGAAGCGAGGTGCTACTGCCGCACCGTCCGTTCGCGACGAACCAACTCGAGCATGGCCAGTACCGGATGAGCCGCGACGAGGCGTTGACGATGCGCTACATCCAGCACTCCCCGCATGCCCTGCTCGGATCGATCGTCATCGACTGTGACCATCCCGATGCGGCGCTGAGGGCGTTCGAAAAGCCGTCGGATCATCCGGCGCCGAGCTGGGTCTCCCAGTCGCCTTCCGGGCGGGCGCACCTGGGCTGGTGGCTCGGCGACCATCGCGTCTGCCGCACCGACTCCGCACGCTTGAGTCCGCTGCGCTTGGCGCACCGCATCGAGCGAGGCCTATGCATCTCCGTTGGTGGGGATTTCTCCTACGGCGGGCAGCTGACCAAGAACCCGATCCACCCCGAATGGGAAACCCTCTACGGACCTGCGGACCCGTACGCGCTGCGGGACCTGGCCACCATCCACACGCCCCGGCAGGCACCACGTCGGCCCGACCGTTCGGCGGGTCTGGGTCGCAACGTCACGATGTTCGATACCGCCCGAAAGTGGGCCTATCCACAGTGGTGGAGCCACCGCGACGGCACCGCCGAACAATGGCTCCAGCTCGTGCTGCAGCGGTGTCACGCGGTCAACACCGAGTTCGCCGACCCGTTGCCGTTCGTCGAGGTCCGCGCCACCGCGTACTCCATCGGCAAGTGGATCTGGCGTAACTTCGACGAGGCCACCTTCCGGGCTCGTCAGGCCGCGCGTGGCAGTAAGGGTGGCAAGGTTATGACCCCGGCGAAGCGAGAAGCCAACCGCACACGTGCCACTAAATTCGATCTGGCTACGGCATTGGAGTACGCGCTGTGAGCGGCGGTGCGCGAGCGAAACAACGCCGAGCTATCACTGCCAAGGAACTGGCGCAGCGGCTCGGTTCGTCCGAGCGGACCGCACGGCGGCTGGTTGCCGAGCCTCGGGAAGAGTTTCTCGAGCGAGCAGAAGCCCGCCGTATGCAGGTGGTGGGACTGCGCGCGCAGGGGATGAAGTACCGCGAGATCGCCGAGGAGATGGGGATCTCGACCGGCGCGGTGGGGCGGATTCTGCACGATGCCCGCAAAGTCGAGGGACCCTAGTAGTGACCGCCCCAGTACCCGATGGACACCGAGGATGTCCCGAAGTCCGTGGAACTTCGGCAGTGGCCCCTGTGAGAATCAGGCGACGCTCACCCGATCAGTGTGCACGACCATCGCCTCCCGGTCGAGCGCGGCACGCAGCGCCGGCAGGTGTAGGTGCCCGTTGACACGTCGGAACTTCTTCCCGGCCTCGGCCATTCCGGCTGCACACCAGCGCAACGCCATCTGAGAGTCTCGCCACCGCTTGACGTTGCGGGAGTGATCCCGGCACACCGAGATCATCGATTCGATTGCATTCGTCGACCGCAGAGTCCGCGCCAGCGTTGGTGGCACACCCAGACGCAGCACCGTCAGCGTCTCGGACAGGCCCTCGCGCAGACTGGCCGCGGCCCCAGGATGAGTGCGTTCGAGCTCGGACGCCAGATTTTCGAGCATCGCTTCGGCCTCGAGCACCGAGTCCGAGTGGTAGGCCTGCGTCATCTTGCTTCCCACGGTGGTTCGAAGTTTCTGCGGCAGGCGGTCTTTCACGTTGCGAATCTTGTGCAGCTGACACCGCTGGACGATCGGGTGGTCGAACACCTCGGCCACCGCCTTGCGCAGTGCGCTCGATCCGTCGATCCCCACGAGCACCGGACGGGTGACGTCCAGGCCGCGTTCGCGCAACCCGACGAGCAGGGCGGTGACCGTGGTGGTGTTCTCCGTGCCGCCGTCGACCACGGCCAACGGGTACTTGGTGCCGTCGGAGTCGATGCCCAAGGCCACGACGCAGCAGGTGTCGGCGAAGTGCACTCCGTCGATCATGATCGCCACCAGGTCCAGACCGGACAGGTCCGCGGAGAGCAGCTCGTCCAGTGCAGTTTCGGTCATCGCCACGAACTTGCGTGACACGGCAGATTTGCTTGTTGCAGAGGATGTTTCGTCTACCTCGTGCCCTACTGGTTCGAGGCCGATCGGGTATCGGCGGGTCGACAGGCCGGCGAGCATCTTCTCCATCGCCATCTTGCCGAGGATCTCCGTCGAGGTGAACAGTTCGTACGACGGGACCGGCAGCTCGCCGGAGCCGTCGGTGGCCCGTACGCGTGGGCGGGTCACCGGGACCCGGCGCCCTCCGAGCGTCACCGAACCCCGCTCACGTCCGTGACGGACCGCGGTGCGCTGCGCATCATGACGCCCTTTCGGTCCGGCCAGCGTGGTGACGTCGGCGTCCATCATTGCCTGCATGACCTGCAGGCCGGCGCCCACGGCCAAGGACAGCAAGCCCTCCTGCATGTTCTCGACGATCTCGGCCATCGCTACGCTCACCTGTTCCGGGATGGCGGGTGGTGTCGCGTTCACGGACTGATTCTGGCTACTCTTCTTCATGGCGGTCCCTTGCTGTTGGTGTGTCTTGGCAGACGCCCGATACCTACCACACGGCAGGAATCGAGCGAGGGACCGCCACTTCAACTTCTACGAGACCCGGGACAACCTCTCCGTCCCCGCTGGTGTCACAAATTCGGGCAGGCCTACGCGAACGAGTTACTGCGCCGCCGGCCTCGGCCCGGCGACAAATGGTATCTCGATGAAGTGTTCATCCGCATCAACGGCACGCAGCACTATCTGTGGCGGGCGGTCGATCAAGACGGCAACGTCCTCGACATACTGGTCCAGTCCCGCCGGAACGCGAAGGCGGCCACACGGTTCTTCCGCAAGCTACTCAAGGGCCTGCGGTACGTACCGCGGGTGATCGTGACCGACAAGCTGACCAGCTACCAGGTGGCGCACCGCGAGACGATGCCGTCGGTCGAGCACCGTCGATCGAAATACCTGAACAACCGCGCCGAGAACTCGCATCAACCGACCCGGCAACGCGAGCGTGCGATGAAACGCTTCACATCGGTCCGGCACGCGCAGCGATTCCTGGCTGCGTTCAGCGGAATCTCACCGCATTTCCGGCCTCGCCGACACCTGTTATCGGCGACCCAATGGCGCGAAGAGATGGCCGACCGATTCCGGGTTTGGAGCGAGGTGACCGCAATAAGGGACTGCTGCACGGATAGGTGACATCTGATCTGTGGTGCCGGGAGGCACTGCTGGAAGGATGTACCCCGTGCCGAAGCCGTATCCCAAAGAGTTCCGTGACGACGTCGTCCGCGTCGCTCGTAACCGCGAGCCCGGGCAGCAACTCAAGCAGATCGCCGCCGACTTCGGGATCAGCGAATCGTGCCTGACGAACTGGATGAAGTCCGCCGACGTCGAAGACGGCATCACGCCCGGAACCACTGCCAGCGAGAATGCCGAATTACGTGAAGCGCGGAAGCGGATCCGGCTGCTCGAGCAGGAGAATGAAGTCCTGCGTCGGGCGGCGGCGTATCTGTCGCAGGCGAACCTGCCGGGAAAATGATGTACCCGCTCGTTCGTGAGCTGGCCGCTGACGGGATCCCCGTCGCGGTGACGTGCCGGGTATTGAAGATCGCTCGTCAGCCCTACTATCAGTGGCTGGCCGCTCCGGTGGCCGCTGCCGAGCTCGACGAGGCGTATCGGGCCAACGCCTTGTTCGACGCCCACCGCGACGACCCGGAGTTCGGGTACCGGTTCCTCGTCGACGAGGCTGGGGACGCCGGCCAGGCGATGGCGCAGCGTACCGGGTGGCGGATCTGTTCCGACAACAAGTGGTGGAGCTCGTTCGGGAAGAAGCGCGGCACCAAGCACGTCCGTTCCGGCCCGCCGGTCCACGATGATCTCGTCGCCCGAAACTTCACCGCCGATGAGCGAAATCGCTTGTGGCTCAAAGATATCACCGAGCATCACACCGGTGAGGGCAAGCTCTACCTGTGTGCGATCAAGGACGTGCACTCGAGCCGTATCGTCGGCTACTCGATCGATTCGAGAATGAAGGCCCGTCTCGCGGTCGACGCCCTCAATTCTGCCGTCGCCCGCCGGGCCGCGGCAGGGGATCTGGTGGCTGGCTGTGTGGTTCACAGCGACCGCGGATCGCAATTCCGGTCCAGGAAATTCGTCCAGGCTCTCGGCCGGAACGCGATGGTCGGATCGATGGGCCGGGTCGGTGCCTGCGGCGACAACGCCGCCATGGAATCGTTCTTCGCACTGCTGCAGAAGAACGTCCTCGACCGCCAGCCGTGGTCCACTCGCGACGAGCTCCGGATCGCGATCGTCACCTGGATCGAACGGACCTACCACCGCCGCCGACGCCAAGCCAGGCTCGGCAAATTGACCCCAGTCGAATACGAGACCATCATGACCACACCAGCCGCTCAGGCTGCGTGACCGAATCTGTCACCTGATCGTGCAGCAGTCCCATCGGAATCGTTCGGGTCTGTTGTCTGCAAGGGTGTTTCTGCGGATACGAACTTTGTGTGCCGTGTGCCGTGTGGCGCAGGTAGTTTCAGCGAACCGCGAACCGCACGGGGCCCCGGGTCCGGGCGTTCCTTACACAGCACCACACGAGTCCCGGTGGGCCAGGCATCGAGTGGTACCAGGTCGGTGACCTCGCCGGCCCATGCACCGTCGCGGTTCTCGCCATCGGAGTCGATGAGCGCGGTCCACGCCGCCTGCGCGTTGTGGGTTTCGGCGGCGATCTGAACGAGCATTTTCAGCCGTACATCGCACCCGACTTGGTGAAAGTGGTGTGACCGTGTTCGCCAGGCGGGACTGTCCGATTTCCACGCGATGCGTTCGTCCGGGTGCTGTTCGGTGATGGTGGCGTCGAATTCTCGTGTTTGTCCGGCTATTTCGAGGATCCACTGTGTGTGCACATCGTCGGTTTGTGTGTGCACATCGTCGGTTTGTCGAATTTCCCGTACTCCGGACATGAAGTGCAGGTCGGGACGGTCCGTGTTCAGATGATGAGGTTCGAAGCGTTTCGTTTTCAGACTCGCAATTGGGGTCAGGTTTCTGGCCACATGTCGTATGCGGGCCATGATTCGCCCGAGCCGGTCGTTGTTGACCCGTCCGGCGGCCTCGTTGAGCTGTAGAGCGGATATGTGCAGTGCGTTGTCAATCGAGGCGTTCTCGGTGTTCGTTGGGTGTCATGCCGGTGGTGTCGCGGAACGCTCGGTAGAAGGTGCGGGGGTCGGAGAATCCTGTTTGTCGAGCGATGAGGGAGACGGGCCGGGAAGGGTATTTTCGTAGTAGGTGCTGGGCGGACTGGATGCGCGCTGCGCGGAGATATCCCATGACTGTGTGGTCGGTTCCCTGGAACAGGCGGTAGAGGCTGCGGCGGGAGAGTCGCATCGCGGTGGCGATGCGTTCGGCGTCGAGGTCGGGGTCTGCAAGGTGGGCATGGATGTAGGCCAGAACCTGATCTCGTCGTAGGAAGGCGGGTATTTCGGCGGCAGAGCGAACCGGTGTGACGAGACTCAGTAGTGATGTGGCCAGTGAAGAGGCGTGAGTCTCGAGCTGTGCGGCGCCGTGGGGATCGCTGTCTTGGTGTTGGGCCAGTTGGGTGAAAAAGGCTGCGACGGCGGACATCGCTCCTGCACAGCTCATGGTCGTGGCCAGGATGTCTGTGGTCCGGTCGATGCCGGCGAGCGCGAAGGCTCGATCGGCGGGCACCTTGACGATGACCTGTTCGTAGGGTGCATCGGCGCGGAAAGCGAAGGGCAGGGAACTGTCGTAGATGACCATGGATCCTGGCGGGACTACTGCAGTGTGTCCGGCCTGTTCGATGATGCAACTTCCGCGCGTCTGGAATATGGCGAACAGATACTCGTCCTGTTCCCGCCCTTGGGCGATTCGGCTGCGATTGCGGTGTGTCTGCTCGGCGGTGGCTCGTTTCGTGGACAGAGTGAAGTTCGTGTATCGGCCGAGACGGACATCGCCGTAGAAGTCGGGGTCGGCGGGGTCGGTGCTGACGTCGACGTAGGCATGGCGCCGGGCCTCTCGCCAGTAGTCGATGACACCGTCGTCCGGCGCCCGCGAGGTCGACAACGTTTCGAAGTGTGGCAATGAGGGCTCGTCTGCATCAGCCATGGCCGGATCACCTGCCTTACGGATACCACTGAGTTTACTGAGCCGCGCGGGAAAGTCCTGCGGGTCGGGGAGAGAGCGAGCCGGCCCTGTGTCCGCCAGTCGGGGGGCGATCACAGGGCCGGAAATCTACGCGTGCTGCAAAACGCTCAGGCCGTGAGCATTCCGTGCTGTATTGTGCTCAGACCGTGAGCTTTCCGTGCTGGATCGTGCTCAGGCTGGAATCATTCCGTGTGGGTCGATGATGAACTTGCTCGATGACCCCTGATCGAAGGTCTCGTAGGCGGCGGGTGCTTCGTCGAGGCCGATGACCTTGGTGTTGAGCATTGCGCTCAGATACGGCATGCGGTCCCACAGGATCGACATCATCAACTCGCGGTTGTAATGCATGATCGGTGCCTGCCCCGCGGACAGGCGCGGTGACTTGATCCAGGCCTTGCCGAATTCGAGCGGGAAGATGCCTTCCTGTTCGGCCTTTGTCGGTGCCAGAGGGTCGGGGCCGTAGACGCCGATGACGCCGGTGGCGCCGCCGGCACGGGTGGCTTCGAGGACGTCGTTGATGGCACCTGCCGGCTGAGGCTGATTGGACTCCGAGCCGATGCCGTGTGCTTCGGAGCCGACATAGTCGACGCCACAATCGACTTCGCGCTCACCGAGGATGGCCTCGATCTGGTCGGGCAAGGGGATGTCCTGGCTCAGGTCGATGGTCTCGCAGCCGTTGTTCTTGACCAGGTCGAGTCGGTCCTGATAGTAGTCGCCGACGATGATGCAGGATGCGCCGAGAAGGCGTGCTGCTGCTGCGCCGCAGCGTCCGACCGGCCCGGCGCCGGCGATGTACACCGTTGAACCTGGTTTGGCCCCTGCCTCGATGAGTCCGTGAAAGGCGGTGGGAAGGATGTCCGAGAGCAGGGCAAGATCGAGGATCTTGTCCATGGCCTGGTCCTTGTCCGGGAAACGGAGGAGTTGGAAGTCCGCGTACGGGACGAACAGGTATTCGGCTTGTCCGCCCACCCAGTCGCCGAGATTGAAACCGTATGCGCCGCAGGAGACTGCAGGATTGACGGTTTCACAGACATCTGTGCGGCGAGCTTTACAGTTGCGGCATCGTCCACAGGCGACGTTGAAGGGGACCGAGACGAGATCGCCTTCTTTGAGGAACTCCACGTCGGAGCCGACCTCGATGATCTCTCCGGTCATCTCGTGGCCCATGACCATACCCTGGGGGACGGGGAAGGACCCTCGGTAAATGTGCAGGTCGCTGCCGCAAATGTTGGTAGCGACGATTTTCAGGATGACGCCGTGGGGCGCTTTTCGTCCGTTCGGCATCTCCAGCTTGGGGAAGTCGAGTTTCTCGACCTTCATGGTGCCGGGGCTCTCGAACACCACTGCGCGGTTGCTGTCTGCCATGCTGTCGCTCCTAACCTGGGGGATCCCTGCACGCTGCGATTCGGGACCCGGTTGTGGTGGCGTGGCCACCGGGGGACCTTTCGAACGTATGCGCACGTGGCGATACGTGTCAGTGACCTTGCGTGTCAACTGAGTGACGATGTGTGCCAGGAGTGCTGTGGGGTCTGCCGCAAGGCTCCCTTCCTTCGTTATGGTCACCGGCATGACAAACCGTTCCGAACATCTCGCCGAGGCCGATGATCGCTGGCGGCAGGGTGTCGTGGTGCGGGGAGCTCGGCAGAACAATCTCGCCGACGTCGATCTCGATGTTCCTCGAGACCGTCTGGTGGTGTTCACCGGTGTGTCCGGCTCGGGGAAATCCTCGCTGGCGTTCGGGACACTGTTCGCGGAATCGCAGCGGCGCTATCTGGAGTCGGTGGCACCGTATGCCCGTCGGCTGATCGACCAGGTCGGTGTACCCGATGTCGACGTCGTCGAGGGACTGCCACCGGCGGTTGCACTGCAGCAGCACCGAGGCATCGGTAATGCTCGATCGAATGTCGCCAGCGTGACGACATTGGGCAGTCTCGTGCGGATGCTCTATTCCCGTGCCGGGTCTTACCCAAATGACCAACCGATGCTCTACGCGGAGGACTTCTCGCCGAACACCGTGCAGGGCGCATGTCCGACCTGCCATGGCATCGGGCGCGTCTACGAGGTCGATGTCGACAAGATGGTCCCCGATCCCACACTCAGCATCCGGGAGCGCGCGATCGCTTCGTGGCCGCCGGGCTGGCCGGGTGGCAACCTTCGCGACATCCTGGTGTCACTGGGATACGACGTCGACTCTCCGTGGAAGAAGCTGCCGAAGAAACATCGCGACTGGATCCTGTTCACCGAGGACCGCCCCACCGTTCCTGTGTACTCGGGATTTACCCCGGCACAGACTCGGCGAGCGATCAAAGCCGGAACCGAACCCAGTTACGAGGGCAATTTCGTCGGCGCCCGGCGGTTCGTGCTCGATACCTTCGCGAACACCAAGAGCTCGATCGTCAAGAAGCGGGTCTCTGAGTTCGTCACCAGCGAGGTATGCCCGATGTGCCAGGGCAAGCGGGTCAAGGCGGAGTCGCTCTCGGTCACCTTCGAGGGCCTGGATATCGCCGAGTTCGCGTCCTTGCCCCTGGCACGACTGGCAGAGATCGCGCGCACTGTTGTGTCCAGCGACTGGCTACCCGAGGCGGCAGGAGAAGCTCTCGACGAAACCCGACGAGCCGAGGCCACGCGACGACGTGTCGCATCGGGAGGATCGGCGCACACCGCCGCTCCCGACGTGCGACGCACCCCGAACGTGTCAGCGGAAAAACAGGTGGCGGCGCGGCGCCTGCTCGACGACCTCCTCGAAAGAATCCAACCCATTATCGACCTCGGGCTGGGATATCTGTCACTGGACCGGACGACGCCCACACTCTCCGGCGGAGAGCTGCAACGACTGCGCCTGGCGACGCAGCTGTCCTCGAAGCTGTTCGGCGTCGCCTACATCCTCGACGAACCTTCGGCGGGACTGCACCCCGGCGACTTGACGGCGCTGCTGAGAATTCTGCACGGACTTCGTGAGCGAGGAAACAGCGTCCTCGTCGTCGAGCACTCCCTACCCGTCATCCGAGAAGCGGACTGGCTGGTCGATATCGGTCCCGGTGCCGGCGAGAACGGTGGACGCGTGCTCTACAGTGGAACACCCGCCGGGCTGGCCGACGTACCGGACTCGGTCACCGCACGCTATCTCTTCGACACGTCGGAGCAGGTGCGCCGCCAGCGGCGTACCCCCCGCGGGTGGCTTCGCGTCGAAGGCGTCGAGCGCAACAGTCTCCGCGACCTCACCGTGTCTTTCCCTCTCGGGGTCTTGACCGCCGTCACCGGAGTCTCCGGTTCGGGGAAATCGAGCCTCGTCAGCCAGGCTCTACCAGCGTTGATCAACGCTGAACTGGGCCGGCCCGCCGCGCCCGATGCCAACGTCGAACCGCGCGACGACACCGATCTGCTGCTCACCGGAGATCAGGGCGCGGTCCGCGGCCGCATCGAGGGCACCTTGGGAGGGCTCCGTCGGGTGGTCGCCATCGATCAGCGCCCTATCGGGCGCACACCCCGATCCAATGTTGCAACCTACACCGGCATGTTCGACCACATCCGCAAGCTGTTCGCCGCAACACCTGCGGCCAAGAAACGGAACTACAAACCGGGGCGGTTCTCCTTCAATGTCGCCGGTGGCCGCTGTCCGACCTGCGAAGGTGAAGGCTTCGTGATGATCGAGCTGCTTTTCCTGCCCAGCGTCTACAGTCCGTGCCCGGACTGCAATGGCACTCGTTACACGCAGAGCACACTCGAAATCACCTGGCGGGACCGCAACATCGCCGACGTTCTCGCGATGAGCATCGACGAAGCCCACGCCTTCTTCACCAGTGAGAACGACGTTCTTCGCTCGCTCACCGTCCTACGCGAGGTCGGGTTGGGTTACCTGCGACTCGGACAACCCGCCACCGAGCTGTCCGGCGGCGAAGCTCAGCGTGTCAAGCTGGCATCCGAACTCCAGCGTGCTCAACGCGGCGACACGCTCTACATCCTCGACGAGCCCACTGCTGGGCTCCACCCGTCCGACAGCGACAGACTGCTCGCTCACGCGCAGGGGCTCGTCGACGCCGACAACACCGTCGTCATGGTCGAACTCGACATGCGCGTCGTCGCCCAGGCCGACCACGTCATCGACCTCGGACCGGGAGCGGGCGCCGACGGCGGACGTATCGTCGCCACCGGTTCCCCCGAGCAGGTAGCTGCCACTGCCGACAGTGCGACTGCCCCCTATCTACGAGCGGCGCTGGAAAACACAGGCGCCGGCACCACACAACACTGACCTGGGCACTGTCACGTTAACTGAAATCGTGTACGGTTCAGTCGGCTTGAGGCTCAAGTTAGTGTAATGTGCTGGTCTGCTTCGTTCATCGTCATCGCCGAGTCCTCGTGCCCCTGCGGGTCGTGCGCCTGATAGCCGACGCACTCACAACCCTTGTCGGCACCCTGCCCGCGGGTCTGTTCCAGGACCTGCTCGATCGGGTCGCCCTTCGAATCGTCGATCGGAATGACGCCGATCTCCTCGGCGAGCTTGAGCCGGTCCGGATGCCGGTCGACGATCATCACCTTGCTCGCGCCCTGGAGCATCGCCGAATACGCCGCCATCAACCCGACCGGTCCGGCCCCGTACACCACCATCGAGTCGCCGGGCTGCATGTCCGCGAGGCGGGTGCAGTGCCAGCCGGTCGGGAAGATGTCCGAGAGCATCACATAGTCGAGTTCCTTGTCCTGCGCATCCTCGGGCAACCGCAGGCAATTGAAGTCGCCGAACGGCACCCGCAGATACTCCGCCTGCCCACCCCAGAACGGGCCCATCCCCGCGAACCCGTACGCCGCGCCGGCCATCTTCGGGTCCGGATGCACCGTCTGGCAGAACGCGGTCAACCCTTCCTCGCAGTTGCGGCAGAACCCGCAGCCGATGTTGAACGGTAAACACACCCGATCCCCTGGCGACACCTTCACCACCGCATCACCGACCTCGGCGACGATCCCCATGTTCTCGTGACCGAGCACCATCCCCGTCTCGAGATCGGTGCGACCCTCGTACATGTGCAGGTCGGATCCGCAGATGTTGGTGGAGGTGATCTTCACCAACACATCGGTCGGCTGCTCGATCCTCGCATCCGGAACATCCTTCACCACGACCTCGCGTGGCCCGTCGTACACAAGCGCCTTCATGTCGACTCTCCTTGATATGCAACGATTTCGGTTAATGATCCACCTTGTGGCACACAGCGGTGAATGTCGGCGCCGGTCGCCGAACAAGGCGCATCAGGTGGGCGGTAGCCGTCTCGAGGACGTGATACAGCAGGCAATCCCACGAAACTGCCGACGTGCCAACGTGTTTCGCTGCGCGCACGACGAATAACGGTTACCTGCCGAGGTGTTCCGTCCACCTTGGAGTCTTCTCCTTCGACTCCGCGAGGGGAAGACGTAGAAGGAGTTGTTTCGAATCGGGATGGCCGGGTACCCTGTCCCGACCACCCGTTGGTGTGATGCTGGTCCGCTACCCACGACATCGAAGAGGAGATCGCCCTATGGCCACCAAGGCGCTGCTGGTACGGCTCGAAGCCAAGCCCGGCAAGGAAGACGCCGTCGAAGAATTCCTACTCTCGGCGCTGCCGCTGGTCGAGCAGGAACCCGGCACCAAACCCTGGTTCGCCGTCCGGTTCGGTCCGTCCTCATACGGCATCATCGACGCCTTCCCGGACGAGGCGGCCCGCAAGACACATCTCGGCGGACCAGTCGGCAAGGCACTCGGCGAGCGTGCCGACGAACTGTTCGCCTCACCCCCCGAGATCAGCAACCTCGACGTCCTCGCCGACAAACTCTGAATCCGGTGTAGTCACTCTGACAAGATCAGCCGTCGTGCCCCTGCGGGTCGTGCGCCTGATAGCCGACGCACTCACAACCTTTGTCTGGCACCCTGCCCGCGGGTCTGTTCCAGGACCTGCTCGATCGGGTTCCGGCGACGCCGCGCCGCGACAAGCCGACGGTCCTCGTCGTCCAGGTGGAAGAACCGTTCCAACTCCACTCGCGAATACGCACCGAACCGGCCGTAGCCGCCCTCATCGATCACAACGCCATGCAATCACCTACCCGGCAAGGATTGCTCTGGATTCGCTTAACGCCACTTCTCTCAAGGCTGTCCCTCCACTGCCTTAGCGCGACGCAACCTCGAGCTTCGCGTCGAGATCAGCGAACTCGAGGAACAGATCCGCACACTTGCCGCCATCGCCGCACCTCAACTCCTCGAGGTGTTCGGGATCGGCCCGGACAGCGCCGCCCGGTTCCTCATGACCGCAGGGGACAACCCCGACCGCTTGCGCAGCGAGGCGGCATTCGCCGCCCTCTGCGGGTCGAACCCGATCCCTGCGTCCTCGGGCAAGACCAACCGTCACCGGCTCAACCGGGGCGGCGACCGGCAGGCCAACGCAGCCTTGCATCGAGTCGCCGTGGTCCGCCTGCGCTGGCACGAACCGACCCGGGCCTACATGACTCGTCGACTCGCCGAGGGCAAGACCAAAGCCGAGGTCGTCCGATGCCTCAAGCGCTACATTGCCCGCGAAATCTACAGTGTCCTCTGCCCGCGGGACACCACCGCGAACACCGGCACAGGGCTCGCTCAGGCCGCTTGACATCTATAGGAGCATCAACCCGGCAGCCTCGAGCAGGTAGAACCAGATCCGTCAGTAGTCCGAAGTCGATTCCACGGTGACCTTCTCGATCCCCTCGCCCAGCAGATCGGCCAGCTCACTCACCGCGCCGGTGGTGGCGTCCACGTCCCACACGCGGCTGACCCGCCGACCACTATTACTCGGCTGCGGCGCCCGGATACACAGCTTGCCCGACGCCTTGGCCACATCGATCGCGCACACCCGTTCGATCACCAGCTCGTGATCGGCGTCGGGGATCTCTTCCGGTTTCGGCTTCACTTCCCTTGTCCTCCATCCGCATCCGCACTCTCCAACAGGGCGGGGCGCCTGAGGGCCTCGGTCAAGGGAACCGAAATTCTGACCGGCGTGCTCGAAGCAACAGTGCGTGACCCTTCCAGGTCGGGCCCCGGCGCCAGGCTCATCAACGGGCTCAATAGCCAAGAAGACGTCGGCGTCGGCAGGCGACCCGATCCCATTTTCACGCCTGCGAGGCGTCCCGGAACGGAACTGGGGGCTCATCTCAGAAACCGCGACCGGTGGCAGGTTCTGGTGCATTCGAGGTGGGTCCATTACCAGCGGCTCACCCACAGCGTTGTTTTGCACCGGTCGGCCCAGCTAATCGGCTCTACCGGTATCGCCAGCACATCTCAGGGGGCGGGCGGCGATCCTCCGAAACGGATGGTGTCCGCCGTCAATTCCTCTCAATCGGAAGATGTGGACCCTCCCATTAGGGAGATGTGCGGCGAACCACGGCACAACACGATTGAGACGTGGCCCACTCCGGCGGCGAACGCTGAAACGCGAGGGGTCCGAATCAACGACAGCGATCCCGGTGCGGCCGGGACGACAACATCTCACCAGAGGGAGAGATTCATGGGATGGCTCGATGGACGTAGTGCGCTCGTCACAGGTGGCGCGTCCGGGATCGGCCGCGCCGTCGTCGAGCGTTTTCTGGCGGAAGGAGCACGTGTCGCTGTCCTTGATGCTTCCGCAGAGAACATCGCGGCATTGCGGAAAGACTTGCCGGACGTCGTGGTGACCGAAGGCGACGTCTCCTCGTTCGAAGACAATGAGCGAGCGGTGGCGGCGACGGTAGCGGCTCACGGCGGGCTCAACACATTCGTCGGGAACGCTGGAATCTTTGACTATTTCGCCCCGGTGGCGACCACTCCGGGTGCAACTCTGTCGGGCTCGTTCGACGAGATCTTCTCGGTCAACGTCAAAGGCTATCTGCTGGGCGTAAAGGCATCTCTTCCGGCGCTGCTGGAGAGTTCCTCCCCGTCGATCGTCTTCACGCTGTCCAATGGGGCTTTTCTGCCGGCCGGTGGTGGATCTGTTTACACGGCTTCGAAGCATGCCGCCGTCGGCCTGATCCGTCAGTTGGCTTACGAGCTGGCTCCCCGCGTCCGGGTGAACGGTGTCGCTCCCGGCGGGACGTTGACCGATCTTCGTGGCGCGAGCGCTCTGGGTCAGGCCGAGACTTCCCTTCGCGATGCGGCGAACTTCCCGGATCTCGTCCGAGCGACGAACCCGCTCGGGATCGTCCAGCAGCCCGCGGACCACACCGGCTCGTATGTCTTGCTGGCGTCGCCGGAGAACGCAGCGGCGATCAGCGGCGTGGTTATCAATAGCGACGGCGGAATGCAGGTCCGCGGGTTGGTGCAGGCAGCGGGAGGGGCGGATCTCTGATGGAAACAACCAAGGAAGGAATGCGGTAGATGGTCAAGTCATTGGCGTATATGGGAGTCACCTCGCCTGCGCTGGCCGAGTGGGAGAGCTTCGGCCCGGAGGTGCTGGGGCTCGAGGCTCGCCTCAGCGAGAACGAAGATGTCCTGCAGCTCAGGATGGACGACCGGCACCATCGGCTCGCGATCCACCGGGGCGAGCGCAACGCATTGCTCTACCTCGGCTGGGATGCAGGCGACGAGGATTCGCTGGGTACCTGCTTCGAGGTCCTGCAGCGCAGCGGCGTCACGAGCCGCTGGGGCACCGAGGAGGAGTGCTGGGAACGACAAGTCTTGTCCATGGTGGTGGCCGAGGACCCGAGTGGGATCAGGCACGAGCTCGTCTCGGGTCAGAAGGTGGAACCGAAGTCCTTTCGGCCCGGTCGCGCGATTTCCGAATTCGTCACTGGCGAGCAAGGCATGGGTCACGTAGTGCTCGCTGTGCCGGATCTCAAAGCGGCGCACGGGTTCTACACCGATGGCTTCGGATTCAAGAAGAGCGACGAGATCTCCACGTTCATCGACCTCGTCTTCTACCACTGCAACCCGCGCCACCACAGCGTGGCGCTTACTCAGATTCCCGGTGTGCGCGGGCTGCACCACTTGATGCTCGAGGTGGCCGACATCGATGACGTCGGCTTGGCCTACGACCTGTGTATGGAGCGTTCCATCCCCATCTCGATGATGCTCGGTCGCCACGTGAACGATCAGATGGTTTCGTTCTACGTTCGGTCGCCCTCCGGCTTCGACATCGAATACGGGTGGGGTGCAATTCCTGTCGGTGCCAATTGGTCTGTGTCGCAGTACGACCGGACGAGTATCTGGGGACACAAGATGATCGCTAAAACGCCCCCTGGCGCCTTCGAGGCAGTAGCACCCTGACTCAACACCCTGATGCGCTAATGGCTCACAACATGAGGAGTTATCTTGCCAGTGCAGTTTCTTACCGATGACTGGGCGATCGCATTGACCGTCGCCGCAAACAAACATGAAGCCTTCAAGAAGGAAGCCGCCGGGCAGCATGCCATCTTCGAGCTCACGGTCGCGGATAGTCCGGCCGCCGACGTGTACCACATGGCGTTCTCCGGTGACTCGTTCGCCGGCCGTCTCGGTGCTCCGACGGAATCTGCGGACATCAAAGCGGCACTTGACTATTCCACGAATGTGACGATGTCGCGAGGTGCGCTCAACGGTCAGGCGGCCGCGATGACCGGGCGTATGCAGGTGAGCGGGGACATGGAAAAGATGATGTCGCTCGGGAAAGCGCTCGATCTCCTGTCAAGCGTTGAAAAAGACATCGACATCACGTATTTGACCAACAAATCCGTCGAAAGGACTCTCCGCCATGACAGTTGATTCGCGCATCAACGACCTCATCGACGCGGTTCAGTACGACAAGGGCCTGATCAACCGCTCGATCTTCGTGGACCGAGATGTCTACGAGCTCGAGCTCGAGCGCCTCTTCGCCAATACCTGGCTGTTTCTCGGGCACGTGAGCCAGGTCGCCGAACCGGGCGACTTTATCACCACGTACATGGGTGAAGATTCCGTTATCGTCTCCCGCGGTCACGACGGACGCGTGCGGGCACTGCTGAACTCCTGCCGACACCGCGGTATGCGGGTCTGTCGTTCCGACGAAGGAAACACGAGCTTCTTCAAGTGCCCCTACCACGCGTGGACCTACTCCAGCGCCGGTGAGCTCGAGGGCGTTCCGAAGTTCCGGCTGGGCTACGCCGGTGTCCTCGACAAGAAAGAGTGGGGTCTTCGCGAGGTCACCCGGGTCGAGGAGTACCGGGGGTTCCTCTTCGGCAACTGGGCGCCGGAGGGCCCGTCGCTGGACGAGTGGCTCGGCGAATTGAAGACATACTTCGACTTGCTCTTCGCGCGAGACCCCGCCGGTGTGGAGGTGGTCCCCGGCGCACACCGCTGGACCGTCGACACGAACTGGAAGATCGCCGCCGAGAACTTCGCCGCCGACATGTACCACGTCGAACACTCGCACGCACGCCCGGCCGAGCTCGGACTCATGCAGGCGGTGCCCGACCAGGGCTATCAGATCTCGGCGGGAATGGGCTTCATCGGCCATGCATTCACCAGGCCGGTCTCGGAAGACGTCGGCGGAGAGGAACCCCTGCACTCCTACTGGACGTTGCCCAACATCCAGACCGAGTTCCTGGCGGAGCAGCGCAAGCGAATCGCCGAAGAGAAGGGCGCGGAGCTTGCGCGGCTCATCCCGCTCGGCCACGGTGCCCTGTTCCCGACCTTCGCGTGGCTGGACCTCGAGCAGTTCCGCCTGATGCGGGTACACCACCCGCAGGGCCCCGACCGGACGTTGATCCATCAGTGGTGCGTACTCGACAAGAGCCTGCCCGAAGACGTCAAAGATGCGGTCCGGAAACAGTACGAGCTCACCTTCGGCCCGGCCGGGTTGCTGGAGCAGGACGACGGCGAGAACTGGCGGGAGTGCCAGAACGGCATGCGCGGGTTCATCGGTCGGCAGCTGGACAGCAACATGATGCTGGGCCTCGGCTCCGACAGAACCGCGGCGGAGGTCGTCGGGGACGACGACGTTCCGGGTATCGCGGGCGGCATCTATTCGGAGATCAATCAGCGCCGGTTCTACGAGCTCTGGAAGACGTACATGCAGGCGGCGTCGCCCGAGTCGATCTCAAAGATTCCCCCGACTCGCATCTGATGGCCCGTCCAAGCTCCTCTGACAACGAGATTTGGTGATCGCAATGACATTACTTGACGAAACGCCCCCCGGAAGCCTCGCAATCCTTTCCCTCGACGTCGCGCAGTTCTACTACCACGAGGCACGGCTTCTCGATGAACGCCGATACGACGAGTGGATCGGACTGTTCACCAGCGAGAGCACCTACTGGGCGCCGGTGCGGGTGACGCGCGAGGGGGAGCCCGACCGCATGAAGCCGGGTGAACTCGCGCTCTTCGACGACGACTACGGAACGTTGGAGCTGCGCGTCGCGAGCCTGTCGGCCAAGAGCGCCTGGGCGGAGATCCCCCCGTCGCGGACTCGCCGCCTCATCACGAATGTGACCGCGACCGAGTCCGAGGTCGAGGGCCAGGTGTTCGCAACCTCCAACTTTCTGACGTTTCGCTCGCGCCTGGAGGCCACCGAGCACACGTTCGTCGGGATGCGGGAGGACATCTTGGTGCGAGATGGCGCGTCCTGGCACATCCTGGAGCGCAAAATTCTCCTGGATCACAACACGTTCACCTCCGACAACATCAGCGTTCTGTTCTGATGGCGGCTCGGCAGAGAGGCAGTGGTGTCGCGCCGGCTAAGTACCGAGATCCGGATCTGCTCATCGAGAACGAATACGCCGGTGTGCGGGTTGTGCGGGACTCCACCGCCAACGGGTCACGCCTGCGGGTCACGTCGCTGCGGTCGGACCGAGAGACGTTCCTCGATCCGGTGGCGCTGGACCTACTTTGTCATGCGCGCCAAGAGTTCTGGGTCCTGCTAGCGGACGCGGCGCGCGATCCGGAGGCCTGGCGGACCCTGCGCCTCGAGTTCCGAAACCACTTCCAAACGTAAGCATTCCGCTCGCGAATTTTGTCGATACGAAGGAGAAATCATGCACGCCCTGCTGAACGAGGACTGGATCAAGCACTACGCCGAGGTGTGGAAGGGCAACACGACGGCCATCGAAGGGACGAAGGGCATCGACATGATCGTGCAGATGTCCGTGTCGGATCGCGATCGGGCGCCCGTTCACATCCACGTCAACGGCGACGGGCTCATCGATTACGCCGGACCGCAGATTCCCGGCAAGGACCCAAAGTTCAATCTTGCAGCTCCAGCGGAGACCTGGAGGAAAGTCGCCGCGAAAGAGATGGGCGTGCGGCGAGCTGTGACCGGGCCGATCAAGTTCAAGGGCAGCCTCGCGTCGGCGCTCAAGCACTTCGCAGGATTGGAAGCGGCCCTGCATCAGTTCGCCGATGTGCCGACGGACTGGGAAGCGTGAGCGGGCACTCCGCGGGGCCGATTGTCGTGGACCAACCGTTGGCGGACGGCTCGGGGAACTCGACCGAGATCGCCCGCTGTCGACTGGCCCAGCTGCGCAGCGGTGACGGGGTCTCGGTCCCGAGTGCGGCAGGTCCGATCGCGATCTTCGAAGTGGAGGGCGAGATTCTTGCCGTGCAGGACACCTGTACGCATGAGGACGCTTCGCTCGCCGACGGGTTTCTCGACGGCCATGTCATCGAGTGTCCGCTCCACGGTGGTCAGTTCGATATCCGATCGGGTTTGCCGGTGTGCCTGCCGGCGCAACTCCCGCTTCGCCGCTTCGAGACCCGTTCCGACGGCGAATTCGTGTACATCACAACATGATTGGTATAGGTATGTCGCGCTCCATGACGTCGCATCGGGTCGGTGCGGCGCGCAGGCCGGCTCGTCCCCGTACAAGGTGGTCGCGTGATGAGTGCAGCTGAGGTCGTCGTGATCGTCGGCGCGGGTCTGGCTGGTGCGCGGGCGGCGGAGACGCTGCGCGGAAACGGTTTCGCGGGCTCGATCGTGATGTTCGGCGACGAGCCGACAGCCCCGTACCACCGCCCGCCGCTGTCGAAGTCCCTCCTGGTGGACGAGCCGGAGATGTCCACCCTGCTGGTCCATCCTGAGGGCTGGTACCACGATCACGATGTGGAGCTGCGGCTCGGCCGAAAGATCGCCCGCGTCGACGTGTCGAGCCGACGGCTGCAGGATGTGCTGGGCCATTCTCACCGCTTCGACAAGTTGATCCTGACCACCGGGGCTGCGGCACGCACATTCGAGGGGTCTCGGAGTGACGCACAGTCCCGCGTGCTCGTGCTCCGCACGCTTTCTGATGCGGCTCGGTTGCGTACGCAGCTGGCCACGGCGCAGTCGGTTGTCGTCGTCGGGGGCGGCTTCATCGGGGCCGAGGTTGCGTCCGGCGCGGTGGGTCTCGGCCACTCCGTGACCATTCTCGAGACCGCTGAAGGTCCTTTCCTGAGGTCCTTGGGTGGCGCTGCCTCGAAGATCCTGTCGAGCTTCTACCGAAGTGAGGGGATCGTCCTGGTGACGTCGGTGAATATCGCGAGCGTGTGTGAGTCCGAGGACAGCGTGACTGTCACCGCGACCGATGGGCGGCGGTGGGATGCTGATCTCGTCGTGATGGGCATCGGCGCCGTACCGGCAGACGAGCTCGCTGCAGACAGCGGGCTCTCGACCGGAAACGGAGTGCAGGTCGACGCGCACGGGCGTACGACCGTCCCGTTCGTCTTCGCTGCCGGCGATGTCGCGAACAGGTTCGAACCCACCCTGGGGCGCCACATCCGCCCCGAACACTGGCAGAACGCGCAGAACCACGCGGTAGCGGTCGCCCGTAACGTCCTCGGCGCAAACGAGGCCTTCTCGGAGGTCCCGTGGTTCTGGTCCGACCAATTTTCGGTGAACCTGCAGATGGCGGGCGTGCCGTATGCCGTGGATGAGGTGGTCGTGCGGGGAGTGCCGGACGACCGCCGATTCTCGATCTTCTACCTGAGCCGGTCGAGGGTGGTGGCGGCATTCAGCATGGACAACGCGCGCGACATAGGTGTCGCCAAACGCATGATCGGTCGCCGCATCGCGGTCGACGCTGCTGCGCTCGCGGACGAAGGCACCGATTTGAAATCGCTGTTGCGAGTCCGCGAAGAGCAAGTTTTCGCATCCTCGAAGAGAAGGGAATGAAATGATGGGCGATACGCATATCGGGCCTACGAACCTGGCATCGCGGACCGTGGCGGTCCAGGGAACGAAACTGCACTTCCACGAGGCGGGTGTCGGAGAGACGCTCGTTCTGCTCCACGGGGGAGGCCCCGGGGCATCGGGCTGGAGCAACTTCGGCGGTAACGTGGCCGCGCTGGCCGAGCAATTCCACGTCGTCGTTCCGGATCAGCCAGGATACGGGCTGGCGGACAAGCCCGAATTCGATGGGGACTATTGGACTTTCGCCGCTCGGTGCATTGCCGACCTTCTCTCTTCCCTCGGCGTGGAGAAGGCCCACTTCGTCGGCAACTCCATGGGTGGTGGAACGACGGTGCGGCTTGCACTGGACCGCCCCGACTGTATCGATCGCATGATCCTGATGGGGCCAGCCGGCGTCTCCGTGAACGTTGTCACGCCGCACCCGAGCGAAGGACTGAAGATCCTGTCGTCCTTCTACGATGCGCCCGGACCGTCTCGTGATCGCATGGCAGCTTTCATTCGCATGATGGTCTTCGACCCGGCCATGGTTACGGACGAACTGATCACCGAGCGACTCGAGGCAGCAATGGATCCGGACGCTCGGGCCGGAGCGCTCCGCGCGGTCAGGTCGATCATGTCCTCGCCCGACGCCGAGTTGTGGCGGCATCTGCACGAGGTGCAGCACGAAACCCTGCTGGTCTGGGGTCGTGACGACCGTGTGGTTCCGATGGATGGCGGCCTGTTTGCTCTGCAGCGCATGCCGAATGCGGATCTCCACGTGTTCTCGCGATGCGGCCACTGGGCGCAGGCAGAGCGCCGGGACGAGTTCAACCGGCTGGCAATCGACTTCTTCACCAGGTGAAAGCTGTTCGTCGGCCCGGTCGACTCACGGTGAATAGCGTTGGCGCGCCCTCGGCGACGCCTCTCCAGGCGAGTCCCGCGCAGGGGCCGCATGACACATCGTCAATCCCTGCCTTTTGAAAGGCACTACCCATGACAACTGTTGAAACCGCCACGTACGGCGTCACTCTGTACGACGGGGAGGACGCGAATGGCCTCGCCAACATCGTCGGGATGCTACTCGAGATCGTCGACAGTCGAATAGCGGGTTGGGACATCACACTCGGTGACACCATCGCCGACAACGCCTCGTGCGGCCTTTACGTGCTCGGCGACGTCCAGCCGCGCCAATCGCTACCTGACCTGACCACGATCACCATGACCATGACCGAAAACGGAACACTCGCCTCGCGCGGCGTCGGGGTGTCCGTGGCCATGGAAAAGTCCCCACAGGTGGCCACGTTGAGGTCCCCGGTGGTGGCCAGATAAAAGTCCCCACCCCTTGCTCGTCGTGTCGATCAGGAACTCACGGCCCTGGGCGGTGACGGTGAAGGTGCCAACCAGTCACCCACACCGCCCAGGGAGTTCCATTGAAGTCTGCGAGGGACCGTATGGACATCATCTCCGCATATCGCGAGGTCGGAACGTATCGAGGCGCCGCCGAACTGTGCGGCACCACCCACAAGACCGTCAAACGGGTCATCGAGAAGTTCGAGGCCGGTGACACCCCACCCGAACCAACCGAGCGCCCACACAACTACGACGCGGTCATCGACATCGTCACTGAACGGATCACCAAATCCCAGGCCCGGATCTCCGCGAAACGCCTGCTCCCCGTCGCACGAGCCGCCGGATACGAAGGGTCGGACCGCAACTTCCGACGACTGGTCGCCGAAGAGAAAGCCAAGTGGCGCACCGACCATCACCGCGGCCGACGCCCGGCAGTGTGGTCACCGGGCGAATACCTGGTCATCGACTGGGCCGACGTCGGCCACGGCCTGCACCTGTTCTGCGCGGTCCTCGCGTTCTCCCGCTGGCGGTTCGTCGCCTTCGCCACCAACGAACGCGCCACCACCACCCTCGCGTTGATCGCCGAGGCACTCGCCGCGGTCGGCGGGGTCCCCATCAAGGTCCTCGCCGACAGGATGGCGTGCCTCAAAGGCGGGGTCGTCGCGAACGTCGTCGTCCCGACACCCGACTACGTTCGCCTGGCCACCCACTACGGCTTCCGGCCGGATTTTTGCCATGCGAACGACCCACAGTCGAAAGGCATCGTGGAGAACCTCGTCGGATATGCCCAGCGTGACTTGGTCGTCCCCCTGCTCGCCGACGCCGCGGTCGCCGGGAAACCGATCGACCTGGCCGCCGCGAACACCGCCGCCCGCATCTGGTGCGCCGAGGTGAACGCCGCCACCCACTCGGAGATCTGCGCGATCCCCGACCGCCGCCTGCTCGAGGAGCAAGCGGTGCTCGGGCCGCTGCCCTCGCTGCGGCTGCAGATCGGGCCGCCGCCGGTGACCCGCAAGGTCGACCGGCTGTCCTGCGTCCGGTTCGCCTCCGCCCGCTACTCGGTGCCCACCCGGCTGATCGGCACCACCGTCACCCTCACCCAGGACGGGGCCCGGTTGTTGATCGTCGACCCGTCCAGCGGGGAGGTCGTCGCCGACCATGCACTCGCCGCGCCGGGGACCGCGTCGGTCCTCGACGCCCACTATGACGGCCTCAGACCCACCCCCAGTCGCGGGCCGAGACCGAAAACAACTGTGGAGAAACAGTTCTGCGACCTCGGTTCGGTTGCCGAGCAGTTTCTGGTCGGGTCCGCCGCCGCGGGCAACACCCGACTCGGCTCCGAACTCGAGGTGCTCCTCGCGCTGGGCGCCGCCCATGGCACCGACGCATTGGTAGCGGCGTTGACTCGGGCGGTCGCGTTCAAGCGGTTCCGCGCCGCCGACGTCCGCTCGATCCTCGCCGCCGGCGCCGGGGCTCCGCAGCCCACCTCGGCCGGGGACGCACTGGTGATCGACCTGCCCACGGCCCCGACCCGCTCCCTCGACGCCTACGCGGTCCCGGCCCGCACCGACCATCCGGGGGGCACGTCATGACCAGCATGTCAATCAACCAGACCGATGCGGTTCCGCCGCAGTCTTTTCCGGAGCTCCCCGCCGATCTCGACAGTGGGTTACGCAGGCTCAAACTCGCGGCGATCCGCCGCACCGCACCGGAGGTGCTGCTCACCGCGAAGACCCAGCGTTGGACCCCGGAGGAGGTGCTGCGCACCCTCGTCGAAGCGGAGATCGCCGCCCGTGACGCCTCCAATACCGCCACCAGGCTCAAGGTCGCCGGATTCCCCGTCGTCAAGACTCTCGACGGCTTCGACGTTGCTGCCTCGTCGATCCCGGCGGCGACGTTCGACTACCTCACCGGCCTCGAATGGGTCCGCGCCCACGCCAATCTGGCGATGGTGGGTCCACCGGGGACCGGGAAGTCGCACACGTTGATCGGGTTGGGGATCGCCGCGGCCCACGCCGGGCACAAGGTCCGGTACTTCACCGCCGCGGACCTCGTCGAGACCCTCTACCGGGGTTTGGCCGATAACACCGTCGGCAAGATCATCGACACCCTGTTGCGGTCGGATCTGCTCATCGTCGACGAGGTCGGCTTCGCACCTCTCGACGACACCGGCACCCAACTGTTGTTCCGGTTGGTTGCCGGCGCCTACGAACGTCGATCGTTGGCCGTCGCCTCGCACTGGCCGTTCGAGCAGTGGGGCCGATTCCTGCCCGAGCACACCACCGCGGTCAGCATCCTCGACCGACTGCTGCACCATGCCACCGTCGTCATCACCGACGGCGAGTCGTATCGGATGCGTGAAGCCCATCAGAAGCGAGGTGACCGCCCCTGACCCAGTCGGATCTGCCCGCGAGGGGCGGGGACTTTGACCTGGCCAAAAGTGGGGACATCAACCTGACCGTTGACACGGGGCAGACTGCCTGGGCAGCCCCTGGCGCGCCCTGGCGTGGCTGGCGAACATCAGCAGATCCCTCGGATCGCCGCTTCGCGCCAGCGAGGTCGTGCTCTCCGGCGCCCTCGGCCCCATGGTCGCCGTCAAACCGGGCGCGACATACGCCGCGACGATCACCGGCGTCGGCACCGCATGGTTTTGACAACCTCGGCCAGTCGAGGTTGACAGAGCCGACTCGTCGTCCCCGCGCTTCTCAGGCAGGAATTCACTCGACCCGACATTGTTATCCAGCAGCCGATTTCGGCGCGACACCCAGATCAGCTCGTGATGCACGGGCAACTGCTGACGCTGCCGGCCTACTACTCGGCCGCGCTCATCGACTCGTCTGGGAGCGGGGCCGCGAACCCATCGGCCGGAGATAGGAAACCGTTTGCCGAACGGTCGTCAGCGTCATCCGTTGGCGCGTTCCCTCTGCTCGATCTTGGACCACCGGGAGACCGCTTGTGCGCGGTTGGCCGCACCCAGCTTCCGAAGGATCTGTTTCACGTGCGACTTAACGGTCCCCTCTGAGATGAAGAGCTGACTCGCGATCCCGGCGTTCGTTTCACCCGCCGCCATCAACCTCAGCACTTCCTGTTCCCGCCGAGTCGGCGGTAGCTCCCCTTCGGCTTGCCCGACCGGGAAGTCACCTATCCGACCCGAAGTGATCTCCGGGCGCTCACGGTAGAACCCGCTGGATCCCAGCTCAAATCCTGAAGACTCTTCAACCACCGACGAGATGCCGTTTGCCAGGCTATTGACTGCAGACTTCAGCTTGGCCATGCGGTCCAGGAGTGATGCACGCTGCAGCGCGTATCCGAAGCCTTCGGTGAAAATCGAGAGCATCTCGAGATCGAACTGCTCCATGTTCCGACGCTGAAAATAGCAATCCGCGTGAAGAAAACCGGCTACACGCCCTTCCGGCATGACGGGCGCGACGGCGTATGACCTCGAGAGTGTCGCATCAGCGATCTGACGATGAACGTGCGGACTTTGCAGGACGTTCGTGGCGATGAGGGGAACCTTTCGGCGCGCGCTCTCCGATTCGATAAGCCCCGGGCCCAGCGTCAGCGGATTTTCGTGACCGATCACGCGCACTTCCGCGGCCCACTGGGGGTCGCCAACGAAGTAGAAATTTTCGGGGATCCAGGACGATTCGTCGACACGCGAGAGGATCGCTCGATCGAAGCCGAGGAGACAGACTGCAGCAGGGGTGCCCTCGATGAGCTCCGCGACAGAATTGACGCCGTGAAGACAAGCCAGCGCATCCCGAACTACTTTGAAGCCTGCCGTATGCTGTGCGAGCTGGGCCTCGTGGAGGTGATCCCCCGCTGTCTTGACCTTGATGAGCAGCTCGACCAAGTCGTCACTCGCAGCCAAATGCTCCGCGGCTGAGGGGTTTCCGCGCAATGCCTCCTTCGTCATAGCCGCAATGGTGGAAAGCATCTCCCCGGCCGCCTTGAAATCGCGAACTTCTCCGAACGGCATCTCATCCCAGGCAAGCAACCGCTGGGCCGTTGCTATCACCTCACGTATTTCACGCCGGTTTGCACTGAGAACCATGACCCCGGACGCGTCCCACGGATTACCGGGATCTTGGGCTTTCATGACTTCGATGCGCTGAGCATCAGCTTGCATGACACCTCCTCGTTCTACGAGCCATGAATTTCATTCGCGACCAAGTTCGGCCGGTGCTGTGCGTGCATCGAGGACCGCATCCCCAAACCAGCGACCACCCTGGATGACTTTGAACATGACCTGCCTCCTCCCGCGGGGACGTCGTCCCCGCGGCGACACAACGGTGGACGACCCGTCGCGGTCCACCGCCGGCGGGCGCCGCCGGCCCGCGGCCGCAGCCACTGCGGGACCGATCTTTCGCCGCTCCGGCGCGCGGCACAAGGGCACACGCAGACGGATCGGGGACTGTAACGTCAACGGTGTAACTCCTGAGACGTAGGAGGCTCCAGTGACTGAAGTGATGACGTCAGATGCGGTGGCCCAGGAGACCGACGGCCTGGACGCGGTCGATGAACAGTTGATGCGGCAGCTGACCGAGCGGGCACGTGCCGAGGGGCTGCAGCTGACCGGGGAGGGAGGTCTACTCGCGCGGCTGACCAAGGCGGTCTCGCGCGTGTTCTGCACAGTGATCGCGGCGAGGTACACCTTGACCGCGTCGGCGAGGCGAACACCGCCCGCCGCCGTCGGAAGCATCCGAACCCGCCCCATCTACCGGACCTCCACTTGCTACCGCAGATAGTTTCCCGAGTCGCCTCGGCGCGAAAGAGGTATCGAGCGAGGATGACTCAGAGGTTACCGCATATAGTGTGCTGCTATCTGCGGTAACTCCTTAGCGCCACTTTTCGCGGTTCCGTCCCTCGACTGCCTGATTGAGCGAACGTCACCTCACACTTGGTAGACGATGCGTCGGCCCACACTGCGACCCTAAAAACCACGTTGGCTTGAGCGATAGGCGACTACCGTGTTCGACCAAGACGCTACTCAGCTACCTGCAACCACGTCGCGCGCACGGTCGCGACCGACATCGGTGAGTACCCGATCGGCGCGATCGGTGACGATGTACCCTTTGGGGCCATACAGCTCGGCCACAACGTCTCGTTGCAGGCCTAGATCGCGTGCCGCCTGGTGTAACTCGAGCTTATGGACGCGTCCCCCTGCATCGTTGATGAATGTGAGAAGTGCCCCCACGGGATCGCTGTCGCCCATCGGGCGCCGCGCTTCGAAACCTTGCCACGTGCGTTTGGGGTAACGCCGGAGGTATTCCTGCTCTAAGGCCAGCATCCGGGTGGTGTGATTTTCGAATTGCTCGGCGGTGCCATGTAAGAACACCCAGTTCCGCGTGTCGTGGGCCTGTTTTCCTTGGTGTTCCAACTCTTCGTCGGTCAGTTCGCTCACGGGGCGGCCGGTCGGGGGTTTAGTGGTCATCTTTCACTCACCATCGGGGTGTCAACTCCCAGTGGACCGACCTTGTGAGACCCACCTGGTGCGCCTAAAGGCGCTTGCCGCCCGGACAGAACTTCGAGAAAGAAACGGCGGTTGTCGTCAACAAATTCTATGTCAGACGGCGGTACTCGACGATCCTGACTGATTGCTTCCACGGGGCATACCGGCTCGCAGGCGCCGCAGTCAATGCATTCCTTGGGATTGATATAGAGCTTGCGATCGCCCTCATAGATGCAATCCACCGGGCATTCTTCGGTGCATGACTTGTCCATAACGTCGATGCAGGGACCAGCTATGACGTAGGGCATGAACGGCTCCTCTCTGTGATCAGGCTGGAATAGGTGACTGTTGTTCGTCGGTAGAATGACCCGGAAACAGTTGAGCGGTAGGATCTAAATGGACCGCTGCGTTGTTGACAGCGGTTGCGACCTCGCCGAAACCTACCGCAATCAATCTCACCTTCCCGTCGTAGTCCGTGATGTCGCCGGCAGCAAAAATTCCCGAGACGTTGGTGCGCATAGCTGAGTCGACGACGATGTGGCGATTGTCGTGCAGTTCTACGCCCCACTCGCGTAACGGGCCGAGATTGGCGATGAATCCCAGTGCAGCGACCACCCGTTGGCACGGGATGTGACGCAATTCATCAGAGCCCTTGATTGAGATAGTCGCCTGCTCCAGAGCCCGCGTTCCACTGAGCTCCTTCACCTCGGCGTCCACGATCAGTTCGATGTCAGATCTTTCGACTTCCTCTAATGTGGCCGAGTGAGCGCGGAAGACTTTGCGGCGGTGAACGACTGTGACGCTGGTCGCCACGGGCAGAAGCATCAGGGCCCAATCGAGAGCCGAATCGCCACCACCCACGACCACCACGTCAGCGCCCGTATACGGCGCCGGATCCGGTACGAAGTAGTCGAGTCCCCGGCCGAGGTAAATTTCACCCGCTGGCAGCTGCCTGGGGGTGAAGGTGCCGATCCCGCCGGTTACGACTACTGCGCCGCAATCGATCGAATCTCCACTACTGGTCTCCACTTGGAAGCGGCCGGCCGAATCCGTGCGAAGATTCTGTGCCTCCTGACCAAGCAGAAACTGTGGCCGGTGGGCCGATGCCTGGGTGAGCAAAGCCTCGACGAGATCGCGGCCCTTCACAGCGGGGTAGCCAGCGATGTCAAAAATCATCTTCTCTGGATACAGCGCACTGACCTGTCCGCCGACCTCTGACAGGGAGTCGATGATCGCCGTCGAAAGGCCCCGAACTCCGGCGTAGTAGGCGCCGTAGAGCCCTACTGGGCCGGCCCCGACGACGAGCAGATCGACTTTGTGACCGGTCACTGCAGCACTCCAGTCTCTGCTTCGGAGATTAGATCTCTGCGCACCTTGAAACGCTGCAGTTTACCGGTTGCCGTTTTCGGTAATTCGGTCACGAAACGGACGTCGCGAGGCCGTTTGAACGCAGCCAATCCCTCGCGACACCAACTGATCAGATCAGCGGGTGTGACCTCGTCAATCGATTCGGATCCGATGACGACCACCGCGATCGGTTTGTCGATACCCTCGGCATCGGGCACTCCGACAACCGCAGCTTCGACAACGGCGGGATGGGCTAGCAATCGGGCTTCGACTTCTGAGGGTGACACCCAGATGCCTCCTGCTTTGAGAAGGTCGTTCGACCGGCCGAGACAATGGTAGTAACCGTCCTCGTCGCGCACGTAGGTATCCCCGGTCGACAACCAGGCGCCCTCAAAGACGGTCCGCGTCGCCTCAGTGCGGTGCCAATAGCCAAGAGCGATCGATTCACCTCGGACAAAAAGTCGGCCTGGGGCACCGTCTTGAACGACGTGTCCCTGCTCATCCCTGATCTCCAGTTGGTATCCGGGGACGGGAACTCCGGTCGTACCGGGGTGGATGTCGCCGGGAGTGTTCGATAAGAAGATATGGAGGGCCTCGGTCGACCCGATGCCGTCGATCACGTCGATACCGAAGCGCGATTTGACCTTTTCCTGGAGCAGAGCCGGCAACGCTTCGCCCGCAGATACTCCCAACCGGACCGATGCCGCAACGTCCGAGGGTAGATCAGAGTTGACGAACGATGCGTAGAACGTGGGTACGGCGAAGAACAAGGTCGGCCTCGTTCGTACTAGAACTTCCGCTAGCGATTGCGGGGTTGGGCGACCCGGTAGTAGCACCGACGTGGCCCCAGCAGCTAGTGGGAAAAACAGACTATTCCCGATGCCGTAGGCGAAGAACATCTTTGCGACAGATAGGCACAGGTCGTCGGACGTGATACCCAGCACCTCGCGGCCGTAGGTTTCGTACACCCATCGGATGTTGGCGTGCCGGTGCATGGCGGCTTTGGGGGAGCCGGTGGTACCCGAGGTGTACAGCCACAGTGCCCAGGCGTCCTCACTTGTCCCGGTGGTCTCTATGGCCCGCCCGACCAGTGACTTCCAGGTGTGGATCTCTACACCGTTGCGCACCTCAGGCAGAGTGTCACCGGTGACGACGAGGTGTTTGACTACCGGAGACTGCACGACTGATTCGACTGTCACCGCCTGAAATTCAGCGGTAGTCACCACAGCCCGGGCCCCTGAATCGTTCATGACTGCCGCGAGTTCGCCGACGCCGAACATCGTAGACACCGGCACCGCAACGAGGCCCGCGTGGAAGGCTGCCAGGATCGTGACGGCGAGCTCGACATCGTCCGCCATGACTAGCATGATGCGGTCATCTGCATGCAGACCGAGATCCCGTAGACCGCCCGCGACTCTGGCGACCTCGTCGGAGAGGTCGCCATAGGTCAACGTACGGCTTCCTATCAGCGCGCTTTTCGTGGAGTTGGTCTTCGCTTGGTTATGAACTAGATAATCGGCTGCGTTGAACTGATTTGATGTCCCGGACATTGCTACACCCGCTTGAGGTCGTAGCTGGCGCGTTCGCCCGAACCGTACCGGCGAAGCGCGCCGTTGGGGCCTGCGGCGTTGGGACGCACAAAAATCCAGTTCTGCCAAGCGGTCAATCGGCCGAAGATCTTCGTCTCCATGGTCTCTGGTCCGACGAATCGGTGGTTTGCTTCCATGCCGGTGAGGGCATCGGGAGACAGTGATGCCCGCTCTTCGAGGATGATGCGGATCTCGTCTTCGAAATCGATGTCGTCGAGTGCTGACGTGATGAGTCCCAGATCGTCGGCGGTCGCCGCGTTCAGCGACTTGCCGAATGTCTTCTTGACGGCATCGATCTGATCGTCGTGCCCGTAGAAGCGCGATTCGAGACGGGTCAGACCGTTGCCCATCGGATAACTGCCGTTGTTGGCGGACGTGGCTCGGATTGCGGCGGGGTCCGCGTCGGGGTCGGTCTCTTGGAACACGCCGTCGAGCATGTATTGACGGTCGCTGGCGAGCGCTATCTCGAACAGAAACCCGACGAAGGCACTGCGTGGTTCGATAACACTGATCAGGCTGCGGCTGGTGACGTCGAGGCGTTTCATGGTTCGGGAGTAGTAGTGCCGGATCTCGTTGACGAGCCAATCGGACTTCAGATCTTCTAGCTGAGCGTCGTAACTGGCTACCCGTTCCGGCTTACCTTGGATCCGAAAAACCCAGGTCCCGAGTTCGGGCTCATTGGTTCGCAGACGCAGGATGAGGTCGTCTAGTTCACGGGTTACCGCCAGCGGCCAGTAGTCGACACCCTGATCGGAGATACCTGCTGCATCGGCCGGGGCGTCGGAGTCGGCACAGCTGATCAGGATTTCTACCCTGCGGTCGGCCCGACGTAGCTCCGCTTTCACGTAATCGTATGAGATATGGTCGGGCGTTTCAGTGCGGTTCAGGGGTGTGAGTTTCACACCCTTGGCCGAGGACGGGCGCGTCGACTTATTGGCAGCGTTGAGTGCTCGATTCCTGACCGCTTCGTCGAATCGGTTGCGAGGTGCGGTCTCGTCGACGAGGCCCCATTCGACCGCGGTAGCGCCCCGAAGACCCTCGGACTTGGTGGCAAAGATGTCGGCGCGGTCTTTGCGTACCTTGCGCTTGTCTACGACCCTGGTCAACCCGCCGGTTCCCGGCAGTACTCCCAGCAGTGGGACTTCAGGTAACGAGACCGCCGAGGATCCGTCGTCGATTAGGACGATCTCCTCACAGGCGACGGCCAGCTCGTATCCGCCGCCAGCGGAGGTGCCGTTAACAGCAGCGATGTAGGTCTGTCCCGAGTTCGCGGTCGCGTCCTCTATGCCATTGCGTGTCTCATTAGTGAACTTGCAGAAGTTGACCTTCCATGAGTGCGTCGACTGAGCGAGCATCCTGATGTTCGCTCCGGCGCAGAACATTCGGTCCAGCCCGCCCGTGATGACCACAGCTTTGATCTCGGGCCGCTCGAAGCGCAGCCGCTGGACGAGGTCGTATAGCTCGATGTCTACGCCGAGGTCATACGAGTTCATTTTCAGTTCGTATCCGGGGACGAGTCCACCATTGGGGTCGACATTTAAGGTGACAGTGGCAATGGGGTCGTCGTATGACACCGTCCAGTGGCGGTAGCGGCTTGGGTCGGTGTCGAAATCGACCGGTGGCGTCTGCGCCGGGGGAGCGGCTGCGGTTGGGATGTGGTCAGTTGCGGTCATTACGCGAGGGCCTCCGCTTCGAGGTGAACATAATCGAATTCGACTGGTTGATCATTGATTCCGGTGTTGGGTGGAGCGATCCAACCGGCGAAGTCGCCGGGCTCGTAGTGCGCGACCATCAGGGCGGCGACCCGTTCGCGATCGGAGTCTGTCGGCAGCCAGTTACTTTCATTTTCCGCCCAGTCCGACTCTGTCAGCACGCGGCCATCCGGGGAGATGCGGTGGGAGGAGAAGTTGCCGACCTTGCGGTTGAAACCTTCGTGCGGAAGCGTCAGTCGCTCAGAGAGTCCAGCATCTTCGAGTTCTTGGTTCCACCGGCGGACGCCGTTTTCACAGTCGGCGACGTATTCGTCTCGCAGGTCGAGGTTGAGCGCGGTCAGCGCCGGGACTGTCTCCTCTACGATCTTGCCGTCTTTGACCAGGCGTACGCTGTATGTCGCCTCTTTGAGTTCGTGATCGTCTTTGCGGCGCGTTTCCTGCCATCGACCTTTGAGCCCGCCGGTGTAGTAGGCGGCGACGTTGGTGGATTGTTCCGATCCGAACAGATCCATCGATACCGAGTACTGGAAGTTCAGATACTTCTGGATCACGTCGAGAGGTATGACGCCGTGCTCGAAGCCGTCCTGACCCGCGTGTTCGGACATGACCTGCGCAGTGCGCTCCACGGTTCGCTGGACACCCGTCGTACCGACGAACATGTGGTGTGCTTCTTCCTTAAGCATGAACTCGCAGGTCCGTGCCAAGGGGTCGAACGCTGACTCTTTCAGGGTTCCGAGTTGGTATTTGCCGTCTCGGTCGGTGAAGTAGGTGAACATGAAGAATTGCAACCAGTCAGTGGTTGCTTCGTTGAAGGCGCCGAGGATGCGAGGTGAATCGGCGTCGCCGGAATTTCGCTTGAGGAGCTGCTCTGCCTCCTCGCGGCCCTCGCGGCCAAAGTAGGCTTGGAGCAAATAGACCATCGCCCAGAGGTGGCGGCCTTCCTCGACATTGACCTGGAACAAGTTGCGGAGGTCGTACAGGCTGGGTGCGGTATTTCCCAAAATACGTTGCTGTTCAACGGATGCTGGCTCTGTATCGCCCTGGACGGTGATGAGGCGCATCAGTTCCGCTCGGTATTCGCCGGGCACTTCTTGCCATGCCGGCTCACCTTTGTGCTTGCCGAACGCTACTTTTCGGTCCGGGTCCTGCTCCGCTAGGAATATTCCCCAGCGATACTCTTCCATCGGAACATGGTCGAAGTGGGCCCAGCCGTCGCGACCGACCGCGACTGCGGTGCGGAGGTAGACATCTCTTGTCGGTAGCGATGGGCCCAGGGTTTTCCACCAATCGAGGAATTTCGGCTGCCAGCTCTCGAGTGCGCGCTGGAGTCGGCGGTCTCCTGCCAAGTTGACGTTATTGGGGATTCGTTCGCTGTAGTCGATTTTTGACAGCGGGCCGGTGGGCGTCGGGGCTGCCCCGGTGCGTTCGTCTGCTACGGACATGAGAGTCCTCCTGATGTCTAGGGCTTGTACTTAACATGCTACATAATTGTGACAGTCCGTCGGGGTTTTTGTAGAACTTTGTGGATTCTGTGCAAATTGCCGGTCAGAAGAGTCCGCCGTTGGCGTCGATCACAGCTCCTGTGACCCACTGTGCATCGTCGGAGGTGAGCCAGGTGACGAGACTGGCAATGTCGGAAGGGGTCCCGAGGCGCCCGAGGGCTGGCGCAGCCGCCATGGCCTCGACGGCACCCGATGATGTCGAATCGTGGAGCCGCCGAGTGTCGGTCGCGCCTGGGCGTACGACATTGACGGTGATCGAGCGGCGACCGAGCTCCTTCGCTGCGACCCTCGAGGCTGCTTCGACTCCGGCTTTCATGGCTGAATAGGTAATCTGGCGTGCCGGAGCGAGGTGTGCGGCCGCGCTCGAAAGCATCACCACGCGGCCTCGGTCAGTGACCCGCCTGGCCGACTCGGCGAGGGTAAGCAACGCGGACTCGAGGTTAGTTCGAAAGTCGCGCTCGATGACTTCTGCGTTCAGATCAGTTACACGGGTGAAATCCCAAGCGCCTGCACAATGCACGACGGTGTGCACAGTCCCTAGAGTCTCTGCGGCATCGAACGCCGTACGAGCACCGTCGTCGGTCGAAAGATCGGCTCCGACAACGACGGCCGTACCCCCTACTGCTTGTATGCGTTTCGCTACCTGTTCAGCATTGCGGCGGTTTAGGTGATACCCGACAGCGATCGAATGGGTTCTCGCCAGCTGCTCACAGATACCGGCCCCGATTCCACCGCCACCCCCGACCACCAGCGCGCTGTTCACCGCAGGCTCTCGAGAAAGTCCGGTGTGCCCTGGACCGCGGTGCGCTGTAGGAAGTGGTAAACACTGCGAAGACCACCAAGTTCTTCGCCGCCGCCGGCGCGGCCCGGGCCGCCGTGGACGCCGTGCGGAATGGCGGCACCGTGCCCGGTGCTCTCTTCTGAGTTTTCGGAACTGAGGACCAGCAAACGCCCGTGCCATGGGGCCAGCGCTGTGACCGCAGTCTGTGCGGATGCAGCGTCGGCGGTGACAATGGAGGCGACAAGGCTTCCTTCGCCCAGTGTCACGAGCTCTAGTGCTTCATCGATCGAGCGGTATGGAAGGAGTGTGCTGACCGGGCCGAACGCCTCTATGGTGTGCGGTTCTGGGGCCAGGGGGTTGTCTGCTCGCAACAGAATTGGCGACAGATAAGCGCCACGGTCGGCATCGGCCGACGGTGAGAAATTCTCTGGGACGCGGTCCGGATCCCCAAATATCCTGCGTGTGCTTTTCTCTAGCCGTGCCACTGCCGACCGTACGGTGTCGCGTTGCGCTGAACTAACGACCGGGCCCATCCGGACGGAATCGTCGGTGGGGTTGCCGACGGTCACCTTCGATAGGCGATCGGCAATTGCCTGCTCGACGTCATCCATGAGTTCGGTCGGCACGAATGCACGCCGGATGGCTGTGCACTTCTGTCCGGTCTTCTGTGTCATTTCGATCGCAACGGTCTTCACGAACAGGTCGAACTCTTGGGTTCCAACGACGCCGTCGGGGCCGAGGATGCTGCTGTTCACCGAATCCGCTTCGGCCGTATAGCGAACGGCGTTGGCAGCCACGACAGGATGCATACGCAGTGCTGTAGCGGTCTGGTGTGACCCGGTCACCGACAGCGTGTCTTGCCCGGTGAGATGGTCGAGCAACCCGTCGGGACGGGCACACAATAGCTGGAGCGAACCCTCCGGCAGCAAACCGGACGCGATGATCTCGCGCACGACGGCTTCAGTTAGAAAGGCGGTCTGGCCTGCGGGTTTCACCACTGAGGGAACGCCAGCGAGAAACGCTGGTGCCAGTTTTTCGAGCATTCCCCAGACAGGAAAGTTGTACGCGTTGATCTGCACAGCAGCTCCGCGCAGCGGGCTGCTGATGTGTTGCACCCCGAAGGTTCCGGCTTTTCCCAACATGTCGGTATCACCGTCGGCCAGGGTGTGGACGTCTCCGAGTGCGGCCCCCTTGCTGCCGTACACGAAGAGCACGCCGATACCACCGTCGACGTCTACTGCGGAGTCGCGCCGGGTGGCGCCGGTTCGGAGCGATAGCTCGGTGAAGGCCGGAATGTGTCCGGAGAGATATTTGCCAAGGGCCTTGAGGATCGAGGCGCGTTGCGCGAAAGACAATTCTCGCAGAGCTGGTCCTCCGATTTGACGCGCGTAGTCGAGCACGGCTCGGTAGTCGAGCGGCTCAGATGAGATTCGAACGATCACTTCGGACGTCGAAGGGTCGACCAGGTCGCGTCCGGCATCGGTCGGTGAGGTCCATTTACCCAGGACGTAGCTCGCGAGGATGTTGGGCATCATCAGTTCCTTTGTTTTCGGTTGAGGAAAGCGGTCATCCGCTCGTGCTTCTCGTCGTCGGTAAACAGCAACGCTTGCGCCGCCAGGTCGAGCTGTGGATGTGCACTCTCGCCCGCATCTACGGTCAATTTCGTCATCCGGAGGGCGATCGCCGAGCTACGGTCCATCCGCTGGGCCAGTTGAGCGGCGGTGGTCAATAATTCGGAGGGTTCGACGACCTTCATCGCCAATCCGATTCGGAGGGCGTGGACGGCGTCGATGCGAGCACCGCCAAGAAGTATCTGCTTCGCTACACTTTCGCCAACTAGTCGGACGAGACGATAGCCGGCTCCTGCCCCGGCAATAATGCCCAAATCCGGTTCGGGTTGCGCGAAAATTGCTCGGGGAGTGACTATTCGGATGTCGCAGGCATAGGACAGCTCGGCGCCACCACCAAGAGCGGATCCGTCGACGGCGGCGATGGTGGGCATCGGCAGTCGCCGAATGCGTTCAAAAAGGTTGAGGTTTATCCCGGCCAAGGCGTCATCGCGTCCTCGCTCGCGGAGTTGTCCTACGTCAGCACCGCCGGCGAAACATCCGTCAGTTCCGCCTGTGATGATCGCGACGCGAGGGTTCCTTTCCAGCTCGGTACAGGTTCGGTGAAGCGCGTCGACCATGGCGGAGTCGATGGCCTTGCGCTCTGCTGGTCTGTTTAGAGTGACCGTGGTGACACCGGCAACATCATTGATCACAACAGGTTTCATGGTTGATCCCATTCGAAGAAGCCAGCGCCCGCCTTTTGTCCGAGCCGGCCCTCGGCGACCATCTGCCGTAGCAGATCTGGTGGGGTGAAGCGTGGCCCAAGGTCTGCGGTGAGACGCTCAGCTATGCCGAGCCGGACGTCGAGCCCCACAAGGTCCGTGAGGCGCAGGGGGCCCATCGGGTGTCTGTACCCGAGCACCATTGCTTGGTCTATGTCGGTCGCCGATGCGACTCCGTCTTCGAGCATTCGAATCGCTTCCAATCCGATGGCGACACCGAGCCGGCTGGTGGCGAAACCCGGGATGTCGCGGACTTGGATGACGTCTTTTCCGATGCGGGCGCCAAGGGCGACCGCGGCGCGCATCGAATCTGTTGATGTCTTGTCCCCGAAGATAATTTCGAGAAGCGGCATGGACCAGACCGGATTGAAGAAGTGAAGTCCGACCAGTTTGTCGGCGTTGCCAAGCGTTTCCCCAAGTCGTGTGATGGATATCGAGCTGGTGTTGGTGCCCAGCAAATGTGGCGCGCGCTGTTGGGCCTGCGTGAGTACAGCGACTTTCAGGTCCAGGTTTTCCGGGACAGCCTCGATGATGACATCGAGGCACGTGTCGAGCTCGAACACGTTGGACACGGTCGAGATCGACTCGTTGATCTTTTGGCCAAGACCCGTTTCCAATCGGTTCTCGTTCTCGAGCTTGCGAACTCGATCAGAGATCGAACGGCTCACTGCCTTTCGTCTGTCGGGGTCAGGCTCGACGACGGTGATCTGTGCACCTGCCGCTGCAAGGACGTAGGCGATGCCGACACCCATCGTTCCACCGCCGACGACCCCGGCGGCATTCAACTGCCAGGATGCGCCTTCTCGGTTGATCATCGCTCCGCCCTCACATCGCTGAGGCGGCCGAAGACTCGCAATGCGTTTTCCGCCAGAACGGCATCCAGGGTTTCTGCGGGCAGACCCAGTCCGGCGATCGCCGAGACATTCGCCGCAGTTCCGGGGACGCCAGGCCAGTCGGTGCCGAAGATCATCTTCTTGGCAAGCCGATTGAGGTCGAAGTGCTGGTAATATTCGGGCAGTTTTTTTGGCGGCAGCCCTGCGAGATCCAACCAGACGTTCGACTTGTGCTGGGCCATATAGGCCGCCACCTCGTACCACCACCCACGCCCTCCGTGCGCAAAGACGAATTGTAGGTCGGTGAAGTAGTCGACCGCGTCGAGTAACAATTCAGGGTTTCCAAAGGTGGTTCGCGCGCCGGGAAAGCTGGAGATGCCAGAGTGAAATATCACTGGGACACCGGCTTCGGCGCAGTGCGCGTAGACCGGATAGAGGTCTTTGTCACCAGGGTCGAAGTTCCCGTGCACGGGATGGAGTTTCAACGCTACTGCTCCGTAGTCGAGTTGGCGGTCCAGTTCCTTCACTAACGGAAAGTGCAGGTGCGGATTGATGTTGGCCACCAGTGCGAACCTGGCGGGGTTGTAGTCGACGAGGTGCAAAAGGTGCTCAATCGGCTGGATGCCGGTGGACCGCGGGCTGTACTCACAGAAGAGCAGTGCACGGTCTACTCCTTGAGCGGCGAGCAGCTGATCGAACTTTGCCGGCACCGGAACGCCCAAGCTGTCATACGCAGCAAGCCAATCATGATCCCGCGAAAAGTCGTTCGCCCAAGCCAACCACTCCGGCCGGACGGAATCGAGATGAGGTGCGTGAACATGCGAGTCGATGACAAGACGATTGTCGAACATCTGTTAATTCTACATGTACGTAGCGATTCGACACGACACTGTCTTGCATTAGGCCATGCGACGTTCCCGGCACCGGATTTGAGGTACGTTGACGGTTGATGTCGGTTCGAGCAAGGGAGTGGAGATGGAGGTCGCCGACCAGGATCTCGGCGGCCTGCAGACGGCAGGTTCGCGGCGCCGGGAGGTCGCCGGAGGGAGCGCCAGGCGGTATCTGCTGACGGTTCTGGGTGAGTTCGTTTACCCGCGCGGTGAGCCGGTGTGGACCGCGACATTGACCGCTGCCCTCGAGACTTTGGGAATCGAAGAAAAGTCCGCGCGCCAGGCGATCGCACGGTCCTCTGCTGAAGGTCTGCTCTTCTCGGAACGGAAGGGACGCCGCGTTCGTTGGCACGTGACCGACCCTGGAACTCGTTTGTTGGCGGAAGGCACGGACAGGATCTATAAGTTTTTGACCGACCCGCAGCCATGGGATGGGCGGTGGCTTGTGTTGTCGGTGGCGATTCCCGAGACTCAGCGTCAGCTCCGGCACAAGTTGCGGACTCGTCTGACGTGGCTCGGAATGGGTTCGCCAAGCCCGGGGATATGGATCCTCTTGGACGCATCCCGGGAATCGGAGGTCGCCGACGTCATCGACGAACTTGGACTTGAGGAGCGGGCGTTCGCTTGGTCGGGCTCAGCGAGCTCGATCGGCTCTAAGCATGCACTGATATCCGCAGCGTGGCAGCTCGACAGTGTCGAAACCTTGTACGGCAAGTTTATCGCCGAGTTCCACGGCGCGGACGGTTCGACGCCACGTGCGTCATTCGAGTCCCAAATCAAGATGGTGCAGGCTTGGCGGCGCTTTCCCTTCCTCGACCCTGCACTCCCGCGGGAATTGTTAGACCATGACTGGCCAGGGCCACAAGCTGCCGCCCTATTTCATGAGAAACACGCCGAGTGGCACCAAAGCGCCCAGGGTTACTGGGAAGAACTTGTCGGGCGGCAGCCGTAAGAGGAGAATGCACCAAGTCGTGAATTGATGGCTCTGGAGTGGGGCTGGACTTCGGTGTAGCGACCCAGACAGTCAGTCAGCCGCACACGGCGTGCTTCACTCGGTCGGCAGGGCAAATGCCGTCAATTCATGTGATCAGAAGAATCTATAGCAGTGGAGATTTGAGGCTGATGTATTGTGAATTTGAAGACCGCATACGCCACTAATGTGAGAAGTCCGACGAGCATCAAATAACCGCCGAGCCGGATATTGGGCACAGTGTCAATGAACTGCGCCCAAGTGCTCGGCCCTTTGAGGGCCAGAAGAGTAACAACCAGAACGATGAAACCAATGATCGCTGTTACGATCGCGATGATTCGGTTGCCGCTTATATAAGTTGCGAAGCTAAGGACGACGAGCCCTGCGAAGAGTATCCATGCGAGTGGTCCGAAGTAGCCGGATTGGATGGACGATGGACTGCTGGCGGTGGCGGTGCTGAGGTCTTGAAAGCTCAGCGACGCCGCCGGGGTGCCAGCTGCGGGGTTCGCTGGCATTTGAATCCACGAAGGGCCGAGGAGACTCGAAATCAGCAAGAACGATCCTATAACGACAGTAGAAAGCCCTTTAAATTCAACGGCTTTTCGGTTGATTGCATTTTGGGTAGTCGTCATGGCTCTCTTGTTCCTAGGTGTGCCGGAAAGATGGTCGTTTGTCGGTAGGGCCAAAGTCGACCTACCCAATCGTTACTTGACTGCGATGGGGTTGACTGGGGCCCCGACGGCACCGGTAACCCGGAGCGGTGCGGCGGTCAAAAAAAACTCGTAGACGTGGTCAGCTGCGCAGTCGGCTGCGAGAGTGTCTAACCTCAATCTTTCGCGCGGGTGACGCGCTGGCCTGAGCAGTTCGGATTGGACGTGGAAAACCGTGGATCCGGTGTGCTTCCACGATCGACTACCCGACACGGTCGGGTGACGCCGGGGTCCACGGCCCCAAGCTGAGCGTCCCTTTCGTCTCGATGAAGAAGATTCGTGCAGGTCACACAGGTGCAGGTAGTGCTGCAAGCCGGTTCAGACCGGCCACGAGAACATCGACACCAGGAGCCGTCGCGGCCAGCCGTAACCGAACCCGGCGGGCATGCCGGGCGATCTTCCCGGCGATCGACAGCACCCGCAACCGCAACCGTTTCGGCTCCCACCTGCGTGCAGTCGTGTCGGTCAACGCGAGCATCTGCATCCACGCGAGCAGCTCGCACGCCAGTTGCACGAGCGCCAACCAGATCCGATTCTGATCGAACCCGTGCAACGGAAAATTCTGTAGTCCGGTCGCTTTCGCTGTCCGGATCCGGTCCTCGCACCGAGCCCGACGCCGGTGCCGCAACTCCAGATCGGGCAGTTGCCCGCGGCGGGTGTTGGTCACGAACGCCGTCAGACGCAGTCCGTCACGATCGGTGAACCGCAACTGCGCACCCGGATGCGGACGCTCCTTCCTCACGATCACGCGCATGCCGTTCGGCCACGTCGACAGGTCGAGCAACCCGGTGATCTCGGTGACCCAAGCGCCGTCACGGACCTGCCCGTCCGAGTCGTAGGCCGGCGTCCATGCCTGATCAGGAACGAGATCGATCGCGGCGGCGTGGGCGTCGGTCAACCCGAATCCGACCGAATACGAGAGCCTGCGCTTGGTCAGATACTCGATCAAGGAGTGGGTGCCGCCGGCGCCGTCGATCCGGACCAGCACCTTCTTCCCGACCCGATATCCCGGATCGAACGGCAACTGCGCGAGGGCGTCCTGCACGACGGTGATGTGGTCGGCGGCGGTGTTCGAACCGGCGTTACCCGGGCGCAGGAGCATCGCGACGGGTTCACCGGTGCCGTGCTCACCGTGGTCGACGAACGCGCATAACGGATGAAACCCGTAGCCGCGTTTGAAGTTCGGGGCGGCGTGTTCTTTGTTCGAGTGCGCGGTGACGAGGGTGGCGTCGATGTCGACAACCAGCGGTGTCCGCTCGTCGATGGTGTGATCCGGTGCCGAGGAGCCGGCGGCGGTCCAGGCGTGGGCGCGGGCGGCGGTGCGGGCCCGTCCGATGGCGGCCAGTGCGATGTCGGCGTCACCCGCGAGGGTGGTGATCAGGCGGGAGACGGTCGGGTCGGAGGCCACCGTGCCGAAAAGTTCGGGCTGGGCGCGTAGTTGGTTGATGTCGGCGAGGCAGTCCCCGCCGAGCGCGAGGGAGACTGCGAGGTCGAGGAGGATCTTGCCGGGATCGTGGCGTGCCAACGGTTTCCGGAACCGGGCGAGTTCGGTCGTCAATGCCGTGGTGAGGCCGGTTTTCTCGGCGGTGCGCAACAGCAGGACGGCGCCGGCATGTGACACGATGCCGGTTCCGTTGGCCGATGCGGACACGTGTGGGTAGGGGGACGTAGACTTGCTCACCGGAATGGTGCTCCTCGAACTGGTTGAAACTCGACCCTCAGCAAGTCGAATTATCCCAGCTCAGGGCACCATTCTTTGTGTTCGACACGGCCGCTCGCTCAATCAGCACGAAAGCGCGAGGCTAAGTCCCACATTTCGCCCAGATACAAACCTATGTTCGGGATGACTACCTGATGAAGTGGTTGAAATGAAGCGTGGAATTCGTTGGGGCGCACTTCAAAACCCCACGTGTCTGTAGCAACTGCTGCGATCTCGGACTGATGTAGCCAATCGGCAGTGGAGAAAGAAAGGCCCGGCGCGTCTCCGCCAGCATAGTCTTGCCACCCCTCGCGCCGGGTGCGAGCAAGTTGACCAGTGCGGATCAAGATGATGTCGCCTCTACGAACTGAAGACGTATTCCCCTGTACTGAGATGGTTTTCAGTATGTGATCAGTTGTTATCGCGAACCCGTCTTCCAGTTCACCATTGATGCCGAAGGTTCTTCCGACATCGACCAGAACCCCCCGGCTAACAATTCGGTCTGCAGCGGTCTGGATCCCCGTCACCTGGTCACCCTGGGAAGTGACAACTTGCCCCGCTGGCCGGCCGTTCCACGCCTTCCCGTGATCGAAGATATGACCCAATCCGTCCCATTGGGTTGAACACTGCAGTGGCATGAAGATCACGTCATCGGCGCCACCGAGTCCATGAGGAAAGCCTTGGGTTCCTGCTTGGGCATCGGTGCCTGTGTCGAGCATCGTGTGTACAGGGTTCGTGCGCTTCCGCCAGCCCTTCTGAGGTCCGTTCATGTCAAACGGCAAGGACAGCGAGAAGGTTGTTCCGCGCGTTATCAGCTTCGCCGCTGCTGGGCACTGTCACGTTAACGAGGATGCATTCGCTGGCAGAATCTGTGGGATGACCAGCGCAATGCCGTCGTTCAAGCGACACCGCTATCCGGTGGAGATCATCGACGAGTGTGTGTGGTTGTACTTCCGGTTCCGATTGAGCTTCCGGGAGGTCGAGGAGCTGATGCTCCAACGCGGTGTCGTGGTGTCCTACGAGACGATCCGTCGCTGGTGTCACAAATTCGGGCAGGCCTACGCGAACGAGTTACTGCGCCGCCGGCCTCGGCCCGGCGACAAATGGTATCTCGATGAAGTGTTCATCCGCATCAACGGCACGCAGCACTATCTGTGGCGGGCGGTCGATCAAGACGGCAACGTCCTCGACATACTGGTCCAGTCCCGCCGGAACGCGAAGGCGGCCACACGGTTCTTCCGCAAGCTACTCAAGGGCCTGCGGTACGTACCGCGGGTGATCGTGACCGACAAGCTGACCAGCTACCAGGTGGCGCACCGCGAGACGATGCCGTCGGTCGAGCACCGTCGATCGAAATACCTGAACAACCGCGCCGAGAACTCGCATCAACCGACCCGGCAACGCGAGCGTGCGATGAAACGCTTCACATCGGTCCGGCACGCGCAGCGATTCCTGGCTGCGTTCAGCGGAATCTCACCGCATTTCCGGCCTCGCCGACACCTGTTATCGGCGACCCAATGGCGCGAAGAGATGGCCGACCGATTCCGGGTTTGGAGCGAGGTGACCGCAATAATGACCGTCTGAACAACGAAGCAGACCAGCACATTACACTAACTTGAGCCTCAAGCCGACTGAACCGTACACGATTTCAGTTAACGTGACAGTGCCCTTCGCGGCGCGTGTGCCGTACACGGTGACGCGGGACGGCGTGGCCGGGCGCGCGGGGACGTGTTTCGCCACGGGACGGCCGGTCGAGACCGGTGCGGCAGGCGCGGCGTCGGCGGCGAGTTCGCGTTCCCACTGCGCGAAGTCGTCGACCAGGGTCCGGCCTGTGCTCGGCTTCGGCGTGTCGCCCGTGGCAGCGCGGCGCGTCTGACGGTGCTCGTGGCCGCTGACCGGGTCGAGGTAGCGCAGCGGCGTGCGAGTGACGATGTTCTCGGCCAGGCGGGAGGACCAGACCCGGGTCTTGTAGGCGGTCAGGAAGTGTCCTGCCAGCCACAGCGCCACACCGGCGATGAGCAGCGGGGCGCGGGTGGCGATCGAGTCACCGAAGACGATGCAGAGCAACGAGGCGATCGCCAGCAGGGCGCCACCGATGCGGGCGATGGGGGCACCGACCGTCCAGATGAGCAGAGCTGCCAGTGCGAGTGTCGCGATAACGATGATGATCGACATTCGGTTTCCCTTCCCGTGGCTGTTCTTCCGACTCTTACTTTACAATACATAATTGTATTGTTGCAACCCCGGATGTTGCTCGAGATGCACACGCACGTTTCCACAAAGCAATACTGATATGTAAAGTTGAGGGGACCGGAACCCAGGCACACCACCACGGCCGTGCCCCAAGACACGAAAGGCCAGAAGCGATGGCGAACCCGAACCGCCTCACTGCCCAGCAGTGCGTCGACCTGCTCAAAGAAGAAACCGGCGACGAAATCAAGCCGGTGACCTTCCACGCGTACGTCAACCGCGGCCACGCCCCCAAACCGGTCGAGAAGATCGGCAGCACCCCCCTGTGGAAGCGCAGCGAGATCGTCGAATGGGCCCACAACCGGCCAGGACGCGGCGCACGCACCGACCTACGTAAGCCACGCCGGCGCACCAAGCCCACCGATACCGAGCGTGATTGATGGGCACGTAGCTACGGCCCATCACCAACACTCGCAGCGTTACGACGAGACGGGACCATCCCCAATTCGGAACCCGAAAGACCACAGTCGCAGGCACGAGACGAGGACGCGACTGTAGTTCACGCCGCGTCGGTCGCTGCCGGCGACGGCGGCGACGACGACGACAGCAGCGGCAGCTCCGGATCCAGGAAGGAAGGTCACTGGCCACTTTCGCGCATCCTCCTGCCAACGAGCAGCCCCTACCCTCCATTCATGGCACAAAAGTACCTGCTATGGGTTACAAATTTGCCCAAGAGTGATACTTTTGTGCCATGAGGACCGATACTTGGGTTCTGAAACTGCTGGAGGCTTCAGCCGGTCAAGGTGGCCTGATCACGACCGCACAGGCTGAATCGGTAGGCGTAAGTCGCCAACAAATGACCCGCATGGCAACCGCCCGAATCATCGAGAGGCTGCGACAGGGTCTGTATCTCGTTGATCAGGCATCTTCTGACCTTCATCGTGAACTTCGAAGTGTCTGGCTCCTGCTCGATCCCGCTCGGTTCGCGTGGGACCGTCTCGATGACGAAGTTCCCACGGGTGTCGTCTCGCATCGAAGCGCCGCGCACCTTCATAACCTGGGGGACCTTGATGCCGATGTATCCGAACTGACCACAGTCCGACGGGTTCGACTTCGCTTCCCCAACGTTCGACTGAGAACCGCACCTCTCACGCGGGAAGACTGGACAGTAGTAAATGATCTTCCCGTCACTACCCCGCTCCGCACTGTCGCAGATCTTGCTTCGGAGGGAACCGACTCAGGGCATCTCGCAGGCGTGCTGCGCGATGCTGTCGTGGGCGAGAAAGTCACCCTCGCCGAGGCAGAGGAGTCGCTGGGCCCCTTTGCAGCGTCATACGGCCACCAGCCGGGTGACGGCCTCGGTTTCGCCACCAACCTGATTGAGATTGCAGGGGTGCCCCGCAGTTCTACAGAACTAACGCAAATCGCAGCCAATGCTCAACGTAAGGACATTTCCGTAGAGCTGGAGAAGCTGAACAAGAACGTGTCCAAGCTGTCCACCCTTGCGATGGAACCACTGGAGCACACATCAGGATTCCAGCGAACGAGCCGCACGATCGATCCGGAGATCCTGAACGACATCGGGAAGAACATCCGCCGTCTCCGCAACGTTCTAGTACACAGCACGCCGCAACTCGATCCTGCGACCACCCAGCATCTTCAAGAGCTTGTGAAACGACTTGAAGAATTCGATATTCAGCGCATGCGTCAAGAAGCCACCCACCTGACTCGGGGCGCCCAGGAGGACCTGTAACCTCCGCTCGATACCGCTCATCCCTGCATGACAGAGACCCGTGCAAGCCTGAGTGTTCCGCGATCCGAAGGACAGTCAGTGGCCACACCGCGCAACCCCGTACAGGTCAGAGTGAGCCTAGAGCAACGACTCAAGAATGTGGCGGAGCAAACGGGCGAGCCCCTCGATGCTGTACGCCGTCGATTCGTACTGATGCGCTTCCTCGACAGACTGTTCTCTGCCGACAGAGAAGGTTGGATACTCAAAGGCGGCACCGGCATGATGGTCCGCCTCCCGAACGCTCGTCACAGCAAAGACATCGACCTGGTTGCACGACACGACAGCGATGCCGTGCAGACCCTCATCACTATTGTCACCAACAACCGCAGCGACCCGTTCCGCTACGACATCAACCCGAAACGCGAGATCGCTGGCATCGAGGGCACCACACTCACCGTGACCGCACGTCTCGGGACGAGTGAATTCACCAAGTTCACCATCGATCTCGTGAACGAGCATTCCCTGGTCGGAAGGGTGGAGGATCATCCGCTGCGCGTCATTGTCGAGGATAAGAACGGCGATTTTCCCAGCAACGTCTCTTCGATCCGGCTCTACCCACTTGCCGACCAGGTCGCCGACAAACTCTGTGCCATGTACGAGCAGTACGGCACGAGCCAGATCCCTTCCAGCCGCACGCGAGATCTCGTAGATCTCCTGCTCATCTCTGGCCACCTGGAACTACAACTCGTTGACGTGGTTCAAGCGGCGATTTCCGAAACCGGACGACGCGATATGACCCTTCCACCGAAAATGGCAGCACCCGCCGAGACCTGGCGCGATCTGTGGACGAGAGAACAAGCAACCGCCCGCCTCCCACGTGAACTTCACGAACTCGATGGTGCATTGCTCGCCGCAGGGCAGTGCTACGACCAAGTCCTCGGATCCATTGGGTCAGCCTCGACTTGTCCGGGGATGATCTGGATCCCGGGCAAGAATGAATGGGTCGACGTCCACTGATCGTGGAGTGCAGCAAAGAATCAATCAGAAGTACGTGCGTCTTTTGCGCAGGTCAGCGGCAGTCGACGTGTACCGAGACCTGCACCCGGCCGCTGTGTTCGGCGTGCCACCCGTCCGGGCCTTCGACGGCCACGGCGATGTCGAGCTGATCAGGCTCGGACCAGTCCACCGGTTCGGGCGCAGCGATCACCGCGTTGGTGGTGTCGATCTCGGCGGCCTCGAGCTGCTGGTCGGTGTTGCCGACCGTCAGCACCGGGGAGCCGTACGTGGCGTGGATCATCCAGCCGTGCGGAGCGGTGATCTCGACGGCCAGGTCGTCACCCCGGCCGGTGCACCGCGCGGCAACAGCCTCGGGCTGCGGGGTGGTGATCTCGCTGTCGGAGTGCGCATCTCCCCAACCGATGACGATGCTGCCCAGATCGGTGCTGGTACCGGTGACGACCTGACCGCTGAACGAGGTGGACACTGCCGCAGCATCACGCGGCTGGTCGCCACATGCGGTCAACACGGCGAGCCCGCACGCGAGAGCCGGTACGGCGAGCGCCGCGCGGCGCAGCGGTGAGGTGGCAGACATGTCCCGGTGGTCCTTTCGGTGGAGCGCGGAGTGTTCGGAGGCGCGGGGAGGTGCGGTTACTTGAATACGTCGACGTACCAGCGGCCGTCGATCTTCGCGGTGGTCACGGTCTGGGTGCCGCGCTCGACCGGGACGTCGGGGCGCATGACCGACAGGTCGACGAGAAACACCCCGTCGGACAGCTCGACGGTGCGCAGGCAGTAGTTCGTGCCCTGCGGGAGTTTGTCGATGAACGGCTGCAACTCCGGCGCCGGCTTGACCGTCGAGGTCGGCGTGGCCAACGCCCGTGCGGCGGCCGCGTCGCGGCGGTTGTAGTACGCGTAGTTGAATGCGGCGATCACGCCTGCACCGCTGCGCTGATCGCCGCGATCGGCGCGGCATTCATCGGCTGTCTCCGGATCTGCGGCGGCCGCGGGCGCGGTCTCGGCCGGCAGAGTGAGCACCGGCAGCCCATTGTCGCCGGTCAGGCCGGATGTCGTGTCTGTGGTGTCCGCGGGTGCGGCCGGCTCGGCGGCGCTGCTGTGATCTGCGGTGATCTGGCCGACGGCGACGACCCCGGCCACCACGACGGCCACGGCCGCCGCGGCGACGGCGGCGGTGCGACCGGCTCGCCGCCGGCCCCCACCACCGCCGCGTGCCGCAGGTGCGGTGGGTGCGCCACCGAGAAGGTCGACCACCGCGGGATGGCGAGGGGTCCGCCGCTTGATGTTCGGCTTCCTCATGACGCTGCCCACTTTCTTGTGACTCAGATACCGAACTGGGCGATTCCGTCGCCGATGGCGTTGGTGATGAGGTTTCCGGCCAATCCCGGGGTGGCGTCGTTGAAGAACGACTCGAGCCCCTGGTCGACCTGCTCGATGATCTGCTCACCGCCCGGCTGGACCGCCACGAAATCGCGAACCTGCGTGTCGATCGCCGGGGCCGTGTCGGTGGTGAACGTCTGCACAGAGTCGACGACGACCTCCCCGACCGGGTCCTGCGACCACTGCTCGAACGTGGAATCGACCTGCTCCCCGAGCGCGTCGGCCTCGACGTCGGGCACCTCCGCCTCGATCGGCGTGGCGTCTTCTCCGGCACCGTAGGCCGTACCGGCAGCAAGACCGGCGGCACCACCGAGACCGCCACCGACGACGGCTCCGACCGCGCACCCGGCAGCCAGCCCGCCTGCCGCACCGGCGGCGGTCGCCGCGACGCCGCTGGTGACCGGAGCCGCACCGGGGATCGGCAGCGGCACCATCGTCCCGGCCATCGCACCACCGATCCCGGCGACCGTGCCGACCGCGAGACTGGTCGGGACGCCCACAGCGGCACACCCTGCGGCCGCACCTGCACCGGCGCCGAGGGCGGTGCCGGCGACCTGCGCCGAGGCGATGCGCTCGGCTTCGGTGGTCTCGAGGCCGACCGACCGCCACGCGTCGGTGACCTGGGCCTCGACCACCGCGGTGGAGTTGTTGGTGCGTTCGGCGTCGATGTCGGACACCCAGTTCGGCTGCTCGAATACGACACGGCCCATGCGCATCTTGTCCTTGGGCGCCTGGATCGGCACGGTCGGGTCGAGCACCGGTGCCGGGGCGTGCAGCCGGCTCCAGTCCACAGCCGGTGTCGCCTCACCCGAGTCGTCGTAGCCGCTGTATCCGCCGCCTCCGGAGTAGTCGGTCGAGTAATCGGTGGAGTAGTCCACGACGGTGACACCGCCCCCGGTCTGCGGGTCGTACTCACGCGTGCCCTGGTTGTACTGCGCAGGCGGCGCCACCCAGAAGCTGCTGTCGGCCTTCGGCTCCGCGGCGCTCAGCGCCGGGGTCTCGGTGGTGGTGCCGCCGGTCTGCGCTTCGCTGGTCACACCCTCCTGGGTGGTACCTCCGGTCACTCCGCCCTGGATCGGCTCGGCCGCCGCCGGGCCTGCCACCAGCGTGGACATCCCGAACGCGGCGGTGGCCACCGCCAGCGCCGTCGCGGTGGTCTTCGCCGACCGGCGGCGGTGCCGACCCTGTGCACGGCGCGCGGCGCGGTTTCCGGAATAGGTTTCGATGCTCATCTGTACCCCTCGGTGAAAGTCAGTGAAGAAATGAAGACGGGCCCACCGCGCAGCGGGGGCAACGACTCAGCCAGCAGCACCACTGCCGATCCGGGTGACGGTCGCCGCGAGCACGGTCAACGCGTCGCGGGTCTCGCGGCGCAGCTGGGAGAGCACGATCCGCTCCCCCGAGGCGAAGACCGGCTCGAACGGCATCCGGCACACCGACACCCCGAGCGCGGTGAACGCCTCGACGGCCTCGGTCTCGACCATCGGCGCATCCCCAGGGCCGTCGGTGACGACCACAACGGTGCGCGCGAGCACATCCGGCCGGACCGCGGAGATCGCAGTGAGGGTGCGCTGCGCGGCCACCGCGGCGTCGCGGCGCAGCGGCACCGGAACAACGACCGTGTGCGCGGCGGTGATCGCCCACTGCCAGCTGCCGGAGTGGCTGGCATTGCCGGTGTCGGCGAGCAGCAGATCGTAGTGGCGTTCGAGGATCGCGCCCAGTATGGCAGCGTCCTGAAAGCTCAGCGGCGCCGCGGCATCGGCCTTTCCGGCCACGACGTACGAACCACTGGGCTGGCGGGTCAGGTAGCGGCTGAGGGCGGACGGACGCACCTGATGGGGCGCCTGGCCGAGATCGGCGAGCAGCGCCGCCGCGTCCTGCCGCGCGGCCGGGGGCACCGCGACGCGGTCGGCGAAGCTGCCGCCGATCTCCCCGAGGTCCAGGCATGCGGTCGTGGCGGGCCCGCGGTGCTCGGCGATCGTCTCGGCCAGGGCGATCGACATCGGGGTTTTGCCGACGCCGCCTTTGAGGTTGACGAAGGTGACCACCGCACCGTCGGGCAGCGGGCCGGCGATCGTGGCCTGCGCGTCGCGCAGACGCATCTCGAGGGAATCCGCTTTCGGGGCGAGGGTGAGGCCGAGCATCGCGTTGAGCCGGCCCCGCATCCCGGTCCGGGCAGGTGTACTCGCCGCGGGGTTCATGCCCGGTGCGGACAGCGCGGACAGCGCTGGCAGCGCCGGCTGCGGGCTGTTGATCGGGCTTGTGGCCGCGTCTGTGGGCCGAGCCCACGCCGCGGTGGGCGTGGGCTCCGACACCGGCTGCGCGGCTGCCTGCACAGGCTGTGCGGGCGCCTCGTAGGTGATCGGCTCGGCAGCCACTGTCACCGGCCCGGCCGGCGGCGCGGAGACAGGCTCTGCGGCCGCCGGCTGCGGCTCGGTCGCCACGATCGGGATGGGCACGCTCGGAGCGCTTTCGGTGAGCTTGCCGTCGGTGCCGACCGTGAGGAACCGAGTGTCTTTGCCCGTCCGGTAGACGACGTCGACGGCGGACTGCTGCTCGACTGCGATGGTGCGCACGAATTCGTGCACGACAGCAGCCAGGGCCTTGTCCTCGGTGGCGAGAAGTTCCATCGGTGGCACGTCGGCGCCGGCGAGCTTCGCGCGCGCGGTCGTCGCGGAGGTCGCCTCGATTTCCACGGTCGGCGCCATCGTTAGTTGATCCCGCCGAAGGCGCCGGCGCCGGCCAGTGCGGTGTCCATGTCCTCGACGACGGCCTCGGTCGCTTCCAGCTCGGCCAGGGCCTTCTCGCGGGCCTTGCCTTCCGGCAGTGCTTCGATGACCGCGCGGCGTTTGGCCGAGGCGTCGCGGATCTCGGCGAGTCGGTCGCGGGTCAGTTCCTGCTTCTCGTCGAGCTTGGCCAGCCACACCGGTGAGGTCTCTTTGAAGTAGTCGCGCAGGGCCTTGATGACGGGGTCGTTGGCGCCCTTGGCGACGAACGGTCCGCGTAGCGCGGCGACGTCCTCGGTGGTGGGGGTGATCGACTGGGAGATGCGGCGGGTCATGGAGCGTCCTTTCGGTGGTGATTACTTGGATGGGTCAGGGGTGGAACAGCATCGCGTCGATGGCAGCGGTGGCGGCCGACGCCGGGCGGTACATGTCGTTCTTCGAGGTGCTCATGCGGGCGCTCCCACGAGGTCGGGTTCGGGTAGGACAACGACGCCGGTGGCGTCGAAGGTGATGCGGGTCTTGACCCGTCCGGTGCCGACGGTCAGGACGGTCGAGGTCACCTCTCCCTTGGGGCTGCGGCGGACATCGACCTCGTCGACGGTGACCGGCACCAGCTCGCCGTCCTCGTCGTCGATCAGCACGGTCTGTCCCGCGGTCACACTCGACGCCGGAATGGCATCGGCGACGTCGTCGTCGAGCTCCGGTTCCGGCTCGGGTTCGGGGACGCGCTTGGCCATCGACACCGCGGCCTCGTCGCCGCGGCCCGCCCCGATGACGATCGGTTCCGGCACGCTGCCGTGGCTGCGAGCCCGCTTCGCCAGCGCGCGTTCGGATTCGATGAACTCGGCCAGTTCCGGCGAGTAGCAGGTGAACTGCGGCGCCTCGGTCGGCATCAAGCCGTCGATGATCGCTTTCTCACCACCCGACAGCTGATTCCACTTGTTCGGATGCTTATCGACGTTCGGGGTCCACCACATCTGCGCATCAACCGGGGAGCCGTCGTCACCGAGCGCGATCCCGCGGCCTTTGACCGAGGTGTCGACCTCACGCCCGACGGTGGAATCGCCCCACATCATCAGCGCGCCGTCCTGCGAGAGGTTGCCGAGCGAAATACGGGTGCCGAAGTTGTCACGCGCGTTACCGGAGGCGCCGCCGAACAGGGACGCATCCGGACGCTGCACACCGAGCAACAGGCGGATACCGGCCGAACGGGCGAGCACCGCGAGATCCGCCCATGCCCCGAGCGGATCGAGTTCTTTGAGCAACGCTTTCGTTTCGTCGTCGCCGGTCTTGGCCAGGCGCTGCCACTTGCCCGACAGGATGAAGAATTCGTCGAGCACCGCGATCATCAGCGGCAGCTGCGAGCCTTCGATCTTCATCTGATGGATGTAGGCGTTGCGGGCCATCATCTCGGTGTGCAGGGCGCGCACGAACATCGCTGCGCGCAGCGCGTCGTAGATGATCGCCCCGCACCCCGGGTAGCCCTCGAGGCCGTCGAGTTCGATCATCTTCGGATCGACCCCCACGAACGGGATACCGCGGCGTGCGGCTTCGGTGAGCAGCGTGCGGATCACCGAGGTCTTACCGCCACCGGTGGGGCCGACGATCAGGCAGTGCGGCTTGTTCGAGCTGGTGGATACATCCCAGAACATGATCCGGTCGGCGCTGCCGGTCGCGTAGGGAAGGTGGCGCAGGTTCTCGTCGACCAGGTCGAGCGGGTGGTCCACCCGGGTGGGCATGGCGGTGACCAGACGCATCACGAGGTAGCCCTTGTCGGGGTACCAGTCGCTGGTCCAGTTGCGGCCGGATTCGTGCTCACCGGCGAGCGAGGCGAGGGCTTCCTCGACTTTCATCTGGAAACCGGGTGAGCCGGTGTTCATCGACTTCTCGAACTCGATCCGGTATCCGGTCTCGATACCGTTCTCGTCGAGGCACTGTCACGTTAACTGAAATCGTGTACGGTTCAGTCGGCTTGAGGCTCAAGTTAGTGTAATGTGCTGGTCTGCTTCGTTGTTCAGACGGTCATTATTGCGGTCACCTCGCTCCAAACCCGGAATCGGTCGGCCATCTCTTCGCGCCATTGGGTCGCCGATAACAGGTGTCGGCGAGGCCGGAAATGCGGTGAGATTCCGCTGAACGCAGCCAGGAATCGCTGCGCGTGCCGGACCGATGTGAAGCGTTTCATCGCACGCTCGCGTTGCCGGGTCGGTTGATGCGAGTTCTCGGCGCGGTTGTTCAGGTATTTCGATCGACGGTGCTCGACCGACGGCATCGTCTCGCGGTGCGCCACCTGGTAGCTGGTCAGCTTGTCGGTCACGATCACCCGCGGTACGTACCGCAGGCCCTTGAGTAGCTTGCGGAAGAACCGTGTGGCCGCCTTCGCGTTCCGGCGGGACTGGACCAGTATGTCGAGGACGTTGCCGTCTTGATCGACCGCCCGCCACAGATAGTGCTGCGTGCCGTTGATGCGGATGAACACTTCATCGAGATACCATTTGTCGCCGGGCCGAGGCCGGCGGCGCAGTAACTCGTTCGCGTAGGCCTGCCCGAATTTGTGACACCAGCGACGGATCGTCTCGTAGGACACCACGACACCGCGTTGGAGCATCAGCTCCTCGACCTCCCGGAAGCTCAATCGGAACCGGAAGTACAACCACACACACTCGTCGATGATCTCCACCGGATAGCGGTGTCGCTTGAACGACGGCATTGCGCTGGTCATCCCACAGATTCTGCCAGCGAATGCATCCTCGTTAACGTGACAGTGCCCCCACGACACGCCGACGGCCTCCGCGGCGTCGGCAGTCGTCGCTCCTGAGGCGATCCGCCGCCAGAAATCGCGCTGCACCGCACGCAAGGGTTCCGGTCTCCCCGGTGACCGCATCGACGGGCGCAACGCCCGATCCGCCACCCACTGCCGTCGGGCACCCACCGGCGCCTGGCGTGTCTGCTTGTTGCTGCGTCCCATCGCACACCTCCGTCATCGAGGCGTTGCGACGACCGATCGAATCCACCCGCTGCGAGGCCTTCCAATGGGCGACGATCTTGACCTCGAGATCACGACGCCGTTGCTGACGTGGCGTCAACTCGGTGCGATGTTGCCGCGCAGCCCAGGCATAGAAGCCCGACCGCGACACCCCGATCAGTTCAGCGAGTCGTGTGACGTCATGGTCGGCGCAATCTGCGGCGATGAGCTCAAACTTGCTCACCTATGTTGCTGTGCCGCAAAGTACGCCGATACTTTTTTCAGGAACGCGATGTCTCGGTCCTTTTCGGCGACCTCCGCGCGTAGCCGCGTCAACTCCGCGCGTTCACTGGGTGACAGCCCGGAATCCGGTGGTGCGTTGCGCATATCGGCAGCGACACCGTCGCGAAGCCGTTCGGCACGCACCCATTTGCCCAACACGTTCTCGTGCACGTTCAACTCACGCGCGACCTCGGTGACCGGTCGGCCACCATCGATCACCCGACGGGCAGCCTCCACCTTGAACTCGGGTGTAAACGACCGGCGCGTCCTGGACATGTCGACATCCTTCCAGCAGGACCCTGCGTCCCGCTATCTCGGGGTGTCCACTGAAACTGGGGAGGCTCATAAGGCCTGCCCGGTGACGGTCACCAGATCTGGATCTGGCGCACTTTCCGTGAAGACGAAAGTATGCCGCTGATCAGCGGAAATATGCGATAGACCAAGATCATCCCGGTGTGACTTCGCGCCCCTAACCGCTCTCCTTCCTCACCTGAACGGCGTCGTCATCGACGCCGTTCGCCGGACCGGGTCCACGATCCGGATCACGGCGCATCCACGAGGCAACGAGGGGTGGTGCCCGAAGTGCGGCACTGCGTCGCGCCGGGTGCACTCACGCTATCGGCGCCGCCCCGCAGACACGGCGATAGGCGCACATCGGTCATCCTCGATCTTGTCGTCCGCAGATTCTTCTGCGACGACGACAGCTGTAATGCAACGACATTCGCCGAGCAGGTACCGGGACTGACACAGCGCTGGGCTCGACGGACGACAGTGCTCGACACGATGATCGAGGCGATCGGACTAGCTGTGGCCGGCCGCGCCGGTGCCCGCCTCGCCGCCCGACTCGGGATACACGTCAGCAGGGACACGCTGTTACGTGTCGTGCGGGCGATCCCAGATGGGCCGATCGAGACCACACCGATCCTGGGGATCGACGACTTCGCGCTGCGCCGTGGCCACGTCTACGGAACCGTCGTCGTGGATCTGACCTCGGGCCGACCGATTGATCTGCTGCCCGATCGAACCAGCGACACCGTCTCGACCTGGCTGCAGGCTCATCCCGGGGCCGAGATCGTGTGCCGGGACAGGGCCGGTGCCTACGCCGACGCCGTCCGCAACGGGGCACCCGATGCGGTGCAGGTCGCCGACCGATGGCACCTGTGGCGCAACCTGATCGGCGCCGTGGAGAAGACCGTGATCCGGCACAGGAAAGAACTTTCTGCGCCGACCGACCACCTCGGCGACGACGCGGTCATCGCCGAGGCGCCCGACGGCAGATTGGTGGTCCGGACCTGCGAACGCCACGCGGCCGTACATGAGCTGCACACCCAGGGAATGTCGATTTCGGGCATTGCTAGGAAGCTGAATCTCAATCGCAGGACCGTGCGTCGTTTCGTCCACGCACCCGACATCGACGAGTTGTTGGCCACCAGCCGAATGTCCGGAGGGCACTGTCACGTTAACTGAAATCGTGTACGGTTCAGTCGGCTTGAGGCTCAAGTTAGTGTAATGTGCTGGTCTGCTTCGTTGTTCAGACGGTCATTATTGCGGTCACCTCGCTCCAAACCCGGAATCGGTCGGCCATCTCTTCGCGCCATTGGGTCGCCGATAACAGGTGTCGGCGAGGCCGGAAATGCGGTGAGATTCCGCTGAACGCAGCCAGGAATCGCTGCGCGTGCCGGACCGATGTGAAGCGTTTCATCGCACGCTCGCGTTGCCGGGTCGGTTGATGCGAGTTCTCGGCGCGGTTGTTCAGGTATTTCGATCGACGGTGCTCGACCGACGGCATCGTCTCGCGGTGCGCCACCTGGTAGCTGGTCAGCTTGTCGGTCACGATCACCCGCGGTACGTACCGCAGGCCCTTGAGTAGCTTGCGGAAGAACCGTGTGGCCGCCTTCGCGTTCCGGCGGGACTGGACCAGTATGTCGAGGACGTTGCCGTCTTGATCGACCGCCCGCCACAGATAGTGCTGCGTGCCGTTGATGCGGATGAACACTTCATCGAGATACCATTTGTCGCCGGGCCGAGGCCGGCGGCGCAGTAACTCGTTCGCGTAGGCCTGCCCGAATTTGTGACACCAGCGACGGATCGTCTCGTAGGACACCACGACACCGCGTTGGAGCATCAGCTCCTCGACCTCCCGGAAGCTCAATCGGAACCGGAAGTACAACCACACACACTTGTCGATGATCTCCACCGGATAGCGGTGTCGCTTGAACGACGGCATTGCGCTGGTCATCCCACAGATTCTGCCAGCGAATGCATCCTCGTTAACGTGACAGTGCCCCGGTGGCAGGTCACAGCGCGTGAGACATCCGGGCCGTGGATTCGCCGCTTTGGCTGTGGCCGTACTGGTGACTGTCTTAACAAACATGCCGGTGTTTCTCCTTGGGGCGCTGGCCACGGAGATCACCGCAACAATCCGCGTCCCGGCCTACGGGATCGGCCTGGCGGTAGGGGTCTACTGGGCCGCGGCCGCCCTCACCTCCGCGTGCACCGGTGTGATTGGTCGTGTGCTCAGCGAGAAAGGCATGGGCATCGCTGCCTTGCTGCTGGCGGTCGTTAGCCTGACCGGCAGCGCGTCCTGGATCTCTGCGTGGCCGTGGCTAATTGTATGGGCATCCCTGGGGGGACTCGGGAACGGTCTCGGGCACCCTTCCTCCAACCACTTGCTCGTCACGCACATCCCAGCCGCCTCGCGCGGGCTGGCCTTCGGGGTGAAACAGGCCGCGGTCCCTGTGACGGGGTTGGTCGCCGGCGTTTCGATCCCGTTGGTTGCGTTGACTCTGGGATGGTCCAGGGCCTTCCTGCTGATGGCTGTACTGGACATGCTCGTACTGGTCCCCGTGGCCCGGACCCGGACCATGCCGGTCGTTATGGGTACGACCCGGCCGGCGGGGCAATGGGATACCCAGATGCGTTCGGCGTTGGTGCTGATGGCCGCGATGACGATGTTCGCGGGCGGTGCCGTTACGTCCGCCGTGGCCTTTGCCGTGATCGGCGCGCTGGAGCGGGGGATTGCAGTCGGCCCGGCTGGTGTGATTCTGGCCGTCGGCAGCGCCTTAGGAGCCGCGACCCGTATCGTCATTGGCGGAGTCGTCGATCGAGGCGGCGTGTCAGCACTTTCTCTGATCCAGACAGCACTCATCGTCTGCGCCGTCGGGCTTTCACTCATGGCGATCCCCACCACCTGGAGCTACGTGGTAGGTGTCCTGCTAGCGGTGGGCCTGGGGTGGGGGTGGCCAGGTCTGGTGCACTTCCTCATCTCGCACATGGCGCCTGGGGCCACCGCAGCGGCCACAGGCATTGTCCAGACCGGCACGTACATCGGCAATACCATCGGCCCCATGCTCACCGGGGTGGCCCTTAGCCTCGGTAACTCGACACTGACCTGGGCGATGCTCGTCACTATGGCAACCGTCGCCGTGGTCATTTCCTTCTTCTTCGGGCTCCGACTGCGGAGAATCGACTCTCTAGAATCGCCGCTGAGCTGAGGTGGTCCTGTCCACAGCCCCACCGTCACCGGCCGTCGAGATCCTTAAACGAGCAAGTTCTGGATTTCTTTGGCGGCTGTCTGGAGCATAGCTCCGAGTTCTGTGCGGAGTTGTTCAGTCATGCGGTGAGCGGGCACGGATACATTGATCCCGTAGTATCCTCCGCTCGGGCTGGTGATGGGAACAGCGACTGACATGACGCCGTCTTCGCTTTCTTCCTGGCTCGTTGAGTACCCGGTTTGCCGAATCGTTTCGAGGGCACGCTCCAGATCGGAACGGGAAATGATAGATCCCTTGGTGAGACCCGGAAGCTCCTCATACGGGTACAGGGCATGCAGTTGTTCCGTGGTGAGTAAGCTCAGCATTGCTTTGCCCGTTGCAGTGCAGTTGGCAGGAAGCATCGCACCTTGACGTGAGGCAACGCGGACGGCACGTTGGCTTTCGATGGCCTCCAGAAAGTGTGTGTTCGAGCCTTTGAGCTCGGCAAAGTGCACCGTCTCTCCGGTTGCCTCGAATAACCTTTCCATTGCTGGACGAATTAGCGTTCCGATGTCGACGTGGCGCCGTATGGCGAAGGCGATGGAGCTGAGTGCTTGTCCGGGTTCGTACGCTTTGGTCTGAGGGTTCTGCCGTACGAAACCTCGGTAGAGGAGCATCCCCATGAGGCGATGGGCCGTAGATGACGCCACTCCGAGGTACTTGCTGGCATCGGTGAGCCGGATACTCGGCCGAGTCTCGAAGAGCAGCAACAATCGGAGTGCGTTGTCGACGGATTCGATGGGGTATTGCGGAGGAGGGCCGTATCTGGAGTCGTCCTCCGCCCGTGAGGCGGACATGAGCTTCATGTTACTGACCGGGGGTTCAGTCTCTGTCCGGCTAGGGCGCAGGCCGTCAACGAGGCTCACCAAGTCGTGCGAGTTCATGTCTCCAGGCAGTCTCTGTGTTGAATGCTCCTCCGAGGTCGGGCAGTTCGGCCATATCGGCGTCGGGCAGGTCGACGAGGTGCCCACCAGCCGAAGCCACTTGCAGTGCCAACCCGGACAGGCCGTCCACGCTGATGGCCTGGAGAACTGCTTGCTCGACGGTTTCGGCCGCGCTGGTGAGGCCGTGGCCCCGCAGCACAACAACGGGCCTTGTTCCCATGGCATCGGCCATTTCGGTGGCGAGCCGACGGTCGCGGATGAGTACTCCGCGGGGATAGACGGGCACCCCGTTGGCGGCGAGGCGGGCTCCGGGAATGTCGTACGCCCCTACGATGGGGCGTACTGCAAGCCCTGCCAGGTCGGCGGCAACCACTCGCGGGGGATGAGCGTGTACGACAGCTCGGACGTCTGGGCGGCGCCGGTAAAGCTCGGTGTGCAGCGGCAGTTCGTTGGGGACCGTGTATCCGCCCCCGAGCTCGCCGTCGGCGGCGGGATTGCCGTCGAGGTCCACCATGCGGATGTCTTCGGCTTGCGTATACGCCAGTCCGCGTTCGTACGGGCCGCGACAGCGCACCAGCAATGTGCTGTCGGTAATTTTCAGGCTGATGTGACCCAAGATTCCATCTGCAAGGCCCCGATGGGCCAAGACCCGGCAGGCGAGGGCGATATGTTCCCGGGTGACGCTCTCGGTCTGGGGCAGCAAGTTTCCGGGTGTCATGACGCCCTCCTCGGCGGTGGCTCCAACTGGGGTTCGAGCTTGGCGCGCAGATCCTGCACCGTGATGCCCCTGGCCATGCCCAGTCGGCAGGCAATGAGGGCTTTGGGCCAGTTCACGATGGCTGCGCCCCGGACGGTGGTGCCGTCGGTGGTGTAGAGGGCGGCGAACTTGCCGTGGACCTGCGGGTGTCCGATGAGGACGTGGTCGACATTGCCTCCGACGCGTCCCACGACCTGGATTTTCCAGTCGTGCTGGTCGCTCCACACGTATTCAATGGGCGTGTAGGCGCGCGGCTGTTCCGGATGGATGATGTTGTAGGCCACGCATGTGGCTTGTTCCACCGCGTTAGTCCAATGTTCAGTCCTGACGTCCTCGCCGTGCTTCTGGTGGCGCCAGCGGGCTACGTCGCCGACGGCGTACACGTTCGCGGCGTCGAGGGCTTGGCAGTACTCGTTGAGCACGACCCCGTTGTCCACGAGCAGGCCGGATGCGCTGAGCCAGGAGTCGTTGGGGATGACGCCGATACCGATCAGCACGGTGGCCGCCTGAACGCTCTCACCGTTGGTCAGGTGGAGGAAGAAGTTGCCCTCCTCGCCTTCGATAGCTTCCACTCCGGTGCCGAACAAGGTGTTGACCCCGTTGTCCTGGTGAAGGTCTGCGAACCACTGGCCGATCTCAGGGTTAAAGAGGCGGCTCATGGGCACCGGCACCGGGTCGATGACGGTGACCTCCAATCCCAGGCCGCGGGCGGTGGCTGCCGCTTCGGCGCCGATGAACCCTGCCCCGATAACGGCCAGCGCCCCACCCCGGAGAAGGTCCCCACGTAGTTCGCGGGCGTCCTCAAGGGTGCGCAGCACGTGGATCCCTGGAGACTGGCCCCAGGGGGAGGGGCGGGGTGATGCTCCGGTGGCAATGACGAGGTTGTCGTAGCGAAGGGGGTCGTGCCCTTCGAGCTTCAGCAGGTTCTCGGCGACGTCCAGATCGACAGCGCGGTGTCCCAGCAGGAGTTGGATGTCCTCGGCATCGGCCTGCTCCTGGGTCAGCAGCCGGATGGAGTCCTCGTCGGCGGATCCCGCAAGAACGGATTTCGACAGGGGCGGTTTGTCGTAGGGGAGTTCGGTCTCTTCTCCCACGAGGATGATCTCCCCCTTATAGCCTTCCCGGCGGAGGGACTGCGCGGTGCGCACCCCGGCGATGGAGGACCCGACGATGACGGTGATCGGACTCATTCGTCCTCCACCACCAGCGCGGAGACCGGGCAGCTGCGGGCAGCTTCGATGACGCGGGCGCGGTCGGCTTCGGGGACCTCGGTCTGGAGCAGTACGACGATCCCGTCGTCGTCCAGATCGAAGTAGTCAGAGGCTCCGACAATGCAGTTTGCATACCCCTGACAGGCGCCCAGGTCAGCTTTGATTACAGGCATGGTCACATACTTTCGTGAGGCGGTGATGCTGTGGCAGTTAGGAGTGTCTATTCTTCTTCGGTCACTAGCGGCCCGAAAGGGTGGCCGATCATGGCCGAGAACGTGTCTGGGGCCTGCCAGGTCAGGGACTCCAGTTCCAGCGGACAGAGCGTTACCCACTGGCCCGAACGAGGAGATTGAATCATCAGCCGCGAACCGTTGCGGGTCTCAATGCGGGTGACCTGGACCTCCGAGAACTCGTTGGCGATCACGATCGGCGTTCCGGTGACGTGCTCTTCGAGCCGACGTCGTTCCTCGGTGGCCCGAATCGCCGCGAGGCGGTCTTCCTCCTCGCCTTCCCATTCCAGCTTCATAGGAAGATAGCCAGATTCTGCATGCGGATGACCGACTCGTCGACCATGATGGTGCGCCGGGCGAGCTCCCACCCGGACCTTGATGAGGTACGGCGGAGGAGGTCCTCGCGTCCTGCGGAGACAGTGGAGGATTCGCCCACGTCACCACGGCTGCGGAAGAGAAGAACCGCCGAGTCCACGATGATTTCGTCGGGGTTGGGGGTGCGGAAGGTGCGCACGTTAGTGATGTAGTGGCGTAGCCGTGATGGGGGGTCTTCAGTCCAGGCGTGGTCGGTGGCGAAGCGGGCCACCCGGCGGCTGAGCGAGTACTTGTTCTCGTCCCAGTGCGCCATTCCAGGCGAGGTGGTGTATCCCGCGCCCAGGGCAGTGGTGACGCGGACGGGCATGATGTAATGAACGTCATCGGCGATCCGGGAGAGCCATTCGCTGTAGTCTTGGGCGTCCAACAGGTATGCCTCATCGATCAGCCAACGATGCGCCTCCAGGTGAAGTTCATCGTTGAAGGGCAGGGTCTGCCCCGTCCGCTGGGTACGCGGGGCGTGGGCTCCCAGCGCCGACTGCTCGGACAGCGTCGAATTCTCGTTCTCGTGTGCCGTTCCAACACTCATGATCAGACCTCCTCGTGCAGGGTCGCTGCGGGCACGGTCTCTGCGTTGCTGCTGGCCGGGCGGGGGGCCCCCGGTCCGGCGGCCGGTGGCGCCTTCACCAGGTCCGAGCCCACGTGCACCTGCGCTGCGGCTACTGCCGGACGCTCGAGGTGATCGGCCCATCGGCGCAAAAACTCCCGCTGGTTGTACTCGCTGTATCCGATACGGGTGGAGCCGGGTCCCGAGTATTCCTCGGGGGACAGGGCCTCGACGACGTTCTCGCCGTTCTCGAGCATGCCCATCCGGCTGTTGAGCAGCAGACGCCGTGCCATGGAGCCGGCGGCAGTATTGGTGAGGGACACCCAGTTCTCGACGTCGTCCTGTTCGAACATGCCGCCACTGCCGAAGCACATGAGATATGCCTTGTAGGAGAGCGCTTTGTACTCCTCCGGCGCGTTTTTGTCGACGGCGAACCACGAGAGGACTTCCGTCTCGTTCTCGCTGATTGGCTGCCACACGCGGATGGAGATGAAGGGGAGCACCTCGTCGGAGCCCTCTTCGACCCGCGGCCAGTTGTGCACGAAGCTCATGTTCGGGAACAGTGAGGCCGCCGAGATCATGAACCCGTCCTTGCCGACTACGTCGAGCTGCTCCTGGGTCCACTGCTCCTTCATCCGGGCGATCATCTCGTCCGGGTAGCCTACGTAGCGCAGGCGCTCCTCCAAGCTACCTTCGGGCAGCTTGTAAGTGGTGCCGCCGCCGTTGCCAGCCCAGTACGTGGTGCCGTCCTTGCGTTTCTCCGCCTTGGGCTCGCGGAAGAGGCCAATCTCCACCACCGAGGTGTGGGTCTGGGGCGTGTGGTACATGTCCCCGGCGAAGTTCTCGGCCCCGATCTTCCAGTTCGCCTTGACCCGCCAACGCTGAGGGCCACGCAGCTCGATGCCGTCTGCGCTCTGCTTCGTGTAGTAGTCGAGGTAGAATTTGAAGTCCCCTAGGAACTCCTCCAGGGGCTCGGCGTCCGGGTCCATGCTGATGAAAATCAGACCGTTGTACGTGGCCAGCGAGGGAGCTGGCAACAAGGTCTGGCCCTTCTTCTTGAAGCCTTCCTCCCCGCCGTATGCCTCCTTGTGAAACGGCAGGCCAACGAGGCGCCCGTCATTGCGGTAAGACCAGCCGTGGTACGGGCAACGGAAGTGGGAGGCATTGCCCATCTCTGCCCGGCAGACCTGCATGCCCCGGTGGAGGCACATGTTGAACAGGGCCCGGACCTCGCCCTTTTCGTCCCGAGAGATAATGAACGAGTCTTCGAGGACTCTGCGGACCACGTAGTCGCCAGCCTCGGGGACCTCCGACTCGTGGGCGACGAATAGCCAGCTGCGGCTGAAGAGCCGCTCTTTCTCGAGTTCGAAGAGCTCTTTATCGTTGTAGATATGTGCAGGGATCATGCCCTGCCGTACGTCCTCGAGGACGTCGTGGTGGTCTGCCATGGGAGAGCTCCTTCTCGATCATCGATCAGTCAGTCTGTAGAGCAGAGGACCACTCTGTCGTGGAGAGGATTCCGCATTTTGTGATCTACGTCAACCCCTCCCACTCTTCGTGCCAGGTACGGGTGGGTCCGGCAGGGGTTAGTGGCCGTTTTCGGGGGAGTCGGAGTCGCGGGCGGCGTTCTCTCCGCGGTCCAGCCTCGCTAGGGCGGCCATTTCCTCGGCAGTCAGGGAGAAATCGAACACCGAGATGTTCTCGACCAGCCATGCGGGTTTGGCGGCCTGCGGGATCGGGATGATTCCTTGCTGGACGTGCCAGCGGAGCAGAACCTGCGCCGGAGTCTTTGCTGTCCGTCGTGCGATCTGCACCACGATAGGGTGGTCACGCAGTCCCGATTCGCGACCAATAGGGCTCCAGGCTTCGGTGATGATGCCTAGGTCCTGGTGCATTGCCCGCGGGGGTAGCCGTGCGAGATCGGGGCTGAGCTGGATCTGGTTCACGTCGGGAACCACGCCGGTCGCGGCAATGACCTTCTCCAGATGGTCCGGCTTGAAATTGGAGACACCGATCGCTTTGACACGGCCTTCGTCTAGGAGCTTGACGAGGCCTCTCCATGCCTCGGTGTACTGGTCCAGGGCCGGCACGGGCCAGTGGCACATGAACATGTCCAGGTATTCCAGGCCCAAGGCTTGGAGACTACGGTCGTAGGCCCGCTGCACACCGTCGACGCTGTGGGACTCCTTGTTGAACTTGCTGGAGACGAACAGCTCTTCACGCGCAACGCCTGCCGTGCGGACACCGCGTCCCACCGCGTCTTCATTGCGGTACTGGAACGCGGTGTCGACGAGCCGGTAGCCGCTTCGAATGGCGTAGCGGACGGCCGTTTCGCACTCTTCCCCCACAAGTGGCCAGGTGCCCAGACCTAGATGCGGAATGCTATGCCCGTGCCTCAGGTGGAGCCTCGGGACCGTTGCGGGGTCATTGCTTGGACGGGTTTCCGTCGTCATGGATATCCTCTCGTCAAAACGTTTCCTGTTCGCCGGAGGCAAGCAGCGCGAGCTTCAGGTCTTTGCCGGTCAGTCGCCATCTTTGTTGGACCTCCAGGGGGTTGCGGCCGGGGTGATGATGAGCAGGCCCGCGGCCAGCAGGGCCGCGGTCACCGGTGTGAGGGTGACCAGCCCGGCCATGGCCAGCGGTGAGAGGAAGAGCGCCGTGGCGCGGAATGTTCCTGTTAGTGCTAGCGCGTCTCCGCGTTCTTCTGGGTGCACCTTCTCCGCTGCGATGGCCGGACCGACGGTCTGCAGGACCCCGGCACCGATGCCGGAGATGACCAGGGCAGCGGCCACCGGGACAGTCAGACCGGCGAACGGTCCCACTGCGGCCAGTCCCAGCCCTGTAGCTATCATCCCGATGACCAGAGACGCCCTGACGCCTCGGCGCCGGACCCACCCGCTGGCGGTACTACCGACGAGAACGGCGGCGTTGGCGATGGAGAGCAGGATGCCGATGACTGCAGCCGTTTGGCCTGCCAGGGATAGGGCCAGAGGGACGTAGGAGTCCAGGATGCTTTTCCAAACCCCTGCGCCCGTGTTCATCCAGCAGGCGGCGTTGACACCGGGTCGTCGCCACAGACGGACGTCCCTGCCAGTGGGTGAAGAAGGCCTGGCCGCGAACGGGGGAAACCTGATCAACAAGGCCGCGGGGACGACGGAGACGGAACCTGCGACGATCCCCATTATGAGTGGCAGTTGCACCGAGGCCTCCCAGAAATATCCGGCCACCGTGGGGCCGAGAAGCGCACCGATCCCCGCCGCCAGATTGACGTCTCGGAGGCCACTGACCGGTGCGGCGGATGTGCGAACGGCGTGGGTCTGGCTGCTGGTCCAGAAGAACGCCCGGGCTATTCCCTGGACCAACTGGGACGCGACAAAAAACACGACCGCGGTAGAAATCGCGAGCAGTGCGCACGAGATCGCGATCATCAGCCCGGATCCCACGAGGAAGGACCTGTCCGGAATCCGGCGCATCAACGCGCCCATGTACAGGCGGGTGATCAGCTGTGCGATGGCAGCCACGGCGACCAGCAGCCCGATCTCACTGGGGGTGTAGCCCGCATGCACACCCAAAAGAGGGACGACAACGGACAAAGTGCCCAGCGCGAAGCTGAACAAGATGATGGCCAGCGCGCTCAAGGCCCTGTCACAGTTGACGGAGTCCATGTGCCTTCCCGAGGTGGTAACTCTTTCGCATAGACGTTCTCAGCGATCCACCGATCGATGCACTGGCCGATGAGCTTTCGTCACCGGTGTCCGTATACGACGTCTCTACTGGCGGACGTGCTGGAGGTAGGCGCTGGCGTCTTCCAGGTTCACGACGTCACCGTATTTGCTGTCGATGTCGAAGAGGCTTGCCAGGTGTGGCAGCTCTGCCCTGTCTCCCACGCCCTCCTCCACAACGACTGTGTGGAACCCGTAAGAGCACGCGTCTACAGCGGTGGCGCGGACGCATCCGCTGGTCGTGCAACCGAGGAGGATCACCGTGTCCACGCCCCGGGAGATCAGACGAGCTGCCAGATCGGTACCGAAGAAACAGGAGGCATACTTTTTGACCAGCAGCATCTCGTTCTCGCGACGACCCAGTCGCTCATCCAGCTCCACCCACTCGCTTCCCTCCACCAGCCAGCTGTTGGGATTTTCTGACTGCCACCTGAGCGTAGGGTCGCATGTGTCGTCGTGGTCCGCACTATCCCGGCTCCTTAGCGGAGCTGAGGTCGTGATTCCCCGACGCCGAGGGCTCGGATGGAAACTCTGAACTGGCCCGCTCTAGCCGACTGGGCCAGTGCCCGAGGTGCGGCAGGAAGGCAGGCCGGTATCCTCTTGGGCGTCAACGATATGCCCGCCGCGGCGACCAAATGCTGTACGCGTGGCAGCCCGGGATGCTGGCATCGAGCCCCGGATCGCGAGTCGCCCGGTCTGACAACGTGGTCGTTGACCCGCTCAGCGATCGGCCATTGCGGCTGCCACCCCTCCAACCGAGAGCGCGAGCGGAGAGAACCTGCTGAACGGCGCAGCCGGCCGCCAACGTCGGTGGTAGCACGTTCACGAACCGGGGCACAGGGCGTACCGGCCACCGTCGCCCGACGGAGTTCGTTCTCGACCGCGGTTGCCACCGCGTCCGGCGAAACTCCGTCGGTCACCGGCCGCGCCGCGGCAGCGATGGTTCGTCCACCAGGGGGTCGTCGGAGACGGTGATGGCCCGCACCGGGCAGCTCGCGGCGGCCTCGAGCGCTAAGGCGCGGGTGCGGGGGCCACCGTCAACAGGCTCCAGAACGACGGCGACGCTTCGCTCGTCATCGAGGTCGAAGAGCTCGGGCGCGGTCACAACGCACGAGGCGAAGCCCTCACACCGCTCGAGGTCCACCGTAATGTTCATCATGTTCATCGTCCCTCCGTGGTTAAGTCATGGGCAGTCTGTTCGGCGGCGAAGCGCCGCATCGGATCGATCCTGAGCGCACCGGCCAGCTGCATGATCAGCAGTGGGTGGGCGCCCCTTTGATGGAGGGTGACCAGGTCACCATCCAGGACGGCCGCAAGATCGGCCAGCCGTACGCCTGCGAGGTCGGCCGCGAGCTGGCCCGACTCTTCCGCAATGGAACGAAACTCCGGATCCCGGACGACCCGGCGGATGACCTGGTCCAGGGGTAAGTTCACGGTTCCTCCTCGGGGGCCAACCGAGCCAGCGCGATCCCGGTCGCCCAGTCCGGGACGGACTCGTATGCCAGGACGACCCCTCTCGGCCCACGGGCCGTCCGCTCAGGCTCCGACACTCCCCAGCCCTTTTGACTGGACGCGGCGGCCATCGCGGTGACCCAGTTGCAGATCTCCGGGGCACCATTGCCGGCCTCAGCGAGGACGTCGGTGGTCTTCATGGCGAGGATCGCGCCGAGGTCCCCTGCGCGCACGTGCTGCAGGAACCGCTCGTCGAAGGCGGAGTTGATCTGGCCCATCTCCGGCGTGCCGACCCAGTGGGAGAGCCCGCCGGTCCCGAGCACGACCACTGTTTCGGCTGCGGGCCGCCGCGTAATGACGTCGCGCAGCAGTTCCCCTAGTTGGGCGCTGCGCCACAGGGGTGGCAGAGGCTCGGTGTTGGCGTTCTGGAACACCGGGACCACCGGGATGTCCATCTCTGGTCGGATCAGGGTCAATGGTGCCATGAACGCATGGTCGATCTTCGGGTTGGCGGAGAACGCGAGGTCGAACCCGGCGGCCACCCCTTCGGAGAGCAGCTGGGCAGCGAAGGCGCCAGCAAGTGGGACCTCGGCGCTGGCCACTCCTCCATCGCCCCAACCGGTGGCTATCTCTCCGATTCCGACGCATATCTGCGGAAAGCTGTCGTAGCTGAAGGATGTTAGGTGCTCGCTGCTGACGACGACGAGCACGTCAGGGGACAGCCGGTCAATTTCCGCACGCACCTGAGCGAAGGCCTGATGGACTGCGGCGTGCACGTCGTTGTCCGGTTGGAGCTTTCGGATCATCATCGCCGTGTGGGACGTCGCGTACGCACCTACCAGCCTGCCCATCAGCGGGCCGCCCGTTGCCGGTTGGTGGCCGGATCCGTGGGGCCGCCGTCGCCGTCGGTGCGCCCACCTCGGCGCCCCGCGGTGACCGAACGCACGAAACCGCCGACGACAGCGTGGAATTCCGCCGGCTTCTCGAACTGCGGCCAGTGACCGGCGTCCTCCATCAGATGGAACGTTGCATCGGGAATGATCCGGCTGGCCGCCTCCCCCACCGGCCACGGCATGGTCGGGTTCTGCCGGGTCCACAGCACGAGCGTCGGGCAGTTGATCGTCGCGAGCCGCTCGGCGGTCAGCAGTTCCTCCGGCCGGGGCCGGGAGGTGAATGCGGCGACCATGTCACCGGCGGTGGCGGCGAAGTCCGGGCTGGCGTAGATCCGGTACCGGGTCTCCACCAGTTCGTCGGTGACCACGGACGGGTCATGGACCAGCCATTCCAGCCGAGTCCGGACCTTCTCCCGGGTCGGGGTGTCCAGAGCCTTGGTGGTAGCCTCCGCGACCTGCCGGCCGACGTTCTCGGTCAGCGTGGCACCGTCGGCGTCCACCTGCAGCCCCGCCCCGGTGACGCTGACGAGCGAGGCGACCCGTTCGGGGTGGTGGACGGCGAGAAACGCCGCGACCCAGCCACCGAGAGACTGCCCGACCAGGTGGGCTCGCGAGGCGCCGATCTCGTCGAGGAAGCCGAGCACGTGCTCGGCGAGCGCGCGGATCGAGTACTCGATCTGCGGCTTGTCGGTGAAGCCGTGACCCAGCATGTCAATGGCATGCACGCGGAAGTCCCGGCCGAGGACGGCGACGTTGCGCACCCAGGTCTCGGCGTGTCCGCTCACGCCGTGCAGCAGGACTACCGGCTCACCGGCGCCTGCCTCGATGCTGCGGGTGCGGTAAGAGCTCGCCTGGCGGTACCGGACCTCGGTTCCCAGCAGGTCCACCCAGAACGAGTTCCCCTGGGGCTGGGCCATTCCCCCTTCAGTGCTCGTCACGTTGAGGCTCCTCTCTGTTCGGCCGTGCGGCCGGTGCGGGATGGTCGGTCACTCCGGTCCGAACGGCTCGGAGAGCAATGTCGTGTAGGCCCTCTCGTCGAGCCAGGTGAGGCTCTCCAGCTGCAGCGCGTCAAGGAAGACCTCGCGGCCGGTGCGCTGGCTACGGATGGCCAGGCGAAGGTCGTTGCCGTCTCGGTCGGCGCGTACCCGCACCCGGGCGAACTCGTTGCTGACTACGAGCTCGCCGTCGGCAGAGCCGATGCGCAGCCAAGAACTCGGCTCAGGTGCGCCATCAGCCCCGACATCCCGACTGCCGTCGAGGTCAGCCGCCTGGGCCTCAGAAGAAGATGGAGATGGCACGGGGCAACACCCGGTGGTCGAAGAGCACGGTCCGTTCGGCGATCTTCCAGCTCTCACCGGAGGTCACGATCCGGTCGCGACGGGAGCCGACGAAGAACTGCTCGGAGTTGGCTCGCCGGGACTGGAAGACGATGAAGTTGCACTCCGCTACCAGGTCGCCGTCCGGCCCGGGGGTGACCAGGACGTTGCTGATGAAACGACGCGTCCGCGACCGCGGCTGCTCCGAGTGGGCAAGGCCACCGGCCAAGCGCTCCATCCGCTTGGCGAGGAAACGGGCGTCCTCCTCCATGAGCGACCACTCGCCGGGGACGTGGTCCCGGTGCTGCCGCACCTCACGGGTCTCCGTGATCGGCATCCAGTAATGGACATCCTCGGTGAACAGGTCGAGCCACTCGTCGTAGCGTTGCTCGTCGAGCATCTTGGCCTCGCTGTAGAGGAAGTCCTCGACGTCGCGGCGCAGATCGGTGAGGGAATTGGTCATTTCTGCTCTCCCGGGGTGGTCATGAGTTCGAGCCAGTAGCGATAGAAGTTGCGGTGGTTCTGCTCCGAATAGTGGGGCCCCAAATGGCCGGGGTATCCCTCCTCGTGGATCTCGCCCTCGTGCCCCAGGCCCATCGCGTAGTTGAAATCCCGGGTCTGGGAGACCACCCCGCGGGCGGACTCGGTGATTTGCTCGAAGTTCTCGCCATCGTCCTGGCCAAAGATCCCGGCCGCGGCGTTCTCCTGGGACATCTGGGTGCGGGCGAAGTCCTTGACCGACTGCGGCGCGTCGCGGTCGAAGAGCGCCGTCTGCCAGACCTCGATCTCACCCGGTCCCCTCGGGTGCCATTGGAAGAGCCCGAAGACGTGGAAGACGCCGAACTTGATCCATGACAGGTTCGGGAAGATATTGCCCTGACCGAGCCCGTGCATCTCCGCCTGCAGCGGGGAGACCCGGGCCTTGAGCCGCTCGTGTACGGCGTTGACGTACTCGATCGCCTCCGGCCCGAGGAACTGAGCCATCCCGACGTCGTTCTGATAGGCCCGGCCGGGCTTGCTGATGTCGCCCATCCCGTGGCCGTGGCCGAAGTATGCGATGTAGTCGCCGAGCGTGTCGTAATCGGGGAGGAAGCCGATCTGGAAGGCCGACCCATGTGTGTAGAGCACGTGGTAGTCGTCGCCGGCGAAGTTCTCCGCCGCCAGCTTCCAGTTGGCCTTGATCCGGAACTTCATCGTGGGGCCGATCACCTCGAGCCCGCCGAGCGGCGCCTCGAAGGCCAGGTCCAGATACCAGAGCTGGTCAGCGCCGAGGTAGTCCACCAGCGGGATGGCGTCCTCGTCCCAATTGGCGAAGATGAAACCCTTGTAGTTCTCCACCCGCGGAACGGCCTTCAGACCTAGCCGCGACTTGTCCAGCTCGCCATGGTAGACGGTATCTGCGCGCGGTACACCGATCAGATCGCCGTTGTTGCTGTAGGTCCAGCCGTGGTAGGGGCAGCGGAAGAACTTCGAGGACCCGGCGTCGGTGCTACACACGGCCATGCCCCGGTGGGCGCAGGAGTTGAGCATCACCCGGATCACTCCGTCCGCACCGCGAGTGGCGATCACAGGGTCCTCGCCCATGAAGTTCGTCAGGTAGTCGCCCGGCTCACTCAACTGGGACTCGTGGCCGATGAACAACCACGTCTTGGTGAATACCCGGTCCAATTCCTTGCGGTAGATTGCCTCGTCGACGAAGACCGTTCGGCTGACGGCACCCTCGTCGGGCTTCACCAGGTCGTGCAGTCCTGCGGCGGCCACGTCAACGGGGCGTTCGCTAATGCTGGTCATGAGCGGGTCCTCTCGGGGTCTGACGGGTTGCGTGAGGTGAGATGGGAGGGCGGACCCGAACGGCCCACCTGTAGGCGGATCGTCTGGGCGTCTGCGGTATCACTGAGCGCTGTCATTGCTGGTCCAACTGTTCTGGGCCCCGAGGTTTGCCATGCCCGCGGCGTACAGGGCGCCCTGCGCGTCGAAGGGGAGGTGGGCCACGCCGGCCCGCTCGTATGACGGGGTCGCGGCTTCCAGCCGGCTGTAGATCTCCTCCAATTCCGGAGGCAGCTCATGGTCCTGCCAGGCGGCGTAGTCCCCGTAGCCGTGGTCGTAGTTCCACTCCGGCACGTAGTAGAGGCGCCCGGACGTCCCCGCGCTGTCCTGGGCGGCGAGGAAGAGCGAGATCGGCAGCAGGTGCTCGGGAATCGCCGGGCGCATGAAGTAGGCAATGCCCTGCTCGTTGAAGGCCCGGGCGGTGGCGTCGAACCACGACGCTCGGGTGTGCCCCGGCATGATCGCGTTAACCGCGACCCCGTCGCCGCGCACTTCCTCGGCGAGGTAGAAGGTCAGCGCCATCACGGCGGCCTTGGTGGCCTGGTAAGGCATCTCGACCGTCCACGGGCGCAGCCCGTGGTAGCCGCCGCCGCCGGCGACGGCCAGGACGCCACTGCTGACGACGTTGACGATGCTGCCCCGCTGCTGGGCCCGCATCGGCTCGATGAACCGGCGGATGGCCTTCAGCGTGCCGAACACGTTGACGCCGAACATCACCTCCCAGTCGCGGTCGGTCGTGTCAAGGGTGTTCCGGTGGCCTGTGGGCGGGAAGAGGGTTTCGGAGACCAGAGACGCGTTGTTCACTAGGACGTCGACGGTCCCAAACCTGTCGATTACAGCGTCTCGGGCGGCGTCGAGGGCGGCGTCGTCGGTGATGTCCATGTCGACGGCCATGCCGCTGCCGTCCGACTCCAGCTGCTTGCGGAAGTCGTCAGCGTCGTCCCACGTCAGGTCCGCTGCTACGACCTTGGCGCCGGCGCGCAACAGTCCCTCGCAGAGGGAACGGCCGATGCCGCGGGCTCCACCGGTGACAACGATGACTCGACCCGCCACCTCGCCCTGCCACTCACCGAGTGCCCGCTCGACCAGCTGACGCTGCCGCGCAGTGGCCACGGTTCCTCCACCAGACTCCGACATCCAATTCTCCTCAAGTTGGGACGGCTTTCTGCATAGCAGTACACATAAAAGAGTATGGCCCTCATCACAGGCTGTCTACGGGCTATTTTGGGATCGAGCTATTCACTGGTGAAACTAGGAGCCGTGCGTGGAGCTGCGTCAACTCAGGTATCTCGTTGCGGTGGCCCGCGAGGGGTCGTTCCTCCGCGCCGCCGCCACCCTCGACGTGCCGCAGCCCTCGCTGTGGCGTTCGATCAAGGCGCTGGAGGCGGAGCTGGGCATCGCCCTCTTCAAGAGGTCCGGCCGCGGAGTACAGCTCACCGGTGCCGGGAATCAATTGCTGCCCCGCGCCCATTACCTGCTGAATCGAGCGGAGTCGGTCTCCCAGTTTGCCCACGAACTCGCTCGCGGTCGAGCGGGCGTCGTCACGGTGGCCTGCGCATATCCGCACGTGCCACGGTTCCTCGCGCCCCTGATCGGCACCTTCCGGTCGGCGCATCCCGCTATCCACGTCGCCGTCCACGAGTACTCGGGCCTGCCCGCGATCGAACAGGTGCTTAACGGGGACGTCGATCTCGTGACGGGCCTCGGGCAGGTCGACCAGCGTCTTGCGGGCCACCAGCTCGGGGACGTGCGGCTGGCGGTGGTGACCTCCGACGACCACCCGTGGCGGGGCCGGAGCCACGTCTTGGTCGCTGAATTGCGTGGCCAGCCGGTGCTCACCGGGCCCGCCGATAGCCTCACCCGGCGCCTGCTGGAGCCGGCGCTGCGGGCAGGGGGCTTCGGGCTCGACATCACGTCGGAGAGCGTCAACGCCACCACCATCGTTGCGCTCGCCCGGGCAGGGCTGGGCGTGGCCGTCATCGCCGACGACAACCTCAGTGCCGACGACTCGGCCAGATGGCCAGTGCTGGTCGACGAGCACACCCCGATGAGCGCCCCGCTGTGGATCTGCTGGTCACGCGAAGGAGGCATCGCCCCGGCGGTACGGTCCTTCGTGCGCCACGTCCAGGGGACCGGCAACCGGCTGGACCGGGACGGCGGGCAGCCCAGTCCAGCCTGAGGCCCAGCCGACCTCGGACTGACCACGCCGATCAGAGCAGGAGATGGTCGATCTCCTTCCCCGCAGCTACCAGCCGAGTGAGGATGTCCTGCTCGGTCGCCGAGCTCATGCGACTGAGCGGCAGCGAGGCGTTGACAGCCAACCGCGGGGAGCGGGTCGAGGCCAGTGCGACGGCGAGGGAGGCGAAACCCTCCTCGCTCTCCTCCTTGCTCGACGCGAACCCCCGGGAACGGCTCGTGCGCACCGCGTCGAGAAGCTCGGTCCGGGTGCCTAGCGAATGGGCTTTACCGCCTGGTGGACGCCGCCTACGAGAAACGTGCCATCGCGATCAGCTCGAACCTGCACCCGGCCGGTTTCGACGAACTCATGCCCAAGACCATCGCCACCGCGACAGTGGATCGGCTACTGCACCACGCCCACGTCTGCCAGACCAGCGGCGACTCCGTCCGCCTCTCCCAAGCACTCGCAGGCCAGGGAGTGAAGCCCTTGTCCTGACAACCCGAAAACCCGAGATGGCCAACCCCTGGGCAGATCCCATGGCCATCTCCGGGCAGATCTGGGGATCTGGCGCACTTTCCGTGAAGGCACTGCCGCGCTGCATCATTCGAGGTGGATAACGCGTTTCCGCAGCAGGTCCAGGTTCGCCCGCCCGTACATCTGCCGTTTGAGCATATTGATCCGGTTCACATGGCCCTCGACCGGACCGGAGTTATGCACGAGCGTCAGACCGGGCACTGTCACGTTAACGAGGATGCATTCGCTGGCAGAATCTGTGGGATGACCAGCGCAATGCCGTCGTTCAAGCGACACCGCTATCCGGTGGAGATCATCGACGAGTGTGTGTGGTTGTACTTCCGGTTCCGATTGAGCTTCCGGGAGGTCGAGGAGCTGATGCTCCAACGCGGTGTCGTGGTGTCCTACGAGACGATCCGTCGCTGGTGTCACAAATTCGGGCAGGCCTACGCGAACGAGTTACTGCGCCGCCGGCCTCGGCCCGGCGACAAATGGTATCTCGATGAAGTGTTCATCCGCATCAACGGCACGCAGCACTATCTGTGGCGGGCGGTCGATCAAGACGGCAACGTCCTCGACATACTGGTCCAGTCCCGCCGGAACGCGAAGGCGGCCACACGGTTCTTCCGCAAGCTACTCAAGGGCCTGCGGTACGTACCGCGGGTGATCGTGACCGACAAGCTGACCAGCTACCAGGTGGCGCACCGCGAGACGATGCCGTCGGTCGAGCACCGTCGATCGAAATACCTGAACAACCGCGCCGAGAACTCGCATCAACCGACCCGGCAACGCGAGCGTGCGATGAAACGCTTCACATCGGTCCGGCACGCGCAGCGATTCCTGGCTGCGTTCAGCGGAATCTCACCGCATTTCCGGCCTCGCCGACACCTGTTATCGGCGACCCAATGGCGCGAAGAGATGGCCGACCGATTCCGGGTTTGGAGCGAGGTGACCGCAATAATGACCGTCTGAACAACGAAGCAGACCAGCACATTACACTAACTTGAGCCTCAAGCCGACTGAACCGTACACGATTTCAGTTAACGTGACAGTGCCCTGCCGAGTACGCTGCCGGATGTACCCACCGGCACCAACCGGTGGCGTGCGAGATCGACTGATCGACTGCAAGCAGGAACCGGCTCTAGAACCGACCGGACCGACTATTGGGGACCTGCCAGACGCAGTAGTAGTAGTAGTAGTAGTAGTAGTCGACCATGCCGGTGGACTTGATCCACGGATAGCTCCGACCGTCGGCGTCTCGGCTTTTCTCGGTGCGGAACAGTGGTGTCTTCTCCCGCACCCGGCCGATGAACACCACTCCTCGGACGCGGTGAACTGCTCGAGGTGCTCGTGCATCACGTCGTCCTTGCGCTGGCCCTTGACGAAGTCGACCCACCGAATGTCGGGTGTCGACGGCGGTGCACCACCGTCGAGAAGCGGTCGGTGATCCTCGCCAACAGGTGCGGTCGAGGCGATCGGCAACCCCAACTGCCGGTGCACCTAGCCGACCAGACCCCCGCACGTTCCGCGCGCCGGAGGAAGCTGGAGTAAACGCCCGAGTAGCCCAAAGTGGGTGTCTCCGTGTCCACTTGCACCGGACGGTGCTGCAGCGGCCGGACGATGTCGTCAGCCGAGTCCTGCAACTTCAACAGATGACCGTTGTGCTTCCATCCGGTCAGGTCTGCGACGGCGATGAACGCTTCGATGGGGGTGTTGCCCGCTCCGGCCCCTTGCCGGCCAGGGAGGCGTCGACCCTGGCAGCTCCTTCCTCGACCGCAACACGGAGTTGGCCACGTACAGTGACAGATTCTGGTGTGGTGGATTCCGATCTCCGCCTCGGGATCGAGGACCCCTCGGTAGGCGCGCATCCGCGCTCGTACGTCGTTCATGGCCAGCTGTCCACCCGAGTCGGTGATGTTCACGCAGTGCGCGCCGTAGGCTTCCATCAGCTTGGCTTGTTCGGCGAGGTGCGTCGGTGAGGCCATGTGGCTCATCATCAGAAAACCCGGAAACGTCCATGCCCAATTCTCGTGCCGCGCTGATGTGCTGCGCGGAGACGTCTGCCTCGGTGGCGGGTGTGGCGACGCGGACCGATCTAACGCCGAGTGAATGCACGAGCTTCAGATCGTCGATTGTTCCGATACCGGGCAGCGACAGTGTGGTCAGCTGCGCCTTCGTGACGACCGAGGCGGGCGCTTCGATCCACTCGGGGTCGGTGTGCGCGCCGGCCCCGTAGTTGGGCCTGCAACCGGAAAGTCCGTCGCCGTGCGCAATCTCGATTTCGTCGACACCGGCGTCGTCGAGTGCTTTCGCGATTCTCGACACCTGCTCGGTGGTGTAACGATGACGGATGGCGTGCATGCCGGCGCGCAGGGTGAGGTCGTGGAGGTAGACCGACGTGGGCCGCGTGTCGGTTGTCGTCCTGAGGTGACCTCCGCGGATGACGAGGAATAGAGCCGGACCCGGGCTGCGAGCTGTTCGCGCGGCCGAAGTCATGATGTCGAGGTTGCCGGCGTAGGCGGGCAGGTACTGGGCGGCGCCTTCGACCTCGAGGAAGACGGTCAGCTGGTGGCGCTCTCCGTTGCCTGCACACCGGCGGCCAGTGTGTGCACCGGCTCGTCAGCGGTGATTTCGGTGAATTGGACGGCCTGCTCGAGCCGGTAGCCGGGAACATACCTGGCAACGTTTCGAGCCATGCGTTCGACGGAGGCGCGGATCCGCTGTTGGGTGTCTGCGCCGAGTCGGTCGGTCAGACAGAGCACGGTGTCTCGCATGATCATCTCGGGCTCTGCCGGGTTGAGGACGATGATCGCCTTTCCCCGCTCCGTCCCGCCGACCTCCTCGATCGCGCGGGCGGTGGTTTCCGTGAATTCGTCGATGTGGGCGCGGGTGCCCGGACCTGCAGACTTGGAGGCGATCGACGCGACGATTTCCGCGGAGCGGAGGGGGTTTGCTGGGCGATTGCCGCCACGATCGGAATCATTTCCTCCCCGCCGCAGGTGACCATGTTGACGTTGTCGGCATCGCGATTCTCGGGCGAGATTGACCGCAGGGACTACGTAGGGACCGATCGCTGCCGGTGTCAGATCCACCAGCTCTTCCCGTACCCGGCGGGTCTTTTCAGCGTGCGCGATGTGTGCTACAGCTGAGGGGGCGTCGAAGACGATGTCGATGTCTTCGAAGCCGGGCATGCCGATGAGACCGTCGACACCGGCAGCGGCGGTGGGCACTCCGAGACGGGTAGCCCGGGCCAGTCCGTCGGATCCGGGGTCGATGCCGACCATCGCTGCGGGTTGCCGAGTACATCGGTACCCATTCCGGTACCGGCGGCGCGGCCGTTGATTGTCATCTGTGCTTCGCAGGCCGCCAGCTGCTGCACGGTCAGCGGTGTCTGCGGTCCCGTTCCCAGTACCACCCCACCCGAGGACGCTTGTCCGCGATGGTGTCGATGATCGTGATCTTCCAGTCGCTGATGCGTGAGTCGATGATTGCGATCCCGCGCAGCACCTGCCCCACTGCGGCTGCAGCATCCTCGATGGTGAGGCCCGGGCCCCGCAAGATCCTCCTGGGGGATGAATGCCACCTCGGGTTCCACACGCGGGAACGCAGCGACCGGACTCGAAGATCATCTCGTCGAGCAGGAATCCGAAGTCCGGCTGGTCGACCCCGAGCTGACGCTGCATCACCTGCGAGGTCAGCCCCACTTTGTGCCCGCGCAGCACGCTGCCCGAGCAGGTGAGCGCGCACGCTGGTCTGGATCCGGTAGGCCCCGTCGATGGTCAGGCCCGGACAGCGTTCGGAGAGCGGGGAGATCGGGATACGCGGGTTGCGGCAGCGAGGAGATCGCGGGTGAGAGCGCCGAGGTCGGCTGGCTGCGCCTGGTCGATGGTGTTCCGGCGTGTCGGCGCCATCATGCGCGCACCGTTCCGGCAGCGACCGCTGTTTCCGTGAGGCCGGCGGTCTTGGGAACGGATACGGCCGTGGTCACGGCGAACCCGGCGATGTACTCGGGAATGGGCCGGTAGTACTCGGAGGTCACCGCGTACTGGCCGGCGGCCGCTTTCAGGGCGTTGTGGGCCGCGACCCAGGTGCGCACTTCGTGGGCGGAGTTGCCTGCCGTGGCGGCCATCTCCTTGGCGGTCCACGCATCGAGCTGTTCCAGCTCCCCGGAGGCCAGGATGTCAAGAAGTTGCCGGTCCCACTCCGGAGCGAGGTCCATGATGCCGGCCTCACCCCTGGTGAAGGCCTTGGCGGTGTCGATAACCCGCTGCTGGCGGACCGATCGCGCCGCGGCGGTGGGGTGGTTGCAACCCAGCAACATCGTCCTTTGTTCCCCGGTCGCTGCCTCGAGCCGCGGTACCGGCGGGTCGTGGGACAGACCACCGGACCCGAGGAGCAGAACGTTCCCGTCGAAATTCTTCAGGAATGTGCCCACGGCCTCGCCGAGCAGACGGATTCGCTTCATGGGCGCGAACGGTGCCGCCACGGAATTGACGAAGATCGGGATCACCGGCTTCGTCGCGATGCCCCCGAGCAGGATTTCCAGGGGCTGGACCGCACCGTGGTCGACTTCCATCGCGAGGGAGACCGCAATGTCCACGCCCTGGTCCAGCACCGACTGCGCCATCTGCTCCGCAAGCGCCGAGGGCACGTCGAGCGGGCCGGCGGAGCTGCCGAAGTCCCCCACGCCCGAGGCCTCGAGGCCGATGCAAAACGACGGCATGAGCTTGTAGAAGAACCCGTTGTAGTGATCGGGGGCGAAGGAAACGACGAGGTCGGGGTCGTAGTCTTCGATGAACTGCCGGGCCTGCGCGAAGGCCCTGTCCACCTCTGTGCGCACCTCGGGCGGGGGGTCGTTGAACTCCAGCAGCGGACTGTGTGACGTGCAGACCAGCGCGAGCGTCATTATCGGTTCCCTTCGGTGAACAATATGGTCTTCGCCTCAGCGGACGGGCCAGCACTCAGTCGGCGAGGGTGAGCGGGCCGGTCGGTTCCAGGCAGAAGCCGGACCAGGCGTCGGAGTACTCGGTGTCGTGCGCTGCGCGCAGTAGGTGTCGGTAGCCGCCGGAGTAGAAAACGAGTGGATCGCCCGGGGTGTCGTCCAAATGGTGGACCTTCCCGATGAAGAGGGTGTGGTCCCCGGCGCGGTGGGCGTCGACCACCTCGACACTGATGCGAGCCAGGGCGCCCCGTACCAGGGGGGCACCGGCGATCTCGTCGAAGCTGAAATCTGGAAGGAGGTCGGGGCGCCCGCTGAAGTGCCGGCTAACGGTTTCCTGGTCGGCACCGAGAAAGCTCACGCCGTAGCGGCCACTGGCGAGCAGCCTCTCGTGCATCTTCGCCTTGGTGGCAATGGACACCATCGCCAGAGCCGGGTCCAAAGACACCGACATGAATCCGTTGGCGGTCATGGCGTGGATGCCATCGGCGTGTTTGGTACCGATGATCGTCACTCCGGTGGTAAAGCGCCCCATGACATTACGGAAACGCCGGGGGTCCACAGGGGGCGCCGCGTCCGGGCCGGTCGTCGTCGACGTCGATGTGCTCATTACTCCGCCTCTCGTACTGAGATCTTAGTATGTCAGCTTAGGTGTGTGTGCTCGACCTGACAAGCCTCTCCGCCAAAGGCGACCGGAAGCCGTTCCAGTCCACCGGCGATCCATGTCGTCGTCGACCGCCGGTAAGGCAAGCCCCACGGTCGGCCGCATTCACCTAGCCCAGAGGGCGTTTGATGGATCCCTCTGGGCACCATCTGTTCCGTCGCCGCGTTCGGTTGGACCGCATCATCGAGCGCCTCGAGTAAGATCGTGTGAGCCGTATCCTCGAGCGAGATATGGTATTGAAATACTAGAATCTGACAGGGCCAACACTCACCGGCTTGGTCCCGCGCAGTGATCGTCGAGAGGCTGGATGACCATGACCATGACCGCGTCGGGGAGCAAGACGGACCAGATCTACGACGCCCTCCGCACCCGGCTCATGCAAGGGCATTACCAGTTCGGGGAGGTCCTGAGCACCTACGAACTCGCTCAGGAGTTCGGCGTGAGCCGCCGGCCGGTCATGGACGCTGCGATGCGGCTGGCGTCCGAGGGATTCATTTCCATCATCCCCCAGGTGGGGTGCCGGGTGATCATCCCCGACGAAGACAGGGTCCGTGAGCATTTCGCCCTGGCCGGAATCCTCGAAGGTGCGGGCGCCAAGCTGGCAGCCCTCAACGCCACCGAGGTGCAACTGGCCGACATCGATGCTGCACTTGGCCGCTGCGCCGGCCCAGCTGAGGCGGACGATGCGGCGGCTTTCGCGGCAGCGAACCGCGACTTCCACTCCGCCGTGCTGGCAGCCAGCGGCAACCAGCGACTGACCGAGCTCGCCAAACACGCCTGGGATCTGAGCGATTTTTACATCCAGAAGAACCGAGTCCGCACGGACCTGCGCAGATCTCAGAGTGAACACTCCGACATTGCAGGGGCGATCTCGCGCCGGGAGCCAGGGCTTGCGCGAGAGCTCATGGAAGGGCATCTCTCGCGATTCTGGATGGGCGTTCACATCTAGCCACTCGCCGGTCACGTCCGGCAGGCGACGGCAGCGGGTCACCCTCGACAGGGTGCAAGCCCGCGGCCCAGCCGTAGCCGGGCGCGAAGCGCCATCAGGCTGCGGAGTGCCCGAGAAGGACCGACCCGAGCAGCGTCCCCGCCCCTGAGTTGAATCCGGCCGAATGGCGCGTGCCCGTCAGGGCGAACACTGGGAGGTCGACGGCGATGATCTCCGAGGCGACCGCCGAGATCGTTCCGAGAGCAGAACACGAGTAGCGCGCACACTGCCCCGTGCGCCGCATCCGCCCGCGGACACCGAGCCCGGCAGGGCACGGAGCCGCTCCGCTCTCTGCATCAGCATGCATGGGGCATCGCTGTGTCGGTCACCGCATCCGCCCGGCGGCCGCACGCGACACTCCGGCGAAAAAACAGCATCTTGTCATTGAGATCTTAGTATGCCAGCATGTTACGTGTGATCGCAGTCACTGGTCGGAGATCAGTCAGGTACCTGGGATAGGCATCCGGCCTGCGAAATGTATCGGGCGGCATGAATGCCACGGCCGAACCAGCCGGGCCTGGCTGCAACAGGAAGGATTGCCGTGGAAGAGCATGTGAGCATCTGGGGAGACCTCGCGGGTGTCGCCCTGGTTCAACGAATGGTCGATGTCAATGGAGTCGCCACGCGGGTCGTGGAGGCCGGGAGCGGACCGAGCCTGATCCTGGTGCACGGGACGGGCGGGCACCTGGAGGCGTACGCGCGCAACGTGCGGGATCTGGCCAAGGATTTCCATCTGGTCCTGTACGACATGCCCGGGCACGGTTACTCGGACAAGCCCGACCGGCCCTACACCATCGACTATCTCAGCGATCATCTCGTCGCGTTGATGGACGCGCTCGACATTGGCCGAGCACACCTCTCGGGCGAGTCCCTCGGCGGCTGGGTCGCGGCGTGGACTGCCGCGCACCACCCCACGCGCGTCAACGGGATGGTCCTCAACACACCCGGGAACATCACCAACAAGCCCGAGGTGATGGCCGGCCTGAAGCAATCGAGTATGAAGGCGGTTCGTGAGGCCAACCCGGAGACCGTGCGAACCAGGGTCGAGTGGCTCTTCCACGACAAGTCCCTGGTCACCGACGAACTCGTGGGCCTGCGGCTGCGGATCTATTCCCAGCCCGGCTTCGAGACGGCGATGGCCAACATCCTTGCGGTGCAGGACTGGGAGTACCGGCGCCCCTTCGTGTGGTCGCAGGAATGGTGTGACCGCATCCTCGCGCCGACCTTGCTGCTGTGGACCGACCACGACCCGACCGCCGCCGTCGAAGAAGCTTCGCTGCTCGAAACACTCATCTCGGGAAGCCGCCTGGAAGTCATCGAAGGGGCCGGGCACTGGCCGCAGTGGGAGAAACCGGATGAGTTCAACGAGACGCACATTCGATTCTTGAAAGGAAAGTCATTATGACCGCACGAAACGGCGCAGCGTACCTCGAGAGGTTGCGCGCACACAGTCCCGAGTTGTGGGTGGGATCGGAGAAGATCGTCGATGTCGTCGGGCACCCGGCCACCTCGGGTGCCGCCGCCGAGATCGCCCGACTGTACGACCTCCAGTGCGAGGACGGCAACGAGGACATGCTCTTCGAACCCACCGACGGCGACGGCCCGGTCGGAGTGCAGTTCCTCGAGCCGCGCTCCCGCGAGGACCTGGAGCAACGACACGCCATGCACAAGAAGTGGGCGGATTCCACCCTGGGCATGATGGGCCGCACCACGGATTTCGTGAGCGCCATGCTGGTCGCCTGGAACGCCAATGCCGACTTCTTCGGCGACAACGCCGACAAGGTACGCGACTACTTCCGGCACGTGCGGGACAACGACCTGTTCCTGTCCCACGCGATCGCGGACCCGCCCGTGGACCGGTCCAAGCCCGCGTCACAGCAGCCCGACCCCTACACCTACCTCGGGGTCAAGGAGCAGACCGCGGAGGGCCTGATCGTCAGCGGCGCGAAGATGCTGGCGACGGCCGCACCCTACTCCGATGAGATCCTCGTCTGGCCGTTCTCGCTGCGCAAGTTCGCCCCGGAGGAGAAGCCCTACGCCATCGCCTTCGCCATCCCGACCGACGCACCCGGCGTGCGGCTGATCTGCCGGGAGCCGTTCGGCGGCGGGAACGCGTTCGACCAGCCGCTGTCGAGCCGGTTCGACGAGATGGACGCGGTGGTCGTCTTCGACGACGTGCTCGTGCCCTGGGACCGGGTCTTCATCAACCAGGACTACGAGCGGGTCAACCGGATCTGGGAGATCAACTCCAACGCTTTCACCGGAGCCCAGACCTCGGTCCGCCTGATGGCGAAGCTGCAGTTCGTCGCCGGGCTGGCGAAGCGGGCCACCGAGGTGGTCAAGACAGATCAGTTCCCGCAGGTCCGGGACGCCCTCGGGGAGATCAGCACCTACATCGAACTGACAAGGGCCGCGATCCTCGCATCCGAGGCCGGCGCCACGCCCAACCAGGACGGTGTCCTCTTCCCCGACCTCCGGCCGCTGTACGCGATCCGCAACTCCGGAAACCGCTGGTATCCACGGGTGCGCGAGATCCTCCAGCAGATCCTCGCCGGCGGACTGCTCTACCAGCCGGCCGACGTCAGTGCGTTCGACTCCCCCATCGCGTCGGACCTGGCCAAGTTCTACCGCGGCCCCGACAACAGCAGCGTCGACCGCATTTCCGTCTTCAAGGTGGCAGCGGATCTGGCGGTCTCCGCCTTCGGCGGACGCCATGAACTCTACGAACGCTTCTACGCCGGCGATCCGATGTTCCTGCGCATCAACACCCAGTTCAACCAGTACGACTGGACGGAACCGCTGGGACTGATCGACGGGTTGCTGGCCACCTCGGCCGAGCACGCACGGACCGCCGGCGCCGCAGAGCCGGACCGCACCGAGGGCGGCGCCGCGGCATGACCGTCACGGGCAAGCGGGCGCTGGTGACCGCCGGGTCGAGCGGGATCGGTGCCGCCGTCGCGGCATCGCTGCGGGCGGGCGGCGCGGAAGTCTTCATCACCGGAACCCGACCGCACACGGCCGACGTCGCCCGGGACCTCGGGGCGGCGGGCTGGGCGATCGCGGACTTCACCAAACCCGGCGCCGCCACCGGCGCGGTCCGGTCTGCCCTCGACACTCTCGGCGGTGTGGACATCCTCGTCTCCAACACCGGCGGCTCGCGGGCCGCTCCGGCCACCGAACTCGCACAAGCGGACTGGGAGTCGGCCTACCGGTTGATCCTCGACAGTGCCATCTCGCTGACCAACGCGGTCCTGCCGGGCATGTTGGCCTCGGAGTGGGGTCGGCTGATCTACCTCACCTCGGTCGGTGTGGTGCGGCCACTGCCCCGCCTGCACACGTCCAACGTGATGCGTGCCGGCGTGGCGGCGCTGGCTCGGTCCCTCGCGGGTGAGGTTGCGCCGAACGGGATCACTACCCACGTCATCGCCCCGGCGCACGTCGATACCGCGCGGCGGAGGGCGTTGGTGGCGGCGGCCGCCACGTCGGCGGGTACCTCCGTGGAGGAAACGGAGCGGCGGCAGCTCGCCGCCGAGCTCCCCGTCGGCCGCTGGGGGCGTCCGGAGGAGGTCGGTGAGCTCGTGGCCTATCTCTGCTCGGAGCGCGCCAGCTTCCAGACCGGGTCGACGCACGTCGTCGATGGCGGAATGACCTCGATCTAAGGCGGACAGAATGACGAATTTCGACGTGTGGATGGAAAAGCTGCACGACATGAAGGATTTCGACCCGGAGCGTTCGCTGCCGGACGGCCTGGTCACCGGCCCGGACAGCGCGCGATGGCTCGAGGAGGAGATCACCGGCAACCCCTGCCGGGTCGGGGTACTCGCGGACGTGCCGGCGAAGTCCATGGAGTTCTACCTCCAGGAGATTCCGGCCGGAACCGCGACCGACCTTCAGCGGCACTTGCACGAATCCGTGCACTGCGTCGTTGACGGCAGCGGCTACTCCGAGATCGGCGGGAAGACCCTGCGCTGGACGGCAGGGGACTTCGTCTACACCCCGCCCTGGGTCTGGCACCGGCACTACAACGACGGCACGACGAACGTCCGAATGATCCTCGTAGAGAACTCGCGGATGCTCGACAGCCTCGGCATCAACCGGCGGGAGAGCGCCGGAAACATCCCCTACCACGACAACATCGACAGGAGTTGATCCAATCATGGGAATCTCACAGGTGTCCCACGCCGAACTCGCCGTAGGCGACCTCGAAGCAGCTGTCGGCCTTCACGTCGACGTGCTCGGCATGAAGGAACTCGGCCGGTCCGACGGTTCCGTCCGCCTCACCGCGGGCGTCGACGACAGGTGCGACCTGGTACTGACCTCGGGTGGCACCGGCGTTCGCCGGTTCGCGCTGAGGGTGGACTCGCGCGACGATCTCGAGTACTACGGCAAACGCCTCGCCAACGCCGGCGTCGAACACAGCACCCGCAGCGACGAGGATCCCGGCGTGAGCCAGTCCTTGCAGTTCCGGACGCCGACCGGCCACGTGATGGAGCTGTCACTGCTCACCGACGCCGAGGGGCCGCAGTACATTCATCCGGCGCGAGCCGCCCATCGCGGCGGGATCCGGGCACTGGACTTCGACCACATCACGCTCCAGGCGCAGGACCCGAAACCGTTGGTCGAGTTCATGGTCGACATCCTGGACTTCCAGATCTCCGACATCTTCGCTCCCGCACCCGGCGTGATGGGTGCTGCCTGGCTCCGTGCCAGCGACCTGCACCACGACGTGGCGATCATCTCCACACCCGAGCCCGGAAAGTCGCTGCACCACTACGCCCTGGGAATGGAGTCCTTCGACCACCTCAAGGTGGCCGCTGACGAACTCGCACGGCACGGTGTGCCGATCGAGACCGGACCCGGCCGTCACGGCGTGGGCGCCAACCTCTACACATATTTCTGGGTCGCGGGTAACCGTTACGAACTGTCCGCCGAAATGCCCCGGGTGCGCCCCGGTGCACCCGGAATGTGGGACAACTTCCCGAAGGCGTTCAGCCCCTGGGGCCTGACCCCACCCGAATCGTTCGGACACGCCTCCTAGGGAACCGGTGCCGCCATTGACCTTCCCCGTCAGCGGCGGCACCGGCACCAATGCCTTATACAGGTCGATCAATGCATCAAGGGGCGGATCCCGATCCGCCCATTCCACGGTGAGGAGGCCTGCGAGCTGGCGGACTTCTCGATCCAAGGATTATTTACCGCGGTAGACCACTACTAACGATATCCGACCGACGTGCTGGATCGCGTCAAACAACTATTCACGGTGCACGCGTCCGGCCATGATGGCCCGTCAATCTCCAGCCGGTCGACCATCTGAGCCCACTGATCGGGGCGACGATGCCACCGTCAGGCTGCAATAGATTTCCCTACTCATGTGGTGGTGCCAGCGCACAAAGCGCTGCCGCCTGTAGGTCACCGACCACGGAGCGAATCAGTTCTGCGATCTCGAACGAAGTACGGTCCACCTCTCAACAGTGAACGCACCTGACCCCGGCCTGGACCTGGCGATGCTCCGCGGCCTGCGGGCACCGTCGGCGAAGGCCGGCCCGGGCGCCGTCGCAGACATCCTGACCCGGATCGAGGCGCACCTCGCACGGCACGACGGCTACGTCGCGTTCTCCGGTGGCAAGGACTCCCTGATCGTCCTCGCCCTCGCCCGCCGCGTCGAACCGGATGTGCCGGTGGTGTTCTTCGACTCCGGCCTCGACTACCCCGAAACCTACGACTACCTCACCGAACTCGCCCGCACCAGGAAGCGCGTCTGAATAGTTGGTTCGGTGAGGTCGAGGGACTGCAGACCAGTCTCAACGCCGCGGCCGCGCAGCTCACGGCGGTTGACCGATCCGCCTTCCCAACGGCTGAACTGGGCATTCCAATCCTCGGCGGAAAGGAGTGAAGAGTCCGGCGGGACTGTAAGAACAACGGTGTAACTCTGAAAGGAGATGCACCACCATGACCGATGTGATTGATCGTGAGGACGAATCGAACTCGGCACCTGTGGGTGTCAGCGATGCCCGGCTGCAGGAACTGGTGGATCAGGCGCGGGCCGAAGGCCTCCAGCTCACCGGCGAGGGCGGGTTGCTGGCGAAGTTGACCAAGCTGGTGGTGGAGTCCGCCCTCGAGGGCGAGATGGACGACCACCTCGGCTACGGCAAGAATGACCCGGCCGGCAGGGGCAGCGGCAACTCCCGCAACGGCAGACGCGCCAAGACCGTGCTGACCGAGGCCGGCCCGGTCGAGCTCGACGTACCCCGGGACCGGGAGTCCTCGTTCGAGCCGAAGATCGTGGCCAAGCGGCAGCGGCGGCTGACCGGGGTGCAGGACATGGTGATCTCGCTGTCGGCCAAGGGACTGACCACCGGTGAGATCTCTGCGCACCTGGCCGAGGTCTACGGCGCCGAGGTGTCCAAGCAGACGATCTCGACGATCACCGAACGGGTGATGGACGGCATGGCCGAGTGGCAGAACCGGCCGCTGGACCCGGTGTATCCGGTGCTGTTCATCGACTGCATCCACGTCAAGATCCGCGACGGCAACGTGGCCAACCGGCCGATCTACGTCGTGATGGGGGTGACTGTGGACGGCACCCGCGACATCCTCGGATTATGGGCCGGCGAGCACGGCGACGGGGAGGGGGCGAAGTATTGGCTTCGGGTGTTGTCGGAGCTGAAGAATCGTGGTGTGCAGGATGTGCTGATCGTCGTGTGCGACGGTCTGAAGCATCTGCCCGACTCGATCGGGCAGGTGTGGCCGCAAACCATCGTGCAAACCTGCGTGGTCCACCTCCTCCGCAATACCTACGCCTACGCCTCCCACAAGGACTGGGCCGAGATCGCCAAGGACCTCAAACCGGTGTACACCGCGCCGTCGGAGCAGGCCGCGCTGGACCGGTTCGCCGAGTTCAGCGACAAATGGGAGAAACGCTATCCCGCGATCATCCGGCTCTGGACCAACACCTGGGCCGAGTTCGTGCCGTTCCTGCAGTTCGACAACGCCATCAGACAGGTCATCTACACGACCAACGCCATCGAGAGTGTCAACGCCCGAATCCGCAGGGCCGTCAAGGCCCGCGGTCATTTCCCGACCGAGGCCGCGGCCCTGAAATGCGTGTACCTGGCCATCATGAGCCTCGATCCCAAAGGCACCGCCCGCCAACGCTGGTCCAACCGCTGGAAGGCAGCACTGAACGCCTTCGAGATCACCTTCGACGGACGCCTGTCCGCTGGACGAAAGTAGCTACAGTTCAACCAGTTACACCGTTAACTTGACGGACCCAGTCCGGCCGCGAGGAAATGATGGGGTCCACGCCGATCATGTGGGTGACCGCCATGCGGAGGATGTCCCGAAGTCCGTGGAACTTCGGCAGTGGCCCCTGTGAGAATCAGGCGACGCTCACCCGATCAGTGTGCACGACCATCGCCTCCCGGTCGAGCGCGGCACGCAGCGCCGGCAGGTGTAGGTGCCCGTTGACACGTCGGAACTTCTTCCCGGCCTCGGCCATTCCGGCTGCACACCAGCGCAACGCCATCTGAGAGTCTCGCCACCGCTTGACGTTGCGGGAGTGATCCCGGCACACCGAGATCATCGATTCGATTGCATTCGTCGACCGCAGAGTCCGCGCCAGCGTTGGTGGCACACCCAGACGCAGCACCGTCAGCGTCTCGGACAGGCCCTCGCGCAGACTGGCCGCGGCCCCAGGATGAGTGCGTTCGAGCTCGGACGCCAGATTTTCGAGCATCGCTTCGGCCTCGAGCACCGAGTCCGAGTGGTAGGCCTGCGTCATCTTGCTTCCCACGGTGGTTCGAAGTTTCTGCGGCAGGCGGTCTTTCACGTTGCGAATCTTGTGCAGCTGACACCGCTGGACGATCGGGTGGTCGAACACCTCGGCCACCGCCTTGCGCAGTGCGCTCGATCCGTCGATCCCCACGAGCACCGGACGGGTGACGTCCAGGCCGCGTTCGCGCAACCCGACGAGCAGGGCGGTGACCGTGGTGGTGTTCTCCGTGCCGCCGTCGACCACGGCCAACGGGTACTTGGTGCCGTCGGAGTCGATGCCCAAGGCCACGACGCAGCAGGTGTCGGCGAAGTGCACTCCGTCGATCATGATCGCCACCAGGTCCAGACCGGACAGGTCCGCGGAGAGCAGCTCGTCCAGTGCAGTTTCGGTCATCGCCACGAACTTGCGTGACACGGCAGATTTGCTTGTTGCAGAGGATGTTTCGTCTACCTCGTGCCCTACTGGTTCGAGGCCGATCGGGTATCGGCAGGTCGACAGGCCGGCGAGCATCTTCTCCATCGCCATCTTGCCGAGGATCTCCGTCGAGGTGAACAGTTCGTACGACGGGACCGGCAGCTCGCCGGAGCCGTCGGTGGGGCACTGTCACGTTAACTGAAATCGTGTACGGTTCAGTCGGCTTGAGGCTCAAGTTAGTGTAATGTGCTGGTCTGCTTCGTTGTTCAGACGGTCATTATTGCGGTCACCTCGCTCCAAACCCGGAATCGGTCGGCCATCTCTTCGCGCCATTGGGTCGCCGATAACAGGTGTCGGCGAGGCCGGAAATGCGGTGAGATTCCGCTGAACGCAGCCAGGAATCGCTGCGCGTGCCGGACCGATGTGAAGCGTTTCATCGCACGCTCGCGTTGCCGGGTCGGTTGATGCGAGTTCTCGGCGCGGTTGTTCAGGTATTTCGATCGACGGTGCTCGACCGACGGCATCGTCTCGCGGTGCGCCACCTGGTAGCTGGTCAGCTTGTCGGTCACGATCACCCGCGGTACGTACCGCAGGCCCTTGAGTAGCTTGCGGAAGAACCGTGTGGCCGCCTTCGCGTTCCGGCGGGACTGGACCAGTATGTCGAGGACGTTGCCGTCTTGATCGACCGCCCGCCACAGATAGTGCTGCGTGCCGTTGATGCGGATGAACACTTCATCGAGATACCATTTGTCGCCGGGCCGAGGCCGGCGGCGCAGTAACTCGTTCGCGTAGGCCTGCCCGAATTTGTGACACCAGCGACGGATCGTCTCGTAGGACACCACGACACCGCGTTGGAGCATCAGCTCCTCGACCTCCCGGAAGCTCAATCGGAACCGGAAGTACAACCACACACACTCGTCGATGATCTCCACCGGATAGCGGTGTCGCTTGAACGACGGCATTGCGCTGGTCATCCCACAGATTCTGCCAGCGAATGCATCCTCGTTAACGTGACAGTGCCCTCGGCAGGGGTCTTGTAACCCAGTGCCGAATGAGGAGGCTTCTCTGGGGGTCCGGGCCTGAAGTGACTACAGATGTCGCGTGTTCCCGCTGGTCCTGTGGCTGATCGTTGAAGGATATGGTGCGCAACAGGTGTAGTGCAAGCGTTTCCACTGGGCGTATCAGTCGGTGTGCGGTGAGGCGTTCAGTCGCGTCATCAGTTCGCGATTGGCGGCGCGGGCGGCGGTGAGGTCTTCGTCGCGTTCGTCGAGTTGCAGGCGGAGGTCGACGACCTGTTGTTCGAGCATCATAATGCGTTGCTGAAGGTGGTCGATATCGACGGGTGCACCGAGTCCGGTTGCGTGCCAAGTTTGTTCACCGAGAAGCCCGGACAGACGTGTCTCGAGTTGCCGGGTATGCGCGGCCATCCGGGTGCAGCGTTGCTGGGCGGCGAGCAGGTCGGCGTGCAGGGAGGCACGGGTCACCGCCGGCCCGATTCCGGGTTGGTCGGGTGGCTGGGTTTCGGCGGTGTGGATGCGTTCGAGCAGGTCACGGTGGCGGTAGAGGAATGTGCGGTCGACGCCGGCGCGACGGGCGATGCCGGTGACGCTGAGTTCCGCGCCTTCTGCGATGGCCCTGTCGAGCGCGGTGAGGACGCGTTGGCGGCGGCGGGTGGAGTCGGCCCGGCGTCCGTCGATCATGGCGCTGGACGTGATGTCGGTGCTCATGTGGTTCGCTCCGGTCGTAGGTCGGGCATGGCTGGGCGCAGGCGTGGCATACCGAGCAGGGTGGAGCGGTGGCGATGCACGACGGTGACGGCGTGGTCGATCTGCTCTCGCTGTTCGTCGGTGAGGTCGTCGAGGTCGGCGCTGATGCGTGTGATCAAGCGCCGGATGCGGCTGATCTCCTCATCCGAGGGCATCGCTTCGGCGCGTGCCCACTGGTCGAGATCAGTGGCGGCGAGCAGTCGCTCGCGGGTGCGAAGCAGGTCATCGAGGTAGGCGTGCAGGTCGGGCAGGTAGGACACGTCGGTGCGGAAATGGTCGCACCCGGCGCAGCGGAACCGGAACGGGCAGGCGCCGCCGCCGGCTTGGACATTGGACGGTTCTGTGCAGACCCGAACGGGACGGCGACCTCACCCACGGCGCGGCGGGCGTGCTCGGAGTCCAACAGTGCCTGAGCATTTCGCCAGATTCGGTTGCCGTGCCGGTCGAACTGCATCGCTGTGACGCGGTCGACGGCTTCGCGACGGCGGGTCTGGCCGACGCGGTAGTAGCCGCTGGTGGTGTCGAGTTTGCGGTGCGACATCAGCTCGCGCAGCACCTCGACGGGAACACCGGCATCGGCGTGGCGTTGGGCGTAGCTGTGCCGATAGGCATAGAGCACGATCTTGCTCTTGTCGTATTCGACGCCGTCGGCGGTGCGCAGCACCGGCATCCGGTCGACCCAGGTGCGGTGTGCGAATGCGAGAGAGAACGCGGTGATGGCGCGGCGGCCGCCGGGATTGCGCCGGTCGGTGGGCAACAGTGTCAGCTCACCGACCGGGGTGTGCGGGAAGTGTGCCCGCACTCGCTGTTGCGCGGCGACGATGACCGCGGCGGTCTGCTCGGCGATCGGCAGTCGGCGGGCGAGTCGGTTGGCTTTGTGATTGTCGTAGATCAGCACGGGCAGCCCGTCATCGTCGCGGGTCAGACAGTCGAAATCGAGCGCACAGACTTCTTCGGGACGTCGCCCGGTGTCGATGGCCAGTTCGACGGCGGCACGCATCTGCGGCGAGGTCAACTCATCCAGACGAGCGCAGAGCTGGGACATGATCTCCGGCGGCAGATCCCGGTTCGGTTCGCCGGGTTCGGGTTCCGCCGGGATGTCACCGACGGTGACGACGAAGTCCTCGCCCAGGCCCGCAGCGAGCCCGCCGGGACGGGTCAGCCCCATGGACCGGATGCGGGTGAGGACCGCACGAACCTCACGGCACGCCCGGATCCGGGCATCGCCGCTGATCTGCCCGACCGATTCGAGATAAGCAAGCCGGTGCAGGAACGACTCCATGTCGGTGCGGCCCAACGCAACCGGATGCTCACCGCGGTCCTCACGCATCCGCAGCGACTGCGACAACCGTTCCAGACAACCGATGTGGTGGCGCACCGAAAGGCCGCCGCTGGTGCGTCGTCCCGGCCGGACACGTCGGCGCGGCAGGTCGTCGGCGGCCCACCGTTTCGCGGACTCGCGCAGCCAGCTCTGACTGATGCCGACGAACGACACGGTGCCGCGATGTCCGAACACCGTGAGATCCCAGTCATCTTTGGCAACTTCGGTTTCCGGTGTCAATAAAGCGCGGCGAGCATGGTCGATCAGGCAGTGGGCCAGCCCGGTGAATTCCAGGTCGCGGTCCTCGCCCGGACCGTAGTCGCGCAACGAGCCCACCTGCCGACGACGGATGTCGTTGCAGACCGCCCGCAGCACGGCCTCACCGGTCTTGACGGCGTTGATCCGGCAGCGTTGCTGCAGGCCCACCAGCACTTCGGCGACGACCAGCGGCGGCAGGCCCCGCAGGCTGACCTCGCCGCCGCGCCCGATCGCGGACTCGACCGCCCGCCATCGCATCTCGTCCAGATGCGCATCGTATGTCCGGGCGGTGCGCAGCCGCTGCTGGTGCGCGTCGCAGTAGAGTCCGTCGGGATGTCGCCGCTGGCGTGTGCATGCGCCGACCGCGCAGAACCCCAGCGGTGGCAGCGGTTTCACGTGTGGATCAGTGAGGAACTGCTCGACGCCGACGCCCGGCAACCCGCGTCGTTGTTCCTCGTGAGCCGAGCACAGCCCCGAACGCGCCGACATCCATTCCCGCCCGCAGCCGCCGATGACGCACAGCTCCGGTCCGCGGCCGGACCGGTGGCGACTACGCGCCGGCAGCACCGAGATCTCGTGCTCGCCGAGCCCGTGTTCGTCCAGCCGGCGGCGGCACGTGGCGCAGATCCTCGACGCTGCCGGCGCAGTCGTCGAACAGTCCGCTGCCCGGCAGACGGGCCGGCCCAGCAGCGGATGCTCCGGCGGAAACGACAGCACTCGCCGCGCTGCGTCCCATCCGACCTCCGCCACAAACGCAGGGTCGATCACCGCGGTGATCGCGGCGACGTGCCGGTCGATCCTCGCGCCGGCGAACACGTGCGCCCCACCAGCGGCGACCTCGGCGATCCCGGCCGCCTCCACGGCGCTCATCGGTCGACTCCGGACAGGTCACGGGGACCCCCGACCCGGTCGACCGCCTCGCGCAGTCTCGCCGGGTCCGGATGCAGATACACCTGCGACGAACTCACCGATGCGTGTCCCATCAAAATGGCAATCTCGTCCAGGCCGCTGCCCGCATCGGCCAGGTTGCTGCCGAAAGCGTGTCGCAGCCGGTGCGGGGTCACATGATCGATCCCGGCCCGCTTCGAGCATGCGGTGATCACCTCGTTGATCGCGTCCGGACGCATCGGCGCACCGATCGGTTCACGAAATAGGTTGACCAGCAAGAAATCCGACTCGGAAGTCCGCCGAACCGACAACCGCTCGAACGCGTAACCGTCGACCGCCCGCACCACCAGAAAATCCAGTGGCACCACCCGCTGACGGCGGGACTTGGCCCACGCCCCGTTCGGATTGTCCCGGCGCACGACATGCAGGTGCGCCCGCGGTATCTCGCAGCCCAGCACCCGTGAGTCGGTCAGCACATGGACATCCGAGCGCCGCAATCCGGTCAGCTCACCGCGCCGCAACCCAGCCCGCGCCAGCAGCAACACGATCAGCCGATCCCGCGCCGACCGGCACGCCCGAAACAGCGCCACGATCTCGGCATCGCCGGCCCGGTCCACCGTCGATTCAGGCTCATGCAGGCGGTGCCGGGCCCGCAGCCGCCAGGCCATCCGATTTTCCTCACCACGAGCGTGCGCCGGAAGGTCGCGTTCATCTGCCAACTCGTAGATCAACGGCATCAGCTCACCCGGTGCCTGCCCGGACGTGACCGCGTGCGCCACGAACCCCCTCACCGCAGTCAGCACGCCGTTGATCCGCCGGGCCCCGCGCACGGGCTCCACCCCGGGACCGGCCAGCACCCGCCCTCCGGTCCCGACCTCGGCGACGCCCGCGTGACGCAACCACGTGACGAACAATCCCAGCGCCGCCACACCGTCATGCCAGTGCCGGTCGGTGTGCGCGCACCAGCGCAGGAACAACGCGATGCCACCCGCATACGACCTGGTGGTCAACTCCGAGCCATCGCGGCCGAACCGGACATGCCGCAAGAACGAGTCAGCCTCGTCCACCACGGCCAGATTCTCGTCGAGCACCGTCCAGTACCGCATCCCGGACGGCAACCTCACCAGAAACGCCCGCATCCTGGTCTCCTCTCGCAGCAGGCACCTGTACACCTACCAGCCACGAGCACCACAACCCGGGAGATGTGTTGCACACTGTCCCGTGTCGCGAACCTATGCAACGTCACACAACGGTTGATCCAACCCCAGAGAACGGTGTCGGTGATTGTGGTCGTCCTTGAAGTCCTCGATCACCACGCGGGCCTCGAGCAGTGTGGGCCAGTAGTTGCGGTTCAGACATTCATCGCGCAGCCGGTTGTTGAACGACTCGATGAACCCGTTGTTCCACGGCGTGCCCGGCGGAATGTAGGACACCCCCACAGACCCAGCACAGAAGGCCCGCAGCGCCTCTGAGATGAACTCGGGCCCGTTGTCCATGCGCAACACCAGCGGTGGACCGCCCCACATCGCGAACGCCTTCTCCAAGCCCTCGATCAACCGGCCGGCGGTGATCGAGCGGTCCACGATGTTCAACAACGACATCCGGGTGTGTTCATCGACCATCGACGCGATCTTCACCGTCTTGCCGTCGACGGTCGAGTCGAACTGGAAGTCCAATGCCCACACAACATTCGGAGCATCCGCGTCGACGACTGGAACGGAGGACTGGCCGGCACGTTTGCGGCGTGGGGTACGCCGTACCTGCAGTCCTTCTTCCTTCCACAGGCGGTGAACCTTCTTCTTGTTCACCTCGATGCCCTGGTCGTAGCGCAGCCACGCCCACGCTCGACGGAACCCGTGCCGCGGATGCTGACGGGAATATCTGCGTAGCTCTGAACGCAGATCGGCATCCGGGTCGTCCGGCGTCTGCGCCAACGGCAGCCGCCGGTAAACTGATCGGGAGAGCCCAACAACCTTGCACGCGAACCGCTCCGACATCTGCATGGTGCCGGTGAGCATGGTGATCGCGGCGCGTTTGGCGGTCGGGCTCAGAATTTTCCCTTCGCGATCTCCCGCAACGCGTCCTTCTCCAACTCGGCATCGGCGAGCAGTCGCTTGAGCCGGCTGTTCTGCTCCCGCAGTTCCTTGAGTTCCTTCGCTGCATCGGCATCCATGCCGCCGTACTGGCGACGCCAGTTATACAGGGTCGCCGCCGACACCTCGAGTGCAGCGGCGATCTCCTCGCCGTTCTTACCTTCCGCGGCCAACTCGTCGGCCCGGCGCAGCTTGCGCACGATGTCTTCCGCCGAGTGACGTTTGCGTCCCGCCATGATCCTTATCGTCCCTTCTCCGCCCTCATCAGGGCAATCAGGACTCTAGATCAGGCCGGACCCACTCAATGGGAACATGCCACGTCGCCGCCGACTTCGGCCCGTTCTTCCTTGAGTTCTGCTCGTCCATTCCCCTGCAACGCCAAACTCTGTATCAACGGCCGCCACCGGGCCGAGCGTCAGGCCGCGAGGGCAGGGCTCGGGTTCACCGCACTGGCACTCGACAACGCGTTCGCCCGCGGTCGACGATCCGGTCGTGCTGCATGGCGATCTGCGACCGGCTCACCGGGGCACGGATCGATGTGCTGCTGCGGAAGTGGTTGGCGATGCTGCCGGATCCGTTCCCCGACGCCGATCGGGGCGGTGACTTCCGGAGGAGGGATTAGTGCACCGCCTCGACAAGCCCCAACAGATCACCAAGTACCGGTTCGATATCCGCAGTGACGACTGCGTCGGCGAGGCCGGACAGTTCGTCGAGCTGGGCGTCGGGGTCTACCACGACGATCTGCCCTGCTCCACTCACCGCACGGAGGGTCCCGGGGTCATGTCTCCCCAGGCCCAGATAGATCGAGGGGGCGATCGTGCGGGCGAGTGGCCCGATCTCGATCTGCCGCGGTGCGTCGCCCGCGGCCACCGCCGCTGGGGTGGCCGCCACCGCGCCGCCAGTCGCCTGAGCCAACTGCTCGGCCACCCGGCGCGTCGCCGCATCGAGCCCGGGGCCCAGGCCGATGACCACCCGCGCCGCTGTCAGATGGGGAGCGTCAGGATTCTCGACGCGCCGCTCGATCGGCGTGCACCGGTCGTCGGCGACCTGGGCCGCCGGCCCGAGGACGTCGACCTGCGGATCGCCCTCGTCTCGGACGGCGGCGACCGGAAAGGACCCGGGGCGCAGTGTGCCCATCGAAGGGGTGGTGTGCGCGATGACAGGCGCGAGCACGTTCCCCGCGAGCGCCGGCTTGAGCCAGAGCAGGTCCGGGTCGTCGCCGTCCGCGCCGCGTACCTCGAGCGCGACGAAATCCCCGGTGAGCCCGAGGCCCAACCGGGCCGCGACGCGCGGCGCGTAGTCGCGGCCCCGGGCGCTGAACGGGGCGATCACCGCGAACGGCGAGCCGGCGGTGATCGCCGCACTGAGGGCGCTCGTGAACGGCTCCGTGGCGTACTCCTCGAGCCCGGCGTCACCGAGCACGATCACCCGGTCCGCCCCGTGCGCGTGCAGGACGCGCGGCGCGTCGCTGCCGTGCGCACCGGGGAGGACGGCAACGGTCGTGGAGTGCAGCTCGGCAGCGATCGAGCGGGCGCAGGCGAGGGCCTCGAGGCTGGTGGGGTGCAGCCCGCCACCCGGCAGCGGCTCGGCGACCGCCCAGATCTCCCGCGGCGGGGATGCCGGACCGGCAGCGTAGGTCGCGGGCCGGAGGTCCTCGCGGGCCGCCGCGAACGCGGCGGCCAGCATGCTGGCGGCGGCGGGGGCGTCGGCGCCGTGCTCCGTGGAGCGCATACTGCGGCCGGGACGGATCTCGACGACGAAGGTCGGCGAGCCGCGGGTCCCGAAGTCGCGGGGCCCTCCTCCGAGATCATCGGCGGTGACCGTCTCGATGGCCGCGGCGTCGGCGGCGTCGACGACCCAGGGCGGCTCGATTCCACGTCCGACCGACACCAACCCCGGCAGCTCGATGGCCCAGTCCTCGGTGCCGACGTCGGTTTCCACCTCGGCCCGGATGCGACCGTCGTCGCCGGTATGCAGGGCCACGACTTGCGTGAGTTGCGGCAGCCCGGCCAGTTCGGCGACCTGCGGACCGACCTGTGCGGTGGCGCCGTCAAGCGTCCAGCGGCCGGTGAGGACGAGGTCCGGCGCTTCACGTTCGACGACCCGGGTGATCGCGCGCGCCGTCGCCAGCGTGTCGGCGCCAGCGAAACGCCGGTCGAGAAGATGGACGGCGCGGTCGGCGCCTCGGCGTAGTGCGTCGACGAGGGTGGCCTGGGCGGCGGGCGGCCCCATGGTGACGACGACCACCTCCCAGCCGAGCGCGTCGCGAAGCGACAGCGCGTGCGCGAGAGCACACAGATCGGCGGGGTTGGTGATCGCGGCGTCGGAATCGCGGCGAATGCGCTTGGTGCGTTCGTCGAAGGCGACCGCCCCCGGGGCGGGTACCTGCTTGAGGCAGACGAGGACGCGGCCGCTGCCGGAAGCGTTCATCCCAGCTCTCCCGTCACGAGGTCTTCGCTCACGTCCTGGTATTCCTCGCCCGGCCTGAGCTTCCGGAATTCCTTCTTGCGCGCCCCGCAGACCGGACAGACCCAGTCGTCGGGGATGTCCTGGAAGGCAGTTCCCGGGGGGATGCCACCGTCCGGGTCACCCAGCTGGGGGTCGTACACGTCTTCACAGACCTCGCAGACCCACAGCTCGGTTGCCGGGTCCGCCTGTGTCTCTTCCGTCGCGATCAGAATCTTCATGAACCCTCCTCAGGTGTGTTTGATACTAGTATGCTAGCGCGCTATTGAACATAGTGGAAGGTGGTTTGCCACAGACCTCCCCGTCGGTGGACACGGCTGGTCCACGGATCAGGGTGGGACTCGGCAGGCATCGTGCGCCGGTGCCGGCGGCGCACGATGCCTGCGCGGACGTCGATCACCCGGGAGGCCCTCGACCGCCTGGCCTCGGCGAGATCCCACTCCGTCATTTACCGTCGGCTCGGTTGTCCCGGCGTGGACTATCGAAGAAGCGTTGCAGAGCTTGATGTTCCGGCGCGTGTTACGTTCATGGTGTCGGCCAAGCCGTCGGCGTGGGTTCGGGTGATCCACCACACCGCAGTGGCATCAACCGTACCCGGCTAGCGTAGTAACATTCTAGTCGGATCGGGTACGCGTCCACGGGTGCAATACACTGGAGTGAATCGATCACTTCGCACACCTAGGATCCCATGGTCAGTCAGCGCCTCAATCGAAGCGGTCAAGCGTATGAGCAGCTCACCGCGGAGATCCTCCGCGGTCGCTGGCAGCCGGGCGACACGCTCTCGACTTATGCGCTGTCCGAGGAGCTGCAGATCAGTCGCACGCCGGTGTCCGAGGCCCTCAAGCGACTGGAGTCAGAGGGACTCGTGGAGATCATCCCCCAGGTCGGGTGTCGCGTTGTTCGGCCGAGTTCCACGACCGTCACCGAGCTGTTCGCGATACGTGGCGTGCTCGAGGGCCTCGCCGCCGAGGTGGCCGCCAAAGCGATGAGCGCCCAGCAGCTCGCTGAGCTCGGTGGCGTGCTCGAGCGGATGGAAGCGGCCATTGATCATGGGGACGAAGTGGCCTACGGTGACCTCAACTACGAGTTCCACCTGAAGATCATCGAGGGTAGCGGCATGCCGCGGCTCATCCAGAACGTCGAGGGCGTGTGGTCGCTGCTGCGCTATCAGCTTGCGCGGCTTCCGTTCACGGGCGACCAGATGGGGGAGTCGATGACGGAATCCAGAACCGAGCATCGGGCCATCTTCGAGGCGCTCGAGCGACGTGCCACCAAGCGCGCCCGGACCCTCGCAGAGCAGCACACCCGTCGGTGCGGCGACCGCTTCGTCGCCTACCTGGAGGGTGTCGCCGCCCCGCGGCGAGGAGGAGAGAAGCCATGACACAGCTGTCGGCATTGATCGCTCGTGCCCTCGACGACATGTGTGAGTACCAGGAGCGCTTCACGCGCGACCCCGGCCATGCCCAGGTGTCGCTCGCCGGCGTTCCACACGCCCTGGTTCCGACCCACGTCGTGGCCAGCGACCTGCCGCGCGAGTTGGTCGAGATCCTCGGTGCCGAGCTGGCACCCGCGGTGATGTACCGGTTCGGTCGGCTCATCGGGCTCAGCCACGCGGCGGCGTTCTTCGCGGACCGCAAGATCGGCATGACCGAACCGCAGTATCGCGTGCTTACCGGCCCGTTCCACTTCGCATGGGCGGGCTACGGAGACGTGCAACTGCTGCTATGGGAGCCCAAGCTCGACGAGGACATCCTCGTGCTGTGGGAGTCGGACAACTCGTTCAGTGCGCGAGAGGCGCTGAACGACGGGCACCGCAGCCGGGCCTGCCATCTCCAGGCGGGATACGCGGCGGGCTGGGCCTCGGAGGCGACAGGCCTCCCAATCGATGTGCAAGAGATCGCCTGTCGGGCAGAGGGCGTGTCGTACTGCCGCTTCGCGATGGCCCACCGCGATCGTGTGTCGCTGTGGATGCGCGATCCGCGCCTGCACCGCCCGACCAAGCAGTACAAAGTGATGCCGGCCAGTATGCCCCGCGCCGCGTCCGCCTGACGACGCGTCGGCAAGGTTGCCGGCTGACGAGCGGCGACCCCTTGCGTGCGCCACAGTTCATGCGAGCCCTGGGTACTGGCGCTGACCACACCCCTTTCGCCCTGACGCAGCAGCGTCCAACCGCGGCGCGCGCAAGGGAAAGACGAACGATGTGGGCAGCCGACGAGCACGGGCACGCGCTACGCCAACGAGAGGTCCGCACAGCCCGCCCGTCGCTTCAGGTTGGAATGATCAAGGGCCGCAGCGGGTCCCAACCTCGCTGCGGCAGGGCAAGGTAACGCGCCCTCGGCATCATCGGTGGAGTGCCGTGTGTACTCGACCCGCGCATGTCCAATGCTGATGATGTGACCTGGCCCAGGGCGGCGTCCCGGTCGCGCGTCGACCGGGACGGTCCTCATCTGTCGTTCCGCGTCGGATGCTCGATGCAGGGCGGACACCACCCTCGTGCGCGAGGCTTTCCGGTCACACCGACCAGTCGGTGCCGTCGATCTGGCCCATCATCTTCATCGCTGCTTCCAGGGATGGAAGGTTCGCCAAAGCGACCGACATGGGGCCGCGGAACTTGACCTTGCGGGTGACCATCGCCTTGGATGCCGGAAGTTCGCCCCGGCCGAGGCGCTGCCAGGTGTCCGTATTGGCTGTCAGCACGAACTCGGGCTTGACGCCGTCAGCCGGGGCGCCCGCCCGGACGACCTCGCCGAGGACCACCTGGATCTGACCTGCGCGGCTCTCGTCCTCGGCGAGTCGGTACTCGATGACCATGCTCAGTTTCTTGAGTCCCTGGCGTGTCGCCTCGGTGTTGTTCCACCGCTCGCCGTATGTCTGCATCCACTCGGGTGAAAGGACGGGTGTTGTCATATTGCGCTCTCCTTGTTGGTGGCCCACGACACACAATCCGGTCGTCGGTGACCTGCGACACAAAATTAAGTTGACCGATGTGAGCAAAGATACTAACATGGTAGAACGTCAGTCAAGTAGCTGGCTTTGCGCGGGGTCGAATTCGCTTCGTAGGCCCGCACTTTCAGGGTTCGTAGGCCCGCACTTCCAGAAGGAGAAAGAGAATGTCTGACTCGAGAAAGCCGAAAGCATGCTGAGCAACGAACTCCGGCAGACCCTCCAGAAGGGTTTGCACGACGTGAAGTCCAACTGGACCGTCCCCGCCTCGATCATCAACGATCCCGAGGTGCACGACGTCGAGCGCGAGCGGGTCTTCGGTCACGCGTGGGTCTTTCTCGCGCATGAGAGTGAGATCCCCGAGCGCGGTGATTACGTCGTGCGGTACATCTCCGAGGATCAGTTCATCGTCTGCCGCGACGAGGACGGCGAAATCCGCGGGCACCTCAACGCTTGCCGCCACCGCGGTATGCAGGTGTGCCGCGCGGAGATGGGGAACGCCTCACACTTCCGGTGCCCGTACCACGGCTGGACCTACAGCAACACGGGAAGTTTGGTCGGCGTGCCGGCCGGCAAGGACGCGTACGGCAATCAGCTGAAGAAGTCCGACTGGAACCTGCGGCCGATGCCGAACCTGGCCACCTACAAGGGCCTGATCTTCGGCTCGCTGGACCCGAACGCCGATTCGCTGGAGGACTACCTCGGCGATATGAAGTTCTACCTCGATATTGTTCTGGACCGCAGTGACGCCGGGCTGCAGGTCGTCGGCGCCCCGCAGCGGTACGTGATCGACGCGAACTGGAAGCTCGGCGCAGACAACTTCGTCGGCGACGCCTACCACACCCTGATGACCCACCGCTCGATGGTCGAGCTGGGGCTCGCCCCGCCCGACCCGCAGTTCGCGCTCTACGGAGAGCACGTCCACACCGAGCACGGTCACGGCCTGGGCATCATCGGTCCGCCGCCGGGTATGCCGCTGCCGGAGTTCATGGGCATGCCGGAGAACATCGTCGAGGAGTTGGGGCGTCGGCTCACGCCGGAGCAGGTCGAGATCTTCCGGCCCAATGCCTTCATCCATGGCACCGTGTTCCCGAATCTGTCGATCGGCAACTTCCTGATGGCCAGGGATCACCTCTCCCCGCCGTCGCCGTTCCTGACGCTGCGCCTCTGGCACCCGCTCGGACCGGACAAGATGGAGGTGATGTCGTTCTTCCTCGTCGAAAAGGAGGCGCCCGACTGGTTCAAGGACGAGAGCTACAAGGCCTACCTGCACACCTTCGGGATCTCCGGTGCCTTCGAACAGGACGACGCCGAGAACTGGCGCAGTATCACCCGTGTTCTGGGTGGTCAGTTCGCCAAGACAGGGGAGCTCAACTACCAGATGGGGCGCGGCGTTCACGAGCCCGACCCGAACTGGCCCGGACCCGGGGAGGCCTACCCGATGGACTACGCCGAGGCCAACCAGCGCAACTTCCTCGAATACTGGATGCAGCTCATGCTCGCGGACACACCGCTGCACGCCGGCAACAGCAACGGCAACGGCAAGGTGGAGACGTCGGCGCCGGCCGCCCCCAAGACCCCAGCGAAAGCGGAGGCGTAGGCCATGAGTACGCAGACACAGATCTCGGCCACCACCGTCCGTGAGATCACCGACTGGCTCTACATGGAGGCCGGGCTGCTCGACGCCGGTAGGTACCGGGAATGGATGGACCTCGTCGCCGAGGACCTGAGCTACATTGTGCCCCTGAGGGTCACCCGGGAGCGTGAGGCCGTGACCGACGTCGTCGAGGGAATGACCCACATGGACGACGACGCGGACTCGATGGAGATGCGCGTGCTGCGCCTCGAGACCGAGTACGCGTGGGCAGAGGACCCGCCGTCGCGCTCACGGCACTTCGTCACCAACGTTCAAGTCGCGCCGGGCGATAGCGAGGACGAGTTCGAGGTTACCTCGAACCTGCTGCTCTACCGCACCCGCGGTGACGTTGCTACCTACGACATCCTCTCGGGCGAACGTAAGGACGTGCTCCGGCGCGCGGGCGACGGCTTCCGTCTCGCCAAACGTGTTGTGCTGCTTGATCAGACCACGATAATGACACACAACCTCGCCCTGATCATGTGACGGAGGAGCCTACATGAGCATCATCCACAACGACCGCGGAGAACCGATAATCCAGATCGCCAACGAGTTCACGGTGATCCAGGTCGGCTACACCCGCACCGGCAGTGGTGAGCGCCTCGTCATCACCTCGCCGCGCCTCAGATTCCAGACCCATCTGGATCCGCTGCAACTCGAGAGCCTCACCTGGCAGACGCCGGACATGTACGCGGCGCTGCTCGACACGCCCTACGGACCGGGCTCGGAACTCAAAGCGAGCCCCCTGTCGGCTCTATTCAGAAAGGACTGATTCCCTTGGGATTCCTGGACGGCAAGGTGGCGCTCGTCACCGGCGGCGGATCGGGTATCGGCCGCGCTGTGGTCGAGCTCTACGTGCAACAGGGCGCAAAAGTGGGGATCCTCGAGATCTCCCCGGAGAAGGTGAAGGACCTGCGTAACGCACTGCCCGCCGACTCCGTCGTGGTGACGGAAGGCGACGCCACGTCGATGGCCGACAACGAACGCGCCGTCGCCGACGTCGTGGACGCGTTCGGGCCGCTCACCACGCTCGTCTGCGTGGTCGGCGTATTCGACTACTTCACCGAGATTCCGCAACTGCCCAAGGACAAGATCAGCGAGGCATTCGATCAACTCTTCGGCGTCAACGTCAAGAGCAACCTGCTCAGCGTGAAGGCGGCGCTCGACGAGCTGATCGAGAACGAGGGCGACATCATTCTCACCCTCTCCAACGCTGCGTTCTACGCCGGTGGCGGCGGCCCGCTGTACGTGTCGTCGAAGTTCGCCGTACGCGGCCTCGTGACCGAGCTCGCGTACGAGCTGGCGCCGAAGGTGCGCGTCAACGGCGTGGCACCAGGCGGCACCATCACCGAGCTGCGCGGCATCCCTGCTCTGGCCAACGAGGGCCAACATCTCAAGGACGTGCCGGACATCGAGGGTTTGATCGAGGGCATCAATCCGTTGGGCATCGTCGCCCAGCCTGAGGATCACTCATGGGCATACGCGCTTCTCGCCTCGCGGGAGCGGACCTCGGCGGTGACCGGCACCATCATCAACAGCGACGGCGGTCTCGGGGTCCGCGGTATGACGCGGATGGCGGGTCTCGCGCAGTGAGGGTCGGCGCGTGGGTGGGCCACTCCTCCCACGCGCCGTGACGGGTTCGGAGGTCCACCAGCACGGCGAAGGTCCCCGCCGTCGGGCTGGTGTCCGCTGCGATCATTCCTGCCCAGCCCGACCGTTCCTGACCTTCAGCGGCCACCGCGCGGGGGGCGCTTCCCGAACCGTTAGGACGTCAAACGACGACATTGGAAACGACACCTTCACATCGGAGATGGCATGGCACAAAAGTTCGGAGTCAATGACCTGCGCGGCGTCGTCGCGGTCACGCCGACCCCGGCGCTCCCCGGCGCGGGGGAGCTCGCCGGGCGCGACACGGTCGACCTCGAGGAGACGGACCGGATGATCCGGCGGCTGATCGCCGACGGCGTCGACGGCATCATCACCAACGGCACGCTCGGCGAGATGGCAACCCTGACCCTCACCGAGTGGCAGGCATTCACACGGCGCGTGTCCGAAGTCGTGTCCGAGGTCGCCCCCGACCTGCCGCTGTTCATCGGGGCGACCACACTGAATACCCGTGACACCGTCGACCGGATCCGCTTCCTGGAAGATCTCGGGATACAGGGGGTGTTCCTCGGTCGTCCGATGTGGGGCGGACTCGGCGCCGACACGATGGCCGCCTTCTACCGCGATATCGCCGACACGTTCCCCGACATGGCAATCGTGCTCTACGACAACCCTGAAGCATTCAAAGGCCCGATCCCATCACCGGTCTACGCCGAGCTCGCCACGCTGCCCCAGGTCATCGGCGCGAAATACATTGCGCTCACCCCGAAGTTCGCGGTGGACATCGCCGCGGTCGACGGCAAGATGCGGCTGCTGCCGCTCGAAAGCGACTGGCTGGCGACCCGCACCCTCTACCCGGACGAGGCGCTTGGCTGTTGGAGCAGCAGCGCGCTGTGCGGCCCGGAGCCCGTGCTCGCCCTTCGGGACGCACTCGCGTCCGGAAACCTCGATGCGGCGCGACATCTGACCCATCGCATCGACTGGACCTACGAGCCGTTCCTCGCCCGTACCAACTTCCCCGAGTTCTCCAAGTACAACGTCACCCTGGAGAAGCTCCGCTTCGACGAGGCTGGCTACATCAACGCCGGGCCCGCCCGTCCCCCATTTCTGACAGCACCCGAGGCCTATGCCGAGGGGGCGCGCGAAAACGGACGTCGGTGGCGCCATCTCGTCGACGAAATCACCACCACGAACTAGTGCCGCATCAGGCTACGTTTGCCCTGTCGACGATCTCGCGTAGCCGTTGATCCTCGGCGTGCTTGTTACGCCAGATGATGTACCGACGAATCATCGACGCCTGCTCCCGATGACTGCCGTGATCGGTGCCATCGAGCGCGAAGTACCGCAACGCCGTGAACTGCGCCTCGATACGGTTCAGCCACGAACTGTTCGTCGGCGTGTACGCGAATTCGACATTGTTCGCCTCCGCCCACTCGGCGACCCGTTGGCACTTTCTCGTGGTCAGGTGCGGTGCGAAGTTGTCGCACACGATCGCGATACGGACCTCGGCCGGATACAAGGTGCGCAGGTAGCGGCAGAATTCGAGGAACTTGGTGCGGTTCTTCGTTGTCTTCACATGCCCGAACAGCTTGTCCTTGCCCAGGTCGTACGCGGCGAACAGATGCCGAACCCCGTGCGGACGGTTGTACGTCGCCCGTCGACGTCGCGGCTCGCGGTTCGGGTCCTTGTGCTTGCCGCCACGCTCGGCCCACTGCCGACCTGGATGCGGCTGCAAGTTCAAGGGCCCGAACTCGTCGAGACAGAAGATCACCTGTGGCTCATCAGGTTCGGGTACCACGTCGCCGTCGGCGAGAGCGTACAGGTGCTCCACTCGCGCCTTCTTGACCGCGTAGTCCGGGTCTTTGGACCGTTTCCAGGTTTTCACTTTTTGAAAGGAGACACCCTCCTCGCGGAGCAGCACGCGTAGACCTTCGTGGCTGATGTCGTCGATCACCCCCTCGGCGACCAGGAACTCGGCGAGTTTGGTCAGGCTCCAGGTCGAGAACGGCAGGTCGTGTTCGGTCGGGACCGATTTGGCGATCTTCTTGATCTCGCGGCGTTCGGGGAGGGTGAATTTCTTGGGCCGGCCGCCGGCGTATTTCGGGTAGAGCGAGTCGAATCCGTCGGTGTTGAAGTTGTGGATCACGTCGCGGACACGGTCGGCGCTGGTGAAGCTGACTTCGGCGATCTTGGGCACCGGCATGTTCTGGGCGGAGAGCAGGATCATCTGGGCGCGGCGCCAGGTCACCACCGATCCGGTGCCGCGGCGGATGATCCGTACCAGCCGTTTGCCTTCGTCGTCGTCGAGTTCTCGCACTCGTACTCGTTCTGCCACTCGACCAGGTTGACCGATGCCGTGGCCGATATGCCGCAACTGGTCGGCGTGTCGGCCCAGAACGGGGCGAAGGTTCACGGGTGCGGCACTAGCTGCCCCGGTTACTTCGTTTCGTTCGGGTGGCTGGTGTGGACCTGCTCCAGGAAGACCGTTCGCTCGTGGACGTAGTACCAGATGCGTGCGGTGCCCTGCGCCGTCGGTTTGTGCTGCCAGCGCTGGTGGGTCGCGCCACCGCGCGAGATTATGCCGAGCTCGCCCTTGAGCCGGTAGTTCGTCGCGGTCGTGGCCAGGGGCGTCCGCGTGAGGAAGTCCCAGGTCTCCGTCATCGGGTTACGGATCGTCGCGACAAGGTCCCGCCACCCCTTTTCGGCGTCGGTGGTGGCGAAGCGGATCTCGTACTCGACTTTCTTCGGAGGGCGGGGGACCAGCTCGCCCTTCTTGGCGGCCGCCACGATTACGGACGCCCTACGGTCTCGGCAGCGTCGTTGTCGAGCCACTCGAGGTCGGCACTGCCGAGCCCTGCGGCGACGGCCGTGGCCGTCTCTTTCCAGGATGTCAGCTCGGCGATCGCCAGGTGCGGCTGGTCGGTGGAGAACGAGGCGCGCGCCGCGTCCACGAGGTCCTGCGCGCAGGACTCCCGGTCGGCGGGCGACAGGGCGAGCATCCACGGGAAGGCCTTGGCCATGCGCTCGGCGAGCGAGCCGCTGTCGTCGAGGGTGACGGTGATGAGCTGCGCGGCGAAGTGCAGCAGCCGCGAGCGGCCCTCGGCCTCGCGTTGCGACATCAGGACCAGTGCCTCGCCATCGCGGCGGGTCACCGTGACGGGGTGGTCCTCGGCCTCGGCGAAGACCTCGGCGGAGTGCTTACTCAGGTCCGAGGAGCGTCGGGTCCGGGCGGGGAGGTCTGCTGCGATGGTCATGGGCCCATGGTATTCGGAACGTGTTCGGAAGTCTAGGTGCGGTCACGGGTGAGCCAGGCAGCACTCCCGTCAGTTGCCGTGCGAGGCAGGTCAGGGCGGCGCCCAAGCTTTTTGTCTTCGGCGCGTCGACATCTCTGGGTGAGAGGCGATGTCGTGTCGAGGTGGGTGCTGTGCTTCTTCATGTAGGGGATGTACATGTGCTTTCCCTCAGCTGATGTCGCTGTGAGGTTGTCTCTGTCGTATGGGCTGTGGCGGGGCATGTCTTTGTGCTCGTACTACGGATGTGGGTTGTGGGTGGGGTTGTTGGTCTTGTCCCAGTCGGGCAGCTTCGGCAGGGGGGTGTCCAGAATGGTGTGGGCCAGGACGAGCGCGAGTGCGAGGGTGTGGGTGAGGGGTCGGAGGAGGGTGGAGATCATGGAGGGTTCTTTCTTCTGAGTTCGCCAGTGGGGCGGGTGGTGAAGCCCGGGCGCCCGCGTAGGGGAGGCGGGCGCCCGGGGTGGGTCGACGTGTCGACCCGGGGATTCCACTTGCCGCCGGCAGGGGGATGGGGATGGCGGTTCGTGGAGTGAGGTCTTTCGAGTGGACGGAGATTGTCAGCCACTGGTTCTTCAGGATTGTCGATGGGGTGTTGAAAGTCAATACGAACGTTGTTTGCCTGTGTTTTTCAATTATGTTGTGCCGAAATAAAGTTGGTAAAATTAGTCTGACTGAACAGAATATAAAGGTTTTGCGCATTGAATGTTGATGAGAGTGTCGTATTTTGGTGTTGCAAAACATGTTCCGTATTTTTAACCGTCGTGTCGGAATGGGTGTATGAAGGTGTGGTGGGGTATGATGAAATCATGACTTCGGGACGAGTTGAGAGCGGTGTGGCGGTGGTGTGCACGACGCGCGCAGCGCGTCCTGGTTTCTCGATTCTTACTGATGACGGGCTGATGATGACGATGAAACATATTGGTGAGTACGGAGTATCGGTTTCGAGTGGAGCGCAGCGACGCGGGCGACGGCAACGATTCGGGACCCTGTTCGAGCCGCGCAGCGGCTCCCTGGTGGGGAGCGCAGCGACCCGCCCCGTTCCCCGACGCGAAGCGTCGGGGAGAGCGCCGCG
>NZ_AP043719.1:0-203155 GCF_055380405.1 Rhodococcus sp. JCM 9793
CGGTGATCTGCTCGGACTCGACCTCGGGCACCTCGACCTCGATCGGGGTGGCATCTTCCCCCGCACCGTAGGCGGTACCGAGGCCGTACCCGGCCAGGCCACCACCGAGCGCGCCGAGACCACCGCCGACGGCGCATCCCACACCGAAACCGACAGCCGCCCCGAGGCCGGTGCCCGCCACCCCGGAGGTGACCGGCGCAACCCCGGGGACCGGCAGCGGAACCATCGTGCCCAGCCCGGCACCGCCGATACCACCGACCGTGGCCAACGCCAGAGCGGTGGGCACGCCCGCCGCGGTGCATCCGGTCACGAAACCGACGCCCGTGCCGACCGCTGTTCCGGCGACCTGCGCGGAGGCGAGCTTCTCGGCCTCGTCGGAGTCCATGGTGCCGGTCGACTTGTGGAGGTCGGTCACCATCGCCTCGATGACCGCGGTGGTGCGGTTGGTGCGTTCGGCGTCGATGTCGGAGACCCAGGCCGGCTGATCGAAGATCACGCGGCCGAAACGCATCTTGTCGGCCGGAGCTTCGATGGGCAGGGTCGGCCCGGCGACCACAGCCGGGGCCGGGGCCTGCGGAGTCGGCTCCGCGTTCCAGGTGCCACCGCCGGAGTAGTCGGTCGAGTAGCCGCCGGAGTAGTCGGTGTAGTCGGTGTAGTCGGTGTAGTCCGTGGAGTAGTCCACGACGGTGACACCGCCACCGGTCTGCGGATCATAGGCACGCGTGCCCTGGTTGTACTGCGCCGGCGGCGCCACCCAGAAACTGCTCTCGGCTTTCGGCTCCGAGACGGTCGGTGCCGGGGTCGTAGTGGTGGTGCCGCCGGTCTGCGCCCCGCTGGTCACACCCTCCTGGGTGGTACCTCCGGTCACGCCGCCCTGGATCGGCTCGGCCGCCGCCGGGCCCGCCACCATCGTGGACATCCCGAACGCGGCGGTGGCCACCGCCAGCGCCGTCGCGGTGGTCTTCGCCGACCGGCGGCGACGGCGACCCTGTGCGCGGCGCGCGGCGCGGTTTCCGGAATAGGTTTCGATGCTCATCTGTACCCCTCGGTGAAAGTCGGTGAAGAAATGAAGACGGGGCCCACCGCGCAGCGGGGGCAACAACTCAGCCAGCAGCACCACGACCGATCCGGGTGACGGTCGCCGCGAGCACCGTCAACGCGTCGCGGGTCTCACGACGCAACTGCGAGAGCACGATCCGCTCCCCCGAGGCGAAGACCGGCTCGAACGGCATCCGGCACACCGACACCCCGAGCGCGGTGAACGCCTCCACGGCCTCGGTCTCGACCATCGGCGCATCCCCGGGACCGTCCGTGATGACCACGACGGTGCGAGCGAGCACATCGGGGCGGACCGCGGAGATCGCGGAGAGGGTGCGCTGGGCGACCACGGCGGCGTCGCGGCGCAGCGGGACCGGAACAACGACCGTGTGCGCGGCGGTGATCGCCCACTGCCAACTACCGGCGTGGCTGGCGTTGCCGGTGTCGGCGAGCAGCAGATCGTAGTGGCGTTCGAGGATCGCCCCGAGCGTGGCAGCGTCCTGAAAGCTCAGCGGCGCCGCGGACTCCGCCTTTCCGGCGATGACGTACGAGCCGCTGGGCTGGCGGGTCAGGTAGCGGCTGAGGGTGGACGGGCGCACCTGCTGCGGCGCCGCGCCGAGGTCAGCGAGCAGCGCCGCCGCGTCCTGACCGCCGGCCGGGGGGACCGCGACGCGGTCGGCGAAGCTGCCGCCGATCTCTCCGAGGTCGATGCACGCGGTCGTGGCGGGGCCACGGTATTCGGCGATCGTTTCGGCCAGGGCGATCGACATCGGGGTTTTGCCGACGCCGCCTTTGAGGTTGACGAAGGTGATCACCGCGCTCTCCGGCAGCGGCCCGGCGATCGTGGCCTGCGCATCGCGCAGCCGCATCTCGAGCGAGTCCGCTTTCGGGGCGAGGGTCAGGCCGAGCATCGCGTTGAGGCGGCCCCGCATCCCGATCCGGGCCGGTTTCCCCGCAGCGGGGTTCACACCCGGCGCGGACAACACCGGCAGCGGACCACGGAGCGGCCCTGTGGCCGCGTCTGCGGACCGAACCGGCGCCGCGGTGGGTGTGGGGGACGGTGCGGGCCGTGCGGCTGTCCGGACGGGCTGGGCGGGCACCTCGTAGGTGATCGGTTCGGCGGGCACCATCACCGGCCCGGCCGGCGCCGCGGAGACAGGCTCCGCGGCCACCGGGACGGGCTCGGTCGCCACGACCGGAATGGGCACGCTCGGGGCGCTCTCGGTGAGCTTGCCGTCGGTGCCGACCGTGAGGAACCGGGTGTCTTTACCCGTCCGGTAGACGACCTCGACAGCGGACTGCTGCTCGACCGCGATACTGCGCACGAACTCGTGCACGACAGCAGCCAGTGCCTTGTCCTCGGTCGCGGTCAGTTCCATCGGCGGCACGTCCGCACCGGCGAGCGTCGCGCGCGCGGTCGTCGCGGAGGTCGCCTCGATGTCCACGGTCGGCGCCATCGTCAGTTCCCGCCGAAGGCACCGGCGCCGGCCAGTGCGGTGTCCATGTCCTCGACGACGGCCTCGGTCTGCTCCAGCTCGGCCAGGGCCTTCTCGCGGGCCTTACCGTCGGGCAGTGCTTCGATGACCGCGCGGCGCTTGGCCCCGGCCTCGCGGATCTCGGCGAGGCGTTCGCGGGTGAGTTCCTGCTTCTCGTCGAGCTTGGGCAACCATGTCGGCACCGACGCCTTGAAGTACTCGCGTAGCGCGGCGATGACCGGATCGTTGGCGCCCTTGGCGACGAACGGGCCACGCAGCGCGGCGACGTCCTCGGTGGTGGGGGTGATCGACTGGGAGATACGGCGGGTCATGGATTTTCCTTTCGGTGGTGACTACGTGTGCGGATCAGGGGCGAGGGAACATCGGATCGACAACCCTCGGAACGGGCTGCCAGGCACGGATTCGGGCGGCGACGATCGCGCGCACGCGTTCGGGCACGGCCGTGGACCGGAACTGTGCGTCGGCCACATCACCCGCGGCGGTCGCAACCGCAGCAGGCGCGCCGTCGCGGTGGTCCGAGGTCGTCATGCGCAGGCTCCTACGAGATCGGGATCGGGCAGGGCAACGACGCCGGTCGCGTCGAAGACGATGCGGGTTTTCACCCGGCCGGTGCCCACGATCAGGACCGTTTCGATCACCTCGCCCTTGCGGCCGCGGCGGACCTCGACGTCGTCGACGGTGACCGGCACCAGCTCGCCGTCCTCGTCGTCGATCAGCACGGTCTGTCCCGCGGTCACACTCGACGCCGGAATGGCATCGGCGAAGTCGTCGTCGAGCTCCGGTTCCGGCTCGGGTTCGGGGACGCGCTTGGCCATCGACACCGCGGCCTCGTCGCCGCGGCCCGCCCCGATGACGATCGGTTCGGGCCCGCTGCCGTGGCTGCGAGCCCGCTTCGCCAGCGCGCGTTCGGATTCGATGAACTCGGCCAGCTCCGGCGAGTAGCACGTGAACTGCGGCGCCTCGACCGGAAGCAGGCCCTCGATGATCGCCTTCTCGCTGCCGGACAGCTGGTTCCACTTGTTCGGATGCTTGTCGACGTTCGGGGTCCACCACATCTGCGCATCGACCGGATTGCCGTCGTCACCGAGCGCGATCCCGCGGCCCTTGACCGACGTGTCGACCTCACGCCCGACAGTGGAATCGCCCCACATCATCAGCGCGCCGTCCTGCGAGAGGTTGCCGAGCGAAATACGGGTGCCGAAGTTGTCACGCGCGTTACCCGAGGCGCCGCCGAACAGGGACGCATCCGGACGCTGCACCCCGAGCAACAAGCGGATACCGGCCGACCGTGCGAGCACCGCCAGATCCGCCCACGCACCGAGCGGATCGAGCTCTTTGAGCAACGCCTTCGTCTCGTCGTCGCCGGTCTTGGCCAGGCGCTGCCACTTGCCCGAGAGGATGAAGAATTCGTCGAGCACCGCGATCATCAGCGGCAGCTGCGAGCCTTCGATCTTCATCTGGTGGATGTAGGCGTTGCGGGCCATCATCTCGGTGTGCAGGGCGCGCACGAACATCGCTGCGCGCAGCGCGTCGTAGATGATCGCCCCGCACCCCGGATACCCTTCGAGTCCGTCGAGTTCGATCATCTTCGGATCGACCCCCACGAACGGGATACCGCGGCGTGCGGCTTCGGTGAGCAGTGTGCGGATCACCGAGGTCTTACCGCCGCCGGTGGGGCCGACGATCAGGCAGTGCGGCTTGTTGGAACTGGTGGACACATCCCAGAACATGATCCGGTCGGCGCTGCCGGTCGCATAGGGCAGGTGCCGCAGGTTCTCGTCGACCAGTTCCAGCGGATGGTCCACCCGGGTGGGCATGGCGGTGACCAGACGCATCACCAGGTAGCCCCGTTCCGGGTACCAGTCGGTGGTCCAGTTCCGGCCGGACTCGTGCGGGCCGGCCAACGACGCGAGCGCTTCGTCGACTTTCATCTGGAAACCCGGGGATCCGGCGTTCATCGACTTCTCGAACCCGACCCGGTACCCGGTCTCGATACCGCTGTCGTCGATGCTGTCGACGGTGACCTTCGGGCCGGAGAAGATCGACGCGCCGTCGAGCGCCGCTTGCAGAGATTTCTGTCGTTCGCTGCGGGTGTCGGGGGCTATCGGGGTGCGGGTGATGACCAGGCGGTCGCGGCGCGCGTCGTGGCGCACCGTCATCGCCCACGACTCGCTGCCACCGAACGCGGATTCGACCGAGCGGGAGAACTCCTCGAGCTGCTTGGGCCGGATCACCGCGCCGCGCGGCATCGTGATCCTCGCGCGGCGCATCGTGCGACCGCCGGCCGTCGGCGTAGCGGTGATTTTCGTGGGCAGGTGGCCGGTGCTCTGCCGGACCATCGAGTCGAGCATCTGCCTCCAGCGGCGAGCGCGGTAGCGGGAGATGTCGGCGGCGATCAGTGGGACGGTCACCACTGCCAGCGGCCACCGGTAGTCGTGCAACTGAGTCAGCGCGTCGAGCGCCGTGGCGTTGCCGGTAGCGGAGGCAACGAGGTTCGGGCTGTAGAACGCTACTGCGGCAGGCACGGCCGTCAGCGGTGAGGCGGGTACGAAGCGTCGGACACCAGTAGGCCGGTCGTCGCGGACCTGACCGCCGCGAGGGCCGGTGGTGTCGCCGAACATATCGCGCCACGCCGCGACTGCCCAGTCTTTGAGTGGGTCTGGAGTTCCGCTCACTGCCTGCGCCTTTCGCTCGTGTCGGTCTCGTTCGGGGCGAGGTTCTGTTCGTGCCCGCGAGAAGAGTTGCAGAGGGTCCCCGTTTTCACCAAGCAGGTGAACACCTTCTGCGCGCTCGGGCGGGACGATTCTGGGTGCGGGTCGTGCCCGGCCGATTGTTGTGCCGTCCAACATGTTCGAAGCGTGTCGGGAGCGAGGCGTGTTCGGCGCTCGATTTCACCGTCGCTCGAGCGCTGACCGCAGCGGTGTGCACAGTGCTCACGCATCGCTGCGGTGAGCGCTCGGCGCAGCGGTCGAGAACGCACTCACATCACGCTGCGATGAGCGCTCATTCGAGCGGTGCACACAGCAGTCGCACACCACTGAGTCGAGCGCTCATTCGAGCGGTCCACACAGCGTTCGCGTACCACTGCGGTGAGCGCTCGACCGAGCGCGTGCACTCGCTCTCGCGAGCGGTGTCTCGAACGCTCATCACGGCGCTGACGCACACGATCATCGAGCGTGTGCTCAACCGGTGAATCGAGCGCTCCGGAGAGCGTCCGACGTGGGCGGTTGCGAATAGCGTTGGCTCCCGGCGGAATTCTGAGTTACACTCCCCCCCAAGGAACGCCGGGGGGGAGTGACCCCGGAGGGGTGGCCCCCGCGAACGCTTTTTCGAGCGGTCGAATCCACCGCTGAAATCCGCCCCCGAATCCATCGCTGTTTTCGAGCGCTCATTCGAGCGCCCTTCCCTGAGCTCATTCGACGCGCTCCGCGCTGTCCTTCTCCCCGGTCCGATCACCGCTCGTCGAACCCCGCTCTCGCACTGTGTGCGCACGGCGCCGGTATATGCGTACTGAGCACCCCTATGTGGGCATAGAGCTTCTACCACCCCATAGGCATCCGAAATGCACCGACGAACGCAACACTTCGTGTGCGCTGAGATCGCGCGTGTGAACACCGCTGCGGCGCACCGTCAGCCGCGTCATATCTGCACCGGTTTCCGGTTTCGTGTGTCGATGCGTGTTTTTCGCGTTCGATCTGCCCGTCGACCTCGGCGGATGCGGACGGTGGGCGTGTTCACCTGGTTGGGGGAATTCGCGTTGCCGTTTTACGGTCTCGGCCATCCCATCTCGGGTGTACCGACCGAACCACCACTGGAGTGTTCATGTCTCTCGCATCGAGCTTTGCCGAACTGGTGACCGCGAACGTCCCGCGCGGCGACGCGCTCGCCCAGACCACTGAGGTCAGCACCACCGGTGTCCGGGCGTGGATCGAAGACAACATCGTCTTCACGATTCTCGTGCTGATCGCATGTGTGGTGTTGATGGGTGGTCTGCGCGGCAACTTCTCGAAGGTGGTCACCGTCGGCGGTCTCTCGCTCATCGGCATGGCGTACATGGGCATCGCCACCAATCCGGACGCGGCGACCGGAATCGGCAACTGGGTGCTCGGTCTGATCGGCATCCAGGTCGCGTGAGCACCATGCGCGAGCACCGACCGACCAGCGAAGGGCACCGACCGTGATCGACAACGACGACATGCTGCACCGCGTGGATCGGCACTATCTCGGCCCGACCGGTTTCACGCTGCCGTTCCGGCTGCGCTACGCCGCGGTCGGACTCGGCGCGGTCATCTTGGTGACCGTCTTCGTCATTGCTCGCGCACTCGTGCAGGTGCCGCTGAGCTACACCTCGCTCGTGGTGATCGTCGGGGTCAGCGCGGTGCTGACCTCGAAGGTGACGAAGTACGTCAATGCCGACCGCCCGGTCCGGTCGGTGGTCAAGGCCGCGTGGAACGACCTGACCGCACCGCGCCCACCCAAACAGGGTCAGACCGTCACGGTCCGCATCCCCGCCGCTTTCCGTACCTCGCGTAGCGCACAGGACCACGACAGCGGGTTGCACTCCGGCGACCTCGTCACCCGCGACACCGACACCTCGTCGAACGAAGGGAACCTCTCCCGATGACCATGCAGTCCGACAACGACATCGCCGCGCTGTTCGATCCGAACTTCGACGAGCCCGAACCCGCGGTCGTTCCCCCGGGCGCGCTCCCCCCGTCATGGGCGGCCGCAATGGCGGCAGGACGCGGCCCCACACCCGCTGCGTCCGCTCCGATGCCGGCGCCGGAACTGGCGTGGTCCCGGATGCCCGACAGCAGCATGGCGCCGCCCGCTCCGGCGGCCCCGCTCGACGCCGAACCACCGACCGGCACACGCTCGCGCAGGCGCACAAAGCGTGGCAAAAACACCGACGCAGACAAAGACTTCATCCGGCAGGCCACAGCGGCGCGCACGCGCGCCGACCGCGACCGCAAAGCGGTGCGCCTCGGGCTGGTCGGGGTCGAAGGCAACGTCACCCGCACCCGCACGCAGTCCACCGCGTGGTTCGTCCAGCCGCCCGGGCCATGGAACATGCGCCCGGTGGGCCGGCAGCGCCGCTACATCCAAAGCGAAGCCCTGGTGCTGGCGAACCTCGCCGAAGCCGGGGTGACCGGACTGCACCGCCGTCTGGTGCGCACCCCCTGGCCGGTGCGGCAGTGGGCACAGGCGCACGACACGTGGGCCGAGCCGATACCCGACGTCCCGGGTGCTCTGTCGTGGTCGGACTATCTGCGCGGTCAGCAGCACGCGCTGTTGTGGGGCAACCCGACGCAGAAGGGCCGCTACTGGGGTGTCGAGTTGCCGCCGCGCGGGGCGCTGGCGATCGGGCTCGACACCGTCTCCGCGTGGTTGCTTCCCGTCGTCGATGCCCCGCTGGTGGGGCGCGTGGCCAAGCTGGTCCGCTCGTGGGCACGCACCGCGTTCCTCAACGAGCAGAAAGCGATCGCCGATCACCTCGCGGCGGTCGAGCGCATCCTGTCGGGACAGGGCGCGGCTGCTCGGCCGGCCACCGCCGCACAGATGGACTATCTGCTGCTGCGCTCGGCCTCGCTCGGACTGCCCCTCGACGCGGACGGTGTGATCTCCGGCGGCGGCGAGTGGGAGCAGTCCGATGTGGCTGCGCTCGAAGACCTCACCGACCTCTCACTGACCCCCGGCGACGGCTACACCACCGTGCGCGGTCAGGTCGGGGGCCGCGACTGCACCGGCTACGCGATCGTGCTCACGGTCGGGCGTATGGCGCCGTTGCCGATCCCGGAGCGGATGCTGCCGTGGCAGGTCATCGGCGACCAGTCCGGTGAACCGCTCGAATGGTCCGAGCGCATCCGCCTGAAGACCAAGAATCAGACCGTCAACACGTTGCGCCGGTTGACCTCGAGCATCGAGGCGCAGTTCGACCACTACACCGTCGAACACGACCAGGTGCCGCCCCAGGAACTCGCCGAGCAGCACGCGCTCGCGCAGCGGGTGATCTCCGACATCGAGGAAGACCATTCGGGTCTGTCGGTGCGCACCGAAGGCTGGTATCGGGTCGTCGTGGTGGGTTCGACACCGGCGGAGGCCAAGGAGAAGGTCTCGATGCTCCAGGAGATGTACGCCCCGCACATCCGCCTCGAACAGGAACACGGCCAATACCAACTGTTGCGCGAATTCATGCCCGGCGAACCACTGGCGAACATCGCGCACTGCCGACGCATGAACGTCGAATCGCTCTCCGCCGGCATGGCCGCGGTCGGCGACCGCATCGGGGACCGCACCGGCGTGGTAATCGGGGAAACCGCGTCGATCGCACCGCGGCCCGCGGTGTGGGATCTGTTCGCAGCACACGAGACCAAGGACAAGTCCGGTCTGACACCGATCGTCGCGGTCCCCGGCTCGGGCAAGACGTTCCTCGCGGGCGTGCTGCTCTACCAAGCCGTGCGGGCCGGCGCCTACGGTGTGGTGCTCGACCCGTCCGGACCACTCAAGAAACTCGCGCAGCTACCCGAGTTCCGCGGCATCGCCGAAGTCCAGGCACTGACCGGCCGCACCTCGCGCCCGGGTTCGCTCAACCCGTATCGGGTGATCGTCGATCCGCGCCGCGACGACCCCGACTACAACCCCGCGAACCCGGATTACGCCGACGATCTCGACCGAGCGGCGGCAGCGCAGTCGCAGTACGAAGCCGATGTGCGGGCCGCGGCCGCAGAGCGGATCTCCGTGGCGGTATCGGTCCTGAAGATGATGCTTACCCCTGCGCGGCTCGATCACGAGTGGACCGAGACGGTGCTTCAGACGGCGGCGAACACGGTCGGCGGCGAGCGGCACCACAATTTGCGTGAAGTCCTCGAGGCCATCGCCACACTCGCCGGCGAGGACGAGAACGTCGACCTGCGGACCTGCGCGAAGAGCGTGTACCAGGACTTGACGATGATGTCCGATCTCGCCGAGGCCCGAGTGCTCTTCCCCGAGCGCGGGACCACCGCAGACGCGGACGACGTCGCAGGCGATCGCATTCGTCTCACGGTGTTGACGATGCCCGGTCTGCAACTGCCGCCCGAGGGCACCGACCCGGCACAGTGGACGCCGCAGCAGCGGATGGCCGGCCCGTTGATGCACATGGCCGCGTGGCTGGCCAACCGGCTCGTCTACGAGCTGCCCCGCTACGAGCGCAAAGTGCTGTTCCTCGACGAGAACAAGTACCTCGAGCAGACCGGCGCCGGCCGCACGTTGAATCTGCGTATCGCGCGTGATTCGCGTAAGTACAAGGTCCGTGCTCTGGTGTGTTCGCAGTTGCCGGATGACTATCTCGGTGTCGACGGCACCGACGACAAGTCGGCGCTGACGTATGAGGTGATCATCGGTGATCTCGGGGGCAACGCCCACGCCATCGCGGGCGCCTTGAAGCTGTTGAACCTGCCGGCCGGTGAAGGCTACGAGGCACTGTTGGCCGACCTCGGTGGCGGCGGTGAAGACACTTTCGATCCGGATACCGATACCGAGCGTGTGGATCAGGCGCGCAGGTTCATCGTGAAGATGGCCGACGACATCGAGTTGATCCGTTCGGACTGGACGCACTTCGTGCACCTGGCGCATGTATTCGAGGCGTTGGATTCGCGGGCGACCCGCGCTGCGATGGGCGGCGCGTCATGAGCGCGCAACGGCCCCGAGCCGCGCTGCACGGGCACTGCCCTGCCCCGCGCCGTTCCGGGTGGCGTACGGGGCTGATAGCGCGCGTTCTGGCCGTGCTCATGCTCTCGGCGATCTCACTGATCGGCGTGGGCACCGGCGTAGCCGCGGCGAGCGGATTCGACTGCAAGGAAGTCCCGGCACCGGAGTTCCCCAACGAAGTCATCGAGACGAACTTCGATTCGTCCAGCGCCAACCGGTCACCCCGCGACGGTGGCGGTGGCACCGGCTACGAGAGCTACGGCTGGGCCGGCCTGAAATGGCACACCTACGACCTCGGCTGCGGTGAAGATCTGGTCAAAGCCCCCGGCGCGGTCGGTGACACTACACTCGGCAACGCCTTCTTGACGATCGGCAAATCTCTGGCGGCCGCGGCGTTCTGGCTCGACGACCAGACCAAGACCAGACAGGACGCTGCCGAAGCGGGCATCACGCCTGCGATAACGCAGTTCGACCGCATCGTCTATTCGATCTCCGAGGGCATGAGCGGGGTCTACACACAGTGGCTGGGGATCGCCCTGACGGTGGTTGCCGCGATCGTGCTGTGGAAAGCATTGAAGGCAGATGCCGCCGGCGTCACGAAAACCTCCGCGATCGCCGTTGCCGGACTGATGCTCGGCGCACTGTTCGTCGGCGCCCCGCAGAAGGCGGTCCAGGTCGCCGACGAGACGTTCGGCTCGCTGATCACCGAAACCCAGGACCAGATTCTCTCGGTGCAGTTCGGGAACGGCCCGGGCGACGGCACACTCACCGGTGGACCCACCGACCCGAAGAACGTGCTGATCGACAAGGTCTTTCTCCCGGACTGGCGCACGGGCTGGTTCGGCGCCAACTACGACGTCGACGACCCGGCCAATCTCGGTCCGAAGCTGCGCGATGCGCTGGCCTTCTCGTACGAGGAACAGCAGCAGGTCAAGGACGATCCGCAGGCCCAGGCCGAGCTGGCCGAGCAGAAGGCCGACAAGTTCCGCGAGATCGTCGGTGCCCTCGAATCCGACTACCAGTTGTCCTATTACCAGTTCCAGGGCAAGGACTCCGGTCGCACCTCCACCGGGTTCCTCGGGATGATCAAGCTGGCCATGCCGTCGATGTTGTGGATCGGTGCCTCGCTGCTGAAGATCACTGCGCTGCTCGCGATCCGGTTCGCGATCCTGTTCGCGCCGTTGTGGGTGCCGCTCGCGCTCGCTGGTGGCGGTTGGCTGGCCCGCATCCTGCGCATGCTCGCCACCGCCTACATGTGGGGTGTGGCCGGCGCGGTCATCGTCGCGCTCTACCTGATGGCGCTCGTGCAGCTGTATGTCAATGACGACGGGCATGTCGACGGGACGTGGCGACTGTGGTTCATGATCCTGCTGACCGTCGTGTGCTGGGCGATCATGCGCCCGTTCAAACGCATGAACCAGACCTTCACCCAGAACAGCGCGAGCATGGTCAACCGCAAGGCCCGCGGTATGAAGCAGTCTCTCAAGACCAAAGCGTTCGCTGCCGCGGGAGCGGCACTCGGCGGGCCCGGCGGAGCGATCGCAGCCAAGGCCGGTGAACGCTTCGCGAGTAGGGGCCGCGGCGCCGACGACGCCAGCGATACCCAGGTCGAGGGTAAGACCACCACTGTGAGCAGGCCCGAAGGGCGCGGCCTGAGCAACCGCCGGCAGCAGGCGCTGACGCAGGCACGAGCAGACGCGCGCAAGGGCCGCGCCGAACGACTCGGCCAGACAGCAGATCCGGTGGCCGAACGCGATGCTCGTATCGCCGGGATCGCCGCCCTCGCCAGCCGCGACCTTGCCCGTGGCGCCACCCCGATCGAGGGCACGGCCGCCGAACGGGCCGCCGCGACCGGTGTCTCCGCGTGGCGGCGGCTGGACAAGGACGAGGCCGAGAGTCGTCGTCAGGAACGGACGGCCCGCAAGGAGCTGCTGACCGCCAGCGTCGGGCAGCGGTGGGACGGTGGGGATCGCTCGGCTATCGCGCCGATGAAGGTCTACACCCCGGCCCGCCACCGCGAGTCCGCACCCGCCAACACCAACGCCAGCGCCAGCGCCAGCGGCAGCGGCAGCGGCAGCGGCAGCGGCAGCGGCAGCGGCAACAACGGTCCTCGGCAGTCACGACGCGCCGCCCTGAGCGGGGAGCGGTCGACCGCGGCTCCGGCACCCCGGCCGCGGGTCTGGAATGCGCCCGCCCCGTCCGAGCCCACCCCGAGAGACAGGTACCTCTGATGACTCGGTCCGGGCCCAACCCCGTGCTCGCGCCGATCCGCCGGTGGGTGCTCTATTCGCGCACCAATCTGACAATCTCGGTAGTCGGTGCCATCGCCACCTTGTCGCTGGTCGGCATGGTGTTCGGCGAGGACCCGCAGCCACGGACCATGGAGAACACTGCTGCGGACTCGACCACAGCAACAGCCGACGCAGTCGCGGCTGCGTCGGCTGGGGACGTGATCAGCCACGACCTCGGCGAGGTCAGCGAGTCCATGGTGGTCACCAAGACCGCGGCCTGGGCCACTTTCAGTGCACCGGCCACCGCGATGGCGTACGCGCACACCTTCGTCGACACCACGCTCTCGGACACCGAGTGGGCCCGCGCGCTGAGCCGCTACACAGAGGACACTCCCGCAGGCACCATGGTGGCGGCGCGGCCGCGAACCCCGGTGGTCATCACCGGACCCACGGTGAGCACTCCGGTCACCGGCGCCGCAGGGACGCAGAGCGCACGGGTGAGGGTCCCGACGCAAGCCGGGGATCTGTCGGTCTCCGTCGTGGTCGACGCGCTGCCGGGCGGCTCCCAGCGGTGGGTGGTCGACACTCCCCTGCCGACACTGGATCTGTCCGAAGTAGAGAAACTCGCAGTGGTCCCGGCCCCCACCTCCTTGCCGCAGGTGTCGGCGGACTCGATGGACTCGACACCGGCCACATCCACATCCACATCCCGACCGGCACCGACCACAACCCCAACGACCCCTGAGTCGTCGTCCGAACCCGACGCGCCCGAGTCCGAGCCGAGCCGCACGGTCGACCCCGCCCCGGTACCGGTGCCAGGCCCGATCCCCATTCCGGAACTCGACACCCCGATCCCAGGACAGCTGTGAACCTCGGCCGCGCCGGCACTGCGTTCCTACTCAGCGGTGCCGCTTCGGTCGTCATCGGCACGGCCGCATGCACGACCGGCGCCCTGGTGATTCCGCGCGACCCGTGCCGCACCATCCAGACCGAGACCGACCGCGCCGCAGCGGCTACACCGGATGCGGCACTTTCGATCTCCGGCCCGATCCAGCTACCCGTCCGCCCGGGAACAACCACCCACACATCCGGATTCGGTGCCCGCTGGGGCACGCAACATCAAGGCGACGACCTCGCCGGACCGGTCGGCACACCCATCCTCGCCGCGCTCGACGGCATTGTGGTCGCCGCAGGATCCTCCGGTGAAGGACCCGGGGTCGGGTTCGAGAACTGGGTGATCATCGACTCCAATGTCGACGGCTCTCCGGTGAGCACGGTCTACGGGCACATGTTCGCCGACGGCATCCACGTCACCGCCGGACAGCAGGTCACCGCCGGCGAGCACATCGCCGACATCGGCAACGCCGGCAGCAGCACCGGGCCGCACCTGCACTTCGAGTACTGGCAGGGCGGCCGGTTGCAGGGCGGCACCCCGCTCGACCCGGTGACCGTCCTGCCCGAGATCGCCCAGCAGAACGGCGGGACACCGGCGCCCGCCGACGACCACCACGACAGTGACGGCGATCAGGACAGCGACATCCGGCTCGTCTCCGCGTCTCGTTCGACCGCCGACTGCTCCGGATTCGGCATGGCCGGCGGCGGGGACCTGGCCTTCGGAGCCGTGCCGGCCGAGTTCGAGCCGTGGCTGCGCCGCGCCGGCGGGGTGTGCCCGGAGATCGACTCGCCGCTGCTGGCCGCGCAGCTTCAGCAGGAGAACAACTTCCGCCACGGCCCGAACGCCCCCGTCTCCCCCGCCGGCGCGATGGGACCGGCCCAATTCATACCCGGCACCTGGGCCACTTGGGGCAAAGACCACGACGGCGACGGCACCATCGACCCAAACTCGATCGGGGACGCGGTGATGTCGCAGGCGCACTTCATGTGCGCACTTCATCAGGACGTCTCCGAGGTGCCTGGTGATCCGATCGAGTTGGTGCTGGCGGCCTACAACGCCGGTCCCGGCGCGGTGCTGATGCACCGCGGTATCCCGCCGTATGCGGAAACCCAGAACTACGTCGCCAAGATCACCGCGGCACGCGCGGCGTTCACCAACCCGAACTCGCGGGGCCGGTTCCTGCCGAATGCCTCGGGTGACAACGGTCAGGTCGTCGCCGCGGCGCGCGAATACCTCGGCACCCCGTATGTCTGGGGCGGCGGTGGAACCGGTGGTCCCAGCGGTGGAGGATTCGACTGCTCGGGCCTGACCTCGTTCGCGATCCACGCAGCCAGTGCCGGGACGATCTCGCTCCCCCGCACCTCCGAACAGCAGTGGACGGTCGGGGTCGAGATCCCGATCGAGCAGGCACAGCCCGGTGATCTCGTCTTCGGTAGCTGGGGTCCCAACGGGCCCGGCCACGTCGGGATCTACTCCGGCAACGGCCAGATGGTACACGCGCCGACAACGGGCGATGTGGTCAAAGAAGCCCCCCTGCAAGCAGGGATGAAAGCCCGCAGGGTGATGTGAGGGGACGTGTCATCTTGCCTGTTCACACTGTTTTTCGGATGGATGAGGAGCTATGTCTCTGTGGCAGCTGCACCCTCGTTGTGCACATCGAGTACGGACCTCCCCTGCCGGCAGGAATAAGGGAGCGCGGGGCAGTGGGGTTCACCTGTTCGAGAATTAGGGGACGTGTCGTTTACGCTGCTCAACTGCTTTTGACACGAATCGGAGGGCCTTGTGAGGGCGAAGAAGCTTGTCGTCGGGGTGCTGGCTGTCGCGGTCGTCGGGCTCGCCGCGGATTCATGCGTGTCCCGCCAGGGTGAGGTCGAGGGCTCTGAAACGGCCGGCGCGACGACGACCAGCTCACCGGCGCCGACCACACCACCTACCACGACGGCCGTTTCCCCTCCTGCGGCTGCGGAAATCACGACACCGTCGGCGGCGGCTCAAGCCGCCGAGGACATCGCGAGGCAAGGACTGACCGTGGCGTTCACCTGGTACCCGGTCACCGATGCCACCCAGAACGACGCGTATGGACGGGCCCGCGATTGGCTGACCGAGTCCCTTGCCGAGCGGATGATCGTCGACGCCCGCACCGAACGCGGGCCCGGTGTGCAGTGGGCGCAGTGGGCCGAGCAGCAGGCGAAGGTCATCGCCGACGTCAGTATCGAGTGCTCCGGATGTCCCGAGGACACCGACACCGTCGTCCAGCGGGTGGCCACCATCAAGCAGACCGCGGTGTCCGGCAGCGGCACCGATACCGTCGAGCCCGACACCACGGTGTGGGTCACGATCGTGCGCGAAGGCGACCGCTGGCTCATCGACGAGATCCGCTACTGACCCCGGAGGACCTGTGAAGCCGAAGAACCTTGCCGCCGCCCTGATCATCGCAGCGTGCGCCGCCGGTCTCGTGTCGTGCGGTAGCGACGAGCCCGCCGGCCCTGCAACGACTGCGGCCCCGAGCACGACAGCAGCGCCGGCGACATCGTCGGTCTTCGGCGAGGACAGCTCCGATATCGGGTTCAAGATCCACGAACGCAATGCAACCGCCCTCGTCGAGACCGTGGAAGAACGCGGGGGCACGCCTGAGCAGGCGATCGCGGCCCTTCTCTCTGGCCAGGCCGAGACGGGCTGGAGGTCCGGGTTGTCTCTGGCTGCGCCGGCGACCGGGATTCGGGACATTTACGGGTGGCGGTTCGCGTACAACATCGGTGCCGATTCCACCGATGCTGTACGCGCCGCGACGTACACGTTCATGGACAACGCCGCAGCCGTGGACATCGATCCGGGCGATCCAGTGGCGTATGCGTTGGCGGTGCAGCACGCCGACGAGCGCGAGTATGTCGAGGACGAGCACTTCCACAAAAACGGCGAGACCGCCGCCTCGGAGTACGCCAAGGCCCAACCCATCGCCGAGGCCGCGTACGCAGAGCTGCGCGACGCGCAGTAAGCCCTCGCAGGGACGTGGAAATTCCAGCTCAAAGTACATTTAGTGCAGTCACTTTGCGGTGTTCACCAAACAAATCCTCCGAACCACTTGCAGTACTTACGCTTTCAAGCTCACCCGAATGCGCCTGTGAGAGAACGTCGGACCCGATTCACAACAGGCGAACGCTCTTCGGCTGGGAGGCGAACCTATGACTCAATCAGCGGAAACGAGTTCGGGTTCCTTGTGCATCTCTGATCGGTTCACCGACATCCCACGACGCCCGGATGTCACACCCAAATAGACACCGCCGATGAGCAGGACGAATCCGGCCCCTGCTCCAATCATCGGGCCGTACATGGTGCCCCACTGGATCAGGTTCTTATACTTGGTCGCGAATGCGATCTGCTCGCTCTGCGACTGCGCATCGAGCCTGGGCGCCACGTCGATGATCGTCACGGATTCCGGGTCATCAACGTCGGTCCCGAGATACTGTTGGTAGTGCTGCGCGACATTAACGATTGCGCCGGAGACCGGCTCGACCCAGAACTCACGCGTAATGCCGTAGAAGCGATTCATCGTCACCTGCTCCGCGCCCTCCCTCCCCATACTCGAGGCGGGAAGGGTGACAGCGCCGCTGATTTGGGTCGGCGCGATCTCTTGTTGAAACCGGTAAACCGGAAGTCCTTCGAGCTGGTCCACTCCCACGAAGTCGACGTCGTGACTCTCGCGGAGGGTCGTGTCGAAGTAAGGGTACGACTGCTTCTGAGTGTCGAAGGGAAACTTGAACTGGGCGCCGTCGTGGGCGACAGGATCCGCCGGGTCGTCGGGATTTCCCTGAATGGCGCCGATCGGTTCCTCGACGGCAAAACCCGTACGTCTGTCGACGGTGACACGGTCGACACTCGCATTCACGATCGCGGCCGTTCCGGTGCGATCGTCCCGCGTCATCTGCAATGCGGACTGCAATGTGACGACGTCCGCGTCGGACGGTTCCTGAGCGGTGACGCGCTGGTTGACCGTGATCGGCACGGCGGGATCGACAAAGAGTGTTCCCTCGGCGAGGGCGGCTACATCCAGCAGCTCAGCAGTACCGGTGTGCACGGTGTCCGCCTGGATGGTCAGCGGAATCTTCACGAGGCGATCCGCGGCGTAGGTCGTGGCCAACACGCTGGCGGTCAGCAGGAAGGTTCCTGCCATCATTGCGGCACAAGCGGTATCCCGACGGGACGGGCGGAGGCTGATCGACATTCAATCGACCCTAGTCGGTCGAACGAATGACACATCGCGGCCCTCCCGGACGGACCTGGGCCACGGATCCTCAAACCAGATGACTACGGTTTACCTGTCGGCGCCGCGGGGACGCCGGTGTCAGGAGGCTCGGAAGTTGGCAGACATGGCAGCAGTTGCGCACGCCGTAGATCGCCTGTTTCGCATCGCGGAAGGTGAAGAGGCGCGATCTTTGTCCGGTATGTCGGACGCCCTTGCACGGGAACGTAATCGACCTTTGATTATCTGTGAAGGCCCCGATCTACCGGTGGGAGTGTTCGGGCAGTGGGTTCGACATCCCGACCGCGACGAAGTGCGCTACGCAAAATGGGTCCACGCGCGGGAACGGACCATCGCCCACGAACTCGGCCACATCGCACTGGGACACGTCGGAAGGCCAGCAATTGAGCTCGCGATCGACCACCTGCCACTGGACCGCCACGACCTCGCTGTTTTGATGCTGCAACGCGATTGCGGTGTCACGCAGTCTGTAGAGGAATCCGAGGCAGAAGCGTTCGGGGGCCTGCTGCTGCGGCGACTCGGCAGCAGCCGCATCAATCGCAGCCCTGCGATCAGGTCACGGATCGACGAGGCACTGAGTTGATCACTGGACTAGCGGCAGCACTGTTGGCGGTCGCGGCGGGGACCCGGCTGTACCGGTGGTGGTATCGGCGCTCACTGACTCTCGCAGGAACATTCCTGGCCCTCGCCTGCATGTCGCTGCATATGCTCCTCAACGTCCAGTCCTTCGAGGCCATCGTTCGCGATGCATTCGGCGTCAGAATGCCTTCGGCTCTGAAAGTTATGGTGGTCTGCGGGATCTGCGTCGGCACGGCAATCGCGTTCACTGACGTGACGAGCAAAGGCGGCCAACGCGCGACGCTTATCCGAATCCACATCGCGCTATCGTTGCTCACTGCGGCGCTCTCTTTCGCCTTCTTCTTCAGTACGCCGTGGCCGTCGAACGTGGACAACCGCACCTTCGACAACGAGTACGCCCATCTCCCCGGCCACGCCGAGGGCCTGATGCTGGGAATGGCCTATCCGTTCCTGCTGTGTCTGATGGTGGCGATCGTGTCCATTGCCCAAGCAGATCGAAAGACCGTCACCGGTCGTGCGTTATTTCTGGTATTTCCTGGAGCGGCCATCCTCACGGTCTACGCCGCGCTGCGGATCGGGTACCTTGCCGCGGCGCGCTACGGACTCATCGAGCCGACGCCCACCCCCTTCGCCATCTCCAGATTGTTCGCCTTGGCTGGCGTGCTGTTCCTCACTGCCGGCTTGGCGGTCTCGCTGACGCTCAACTGGCTCGCCGCTAGGTCCGACCACCGGCGATTTTCTGCATTGTGGGAGGAATTGATGGAGCGGTGGCCTGGTGCATTGAGGGACTCGAGTCGAGGCAGCAGTACAGCCGATCGCGTCGACGACCGGGCTGCGGAACTTCTCGATGCACTCAGTCTGGAGGTCGAGCACAGCGACTTGCCTGCCGGCATTCCACTCCCATCAGAGATGGCGTCCGCGGCGATCGCGGATTGGCTCATTACCAGCCGGGTTGCCGACGGTTTGGGGTACCACAGCTTCTTCCCGGACACCGAGAAAACCCCCACTGCGTGGGCATCCGAACTGGGCAACGCATATCGAACTGCCCTCGAGAACGAACGAAAGACGGTCAAGTGACACTGACAGATACCGACGTGCCGAAGCGCACCCCGCTCGACGTCGCAGCACGCGTGATAACCGAGGTCGGCGCACCATGGGTGTTCAACATCGTGACGTCGATGATCGTCGGTATATCGGTCGGCGCACCATGGTGGGGCCTGTTCGTCGCGGTGTGCGCAGGCGTTGTCCCGATGGTTTTCATCCTCGTGGGGATGAGGAAATCCAAGATCGGCGACCACCACGTCACCTCGATCAACGAGCGGCATCTGCTCATCGCCTCGGTCCTCGTGTTCACTGTGGGCGCGCTGATCATCCAGATCGTTGCTCATGCACCAATCGAGATGATCGCGTTCCTGTCGTCCGGTCTGGTGGCACTGGCGGTCGCTGCCGTCATCACAAGTGTCTTCCACTGGAAGGTCAGCGGGCACACCGGCGTCGCTGCGGGTGTGGCAGTGGTGTTGGCGCTGGCGGTGTCACCGTGGTGGCTGCTGGCATTGATATTCACGCCGCTCATCGGCTGGTCGCGGGTTCATCTGGGAGACCACACGAAGGCGCAAGTCACCGTGGGAGCGTTCGCAGGAGCTATTGCTGCGGGTCTGACGTACGCCCTGATTACCTGGATCTAGTGGCTCGACACAGATCGTTGACCGGGTAATCTCCGGCTGACCGACACGTCCACGGCAGACTGTCTCCGAGTCGAGACAAGGAGGTGGTCGTGGCACGCAAACCGAGCGTGTTCGTCCGATCGTTGAGCATGGAGGAAGGCCGACGGCTGCAGAAGATCAGCCGCACCGCCAAGGACCCGATCAAGCTGCGACGCGCCATCGTGGTGCTGATGTCCGCGCAAGGCCAAACGGTCAAGGACATCACCTCGTTGATGCAGGTCAGCGACGATTACGTCCGCGATATCATCCACGCGTTCAACGAGCACGGGTTCGAGGCGTTGCACCCAAAATGGAGAGGGGGACGCCCGAAGACGATCGATGAGCAGACCCGTGAGCGGATCTGCTTGATCGCCCGGACGTCCCCCGCCGATTGGAAGATCACCGCGTTCTCCACGTGGAGTCTGACCAAACTCGCCGAGCATCTGATCGCGCAGAAGGTGGTGCCGGCGATCAGCCGCGAGACGCTGCGCCGCATCCTGCGCGACGGGAAAGTCACCTGGCAGTCCACCACCACGTGGAAGGCCTCCACCGACCCGGACTTTCTGTCGAAGATGCACGCGATCCTCGCCCTCTACGACGATCCGCCAGCCGATGGGCGGGTCGTGTGTGTCGACGAGTTCGGGCCGTTGAATCTGCAGCCGCGTAAAGGGAAATCGTGGCGACCGGCCGCGCATCCGCTGCGGTTGCGGGCGACGTATCACCGCTATGACGGTGTGATGCACATGCTTGCCGCCCTCGATTTGTCCAGCGGCAGAATGTATTACCGGATCCGCCCGCGCAAGCGTGCGGGTGAGTTCCTCGACTTTCTGAAGGTGTTGCGGGCTCGGTGGCCTGGGGAGAAGTTGTATGTGGTGCTCGACAACTTCTCCCCGCACCGGCACCAGAGTGTTCGTCGGTGGGCCGATGACAACGATGTTGAGTTGGTGTTCTTGCCGACCTACGGGTCGTGGCTCAACTGGATCGAATCGGAGTTCGCGGCGTTGCGGTATTTCTCGTTGAACGGCACCGACCATCGCAGCCATGCCGAGCAGAACGCTGCGATCGCGGCATACGTGCGGTGGCGCAACACCCGTGCCGAACCAAAAACCCGCTTCGCCCCGGACTCACCGATCCGGTCGTGGACCGAGTACCCGCATTACACGGCCAAGGTTGCTTGACGAGGCACTAGTAGTACTTTGTTAGGTCGGGAACGTGTGATGACAGAGCGGGCAGGTTCCGATCCAACGAGCAAGTGCACGTTGGAGTTCACGGAGGATTCCGTAGAGCGTCAGTCCTGCCCAGTCGCTTTTGGGTCGGTCAACCGCAGAGTCGTCAGGAACAGATGTGCCGCGGAGACCAAGGTGGCGTGGTGATGCCAGCCGAGCCAGGAGCGTCCCTCGAAATGATCCAGCCCGAGACCGGTTTTCAACTCTCGGTAGTCGTGTTCGATACGCCAGCGGATCTTGGCGAGGCGGACGAGTTCATCGAGAGGCGTGTCCGCCGGCAGGGTCGACAGCCAGAAATCGGTGGGCTCGTCGGCGCCGGTAGGCCACTCGGCCAGCAACCACACCTGCGGCAGGGTGCCGTCCTCGGCGCGGGGAATGTCACGGTTCGCCGGACGGATCTGCAGGGCGGCGAACCGCGAGCGCATCGCCGCGGTGGGGTTGTCGGGGTCGGTCTTGCTGCCGCGGCGCCAGGTCACCTCGGTCAGCTCCGTGGTTCCGGCAGCAAGGACGAGGTCCTTGCAGGTCGACGGCGGGTCGTAGCGGGGTGTCGGCGGGCGGCCTCGGCCGCTGTAGGGCGCGGTCTGCGGGGCTGCGTCGCCGAGATGAGCCGTGGTGGTGCCCTTGACAGCGAGGACGTAGTCGATGCCCCGTTCGGTCAGCGCGAGCCGGAAGGCGGCGGCGTCGCCGTAGCCGGCGTCCGCGACCACCGTCGGCGCGATCCTGCCCCACTCGATCAACTCGTCGATCATCTCGATCGCCATCTCCCACTTGCGGCGATGATGCTCGTCTTCGGGGATCGCGGACCGGGTCCGGCGGGCGGTGATCGCGGCGACCGCCTCGGGGTCGGTGGTGGACTGATCGTCCCAGCTCTCGGGTAGGAACAGGCGCCAGTCCACTGGGGCCGAGGCGGCGTCGGTGGCGGCGTGCACGCTTACCGCGATCTGGCAGTTGCCGACCTTTCCGAGGGTTCCCGAGTATTGTCGGGCCACACCCGGGGAGCGGTCGCCGTCCTTGGCGAATCCGGTGTCGTCGATGACCCATGCGTCCGGTTCGATCAGATCGCATGCCTTGCGTGAGAGTGTTTTCCGGACCGGGACGACATCCCACGGTGACGTGGTCACGAATTGTTGCAGGCGTTGGTGATCGACCCCCAATCGCTGGGCCATCGGGTGCATCGATTTGCGGCGCCCGTCGAGCATCAATCCTCGTGTGTACACACCCGCGGTCGCCCGCTGGTCCTTGCGTTTCAGGGACGAGAAGACTTCCTCGACAAACGAATCGAGGCGTTCGCTGACGCCGGTCAGGGCTGCGGTATCCACCTGGTCATCGTCTCGAGAATCACGTCGAATCTCGAGTCCTCACACACGAAGTGACAAACCTAACAAAGTCCTACTAGTCGTCGTCGCGGCTGGCGAGCTTGCGGAACGGATCGTAAGTACGCGCAGCAACGTGCCCGTCCTGCGAGTCGCGTAGGTTCTGTATCCACGCGATCTGCTGTTTGATCTCTTCGTAGGTCTCTTCGTCCCCGAAATAGTCCATCGGCACCCGGAAGACCCGGCAGATATCTCGGACTACGTCCAGGCCGGGCGACGTGCGCTTCCCGTTGAGCAACTGCGACATGTAGCCGGTCGTCATCTTGCTGCCACTGAAGCGAAGCATGTCGACGATTTCGGTCTGGGTGTACGGGCCGCGATTCGGTGGATGGACGGTATCGAAAAGGTGGCGAAGTCTTTCGGCGAAGCTAGTGCTCATCCGGCCGCCCAACCTTTCAGTCCCGTCACTAACACTCGTGCGATTGCAGTACCAGCTGTATGTATGCCTCCATCCTGGCGATACGACGATCCGGATGCAACTTGCAATAGTAAGTTGCAGGTTTTAGGCTCGGCGCGAGCTTGACTTCCCCGATCGAGAGGCTGCGATGCAATCGTGCGACTGGAAGGCTTACGCCTTACGCAGGCGCACCCATCGGGCGATTTCGTACACGCTCGTAGCTCGCGCGCAGCTCCCCTTCCGAGATGCCGAGCGCAGCGGACAGCTTCTGAGCGACATTGTCGGACAACGATATTTCACCACGTTCCACGCTGCCGATAATCTGCGTGGTTACGCCGGCAGCAGCGCCAAGCATCGGCTGCGTCAACCCCCTGACAACGCGCCAGTCACCGGGATACCGGTCCGGCTCAGGAACCTTCACCACATCTGCAATCGAAACCCCGATTGCTGCCGCGGCACGAGCCAGCAGGTCGACCTGCGGGGACGAGTCACCTGTCTCCCATCGACGAATGGTGTCAGCATTGAGTCGAGACAGGCGCGCAAGTTCGCGCTGCGAGATGCCGGCAGCGCGCCGCGCTCTGGCCAGCTCGTCGGGCTGGAAGCCGCGCATCACTCGTCGACTCACAGACTGAGCCCTACCAGAAGAGTCTTCATCACTAGACACTGTGCAATCCCCTAGTTACGATGCGCACATAACAATACATTTAGAACAGTAGGTTTAGATTCTGGCAGATCGGAGACATCAAGAACCCATCCAAGACGGGACGGTCCCCCAGCTGTTAGCAGCAGCCGAGGGACCGTCCAGCAGCAAGCCGACTGTTAGCCGCAGTCGAACAAGCCAGAGGCACGCGGGTTAGCCGCCCGGGACCTCGATTGCAGATACGGAACCTGCTATGAACACATTAGTTGGCGCTGGGCCGCTACGCCTAGTGGCGGACCGTCCCGCTCCCCCTGTCAGGGAGACTCACGACACAGCCTCTGCGAGGGAGGATCCTCACCACATTCTCGCTGAGCACCTGCCGAATCTGGACGGCACCGTGTGCTCGGCCTGCGACTTCATCTATTCCAAGGACCGTCCGCTGTGCCCGCCCGTGGTCCAGGCACTGCGCACGATCACCGCACGCGCCCACACGCTGTCCTTCAGCGACTACTCGGTGGACCAACTCCGCGCGATGGAGCGGGAACACTGCGGCGTCGGCCGTTGCCGCCGGTGCGGATTCGTCTACACTGCCGGCGTGCGTCTGTGCCCGACCTCGCGCCGTATCGCCATCGAACTCGAGTCCCGCTTCAAAGCCCCCATGAGCGAGGACCGCGCAGGCCAGGGCCTGTGCTCCGGCAAGGGACAAGCGTGGACCGTCAGTGGGAACAGATCCGCTCCGTGGCGACAGGCCGTCGCAGCCTGTGCACAGTGCCCGCTACTCACGCAATGCAATACGGAGCTGGAACGCAGGCTGGCCAGTGGGGAGAAGATCCAAGATCAGATCCTGGCCGGCCGGTTGTTCTCCGGCAAAGGCGACGAGATCGCCCCCGAGAACTTCGATGCCTACGCCGACCGGTGCGGAGTCAAGACCAAACGCCGAAAGCACACATCACGGCCACGGCCGCGCCAGCCAGTGGTAACCACCCAAACTGACCTCACTTCCACTCCCCCGCAAGATGTTCAAGCATCCAACGCAGGTGAACAGCTCACCCTCTTCAGGTCGGCAGTGGCATGAAACCCAGCCTGCACCTGAACCTGTTCGAATCCATTACACAAGGCATGATCGAGACGCCAGCCGGTGATGACCGCCCCGCTACCGACCGCTGGCTGTGGTTCGCTGACTTGTACGGCAACCGCGCCTGGGGCTTGGTCTCTGTCGTCGAGGGGTTCCCGCGTATGGCGGCCAATCAGATCGCTGCGGAATGCGTGGACACCTCCGCCCCGACTGCGACGATCGAACACTGGCAGGCCATCGCAGTTGTCGCTCGCACAGCCCGCTCTGCCGCCCGCTCCCAGAGCCTCGAAAGAGCGCGGAACGCAGTAACTGATACTTGCACCGACACGATCGACCATCTCACCGAATACACCTTCGGCGGTCTCGAAGCCATCCTCGGCGCGGTCGATGCAATCGGGCACGAGCACGAGTTTCACGTTGCGATGTCCTTCGTCGACAACGCGTGCACGGCCTGGGAACGGTGCATGGCTTCGCCCGCCATCAGGGATCGGAGTGTCGCGTGAACTACCAGGTTGCCTACGACCGGAGCGGCCGCGAATGGGAGGTCCTCGCGATCGACAGCGGGTTGAAAGCCCGACTCGTTCGCGGGGTCGCCACACCTGCCGTGATGGACCTCGACGAACTCGTCGAGATGCACGGACCACTGATCATGTCCCCCGCGCGTCCCACTGCCGCCGGTGGGTTCGTGGCGCTCACCGATACTGTCGGCATTGTCGCATCCGATCCGGAAACAGCCTCGGTCGAGCAGATCAGACAGGTTGCCGCGTTCGCACAGTCGATCGTCCGGCTGCAACGTTCGTAGATTCACCTGACCGGCTCCACGCCCCGATCTCTTCCACGCAACCCCCTCTGTCGAGGTCTACGCATGGACCAGCAGGGGTTCTTCAAAATCATGCGAAATCAGAGGATACACCCATGATTGAGTAGCCCGAGCCGAAACACTCCAACAGCTGAACAGTGCAGTGACTCAACCCAAAAGGAGAAACCCACCCCAGGTGGGGTGGGTTTCAAGTGGACATCCTCAGAAGGATCTGAAGATCTTCCTACTCGAGAGAGATCGTCTGGCAGGACGATCACGCTCTGGGTGAGTTCCGAAGTTGACGCTTCGAAAGACTCGGTTACTGCTTCCCCGAAGGGACTTACCATGCCAGGTACGTCTCAGGGTAGCGCACACCCTGAAACACACTCAACCACCTACATTTCCACCACCGCCGGCGTGTCATCCGAGACCAATGGTGCCGACCTCCCACTTCCGCAGCCCTTCACTGCCGGCGAGTGGGAAGCGATCGTTGCTGCCGCCGTCGCGAACGTCGCCGCAATCGAAGCTGCCCAAGACCAGCACGATCCAGCCGACGCAGCTGTCTACGACCTGCTCGAGACCCAACCCGCAGGCACTCGCGCCGCGCTCTCGTTGCCTGTCCCCGCAGGTGCCTATGCTCGTGTCCCGACCTGGCACAGCCGCAGATACTGGCTGACCTTGTGCGAGTGGATCGTCACCCACTCCGAGAGGGGACGCGCTGCTCTCAAGCGCCACGGCATCTCCGCGAGAACATGTCTGCGGGTCTGCGCCGCACACGCCCAGTACGCCGAATTCACCACCGGACGGCACGTCTCAGCCTCTCTGGACACCCTCGCCAGTAAACAGAAGCTGTCGATCGACCAACTCAAACGCGCCCGACGCGTACTCAAGACGCTCGAACTCGGCGTCGAACTGGTCCGCGGAAAGAAACTCAACGCCACCGAACGTGAGGCCGCAGCCCGCCTCTACACCCAAGCTCACGGCCAATCCCCCGCGCGACTGCAGACCGGCGCTGCGAGCGTGTGGGCGCTATCCGCTCCGGCATGGGCGGTAGATGCCATCCCTGCCACGGAGAAGCCGCGGAAGCAGCCACAACGACGATCGCGACGCCGCCCAGCACTCCCCGCCCGGAAAATTAAAGCATCTGCCACCCGCCCTGTTTCACCGGCACAACGCAGCTCACCGAGTTCCGCACCCCAATCCCCTAGTGGTTCTTCTCTCATGTGTCTTTCCGTCAGGAAAGATCACCAAGCGCGCGAACGCGCAGGCGAAGAGAACCCGACGACAACGATGATCCGGCCCCTGGCACTGCAGCGGACCGCCGCCGAGCTGGTCGACCGAATCCCAGTACTGTGCACTGTTATCGGCATCGACGATGCGACCGGACAACGTCGAGGCCACATCGGATCGGTCTGCGACCTCCTGCTCGAAGCCGGTATCGACACCGAGCGCTGGACAGGCAGCGACATCGCACAGTCCCTGAACCGCGACGGCGCCGCTCGCGGATGGACGTGGCCGACAACCGAGGCGATGACCGCACCGTTGCGTCTGGTGGCCTACCGTCTTTCTCAGCTCGACTGGACGGGTCCCTCGCTGACCGAACGTAAACTCCACGGCCGCGAACTGGCCGACGAGACCACTGCAGATGCGGCGCATCGACTGCTCCAGGCCCATCGTCGCGCCCTCGCCGCTACGTCGGCCACGCAGGCTCCACTGGCATCGGTTGAGCATCGACGGGCTGTGCGTGCGCAACTGACAGCAGACCTCGCGGCGAAGAAGGGCTGTGCTCGTTGAATCCACCTACTCCACCGCATCACACGCTGGGACTTGACCTTGCCTGCTCGGCTCCAACACACAGGTTGACCGAATCAATCGTGTCTGCGAATCGCCGAGGTATCGATCTTCTCGTCCAGGTTCCGAAGTGCGACATGCCGAACTCCTGCTCGCTACAAGTACTTCGGCGCCGCGGCGTCCACGCAACTCATTGCAGTACGCGCTCCGCCACTGAGGGAAGCCGACAATCCTCGGCCGAGACCGTGCTAGCCGGAAGCTGTCATTACCGCGCACAGGACGGACAACGAACTGGGTCACCGCGGGCCCGCGCGCGATGGGCATAAGTCCCGCGGCTTCCATCTGCGGAAGCCCCACCCTCGTTTGCGGGGACGGCGATCGCCCGGTCCAGAGCGATGATGGATTCGCAGGCTGGTGAAGGACAACCTCAACGTCATCGATGGCAAGGCGATGATGTGCGTGCACGGCGGCGCGGGGGTCGATAAGACGCTATCGGCCAACGCCACGCCCCTCTATAGCCTGACTCCAGGAAATAGTGCAACACTCCGTTGCACATCTGGCGTCGCTGCGCCGTGGCAGAACCTGCCAGATACGAGAATGCCAATCCCGTTGGTCCGCAATGAACCACAGCCGCGGTAGCCACGTTCGACGCCTCCATGATGCACTCGTATCACTCGATCGCGGTGCGCGGGCAGTCTGCAACTTCGGACGCGTCGCTCCAGACTGTGCATCACATCATGCGGAGCAATGGTCGGACCACCAACGCCGCCCAATGCGTTGGAGCGTACCGCTACTGCGATGTGACGAACCGTGGCGGCGGCTCGCACCACAAGGAAGACCGCCTGCTGGTGACGCCCAATTCCGGCTGCCAGCACACCGCTGCACCAGCAGCCGCTTGATCCGCATCAGCAGGCACTCGACAACCCGCCCCTCCAAAAAGATTTCTGCGCCACTCCAGCGAGGTCGCACAACTACGTCACCGGTTGACGATGACGAAAAGCGTGCAGCATCAAGGAAGTCACCTTCTGACACTTGCGAACAATGTAGTACCTCAATGTCACTCAGACGATTTCTTGAACACCGATAAGCTAGATTATGTCAAGTAAAATCTAATTTGACTGCCCTGCAATCTAATTCAATGACGGATGTGGTAGATCTGCCACTCCACCGCCGTCGTTACACGACAGCTCCGTCGTGTCACCGGGTCCACCCCGGACAGCCCGCTCATCGGGACCGAAGCTTCACCACACCGTGTGCACATGGTCCGCCGGCCGTGCACATGAACAGGAACGCACCCGCATGCACGTTATGGGTTGTTCGAGCGCCACCAGCGTGCGACAGCACACCCGACGCCCAGGACGCTGCGCGCATACCGCCCGCGGCTCTATCCAGAATAATGATATTGATGGATAACCACGATTATCCATCTGAGACAATCACGAGTGGCACAGCACGTGAACCCGTGAAGCGTGCTCGGGCGACGGCGCCGCCGCGTCCATCATCGTTGTACTCGCGCATCCCCAGATAAAGCAGGTAACCCCAACGACTCGAAAGATGAGGCCATGCTCACCTGGAACTGTGACCGTCCGGGCTGCTCGGCCGTCGAGGATGCGGAGTGGATGCGTGTAGAGATTGACACGAGCGCCAGGCGGGTTCGCCTGCACTCCCCCGATTGGGCACTGGACGACAAATTGGTGCCGGAACGGCAGGCGGTGCGGTGACTCGTTTCAGCTGAATAAACACATATTTCGTGGCGCGGTCGAGAAGACAACCCCTAATTTCTGGTAGCCTAGCCTTGAATTCCTGCTTATTGGTTGGATTGGTTGAAGTCGGCAAGGGGATTTCGTGTCAGTTGAGTCCACTCCTGTGGGCAGTCCACCACTGATCGGCGGGGCTGCGCTTGCAATGCAATACGTCGAGACATTGATCGCAGACGGCTCCGTCAAGCCCGGCGGGCGCTTACCGACGGAGCGAGCCATAGCCGACACGGTCGGGTGCACGCGAACCGAAGTTCGCCGGGCACTAAATCGCCTAGAATCGATGGGTCGACTTGCCCGCCATGTCGGGCGAGGCACCTTCCTCATGGATCGCCCTGACGTCGCGCGGACCGACGTGCGTGGAACCAGTCCAGCAGATCTGATGGCCGCTCGTATGTCCTGGGAACCTCAGGTTGCGATGATTGCAGCGGCAGCGGCAGCGGCAGCGGCAGCGGAACAAGATTTCGAAGAGATGCATCGTTGCCTTGAAGGTGGTGACCGTTCCGATGGTTTCGATGAGTGAACCGTCCCGGGTTTGATGCACACCTTCTTTCTTGGGAAGGTGAACCTTATGCCGAATGTCTATCCAGCCGAGGTACGGGAGAAGGCCGTGCGCCTGGTCCTCGAACACCGTGGTGACTACGCCTCGGAATACGAGGCGATCCGCACAATCGCCGAACGGATGTCACTGAAGACCGAGACCGTCCGGGTGTGGGTCCGCAAGGCCGAAGCGGCGGGCGGTGGCACCCCGGCTGCGTCGACGTCCGAGGCGGAGATCGAACTGCGGGCATTGCGCCGGAAGAACGCCGAGCTCGAGAAAACCATCGAAATACTCAAGGCCGCAACGTCTTTCTTCGCGCGGGAGTGCGACCCGCCACGCAAGTGATCTGCCGGTTCATCGCCGAACACCGCGAGGAATTCGGGGTCGCACCGATCTGCCGGGTGCTCACCGAGCACGGCGCCGCGATCGCCCCGAGAACCTTCTACGCCTGGCTGGCACGCCCATTGTCCAAGCGCGCGTTGTGGGACGCCACCATCACCGCGGTGCTCGCCTCCTACTACGTCGAGCGGGACGAGCACGGCAGACGCAAACCGGAGTCGCTGTACGGCTCGCTGAAGATGTGGGCCCACCTGCAACGTCAGGGCATCGAGGTGGCCCGCTGCACCGTGGAACGACTCATGCGCGTGAACGGGTGGCGCGGTGCCACCCGGGCGAAGAGGGTCCGCACCACCATCGCGGAGCCGTCGGCGCCGCGGCCACCGGATCTGGTCGACCGGAACTTCCGGGTCGAGCGGCCCGATGCGCTCTATGTCGCCGACTTCACGTATGTGCGGATGGTGCCCTGCTTCGCGTACACGGCGTTCGTGATCGACGCGTTCGCCGGCACGATCGTCGGTTGGGAGGTGTCGACGTCGAAGGAAACAGCGTTCGTGGAGCGGGCGGTGAATCAGGCCTGCATGCTGCGGGCGATGCAAGGTAACCCGTTGCGCGAGAGAACTATTCACCACTCGGATGCCGGCTCTCAATATACGGCTCTTCGATTCGGAGAAACCCTGTTCCTGCAAGGGCTTCGGCCGTCGATCGGGTCGGTAGGTGACGCCTACGATAATGCCCTGGCGGAGACGACGATCGGGTTGTACAAGGCCGAGTGCATCGCCGACGATTCCCCGTTCCGCAAGGGGCCGTTGCGCATTGTCGGTGACGTCGAGGAGGCCACCTCGGCGTGGGTGCATTGGTACAACACCGGCCGGCTCATGCATCGTCTCGGGCGGATCCCACCGGCCGAGTACGAAGCCAAGTACTACGCTGAACACCGTGCCGATCAACCGGTCGCACACAAATGACAGTGTGTGCATGAGACCCGGGATGGTTCACTGGTGCGGGTGCAGACCACCTGGTTTCTGGCACTTCCTGATTGCGGTCATCCTAGGCCCTCGTTTGCGCGCAACCAGAGACGTCGTCAGACAAGTGCCCGCGTCCACCGCCTGGCTTGCCATCGCAGGAATCATGGTGCGGAGATGGAAGTAGCCGGATACTGCTCTTGCTGGTCTTCCAGACTCCAACAACCCCTCCGATGAATACGCTGCATCGAAATACGCTCGTCAGCAATACAAATGGATGGGAACATCAATATGAAGGCTCACCAGCGAACCGCTACCGATCGCGGGCGCACATCGACAAGGGTCGTCTCTGGCGCTGTGTACGACGCCGATCTCTACCTGGAACTCGCGATCTCGCTCGAAAGCACCGTCTCTCGGGTGACGTCAAGATGGAAGCAGCGACAGTCTTGTGAACGCCAGGAGCGGGACGCGCGCAACGTCGGACGGGAAGGGTAAATCGCTCACAATGTGACAGCTCGAAGTACTGATCTGGTGGAGGTAGGAACCGAATACGCCGGAAAGGGGCCGCGGCCAGGTATCCCCTAATGCGACAGGGCAGCACCGCCCTGCAGCGGATGAGCGCCACCAGTGCGTAGCCGCTTGCCACCTCACGGCGAGCGATACCGACACCTCGTGTCCGAATACACCGGGAAACAGCACGGTCAGGCCCTGACCAGGCGCCACCGCGCCCCTTCCCAAATGCTGGCACTCCCTAGTCTTCAGCTATCCGCGCTCGGATCCTGTCCTGCGCAATGAACACCACAATGCCGACCCAGACCACCCACAACGGCCAGGGCGCATCCAACGCCCACAGGCTCGCGCCGGTGCTCGCCGTTACCGCAATGTCGTAGTTGCGTCTCCATATGCGTCCAGTCTGCCGTGTGCCCCATCGGGCGGGCATGGGCAGGTCCCCCGACTGCAAATGCTGAGGGAAGCATATTTCCAGGTCTGCAATGCCGAGCATCATCGCCCGCTGAATCCCTCCACCGATTCATTATCGGACCCGATCTGGACCGCCTGAACCGTCGAAGATGCACTCGCACTCAATAACAACACCCGGACCTGCGTCATTCTCACCGAGGCCCCACGACGACGTCCTCTGCGACCGATTCGAATGTGCAGAGCTATCGGTAGTACGCCCACCCGGCCATCCGGATCTCATATGTCACAGAGTCCACTAGTACGACATGGGTGCCCACCGAGCTGGACGTGACCACCGTGTCGGTCGTGAGCTTGCGGATCAGCGCCAGACCGTGACCGTGGGACCCTTTCTCGTCGGGCGGCGTCGCGCCAGTAGCCGCGATCGGCGACCCGCACCCCGAGGTAACGATCGTCGCGGCGGTAGGTTGCCTCGGGGTCCACGGTCGCGGACTCGTCCCGGACTGGTACGCGTGCTCGACGGCGTTCGCCAACGCTTCGTAACTCGCCAACACGATGTCGCACTCGAGGTCTGCGTCGAGGCGCAGCGTGCTCAACACTGCCGCATCACCTGGCGTAGGCCGGCGATCTCGGTCGAGTTCGCATGTACACCGCGGAAAAGAATCCCCCGGAAATGAACGATGCTGTGTCGTCGAGGTGAGTCTGCATGAGCTCCTCGGCTGGTCACGGCGACAACATATGCCATGCCTCGCGCGGATGTGCCAGCCCCTCGCCGGTCATGCGGTTCCGGCACTCGATGTGGCCTGGTGGCTCAGGGGAACTCCCTGAACACAGGGACTTCCTGGGATGAGCCTTCGAGCGCCGCGAGTGTCGCCGCTGAAGGCGGCGTGGTCAAGATGCCGACGAGGAGATCCAGGAGTTGACTCACGTGGAGCGTATACGGGGCCACGGCCATCCCTTGCATGCGTGCGCGATGCCGGTCAGCTGATATGTGCACGCACACTGCCGATGCCTGACGCATCCGCATGTCACGAATCGGTTGTGGGATGTGGTCGAGGAGCGGACCGAGTCGGGCGTAGTAGTTGCGTTTGGACTCGCGGTGGCCCGCGGTGAGGTCATCCAGGGGATGGTTTTCCAGGAACTGCTGCTCCAGAAAAGGCAGGTAGTAGCAGTCCTGGTCCTCCGCCAGCTCGATCAACGGCAGCTGGTGCGCTTCGACGATCTGCCGAACATCGCCACCCGAGAGGCGGGCTTCGAGCAGCTCACGACGGCGCGTCAGACCGTCGATCCGGTTGACCAAAATCGCCTGGATCAGATTCTCTTTGGTACCGAAGTGGTACTGCACAGCGGACTTGTTCGCCATGCCGGCGGCAACACCGATGTGGCGAAGGGGAACTCCGTCGAGCCCGTGGAGAGCGTAGAGACGTTCAGCGGTGAGTACCAGCTGCTGCTTCGGTGACGGAGCGATGGGGTGTGGCCGCTGTTCTGACATGCATCAAATGTAACCACCTCTGGACAACTTAAGTCTTGAGGCTTACAGTTCAGTCCTATAGCTGACGTGAGCGCTTCGTGGATCGTCACGAAGGGGCACTCGAGTACGAAAACGAACGTGCGAGTGCATTATCCGAAGGGTGCAGCCATGAGCCGGGCCATCGTCTTCTCCGGTCACGAGAGTGTGGGAGGAGCGTGAGCTTCCGGAGCCTGAGCCGCCCATCGGTGGCGCGGGTCGAAGCAACGGGGTGTGTCACAGCGATGTCGACCATTTTCGCGGCAACATCCATACGTCGTGGGGCGGCGCCTTCCCATCCGTACCCGGCCACGAAATCGTCGGTCGTATCGACAAGATCCGACCGGAGACGGCAGCCGAGTGGGGTGCGGCGGAGGGCGACCGAGTTGCGGTGCGCGAAGATCGCCCCGCCGACGAGTTGACGTTCTTCGAGCCGTTGAGTTGCGCCGTCACGTAGGTGACGCCGACGCGGCAAGGTGATGTTGGCAAGATCGATTCTGCCTCGACCATGCGCTGCGCGTCGGCGACGACCACGCGCTCGACGTCGAGAACGAAGACGTCGTCGAAAGGGTCCGCGAGATCACGAACGGACAGATGGTCGATGTCGTGATCGACGCCGCGTCGGGAAGCCGGACACGGTCAATCTGGCCATGGACCTGGTACACAACGGCGGCCATGTGGTCTTGACGGGGATGAAAGGACGGTCCCCACTCGACCGGTTCGGCGACGCGTTCTCGCTGATGACCGAGCGCACACATGAACGACACTCCATCCGATTTGCGTTGAACCTCTACTGAACACCGCCCTCCGAACGACAGGAGTCCGACCATGAGCAACAACCATGCAGACGAGACCTTCCGTACCGTGCTGCACCGCGAACCCACCGAAATCCGCACCCCCTTCCAACAAGTTTCACGCGACTTCATCTTCGGCGAGATATGGTCGCGGCCCGGATTGAGCCGCAAAGACCGGCGATGGGTCGCGCTAGCCTGCGTCGCCGGCGCAGACGCTCCCGGCCCCATCGAGGCATATGTGCGCGCAGCTCTCGAGAGCGGCGACATCGAACTGGAAGAAATGCTCGAATTCGTCCTGCATTTCGCCGTGTACAGCGGGTGGCCGAAGGCATCACATCTCGAAGGCGCCGTGATGAGGCAATGGGCACAGATCCACCGCGACCGAGGTGAGGAACCCGTCCCCCTGCCCACGCTGTCGCACAACACTCTCGGCTCATCCGAATGGGACGAGCGCTTCGAGGCCGGCGCGCAGGAGTTCGCCGAGGTCAACCTAATTCCGGCGCCCCCGCACAACACGCCGTTCCGACACGCAGGCATCCTCAACTTCGTCTTCGGCCACGTATGGCAGCGACCCGGCCTGACCCGCCGCGAGCGTCGAATCATCACGGTCGCCTGCGTTTCCTACAACGACGCGATCACTCCCATGAGAAACCATGTCGGGTCCGCTCTCCATTCCGGCGACATCACCAAAGCCGAAATGGACGAGATCGTCGTCCAATTCTCTGCCTACTACGGATTCGCGAAAGGTGAATCGCTCAACGAGGTGGTCGAAACAGCGTGGGCCGAAAGGCCCGCAGCGCTCACCCAGAAATGACCTCCCATCTGTTCGAATCACCGACATTCGAAAGACCCACGATGACACGACCCGAACGTGCCCTGACGATGCTCGCCGCCGTATGTTCCACAGTGCTCATCCTGAGCGCCTGCGGCGGGACATCCGATACGAGTGACTCTGCTGGCGAACCGACCACTGGAGGGACACTGAATGCCATACAGATGACCGAGCCCCGCACCCTCGATCCAGCGAACATGTCCAACAGCTGGGCGTTCCAATCACTGCTCGGCAATGCCCTGTACGGCACGCTGATGACCAATGATGTCGACTCGCTGGAGATCGACTACTCCATGGCCACCGACTTCTCCACCAGCGACGAGGGGCGGACCTTCGACCTCACTCTTCGTCCCGGCCTCACCTTCACCGACGGCACTCCCCTCGATGCGGCAGCCGTCAAGTTCAACTGGGATCGCCTGCGCGACCCGGAACTGGGTTCGACGTCCCTCCTGCAAGCCATGCAGATCAGCACGACCGAAGTCGTCGATGACACAACCTTGAGAGCAACTCTGGACCCGCCGAATCCGCATTTCGCCCACAGTCTGGTCCAGTCGTCGATGAATTGGATCGCCTCCCCCGTGGCGCTACAGGAAGGTCGAGCAGCGTTCGACGCGGACCCCGTGGGGGCAGGCCCGTTCACACTCGTCGACTGGGCGCGGCAGGACAGGATCGATCTCACGAGGAACAGTGAATACTGGGACGCACCGAAGCCCTACCTCGACAGCATCACGCTACGAACGTCACCCGATACCAACCAACGCCTCAACGCCATGATTTCAGGCGCTGCAGATCTCGCCGCCGACTCGAGCTGGTCGACCTTTGCGCGAGCAGAGGATGCGGGACTCCACGTGGAGACCGTCCCCATGGGCGGAGGCCAGTTCATAGGGATGAATATGCGGCGCGCGCCTTTCGACGACGAACGAGCCCGACGGGCGGTCGCGCTCGCCGTCGACCCTGCCACCATCAACAGCGCTGTGTACGCAGGCGCTGGTGATGATCAGGTTCCGGGTACAGTCTTCCAAGACGCGTCACCGTTCTACAGCGATATCCCGTTCACCGAACCGGACAAGGAAGCTGCGCAGAGGCTGTTCGACGAGTTGGCTGCCGAGGGCAAGCCCGTGTCGTTCACTTTCGTCGGCTACTCGTCGGCCGAGAGCAAGGTGGCCGCCGAGGTACTGCAGGCGAGCCTGGCAGAATTCGACAACGTCGACGTCCGCATCCAGATTGTCGACAACACAGAAGGCGTGTCGCGGCTGACGAGTCACGACTTCGACATGATGATCTCCTCGGCGCTGGTCCAGGATCCCGATGCTGCATTGTGGTCGGCATTCCATCCCGAGTCGTCGGGTAACTTCATGGGTGTCGACGATGCCGAGCTGACACGGGCTCTCGACGCGGGGCGAAATGCCGACACCGTAGAGGCTCGTCGTGAGGCGTACGACGTGGTGCAGGATCGGCTCGTCGGCCTGAATGTCGGATTGTGGTACGTCCGGGGTGCGCCGTCGGTGATCGCCGCGACCGACCTACAGGGAATTCGGATGTACGGTCCAGGGTCACTCTTGCCCGAAGAGATCCAGTTCACGGAGTAGGCTGCGCGGGTGCGACTTCGGCGTAGCGGGTTTCATCTGTTCATAGGCCGGCGGTCCGATGGGTCGGATGGATAGGTAGGACAGCTACAGTGGTGAACTGGTCAGCGTGAGGGGTGGTCGCAGCGACGCTTTGTCGATCTGGAGAGTTGCTCTTCCACTCGTATCGGTAGCGGAGGGGCCTGATGAGTACATCGCGAGAAGGCAGTAGCAAGGTGCCGAACGCGAGGCACAGGCTCATGCAGGCGACCGCTCAGGTCATGCTGGAAGAAGGATACGCCGCAGCGACATCGCGTCGCGTGGCCGCGAAGGCAGGTGTCAAGCAGGCCCTCGTCTACTACTACTTTCCCACGATGGACGACCTCTTCTTGGCGGTATTGCGCGCAGGTACTGAGGCGTTCTTGGAACGTCGGCGGGAGGCATTGGCCGATCCGGATCCGCTCCGGGCGTTGTGGCGTATCAGCTCGGAAGCTGAGACGACTGGACTGAACACCGAGTTCATGGCCCTCGCGAACCATCGCAAAGCGATTCGTGCCGAACTCAAGGCATACAACGAGCGAGTTCGCGACATCGAAACATCGGCACTTACCGTTGCGTTGAGGGCTCATGGCGTTGATCTGAACGAGTTTCCGCCGGTGGTGATATCGATGTTTCTCAGCGGTCTTGCCCGTGTCATGGTCGACGAGAATGCGATCGGAGTGGATCTCGGTCACGAAGAGGCCCAGCGTTTCATGGACCGCCATATCGGTCGGTTCGAGTCGCTTGCTGCAGCAGCGGGTACTTCACCGGTCGATTCAGCTTCCGACGAGGACTCGGCACATCGAGATACCGCCGGCTGACGGACGCGTAGAGGCCACTGTCTCACCGGACGCCACCCGCCGTGTCATCTCCTGCTCGCGGGCGTCGACCAGGACGTATCCGGTCGAGCGCTGCATTGACCTGCTCGACCACCTCGTGACTCGGCCACATGCCGCCCCCACAGCGGCCTACATCCGGTCCGAGTTGATCATCGCTGCGATCGTTCCACCCAACTGATCTATCGAACAAATTGTTTGGGGTATTCAATGCTCGGTCCAGCATCGAGTGTCTCACCCGGAAGACTCACGACATCTGCGGTGCCGAAACGGGGAGAACCCAGAATCTCCGGGCTATCCCAAGCCCCTCGGGGCAAACAATAGAGCGTACCTTGACCGTGATCCACATCTCATGCTATTTGTATGACGTCGCCCTTCTTGATCGATCGATCAGGATTTCGTGCACGCCAGCCGCTTGCCTGAGGCACACCGGCCCGAGAAGGGATCGTGAATTCAGCATTGGGGGCGACGATCGGGCCGATCGACAGCGACTCAGCCCGAATGAACGTACAACTACGACCCTTAAGGAAATCGCCTCGTGCCCAAAGGACTTGAAGACCGCGTCGCATTCATCACCGGCGCTGCGCGTGGCCAGGGCCGCGCCCATGCCGTACGGCTCGCGCGTGAGGGTGTCGACATCATCGGAATCGACATCTGTGAAGACATTGCATCATTGACGTACCCGAATGCCACCTCAGAAGACCTGGACGAGACCGTCCGACTGGTCGAGAAGGAAGGCCGCCGCATGGTCGGCCGAAAGGCAGATGTCAGGAAATTCGACCAGGTCCAGTCGGCCTTCCAGGACGGATACGAGCAGTTCGGTCGTGTCGACATCATCATCGCCAATGCCGGGATCATCCGACTCGGCGAGGAATCGGACGACTTCCTGGCCGATTGGAACGACGTCATCGATACCAACCTCACCGGAGTGTTCCACACGGTTAGGGCAGCGCTTCCCGCGATGAGAGAAGCAGAACGTGGCGGCTCCATCGTGATCACCAGCTCGACCGCGGGTATCAAGGCCACAGGATCCCTGTTCGCGAGCGGCACAGCATACGCTGCAGCCAAGCGAGGTCTGGTCGGCCTCATGCAATCCTGGGCGAATTATCTCGCTCCGGAGTGGATTCGGGTCAACACCATTCACCCGACGGGCGTCGCGAGCGGGATGACGATCAACGACGCGATGCAAGCAATGATGGAGCAGGCGGCCGCAGGAGGGAGCAACTCGATCTCGGGCATGGAGAACGCACTGCCATTGCCGATGCTCGAACCCGACGACATCGCCGGTGCCGTCGCCTTCCTGGTGTCGGACGAAGCGAAGTTCATCACGGGAACCCAGTGGGCACTCGACGCCGGATTCTGCGTTCGCTGAGCACGAGTATCTGACGGAATGTCGAGGAGCATCATGGTTACGACCACCGACACGCCCACCACCGGCGACGATCGGGCCGCCAGTCTATCTCTACCTCGAGGCCTGCTCATCGGAGGTGACCAGCTCACGCAGTCCTCCGGGGGCACACACGATCACATCTATCCCGCAACTGGCCAGATCAACGCCACAATAGCCCTGGCCGGTGCCACGGAGATCGATCAGGCAGTGACGTCAGGCTGGGAGGCGCATCGTGAGTGGATGTCCTTCACTCCCGCACGCCGTCGCGACTTGTTGTTCGACCTTGCAGAGGCTGTGCACGCGAATCTATCGCAGTTTGCGCAACTCAACACCCACGACTACGCGGTCCCGGTCTCCTACGCCGCCACCGCACCGCTGCTCGAGGAGTTCCTGCGCCACTTCGCCGGATATGTCGACAAGCCGCACGGTGCAAGCACGCCAGTGTCGGGTTCCTTCGACGTCAATTTGATCGAGCGCGAGCCGTACGGTGTCGTCGGAGTTATCGCTCCCTGGAACGGGTCGCTGGTTGTCGCCGCAGCGTGTGTCGCGCCAGCGTTGGCGGCCGGTAACGCAGTGGTGTTGAAACCATCCGAGTTCGCACCGTTTGCCGCCCTCCGCTTCGGTGAGCTGTGCTCGGAAGTCGGCCTGCCTTCCGGGCTGGTCAACGTGGTGCCGTCGGGTCCGGACGGTGGAGCCGCCCTGGTACGTCATCCGGGAATCCGGAAGATCCACTTCACGGGTGGCACTGCCACTGCTCGGGAAGTCCTCCGTGAGGCGGCAACGAACCTGACCCCCGTCGTCGCAGAACTCGGCGGAAAGTCGGCCGATATCGTCTTCGATGATGCGGATCTCGACCTCGCCGCTGCCATATCGGCGCACCAGGGCCCCCTCATGCAATCCGGGCAGAGTTGCGCGTGCGCCAGCCGTATTCTGGTCCAGTCATCGGTGTACGACGCCTTCGTCGACAAGTTCGTCGGGGCCATCGGTGCAGCGAATATCGGCGATCCATTCGATCCCGCAGTGTCGTTCGGTCCGGTGATCAGTGCCTCTGCCGCTGATCGAATTCTCGGCGAGATCGACAATGCTGTGTCCGAGCGTGCCGGTGAGCTCATTCTCGGAGGTAAGAGAGTCGGCAGCGACAGAATCGGTGATCGACTTGCGGACGGGTACTACATCGAGCCCACTGTTTTCACAGAGGTCGACAACTCCTCACGTCTCGCTCGTACGGAGACGTTCGGCCCGGTTGTCTCCGTGATCAGGTTCGACACGGAGGCTGACGCGGTGCGCATCGCCAACGACACATCGTACGGATTGAACGCCTTCGTGCACACGACCGACCTCGGTCGAACCCATCGGGTGTCCCGCAAACTCGAGGCGGGATCCGTGTGGGTCAACCATTTCAGCGACATCTCTCCCCAGGGTCCCTACGGCGGATACAAGCAGAGCGGCTTCGGTCGCACCGGTGGACTCGAAGGACTCCACGAGTTCCTTCAGGTCAAGAACATTCGGATTGCCATGCGATGAGCCGGCAGACTCCACGAGCGAAAGAAGACCCATGGTGACATCACGATTGACGGTGTCGGTCGATCCGCACATGTGCGAAGCCCACGCACTGTGCACCGAGATCGCCCCCGAGATTTTCAACCTGCCCGATGACGGCGACATCGCGACCTGCGACGAAAACCCTTCGGAAGCTCTGCTTCCCAAGGTCCGTGCCGCCGTCGACGCATGCCCCCGCCAGGCAATCAGCGTCGCCACTCAACAGTCCTGAACGGCGAGTTCCCCTGCCCTCGACACCGGCCGATCGACACCATGGTCAGTACGCGTAGTGCCAAGCTGTCGTCGGTCACGAGATGCCCTCCCTCTTTCGAAAGGTCCACAACCCATGACCGATCTCACGTCACTCGACTACTTCAGTGACGAAGCACTCGCGCAGGATCCGTCCGAGTACTTCGACCACCTCAGAAGTCGCAATCCGGTGTTTCGGGAGCCGCACTACGGCGTGGTCGTCGTCACCGGACATCGGGAGGTCACGGAGGCGTTCAGAAACTCCGAAGATCTCTCTGCCGTCAATGCGATCGGAGGGCCGTTTCCTCCGTTGCCGTTCGAGCCCGAAGGCGACGACATCTCCGAACAGATCGAAGCGCATCGGCACTTGTTCCCGATCTTCGAGCACATGGTGACAATGGATCCTCCCGACCACACACGCGCTCGCTCACTGCTGGGCCGGATGCTCACTCCGAAACGCCTGCAGGAGAACGAGCAGTACATGTGGAAGTTGGCAGATCGCCAACTCGACGAATTCATCGACAACGGCCACTGCGAGTTTCTCGGCGAGTACGCCAAACCGTTTGCCACACTCGTGATCACCGACCTGCTCGGCGTGCCCGAGCAGGATCGCGCAGAGTTCCGCAATCGACTCGCCGGCCAATCTCGTCCCAATGTCGGGTCCCTCGACCACACGCCGGTGGCCACCAACCCGCTCGAATACCTCGACGACATGTTCAGCGGCTACATCTCCGACCGCCGAAGCGAGCCCCGCGATGACATTCTCACCGGCCTCGCGACGGCGACCTATCCCGACGGATCAACTCCCACGGTGAAAGAAGTGGTCCGGCCTGCCACGTTCTTGTTCGCTGCCGGCCAGGAGACGGTCACGAAACTCCTCAGCGCGGGGCTACGGACGTTGGGCGATCGCCCCGAGTTCGAGGAGAAGCTTCGCGCGGATCGGAGCCTGATCCGGCCGTTCTTGGAGGAATCTCTGCGGATGGACAGCCCGACCAAGGTCGATTTTCGACTGGCCCGCAAAACCACCACTATCGGCGATGTCGACATCCCAGCCGGGACGATCGTGATGTTGTGCCTCGGGGCAGCCAACCGGGACCCGCGTAAGTTCGAGGATCCGAACGAATTCCAGCTGGGACGCAAGAACCTCCACGATCACGTGGCGTTCGGTCGAGGTCTGCACACCTGCGCGGGCGCACCGCTCGCCCGCGTGGAGGCAAACGTGACCATGAATCGACTTCTGGACAGGACACGGAGTTTCTCGATCAGTGAGGCACACCACGGTCCTGCGGGTGACCGTCGATACACCTACGAGCCCTCCTTCCTTCTGAGGGGCCTGACCGAGCTTCACGTCGACTTCACACCGGTCGCATGACCGGCCGGACGTGCAGTACCTGATCGACCAACAGACGCAGCACCTCCGAATCTACGAACACAATTCGACAGCAAAGCTATCCGGTCACTCGTGCGACGAGTGACCGCAACGGTCATGTCACATTACGGCCGACGCCGGATGTGCGACAAGTGAGGTGGAATCATGACAGGACGGGTAGAAGGAAAAGTCGCGTTCATCACGGGAGCTGCGCGGGGCCAGGGACGCAGCCACGCGGTGAAACTCGCGCAAGAGGGTGCCGACATCATCGCAATCGATATCTGCAAACCGATCAGACCTGACGCTTCGATTGCGCCGGCGAAGCCCGACGACCTCGCGGAGACGGCGAACCTCGTCAAGGCTCTCGGCCGGCGTATCGTCACAGCGGAAGTAGACGTACGTGACTACGATGCATTGAAGGCTGAAGTCGACGCCGGCGTCGAACAGTTGGGCCGGCTCGACATCATCGTGGCGAATGCCGGGATCGGCAACGGCGGTGCAACTCTGGATCGGACCGCCGAGTCCGACTGGCAGGAAATGATCGACATCAACCTCTCGGGCGTGTGGAAATCGGTCAAAGCCGGAGTACCGCACATTCTCTCGGGTGAGCAGGGCGGCTCGATCATTTTGACAAGTTCGGTGGGTGGCTTGAAGTCGCACGCGCACATGGGCCCCTACATCGCCGCCAAACACGGCGTGGTCGGGCTGATGCGTTCGTTCGCCGTGGAATTGGGGCAGCACTTCGTCCGGGTCAATTCCGTGCACCCTACGAACGTGAACTCACCGATGTTCATGCACGAGGCGACGATGAAGATGTTCCGTCCCGACCTGGAGAATCCCGGACCGGAGGATCTCAGGGCAGCTGCACAGACAATGCACGTGCTGCCTATCGGATGGGTCGAACCCGAGGACATCAGCAACGCGGTTCTGTTCCTGGCCTCCGACGAATCTCGGTACGTCACAGGGCTCCCGCTGACCGTCGACGCGGGCAGCATGCTGAAATAGCCGGTTCGACCGAACAGCACGTCGACCGATGATTCCGTTCACCAGAGCTCATTTCGTGACGATACGACCTCCACGAGATGGAACCGGTGCCACTTAAAATCCCGAACTATGGGGCATTTCCAGTATGAAGTGCGTGGTAGCTCGATGGGGCGAGTTCTACTATCTGTTGAAACTCGCCCCATTCCGGCGCAAGCGCCATGCCAATGCGACAACGTTCCTGCACACATCATCGCAACGCCCTGAACAGGACTCTGCCGGTTACCAATCAGTGCCGATCCGAAGCTGAGAAGACTCCGGCTTCGTTCGAAACCTGCGGTCGAGAAGCAATTCCGAGTTCTCATTGTGAGGCCGCTCTCATCCGCCACTCGCCCGCGTTGAGTATGCGACCGTCGCTGCCTTGCGTGCCTTTGCCGCCGCGTCCCATTCCCTCCGCGCACCCGCTCGTCGACGCTATCTCTTTCGCGACATGCGCGATGGCAGTGTCCGACTCCCACTCGCCCGTGAAGCCCACACCCGGTGCGGCCTGTCGCCGATGTTCAGGGCTTCGCCGACGGAGCTCTCGCCGACGCGATCCGGCACGCTCCCGAACGCTGTCTCGATGTGTTCCCCGTCTTGCCCGCCGGTGATGATGCGTCCGCCGGCTGCTCAAGGCATTGGTGGTCAACAGGAAGAATCACGGCTACCCCTTGCCCTAGCCCATGACGACGAGACAGGTGCTCGCGTCGTCGTCGAATGTCGCGGACACCATGCAGATGTCGAAGGCGAATCCTCGGCGCAGGGCTGACCAGGCCGCCATGTGCTCGAGCCCTGGCAGGCTTCCGGCTGGCTGGCGTAACGTTTGGGCCTGTCCTGCTCATCGAAGGACGAGGAAGAGCAGTCCACGCTCCGCCTCCCGGCGCGCGCCAGGATAGCGGGTGAGATAATAAAATCAAACGTGGGAGTGTGATCATGCACGGGGCGATTCACTCTTTCGGCTGGACCATCCCGACCGTGACGCATCCTTCGCCGTGCTCGGCGCGTTTGAGGCTGGCAGAACACTCATCGATACCGCCGATTCGTATTCAGGGTGAGTCGACGGCAACACCGGCGTCGAGTCCGAGGCTGCGATCGGCGTGGAACGCGGCGCGAGGCACCCGCATCGACGTGGTCGTCGCGACGATGATCGATCCTCGGGGCACGAATCTCGCGGGTGTTCCCTGCCAAGGGCTACACACCGCGGGACCCGCGTCACGCCTGTCGATGAGTGTCGGTGAATTCCGCCTCTGCTGGTTGTCAGCCGATCCACAGCTCTTCGGGCAAAGGCGAGGCGAGCGTATACAACTCGACGCCATGCACGTCGGCGCCATACATGACCGAAGGAACTGCACGGACGTACCAGATTCCCGGGACGGACTCGACCAAGCGTTCCTGCACGATGTCGTAGGCTTCCTTCCGCTCCTCGAAGGACTCGCTCACGCGGCCGGCGTCGAGCGCTGCATCGAGCTCAGGATCGTTGGTGCCGTTGAAGTTGCCGGGTGACTGCGAGTGCAGTGCCGTCCACAACGCGAAATCGGGATCCTGGACAATCGCGGCCGTGATGATCATGTCGAAGTCGCCGGTAACGAGCCGCGTGGTCGCAGTTGCCGCATCGAGCATCGCAACTTCCATCTCGACATTGTCGTACGCACTCAGCTGTGCCTGTACCCCTTCAGCGAGGGTCTTGGCATCCGATGTAGGGAAGGAGGTGAAGGTGAAACGAACCGGCTTGCCTTCTCCCGCCAACTCGTCGAACAGTCGCTGGGCTTCTTCGGGGTCCGACTCCTGGATAGCGATGTCACTGAAGAAGGGCGATTCTTCAGGGAAGAAGGTCTCAGGGACCTCGCCTTCACCGTTGTAGACCATTGTGTTCAGCGCATCGAGGTCAAGCGCCAAGCTGACAGCCCGTCGGGCTCGTACATCGTCGAAGGGGGCGTGGCGGTAGTTCATTCCGATGTTCTGGCCGCCTCCGGTGGGCACGACCTCCGTCTGGAGGCCCGCGGCTTCCGCCTGACGGATGTTGGCTACGGTCGACTCCAGCGTCAGATCGGCGGCGCCGGTGATCATCGCGTTCATTCGCTGGTTGGTGTCGTGGACGCCCTTGATCGTGAGGCTGTCGAGATATGGCTTGGGCGCGTCCCAGTAATCCGGATTCTTCACCAGCTCGACGGCATCTTGGCGGGTCCAGTCGACCAATGTGAACGGCCCGGCACCAACCGGATTCTCATCGAAGGCTTGCCGCCCCTTTTCCAACGCGGTCGGTGACGCGATCCAGTTCAGCGCGCCAGCAACGAGCGATTCCGCGAAATGCGGGTTCGGTGCCGTCATTGTGACCTTCAGATTCGTGGCATCGACGACCTCTGTATTTGCGACCTGGACTGCTTGTCTGGTCGAGGTCGAGCCGAGGCTGGGATCGCGCAGGCGGTCCCAATTGTATTTGACGGCTTCCGCATTGAGTGGCGTGCCGTCGGTGAACATCAGGTCGGGCCGGAGCGTAAGGTTGTACGTGGACCCACCGTCGGTGGACGAGAAGTCAGTGGCCATCTTGTATTCGATCTCGAACGTCTCAGTGTCGTTGATCATCAACGTCCCGTACAGTGCATTGCCCAATGCTGCGTGGAAGGCATAGACATTGGACATCGATGCTGGGTCCAGGGACGGAGGCTCGGCCGCCTGCAGAATCGTTGCCGAACCACCGGCCACAGGACCGCCCTCTTCGCCTCCGGGCTGGCTGCTTGCGGTGTTACCTCCGCAGGCTGCTACGAACAGGACCAGTGCGCTGCTACACAGCGCTGACACGAGCTTCGGATACGGTGTGATTCGACGCATGATCGACCTCTCGGATTTTGACGCACAAACGAGTCGTGTGGGTGACGGGGACGGCGGAACGTTCTCGGTCGCTACGGACCGAGCGCAGATCGAATTACCCTGTGCCGCCGGAGAACCACAACACGACATGAGATAGGTTTCGGCCGTCGTGTCCGGGGACTCCTGCTGTGACGGCTTCTATCTGAGCAACGATCCAGCATCGATCGGCAGGGCAACGCCGGTGATGAAGCGAGCATCGTCGGACGCGAGAAACAATGCCGCCGCGCTGATGTCCTCCGGCTCGACCCACGGTGTCGGCAGAATCTGGCCCGTCTGAGCGACCTCGGCGAAGTCCTCCTTCGTCGGGTTCGGCAGGTCAGGCAGAAAAAGTCGGTAGGTTTCGTCATTGAGGAGCATCGGGGTGCCCACATTGGTGGGGCACAACGTGTTCACACGAATGCGCTTGTCGCCCAGTTCCAACGCCAGTGTGCGCATCAGGCCGATGACGCCGTGCTTCGCCGCGATGTAGTGACCGATATGCCGCGCGCCGCGCAAGCCGCCGACGGAACTGGTCAAGATGATCGATCCCCCTCGGCCGCCGGCCACGATATGGGGAGTGGCCACCTTCGTGGTGGTCCATACGCCGGTCAGGTTGACGTCGATCATGTCGCGCCATGCCTTCTGGGTCATTTCGTCGAGGGTCGCGCCTTCGCTGGCCAACCCGGCATTGGCCACGACGATATCGAGGCGACCGAACTTGGCGACGCCCTCCCGCACAACTTCTGTCATGACGTCTTCGTCGCGCACGTCCGCTTCGACAGCGTGAATGCGCCGTCCCAACGCTTCGACCTGGTCGGCTGTTTCGGCGAGGTCGTCGGGTGTCGACATCGCGATCTTGACGCCGTCGAGTTGTTTACAGACATCTACTGCGATGATGTCGGCGCCTTCTTTGGCCATACGGACGGCGTGGCTTCGTCCTTGACCGCGGCCTGCACCGGTGATGAAGGCTACTTTTCCTTCGAGTTTTCCTGACATGTTGTGCCTCATTTCTATTCATGAGCGGCTCCGCTGAGTCGCTCGTTCCGGTCGGATGGTGCATCAGGCCGGTCAACGCGAGAATCCGAGATTCAGGCAGAAGTGCGGTGACGCCACCGGACCAACAGGGGGACCACGAATACCACCGCCGCTGCGGGGATGAGCACTCGGGTGATACGGCCACGTCGGCCGCCGATATTGAGGAGGTCTATCGGCGGTGCAGTAGCAGTGCGGCCTGCGATGGGGGTAGAGGCGTCATTGCTTGTTTTCACGTCTGCCGGCTCGGTGCCGTCCGATGGGCTCGGGCCTGCGCTCTCCGAGGCATCGATGTTCGAAGTTCCTGCAGACACAAGGATCTGTTCTGCGAGGTTGGTGGCGAACTGCCCGATGAGCTTGTTGGAGACTTCGGCGAGTGCTCCGCGTCCGAATTGCGCGGGCTTGCCGGTGATGTCGAGTTCGGTTTCGACAAAGACATCGGTACTGCCGCCCGACTCGGACATGCGACATGTGATGACCGCGCTTGCCGTACCGTTTCCGCGAGCCTCTCGACCGCTACCTTCGAAGACCACAACTTTCGCGGCTTCATCCGTGGAGCGCATTTCGATGATGCCGGCGTACTTCAACGCGATCGGGCCCACTTTGACCTTGATGTTGCCGGAGTACTTGTCACCGTCGTGGGACGTGATGGTAGCTCCCGGAACGCAGGGAGCGACTCGTTCGATATCGAGCAATACACGCCAAGACTCGTCGATGGGGACGGCAATGCAGAAGGTATTCTCCAGTTTCATTCAGATCCTTGTATTGGTCGAATCAACAGTTCAGGCGGTGGTCGACGCGGCACGAATGGCGGCCACAATCCCTTGATAGCCGGTGCAGCGGCAGATGCTTCCGGAAATCCCGTCACGGATCTCTTCGTCCGTCGGATCGGGATTGTCCCGTAACAGTGCTGTAGCGGTGACAATGAAACCTGGTGTGCAGAAGCCACATTGGAGAGCGTGGTGTTCGCGGAAGGCTTCCTGGATGGGTGCGAGCGTGCCGTCGGGCGAGGCGATGCCCTCGACAGTGGTGATGCAGGTGCCGTCGGCCTGAACTGCGAAGACAAGACATGCCCGTACGGCCTCACCGTCCATCAAGACCGTGCACGCGCCACAGACTCCGTGTTCGCAACCCAGGTGGGTCCCGGTCAATCCACAGTTGACCCGTAAGAAGTCGGCCAGCGTCAGCCGCGGCGGGACGGACGAGCGCCTCACTGTGCCGTTGACCTCGATCGTAATCTCGACATCAGTCATCGATTGCCTCCTCAAGAGCGCTCTTCAGGGCGCGCGACACCATCGTTGCGCCGACGCGTGTGCGGTACGCAGCGGAACCGTGCAGGTCGGCCGGAACCGACTCCAGGTCGGACACCGCGACGTGGCCGACGTCGCGCACCTGCAGTTCGTCGATCGAGCAACCGACGAGGGAGCGCTCCGTCGAGGTTGCCCGCATCGGTATCGACCCCAGGCCGAAGAGTCCTATGCTGCAGCGTTCGACTCGTGAATTGTCGTCGATCTTCACCGCTACGCAGGCTCCTGCCATGGCGAAGTCGCCTTTGCGGCGCGAGAATTCATTGATTGCGAACCCGCTTCGGCCTTCCCGGACAGGGAAGGTGACCTTTGTGAGAATTTCGTCGTCGCGTAAGGCCGTGGTCCACATCCCAGTGAAGAACTCGGAAGCCGGTATGGTTCGTCGGCCGGTGGAGGACAGTGCCTCGAGTTCGGCATCGAGGCTCAACACCACCGCAGGGTATTCCGCAGCGGCGTCAGCGTGAGCAACGGAACCACCGAGCGTGCCGCGATTGCGGATCGGGAAGTGTCCGATCAACGGGGTGGCTCGGGAGAGTAACGGTACTGACTCGAGGACGGTGGTAGACCTGCCGACTGTTGCCTGGTTCGTGGTGGCACCGATCGCGACGGAGTCCGAATCATGCGTTATTCCGGAAAGACCAGTGAGTTGTCTGATATCGATCAAGTGCTCGAACGCGGCCAATCGAAGGTTGAGCATCGGCATCAAGCTCTGACCACCGGCGATGAGCTTGGCGTCGTCTCCGAACTCTGCCAGGAGTTCGGCAGCCTCCTCTGGTGTGGCGGGCCGATGGTATTCGAACGCCGAAGGTTTCATGTGGTCACCGCCTCGGCGCGGGCGGAATCGAGCATGCCGATGATCGTGGCAGGGCTCAACGGCAGGTGATCGACCTCGACGCCGAACGGCGCCAACGCATCGACGACAGCATTGACCACCGCAGGTGCCGAGCCGATCGCTCCACCTTCGCCTACACCCTTGTAGCCGCCGGGGCCCGGACCGGGGGTTTCGATATGGCCCAATTCGATCACCGGGGCCTCATTGGCAGTGGGGAGTAGATAGTCCATGAAAGTTGTGGTGATCGGGTTTCCGGCGTCGTCGTAGGCAAGATGCTCGTAGAGGGCACCACCTATGCCCTGGACCGTACCGCCGTAGATCTGTCCTTCGACCACGTTCGGATTGATCATGGGGCCACAATCATCACTTACTATGTAGCGCAACAGTGTTACCTCACCGGTTTCGATGTCGACCTCGCATGTGCACACGTGGGTCGCGTTGGCCCAGATCAGCGGACTCTCTGCCCGGTATCGTTCGCTGACCTCCAGGCCGAAGGTAAGGCCCGGCGGGAGTGTCTGGGCTTGGAAGTATGCGATGTCGGCAATCTCGGCGAGGCTCAACTCCCTGTTCGGTACACCGCGAACGGTGGCCCGACCGCGCGAGAACTCGACATCGTCGGTGTCGACTTCGAACGTGTGCGCGGCGAGTGCGAGAATCCGTTGCCGAAGGATCGCCGCGGCCTGCGCCACAGCGCCGGCGGTCATCGACGCGGATCGGCTACCGCCGGTTCCGGCGCCGAAGGGTGTGATCGCAGTGTCGCCCTGGACTGTGTTGACGTCCCCGATCTCGACACCGAGCGCGTCGGCGGTCAGCTGGACCACGGTGGTCTCCAAGCTGTTTCCGCAGGATCCACCGGCAACGTAGACGTTGACCTTGCCGGACGGCTCGATGCGAATGGTGGCACCCTCGGTGCCGTGGAATGCCGTCACGCCCGTAGTGGGTTCGAGGTACGTGCATGTACCCACACCGATATATCGACCGTCCAGGCGAGCGAGGTGCTGTTCGCGGCGAAACGCGGGGTAGTCGAGGATCTCGAGTGCCTGCTCGAATGTCTCCCGCGGTGTGACGTCCGAGTAGGGCATACCGTTGGGGTTCGATACCGGCAGTTCGTCGACTCGCAGCAGATTTCTCCTGCGCAGTTCGATCGGATCGATGCCGAGGCGCCGTGCCGCGGTGTCGAGTGCCACTTCTCGGGCCATCGATTCGAATTGCCAGGGTCCGCGATAGGCTCCTCGTCCAACTGTGTTGGAGTACACCAACTTCGTTCTGAAGGTGGCGGCAGGAACCCGGTACGGCCCCGGGAACAGCATTCCGACAACCCCGCCTGCGGTCATCGGAGGTGTGACCGGGTAGGCGCCCACGTTCTGTACATACTCGAGGTCGGCGGCAAGGAGCATTCCGTCGGCGTCGAACGCGAAGCGCCCAGTCCCATGTTCCTCGCGGGCCATTCCCGCAGACATCAGATGCTCTTGCCGATCTTCGATCCACTTGAGTGTGGCCCCGGCCTTCCTGGCGGCCAGCATGACGCAGATCTCCTCGCGTTGCGGCACTACCTTCTGCCCGAATCCACCTCCTGTGTCCTTCACGATCACCCGCACTCGATGCTCATCGATTCCGAGGACTCGTGCGCACACCATCCGCACCTCGTGTGGCGATTGGGTGGACGTCCAGACTGTCATGTCGCCCGCTGCTGCCGACCATTCCGCGACCACTCCTCGGGTTTCCATCGGCATGGGCATGTGGGCCTGCTGGTGCACTGTCTGATCGACGACATGCGCGGCACTATCGAAGATGGGCTTCAACTCCGACAATGGTCTACCGGAGAGTTCACCCGCCAGATTGCATGGCGCATACGAGTGCACGAGTTCAGTGTTCTCATAGGCCGTTTCGTAATCGACCACCGGAGTCAGCGGCTCGTACTCGATGAGGACCCGCTCGGCCGCATCCTCCGCCACATAGCGATCGGTGGCGATGATGAGTGCGACCGGATCTCCGACGAACCGGACCTCGTCCTCCGCGAGTGGTACACGGACCAGGCGATCGGCGACACGCTCTGCTGTGTACCTGAACTCGTGGACGCCGGAATTCAGGTCTGCAGCGAGATAGATCGCGGTGACGCCATCGACCGCGAGCGCTTCCGATGTGTCGATATCGAGAATTCGTGCGCGAGCGTAGGGGCTGCGCACGAAACAGGCATGTAGCATGCCGGGTCTAACGATGTCGTCAACGAAAGTTCCTGAGCCGGTGAGTAACCGAGCGTCTTCGACCCGAGGAACGCGGGTGCCGACCGAGTTGCCCGTTTCCTTCTCGGTAGTGGTCATCGGACTGCTCGCAACTGTGCGGTTCCCGGCTCAGGCATGGTCGGGCGTCGAAAACTGTTGGTGACCACCTGACTCCTTTCGGTACGTGCAGATCTCGACCCCGTGCCGTGGTCCCGCGTAGGCGTGGACTCGGATCTGAAGACGGCAAACTGCATGGACGTGAAGACGTTCCGAACATGGATAAGGCATTCGAAGGTGCACTGCAGTGAAGTCGACCGAGGGCTGTGGGAAGCTCGCGTTGGGCCTGGGTCAACAATACTTGGTGGTGAAGTTAGAGGGTGGATGACGATGTGTCAATCACTGATCGGCTGACGGCACCACTTCGCCCCTTGAAGGCCAGAAGTGTTGCTGGCGACCGAGTGTGACGGACTGTGGGAGTGGTGTAGTGCGCGCCGGACATCAGGAGGTCAGGGTTGCTCACGGACGCAGTGAGGACACGCACCCAGTGCCGGTCCGGGCAGCGTGCAGCGCGGATCCGACCACTGGGTGCGTGCCGGGCGCAGCTGCCGCGGCGCCGAATTCATCGTGCGGAGTTACCTCGCGGAGGAGGTGGTGCGCGTCAGTCCCACGCGACGGGCAGGGAATGAACTCCGAAGACCACCATGTCGGTCCGGAGGGGAATCTCTGCGGCCGGAACGGTGAGTCGGAGACCAGGCAGGCGCTTGAACAGTTCGACGAGCCCCACGCGCAGCTCGACACGCGCGAGCTGCTGGCCCAGGCACTGGTGGATGCCGTAGCCGAAGGCCATATGCCCGGTGTCGCGCGGGCGGGTGACATCCAACTGGCCGGGCTCCGGCCAACGCTCTTCATCCCGGTTGGCGGTGGGCAACGAGATCACGACAGTGTCGCCGGCCGGAATCGTGACCTCACCGAGGGTGATGTCTTCTAATGCGATGCGGGTCGGGCCGGTATGTGAAACCGAAAGGTATCGCAGCAGCTCCTCGATGGCTGCGTCGATGAGTGTCGGATCGTTCTGGAGCGCAGCGAGCTGCTCCGGGTGCTCCAGCAGTGCAAAGACGCTCAGCGCAAGCATATTGGCGGTTGTCTCGTGGCCTGCACCGAGAAGCGTCACGCCGATGTCGATCAGCTCGGCATCGGTCAGCGGTGGATCGGCGGCCAGTTCGCCGCTGATCAGGCCCGAGAGCATGTCGTCACCGGGTTCGGCGCGTTTGGCGATGACCAGATTGCGCATGAACTCCCACAGTGCGAGCCCGGCGTCGCGCTGCTGTTCCGGAGTGTTGTTGATGTTGAGGGTGATCGCGCTCCGTTCCTGGAACTCTGCCCGGTCTTCGTACGGCACGCCGAGGAGCTCGCAGATCACCAGGGACGGTAGAGCCAACGCGAAACCTTCCACGAGGTCGGCGGTGGTGCCGGCGTCCTGCATGGCGGTGATGAGCTCGTCGGTGATCTCGTGCACTCGCTGATCCAGGGCACGCATGCGACGCACGGTGAACTGGCTGGTGAGCACCTTGCGTAGCCGCGAGTGTTCCGGGGGATCCATGAAGATGAACATGCCGTCGGTGCGCTGCAGGTCCGGCTGGGCGGGGCAGCCGCCGGCCGTCACCTGTTCGGAGGTCAGGGACATGGCGTTGGTGTTGCGCACCACATCGGAGCTGAGGCGGGTGTCCGAGATGGCCTTGCGGACTTCTTCGTAACCGGTGACGAACCAGACGTGTGCGCCATTGAGCAGTGGCACCTTTGCGACCGGGCCCTGTTCCTCCTGTAACCGGAACCGTGCGGCGGGCGGATCGAAGGGGCACCCGGTCCTTTCGGATATTTCGGGGGGTAGAGGTCGTCGGCCGGTCAACGATCCGATCGGGGCGGTCGTCTCGGTAGCTTTCACGGGCTGTTCCCTTCGTTGGCTGTGGGTTCGGAGTGAGCGTTTCGGGGGTGACAGGGGGCGGTGAGCAGCCCGGTGACGGCGTCGGCGAGCCCTTCGCCGATCATGTGCCAGTCGGCGGGGTCGCCGGTGGTGGCGGCGAGTCGTTCCTGTTCTGCGCAGGTATGCATGACTGCCATGCGCATGGCCTGCCTGCGCAGAAGGGCCTCGGCCGGCGTCAGTTCCGGCACGCCTCTCCAGTTCTCGTAGTCGGGGATCGGGACGAGGTCGCCGGTCAGGATCTCCTCACGGAATACCGGATCGACGGCCACTTGAGCGTTGAACCGAGCATTCCAGCTGGGATTGCCGAGGCCGGCCAGGTGTTCGGTGTAAGGCAGCACAAGGCCCGCCAAATGGTCGCGAGGGTTGGTTGAGCCGCGCACTTTCTCCGCCATCTCGCGTGCGCGGACGGCGACCGGCTCCCCGTGTTTCCGCACGATTGCGCGGATCAGATCTGCACGGGTGCCGATGTGGTATTTCAGCGCAGAATTATTGCCTTGCCCGGCGACTTCGACGATGTGCCGCATCGACACCTGAGACAGGCCCTGTTCGGCGAACAACCGTTCTGCGGTGGTGAGAAGTAGCTCTCGCGTGGCCTCGCGTTGCTCCTTGCGTGAAACAGGTCGAGGGGAGACGGGGAGCGAGTCGTTGATCATGAGCAACATTCTGTCTTCCGTGACGATCCGCATGTGCCCACCACCTTCCAACTTTTCTCAGACAGGCATCTGACTTATGTTGTACCGTACTCGTGAGGCGCATCACATGACAATGGTTCTCACCGATCAATTTGCGTCAATTCGAACGACTACAAGGAGATACCCAATGCAGGTGAGCGTTGATACTCAGAAGTGCATCGGCTCCGGGATGTGCGTGCTGCACATGCCGGAAGTGTTCGACCAGCGTGACGACGACGGCGTGGTGGTGCTGCGGACCGAGAGCCCCGGGCCCGAACTGCACGACGCCGTCCGGGAGTCGGCCATCGCTTGCCCGGCGTCCGCTATCCATCTAGTCGAATCGTGAACCGTGCCATGATCGTCGGTGCCCCTGCGGCGGGCTGAGCTGCACCTGTATAGGACCGCCGTCGTCGAGTCATGGTAGGCCAACTTTCAGCGAGGCCTCAAAGAGTACTGGAGTATCTACTCGATGAGTACTACATTCTCGTTGTGAGACTACAACGTTCTACTTCATGCATGACAAACAGCAATCTCAAGGCAATCGGGGTCCCGGGGAGCAGCGGAACGAAGGGAGAACGATCATGAATGCGCACGTTCCGGACACTCTCGAGGAAGCATTGTCGCCTCAATGGCTGACATCCGCTCTGCAACAACGCTTTCCGGGAATCGAGGTCCGCGATGTGATTCCTGGTCCAATTGTGGACCGTGTGTCGACGAATGCGCGATTCGTCATCGTGTGCGATGGAGGGGTACCAGAGGGCCTGTCGTCGCGGTTGTGCGTCAAAGGCTACTTCAACGAGCAAGGACGGGAGGCGCGGTTTGTCGGCGAACGCGAGGCCCATTTCTATCGTGATTTGGCCGAGCCGAGTGGCATTCGCACACTCCAAAGCGTCTGGGCGGATTTCGACTCTAATGCCCGCCACGGAGTGGTGCTGACCGAGGACATCGTGGCTGCTGGGGGTTCCTTTCTCGACGCGGCCAGTCATATCACGCCAGACCAGGCGGCCGACAGCCTTAGTCAGTTCGCCAAGCTTCATGCATCTACCTGGGGCGAAGCGCAATGGGCGGACAAGCACTGGCTCGCTTCGAATTTGGCAGGCGCGTTGAGGGCGTGGGGGGACGACGCGATCACCGCGCGGATAGACGGCAACTTCAACGGCCCCAATGGCCAACGTGTACCCGCAGAGGTCAATGACGCGGCCTCGCTGACCAGCGCCTACACGTCACTTGTCTCCACATTGGAAACCGAGCACGCATCATCGGATTGGTGCGTCATTCACGGCGACGCCCATATCGGAAACACCTTCGTCGACCCGTCGGGAGCGATGAGCCTTGTCGACTGGCAACTCGTTCAACGGGGCATGTGGTACCTCGATGTAGGAACGCATATCGCGACCGCGTTGACCGTGGAGGACCGGAGGAGAAGCGAAAAGGACCTCCTTTGGCATTACCTCGACTGTCTCGCATCCCACGGTGTGACGCCTCCGTCGCGCGATGCCGCGTGGCGAGCGATGAGCCGCGGGATACTTCGTGGCCTGTTCCTCTGGGGTATCACGACCAAAGTCGCGCCGGACCTGATCGAGATCCTGTTGCACCGACTCGGCACTGCGGCCACTGATCATGATGCACTCTCGCCCGAGAGGTACCTGACACCTCTGTGAAGACACTCGACGGCGAGCGGTCAGGCGACTACCTCACGAATACTACCGAAGGATCGATGTGAACCGTCTCGGGTTTGATGTCGGGTCCTTTCTTGAGGAGGGATGCACATCATGTCCAAGCGCTACCCCGCCGAGCAGCGTGAACGAGCGGTGGAGATGTCCTTGACACCTCGACGAATACCCCTCACGGTTCGCTGCGTGCAAAGCTATCGCCCCGAGGCTCGGTGTCGAGTCGCTGCGCACCTGCACCCGACAAACCCTGATCAACGCCGACAAGACGCCCGGCGTGACCACCACTGAGCAGTAGCAACGGCCCCGCCGTCGGCGCGGGCTGCGGGATCAAAGAGTTCGAACGCGAATTTCGAAACCTCCGTGAGAACAACGAGATTCTGAATTCCGCTTCGATTCTCTTCGCGGCGGAGATCGACCGCCCACAGCGCTGATCGTGGAAATCGCCGCTGCTCACCGCGACGAACACGGGGTCGATCCGATCTGCGCGACCTTACGCGGGAAGGCCGCCCAGATCGCTCCGTCCATGGTCCGAGCCCATCTGATCCCACAACGGACCGAATCGGCACGCGTGGTGCGTGACCGCGAAGTGCTGGCCGAGATTCGGAAGATTCATGCCGACAATCTCGGTGTGTACGGTGCCCGCAAAGGTGCGCTCAAGTCTGAAACGAAAGGGAATGTCGGTGGCCCGGTGCACCGTGGAACGATCGATGAAAGCCGATGGGTTACAGGGAATACCACGGCTGAAGGGTCGGAAGACCACGCACAGTAACGGGCTGCGACTCCGCGGCCGGCGGTTCGGGTTCAGCGGCAGTTCATCGGCGACGCGCCCATCGCGTTGTGGGTGGGCCGATCTGACCTACACTCGCACGCATTCAGGGTGGGTGTACGCCGCGTTCGTCCTCGAAGTTCACATCGCCCGATTCGATCCCCGAGACCGGGCAGAACGTCCGGGTGCGGTGGGCCGAGGCGCTGCCCAAACCGTCAAGTGGAGCACGCTGCCGGTGGGGCATCCACCACGGCGCTGGGGACAGCCGCGCCGGTCATGGCCTGCACCTTCCCCTCTCAGGCCACAGATTCGTCTCCCCGCCAGGACAACCACCACATCCACGGCATGATGTGTGATGCAGTACGCACCCTGGGAGTGTGCGGACCGAACCTGCGGTGCCTCCGGATCGAGCTTGGTTCTTTCCCACCGACGTCGACCTGATGTCCACCTGGGATTCTGCCGCTTCGATACATACGGGCATGCGTATAGATGCTATTCGGATGTGGCGGCCCCCTTGTGCGGCGCCCGTGGCCGTTCCTAACCTGACCTCCTGACAATCTCTAAATCTGTTTCGACATCGCCATTTTCGTCTAGATTGCCGTTTCCAGGCCCGGTGGCGCCCGAAGCTCGAAAGGAATCGATCCTGCCATGAGCCGAGCAGCGCGACTGTTCCGGTCCTTTTCGCCGCAGAACTGGCGCCTACGGTGGAAGGTCGCCGTGCTGCTCTGCCTACCGGTGATCGCGGCAAGCCTGTTCGGTGCGTCCCGGGTCACTCAACTCGTGGAGGAGTCCCGACACTACGCCGTTCAGTCCGAGCAGATGGCTGTTCTCCCGGCGCTCACCGAGTTCAGCACAAGCGTGGCGGGCGCCGCCGCTGCGACGGTCCTGTCGCTACCACCGGAGCCAGGCGTGGAGACCGCCACGCAAGCCGACATTGCGATCGTCGAGTTGCTGCAGAACAGCGATCTCGAACCTCAGGTTGCGGCCGCCCTGACAAGGGTCCTCGAAGAGGGTAGGAACCTGCTGGCCAGCGCCCTGACAGGGGAGATGGGACCCCTTGCCGTCGGTGAACTCGTCAAAGAGTTCGTCGCCCGCACGAACAACGTCTACCGCATCATCATCAACCTTACGGCGAACCCCATGGTGTTGAGCGAAGGCGCCACCCTCCTCGACAGTTGGACAATCCAGTGGGTGCTGCTCGATCAGGTCATTGCCTTCGCTGCTTTGCGAGACGAGCCCACGTCTGCGTTGCTCATGTGGTCGACTGCGATGGGTACCGAACTCGCCGAGCTGCGTGTGCTTGCCGATACGCTGCCCGATCGGGCGCCCGTGGACGCGCTCATCGCCGACGTCCAGAACCGATCCTTGCTGACTGCGAATCTCGATGACGCGGCCGCAGACGTCGGAGCTCTGCGCGACTCCCTGTTCACCGCGCTGGTCCGGTACCGGGAATTCGTCGACGCGTCAGCGCGAAATATCACCACCACCCTCGATGACCTCGCATCCCAGGCCCGCGCGGAATCGTGGCGCGACGGCATCGCAGTCCTCACCGTACTCGGCCTCGCGGTTGCCCTCGCGAGCGCCATGTCAGTCTCGCTCGTCCGGCCACTGCGACGACTGCGCGACGACACACTGCGCGCCGCAGAGCACGACCTGCCCGAGGCGATCATCAGCATCCGTGAAGGTGGTGACATCGACTCGATGGTGCTGCCGCCAGTCCGGGCGAACCCCGTCGAGGAGGTCGGCCAGGTCGCCCGCGCCGTGGACACCATGAAGTTCGAAGCTCTACGCCTCGCCGGTGAACAGGCACACCTACGGCGGCAGGTCAACGAGATGCTCGAAACCCTCGCGCGACGCAACAAAACCCTCGTCGAACAACAGCTTTCGCTGATCGAATCGCTCGAGTTCGAGGAGAAGGACCCCACCCGGCTGCAGAGCCTGTTCGCACTCGATCACCTGGCTGCTCGGATGCGCCGCACCGGCGACTCCCTGCTCGTGCTCGCCGGAACCTGGAAGCGTCTCGGCCGTATGCCCGACACACCGCTCGGCGACGTACTGCGCGGGGCCGTATCCCAGGTGGAGAACTACGAGCGGGTGCACATTGGGGCGATGCCGGCAGGGAACCTCGTGGGCAGCGCCGTCGCCGACGTTGCCCACCTCGTCGCAGAGCTTATCGACAATGCCCTGCGCGCCTCACCACCGAACACCACGGTCAGGTTCGCGTTCTCCGGCGCGGTCGATGGCGGGATGCTCCTCGAAATAACCGACCAGGGTATAGGCATCCCCGCCCATGACCTCAACGAGATAAACGAGCGGCTGACCGCAGACGGCGAGACCACCAGCGTCGCGACTCATCGTATGGGATTGTTCGTGGTGGGCCGGCTGGCCGAACGACACGGCATCGCCGTCCGACTGCGCCCGACGTTCGATTCGGAAAGAAACAACGGGATCACGGTTAGTGTATATCTACCTGCGAAATTACTTTCCGGTACAAATGACTTCGCTGAGCCGTACCATATCGACCGGCCCCGCCGACCGCGCAGGGACGATCGTGAACCACTGCCCAGTAGGGGTGCCGTCGAGCAGTACCCGAACGTCCTTCCGCACCAACCAGAACCGTCACAGCAATGGCACCAGCCCGTAGAAACGGCATCGAGGTTGCATCGCCGTGACTCGCCCGAGTCGTGGGCGTAACCGGATCACGACCCTGTATTGGACGGACCACTTTACGGCCCTCTGTCCGGCCACCGCGAGAACTACGTGCCCGCAGAGCTCGTGGAGCCGAATCTGCAGGCCCGGGGCCCCCGAGTGAGCCAGTCGAGCGACTGGTGCGCCTCAAGAGGCCAGGAGGCTCGATCGAACGAAGAATTCGCAGACCCACACCACCGCCCCAGCCGCCGACGCCGATGTCACCCATCGCAGGCACGCAAATCATCGAAACCGTTTCGCCGACCTCATCGACGGGCCCCGGCGCACATGCCGCCGGGGAAGTTGGGGGCGAACTCCGCCTGGGTGCTCTGCTCGGCGATCGCCCACAATCTGCTGCGCGCTACCGGCGTTGTTGCAGGTGGTGGGCATGATCGCGCCCGTGAATCGACGCTACGACGCAAGATCGTCCGCCTTCCCGCAACGAAAGGCTGATCTCGTTGCTGGCGTTGACAAATGGATTGTCTTCTTACCACACTGATCGACAAAGATCTGCGACGGGGATGGTCAGTCCGACAGCTACGAGAAGTTGCTTCAGGTGACAGTCGCCTGAAGCACGTAACCCCCGTGCCCACCGTTCAGGGAAGCCCCGCCTTCCGTGTTGGCGTGTCCCCCGTACGGAGGTCGAGGGTGATGGAGGAGCGCGGCATCCGTATCCCCAGGGAGACTACAGTTCACATCTCGCCACATCGTAGCTATGCCCGCATCCTCCAATATTTCGTCGAGCCTGTCGGATATAATCAAGAATTCGCCCTGCCGCAGCTACACTCGGTAGCCAGATCATGTGGATGCTCGGCCAGGTCAAGGCCGCTTCCTGGCCGACGCGATCCGCTCGAGGACAGCACGATCCGGCACGACCGTTCCCGCATCGTCTGAATGATGGAGGATGGTTATTTCCACAGAGTTCCGGGCAACGGAACCGGAGGCTCGCCCCCGTGATCTGAACGAATTCCACCGCGGATCTCGAAGTCCTGCCGGAACAATGAGGCGCTCCTCACCGGGTGGCCCGGACCTCTCGACGCGCCAGCTCAGGGTTCAAGCAGCTACCCAACCGGGTGGCCCGCCTGCGGATCGGGTGATCGCGTGGCACGGCCCGACCAAGTCCTTACCGAGTAGTAAATGTTCCACCATTGACATGCAATGTCTGACCAGTTATGTGCGCAGCACCAGGTGACGCCAGAAACAGTGCCAGGGCAGCAATGTCGTCGGGTGAACCCCGACGGTTGTTCTGAGTAGCCGAGATGAGATCGCGTTCACGCTCTGCAGTCAGTTGGCCTTTGAAGAATTCCGTATCGGCGATGAATCCCGGGGATATCACGTTGGCGGTGATGCCCCGTTGACCGAGTGACTTGGCAAGTCCGATGGTCCAGGAACTGACCGCGGCCTTGGCCGAACCGTAAGAACCCGCTCCGCTCTCGGCAGCGATCGAGCCGATATTGATGACGGTTCCACCGTTGGTCAGGCGTGGCCCCAATTCGGCGAACGTCAGCACCGCAGTGAGCACGTTGGCAATGTAGTTGTCCAGCCACTCATCTCGCACAGATTCAAGACCCGCTCGAGTGCCTCTACCGAACCCGATGTTGCCTCCAGCATTGTTGACGATGACATCCAGATCGCCCGGAAGTGTCTGTGCAAGAGCGGATATCTGCGCAGGATCGGCATGATCACAGACCGCAAAATCGATGTCGAGTTCTTCAGCGGCTGCCCTCAGCGTTGCATCGGTCCGTCCTGTGATGATGATCCGCGCGTCACGCTCACGCCGAAACTCTCTGGCAATCGCCTTCCCGATGCCGGTGGCACCACCGGTGATCAGAACGTTCACTACACCTCAACTTTCACATCGAAATACCTCACCCGCCAGGTGAGCGTTCAGACTCGCAAGAAGGGATCGCCGACTCCCCTCGGGCCACCGACCAATCGCGATCGAACGCGACAACAATTATGAACGCCGCCACTGCGAGAGAACACCCGCTGGTAGCACCATCTTCATGCCAGCGCCGGTCCCTCTGTCTCTAACAAATCGACTGCATGGAGGCCCGATTCCCTCTGGACGATAGGCGTCGTCAACATTTACGCCATCCTGACGACCCAGCGATACGGTCGGCGGAGTCCCTGAGATTGCACCCCCTGAGAGTGGACACCGGATTTCATGCGGCGAGTGCGAGCGTAGCCGATACACCAATCGCCGTTGTAGAAACGTGCGGGCAGCGGCCTCTGTCGATTTCGACAGCCTGCTCACGGGCACCGTGGTGACGGACGGGTCTCCGTTGACTATGCCGAGCGCGTTGGCGGGGCCGGATGCGAGTTCTTCATCAGCCACTCATGGAATTCGAAGAAGGGTTGAACCGCGCGCCTGCGTGGACCAGCACCGACTTCGACTGATACAACAGGGGTCCATTGAGCTGCTTGAGACGGGAAGCCGGGCAATAGGCAGCTGACTCGCTCCTCTGCTTCAGGACCGTCTAGGACACTTTCTCCCCGGACGAGCGCGAAGTCCTCTTGGCATGCCATCGACGTTTACTTTCGGGTATCGGTCAACGTGGAGTCGCGCGTGTTCGCGATGCCCCCTCGGCCAATGTAAAAGGAATCATGTCAATCGGATCTTCCATCGCTTCACTCACTTTCGTGTCACAGTGACCGAATATTAAGTCCTGCGACCCATTCTGTCCATAGTGGCCTTGCAATAGATCGGCAGCGGATCAGCAGTGATGCAAGCGGACATACAAACCTCTCTGTAGACGAACACGCTCGTCCCTACCGACGGACAGCTGATCTCCCTGCCGATGGACACGGGCCGGCGTTGTGTCCGTCCTGACAGACGCCCCTCCGGGGTTTGCTCGAGGTCTTCGACCACCAACGAACGACTCCCACCGGACGGATGCATGAAGAAGTCTGACAGGGACATCGTGGAAATTCTCGAGGTCTACGACACCACCGGCATCACGCACTCCGCCGCGCAGCTGGCGGTGAGGCCGCGTTCGCGCGTGGCGACGAGACCACCGAATCCTGGTCCGACCCAGGGGCCGACGCTTCGCGAGTGAGTGCTGTAGGTGGTGCGGTCAGGCGCTGTCCCCCAACAGAGTCGTGCGGACGTGCCGCAGATGCGTCCGCATCGCGGTACGGGCACTGTCCGGGTCCCGGTCGGCGATGGCGTCGACGATGTCCTCGTGCTCGCCGCAGTATTCGCGATGTAACTCCGGATTGAAGGTGCGTTTCTTCAGCCCGCCCCAGATCGGTTGTTGACGGCTGTCGATGAGGAGTTGACTGACCCCGATCAGGACGATGTTGTGGGTGGCGAGCGCAAAACTATGGTGCAGCGCGGTGTCCCACCTCTCGAACTCTTCCGAGGATCGGGCGCCGTCGCCGCCGCGCAGGCAACGCCGCATTTCCTCGATGTCGTCGCGAGTCGCTGCGGCGACGGCGAGTGGGAGCAGTTCCGGTTCGAGGATCAGCCGCGAGCTCATGATCTCGCTGGGGCTGGGATGGTTCGCCGTTTCCGCAGCCGCGGATTCACTCGGGGCGAGGAACGTGCCCCGGCCGACGTGGCGCACCACGATTCCCCGGTGTTCGAGGTCCTCGAGGACGGATCGGACCACGGCTCGGCTGACACCGGCTTCGGCGGCCAGTTCGCGCTCGGTCGGCAGCTTGTCCCCCGGGCCCAACTGGTGTTCGGAGACGAGGTGTTCGATGTGCCGCAGAGCGGCCGCTGTAGGTCCCACAGCCAAGGTCACAACAACTCCTCTCGACGTACCAATTCGAACCAATTATAGGGGTCTGATCTACACCCTCCCTGCCGACACAGCGAGAAATCAAGTGTTGACGATCACAGCGACCTCAACCTATCGTAACCAATAAGAACCTCATCTCGGTTTGGTCCACATTGGTTTCACAGGAGGTCTCATGCGCTTCGCGCGGATTCAAGGTAAGAACGGCACGGTCGTCTGCGCCGTGGACGCGAACGGAGCTGCACTGCCCGTGCAGTTCGGTGACACCGGCGCCCCAGTGCGCGAGCTGCAGGAGATCATCGCCGGCGGCCAGGCCGCACTCGGCCGACTGAGCACCAGCACCCCCGCCGAGGGCGGCAAACTGCTCGCCCCTATCACCCCGCACCGCAACGTGTTCTGCGTCGGCCGGAACTACTCCGAACACGCCGCCGAGTTCGCCAAGAGCGGGTTCGACGCCACCGGCTCCGCGGACGGCCAGCACGTGCCGCAGTACCCGGTGGTCTTCACCAAGCCCGCCGCCACCGTCATCGCCTCCGGCGACCCGATCGACCCGCACACCGATATCACCTCGGCCCTGGACTACGAGGGCGAGATCGGCATCATCATCGGCAAGCGCGCCTCCAAGGTCAGCCGCGACGACGCAATGGACTACGTGTGGGGCTACACCCTCATCAACGACGTCACCGCCCGCGACCTGCAGCGCGACCACAAGCAGTGGTTCATCGGCAAGTCCCTCGACACCTTCTGCCCGCTCGGCCCCTGGGCCGTCACCGCGGACGAGATCGACATCAACGACCTGCAGCTGCAGACCCGCGTCAACGGCGAGTTGCGGCAGGACACCAACACCGCCCAGCTCATCTTCGACGTGCCCACCATCATCGAGACGCTCTCGGCGGGCATCACCCTCGAACCCGGTGACGTGATCGCTACCGGCACCCCGGTCGGAGTCGGCATCGGCTTCGACCCGCCGAAGTACCTGGTCGAGGGCGACGAAGTGATCGTCTCGGCACCCGGCCTCGGCGAGCTGCGCAACAGCATCGGCATTCCTGCCGCCGTGGACCACCTCACCCTGGCAGGAACCAGCGAGCTGTTCGTCGAGAAGACCGGCAGCGGACCCGCGGTCGTGCTGATCCACGGCCTCGGCGGTGCGACCACCGTGTACGAGCCGCAGGTCACGGCGCTCGCCGAAACCCACACCGTGCTGCGCTACGACCTGTCCGGTCACGGCCGCTCCCCGTTCGCCGGGCCCGCGAGCATCGACAACTGGGTCGAGGAATTGCGCGCGCTGCTCGACACCGAGGGCATCGAGCAGACCGCCCTGGTCGCGCACTCGATGGGCACCCTGGTAGCGAACACCTTCGCCGCCAAGTACCCGCAGCGTGTCAGCAAGGTCGCGCTCCTCGGCGCGGTCCGCGCTCAGCCGGAGGCAGCCAAGACCGCCACCCGCGCCCGCGCCCGCACTGTCCGCGAAGCCGGCATGTCCGCCGTCGCCGACACCATCGTCGCCGCGGCTCTGTCGCAGGAAACGCACAGCACCCGTCCGGCGTCGGTGTCCCTGGTCCGCGAACTGCTGCTCGGCCAGAACCCCGAGGGCTACGCGAGCGCCTGCGAGGCCCTCGCCGCCGCCGCCGAACCCGACTTCGCGTCGATCGACGTCCCGGTTCTTCTGCTCACCGGCGACGAGGACAAGGTCAGTCCCGTCGCGGTCAACGACGAGCTGCTCTCGATCTACCCCAACGCCCAGAAGCACGTGCTCGACGGGGTGGGTCACTGGCACTCCGTCGAAGATCCCAGTGCTGTCACCAACCGCCTCCAGGAATTCCTGAACAAGCCCTGAGCTTCTCCGAAGAAAGGAGTGGCGATAATGACGTCATCCAACACCCCCGATCAGTCCATCCTTTTCACCAACGTTCGGATTTTCGACTCCACCGGCTCCGACCCGTATGAGGGTGAAGTGCTGGTCGAAGGCGAACGCATTGCCGAGGTCCGCAAAGGCACAGGAGATCTGCCTCGCGACGGCGCGAGAGTCATCGACGGCCAGGGAAAGTTCCTGATGTCGGGTCTGTGTGACGCTCACACCCACTTCTCCTGGGTCAACTCCGCCGACCTGCCCGGACTCGGGACGATGGGCGTCGAAGAGCACACCCTACTGTGTGCCCGGTCGGCGCAGACCTACATCGATTCCGGCTACACCATGTGTGTCGGTGCCGCAGCCGCCAAGCCGCGACTTGATGTGGTCATCCGCGACGCCATCAACGCCGGCCAGATCCCCGGTCCCCGCTACCTGGCGAACTGTCAGGAGATCGCGGTCACCGGCGGCGCACTGGTCAAGGGGATCACCGCCTTCGCCGACGGTCCCGAGGAGATGCGCAAGGCGGTCCGGCTCAACGTCGATCTGGGTGCGGACCTGGTGAAGTTGAGCATGTCCGGCGAGGAGATCACCGGCAACCAGCACGCCGCCGACAACTACTTCTCGGACGAGGAAACCGCGGCCGCGGTCACCGAGGCGCACCGCCGCGGGCTGCGGGTGTGCTCACACGCGAGGTCCGGGGAGAGCGTGAAGATGTCGCTGCGCAACGGCGTCGACATCATCTACCACGCCTCCTTCACCGACGAGGAGGGTCTGGACCTGCTCGAAGAGCAGAAGGACCGCGTCTTCGTCGCACCCGGGTTGAACTGGCTGGTCGCCACCCTGCACGACGCCGAGGCATTCGGGTATCCTCCCGAGGCCGCCGAAGCTGCCGGATACCAGCACGAACTCGACTGCGCGATCGGGGCACTGAAGAAAATGAAGGAACGCGGAATCCGGGTGCTGCCCGGCGGGGACTACGGCTTCGCGTGGACCCCACACGGCACCTACGCCCGCGACCTGCAGCACTTCGTCGAACTGCTCGAGTTCTCCCCGAAGGACACCCTGCTCGCGGCCACCGCGCTCGGCGGGCAGATCATGCGGATGCCCGACGACCTCGGGCAGGTCAAGGCCGGGTTCTACGCGGACATGATCCTGATCGACGGGGACCCGATCGAGGACATCACCATCCTGCAGGACCAGTCCAAGATCGTGGGAATCATGAAAAACGGTGTCTTCCACAAAGATCCGGGATCGGGAGAGTCGGCGCGCCCGTCAACGCTCAGCGAAACCCACCGGGGCACCCCCATCCCCGCGTAGGAACTCGCTGCCGTCGGCGGCCGGCGAGGTGGGGAGCGTGGCGCACCCATCCCGCCGGCCGCGGACAACCACGTCCGACGATATTCGTGTGCCCTGCGGTGGACCCGTCACCGGGCCATTGAGGAGAACTACCGTGCCGTCGACTCTGCTCTCGCGGCAGCAAGCCAAGCTCATCGCCGTCACCGAATTCTGGGACTGGCAGCTCCATGCCAGATGTCGCTCCCTCGGTTCGGCCACTTTCTTTGCCCCCGACGGCGAACCCCCCGGACAGCGGATCCGCCGAGAGAACGACGCCAAGAAGATCTGCGGCGACTGCCCGGTGCGGGCGCACTGCCTCGACCATGCCCTCGGCACCCCCGAACCGCACGGAGTGTGGGGCGGAATGACCGAACGTGAACGCGCGGGGACGAAGAATCTCACCACCGCCCGGTCCACACTGCTCGCTTCCTGATCTACACCGTGCACCGCCCGATCGGCGCACCTGCACCTCCGGTGTCCGCACCCCGTCGACGCCCACCTTCCACAGCCGCATCGGCAGATCCGTGCCCTGCCGATGCCGCCGTGCCGAATTTCAGCGAAGGACCATTCGATGTGCAACCTCATCCATGAGGCTCACCAACATTCGCTTTCACGCCGCGGACTGCTCGCCGGCGTCATGGCACTCGGGACCGCGACCGCGTTGGCCGGGTGCTCCTCGGCCGACACCCCCTCCCCAGTGACCACCGGTACCTTCGACTACGTCGGCAACGCCCGCTCACACCGCACCCAACTGGCTCTGCTCGGCACCGCCGGTGGGCCGATGACCTGGATCGCACCGCACAACAGTGGCGACCAGACCCGGCACGGGATCGCGTCCGCCGTCGTCGTGGACGGCGCGTTCTACCTGGTCGACTGCGGAATGGGTGTCGCACACCAACTGCGGCTGGCCAACCTCGGAAAGGAGGGTGACTTCCACGGCTACGAGGGCCTGCGCAGCATTTTCCTCACGCACCTACATTCCGATCACACCATGGACTACTTCAACATCGTGCTCTCCGGCTGGTACCACGGCCTGCCCGGTCCAGCACCTGTGGAGGTCTACGGACCCGGTGACCGGGGTGCCCTACCCCCGATCTCCGGCACCACCGACGTCCCGGTCGTCAACCCCACCAACCCAACCCCCGGCACGGTGGACATGACCAACTATCTCACCCAGGCATTCGCCACCGACATCAACGACCGACTCCGCGACTCCGGTAAACCCGGTCTCGACAGGCTCATCCGCACCCACGACATCCCGATTCCCGCCGAAGTCGGAGCCCTGGCCAATACCAACCAGTTCCCGATCATGAACCCGTTCCTGGTGATGGAGGACGACCGCGTCAAGGTGACCGCAACCCTGGTCGATCACGGCGCCGTCTACCCGGCCTTCGCGTTCCGCTTCGACACCGACGACGGGTCCATCGTCTTCTCCGGCGACACCGCGCCCAACCCCAACCTGATCACACTGGCCACCGGTGCCGACATTCTCGTACACGAGGTGATCGACGCCGATTGGGTCAAAGCCCTCTACGGCGAGCCGCCGTACAGCCCGGAGGAGGAAGGGTTCATCGAACACCTCCTGCACTCGCACACCACCATCGAGCAGGTCGGGCCGGTCGCCGAGGAGGCAGGAGTGAAAACACTGGTCCTCTCCCACCTCGCACCGGGCAACAACCCGACCGAACGGTGGCAGGCCGCGGCCGCCGGCTTCTCCGGCGACCTGATCGTCGGCGAAGATCTGATGGAGATCGGCGTCGGAAAACGCAAGAGTTGATCGACTCCTGTCAGAGCCCTGTGCTGTCGTTCCTCCAGCTCTCTCGCCGGTAGCATTCCGGCGCGCCTCTCAGCGGACATTCTCGTACGGGCCTCTCAGCGAAGACCGGAGTGCAGGTCCAATGTTTCTTGGCCTAATTGCAGGTGGAGCTTGTTTGCGTGGGTTTCCTGCACGGGTCGATGGGTGCATTCGACCACAGAGCGCGGCCCCCCGAAATAGCGGTGTAGGTTCCGGCCGGATGTGCCAATAGTGCGACCCTCCGACCTGAGCGTGTTCAGATACTGCTGGTCGGTGCACAGGGCGGATTTCCGTACCAGCAGCCCCAGGATTATCCGATGAGGATCTGCAGCAGAGAGGATCGTCGCGACAAGATCACCTGATTCCCTGCACGTACCTGACCTCAACCTCGCTGGCCCGGGGCGCTTTTCCAGGTGAGGATTCCCGCGGGAATGTCAGTAGCGATTCCCGCTTCGACGTCAGTGGCCGAGTCGGACCTGGGGGATGGGCAGCATCCGGTCGCTGCACTCTCCTTCGACCAGGACGGACGCATCCTGATTCGTCGCGAAGCCCTATGCCTCCGCCACATTCCCCAGGTCAACCCCGCGCCTGGCCTACTGACATCGAGTGGGAAGGCTCTCTGACAGGGGATGGGAAAGCCCAGCTCATCGAACTGACATCCCGATGGGAAGTCTCAACATCCTCCCAGCTCAACGACCGAATCCTGTGCAGACACTGCTGACAATTCCATGCGGTCTCTCAACATTCTCGCTATGATTATCGCAGGTCAGCACAGGTGCCAGCAGGTGTACGCACTGGCATCCGACGTCGCCCTTCGGGAGGCATGGAGACCAAAAATACGACAAATCAGGCATTTTTCGTGACCTGAGGGTTTGTCACTCACGCTTTGTGCGGGGTGACCGACGAAAATTCACATTTAAGTCACCTATCCTCGGGAACCCCGAGGTGGGCGTGTTTTCCCGCGCAGAGGCTGTCGGAGGTGTGGGTCGGGGTCGTCCGGTAGCGTCGCTGCTCGTGCGCACATGGCCTCCGACAGCAGACGAGCAGCCCGCCGCGGTCCCCGCGGCCCCGGCGGGGACACCCGAGGCTCTGGCGGGGCCCGCGCTGCCGGACATCACCCCCGAAACCGCCGCGCGCATCGCCGGAGCGGTCGGGGCGTCCCGGGCCGCCGGGACCCGCACCACCTACGCCTCCGCATGGCGGGCCTTCACCCGCTGGTGCACCGCCGAAGGACACGACGCGCTGCCGGCGCATCCGGTCACCGTCGCCGCCTTCCTCATCGCCTGCGCCGACACCGTCACCGACGACGGCACCCGCGCCTACTCCCCCGCCACACTGGCGCATCGCCTCGCCGCGATCGCCCACCACCACCGCCAGGCCGGACATTCGAGTCCTACCGGCGAGGACCTCGTGCGGCAGACGATGTCCGGGATCCGCCGTACCTACGCCACAGCCGGGGACCGGCCCCGCACCCCGCGTGAACCGCTGCTCACCACCGACGTGATCGCCATCGTCGACAAAGCCCGGACAGACTGCGACGGCTGGGCCGCAGAAGTGGCCGAACGCCGCGACACGGCGATCCTGCTGCTCGGGTTCGCCGGGGCCTTCCGCCGCAGCGAACTCGTCGGCTTGAGCTGCGGGGACATCAGCCTGCACCGGCTCGACGGGCTGCACATCACCTTGCGCAAGTCGAAGACCGATCAGGAGGGCCGCGGCACCATCCGCGCCCTGCCGTTCACACACGAGCATGCGAGTTGTCCGCCGTGTGCGTGGATGCGGTGGGCCCAGATCGTCGCCGCCCACGACACCGGCGGGCGCCCCGCGGTGATCCGGCTGCTGCGGACCGCGGAGCCGTTCACGGGGCATGTGTGCCGCGGCGCCCGCCCCCGCACCGCGTCCTCGGCGCCGCTACTGCGGTCGATCCGCAAGAACGGCAACCTGTCCGACACAGCCCTGTCGGCGGCGGCGGTGAACCAGATGATCCGCCGCCGCGCCGAACAGGCCGGCTACGACCCCGACCTGGTGGCGCAGCTCGGTGGGCATTCGCTGCGGGCCGGGTTCGTCACCCAGGCCTTCCGCAACGGCGCGTCCGCGCACGCGATCATGCGTCAGACCGGGCACACCACCCCCGCGATGCTCGAGGTGTATGCCCGCGAGAATGCGCCTCTGATCAACAACGCTGTCACCAACCTGGGCCTCTGAGTGCGGACCCCGATCGGGCACCACCACACCCTCCTCCCGACACCGCCGGATCCGGTGGTGCCGACGCGGTACCGGCACGACTGGGCCCTGTTCGCCGACTGGTGCACCGCCGCCGACCACTCCCCCATGCCGGCCACCCCGGAAACGCTGGCAGTGTTTCTGCGTGAGCATCCCGCCGCGCTCGCGACGCAGCGGCGGCGGCTCTCGGCGATCAACGCCGTGCACACCCGCCACGGTCACCTCGCTCCGGGCCGCGCCGAGACCGTCCGCCGGCACCTCGATGCCGCCCGCGCCGATCGTCTCGAACGGCTCGGCGCGCTGCTGCGGACGGCGGCACTCGAGCTGCCGACCACGGGCTGGCCCACCGGGGTGTTCGGCCGCCGCGACGCGCTGCTGCTCGTCCTCGCCTCGACCGGGATGAACTTCGCCGACGTGACCCGTCTGCGCCGCGGCGACCTCACCATCGACGGCGGCACTCTGGTGGCCACCACCGGAACCGGTGAATCCTTCCGGCTCCCGCCGGATCCCGGCAGCGGGGACAACCCGGCCGTGGGGATCTTTCTGCGGTGGGCGGAGATCCAGGCTTTCCTCGACGAGCATCACAGCACCGACCTGCTCCGGCACCATTTCACCGACCCGATCGAGGTGCTCGGGAGGCCGCTGACCGGCCGGCGATCCCGGCAGCCGTTGCTGTGTCCGATCGACCGGTGGGGACACCTCCCGTATGGCGAGCCGATGACGGCGCAGTCGGTGTCGGCCCTGGTGCGGGCGTATCTGTCAGAACGGCCCCCGGTGCTTCGCAACTCTCAGGGCCTAATTTCCCCACTGCCGAGTGCCACCGAAAGGGAACCGCTTCGATCGGTTCACCACGACCGGTCCACTGCAACAGCGCCCTGTTGGGCCTGAGCCCGCAGGAGGTGACGGTCGATTTCCCCACTGCTCAACGCATCGGGCCGGTGTCCGACGTGGAACAGGCCCTCGGTGTGCGGGCATGGGAACACCGCCATCCCCTTCTCCCCATGGTGGCGCTTCCGGACCGCCTTCGCGTCACCGCGAGTGAGGTATCCCCGGTGTTCGCAACGGCCGCACCAAGTCCAGCGGGCAGATGGGTTGTGGGCACGGGGACTCATACGGCACGTCCGATCTGGAGGTTGAGCCAGTCCGAGAGCCACGCAATGGCGTCACGACCGGCATTGTCGACAACGAGAGCGTTGTAGTTGGTGTGAGCACCGGAGGTGAAGAAACTTGCAGCATTCAGTCCTTCACCGACCAACGAGGCGAGGTCGTCGGCGCCCTGGGACTGCGACAGCGTGACCAGCGAGTCCGACAGCTGCGGAAGGTCCAGGCTCGCGACCTGGCTGGTGATACTCGTCGAGACGGCATTCGTCTGCTTACCCAGCAGCTCAGGAGCAGTCTTGGTGACCTTGCCCGAGAGCATGTCGACCGCCACCGACGCCAGATCCAGACCCACCGGAACCAAGCCGGTCATCGCTGCTCCAGCTCCGAGAGGATCAGGAGCGACCCCGGGTGGGGGGAACAGCTTTTCGAGCGCGGACCAGGCGATCTCCTGAATCTGACCGACGATGTTGGCCAGCCTGATCACATCGACGTTCGACAGGATCGACGCCACGAGCGCCGCGATCTGTGTTGCACCGGACGGGTCCGGGATGACCGCGAGTATCTGCGAGACCCACCGCAAGTCGACGGCAGCGGCCATCGTCACCAGCGGCGCAAACTGGTTGTTCAGCTCGCCTGCGATCTGGTGTGCGCCTTGTGCATCGAGTGCGGCGACCTTCTGCGGCAGCAACGTCAGGTTATTGAGGATGCCGGGCATGTCCAGCGAGGTCACGCCAGTGGCGACGTTGAGGACCTGGTTGACCACCACAGTCGGTTTGAGCACCGACAGCACACCGGCGGCCGAGCTGAACGCATCCGCGGGTGTGGAGGCCAGCGGCGCGATCTGTCCGGTGAGCGCGCTCGCGTTCGCGGCGAGTGTCTGCACCTCGGGCGCAGAGGCCGGCAGGCTGAGCGAATCACCACCGGCGAGGGCGTTCGCCGTGTCGGCGATCTCGACCACCGCAGTGAAGGCACCGGCGAGATCGGATTGCCCTGCTCGGGTGAGGACTTCGCCGGCATTGTGTTCGGCCGAACCGACCGGCTCAGATATGAGTTGGCCGTTCGCTGCCGGGTTCGCCGCGCCGGAGTCGAGTAGATCGGTCAGCGGAGCGAGACTCGTCGCGATCGACCGTGCAGTGGAGGAGACCTGAGCGATGTCGACAGTCGGTGCGGTGAGCTGCTGCCCGAGGGCAGCCACGTCGGTCCCCAGCGCCGGCAGATCCGCGTCGGAAAAATCCGAGGTCAAGACCGAAGCGAGCTGTGTGTTGCCGCTGGTCGCCGCAGTGGTGTCACCGGCGCCGGCGCCCTTGCTCAGGATCGAGCCGAGCGAGCCGAGAAGCGGGCTCGACCCCTTCTCGATCGAGCAGTACAGATCACCCGGGTCGCAGATCGAGGCGACGCGCCCGGACAGGGCTCCCATTCCCTGCGGTCGCGGATCGCCGATGCCCTGCCCTGACGTGCGCGGGCCTACGGTCGCCGTCCCTTTCGTACCGGCTCCCGGGTCGGCCAACAGTCCGACCGCGAGTACACGGCTCGCGTCGATGGGGCCCTTTCCGTTGCCGATGTCCGAGGCGATATCACCGGCAGCATCAGCACCTTGCGAGTAGCCGACCATCGTGAATTTCGTACCGGGGCACGAGTTCGCGACGTCCGCGAGCAACTGCTCGGCCCTGGACACCGCATCGGCCTTGCTGTCGGCGTAGGTGTGGCCGTTGTCGAATGCGCTGGCCATGTACGGCAGCGTATAGATTTCGACCGCGCGGCCATGGGCGCTACTCAGCGCGTCCGCAACAGGTTTGAGCATGCCCACAGGTTGACTGGGGTCAGCGTTCTCGTCGGTCTCCCACGTTCCAGGGATGAACAGGCTGAACGTCGACGCACAGTCGACCGGAGCGCCCTGCGCGATCCCAGGCGCAGTGACCAGTACACCGCACCCGGCAACGATCGCGGTAGCGATCAGCGCGACGGTGCTGCGGAACCTCGAACGATTGGCGGGCATGGACACCTCTGATGGCCGAAAGGGAATGTGCGTGCCTACGTTCACCTACCGACGCGGTTTTCCCCAACGCGGTGAAACGGCATGTGAAGGCATTTTGGACCCTCTGACCAGCACAACCACCCGATTCAAGACGCTCAGCGGCGAGAAGCCACATGACTTGCGCGGATCCCCACCGAGGTCGATCTCCAGGACCGAGGCAAGACACGTGGCTCACGTCCGCGGAGCGCAGTTGACCAACATCCGACGCAATGCCGAAACGAAGGACGCACTCCAGCCTGTTGCGTGGGAGAGCACCGTGCCCTCCCCCAGATGGTTGGCTGTCGGTGACGCCGCCGGGGGCGCTCACTTGACCATTCCCGACCCCGCGTGGCGAACAGCGTCCCGGCTGAAGATCAGTGAATATCGGGTTGAACTCATGAGCTCCTGGCCGATCGAACTCCGCCCAGAACACTTTCAGGTGCATTTCGACAGAGCTGCATGGACACCCTCATAGCGGGCCGTTGGCGCCATTTCTGACACGCCAAAATTAATTGCGGGTCGGTGCACCGTCGCGGCCCTGTCGTGTGGTGAAATAACGGTCAGCAATATCCACCCAGATAAGGAGCCAGAAAGTTACCAACGAGTAATAAGTACATATTCCCAAAGGGCAGTACATGACAAAGCCCCCTGTCGGGGGCTTGTCATTTCGAGAATCTTTGACCAGGTTCATCGAGTTGTAGTGCAGCTAACCGTTATTCAGTTCTCACCACTGTTGGCGCCTACATGGAGCCGAAGTTGCCTCTTCGCCTCCAACGTACTGCTCCGACCAGGGCTTACCGACACTCGGTAGGCTCCGACCTCTTGAAGGGACATACCGTGCTTGGTACGTCTCAGGGTAGCTCATGCCCTGAAGAAGAAACAACATTAGCAACGGCGACACGCCGTGGAGCACCCGAATCAGCTCTGCCGACGACCGCCGACGAATACGCCACAACGGCGATCGATAACGCCTATTTGAATGCAGCTGCCCGCGCTAGAGAAAATGTAGAACGCATCGAAAGAATTAATTCCGAGAGCGACCAACGCGGCCGAACCTGGTCAATTCCAGTGCCGTCGAAATTGCAATCAAGCACCCCCCTTTGGTCCGGCAGGATTCCGTGGCAACGCCAGGTTCGAGAATCACTCAATAATGACGATGGAATTAAACTCTGCCGGCAACACAATATTGATCCCGAGCGAGTATTCGCCGTCGCAGTAAGCATGGCCGCCGTAGCGGACCAACGCACCGGCCGACGCGTCACAGCATCGCGAGATTTCCTCTCCAAACGCGCCGGCGTGTCCATCACCGTCCTCAAACGCGCCCGTCGAGTCCTTTCCGAGCTCGGCATGGCTCAGGAGATGGTCAGAGGGCGGTACCTCCGCACGGTCGAACAATGGGCCGCCGAAGCCCATCACGGACGCACACAGGTCAAGGCAACCAGCGTGTGGGCACTGATCTCCCCCAAGCCTGCCGTCGTTCGCGATGCCCCCGCACTCAGCACCACCAAGCCAGCTGCCGGCGAGTGCCACCAAGCGAGTCCTCTTCCCCCAGCGATTCATCCACAACCTGACAACGATGGCCCCCAATCTCTTGTTCTTGCTTTTAGTACTTCTACTTCCGTTAGGAAGTACAAGACAACGCGCACGCGCGGGTACGCACGCGCAAATACTTCATTTTCCGGCCACAAACCACGGCCGATTGGCCTCCAGAAGGCCGCTGCCGAACTAGTTTCACTTGCTCCAGTACTGGACACCGGAAAGCACATCGGATCCGTCTGTGACGCTCTCAGGGCCCATTGCGTCGATACGTCTCGTTGGACTGGACGAGATATCGCAAAAGCTCTCAGCGAAGACACTCAGCGACGTGGTTGGACATGGCCGCAGACTGGCTCCCTTGACAACCCCATCAAGTTCCTGCACTGGCGTTTGGCTCGAATCGACTGGACAGGCCTTTCCCCCTCGGAACGAGCAGCAGAAGCGAAGATGCGCAGAGACCTCGAACGGCAAAACGCATTTGCAGTCGCTTCCACTCGAAAAGCAAATATAGCCTCCACCAGCACCAGGGAGGAATCAATGAGCCGTATTCGAGAGGCGCTCTCTAGTAAGGGGAAGTGTGCCGAAACACTCCCGTTCGCGTGCTGAGAACACTTGAATGTCGAGCGCCTCATTTGTCCGATCACCAAGAAGGTCCCCTCTCCTGCCTCCGACACAACTCGCTGATCTAGTCGAGGCTTGTGACCGTCCTGAGTCCTCATCGTGACAAAGTGACCAGGGGGTTGGGTGCAAGAGGTCACAGTAGGTAACACCACTCCTGATGCTTTACAAGTTTACCGCGGTAAACCAACCGCCGTCCGCCGCTGATGCAACCGCAGCACTCCCCCACCTCGGTAACCCAGCGGGTCTTGCAGCCCTGGTTTACCGCGGTAAACCAGGCGCCGCTAGTGCCTTCTTTCACTCCAATTGATGGAGCGTGTTTACCGCGGTAAACACGCGCAGGAGCTCGCAAGGTGCGACGAACGACGGATAGTGCGCCCAGCCTTGATCGAGAAGATCCCCTATGGGGTCAGGGAGCTTTACCCCCCAACTCAACGGCTGACGCCCAATTTGCATAGCCTCCAGGAGGGCGCAGCTACACCTCGCCCTCCACACAGCCCCCGCCATATGGGACCCGTGACTCCGCACAATTCTCCACGAATCAGCCACAACCACATCCCGGAGCGGATATTTACCTCAACAAGAATCCATGGTTTACCGCGGTAAACCAACTCTGCGCCCTAGTCCAAGACAACTGATAAACGTCGCGCGGATCGCCACGGAATTCTGAGTGTTCGCTTCCGGAGGGGTCAATCGGCGATTCGTGTATGGATCGAGCGGGCGATCAGCGGCGCTGCTGGGACCGTCCGTGCCGAGTAGTGCCCGCCGAAAACCGGAACTGTGACGTTTACCGCGGTAAACAGAATGACACCTCGGCCGGAAGGCGCCAACCTCACAACATACGAAAGCGGGATGACCTCTCTATCGATCCGACTTGGTGTTGACCTGAGCAGCCTCATGTTTACCGCGGTAAACACACCCCGGCGACATGCGTACGGCGTTCGCTCCTAAGTCTCGGGCGAACAAGCCGACACACCATGACAACGTGAGGCAGCCCAGTTGCGGCGGTTTACCGCGGTAAACCGCACCGCCAACGTTGACTTCATATCTAGGGCCGACGAAGTTTCGAGGGCTCCAATTGGGTTCGGGGCGAGCTCGCTCGTTTACCACGGTAAACCGGATACTCTTCGGAGAGGCAGGAAGGGTGCAGCGCTAAAACCTACCGACGGGCGTAGCCCCATCGGCCAGGTTCCGCTGGTAGCGATCTCTATCGACATCTCAGTAGGAAGTCGAACGACTCCGAAATGGCGCGGTTTCTGATCACCAGCCAAATCTCATTGACGACCGAAAGCATGGCACGTGGTTTACCGCGGTAAACCAGGGGATCGGCCCTGCTGAAGTTCGGAGGTAAGCAATATTGAATGAAGGTGGTCATGGGTGGGATGAGATCGCAATCTGTTCCGTTCCCCTACGCGCGCGGTCATGCCACGGTTTACCGCGGTAAACCGTGGCATGACGAGAGAACTGGACTGAGAAGAAGACTGGACTGAGAATCAGTTGCCAGCGCCCCCGCATCCGTGCCGCGAGAAATGAGACGGGCGCCAACTGCGGAACGAGCCCCGTGATCATTTCCTCCGGTGTGGCAGCCCAAAGGGCGGTTTACCGCGGTAAACCGGGGGAGTGGTTTCCGATGGTCAATCGGTTACATGTGGCCGATGTCGGCTACCGAAAAAATGTTGAGCGTGCTCTTATCGGAATCTGGGCATTCCACAATCCCCACGCCTGCGGGATAAACCGGCGAGACGAGATCTCCGAGTCTCCGCTAGTAGCCAGCTGCTGCACTTGGATCGCGGACGCCGTCGCGCAAAGTGCGCGGTATGGATTGAGTCTGCGCATCGCCAAGTTACCTGCGCTTCGATGTACGACCTTGTAGGGCGTGTAGTTCATGGGCTGCGGAAGGCAGCGGAGATCTGAAAATGGACTCGCCTGATCGCTCTCGGCGATCGGGCGGAGATCGGAGTCGATGATCGCTGATCGCCCTTACCAAACCCTGATCCTTGCAAAGCTCCGAGCTCTCGATCTGGCAGCCTGTGTAAAGGTGCGATGGCGGGGGAGAGGAGGACCAATGATTTCCTGCTTCTGAGCCCCGCCTCCTAGCTCAGAAGCTTCTTGTATCTGTGTCTGCGAGATTCGATATCGGGTCTCACATGGAATCCTCTTTCGTTAGCTTTGACGGTTTACCGCGGTAAATCTGGAAAGTAGGTCTGCTCTTCGGCCGAAGCCATTCGGGTTGACGATGCTTTCGCGGTGAGAATGGAAGAACACCAGTGCCTTGAGCGGAGCAAGGATTTCTCAGGACTCCTGGTACGGCCCTAAGGGTGGTTATGGGGAGAGTTCGTCTCCGTGAGAGCCATCCATCGGACAACCGAAGACCGCCACTGGAGAAAATATATATTAATGATTCATACTAAATATCTATACAGACCGATGCGCGAGAAGGATTTCATCTGCACCGGCCTCCTATTACGTCACAGTGACAAAATAGACCTGAGTGACTGATCCTCCAGATGTCGCAGCGGTGTATCGCGGGGAGCGCGCTCATAACATTCTTGCTGCGACGTAGATGACACGCCGAATTGCTCAAGAAATTTTGGATGCTGCGCCGGCGAAGCTCAATGTAGAGGAGCGCCGTCACGCCCCCAGCGTCCGCGACCAGGGCGGGTCTCCATCCATTCATCGACGGTTTCCGGGAGCCAGCCACACCTAGGTCCGATTGTTGCATCTGGTTCTGGGAGAACGCCTTTGCGGAGGTACCCTTTCGCGGTGTTGTAGGTGATACCAACACGATCAGCGAGTTCGTGCAACGTCAGGTAACGGACCATGATCGGTGATCCTACGCGGTCCTGTTGCTCAATAGACCTGCGTGGGTCTATTGTACGGGGAGCGTAATCCACGAAAGTTGGTCTCAGACCAATTACAGTAGTGGTGGCGCAATCACCACCTCGATTGGAACGTGGTGGTGGAAGTCCGAAGTAGCCCCGGGAGGGGTGAAGCATACGGAGGTAACAGATGGCTGTACATGTCATGTTGAACCAGAAGGGTGGAGTCGGAAAGTCCACCCTCACAATGAATCTTGCAGCCGTGAAGGCGGACGTACTCACCTCGGATGATGACGACGACGTCCAATCACCCGTGGCGGCGATTTCGGTTGACCCGCAGGGATCCGCAGTGTGGTGGGCTTCACGCGTAGAGGAACTTCCGTTCCTCATCGATCAGGTCCACGACAATCTCGAAGTGCTCCGTAACCTCGACAAGCTCCCCGGCATTAAACACGTCTACGTCGACACACCAGGCTGGATTGACCTGTCCGGCAACGACGACGGAACTGACGTACTGGGCGCCGGCTCTTCCGGTGACGCGCTCCGAGCAGTCCTTGACGTTGCAGATCTGGTCATCGTCCCGATCGAGCCCGAACCTCTCTGCTTCGATCCGACCGCACGCACCATCAAGCAGGTCCTCGAACCACTAGGCAAGAAATTCATTGTCGTAGTCAACAACTGGGATCCGCGAGACGGCAAGGTCGACCTCGAACAAACACGAGCATTCGTCCAAGCCAACGGCTGGCCCCTCGCACGAACCGTAGTGCGCCACTACAAGGTTCACACACGAGCTGCCGCCGAAGGCAGAGTTGTTACCGAGTACGAAGCGAACCGCGTCTCCCTCCAGGCACGAGAGGACTTCTACAAGCTCAGCCTCGAACTCGCGGACGGCGGCCGCTGATGCCGCCCAAGGGAGGGCGAGCGAACTTCGCGTCACTGGTCGGAGCTGTAGGCGATAACTCGCCCGTCGACCGCAAGCGAACCACCACCAGCCCCAAGAAAGTCGACATCGAACCGGTCGATGGCCAGTTCATGGCGGATGTACCCGTCGAGCAGCTCGTCGCGAACCCACGCAATCCCCGTGATGAGATCGGCGACCTGTCCGATCTCGCTACGATCACTGATCGGCAGCTGCAACCCGGAACTGCCGTCAGCCGCGACGCATGGCTCAAACTCTGGCCAGAAGACAAGCCCGAGATCGGCACCGCACAGTACGTCGTCGTCAACGGAAACCGACGTCTCGCCGCTGCCGTCAAGTACGGACGCGAAGGCCTCGACGTCGTTGTCCGAGACAGCATTGCGGCCAACAGGGGAGAGGTCCTCTGGGCTGCCACCAGTGAGAACATCGATCGCCGAGACTTCGACGTTCTCGAAGAAGCCAAGGCTGTTGAACTCATGGTCAAGGAGTTCGGCACTGCCGACGCGGCAGCAGAAAAGCTTGGACGCTCCAAAGGATGGGTATCCCAGCGTCGCGCCTTACTGAAACTTGCTCCCGAACTTCAGGCAGCTCTCCGTGCAGGCGATCTTGCGGTCAGACATGCACGGACACTTGCCAAAGTTCCCCTCGAAGAGCAGGTCGCAGCCTGGGAAGCGGCGCAGAACCCGCAGCCGGACAAGGCAAAAGCCGAGCCGGAGACTCATGATCCCCAGCCGAACTCTGAAGAGAAAGACACCGCCGAACCGTCGCCAAAAGCCGAGCCGGCCGACAAGGTAGTGCAGGCACTGAAGAAGCTCGGAGCCGATCCGGCACTGCTCGCCGCCGCAGTGCGCAGGCACTACTCCAGCGACGAGCAGCGGAGACTCGTTGACGCACTCGAACTGGGCTAGTCGAGTTCGATCGGAGATCCTATGGTGACGCATCCAGCCAGACTCTCGTCGGCTGGGTGCGTCACCTGCACAACGAAGAAACCTTCTCGCACAGACCATCGTGCACACGTTAGACGTGGCTCAGTCAACAGCTCGCCCAAATCTTTTCCACAGCATGAATTCTCGGATAAGAGACAACACCGCTCGCATAGGGCGCGCCACCTGGTCCAACGACGAGGACATCCCAAGAAGGACGCCAGACCGATGATTGGCTCACATCTCTGCACACAGGAGAGCACGTCGAGTACAGGGACTGGCGTACACACGCGCTCGCGGGGTCTCACAACAACACCCCCGCCCCGCCACCACAAACAGATAGACCCAATACTTCACGACCGCAACCTCATACGATCCCGCGTGGAGTCACGATGAGCAAAAGCGACGAACAGTTCGCACTCTTTGACGTCGAACCCAGCTCCGATGCCGAGCACATCGACGAACATGTCACGCCCGACACTCAACTCGTCAGCGAACCAGAACAGGCCGTGCCCGGCACTATCGATCACGCCGGACCCGAATCCGATACAACTGTCGATGTGGCCGCCGACGCCCGCAATGCCATCGACGACGCACAGGCCGGGCAAGAAGATCCGGTTGAGGACAACACCAGTCATCCGAAGCCGTGGGAATCCCTTCCTGCCGGCACCGAAGCCGACGGACACGCCCTCATCGTCACCGCGAAAGCCACCTACAGCCCCTCAGGGGAACGACAGACAGGCCCCGTCGACACCATCGACAAACTCGCCACACTGCTCCACTGGGCCGCCCTGACCCCCCACGGACTCACCGCACAGGTCTGGTTCGTCGGCATCGACTCCTGCGCGAAGCTCGGCTGGACCATCGACCCCGGCAGCGAAGACGACGTCGACGACCTCGAACAGCTACGCCAACGCGCCGCAGAGGACCTGACCCACACGATCGCCGCGACGCTGCCGCCATTGATCACCGCCGGGTGGGAGCTGCGCGGCGACCCCGGGTTCGTCGTGCACCTGATCCGGAAAGTCGGCAAAGCCACTCAGATGGTCGACCTGGTCCTCGAACCCTACGTCTGGACATACTGGAACAAAGACTTCGGCTGGGGAAACCGAGTCGGGGACATGGGAATCCTCGGAAACCCCACCGCCGGAACCTACCTCCCCGACGACGACCTGCCTGCCGCCCGCGAACTCGGCCGCCGCCTGGCCTGGTCAGTCGCCCATCTCGACACCCTGCCCGGCCCCACCCCGGCCCGCACCGGCGCCGCGATCCTCGACAAAATCCGCCGCGAACGCCTCCGCACCGGCAAAGGCATCGTCGTCACAGCCGCAGGCCCCGTCCCACCGATCGACGGGGCACCGCGCGGCGACCTCGAACCCGCCGCCGGCTGGTCCCGGCTCCCTGACACCGACGACCTCGCGGGCGCGACCGCGCTGGTCACTATCGACCAACGCGCCTCCTACCTCGCCTCCGCAGGCATGCTCTCCTTCGGCTACGGCCGGGTCCGGAACCTGCTGGGCCCCGACGCCGCAACAGCCGCGGCCACCGACAAGCCTGCCTTCGGAATCTGGCGCGTAACCTTGCCCGCTGCAGCACAATACGCACTTCCCGAGAAACTACCGCTGCCGCACCCCGCCATGCTCGACAATCAGCCGGTGCAGACGTGGATCACCACAGTCAGCCTCGAAGGGCTGTGCGCCCCGATCGCCGACGGCGGAATGGGTCTCGAGGTTGACGACCTCGACGTCACCGAAGCCTGGGTCTACGAAGAACAGGGCCGCGCTTTGGATAAGTGGGCCAAGGTACTACGCGAAGCTCGCACCGTAGCAGTCGAGACCGGCGACGTGGCAATGAAGCGGTTTCTCGGAGCTTGCTACAAAGGCTACGTAGGCCGGATGGTCAACCCGGATATGTGGACCGCCACCCGCATGCAACACCACCACCAGCCATTGTGGCGGGCTGCGATCATGGCGCACTGCCGCTGGCGTGGCCGCCGCGTGGCGATGCGCATCGCCCGGGAGACCGGACGGTGGCCGATTCGCACGATGACCGACTCCTGGGTTTACCTACTCGGAGACGGCGAAAACGTGGCCGACGACAGCGACGCGTTGGGCAAGATGACCGTGGAAAAACACGTCGACCTGACCGACGAGATGCTGTTGTCGTTCGCGGCCGCCGAGACCACCCACGAGGTCCGTCTCGCGATCGCCGCGGCCTACGGCGCCGACACCGGCATCGACGTCAGCGAGGTGGGGGACTAGATGGCACTGCACCTACCGAAACCACGCTCGAAGTCCGTGCCACAGAAAACAACCGGCCTCGACGGTCTGAAGGTCACAGTCGCGGCCGCCGCGGCTGCAGGGGTCGCGAAATCGCAGGAAACCAGTAGTGGTTTGGCCGGCTTGACCGCGACAGTGTCGGTCGCTCAGCTGCGCGCCGAGATCGGCAACGACGGGCTGCGCCAGGCCGCGATCGACGCAGGCCGCACACCCCCGTCCGACCGAACATTGCGTCGCTGGGCCCAACAGGACCGCATCCCGCATCCCGAGGTCGCCGAACTGGCACAGCGACGAGCAGCCATTACACGGCTCGGCGGCGTCAACGCAGTCGCGCAGCAGATCGGTCGCAGTCCCTCGTCGGTGCGTAAGTACATGTCGGGCAAGACCCACGAGCTGCGCAACGACGCGAAATCCAAACTCAAAGACGCAAAGGCAAAGGACACCATGCGCAAGGCCGGTGTCCTTCACCCCGACGGAACACCGAAGGTCGCCACCATCCGGGTGACCGGTCGTGTGCATGTCCGCAACGGCGACGAGGCCGGATACGACTACCGCACCCGCACCTTGGACTTCGGGAACTCCGATGTCCCCTTCAGTGCCGACGAGTCCCGGGAGATCGCGGCCGCGTTGGCCAACGATGACCAGGCCCGGGTGGTGGCGATCCTCGAACGTCACGCCACGCTCGACTATCCGGAGAACAAGGGCTTCGATGTGTACGGTGACCAGTTCGGATTCCACTTCGACGCCATCGACAAGCTCGACGTCACCTGGCATTGAGGCCCTTCATTCTACCGATTCAAGCCTCCTTCTCTGTGATTTGTAGTGCCGGGGGATCAGCAGTGGATATCGCGGTGGAGCTGGCGTCGACATGATCCCTCAGTCGTTGAATGGACTGTTAAGGAAGTGACGACGCCGACCACGATGGTTCATTGGCCGAGCTCACGGCGTGAGTGTGGAAGGTCGAGGACGCGGCGCGTGTTCGTGCCTTGCCGGCAACCTCGAAGGAGTCTGATCCGCCCCTGAATGGCGTCGACCTCGATGCCACTCGAATCTGCCGCGATACTTGTTGGCGATGGAGGTGACGATTGCGGTGAAGCCGGGGGATCGGGTGGCATCGTCAATGGCGAAGTACATCGCCGTGTCGACTTCTTTCTGCCGCAAACTGCCGTCGGGCAGGTATAGCAGCGGTCTCAGATGGACGATCCCTCGACCGCCGGCCTCGACCTTCTCGCGCGGGCGGCTTTCGTTCTCGGCATCAGCGCACCAGCGGTATCGCAGCAGCTTTCCCTGCCTCTTTGGGGGTTCGGCGCGGTGACGCAAAGTCGAGGCCGGGGTGACCTGCATGGGTGCGACAGAAGGATGAGGTCAGTTTCTGCTGCGTTCGCTGTCGACCTGCAGCGAAGACTAGCGAAATGGGCCGGACGGGCTGACTGGACAAGACGGAATCTACAGTAGACTTCTAGATAGAAACAATCCGAGCGTGCCTACCTGCACACGGAGGGGACATGGACCACAAGACCGCCGACTCGGGCTACGAGTCCGACCCGCAGCAACGCCACACCCACGTGAGCGACCACGAGTTCATCGCGCGCATGCGAGCCGAGCTCAACAGCAGGCCGAGCATGCGACTGGTCGCCAACAGGATCACCCACATCATGCTGGCCGGACAGATCGCCCAGGACGACCCGATCCTCGAGCTCATCGACTCGGACAACATCCTCGACGAGAAGGCCGTGCTCAGCGACGCCGTCGAGTACATCCTGTCGTTCCCGCACCTGTCCGCCAAAGACGTTGCCGATCGCTACGACAAGACCTGGGCCAACCCCAGCGACGCACTACGCAAACTCAGCACCAAAGGTGAGGTCATCGGCCTCAAGCGCGGCGGGAAGTTCCGGTATCCGGAGTTCCAGTTCTCCCTGTCCGATGAGGCGAACCAGATAGTGCGCGACGGCAATGTGCGTCTCGGTGCCCGGGACGATCCATGGGGTGTCGCGTCGTGGTGGCTCTCACCCAACCCATCGACCCGAGACCGCAAGTCCCCGGCCCAATTGCTGGACGAGGGCTCTTTCGAGACGGTGCGCGCGTTGCTGCACGCCGAGATCGACGACGACGTTGCCTGACCGGCCAGCACCGGCGTCGGTGGCCGCGCATGTCGGGACGCTCGCCGCAGGAACCAGGCTGTGGCGCATTCACTCCGGCGCACCGGACCGCGGCGCGCTGACCCTGAATCCGACTCCCGCGGGGGCAGGAGGTGGACGGTTCGACTCCTCCGACGGGTCCTACCTCTACAGCTATTTTGGGGAGGACATCTCCACCTGCATCGCGGAGACCTACTGCCGGTCGTTGCCGCTGGATGACCGCGTTCCGCGAATCCTGCGTAGGGCCAAGCTGGCTGGTCGGGTCCTGTCCCAGGTCACCGTCACCGATGATGTCCCCGTCGCATTGGTGCACGGCTCGCATCTGGCGGCGATCGGACAGGACACCTGGCTGACGAAATGCGATCCGGTCGACTACGGGACCACCCGAGGCTGGGCGACAGCCATCCTCCGCGGGACCGACAGCATTTTCGGGCTCAAATACCGGGCACGCAACGACGAGGACAGGTTTTCCGTCGTCATGACGATCAGACCTGGTGCCGACGTGGAGCTGCGTGATCTGATGACCGTGTCGCAGGGTCCGATCAGGCTCGATGACCGAGCTGGGTTGGAGTTGGTCAGATCCCATCTTGCGATATACAACGCCACTGTCATCTGAGCTTCGAGCGGACTCGGAGATGACGTGTATGGGTTCAATCATGTTCGGCTCATCCCCATCTGGCGTTCTGCGGATACGCCTCGCTCCCGACGGAAAGCACGCTCCGTACTCGTTCCGATAGAAGCATTGTTCAATGCAGCCATGTCGGGTCGAGAACCCTTCCTGGTGGGTCTTGGTCGCGGTGCTGGTGGGTAGCGGTCGATCATCCTGTTGAACATTGCGGAGAAGGGTGCGGACGCCGAAATCCAGGAATCGCGCACGGCGTGTGCGGATCACGGGAAGTGGGTGACAATCTGGTCGATTCTGCGCACGAGTGGGCCGATGACAACGACCTGTGCCAGAAGTTCGACCAGTTCATGGAAAGCCAAGGCCTGCCGGGTCGTGAGCGCGAGTTCACGGTCAGTGTCTCGGTGTCACTGACCGTGAACGTGGACCTTCCGCTGGCTGCCCGATCCGAGCAGGCCGCACGAGATGAGCAGTTCTGTATCTCGGATCTCGAGAATCTGGCGGCGGAGCGGGTGTCCCGTGACGGCGTGTACGCGGTGACCGTCGACGACTGGTCTGTCTTCGAGGTCGAGCCGCGCTGAGCGGCGGGACCTGAGTGCGGTGGGGCAGGGAAGCGATCGTCTCGCCCCTGCCTCACCGGTGGGGCGGACGGTCCACCGTGCGCCTCCGCACACGTCGGGATAGCCGCGTCCAGTACTGCTGTGGCAGAGCCACTTACGACGATTCCGCACAATCTTTTTCGATCATGTGATCGACACACGAGGAGACCCACAATATGACGACCTTCATGACCCCTATCGCGCAGGCCGAGGCACAGGGAACCCACTACATCGAAGAGGCGCGGGTGTACCTGATGCGTGATCTCGACGGGGCCGACAGGTGGGTCATCGACCCGACCACGTTCGGTGATGCGTTGTTCTCGGAGTACGACTACGAACCCCAGAACCCCGAGTGCCTGTGCGGGCGTCCCGACGACTGCGCTGCCACCGTGGAGCGGATGAAGGCGATCGACCTCCCGAACGGCGAGGAGCTGCTGCAGATGCTCGCCGATGCGCTCGGCTACACGGTCAGCAAGCCCTGATCTGCCGGTCGGTGGGGCCGCGTTCTGGCCCCACCGCCCCACCGACCCGGTGTTCCCTACCCGACCCAAGAGAAGGACCTGAGCATGACTTCGACCTCCCCGTTCGCTGATGTCCGCACCCTCGCTGACCTGGCCGCTGTCCGCGACGTACACGCCTCGAACCACCCTGATCCCTCCATCTGCCTGGATCCGCCTGCCGCGCGCGCTGTGCGGGCCTGTGAGGCGCTTGTTGCGGTGGTGCCGTACGGCGAGCGCACCCACACCGACACCGACGACCTCGAGTCCGTGTTGGCCGACCTCGCGGGCGACCTGCGGCACCTGGCCGACCAGCTCCGCCTCGACTGGCACGACATCGACCGCCGCGCCCAGAGCTACTACGGCGACGAAACCGGTCGTGACCATGACACCGAACCCGCCGTGACACCCGAGGTGGAGATTGCGGCTGTCAGGGATCCTGACGGACCGACCAGCTTCGAGTTATTTGTCGATGGCACGCCCGTGGACGCGACCGAGTACGTCATCGATGCCGGTGCGGGCTGGGGGTGGGAGGAATGGAAGGAAACCCGCGATCACAACCTGGCTGCGGCGTCGCCCGCCGTACGGGCGGTGTTGCTCGCGCGTTACGTCGACCCGCCCGGGGGCAAGTACGTCGAGGGTCGTGACGACGAGCCGTGGCTGTGACGCCGCACTGACGATGACGGGAGACGAGACGATGACCGACACCGACTTTGCCGCCGAACTCCAGGCTGCGTGCGACGTGGACGACCTCGCTGCGTTGTGTGTCCGGCACGCGGATGCACCCCTTGCCGACACAGCGAGTGGTGCGGAGCAGCGGAACGCTCTGCGCGGTCTGCTCGCAGCGTCCGGTGTGGTGCCGTACCTGCGGCGGTGCCGGACCACCGACGATGAGTTCGAGGCGCAGATCGCGGAGATGGTCTGCGATCTGCGGCATCTGGCCGACGCGCTGAAAGTGGACTGGGGCGAGGTGGGGGACCGGGCGGAGTCCAACTACGCGGCCGAGATGCGCGGAGTGTAAGCGGCACCTCCCGTTGTACTGACCACCACTGTAGTGGTGGTCAGTGTGCGTTGCGGGGCTGTGTCGGTGCCCCGCAGAGTGATCCGGCACTGTATTATCGACTGAGAAGTGAAGCAGTACAACACAAATCGCAAGATTCACTGTTGGCGCCAGTGCCCTCTGTGTCGGTCGGCGCGATTCGCCCGATTCGCGCTGTGGGGGTTGGCGGCGCACGCAATGTGAGACAAGGGGAGAGATGTGATGATCGCTGAAGCACGGGACCTCGAGCGGGTCCTCGGGGGTCTCAACGCGCTTTACGTGGGGGAGGAACCGAGTGCCACGCGCCGCGCGGAGAACTCTGCGAGAGCAGCGCACCGCAGTGGGGGAGTGCCGGGCCGATCGGACCTGAGGGCGGAGGTCATGAGGGACGGGCTTCCGTCTCGTGGGGTGTGGTCGATGTCGGTCGGCGAGTGCACGGCGAGTGCTGAGTTTGCAGGCGGTGCGGCGGTGTGGCGTGTCGTTGCGCACGGTGCGGCTCCGCGGGTGTGTGCGCGTGGTGTTGCGGAGACGATGGGTGAGGCGAAGCGGGTGGCGGAGGTGGCGTTGCGGCGGTGTGCCGACTGACCGGGAACAGAAAGGGGTGAGCCCGGCTTTATACGGACGCTGTCGGCACGTTCCGGTTCCCCGTGAAGGCAGCGGACGGGGGGAGAGCATCACGGCGAGCCAGGACCTTCCAGTAGAGGGTGCTCATCGAGCGTCCGCTCGACATCATCGAATATCTGTGTTGCATTGGGGTGGAACGCTTGTCATCGATTCTGCCAGTTTCGAACGAACGGTCCCCGCGGCGTTGCTGCCGGTCATTGATCACTCGTGGCACCCCCTCGTACCGTCAGGCCTGCTGGTGGGCACGGCTCACATGCTCGCCGCATCAGATCCCGCGCCGGGGCAGGCAGGTGTGACGGTGCCCGCCTGCCGAGCTGGTCGCCCGGAACCGGATGGGCCGGCGGACACCGTCGGGAGAAGGCGTCGGCGTGGTCGACGGACGTTCCCGGATCGGATGAACGCCCTGATTCGGAGACGGCTTATGTGTCGAGGAATCCCGCGCCGGAGAGGAGAGCGTAGGTATGCAACGGTGCGCACCGGCCGGATCTTCGGTCATACAGGCACCGATGCCGCCGTGGGTCTCAGTGGCGTGAGAACGTGTCGGCCCACACCGTAGCGCGCGGTGACCACGCGGCCGTCAGAAGCGAACCATCATCTCGTCCGCCCCTCGGGCGCCCAGTTGCGGGATGACTGCGCCTCCGTCTCACACGCCCCTCGGGAGCGTCGTGGTGGTCGCTGCGCAGATCCGAGTTCGCTGCGCCCGACAGGTGCGCCAGTAGTGGGACGGCACTCGGCAGGGTGCGATGGTGACGACGTTGCGATCTGCACGCCGCGGCGGACTCGCGTGTCGAGGATGCCGCGACGCCCGGCGGTGGCATCATCGCATCCGAGAGCATCATGTACCGAGCGGAAGGCCACACCCCACCCATGGATCATCGCAAGACACGAGGACGCGACCGCCGCGTCGATCCACGTGATCGACAGCATGCTCCCGGCGAGACGTCGGCGCAACGGTCGGCCGCAGGGTCCCGCACGACCGAGACGATCCACCGCGAACTGTTCTCGGATTACGAGTCGACGGTGTATTCATCCTCCTGACGAGAGCGCTGAACGTGTCGGAATGGACGATCAGTGAACGTGCCTGTTCCGCGGTGATCAGCCCGCCCGAAGCAACTCGACGACGGCGACTCGGGTCGAGCAGCCCTCTTTCCGGGGTGAGGGGGAACAGCGTCGTCGCTGACGTCCTCTCGTTGGAGTCGTGTCGTCGAATGGTTGCGCACAGCGCTGGGAGGCGTTTGCCTCGGTGAACGTGATTGCCGATCATTGTCCGGCGGGAAGAACAAGACGATACGCCCGCATCCTGTCCTTGGCGGTGACTCTCGGTGGCGCAACCACTTCCCATGGTGCGTTCGGGACCGCAGCGCGGCGAGCTGTTCGGCTGGTCGACGGGACTCTCGGACAACACCACCGGTGAGGCTCGAGTCCGACAGCGGTGAGGGGCCCGAGCATCGCGGTGGGAACAATCACCGTGCACGATGAGAGATACCGTCACGAACAGTCAAGTAGAACAATGCGTTTCGGATTCTCCCCAGATGCGCTGGTGCGGTGACGGCTGTGCCGTTCGATGCACTCGTGCGCCGCCGCACGCACGTATTGCGCCCATGTTCCGTGCGCCGCAGGTAGTGTCGCGCCTGGCGGGCCGCGGCACGTGCACGCGTCCAGGTCCACCGTCTGATCGAACCGTACGCGGCCCGCCTCACCCGTGAAGCAGCTGCGGTTGTTGATCCTGATGGTGCTCGCGGACGGCGACGAGAATAGCACCGTTGCTTCATGCGGACATGCGCCCGTGCATCTGACAGGTTGGCGGAATGGGTGTGGTGGCGTCGGTCACGGGGGCCGCGATCTTTCTTCGAAGTCGAAGTCGAAGTGCGGTACGTGCCGTGCGCGAGCCGCCGACGCGACGTGCGCCCTGCCGGTGAACATCATGTCGCACAGCGGAGGTTCTGTGTTCGGTGAGTACTTCTGTCGGCCTCGCCCTCGAGCTCGAGTGCGGCCCCGGAGCGAGTATGCAGTGGTGACCTTGCCGCGACGGCATCCGCCGAATCTTTCCGCCGGAAAGAGTGCACGTCATTTTTCGAGCGCGATCGGCCGGCGCAGGTGTGGTGATCGTGTTGCGTCGCGGCACGTCGACCACCCTGCGGCGCCGCGGCGCGTGCGGAAGGTGTCTGTTTCGTCGGTGATCCGGTGAGCGCAGTCGTCAGGTCATGTACCGACGAGCAGGTGCCCCCTGGGCCCGCGCTGCGCGCCCTCGCACCCCGGGGAAGGGTGGTCTACGAATCCTTCCGGCCGCCCTTCGATGAGATCGCTGTGATCGTCGAGGAGTTGGTGGAACCACTACTGTTGACGGTGAACAAGATTCGATCCGGTACGTACACTTCTCTGCGGTCCGGCGCCCGGTGGCCGCAGCTCATCTCCGGGATCGGGGTGGGGCGCCGCGCCCGCTCCCGGCCTCTGCTCGACGGCGCGAGCTCTTCGTTCGGAGCTTGTGGTTCGGTTGTCCGAGCGTGGTGAGGCAGGAGGCCCCGCCGCCGGGGTGGGGACCGGGGCGGCGGGGCCGGGTTCACCGCGCGGGGGGTCGCGGTGAACCAAGGGTCGCCCGACAGGAATGTGGGGATACCACCATGGATGATACTGCACCCGTGGACCTGTCGGAATGTCCGGCCCGGTTCGGGACCCGCGTGGGCGTGTGATCGATGTCGGTGTCCGAGCTCTCGTGTGCACGCAGCTGTCAGCGTTTCCGGCGGAACCGCTCTGCCGAGGCGAGCCTGGGTCACCGTCGGCGAACGTTTCCGGCGGAAACTCCTGTCCTCCACCCGGCAGTGCCTCTGCTCCGAACGTCACACCGGGCCGCACAGCACCGCGGCGACACTGAGGATCGGGCGAGCCTGGTCGGCAGTGTTGACCCCATTGAGTGTGACTCTTGACTTCGCGATGACTACCTCGCTCGGTCTGCGACTGTGTCACGGCCGCAACGGTTTCGGGTGCCCTGTTCGGAGCCCGTATCGTCATGGCGTCGAGGCCGGTCCTCGTGCGCAGCAGGTACACCACCGCGACCGGAGGACTATCTGTGGTTGCAGACGCAGGACCGCAACGTCCTTCAGCGGATCAACACCCGGATCGCCGAGATCGCCCACCTCGACACCCTGCCCGCCCCCACCCCGGCTCCCGGCTCCCGGCTCCCGACACCGACGACCTCCACGACGCGACCGCGTTGGTCACCATCGACCAGTGTGCCTTGGTCAATCTGTACGGGCTGGCCGTAGGCGGTGAAGCCGGCGTGCGACGAGCGCCCGACATTCTGCAGGACGAGACCGAGAACGCTCTGGGTCTGCTCCGTTACACCAACGTCGACCAGGTCAAGCGGAGCTGCGTCGTCCTGCCGCATGAGCGTGGCGGACTCCGGTGCACGAAGTTGTCCTACAGAGGTTTCGGTAATTGAGTTAGTGGTGGTCACAGGGAAAGCCCGGTGTGATCGAGGAAGCCGTGGCACAGGTCGTAGTTCGACCCGATCCGGACCAGCCCGGCCTCGGTCGCCACACGGACTTCGTCGAGGACGTCGGGGCAGAGATTGGCCAGCTCGGTGGATTTCATATTGCCCCAGACCTGTTCGATCGGGTTGAGTTCGGGCGCATAGGCAGGGAGCCGTTCGACGTGGAGCCAGTCGCGCTGGGTCGCCACCCATGCCTTCATCGCTGCAGACCGGTGAGCCATCAGCCCGTCCCAGATCACGATGACCTGCTCCCCAGCGAAGTGGGCGCGGAGTTCGGTGAGGAACTCGATGAGCTTGTCGGTGTTGTACGAGCCGTCGGTCATGGAGAACACGAACGCGCTCTCGCTGCGGTCGGGTCGATAGGCCAGGACTCCGGCCATGGACATGCGTTTCCAGGAGAATCGGTGATGCAGAACAGGTGTCACGCCTTTCGGCGCCCAGGTTGCGCGGACCACAGGCAGCAGCGACACACCGCTTTCGTCCTGGAAGCAGATCCACGCACCTCGACGCCGCGCTATTTTTTTATCCGCGGCCACTCGTTCTCGCGCCAGGCGACAATGGCGTCCTCGTCGCGTTCGACTGCCCGCCGTGCGGGTCGCTGTCGGCTCCAACCGAGCCGGGTTCGTAGGATCGTCCACGTCTGCGTGGGGCCGTAGGTCACGCCGGTGAGTCGCTCGATCACGATCGCGACCCGGCCCAGGGTCCATACTCCGGTTGCGAAGCCGTGGGCTTGGGGTCCTTTGAGTAGTTCCTCTCGGATCACCTCGATCTGGGTGTCGTCGAGGCGGGGCCGGCGTCCTGCCCGACCTGCTCCTTCAAGTGCCTCGTTGCCCCCGTCGGTCCACTGCCGGTGCCAACGTGAGGCGGTCTGCTGGGAGACCTCCAACTCGACCGCGACATCGATCTGGCGTCGCCCTGCGGCGAACATCTCTGCGGCCCGCATCCGTCGGTCACGCAACGCGTCGAGATCACGACGAGTGCCGCGTTGCTTGACTTTCCGGGCGTCGGACTCCTCGCCGGAACCGGTCTTCTTCCCTGCCATTCGTCAATGATCAAGCAGCACGGTGCGAATCACGCGCAACGACACGCCCTATTACCGAAACATCTTTTAATGTGAGCTTTTGCAGGCACGTCCGTCGATCACTCGCGAGATCGGCTCTGCTTCTCGACGTCTCCGACGCGATGCAGCGGTACGACTTGGACGAAGTGGCGGATACCGGTCTGGGAGAATTATGGCGGAAGCTGTCCTCATCTTACCGCGTACGCCACCTGCAGCCCCTCTGGTGAATGACAGACAGGCCCCGTCGACACGATCGAGAAGCTCACCAAACTGCTCCACGGGGCCGCTCTGACCCCTCACGGACTCACCGCACAAGTCTGGTTCGTCGGCATCGACTCCTGCGCCCAACTCGGCTGGGCTATCGATCCCGGCATCGAAGACGACGTCGATGATCTCGAACAGCTACGCCAACGCGCCGCAGAAGAACTGAACCACACGATCGCGACGACCCTGCCTCCACTCATCTCTGAGTGCTGGGAACTACGCGGAGACCTAGGCTGCATCGCGCACCTCGAACGCCAAAGAGCAGCGCTCCAGGTGCCGGCCCTCAACTCCTTGGATGCCCGGATTGGGCGGAGAACGACGTCGTTCCCCAAAGGGCCGGTCTGTAAGGGTCCGGTCTCTCACTCTCTCCCTAATCACGCATCTCAAATCGGTCAGAGCGCGGCATGGGTTTGTCGATCGCCCTGTTGAGGTGGCGAAGTGTGGTCTTGGCTCAGGAAAACCGTTGAAAAATGCCTACAGGCGGTTTATGACGACAAGGCCGGCAACGAGCCCGATATACAACCGAGAATGCAGTTCAAAGCACCAACTCTATCCATGGCTGTAGTACTCAACTGATGACAGGCCGGTTCCACCGAATGCATCACTGCCGGACTCGGTCCTTCACGCCGTTGAATGTATCATCAGTGTATGACATCAGGCATCCACAGCCGTGACGGACGGAAGCTTCGTGCGGAGAGAACTGGAGCGGTCCAGGTCATAGAGACACAGTTGGCGGTGCTTGTGAGGCTGTTGGACCATCAGAGTCGAAGGGCGATCACCTACAAGGAGATGGACCGAGCGAGTTATCTCATTGCGCGCGCCCTCGATCGCGTCGCTCCCGTCAGCATCCACAACTTAGCGAAGACGCTTTCTCTCGAGCCCACGACTGTGACACGGAAGATCGCTTCGATGGAAGCGGCCGAGTTGATCACCCGGTCGACGTTTGCCGAAGACAAGCGGGTTTCTCTCATTCAGCTGTCACAGATCGGGAGGAAGAAGATGGAAGCGGTACGCGACCTGCGGCAGCGGCATAATGAGATTCTCTTGAGCGACTGGCCAGTAGAAGAACTCACCACTTTCGGGGAGCTCATGCGGCGATACAACGACTGTATCGACCACAACGCAAGACAGCCGGTCGAGAAGAATCAGTTCTACTAGCCGTTCTCCAGCGAGTTATTCTTGTGAGGGATGCATCTGAGCCGGACTGGAAGAGACGATAACACTGGTAGGACCGACTGATATGCCCCGAGTTCCGTGGAGCCGAGTTACCGGACTTCAGGCTACAGGTTGAATGGACTGATGGAACACTTCGAACTCTATAGGAGTGCGCATACCGAGTGCCGAGTAATGATCAGAACCTGTGGATCCCGGGAGGGCGCGCCTTCCCGGAAGATGATCTGCAAGGAACCCGAATTCTGATCAAGACCAGCGTTGGCGCGCTGGCGGGAAGGCACGCCCGTGCTCACGGTGGTGAGGGTCCCTTGCCGGACGGCAGGTTCCATGTGATCGAGGCATCGTTCGCGATGGCGGCGAACTTTACCGGTGTGCAGATCACGCCGGAGTTCTTGTCCACGGCGACCTTTTTCGTGGGTAGCGCCGACTGATACGGAGTGAAGTAGCCCTGCCGGGTGTCAGGCGACACGCGACGAGCAGGATCCACAGGATTTGACTATTCCTCTACCGAGTGCAGAGTGTCGTCTTTGACGGTTGTGGAAGATCTCGAGGTAGTCGAAAATCGCGTTGCCAACTCGATCCGCGTTCTCCCATCTTCCGATTGAGCAGCTCTGTTTGCATTCTTCCCCAAAATGATTCGATCATCGCATTGTTGTAGCGTTGGACGGCTAATCGCCGCCCAGATCTCGGTGATTGCGGTCGGAATGGTTCATCGTCGGGGGCGGATCACGGCGAAGCCGTCGCAGTGGTTCCTCGTTTCGGGTCACCCTGCCGGCAAGCTCTTCGACGACGATGCGCAAGTGTGCGACTTCGCTGGCCAGGCCGGTCGAGGTGCGAGCCTCGGTTTGCCGGGTGCGGTGTTCGTCGCCGGCAGCACGCAACTGAGTGTCGCGGTAGAGCGTCGCCCGCGCGACCTGCGCCCGTTTGGCGACGGCAGTGAACGTGATCGGCTCGCCCACGGCGGCGAGCTCAGCGTCGACCCGCTCGACCCTGACCAGGGCGTACTCGCTCATCCGGCCGTCGATTCGGAGATCAACACCTCGAGTCGGGACACGAGAGCGCGATGCCGCTCCGCCTCCTCGATCCAGCCACGCTTCTCTGCCTCATCAGCGAGGTCCCGGGCGTCGACACATTGCGCTACCAGGACCGCGGGGTGGGTGGAGCCGGTGTGGAAACTCGGATAGTGCTCGCAGATGTTGGCATACGGGCACGAGCCTTGCGCGGGCGCCTGCAGGCAATACTGGGACACCACTCGACAAGATCACGCTGTGTCCCAACCGGATCGGATTCACCAAGACAGCGCGCATGCTTATGCAGTTCTAGCTTGCGGGCTGCTACTGAGCAACCTTGAGAAACTGGAGCCACCGTCCGACAACGACCACGAGATCGCCAGGTTCCGGTACTGTTCGAGCGGTCCGGCGGTCTCGGTGAGATCGTGATGCCCCCTCGATGCGCTCCATACGCAACGCTCCCAAGCCGGTCTGCGCACACATGCCGGACTCAGACCTGACTTGGCTCACTCCAGACCACAAATCCTGATCGCAGGGCTGTGACCAGGCTCTTCTCGATTCTGAATGGCTGAGTTCACGCACTAACCGAGCCCGTCTACGCTCATCGAGTGGCGTTCATCAGGCGAGTCCGCACCAAGTCCGGAGCCACCGCCGTGCAGATCGCCCGCTACAGCGGTGGCCGGCAGGAAATCGTCAAACACATCGGGTCCGCCCACACCGACATCGAACTCGGCATGCTCCTCGAACGCGCTCGAGCCTGGCTCGAACCCGACCAACAGGCCCTCGACCTGGGCATCACCCCACAACTGCCCGTCGAAAGCGTTCTTCCCACCGGGCAAGCAACGCTGCTGCCGACACCGATCGACGAGCAACAACCGGTGCTCGATGCGCCGGGCCGGACCGAAACCACCGCGTCGGTGTTGCTCCGGGAAGCCCTGCACACCGCCTACGACCAGCTGGGATTCGACCGAATCCACGATGAGGCCTTCCGGGACCTGGTGATCGCCCGCATCGTCGAACCCGGGTCGAAACTCGATGCCGGCCGAGTCCTGCGTGACCTCGGCGCCGCCCCACCGAGTTACGCCACCATCAAACGCCACCTGCGCTCGATTCTCGACAAGGACTACCGGGCCGTCATCGCCGAGCGGTGCTTCGCCCACGCCGCCGACACCGGCGGTCTGTCCTTGCTGCTCTACGACGTCACCACCTTGTACTTCGAAGCCGAAAAGGAAGACACCTTAAGGAAAGTCGGCTACAGCAAGGAACGACGCGTCGACCCGCAGATCGTCGTCGGGCTTCTGGTGGACCGCACCGGTTTCCCGCTGGAAATCGGTTGCTTCGAAGGCAACCACGCGGAAACCCACACCATCGTGCCGATCGTGCGTCAGTTCCAGCAGCGCCACGACCTCACCGGTGTGGAGATGGTCGTCGCTGCTGATGCCGGGATGCTGTCGGCGTCGAATCTGACCGACCTCGATGAGGCAGGTCTGAAGTTCATCGTCGGCTCCCGTGTCACCAAAGCGCCCGGTGATCTTGCCTCGCACTTTCATTGGCACGGCAATGCTTTCACCAATGGTCAGATCGTCGACACGATCACCCCCAGACACGGCCGCTCGAAGGTCAACAATGTCCGCAAACGCGCCGAACCCGTGTGGGACCCGGTCGCGCATCCGAACGCGTGGCGGGCGGTGTGGCAGTACTCGACCGCCCGGGCGGCGCGGGACGAGAAGACGTTGAACGCGCAGGAAGCCCGCGCCCGGGCCGTCGTCGACGGCGGTACACCGCCGAAGTCGACTCGGTTCGTCAAGACCACCGCGCAGGGCCGCAGCCTCGATACCGCGTCGCTCGAGCGTGCTCGATCCCTCTCGGGATTGAAAGGGTACGTGACGAATACTTATGCCTCACTGATGGATCCGTCTGAGGTGATCGCGAAATATCATGACCTGTGGCATGTGGAGCAGTCGTTTCGGATGTCGAAAACAGATCTGCGGGCCCGGCCGATCTTTCATCGCACGAAGGATTCGATCGAGGCGCATCTGACGATCGTGTTCGCGGCGTTGGCCGTCTCGCGTCTGGTTCAGGAACGTACCGGGTTGGCGATCGGCCATGTCGTCAAGAAGCTGCGCCCGTTGCGTTCGGCGACGATCGCGATCAACGGCACCCGGCATACGTTCCCGCCGCAGGTCGAACCCGAGATCCGCGAGATTCTGAATCGGATTTCAGGCCGGTGACTCACGCACTAACGAAATGAGCCAACCCAGGTCAGACCCAGAACCTATTGGTGCTGAGGCTCTTACGCGACCTACGGCCGCATCCTCCGGAGTGGCTCGCCGGGCGTCTGCGCGTCCCCTGGATCCCGGAGAACCGGGTCGACTGGACCGGGGACGTCACCTTCGTGCGGACATGTCCCAGACCTGCACCGAAGGTGACCTGCGGATGATGGCATCGCTGACATCTGACCGACCGAGTCAACCTCGCCGACGGATTACGTAACGTGGCCAGCGACGCCAACTGTGCTCTCAAGGCACTTGCCGATCGCGTGAGAGTCACATTCGAACGGACTTAAACAGCGGGTGCTGCAGGCGAGTTCCGGCAAACCCGGATACAGGTGCGACTCGCACTTCGGTGCGAACACGGAGACGGTGAAACTGACACCGTGCTCGAAACCCACTCCCAGCGCCACCTGCCACGCCGGGCTCATCCTGAAAGGCCAGAAATGACCGGTCCGAATGTGATTTCTCATCACTTCTTCACCAGTACCCGTCGTTGCGTAGCACATCCGATCAGAACTGCGCTCGTGACCCAGGACCGACATTCGTTGGCTGCTTATACTGGTCGAAGCGCCATCGTCCGCCAACTGCTCAGGAGCGCGAGCGAGTCGCTCGCGCTCCGGCCGCACTACGCGCTACTCGGCTGAGGATTTCCCGCGGTATTGCCCAGCGTCTGCCTGGACAGGCTTACGACTCTTCTTGAGGGGCTTGACCTTGGAGACCTTCGTAGTGCCTTCGAGCGCGTCGCGAAGTCCATCGCCGAAGGTAGAGAAGGCGAGCACCGTGAGCACGATCATCAGTGCAGGCGGGATGATGTTGATCGGAGCGACATAGACGTTGTCGAAGGCATCGCGAACCATGCTTCCCCATGATGTCTGTGGTGCCTGTACCCCGAGCCCAAGAAAGCTCAGACTGGCTTCCGCGACGATCGCGAGCCCCCCCGCAAAGGACAACTGCACCAATAGAGGCGAGGCAGCATTGGGAAGAACGTGTCGCCACAGCAGCCGCCATTGCGAACAACCGATGGCACGACACGCCTCGATGTAAGTCTCGGTGGAGACAGACTCGGCTGCGCCACGTGCGAGCCGAAACAGCGATGGAGCTGTGACAATCCCGATTGCAAGCATCGCGTTGGTCAAGCTAGGTCCGAGAATGCCGACGATAGCGATGGCAAGAACCAGTGGGGGGAGACTCTGAAGCGCGTCAGAGATTCGACTGAAGAGAGCTCCGACCCAGCCGCCGATGAGTCCTGCCAAGAGTCCGACCGGGATACCTAGTACCGCCGCGATACCAACGGCTTGGACAACAGCGACTGTCGTCACTTGCGCCGCGGCCAGCAGTCGGCTCAAGATGTCGCGGCCGTACATGTCCGTGCCGAGCCAGTGTTCGCTGCCGGGAGGCGCGAGACTGTTTGCCAGGTTCTGTGCGTTCGGGTCGTGCGGCGCTAGAGTCGAGCCGAAGACCGCGAGAAACACCACGAGGCAGATGAATACGAGGGCAAGCATCGCAGCGGTATTGGTACGCAGCTGCCGTAGCGGGCGGCTGGAGCGCAGGAACTGTATCAGTCTGCGCTGTTTCGCCGGAGGCGGCGAATTGTCGATATTCGGAACTTTTCTATGACCTGAATCGAACTGGGTCAGATTGTTTGTCTCGCTCGGCAGCTCGACGAGGGACCGGCTATCGCTCATGATCGGAGATCTTCCAGCTTTAGGGATGGGGCGTGTGAATGGAGGTCAGTGTCGGGCACGAGGATTGAAGTAGCCATACGTGAGGTCCACTACAACGTTGACGGCCACGATGATGACTGCAGTCGTCATGACGATTCCCAGGATCACCGGGATGTCGCGGCTGAACACAGAGCTGACGGCGAGACTTCCCAACCCCGGTAGCGCGAAGACGAATTCGACGGTGACCGCGCCGGCCAGGATGCGATTTACTTGCAGTCCGAGCACGGTGACGATGGGAATCCCAGCGTTCTTCAGCGCGTGTTGTCCGACAATCTCTTTTGTGAGTAGGCCCTTGGCGCGCGTGGTACGGATAAAGTCCTTCCCCAGTGTGTCGACCATGGCTGCGCGTGTCTGCCGTGCAAGTTCTGCCCCGGAAATCGCTGCAATTGCGATTGCGGGCAGGATAAGGTGCTGAAGCCACGACCCGAGTCCCTCACCGACCGGTGTGTAGCCGGTTGCAGGAAGAACGGGGGACAGGATCGCGAATAGAATGACCAGGATGAGGCCGAGGATAAACGGCGGCACCGCCATGGCGACGCTGGAAGCTGCTGTCAGCGCGCGGTCGATAAGCGAATTTGCACGCATAGCAGCGAAGACACCAGTCGGGAGCCCAACGATGACGACGATCAGCATCGTGATGAGCGTGAGGGAGAGGGTGACCGGAAGCCGATTACTTAATATATTGACTACCGAATCGGAGCTGAACAGCGACGTACCGAGATCGCCACGAAGCGCGCTACCCAGCCAGTCGAGATACCGAACTAACAATGGTTCGTTGAGGCCCAGTCTTTCCCTCGTTTCCTCGATGGCGGCGGGAGTTGCGTTTTCTCCTGCAAGTGCAGTGGCGGCATCACCGGGGATCAGGTCAACGAGTGAGTAGACAAAAAAACTCACGAATAGAAGAAGAGGAATAGCGGAGAGGAGTCGCTTGACTATCTGGTTCAACATTGGGACTCCTCGCGCAGTCGGGCTCCCCTGTTGCGGGGGTCGGGGATAGCAGCCACCAGTTTCTGGGTGTAGGGGTGTTGGGGGTTATCGAAGATCTCTTCGGTATCGTTCATCTCGACTATCTCTCCCTTGTACATCACGGCTACGCGATGAGCGAGAAAACGGACCAGGGAAAGGTCGTGTGAGATGAAGATGTAAGCGAGTCCGCGTTCGCGCTGCAGATCGAGAAGCAGGTTCAGAACCTGGGCTTGGATTGAAACATCCAGTGCCGCGACCGGTTCGTCGCACACAATGAACTCTGGGTCTGTGGTCAATGCGCGTGCGATCGCGAGTCGCTGAAGCTGTCCGCCAGAGAACTCTCGGGGATATTTATTGAGTTGGTCTTCACGGATTCCGACTCTTTGGAGCAACGCGATGACTTTGGTATCACGCTCTTCGCCCTTCAATCCTTGATGAATCGTGAGCGGTTCTCCGACTGCTTCTCGGACCGTCATATGGGGGTCGAGCGAACTGAATGGGTCTTGAAAGATCATCTGTGCCCGTTGTCTCAGCGACCGGAGTGTCTTTTTGTCCATCGCGAGCACATCGTTGCCGTTGAAGTGGACACTGCCGGCATCGGGATCGATCATCCGTAGGACGAGCCTGCCCACTGTCGACTTACCGGCACCCGTTTCACCGACGATTCCGAGTGTTTCACCCCGAGCGAGGGTGAACGATACGTTGTTGGTGACCTGGGTCGATTCGGTGGCTTTGCCGAGAAAGTTTCGCTTTGCCGGGTAGGACTTCATGAGCCCCGAAACCTCCAGTAGGGCGGTCATTGATCAATTCCTCTCAGTTCGAGTTCGCCGACGCGGGCACACCGGATTCCCCGACCGTCAGGTCCAGCGAGCAGTGGGACCGGTTCTGTGCCGCAGCGGTCCGCGATCGCATAGGTGCACCGGTCGAAGAAGTGGCACGACCGGGGCCACAGCCAGGGCGCGGGCACCATACCGGGAATCGCCTTGAGACGTGATCCACGCGCTCTCGGATCTGGGATGGCATCGAGAAGACCTTCGGTGTACGGATGTCCTGGTGCCGTGAACAGTTCGTCGATTCCCGTGGATTCGACAACTTGCCCTGCGTACATCACGCTGACTTCGTCGCACATCTCGGCTACGACGCCGAGGTCATGGGTGATGAACAGAATCGACAGGTCGAACTCGCGCTGCAGTTCTTTCATCAGTCGAAGCATTTCCTTCTGAACGGTGACGTCCAGGGCAGTGGTTGGTTCGTCGGCGATAAGCAACTTGGGTTTACATACCATCGCGATAGCGAGCATGACACGCTGACACATTCCGCCACTGAACTCGTGGGGGTACGCTCGCACTCGTCGCTTCGCGTCCGCGATTCCGACTGCGTCCAACATTTCCACTGCGCGAGCATGACTGTCGCGTTTCGACGCGCCCTCATGTCGACGGACTACCTCGGCGATCTGGTGACCAACGGTGAAAGCCGGGTCGAGACTACGCCTCGGCTCTTGGAACACCATGGAGATTTCCGAGCCTCGTACCTCGGCCCACTGGCTCTCCGCGAGCGTGGTGAGGTCGCGTCCGTCGAGCTGGATCGAACCGGTGACTCTCGTTCCGTGGCGTGGCAACAGACCCATGGCAGCCAAGGACGTCACCGTCTTACCGGAACCTGATTCACCGACGAGGCCCACGGTCTTGCCTCGTGGTACTCGGATGTTCACGTTGTCGACCACCCGAGTCCACCCGTGTTCCGTGAAAAACTCCACGGAAAGATCCTCGACACCAAGGACATCCTGACGTTGTGACTTGGTTTCTGCTAGTGATGCGGTGGCCATGGATGGTCTCCTGAATAAAGTGTGTCGGAAGCGCAATGCTGCTGTCGGATAGGCGCATCCATGCCACACAGCACGAAGCGGGATCGAGGTGACACCGTCATCGACGAACCGGCAGCGGGTGCAGGTTCTCTTCTGCAGCGTCTGGCAGGAATTGCTGCGGCGAGTCGACAGCCTGTGTTACACCGTGAGCATGCCGCCGTTGACATTGATGGTTTCGCCGGTGACATAGGACGACTCACTGCTGGCTAGGAAGGTCGCCACTGAGGCAATCTCCTCGGGACCGCCGATGCGCTTCATCGGGATAGTGCTGGCCAGACCAGCGGGCGAGCGTCCGAACATCGGCGTTTGTATCGCTCCTGGGGCGATCGCGTTCACTCGCACCCCACGATCTGCGACCTCTTTCGCGACGGACCGTGTGAGCGCGAGAACGGCTGCTTTGGACGCGGAGTAATGGGGGAGCCCGGCCTGTCCGATTACCCCGGCCAGCGAAGCGACATTGATAATCGAGCCCGATTCTTGAACCAGCATCACCTGCAGCGCGGCGCGCATAAGGTAGAAAACTCCATCGATGTTCACGGACATCATGCGACGCCATTGATCATCGGTCAACTTGGAGGTGATGTCGAGAGGAGTGCCGGCTGCGAGATGCTCGCCGATGGCTCTCTTTGACTCACGGTCGTCAGTTCCGGCAACATTCGCCAGAATGTCGAGGCGCCCGTAATCGTTGACGATGTTCCCGACTGCGCTGTTGACCTCGCCAGGGTTGGTGACATCGACGCAGAGAGAAGTCGCTCTCGTCAGTGTCGATGCGCGTTGCTTCGCTGCGTCTCCATCGCGATCGAGCACGATCACGGTGGCGCCTTCGTGAGAGAACTTCTCGCAGACGCTGGCACCGATGCCCGAAGCACCACCTGTTACCAACGCAATCTTTCCTTCAAGCAGCACGGGACCTCCTGGCCGGGATTCTGAGTCGATGCAGGGAGTGAGAGGTAGCAGTGGACGCCGAAAACATCAGTGTTGCCGTGGTTTTGGGACAATATCCGCCGTTCGGCTGGCGCCGAAACGAGTGTTGACAAAAAGGATGTGCTACGTCACACTTCCTAGTGTTGCATGTGATGCGTCCCACGTCAAAGATTTGTTTCTGAGATCGTGGGCCATCCGGTCACACCATCGACCACCCATGCCCCCACCGGTATCGCGAGGAGACGACAGTGGTAGTAGCCAGCAAGACCCTGGATGAAGGATTCGAGCATTTCATCATCGGTGCAGCACCCGACCCACGGCCTTTCTACGCGGAACTGAGGGAGCACGCCCCGGTCTTCCGATACGAAAAGCGGGGATTCTACTACGTAACCCGGTACGACCTGGCAACATCAGTCTTCAGAGACGCAGACTGGAGTGTGAACGTCGCGTCCAGTTCAGGCAGCGGCCACAGTGTAGGGACGGACCGTCCGAGCGTGGCATTCGATGTGTGGCACAGCACGATCCTGAACATGGACGGCAAGGAGCACGCCCGAGTTCGCCGGATCGTCGCCAAGACGTTCTCTCCTGCGGCCGTGAAGCTGATGAGATCCCAGGTACAAGAGGTTGTCGACGCCGATCTTGATACCCTGGCCGGTCGTACCGAGATCGACCTCGTCCATGATTTCGCCAAAATGCTCCCGACGAAGGTCATCCTCGACCTCATGGGAATCAGTCGCGAGTACATGAGTCAGGTCTTGGCGGTCGCAGATGCCATCGTTGCCCTCCACGAGCCGATGCTGACTGACGCCCAGATCGACGAGGCGGACGAAATTGTTGCAAAGTTTGTCGAGATCATCGTCGCTGAGATCGAGGATCGACGGCGGACACCTGGACGAGACGATCTGCTCACCGCACTGGTAGAAGCCAGCGACGAGGGGGACAAGCTCAGCGAAGACGAAGTTGTCGCAATGGTTGTCGCGCTTTTGAATGCAGGTCATGAGACCACAGGCAGCACTCTGCCGGTGGGTCTCTATCACTTGCTGAACTTCCCCGACCAGCTCGAACGCCTTCGGGCTGATCGGGGGATCATGGTGCCGGCGTGGGAAGAACTCCTCCGATTCGACGCAGCCACCCGTGGCTCGGTTCCACGATTCGCCGTCAACGACATCGAAATCGGCGACCAACTGGTTCGGAAGGGCGAGACGCTGATCGTCGGAAATCAAGCGGCAAATCATGATCCGGCAGTCTTCGACAAGCCGCTCGAGCTGGACCTGACACGTTCTCCTAACAAGCACATCAGCTTCTTCGGAGGTGCCCACTATTGTCTGGGAGGGTGGCTTGCCCGACTCGAATTGCAGGTGGCCCTCGACAGCCTGCTGACGCGTTATCCGACGATCGAGCTCGCCGGCGAGGTGGAATGGCGCAAGTCCTTCATGTTGCGCGCCTTGAACGGACTGCCCCTCAAAGTCGAGGCCTGAAGCCGCCCGTGGTCCTCCGTGACAGGTTCCTGGCCTCGGGGCGACCGCGAGATCGGCACGCTCGAGAACGCTCGCAGCGTGTCGCAGGGAGATGGGTTCGTGAGGCAGGCTGCGACGATGTGGTGGGCGAATCCGACGAGATACCAGCAGAATACGGCAGGGGTCGAAACGTCCGTCGTGTTTGCTGCCTCCGAGCCCTCCCGATACACGGCGAGGTATTCCTCGACGAGGTCACGGGGAATCGCGCCGATCACAGGTTGCAGTCACGTGCTGTCATAAGCAATCGCCGCTGAAAAGTGCTTGGACAAAGCGGAACTCGGTTCGGTCGCAGTGGCACCGGCTGCGCGGGGCACCAGTCCGGGCTCAGCGTGCAGACGATCCTGCGAGGAATCCATGTCGTCGAGTACGACGAGGCGGCTCTGAAGGACGTGTCCGGCCACGTGATCACTCTCGCGACGCCGAGGATCTGACCGGACATGGCGAGGCCGTCTGCCCCGGACGTGTCGGCGGAGCAGACACAGTCCATCAACTGGGAGGCTGTGGAACTTCGATCCCCCGTTACTTGCTCCTGCTCTGCTGACCGGTGATCGCCCCTCCTCGACCAGGCCCCTTGCTGGACCCAGGATGGTTACCGCGCCAGTCGGCTTCACCGGAGGTACCGCGCAGACCAGACACCGCGTGGTGGGCTTCTCGCACGAGTCCAGCCGCCACACAGCGGAGCCAGTGATACGACGTCGCCGGGGTGATCCCGATGGAAGAGGACGATACCGCCACACGCATTCGCCGGCGAGAACGTGCACGATCGTGGCAAGTGAAGCCGACCGGCGTCCCGGCTTCAGCCGAGCCTGGCGGAGGATTACGGAAGGAACGATGTGGCACCGCCTCGCAAGATGTCCGGTACAACCGCACAGCAATCATCTACCGCGAGGCGGGACCACATCTCATACGTCACATCGACCGCATGGGCCACACGAATATGGCTCCTTCCGGCTGGGCTAGAGAGCCTCTCGAAGTCTGAATCATCGTACTTTTCTGCAGATTCGGCGCGTGATCGCGGGCGTTTCCATGCGCAGGATTAGTCTCGTCCTCGTCGGTTGCCGTGTTCCGCAGCAATGACTGTTGACAAACTACCTGTGTTACAGCACACTTTTGCTAACTGCCTCGGCATAGATCAGGAGTTCACCTCATGACGCGAAATCTCAAGACTGCAGGGACCGCCACGACCGAGAAGCTGGACCTGGAAGCCAGTCAGACACTTTTGGCGCAGGCCGACTGTCGTCTCCTCGGCGACGACCACATCCCGTCGGCACGATACACATCGAAGCTCTTCCTCGACCTCGAAGAGAAGTCGCTGTGGCCCCATACTTGGCAGATCGCATGTCGCCTCGAAGAAATCCCAGATCGCGGAGACTACTATGAGTATGAGGTCAACACTGAATCAATTCTCGTTGTCCGGCAGGAAGACGGCAGTATCAAGGCATTCGCTAATGCCTGCAGGCATAGATCAACTCGACTTGCTCAGGGCTGTGGCAGCTTAGGGCAGGGGGGCATCCGATGCCGCTACCACGGTTGGTCATGGGCGATCAATGGTGAGAACACGTTCGTCCTCGATCAAGGTGAGTTCTCAGACGAGGGCATGAAGCCCGAAGACCTTGCACTAATCGAGGTTCCTAGCGGTGTCCGATGGGGCTTTGTGTTTGTCTGTCCCGACACACCGTCGACGGATTTGGAATCGTTCCTTGCTCCCTTGGAGCCGATGTTCGAACCGTTCGGCGTCGATATCATGCGGTACGACTGGTACAAGTCGACGGTGTTGCCATGCAATTGGAAGGTCTCCCTCGACGCCTTCGTGGAGAACTACCACGTACCGGCCACTCATCCGCAGTTGATCCTTGACCACAATGCGTACGAGTATCTGCAGCTGGAGAATGGGCACGCTCACAACCACACCCACAAGGGCCGTGAGGGGACGTTCGACAGCAAACTGGTCGAACGGGATGCGCTCAACGAGCGCGAGCAGCTCTACCGCGCCGTCTCTGACCTGGCCGATCAGGTCAATGCTATTTACACCGACCGCGAGAAGTTCGTCGCTGCTGGCCTCCGGAAGCGTCCGCTTCCCGAAGATCTCAGCGCGGGCGTTGACTTCGTGAACGCGCTTCATGAGTACGCCGAGGGTGCTGGAATCCCGCTTCCCAAGGTTTCGAGCAGCGATACCAAGTATCTCGGCGTGACGACGATCTTCCCTAATGTGGTCGTGCTGACAAGCAACGGAAACCTATTGGGCTATCGTGCCCGGCCGAATGGAGACGATCCGAATAGTTGCCTGTTCGATGTGTTTTCGCTGCGGATGTTCCCTGTAGGTGAGGAACCGATTGTGGAACGCGAAGAGCTCGAGTGGACGGATAGTCGCTGGAAACTTGTCCTTAGCCAGGACTTCTCGAACATGCCACATGTCACGGCAGGTCTTCGCTCGCGTCATTCTCGAGGCTACAAACTCAATCGGCAGCAAGAGATGGCGATTATGAACACGCATCGTGAAATCGACAACTACATTGCCCGGGCGCACGAACAGTAAGCGCGAAAGGGTTGTCGGAGGATCCTCTGACACTCAACGGCTTCAATGCAGATCGATTTCTGTCCGATGAAGATCACGATCGGAACATAGGCGCCCGCAGGCGGATAGGGCGCGCACCAGGGACTGTAAGGGGTAAGTAGATGATCTTGACAAACGAACAGGTGCGAGCAGCTGACGTGGTGCGGGAAAAACTGTTGGGAAAGGCCGTTCGGCCACCACAGCCGCGTCCGGACGAGCCCGGCAACACTGCGGACCTACGACAGATTCTTTCTCGTCCCTTCTCGGACTCGTGGGCGCGAGAGGGCCTCGATCTCCGGACCAAGAGCGTGGCGACGATGTCGATGTTGATCGCTCTCGGCTCGCATGAGGAACTAGGCAAGCACTTCGTCGCGGCTCTCCGGTTGGGGATTGCGCCGGAGGAAGTTACTGAACTACTGATCCACAGTGCCGGGTACTGCGGAGTCGCGCGTGCCCATTCAGCGTTTGAAAAGCTCACCGAAGTGCTGCAAGCCCGGGACAGCGTCACGAACCCCGCCTAACTCGTCATCACTGCCGGCTGAATCGACATCAGGTAGCACGAAAGGATTGGCCAATGATTGCTGAGAACGCGGTTGCGGATCGAACGGAGCAGCAGACCCTACTACTGTCAATTTATAAGACAGCTCGAAAGATTCGCGCATTCGATGACAAGGCGCAAAAGCTCATGGGCACAGGGCAAGAGGGCTTCGTCCACTATCCCGTCCGCGGTCACGAGATCATCGCAGCTGCTATCGGTGCAGTAATGGAGCCGTCGGATTACATGACGGCCACATACCGCGGCCTCGCAGACGAGATCGCCAAAGGCGTGCCCGTGAAGGAACTATGGGCGGAGCGACTGGGGCGGTCGACCGGCGGTTCCAAGGGCCGCGGCGGTCCTATGCATATCTCCGCTCCAGATCATGGCCTCATGGTGATGAGTGGGATCGTCGGCGGGGGAATCCCGATTGCAGCTGGCTTGGGCCTGTCATCTGAGCTTCGCAATGATGGCAAGGTGACGGTGTGCAACTTCGGTGACGGGGCCACGAACATCGGAGCATTCCACGAGTCGCTGAACCTGGCTGCGGTGTGGGACTTGCCGGTTGTGTTCGTCTGCCAGAACAATCAATACGGTGAACATACACCCTTCGGGGCCACGCAGAGAACTGAACACGTAGCGGATCGAGCAGCCGCATACGGAATCCGCGGAATCACAGTCGATGGAACCGACGCATCGGCGACAGCAGCGGCTGCGCGTGAAGCTTTCGCGCACGCCAGGTCAGGTGCCGGGCCGGTGCTTCTCGAATGCGTCACCTTCCGCACCTTGGGCCATGTACTCGGCGACCAGAACGAGTACATGGACCAAGACGTACTCGCTGAACACCGCGCAAACGACCTACTGGCGCGCTTTCGCAGCCAGCTGATCGAAGACGGCATTGCGGACGCCGAGGCACTCGACGCGATCGAGACTATCGCACAGCAGGAAATCGATGAGGGTTACGCTGCTGCTTCGCTCGACGATCCGGCTGATCCCGACCGGGTGTTGGAGGACATCTTCGCAGATCCCAAGCCGGTGGAGGAAGAGCGACCGGCGGATCCTAGCCGAGACAGTCCTATGCCGATGCGTGAGGCGATCAAGAACGCACTCGACATTGCTCTCAGCGAGGATCCGAATGTGTTCCTTCTCGGCGAGGACATCTCGGACACCGCCGGCGGCGGCGTATTCAACATGACCTCCGGACTATCGAGCCGACACGGCGAACACCGAGTGCGCAACACACCCATTGCCGAAGAGGCAATCATCGGCGCAGCGATCGGCTCTGCGATCGTGGGCATGAAGCCCATCGCGGAGATCATGTTCATGGACTTCATCGGCGTCTGCTTCGACCAGTTGTCCAATCACGCTGCGAAGCTCCGGTACATGTCCGGAGGTAGAACCTCGGTGCCGATGGTGGTTCGAGTCAACATGGTCGGTGGAACGCCACTTGGTGCCCAACACAGCCAGTCACTCGAAGCCTTGTTGATGCACACGCCTGGACTCAAGGTGGTCTATCCGTCAAACGCCTATGATGCCAAGGGGCTTCTCCTTTCCTGCATCGAGGACGAGGACCCCTGCATTTTCATCGAGACCAACTCGCTGATGATGAAGAAGACGCCGGTGCCGGAGGGGCACTACACCATCCCGATCGGCAAAGCTGCAACGCGACGAGAAGGTACCGACGTCACGATTCTAAGTTGGGGTCGGATGATGGCACCCGCTGTCGACGCCGCCGAGAGTTTGCAGAATGATCACGGAATTTCAGCAGAAGTCCTCGATTTGCGGACGCTATCACCAATCGATGACGAGGCCATCCTCACCTCCGTCGCGAAGACCGGTCGCGCGGTTATCGTCCACGAGGCTGTGCGTACCTGCGGACCTGCAGCAGAAATAAGCACACGTATCCATGAGAGCCTGCATGCAGAGCTCAAGGCTCCGGTCAAGCGGGTCACAGCACCAGACAGTCCTGTACCCGCTTCTTCGGGACTCGTCGCGGCTTTCTATCCAACAGCCAACGAGATTGTCACCACCGCACACACACTGTTCGCCTGAATCGTAGGAGAAAATCAATGACCGTCCCGATCAAGGTTCCGAAGCTGGGCATGACGATGGCCGAGGGGACGCTCATCGAATGGCACGTCGCTGACGGCGAAGTCGTTCAAGAGGGTGAACCGCTCTACACTCTAGCCACCGACAAAGTCGAGAATGAGGTTGAGGCGCCCGCAACCGGCCGGGTCCGCATCACTGGTGTTCCGGACGAAGACTATGCGGTCGGCGATGAGATCGGACAGATCGAGCCGTAGACATTTTCGATCGGCTCACCAGGTTCATTCGGTCCGTTCCGGCAACTCGAGGTGGGTTGCCGGAACGGACCGTCTGTGGAAGACCCTACTCGATTAGCAGTTGATGCCGATTGCGCCACAAGAACACACTCCGGTAGTGATCAAGCGTCCGTGGCTAGTTCCCGATGTGCAGAAGTTCCGGGACGAACCACATCGATAGTGCAACTGAGTAGCGACACAGTCTGAGTAATCACATCATTCGTTCATTCTCTGACCGACAGCAGACCGCGCTCGCCGCAAATGACCCTCGAGAGGAAAGAGCCGATGCAACAGCACGAACGAGCAATGTTGGATTTTGTACATCCTTGGCTCACTTATGGCGGCCCGCCACCAGAGGACATCTTCATCCGCTTTGGTATCGGGCCCCGAACGTTCTATCAACGGTTACAGGCCGTTCTCATCGAATCCGACATGCATCTCTTGAAGCCCTCTCTTCGGAGGGAAGTAGCCGAGTTATGCGACCGACACCTTGACAACGATCGAGACCGCAACCAGCGAGACGCATGCGTTCCCCGTGCCTCCGTGTGAGTAGACAGCAGCCTGGCAAGTCACAGTGCCTCGGTATTTATTGAGAACAGTCAACAACGTGGCTCTGGTGGCAGGTCCCCGATAGTCGGTCCGGTCGGTTCTAGAGCCGGTTCTTACGTGCAGTCGATCAGTCGATCCCCTGCGTGTCAGGCTGAGTTGAGTCCAACGGTTCACAGCAACCCCGCCTGCAGGGCGAGATACGGATCAACCCCACGATGACGATTTCCAGCATGGTGCCGGTCGAGGACAATAACCGGATGGACCCCTCGCATCCCCGCGCCGACGGCCCGCAACGACGCACCTTCAGCGCCGCCGACAAGCTCGCCCACCTCGCCGCGTACGAGCAGGCCTGCCAGATGGGCGGAGGCGGGGCCTACCTGCGCAGCGAAGGCCTGTACTCCTCGCTGATCAGCGAATGGCGCAAACAACGCGACGCCGGCGTCCTCGACGGCACGAAACCCGGCGCCAAAATCGGCAAACTCACCGCCGAACAAGCCGAGATCGCCCGACTCACCCGCGAACTCGAACAGGCCAACAAGAAGCTGGCCACCACCCAAACCGCACTGGGGATCATGGGAAAAGCACACGAGCTCTTGGAACAACTCTCCGAGAGCACGAACACGGACGAGCAGCGCAAGAAGCGCTGATGCACGCCCATCACGAACTCACCAACTCCGGTATAACCACAAGGGATGCAACCACACTGACAGGAATCGCCCGCTGCACCGCAGCGCGGGACAAAGCTCGTCCGACGGCAACGGATCCGGCCGTCACCACCGCCGGCCGCAGCCCGGAGAACAAACTCACCGACACCGAACGCCGGGCCGTGCTCGATGTGCTGTGCAGCGCCCGGTTCGTCGACCAGGCGCCACTCGAGGTCTACGCCCAGCTCCTCGACGAGGGGATTTATCTGTGTTCGGTGTCGACGATGTATCGGATCCTGCGGGAGAACGTTCAGGTCAAAGAGCGGCGCCGGCACGCTCGCCACCCCGCCCGGGCCTGCCCGGAACTGGTGGCCACCGCACCGCGTCAGGTCTACACCTGGGACATCACCAAGCTGCCCGGCCCGGTCAAGGGCACCTACTTCGACGCCTACGTCATGATCGACATCTTCTCCCGCTACATCGTCGGAGCGCACGTGCAGACACACGAGTCCGGACTACTCGCTACGGAGATGATGACCGAAATCTTTGCTGTGCACGGGATCCCGAACGTCGTACATGCAGATCGGGGAACGTCGATGACGAGTAAGACGGTCGCGACGCTGCTCGCCGATCTCGAGGTCACCCGGTCGCATTCACGGCCGCGGGTATCGAACGACAACCCCTATTCGGAAGCGCTGTTCAAGACGCTCAAGTACGGGCCGATGTGGCCGGAGCGCTTCGTCTCGATCCACCATGCTCGGGATCTCGTAGCCTCGTTTACCGCGTGGTACAACCACGAACATCGCCATACCGGTATCGGTCTGCACACGCCGGCGGACGTGCATTTCGGTCTGGCCGGGCAGAAGGCCACCGAACGTGCCGCCGTGCTTGCTCGAGCCCGCGCGCAGTATCCCGAACGTTTCGGGACGGCCGGTACCCCGAAGATCTTGGATCTGCCGGCCGATGCGTGGATCAACAAACCCGCAGCCGAACCTGACCCGGACCAACCCGGCGTCGATCAGGCCGCTGCGTAACTCCCGTTGGACTCAAACGCCTTGACACATTCCGATCTCACACGCCACCGGCTGGTGCCGGTGGGTGCATCCGGCAGCGTACTCGGCGGGGGTCTTGTAACCCAACGCTGAATGACGGTGTCGGTGATTGTGGTCATCCTTGAAGTCCTCGATCACCACCCGGGCCTCGAGCAGAGTGGGCCAGTAGTTGCGGTTCAGACACTCATCCCGCAGCCGGTTGTTGAACGACTCGATGAACCCGTTGTTCCACGGCGTGCCCGGCGGAATGTAGGACACCCCCACCGACCCAGCACAGAAGTCCCGCAGCGCTTCCGAGATGAACTCCGGCCCATTGTCCATGCGCAGCACCAGCGGCGGCCCACCCCACATCGCGAACGCCTTCTCCAAGCCCTCGATCAACCGCCCGGCGGTGATCGAACGGTCCACGATGTTCAACAACGACATCCGGGTATGTTCGTCGACCATCGACGCGATCTTCACCGTCTTGCCGTCGACGGTCGAATCGAACTGGAAGTCCAATGCCCACACCATATTCGGAGCATCCGCATCGACGACCGGAGCCGAGGACAGGCCGGCACGTTTTCGGCGTGGGGCACGCCGGACCTGCAGCCCTTCTTCCTTCCACAGGCGGTGCACCTTTTTCTTGTTCACCTCGATGCCCTGGTCGTAGCGCAGCCACGCCCACGCCCGACGGAACCCGTGCCGCGGATGCTTGCGGGAATATCTGCGTAGCTCTGCGCGCAGGTCGGCGTCCGGGTCATCGGGTGTCTGCGCCAACGGCAGTCGGCGGTAGGCGGATCGGGAGAGCCCAACGACCTTGCACGCGAACCGCTCCGACATCTGCAGGGTGCTGGTGAGCATGGTGATCGCGGCGCGTTTGGCGGTCGGGCTCAGTATTTTCCCTTGGCGATCTCCCTCAGCGCGTCCTTCTCCAACTCGGCATCGGCGAGCAGCCGCTTGAGCCGGCTGTTCTGCTCCCGCAGTTCCTTGAGCTCCTTCGCTGCATCGGCGTCCATGCCGCCGTACTGGCGACGCCAGTTGTACAGCGTCGCCGCCGACACCTCGAGCGCGGCGGCGATCTCCTCACCGTTCTTGCCTTCCGCGGCCAACTCGTCGGCCCGGCGCAGCTTGCGCACGATGTCCTCGGCCGAGTGACGTTTGCGTCCCGCCATGATTCCTATCGTCCCTTCTTCGCCCTCACCAGGGCAATCAGGACTCTAGAACAACCCGGACCTACTCACAGGGGACATGCCACTGGAGTTACTCACGGTCAGCAAGAACTCGTTTGTACAGTTCGCCAACCCCGAAATACTTGTGCTTCGATCGAGACTGCACCGAAGGCGCCGGACTGTCGGGATTCGTCAGGTCAGAACTTGGCAGGACCGGGCAGTGTGTGATCGAGGTTCGGGTGTGCGTCCGTGCGTATCAGGCGGACTTCGCGCGTACCTGAGCTGCGAGGCCGGCTCTCCTGGCTGATCAGGGGCGGCGCAGCCACACGTGATGGCGGCGTCCTCAACGGCGAGAATCCCGGTGAGAAGGCCGGCAAACTCACCGTGGAACAGGCTGAGACCCGCCCAACTCGATACGGGCTCGAAGCACGGGGTCCGTGGCGACTCGGTGGGAATATTGGACCGGTCCTCGGTGCCGGTCTTGCCTCAGAGTTTAAATACCTGGACCTACCCTGGTAATTCGTCTGCAGCCCATAGTATCCCGCGACGCGTCAACTCGAGGAACTCAGGCAGATTCCAAGATCCCGATTGCACGTCAGGACAGTAATCGATCTCTGGCTGCATGTCATAGTGGCCACGGCTGTGCCCAAGGGTCAGATACAGCACCTCGCCTGCGCCGTATGGGCGCAGATACATCACAGGACGCGCCTCACTATGAGGCCAAAAGCGGTGCTCGAACTTGCCCTCACCAGTGTCGCCTGTCCACTGAGTCGACATCAACACGGTATGCTGATCCGCATCGAACCGCTCCGACAAGTAGAGTTCGTCGGTAGTGTAGAAGGGCTGGATTCCGTGGACCAACGGATGCCCCGGTGTATCGATCTCGACACGATAGGGTTCGACAGGAGGATGGGAGAGGAAGCGACTCCCGAGCACGCTGGCCACCTTACCCAGAAGGGGGGGAGTGCTCATCCCATGCTCCCCCCGCTCGAGGATGGCGTTTGTCGCGTGCAATGCAAACCAACGTCCACCTGCGGCAACGAAATTCGCTAAGGCGTCCTGTTGCTCCAGAGTGGGGCGGACGTCACAGGTATAGGTGATGAGGAAGTCGCTTTCGGCCAAGGACGCGAGATCGCTGTAATCGTGCCCAACCTTCGTGCGAATCCTTGGGTGGACACGCAGACTCTGGAGAAGTCGCAACCGTACGAAATCGAAGTCGTGGTAGCGCCCGCCTGTAATGAGGTGCGCCTTGATCCTTCTCGTGTCGAGATTCATCCTGCAGTGCTTGCTGCTAGGTCCCGACAATCGCCACTGACTCGTGTGTGTGTCGGTTCGAGCGCAGTGAGATCAGCGATCACCGAAGTCATTCTGTGTCTACGGGCTGCTTCCGCCAGACTCAAGGCCACGTGTCTACTCCTGCCGATTCGCGATACGTGAGAAGTGTGACAATAGGCATCAAATTCGTCAAGGGCCGACGTGTCCGAATTCCCGCGTACTCCGGGATGTCGGGTTCGGCGGCACGGTGGAGATCGAGATGGCGGGTTGATCTGGAACTCCACGCCGCGAGCGGGATCGCTCCGCACCGCTAGGCTCAACTTATCCGGAGACGCGGGGCGTAACGTGTTCGTCATCAGATATGCAGGGTGATCTGATCGGCACCGGTCCCGAGGGTCATGCGAGCGTGGACTCGGCGGACACCGAAATTCCGTCCCACTGTTTGCCGAGTCATGACTTGTGCGAGTAGATGCCCTACGGCACACTTCTTCATGGAGGGATTCGACGGCTGATCCGGGTCTGGCCTGTCCGCCGCATCTGCACCCTGAGTCCGTGCCTCAACTCGGGCTATGGCGCAGTTCGATTGACTTCGTCTGCCCGTCGGCTTACGAGTGGCTGCACGAAGTCTCGACGTCATGCTTGGACGAAGTCCGTGGACGTCGAGAATGCCATGAGGTACTTGCCCTTCGGATTGGTCAGCGGGGGAGCCTCGATCTCTGGCATTGATAGCGAGCTCGCTCTCCCACTTGTATGACAGAACATGGAAATCGACATGATTCCGAGATTGGATGCGCATAGCATGGTTTCAACACGGGAAGATAGTGCCGACGCAGTACGCCGTACGTTCCGATTCGGCGCCAAGGGGACGATGGCCAGCTCGGGGCGTGAGTGGGCTGACCTAGCTCGATGTGCTGAGGACCTCGGTTACTCCACCTTTCAGGTTGCCGACCATCTCGGCGATCAGTTCGCGGCCGTTCCCGCCATCATGGCTGCCGCGTGCGCTACCGAGTCCATTGAGGTCGGCCCGCTTGTTGCGGCAGTCGATCTCCGCAACCCAGTGATGCTGGCGAAGGAAGCCGCGACGATTGATCTGCTCTCCGACGGCCGCTTCTTGATGGGTGTAGGAGCGGGATGGAGCGAGGAAGACTACGCAATCGGCGGAATCCCTCAGGCAAGCGCAGGCATCCGCTTGGATCGAATGGTGGAAGCGGTGCAGATCATGCGTGGCTTCTGGGGCGAAGCATCGTTCTCCTTCCAGGGTGAACATTATTCCGTTGCCGAGGTTGATTCGGTACCGAAACCTGCATCGAAGATCCCGATCTTGATCGGGGGGGGCGGGAAGAAGGTTTTGACCCTGGCTGCCCGACACGCCGATATCGTCAGCATCAATCCGAAGGTTGTCGGCAGAAAGTTCGACTCACGCTCTCTGGGCACGGCTGTAGAGGAACTAGTTGACGAGCGGGTGGGATGGATCAAGGATGCTGCGGGATCCCGTTTCGGGGAACTCGAGTTGCAGATGCATGTCTTCGGGGCGAAGATTACCGACAATGCAGAGTCAGTTGCTGCGGATATCGCCAGTCGTCTTGGGATTCCTCCGGAAGTTGTTCTCGCAGGGCCGTACTTCCAGGTGGGCAGCGTGGATCGAATTACAGAGAATATTCTCGCGATGCGAGAGCGATGGGGAATCAGCTACGTTGCGTTCCAGCAGAATGCAACGGCAGAAATGGCCCCGGTCATTGCAAAGCTTGCAGGCGTATAAGGCTCTTGCTTGGAGAGACCGTAACCGCGTCACGAGATCCCTGAAACGGTATCCCTTGATGTTCTCGTGGCCCTGTGCTCGAGGTGCCCCAGCACGGATGGTTGGGTCCTGGCGAGGGATCTGATTCGACTGGGACACAGCGTGATCCTGTCGGGCGCCTTCCGTCGGATGGTGAGGAGCGCGGTGGCGCTTTCGCCGAGGCACTGCAGGAAGTGCGCAGTATGTTGTGGTAGACGGCGTCGCCGCTGAGGGTATTGCCGGGCTCTCGTTGAGGGCATGGATGCCGATGCCTGCCCCCTGATGCTCTTCGCGAGGGTGACTAGTTCTTGGGCTGTGGGGGCGCGGACCGATCCGGTGCGTCCGAGCGGCGGCCAGGCGGGGAGGCTGCAAGTATCGCACCCCCGAGCCTTTGTTCCGTTCTGGCCGGCACGTCGACCCCTTGCGGTGTGTCGGCCTCGGTATCGGTCAGCCTGGTCCGATGGCAGAACGAGTACGAGTGCGAGAGATCGATGACGACGAAGACGCGCGGCGGGTACGGATCATCCGCCGCGGCACCGGATCAGTGATGACCTGAGGCGCGCTCAGATGATCATGCTCTTCGCCCAGGGCATACCGGTGTTCAAGATCGCCAAGTCCACCCCGTCGAGCACGATCTACCGTTCTCGACCTGGAGCCTGAGCAAGCTCGCCGAGTTCCTGGTCGTTGAGGGGTGGTCGACGACATCAGTCACGAAACTCTGCGCGTGCTCCTCTGGAGGAGGGTGTCTCGTTTCAAAAGTGAGAACCTGGAAGAGGTCTCGGGACCCCGAGTACGCGGCCAAGAAAGCTGGTGCCGGGCACCTGTCTGCTGTCGTCGATGGCGCGGCTGTGCCTGATCCCGATGAGCCACAGGCGATCTTCTGTCTCGACGAATTCGAGCCCTTGAACTTGCGGGCCGGCAGTGGGCGGAGCATGGTGGCAAGCATAAGGACCCGGATCGGGAGCCGAGGCGCCGTCGCCGGGCGACTTATACCCGGCCACAGTGGCGTGGCTATTTTTGAGTCATCGCACACAGGATATGAAGAGGCAACCAGGATGACTACGGGCAACCGATGGCGGATGCCATGGCGATTCTCGCGGCCCGGGGAATCCTGAGCGACTCGTGCGGAGGCGGGTGGTATCTCTGCCGGATCTCCGAGGAGCGGGAACATCGGTGACCGACGAGGACAGCGGTGGGTGGTGCGCTGTCGATGCGGGGAGTAAGGACCCTGGCGAACGACGTGTTTCCTGAGAATGCCAACCTCGTCGTGAGTGCGATGCCCACACTCGTATCTGGATCTATCGACGTGTCAGGCCACGGCACTTTTGACTTGAGACCCGTGCGAGGGACGCCATTCGCCGACCCCTCCAAAACAGCAGTCGCCGGTCTGCATCCGCTCGCCGAGCTGATCGTGGCGGAATCTCACATGTTCGAACTGTGAACCGATTCCGCCTTCATGTGCATGAACGGGATGGACGGGCACGTTGCAGGGTTGCGTAATGACGGATACATCTCTTGTTGCACCGAGTCCGGTTTCGATCTGCCTACAGAGACGACGGCTACATCTTCGTCGCTCCCATATCCACCGTCAACTGCGTAGCCGTTACAGCGCGTGAGAGGTCCGATGCGAGCCAGACGACGGCATTGGAGATATCGAGCGGGTCAGCGGACCTCAGCTCCGGCAGCATGCTGGCGAAAGATGCCCGATATTCTGGATGTTTGTCCAGTATCGCGCCCATCGTGGTGTCTTGTCCCATTGCTCCGACGACAGACCACGGGTGGATCGAGTTGACCCGAATTCCATATTCGCCCAATTCAATCGCTGCTGTTTTCGTTAGCCCAGTGACGCCGTGCTTTGCTGCCGCGTAGTGTGCCTGCGCGGGAAGAGACTTGATTCCGGACGACGAACTGATAGCGATCAACGAACCGCCGTTGCCAGCATCGATCATGATCGGCACGGCAGCCTTCAATGTACGCCACACTCCGGTTAGGTTGATGTCGATCATGACCTGCCACTGATCGTCCGACATTTCCCAAAACCGGTTCCAATTGCTGATTCCGGCGTTGGCGACCACAACATCGAGTCGTCCACCGAGTTCGGCCACGCCCTCGGCCAGAACCGATTCGATAGCTGCACTGTCTCGAACGTCGGCTTGTCTATGAACGATGCGTTGGTTTGTGGCCTCGACCAATCGTACTGTCTCGGTCATGTCTTCTGGTGTTGCAGCGGGGTAGCCGTTGTCGGGAGTGACCGGGCCGTTGATATCGATGGCGATAATCGACGCGCCTTCCTTGGCCAGCGTGACGGCGTGACTGCGGCCCTGACCACGTGCTGCACCAGTGACGAATGCGACTCTTCCGTCGAGCAATCCCATGGTTTCTGCCTCCTATGTGTGCCACGCGAAGTTTGCTTGGCTGCGGCACACGCTAGCACCCCAATGAAAGCCGTCAAATGGAGTGTGGCACACCGATATATCAGGAATCGGTGTGGTCGCCGATATGTGCGCCGCTGGTCACGGACGGTGCGGAAGTCGGGTTTTTGCTTGACAGAGCCAAAGTGATCGTGAACACTCCCAGGGAAACATGTGAGGCAGCACACGTCTATCAAGTTTGATGCAACCGATCGAGACATCGGCGTGGAATCGGGGCGTCCGGCGGCGGTCGGCGTCCTGGAAACCCGCCTAGTAGAGGGACTTACATATGCTCAAGCCATTGAACGATCGCCGCATCATCGTGACCGGCGGAGCAAGCGGGATGGGTGAAGCACTGGTCCGTGCCTTGCCGGAGCTCGGCGCGCGGGTGGTATCGATCGATCTAGCGGCCGATGCCGGTGCCGCCATCGCGCAGGAGTCGGGAGCATCATTCGTAGAGTGTGACGTCTCGAGTGAAGAATCGGTGCAAGTTGCGTTCAAAAGCGCGGTCGCAGATCTCGGTGGACTTGATGTCTTGATTCACGCTGCTGGAGTGATTCCAGATACCCGTGGGCCAGCGGAAAATGGCACATTGGACACGTGGAATCGAGTGCTGGCTGTCGGAATGTGTCAAGGCGTTTGAGTCCAACGGGAGTTACGCAGCGGCCTGATCGACGCCGGGTTGGTCCGGGTCAGGTTCGGCTGCGGGTTTGTTGATCCACGCATCGGCCGGCAGATCCAAGATCTTCGGGGTACCGGCCGTCCCGAAACGTTCGGGATACTGCGCGCGGGCTCGAGCAAGCACGGCGGCACGTTCGGTGGCCTTCTGCCCGGCCAGACCGAAATGCACGTCCGCCGGCGTGTGCAGACCGATACCGGTATGGCGATGTTCGTGGTTGTACCACGCGGTAAACGAGGCTACGAGATCCCGAGCATGGTGGATCGAGACGAAGCGCTCCGGCCACATCGGCCCGTACTTGAGCGTCTTGAACAGCGCTTCCGAATAGGGGTTGTCGTTCGATACCCGCGGCCGTGAATGCGACCGGGTGACCTCGAGATCGGCGAGCAGCGTCGCGACCGTCTTACTCGTCATCGACGTTCCCCGATCTGCATGTACGACGTTCGGGATCCCGTGCACAGCAAAGATTTCGGTCATCATCTCCGTAGCGAGTAGTCCGGACTCGTGTGTCTGCACGTGCGCTCCGACGATGTAGCGGGAGAAGATGTCGATCATGACGTAGGCGTCGAAGTAGGTGCCCTTGACCGGGCCGGGCAGCTTGGTGATGTCCCAGGTGTAGACCTGACGCGGTGCGGTGGCCACCAGTTCCGGGCAGGCCCGGGCGGGGTGGCGAGCGTGCCGGCGCCGCTCTTTGACCTGAACGTTCTCCCGCAGGATCCGATACATCGTCGACACCGAACACAGATAAATCCCCTCGTCGAGGAGCTGGGCGTAGACCTCGAGTGGCGCCTGGTCGACGAACCGGGCGCTGCACAGCACATCGAGCACGGCCCGGCGTTCGGTGTCGGTGAGTTTGTTCTCCGGGCTGCGGCCGGCGGTGGTGACGGCCGGATCCGTTGCCGTCGGACGAGCTTTGTCCCGCGCTGCGGTGCAGCGGGCGATTCCTGTCAGTGTGGTTGCATCCCTTGTGGTTATACCGGAGTTGGTGAGTTCGTGATGGGCGTGCATCAGCGCTTCTTGCGCTGCTCGTCCGTGTTCGTGCTCTCGGAGAGTTGTTCCAAGAGCTCGTGTGCTTTTCCCATGATCCCCAGTGCGGTTTGGGTGGTGGCCAGCTTCTTGTTGGCCTGTTCGAGTTCGCGGGTGAGTCGGGCGATCTCGGCTTGTTCGGCGGTGAGTTTGCCGATTTTGGCGCCGGGTTTCGTGCCGTCGAGGACGCCGGCGTCGCGTTGTTTGCGCCATTCGCTGATCAGCGAGGAGTACAGGCCTTCGCTGCGCAGGTAGGCCCCGCCTCCGCCCATCTGGCAGGCCTGCTCGTACGCGGCGAGGTGGGCGAGCTTGTCGGCGGCGCTGAAGGTGCGTCGTTGCGGGCCGTCGGCGCGGGGATGCGAGGGGTCCATCCGGTTATTGTCCTCGACCGGCACCATGCTGGAAATCGTCATCGTGGGGTTGATCCGTATCTCGCCCTGCAGGCGGGGTTGCTGTGAACCGTTGGACTCAACTCAGCCTGACACGCAGGGTGTCAATGCGACGGGCACCTTCCTTACCAACCGGGCAGCGTTCGAACTGCTGAAGGACACAGGTGGACAGATTCTGAACTTCGCTTCGAACGCGGGGGTGGAGGGGCTTCCCCAGCGAGCGGACTACTCCGCCAGCAAGGGCGCGGTTGTGGCCTGGACCCGCACTGTGGCCCGCGAGTGGGCGCAGTACGGAATCACGGTCAATGCGATTGCCCCCGCGATTTGGACCCCGATGTACGACCGCACACGTGCAGGAATGAGTCCTGAACAGCTTGCTGCGCATGATGCCCAGGTAGCGAAGGCAATTCCGTTGGGAGGACAGAACGGTGATCCGCAACGCGACTTCGTTCCTGTGCTTGCATTTCTCGCCAGTGATGGATCCAGGTTCATGACCGGTCAAGTCTTCCCCATTGACGGGGGAATGATGATGATGCGCTGAGGTAGTTGACGTTCTCCGTTTGATCTTTGGTGGTCTGGATGTAGGCGACCTCTGCATATCCTGAAAGGGTTTCACTGTGTCACGAACACTGTTTCGAGCCGGACTCATCGCCATGGCGATGTCGGCGACTATGGCGCTCACCGCATGCGGAGGTGCTGCCAGCGCACCAACGGAGGGTGCGGCAACCGAAGGTCCTTCGATCGCCGACGCTGACCGAACTGCTCATCTGCGTGTCGCATACCAACTCCCGGTTCCGGGATTGAATCCGCACAAGTTGGTGTCGCCTTCAGCTGCCTTCACCTACGTGTCTCCTTTGTACGACCGCCTCACACAGATCGTGATCAAAGGCGATTCGTATGAACTGGCGCCGATGGTGGCGACGGAATGGGAATTTGCACCCGATGGGTTGTCTGCAACATTCACGCTGCGTGACGGGGTGACGTTCTCCGACGGTGCGGTCCTCGATGCGGCGGCGGTCAAGGAGATTCTAGATCATGCCACGAATGCGCCAGGGTCAACCGCGGCCCTGGCATTTTCCATGATCGACTCGGTCGAGGTAATTGACCCTACACATGTCAAGATCAACACCAACCGACCCGCCGCCGACCTCCCTTACGCGCTGTCAGCATCGGAAGGTGCGCTGATCAGCCCGAATGCGCTCGACAATCCGGACCTCGATGTCAACCCGGTCGGTTCCGGCCCGTACGTCGCTACCGACGTCCAACTCGGCAGTTCAATTACCTATGAACGACGTGAAGGATACTGGGATGAGACAGCTCAGATGGCCCAGACCATCACGATCACGAGTATCCCCGACGACAATGCTCGGCTCAATGCGCTACGGTCCGGCCAGGTGGACATGCTCACTGCCAGCCTGAATCAGTGGAACGAAGTTCAGAAATTGGGCACGGGCTTCGGTAGCTTCGAGTATGCCCCAGTGGCCCCCTACTCACTCTATCTGAACGTCGACAAACCGAACCTGAAAGATCCGAGGGTGCGGCAGGCGCTCAACTATGCGATCGATCGTAATGGAATCGGCACGTCTCTGACCGGTGGTCTGTGCCAACCGAGTGATCAGCCAATGCCACCGGGAAAGGCGGGATATCTCGAGAGTCCACCGGCGGCATACGACTACAATCCCGATGAAGCGAGGCGACTGCTCGCCGAAGCAGGTGCCTCGGATATGAGTTTGGAACTCACCGTCGGAGCGGTCATTTCACCGCAGCGTCAGATGGCCGCGGCGATTCAGTCACAACTCGAAGAGGTTGGAGTGACAGTGAACCTCGTGGCGGGCGATTACACCGACCTCGCTGGCCGCTACGCCTCCGGGGCCTCCGATTCCTGGCTTACGACGCGTCTGCCGAGCGCCGATCCGGCGCAGACGTTGTCGAACAATTACACCAGCCGTAGTCAGTTTCCGGGAACGGTGCCACCGGAGTTCTCGCCTGCGTTGGCACCGGCGTTCGACCCGAATGCTTCTGCTGACGAGCGCACTACGGCATTGCAAGCGGCATCGTCGCTCGTGAACGAGGACGCGTTGGACCTGTTCATCTGTGTTGCACCGCCCATTTATGCAGTCACGGACAAGGTGATTGGCATCGACAATATGGGAATCTCCGGTTATATCGGCGTCATGGACCTCCGCTACGTCGGCCTTTCGCAGTGATCAGGGCGTCGTCGGATCGTGCAGTGAATGGTGCCCGGATAGCCCTAGCGCTCCGTCGCGCGCTGGAACTAGGGGAGCGCGGCGTGCAGGTAGCCGCCTACCTCGGCGATCAGATGGTGATCGACGAGTTCGCCGGTGTCACCGACAACGCGACAGGCAGTATGGTCGCTGGCGACACTCTGTTCCCCGCTTTCTCGGTAACCAAAGTGGCCACGGCGATCGCCATACATCTCCAGGTGAAACGGGGATTGATCAGTTACGACGATCCCATCGCGAAGCACTGGCCTGAGTTCGCAAATCGTGACAAAGGACGAATTACGGTTGCGCACGTTCTCGCTCATCAGTCCGGCATTCCGCAGATGCCGGCGGGGGTCACACCTGAGCTCATGTGTGAATGGGACTGGATCATTGGGCAGATCGAAGACTTCGCACCTTTCTTCGAAGCAGGTACCAAGAATGCGTATCAGTCCCTGATTCATGGCTGGATTCTTGGCGAAGTCGTGCGCAGGACAGACCCGCGAGGGCGAGACTTCGGTGATTTCGTGCGGCAGGAAATCTGTGTCCCGTTGAAGATGGACGATTTCTGGATCGGTCTCCCGGCGCGAGAGATTCCGCGTGTCGCAGTGCTGACCTCCGAACTGTCGAACTTACCTGCGGTAAACCAGACGGAGGAGAGCCGAGCAGCCAAACCTGCTGCGGTAGTCCTCGATGCCCCGGTGCACAATCGTCACGATGTCTGGCAAGCGTGTTTGCCGGCTACCGGCGCGATCATGAGTGCGCGGTCCGGCGTGCGATTGTTCGCGATGCTCGCCAATGGAGGTGTCCTCGACGCAGTACGGCTCCTTCCGGAGAAGATGGTTCGTTCCTTCACCACCCCCCCGTCCGCACGCGGAAGGTATGGACCTGGTGATGTTCGGAGGAAATCGGGATGCTCCACCCGTCGGGATCGGAGGTATGTGGCTCGATGGGACGATTCTGGGAGGTGGACCTGGCGTCCTCTGCCACACCGGTGTCGGGGGAACTTTTGGGTTCGCTGATCTGGAATCGGGTCTGTCAGTGGTGCTCTGCCATAACCGACTCTTCGACGGTAGTCCGGCAGAAACTCATCCATTTCACGAACTTGCCACGGAGATTCGGGGTCTTGTAGCGTCTCGCGGAGCGTCGTAATGCATCCACGGACCTCAGTCATGAAGATGAGCGTTTCGGTGCATCTGGGTGAGGACACTGTCTTGGTGTGGGCGAGACGAGACAGGGAGGTATCGACAAGATCGGGTTGGCGAGTCTGCGACCCGTCTTGAGCGATCGTTCTGGCTCACGAGTACGCATCTGCTTTGGGAGTTCGATTGTGCGCGGAAGGGAAACTCGGTCTTCGGGCACGAATTTTCTCCAGACGCTGAAAGATACGGGCGCTTCCACTAATGGCGCATGAATTGGGCACATGTGGCATGAGAGTCAAACTTCCTTGGGTCTGTGGTTGCACTCAAGGAGAATGCAGCGGTGAAACGGGGCATGTTGAATGCGTTTCCGATTGGCTACGCGACGAAGCTTGCTTCTGAAACTCCGGGGCACGAGAAGGCCGCATACGAGACGTTCTTCCTCGCTTTCGCGAATCCATTTGTCAATGGCGCGGCGTGTCCCAGTCAACAGTGGATGCATCAGGATTACGTCTGGCACTGCGTGGACCCAGTGCAGGCCAACGGTTGGTGGTCTCTGCGGCCGGTTTTCGCGCGAGTGGAGTCCGTATCGCTTGAACGGTGAATCCTGCTTGACCACAGCCGAAGGAACATGTATTTCGACACGATAGAGAGGCGACGAATGGCATCCGATGATATGGACGTGGTGGTACTCGGAGGGGGCATGGCAGGCCTCACCGCCGCCGCAACGGCGGCCGCGGGGGGTCGAAAGGTTCTGGTCGTGGAAAAATCGGCCGCGATCGGCGGTTCGGCACTGATCTCGGGCGGCATCATCTGGTCACCCGAAAGTGTCGAGGCGTATCGGCGTCTCGATGATCGAAGTGATGAGACGCTGATCCGGCTCGCCGTCGAGGGCATCGCCGACGGTTTACGTTGGGTCGCCGGTCTCGGTGCCGAGGTGTCGGAGGATTTCCGTTTGGATCACGTTCTGCACTTCCCGTCCGTAGCCCGACGGTTCGACAACCACACCTATCTCCACCAGTGCGCTCGTCTCGTGGAGAGAGCCGGCGGGCACGTCGTCACTGAGACGAACACTACGACGCTGCTCACACGGGACAGCAGGGTTGTCGGTGTGCGGATCTCCGACCGGGACGGGAGTACCGACGTCCTGGCCCCGTGGATCGTCCTCGCAACTGGTGGCTTTCAGGGGGATCCGGAACTGAGGGCCGAGTTCCTCGGCCCGGGCACGCGCGAACTCGTATTGCGGGCCAACCGGGCCAGTGTTGGAGACGGCTTGCGCCTGGCCCGTAGTGCGGGTGCGGACGTCGCGCACGAGACCTCCGCGTTCTACGGAAACCTGTTGCCAACTGGGCTGCCTAGACCGTTCGTGGACGGCGACTTCCTCCGGCTCTCGCAGTACCACAGTATTCACTCGCTGCTGCTCGACACGAACGGCGACAGGATCGGCGACGAGTCGGTGGCCTACTACCTAAATGCCGTTCTGGTCAGCCGTCAGGCGGGAGCCAGGGCGTTGCTTGTCGGCGACGAGCGCGTACGCGCCGCCGGAATGCAGGTCAACGATGGACTGGATCGGGTCGAGGAAGCTGCACGAGACGGCGGTCGGGTGGTCACGGCCGGTTCCCTCCGCGAACTCGGGCATGCGGTCGCGGAATGGGGTTACCAGCGAGTGCCGCACGCGATCGAGGACTTCAATGAACTGGTAGCCGGGCGACGGAAGCCTCGCGATGGAGAGCATGACCGCATGTATAACGCGAGTCCACTGGTCGACCCTCCGTATTTCGCGGTAGAGGTGCAACCCGGGATTACGTTTCCTTTCGCCGGTCTCCGGGTGGATGCACGGACACGGGTGCTGGACGACTCGGGTTCGCCGATCGAGGGTCTTCTTGCCGCGGGGGTCGACGTTCACGCGTTCGACAGCGTCTACGGCGGTGGGCTCGGACTGTCCCTCACCACAGGCAGGCGGGCCGGGCGAACAACCCTCGAGTCAGCAACGTCGACGGTTCACGCCCACTGATGTGCTCCCATGCAGCGCAGCCCGTGGCTGAGGCCGCAGGCTTCGTGGCCCAGAGGACGCGACCCTTCCGCTTCGGTGTCTTCGGGCTCGGCCCCGGGAGCGGTGCCGAGTGGGCGGAACAGCTGCATGCAGCAGAGGACCTGGGATACTGTTCCTTCTTCGTTCCTGATCACTACATCGGTCCTGGCCCGGCTCTTGATCCGACCCGGCACTCCGTCCAGAACTTCGCGGCGATACCGGCTTTGGCGTTTGCGGCGGCAGTCACCACATCCATCAGGATCGGCCCCCGAGTGATGTGTGTCGACTACCGCAACCCGTCGGTGCTGGCGAAGGAGCTGGCCACGATCGACGTCCTCTCCAGCGGCAGGCTGGATGTCGGACTCGGAGCAGGTTGGCTGGATCGCGAGTACGCGGCGATGGGGATTCCTTTCGACCCCGCGTCGGTGCGAATTGATCGTCTCGAGCAGGTCGTGGGACTTGTCACTTCGGCCATGTCCGGTGAGGTGCTCGATATCGCTGACAAGTATGTCCAGGCGGGGGGCTTCCGAGCCGTACCAGCCACGGTGCAACGACCGCACCCTCCGATTTTGATTGGTGGAGGAGGCCCCCGAGTGCTTCGTATGGCCGGTCGCGTCGCCGACATCGTCAGCCTCAACTTCGACAATCGCTCCGGAAAACTGGGCGGCGACGGGGTGCACAGATCCACCGCCGAGGCCACAAGCCGGAAAGTCGAGTGGGTGCGCGAAGGTGCCGGTGACCGGTGGGGTGACGTTGAACTCGAGGTCGGGGCGTACTTCACCGATGTCACCTCGTCGTCCTCGAGCGTGGTCGGTGAGCTGGCAGCACGATTTGATCTTCCGGCGTCAGACGTGCGGTCCCACCCCCATGTGCTGGTCGGAAGCGTTGAGGCACTATGCGAGGAGTTGGTCAGGCGACGGGACCGTCTCGGCATTTCCTTCGTCACAATCCCCGTTGCCTCCCTCCACGCTTTTGCGCCCATCGTCGCAAGACTGGCGGGCCGCTAGACATCCTCTGTATCGGTGCCATCTATGTCGGCTCCGGATCCGATACGGACCTCCCGCCGACGCAATACCTGTGAATCCTCGCTCATCGGGGGTCGGCCACAGTGTTGTGACAGTCAGGATGAGGCGAGCCTTGACGGTGGACCGTCATGGTGGGCCGGTGGGCGCTCTGGGCGCGAGCTCTCTGGGCTGCGATACCACCCGATCTTTGTGTTCCAGACTTGTGGAGAGGACCCAGTGGCCCTGAATCGACACACTTTTCAATGTGTGGAACTCCCAACTCCGACTATTGGGGACCTGCCAGGACGCTCGGGTGATGCGTGAACACGACATCGCCGGCTACCGCAGTCGCCGCGGGATCCACACCATGGTCCCCGAACTCTCGTGGTCCCGAGCTCCCGCACCAGAAGGTCACGGACCTGCTGCAGCGAGAGTCCACTCACCGATCGTGAGTCCGAGCAGGATCTTGGCGGATCGTGGATGGACAACGGCGTGCGCCACGGCGCGAGCGGGGCTCGACTGGGCGGCGGTCAGGCCTGTCTTCACTCTGCGGTGTCCATCAGGGTGATCGCCTGGTGTGTGAGACGACCCTGCTTCGACGGTGTCGACGGGTAGGAGCCAATAGGATTCGCCGCCAGAGAGCGCTCCTCGAACTCGCACGTGCATGATCTTCAGCAAGTCATGCACGTGCGGTTCAGAGCACGCTCCCTTGTGAGATCGGTACTGTTCCGCTGTTGATCCGGCGTGAGAATGTGACGCAGCGAGAACGTCGGTGCGAGCGCTCCACAGTTAGGCGTGGCCGGTGAGGCTGTCCCGAATCTCATCGGGTAGGACACGCGACGTGCTGGCATCTTCACCGCGGTCGGAGGGAAAAACGATTGCGGGCCGAGCGAATGTACCGCCGTCGACGGACTGGATGGTCTGGCCGGACATGTACGCAGCATCGTCCGAGACCAAGAAGAGGGCAAGGTGGGAGTTATCACGCAATGTCGGCGGTCGACCGACATCGAGAGGCATTGCTCTGTGTTCTGGATTCCACGGCTGCATTTCGTCGTAGGATTTCCCAAGGACCTCTGCCTCGGGGGGGAGGGCGAAGTTGACCGACATGCCGTGTACTGGGCAGAGCGCGTTGGCTCGGATCCCGTGACGGCCTAATTCGACGGCTGCACCCCGCACGATGCCGTTGCCGCCGGCTTTGGTTGCCGAGTACATGGGGAAGCCAGGGTAAGCGACGAACGCTGCAGAGGAGGTGGTGGCGAGGAGATTGCCGCCGTGGCCCTGCGCGATCATTTGTCGTGCGGCGATCCTGAACGACAGATAGATGCCGGTGAGATTGACCGCGACTATATCGTTCCAGTCATCGAGCGTGGAGTCGACGAACAGGTTCTTGCCGAAGTCAGGTTCGGGGACACCGGCATTGGCCCACATTACATCGATTCGTCCGAATTCTTCGACCGCTGTGTCGACCAGGCGCTGAACGTCCGACTCGATACGGACGTCTACGTCGATGCCGATGGCGGCGCCGCCGTCGGCGGTGATGTCGGCGGCTACCTTCTGTGCTCGTCCTGTCACGACGTCACTGACGACAATCCTTGCGCCCTCCGAGGAGAAGAGCTTCGCCGCGTCGCGGCCGAGTCCTGACCCGGAGCCTGTGATTGCAATGACCTTGTCCTCTAAACGCATGTTCTCTCCTATTTCAGTGACACTCTGTGAGTCTCGAACGAGCCTCAGCAGGAACACCACACTCAATCGATCCGGCTGAAAGCCGGTATCCGCACTTGGGACTTGACGGCTATCGGACGCCACTCTTGTCTTCGCTGTGTTGTCCTGACGAGACCGCCCCCTGACCAAACCGGCAACTCTGATAGAAGCGTGACGTAACACATGTAAACTGTCAATGGCCAGTAGCCCAGAAGGGCAAGTCAGATCTTGCTCGACGACAGTCATCGCGGCCCGACGAGACGGACCTGCTCGGACCCATACGTCAGACGGACTCCGAATCCGCCTCGCGAACCACCGAATCATGGTAATTCCCATCATCGTTGATCCGTGGGACGGATAACGATCTCGTTGATGGCAACTCGCCGTGGGCTCGTCACTATGTACGCCACTGCGGCGGCGATGTCGTCTGTGTGAAGCTTCTCTATTCCGGCGAACATCAGCTCATAGCGCTGTTGCGTGCTTGTCTGCTGGTGCCCCAAGAGTTCGGTGTCGACGGTGCCTGGTTCTATCACCGAGAAGCGGACGTTTTTCTGTGTGAATTCTTGGCGCCATGCCTCGGTCGCGGCCGTCACACCGAATTTGGTGGCGTTGTAGACCGCACCTTCGGTGATCGCGACTCGGCCGGCAATGGAACTGATGTTGACAACATCTGCCACTTCTCGACTGCTGCTGCGTGCGGACTCGACGAGGTGCGGCAGAGCGACCTTGGTGAGATTGAACAGTCCTCTGAGATTGATGTCGATCATGCGCTCCCATTCCTCTGCGGGCGAGCTGATCGAAGGGCCATTGAGCATTACGCCAGCGGCATTGACGAGCGTGTCTATACGACCGAACTGCGTCGAAGCTCTGCGTACCACCTCGGTGCATTGCGCGCGGTCAGTCAGATCTGCTTCGATAGCGAATGCTCGACCGTTCGCTGACTCGATCTCGGCAATGAGTGCGTCGAGTCTGTCCTGCCGCCGCGCAACTGCAACCACAGTCGCACCTTCGCAAGCCAGGCGCTTTGCCGCGGCGTGTCCTATACCACTCGATGCGCCGGTCACTATCGCCACGGTGGATTCAAGGCTTTCGGTCAAGTCCAACTCCGATCCATTGGGACGACTTACGGCAAGATCAACTGATATCAACCCGAGTGTCTCTGACGCCATCTGGCCTCACTGCCGGGGCCCGCCAACATCGCTACTGGGTTGTCGATGCCGGAGTGTCCCGAACAGCGATGCATGAATCGCTGCTGGCGGCGTCCCCCGGATAGCAAGCCGAGAGTTGGACGACGTGATGCGACCCTAGCCGGATCGTCCGCCATCGATGACCAAGGATGCGCCGTTGGTGAATGAAGAGCGGTCCGAACAGAGCCAGAGAATGCCCTCTGCTATTTCAGCGGGGTCGCCCGTGCGGCCCAGTGGGATACGCGCGGCGATGGCGCTCACAGCTGGGTTGTCGGCCGCTGACTGTCGAGACATCGAAGTGTCCGTGATGCCAGGGCAGACGGTGTTGACCCGTACGCCGTGACGGCCTGCTTCCTTCGCCGCGACTCGGGACATGGCGAGAACGCCGGATTTCGATGTGATGTAAGGACCTACCTCGGCGTGCATGCCGTACAGGGACGCAGACGATACGTTGACGATCGATCCTGCCTCTTGCGTATACATATGCCGAAGCTGCGCACGCATGCAGCGGAACACGCCACGTAGATTCACCGCGAAGACGTCGTCGAATTCCTCGTCTGAGATATCAACGAATTCCTTCTGCACGCCGGTAATTCCGGCGGCGTTGACGGCAGCATCCAACCGTCCGAATCGTTCAACTGCGCGCTCGACGATCAGATCGCCAGTGCGGGACTCGGCAACATTCGCGACGATAGTTTCGACCTTGACTCCGAGGCCGCTGAGCCGGCTCGTGGTTTCTGCAAGCGTGTGGGAGTTGAGATCGGCAAGGACAACTCCGCCGACACCGTATTGTGCTGCAAGAAGTGCGACTGCTCGGCCTATACCGGAGCCAGCACCGGTTACGGCGACCACTTTGCGTTCAAGCATCCTGCCACCTACTCCATTCTCCATTCGACATCGGTTGACTCGCGACGGGCGCTTAGGAGTAGGCCTCCAACATCTCCCTGATGGGTGTACGCGAGGCGATCTTAGCGCGTGTCTTCATGACGGCACCTGGCATACCGGCGCCGACCACCGCGGTCAGAATTTCATCATTTTCGTAGTAGGCGAGGAACTTACGTCCGTCGTCGTGAACTACATGCACGGTATCGGTCGCGGAGACTTCGCCGAGTGCTTGTATCTTGAGGTCGTATTGGTCGCTCCAAAAGTAGGGGACCTGTGGTGTGAGGTGCGGGCCAATTGTGCCGCACAGTGCGCCGGCCAGTAGTCGCGCCTGATCACCAGCACTGGACCAATGCTCATGACGCTTACGTTCGCCAGAGGCCAGTTGCCACGAGGCAACATCTCCAGCTGCCCACACATGGTCCGCGCTTGTTCGGCCGAATTCGTCGCATACGATACCGTTGTCGAGCTGCACTCCTGAAGACTCGAGCCAGCCTGTCGCCGGAATAGAGCCGATGCCCACTATCACCAAGTCGACTTCCAGACGTGTGCCGTCGGTGAGAAGCGCAGAAGTGACCCTGCGTTCCCCCGCAAGTGATTCGAGCCCGACGCCAGTTCGCAGAGCGACGCCCGCATCGATGTGTAGTCGGCCCACAAAGTTGCCGACTCGGTCTCCCAGAACAGCTGCCAGGGGAGCGGACTGGGATTCGATCAGGACAACATCCAAGCCCGATAGCTTCGCGCTGGCGGCGATCTCACAGCCAATGAACCCGGCACCCACAATGAGCGCCTTCGTCGCGTTGTTGATTTCAGTGCGTAGTGCAAGACTCTCGTCGAGTGTGCGAAGGACATGGACGCCCTGCAGATCGGGGAGATTCGGAACTCTTCGCGGACTGAGCCCTGTGGCAATCACCAGCTCATCGAATGGGAGGCTCGACCCGTCACCTAGGGTAACAATGCGGTTGGTAATGTCCAGCGAGTGCGCAGAGGTTCCTCGTCGCAGTTCGATCTTTTGGTCGTCGAAGAACTCGAGAGGTTTGAGGGTTGTGTCGTGCCTCCCCCCGAGCAAGACCTGTTTCGACAGTGGGGGACGATCGTAGGGAAGATGATCCTCTTCGCCGATCAAGACCAATTCCCCAGTGTAACCATTGCGCCGCAACTCTTCTGCTGTGCGCAGGCCCGCCAGTCCGGCCCCCACAATAACGATTCGTTGTGCATGTGCGCTCGCCGGCGCCGTCAAATCGTTCGATGAATTCGTATCTGTCATATTCGAAATGCCCCTCTCCCAGAAAGCTGCTTGACCATGAGGTCAGCTCAGTCGTTCGAGAACCATCGCCATTCCCTGGCCACCGCCGACACACATGGCCTCGACCCCGAAGGTCTTGTCCTGTTCCCGTAGGTTATTGAGCAGGGTGGTGGTGATACGGGCCCCGGTCATGCCGAACGGGTGTCCGAGTGCGATCGCGCCGCCGGAGATGTTGAGCTTGTCCTCATCGATGCCCAGTTGACGGGCGGATCCGATCACCTGGACGGCAAAGGCCTCGTTGATCTCGAACAGGTCGATGTCTGAGATCGACTTGCCAGCGAAGGCGAGGGCCTTTCTGACCGCCTCGATGGGACCGAGACCCATGATCTCGGGCGATAGTCCGGACACAGCAGTCGAGACGATGCGGGCGAGGGGAGTCAGCCCGAGTGCCTTGGCCTTCGTATCCGACATGATGATCAGGGCGGCGGCGCCGTCGTTCAGCGGGCAGGCATTGCCCGCAGTTACCGTGCCATCCGGCCGAAACACTGGCTTCAGCCCGGCGAGTGCTTCGTACGAGGTACCAGCGCGCGGACCGTCATCGGTGGAAACGACGGTGCCGTCGGGGAGGGTCACCGGAGTTATCTCGCGCTTGAAGAATCCGCGCTTGATGGCCTCTTCGGTGCGGTTCTGCGACCGGAGGGCCCAATAGTCTTGATCTTCGCGGCTGATGCCGGTGAGGGATGCGACATTCTCTGCTGTCTGACCCATGGCGACGTAGACGTCGGGGAGTAGGCCCACTTCCCGTGGATCGGACCAATCTGTGCCGCCTTCGGCGAGCTGCGCGGTGCGTTTGCGGGCCTCGCCGAATTTTGGGTTCTTCGTCCTCGGCATTCCGTCCGCATTGCCTGTCACCAGACTGGAAATAGATTCGACGCCCGCTGAGACGAACACGTCACCCTCCCCGGCTCGAATGGCGTGCATTGCCATCCGTGTCGTCTGCAGAGAGGACGAACAGTATCGGTTGACCGTGGTGCCTGGTAGCAAGTCGTAACCCAGCTGCACGGCGACGACGCGAGAAATATTGTATCCGGACTGCCCGGCGGGTTGGCCGCAGCCCATCATGAGATCGACGATATCGTTGGGATCGAGCTCTGGCACCTGGGCGAGCGCCTCGGCGACCATCTGCGCGGCTAGATCATCGGGGCGAATCTCTTTCAGGGACCCCTTCATCGCTCGGCCGATGGGCGAGCGTGTGGCAGAGACAATCACAGCTTCAGGCATTGGAGTTTCCAGTCGTAGAAGTTGGTCTAGTTGGTAGTTGTGCTCCGCGCCTGCGCTTTCACCGAGGAGGTCGCGGTAGGGGAGACCCGGGTGTCTGATTCCATGCGGGCAATCAGCGCTGACGCCTCTTGTCGTGCCGGCGTGGACCCGGACGCCACGAGATGCTGCAGTGACTCGGGGATAGGGCGCCCCCATTTATTCATAGCCTGGGCCCATAGACGACCCGCGCGATACGAGGACCGTACGAGCGGTCCACTCATGACTCCCTTGAACCCGATCTCTTCGGCCAGGTCGGACCATCGCACGAATTCTTCTGGTTTCACCCAACGATCGACCGGATGGTGCAGGGGCGACGGGCGAAGATACTGCGTGATCGTGATCAGGTCTGTGCCCGCAGAATGTAAATCGTGAAGGACCTCCGCGATTTCCTCGTCACGTTCCCCCATGCCGAGTATCAGGTTGGACTTCGTCACCAGGCCTGCGGCGCGGCCCATTCCGAGCACATCGAGCGAGCGCTCGTATCGGAACGCCGGCCGAATTCGCTTGAATATCCTTGGAACAGTCTCAACATTGTGTGCGAATACTTCCGGAGCGGCACCAATCACCTCGTCTACGAGAGTCGGCGATCCGTTGAAGTCAGGGACCAGAATCTCCACTCCTGTACCAGGATTCAATTCGTGAGCCTGATGGATGGTCTCTGCGTACAGCCATGCACCGCCATCGGGCAGGTCATCCCGCGCCACCCCGGTGATGGTTGCGTAACGTAGACCCATCTGAGATATGGACTCAGCTACCCGCCTCGGTTCATCCGGGTCGAGGGGTTCCGGTCGTCCCGTGTCGATCTGGCAGAAGTCGCAGCGTCGAGTGCACTGTGCGCCGCCGATGAGGAAGGTGGCTTCCTTGTCTTCCCAGCATTCGAATATGTTGGGGCATCCAGCTTCCTCACAGACTGTATGCAGACCAACAGATTTCACCATCGTTGCGAGTTCCGTATATGGAGGGGTGATCCTGGCCGTTGTACGAATCCAGTTAGGTTTGGCCTCGACCGGAGTTTCGGCATTACGTGCTTCGATGCGGAGCAGTCGACGATGCTCGGGTTGTACAGTCACAATTCCTCCGTCACGCAGTTGACGCCTTGCACTCGATTAGATTCTGTGAGAGGTATCGTCACCCCGTCAGACCGACGTCGAAGGTCGGGGATGGGACTGAAACTCGCGGTACCCATGTTCTCAATTCCTATTACCCTGTCGTTCAAAATGAACGAAGAAGGCAGTGCACACACGAACAGGTCGAGTGCTTGCTCGTTGACGATCGCAGAGGCGCTTTCCAATGCTTCGGTTCGGTCGGTGTCAGTCGCGTTCGGGTCGAAGGCCGGCAGCAGGGCCGCGGTGAACTCCGGCGGCGGGGTGCCGGGGAATTGCTGTCGGTTGGTGTAGTTCCGTGACAGTGTCTGCAGAGGGCTTGCATTCGATGCGCGGACATTGACCCAACCGTCGACGGCACCAGCGGCGTAGCGGGCGGCGCCGTCGGTGAAGTCGACCGCGTTGAGGTTGACAGTGACCCCGACAGCTTGCAGTTGTGACTGGATGGCGGCGGCCATCTGCCGCTGAGGGGAAATGGAAGCTCCGACGAACAGGTCGATCGTCAGGTCGTTAGCACCGGCCTCGGCCAGGAGGGCCCTGGCTTTGTCGGGGTCGTAGTTGTAGGCGACAGGCGGGTTCTCCAGGTACCCGTCTTTGCCCGGTGCGAGCGGTTGGTTGTTCGGCTGACATTGCCCCCCGGTGAGGGATTGGTTGATTCCCTCGCGGTCGATCGCGTAGTTCAGGGCTTGGCGTACCCGCGGATCGCTCAGGTTCGGGCGGTCGACATTGAGGTAGACCGCATAGCTCGGTGCGGCTGTATAGAGGTGTGTTCGGTAGCCCTCGCCAAGGCGTTCGGCCTCGGGATATTGGTTGAGAGTCATCATGCCGATGTCGATCTGGCCGGAGCGCAGGGCGTTCATTCTTGCGTTGTCATCGGGGAGCCCGGTGATGGTGATGGTTTTCGCCATCTGTGCTGATTCGTCCCAGTACCCTTCGCGGCGTTCGTATGTCACCGAGTCACCGAGTCTGACGTCGGTGGCGATGTACGGCCCGGAACCGACAGGGTTGCGATCCAGGTCCGGGTTGTCGAGAGCGTTTGGGCTGATCAGCGATCCCTCGGACGCGGACAGGGCGTACGGCAGGTCCGCCGCCGGCCGGTTGGTGTGGATTTTCACGTGCGTGGGATCGAGGGCCTCGACCGAGTCGATCATCGAGAATGCTGGTGCAGCAGTGGATCCGGGTGTGTTCTTGGCGTGATCGAGGTTTGCTTTGACTGCGACCGAGTCCAGGACGGCACCGTCGGAGAAAGTCACGCCCTCGCGCAGGGTGAATGTCGCAGACATTCCGTCGGGGGCGAAGGTCCACTCGGTGGCCACCATCGGCGCGAGCTCGTGAGTGCCGTCTGCCATCACGATCTGCGTCAACCGGTCGTACACGGGAGACACATACACATAGGAGAGGGCAGGTGATGTCAACTGGTGCGGATTCAATGCGGGCGGCGGAGATTGATAACCGAGTCTCAGATGTGCGTTGTGGTCGGCTTCGGACACCAACGGTCCATCCGGAGCGTCTCCAGTGGCCGGGTCGGTGTTCGCGCCGCACGCGCCGACCAGCAGGCAGCTGGCGATGGCTGCAGCGACGAATCTTGATCTTGCCTTCCTCGATTTCACGATGGAACCTCTCAGGAGTGAGCGGACCTGCTGACGAGCTCGATACGGGGCAGGGCAATCGTCAGTGGGTCAGTCCCACGTACCGCAGGTCAGGCACTGCGATGAAGTTCGAGGTGCCCATGTTGTTGAGCCCGATTACCTTGTCGGAAGCGGCGTAGCTAGCGGGGTAAGCGCAGATGAACACGTCGAGTGCTTGTTCATTGACGATCGCGGACGCGGCCCCCAACGCTGCTGCCCGCTCGGCCTCCGCCGCGTTAGGATTGAATGCCGGCTGCAGTGCAGCAATGAACTCCGGAGGTATGGTGCCCGGGAACTGCCGCGGATTGGTGAAGTTGTTCGCCAAGGTCTGCGCGACATCGGCACTGGGAAGGCGGACGGTGAGCCAAGAATCGACGGCTCCGGAGGCGTACCGCGCGGCGCCGTCGGTGTAGTCGACCGCGTTGAGGTTGACAGTGACCCCGACAGCTTGCAGTTGTGACTGGATGGCGGCGGCCATCTGCCGCTGCGGCGACATCGAGGCTCCGACGAACAGGTCGATCGTCAGGTCGTTAGCACCGGCCTCGGCCAGGAGGGCCCTGGCTTTGTCGGGGTCGTAGTTGTAGGCGACAGGCGGGTTCTCCAGGTACCCGTCTTTGCCCGGTGCGAGCGGTTGGTTGTTCGGCTGACATTGCCCCCCGGTGAGGGATTGGTTGATTCCCTCGCGGTCGATCGCGTAGTTCAGGGCTTGGCGTACCCGCGGATCGCTCAGGTTCGGGTGATCGACATTCAAGTACAGAGTGAGTGGAGGTGACGGTGTGTATGAAGACTGCTGGAAACGACTGCCCAGTCTTTCCGCTTCACCGAACTGGGATAGCTGGGTGTAGGCCATGTCGACCTGGCCGGAGCGCAGGGCGTTCATTCTTGCGTTGTCATCGGGGAGCCCGGTGATGGTGATGGTTTTCGCCATCTGTGCTGATTCGTCCCAGTACCCTTCGCGGCGTTCGTATGTCACCGAGTCACCGAGTCTGACGTCGGTGGCGATGTACGGCCCGGAACCGACAGGGTTGCGATCCAGGTCCGGGTTGTCGAGAGCGTTTGGGCTGATCAGCGATCCCTCGGACGCGGACAGGGCGTACGGCAGGTCCGCCGCCGGCCGGTTGGTGTGGATTTTCACGTGCGTGGGATCGAGGGCCTCGACCGAGTCGATCATCGAGAATGCTGGTGCAGCAGTGGATCCGGGTGTGTTCTTGGCGTGATCGAGGTTTGCTTTGACTGCGACCGAGTCCAGGACGGCACCGTCGGAGAAAGTCACGCCCTCGCGCAGGGTGAATGTCGCAGACATTCCGTCGGGGGCGAAGGTCCACTCGGTGGCCACCATCGGCGCGAGCTCGTGAGTGCCGTCTGCCATCACGATCTGCGTCAACCGGTCGTACACGGGAGACACATACACATACGACGCGGATGGCGAGGTCAGCTTGTGCGGATCCAATGCAGGGACCGGCAATGAATAGGCAAACCGTAGGTGGGCGGTGCGGTCGGCTTCGGACGCCGCAGGGCCTCCCTCCCCGGCGCCTGTGGTCGAGCTCGACGTTCCACCACACCCGCTCATGCCGAGGCACAATGCCATGCCTGCGGCCGCAAACCCGAGTCGTGCTTTGGTCAACACCTTGGATCCTCCACGCATCTTGAAAGGGGACGACGCAGACCCTGCTACTCAACCTCTGACCTGAAAAGCGTCCGGCTCGGTCACCGCGCTAGCCACTCGTTGCGTGGTGCCTGACCGGGCGAGCCGGGCGGCGTCCAATCGGAAAAAGTGACGGCGCCGGCGGGGCAGCTCGACAACGCATCTGACATCGTCCAAGTCCGTCAGCCGTCACGTTTCTAGTACAAAGTGTGCCGTAATACATCTAGTTAGGCAAGGAGCTAGTTCCCAATCCATGCCGGGGGCCAGGATGCGCTGGTGGAACGGAAGGGGCGGAGCTTTCGATGCCTCGGTAGGGCGAGGAATCGGCCCCCTTAGCAGAGCGGCGCGCCGACCCGTACGAGCCGGACCCTGGTTGTTCGGGGGGCGTCCATAACCACGAGGCGTCGAAGGTTTAGCAGGAGCGAATTTTCACGGGACCTTGACAGAAATAGATGTGTGACAGCATGCTTTAAGCACAACGTGAGGAGAGTGACGTGGATCTCGAAATTGACTACAAGAGTTGTGCCGGTCACGGTGTTTGCTTCATGCAGGCGCAGGAGCTGTTCGACTGCGATGACGAGGGACGAGGCGTCGTGATCGAACCGACGGTGCCAGACGCACTGCTCGAGACTGCACGAGAGGCGGCTGGAGGCTGCCCCGAGCAGGCGGTACTACTTCTCGAACGCAGTAGTTAGGCCCGGCCCATAAGAGGGCCACCCATGTATGCCTTTGATGTATGTCTTTGATCCGCTGGCACGCTGATGCCAGGAGTTGATCATGCGTGATTCATGATGTGAAAAGGACGGATTCCCGTGCATGTTGGAGACCACGCGTTTCGCGATCAGAAGGTGCTCGACGCCCTGACCACCCCAACGCCGCAGCCCACTTACGCAGAGTTGTCGGCCCGTTGCCCTGTCCAGAAGAACCCCGACGGCAGTGTCACACTGCTTCGGATGGCGGATATCCAGTCGGTCAACAAGAACCCCGCGACACGCGGCAATGGGCACAGTGGCGGAGGAATCGGGGCTTACACACGCCCGCTCATTCCTCTTGATCTCGATGGTCCTGAACATGCGCGGTGGCGAAAAATCCTCAATCCGCTGTTCTCTCCGGGAAAGCTCGCCCCCCTCGAGCCGCAGATCCGGAAAGTGGCCAACGATCTGCTCGACACATTCTTCGACACCGGCTCGGCCGACGTCATCGAGGAGTGGTGTGTACCACTGCCGTCCGCGATCTTCCTGTCCATCATGGGTCTACCGCAAGACGATCTTCCCGAGTTCCATGCCTTCGTCAGGGCACAACTGCGGCCGGATCGCTCGCTCCCGCGGGACGTCATCCTTGAGCAGATGAGCGCAGCCGCGGATCGGCTCTACGCGTACTTCGACAAAATCTATCTGGACCGTACGTCGCAATACTCGCTCGGCGAGGACCTGATCGGATGGATTCTGGCCTCGGGGGACAACGGCCGGATAACTCGCGAAGAGTTCCTGGACGTGATGTATTTGCTCATGATGGCAGGACTGGACACGGTAACCGCATCGTTGGGGTGCATTCTGTCCTACCTCGCTCGTAACCCGGAGCATCGCCGCCAATTGATCGAGGACCCGTCCTTGTGGCCGGCTGCGGTCGAGGAGCTGATGAGGTTCGAGACCCCGGTTCAGTACGCGCAGCGAAAGGCAGATGTAGATCTGCCGCTCCCATCGGGTGAGACGATCCCTGCCGACACCCTGATGTATGTATCCTGGTCTGCCGCAAATCTCGATCCCGACGCATTCGCCGATCCGCTCGAAGTCAATCTGACAAGGCGTCCCAATCCCCACATATCGTACGCGAGCGGCTGGCATCGGTGCCTAGGGTCGCACCTTGCACGAATGGAGCTGCGGATGGCGCTCGAAGAGTTCCATCGAAGAATTCCGGACTACGAACTCGATCCCACGACGGAGCTGAAGTATTCGGGTGTTGCGCGTTCCCCCGAAGTGTTGCGTCTGAACTGGAAGTAGCTAAGTCCGAAGTACTGACATGTCACCCGATCGGATATGCACGGCGCTGAGAGCGCGTAGCGGATCCACCTAGCGGGAGGACTGTACGACTCGACCCTGCCCAACCAATGAAGGATTCCCTTATGCAAAAGATGCATTCTGCTACCGGACTGATCGGCGATCCCGAAGCGCTGAGGAAGCAGTTTTCTCGGGACGGCTACGTCTATCTCGAGGGAGTTCTCGACATCGATGTCATCACGGGCATCCGTCGAGAGATGGATCGATTGCTGGTCGAATACGGATTCGCGCGCCTTACCGACAACGGCGATCCACGATTCACCGGAAAGACCACAGAGCGCTCTGCGATTCGCTCCCCCAGGGAACTCGAAGCCGAATACAATCGGCTGGGGCTTGCCACGCGCATCATCGAGCACCCTGTACACCAGGACCTGTTCCGTGCCGTTGCCGGCGAGGAAGTCGACTTCTTGCCGATCACGGAATATCGTACGCGGCCGCCGGGAAATGAACCGCTGGTCTGGCATCAGGACGGCTTCTACAACCGTGGCCTGGACCTGTACACCGCATGGATTCCCTTGACGACGATGACGGAAGAAATCGGCGGGCTGGCGGTTGCGGAGGGCCTTCACCAGGGCGGTTACCTGCACGAATCCTATCCGCCGCCGCGATACTTGATCGACGCTGAGGATATCCCGAACGATGCTCAACGGACCGTCCAGTTCGAGCCGGGAGACATCTTGATCTTCGATCGCCGCCTCCCCCATACAGGTCTACCAAATTCCTCAGCAGATAGCTTCCGTTTCTCTGTCGACATGCGGTTCCAGACTAGGTCCAATCGCGACCGTATCGTGCTTGGGCAGGTCTGCGATCACTCAGTCGATTCTCTGACGATCCAGACCGATGGCGGAGAAAATGTCACCCTTTCGATCGGGCCTGAGAGCACCGTTCGCGATTGGTGGGGTAACGATATACCGACCGATGAAATTGCCGGTTCACCGTTGACCGAGGGCACGGTTCTGGCCTCTCATCTTGATCGGAACTTGATTCTCGTACGACCGGTAACGCAGTGAATGCAAATTCCGGTCCTCGAGTGACCAACCGCGTGCCCGAGGAACGTTGGACGCCGACAGGAACGCTGAGACTGGATGGCCACGTCGCTATTGTCACGGGCGCCGGCTCTCGGTCGGACGTGACCTTCCCGAAAGTGGGCGTCGGTGCGGCGTGTGCGCTGAACCTAGCGAGTGCAGGTGCGAAAGTCGCCGCGATAGACATCGACCCACACGCGATCGACAGGACTATGGCGTGGGCGGGAGACAGCGCTGCGAACCTCATTCCCATTGTCGCCGATGTCCGTAGCCAAGTGGACTGCGCACGTGCCGTCGAGTCCGTCGTCGATAAGTTCGGCGCTCTGACGGTCCTCGTCAACAATGTGGGAATCGTAGGAACGCCAGGGACCGTGGTCGATACATCCCTCGACACTTGGCGATCGGTGATGGACATCAATCTCACCAGTGTTTTGCTGATGTGCAAGTATGCAATTCCCGCCATGGTCGCCAACGGCGGAGGTTCGATCGTCAATATCTCCTCGATCGGCGCAATCCGCGGTTTCGGCAGCACCGGCTACGCGGCCTCCAAGGGGGGAATGCTCTCACTGGGGACATCGATGGCGTATGCGCATGGCCGTGATGGTATCCGCGTCAACACAGTCCTCCCCGGGCACGTTTCCACCCCCATGGGCGCTCCGTCCACTGATGAAGCGGAACTGATCCGGTTGAGAGGAAGCATGCTGGGCACAGAAGGAACTGCCTGGGATGTCGCGAACGCGGTAGCGTTCCTCGGCTCCGATGCTGCGCGATGGATCACTGCGACGGCGATTCCCGTCGACGGTGGGGCATCGATGGCAACTGGCTTGGCCATGTACAAATACATGAATTCTGGACAGGAGCAGCCGTGACAACGGATGTACGAGATTCGATATCAGCATCGGTCAGTTCACAGTGGGTAGGGTCAACACTTATCATTCGATTCGACGATGGCAAGGCCAACGTCTTGAGTACAAGCACAATCGAACAGTTGAACCAAGAGCTCGACAAGGCGAACGAAGCGAAAGCCATATGTATTCTGGGGCGGCAGGGCTTCTTCTGTGCCGGATATGACTTGGATGAACTCGCGTCCGGGATCGACCAATCGCGTGAACTCGGTAAAGCAGGCCGCATCTTTCTGCGGCGACTGATCGCCACGGATCTGCCTGTGGTTGTTGGTGTGAGCGGGCACGCGCTTGCAGCCGGGGCGGCCTTGACGCTGGCATGCGACTTCCGAATCGGAAGTCGTGGTCCCTTCCGAATCGGCTTCAATGAGCTCGCAAATGGGCTGCCCCTGTCGGAGCTGACCATCGAACTGGCAGCTCGACGTCTGGCGTCCGGAGCGCTCGAGAAGGCAATCCTCGGCTCGGAACTGTCCGATCCGGAAAGGGCCGTACATCTGGGTTTCTTGGACGCCGTCGTTGAACCATCGGAACTCGAGGCAGCTGCAATTGCGCAGGCTCAACGTCTCGCACGAGTCGACTCGACGGTGATGAGGACGACGAAGGCACGACTTCGGAAGGTGCGTTCCTGCCACGAATCTCAAGAGGGCGGGCAGAAGACGGCATGACGACGCTAACCGAATCGCACTGGCTCGTTCACGGGCAACCCGAGACATCGACCACTATCGGTGACCAACTTCGGACTTGGGCTGACAAGAGCCCGGAAGCTCTCGCGCTGATCGGCTTCTCGGCACGCACCCCTGCGGATCTCGCTACCTGGACTTACGCCAGTCTCTACGAGAAGGCAACCGCGGGTGCATACGCGCTCAGGTCACGCGTAGGGGTGGGGGAGCGCATCGCGATATGCGCGCCGAACGTCCTCGAGTGGGTGGTGCTGTACCTCAGTGCCGCTCTCGCAGGGAACCAAGTAGTTCCGCTGAATCCCTCGCTTCGTGAGCATGAAATGAAGCGAATCGTCGTTGACGCAAATTGCTCGGCCATGTTCGTCGTCGCGGAGCATCGCGGAAATGACATCGCCCAGATCGCCGACCGGTTGAAACGCGACGTGTACTCCCTGCGTCAGATAGTCGACCTGCAAGACTGGGATTCCTTCACTTCCGGAAGCCCGCAGCGAGACCTTCCGGTACTCAAACCCAGTGATATCGCCTTGGTTCAGTACACCTCCGGCACAACCGGCCCGGCTAAAGGCGTGCTGTTGACACACCACGCATTGACCGACGCATCGATACGCTCTGGTCGCGCACTAGGCATTCATGCAGACGATGTGTATGCGAACCCGTTTCCTCTCTTCCATGTCGGCGGCACTGTGGGCGCGATCGGTGTCTGCCTGGCCGCCGGTGCGACTCTCGCGCTACTACCTGCATATAGCGCCGACGACATGATCGACCTCATCGCGAATTCCGAGGCCACGATTGCGGCCGGCGTGCCGACAGTGCTGCGTGGCCTACTCTCGCGCCTTCATGAACAACCCGAACTGTCCTCGAGACTCCGGGTCATCAATACAGGCGCTACCACTGTTCCTGCGCACTTGATCGAGGAATACGAGGCACTGGGCATTCGCATCAGTGTCTCGTATGGTCAATCAGAATGTCCGACCATCACTCGCACACGAGTTTCCGATGATCCACTGACGAGAGCTCGAACGGTAGGACAACCCGTTGACGGCCTCGAAGTGAAGGTGGTGGACATCGAATCTCGGAAAACCACTGCGATCGGTGCTGTAGGCGAACTCTGCGTGCGCGGAACCAACGTGATGTCCGGGTATCTCGGACACCCAGTGGCCACCCGCGCAGTGTTGGACGCGGACGGGTGGTTGTGTACCGGAGATCTTGCCACCATGACTGCCGGTGGGCACTGCTCCATTGTCGGGCGACTCAAGGACTTGATCATTCGCGGTGGGGAGAATGTGCATCCGCGTGAAGTGGAAGAGGTCCTCACCAGCCATCCCGATGTGGACGATGCAGCGGTAATCGGCAGCCCGGACGATGAATTCGGCGAACAGGTACTCGGCGTGATCGTTCCCGCGCCTGGACGGAGCATCGATTGGTCTCAGCTCACCGAGTTTGCCCGAACGGAACTGGCGTCATTCAAAGTGCCGCGCCGCTGGAAGCTGGCTTCTGAACTTCCCCGAAATGCTGCGGGCAAAGTCGAAAAGCACAGGCTGGACAATGCGGATTACGAGATCGTGGAGGACTCACATGCAAAGTCACGATAGTTCCCTGGATAGCGAACAGGCGCCCCGCCCTTTCGCTGACCTCCTTGTCGTCGAGCTCGGCCAGATCTACAACGGCCCATACTGTGGGCTCATGTTCGCCCACCTCGGTGCGGACGTCATCAAGGTCGAGTCACCCCGTGGCGAACTTCTCCGCTACCGAGAAGACCCAGAGGTGGAATCGCGTGAGTTCATGATGCTGAACTCCTCGAAGCGCAGTCTTCCGATCGATCTGAAGACATCCGACGGTCGGCAGATCTTTCTCGACCTCATTGATCGGGCCGACGTCCTCATCGAGAACTTCTCGCTCGGCGTCATGGAGCGGCTCGGCCTAGGTGCCGACGAACTGATGAAACGGAACCCGAGGCTCATCTACGCTCGAGGCACTGGCTACGGGTCCGAAGGCGTACTCTCCGGGCTGTCAGCGATGGACTTGACGGTCCAGGCGATCGCCGGAGTAATATCGACCACCGGATTCCCAGATGGCAAACCCGTCAAGACTGGTCCGGCCTTCGTGGACTTCATGGCAGGAATCCATCTGTTTGCTGCCGCGGTCTCCGCCCTCTACCAACGTGAACGTGACGGGCATGGCCAGCTTGTGCAAGCTGCCATGTACGACACGATTGTTCCGACCCTCGCGTCTCCTATGGCTGCGTACGAGAGCGGAAAGAACGCACCCGAACGCGTAGGGAACCGGCACTCCGGACTGAGCGTTGCACCTTATAACGTGTACACGGCGAAAGACGGCTACCTCGCGATTTTCTGTGTCTCGAACCGGCATTGGCGCCGGCTTCTTACCTGCATGGCGAGAGAAGATCTGCTCGACGACCCTCGGTTCGGTACGCCACACGCCCGCGCCCAGAATATGGATGCCGTCGATGAGCTCGTCGAAACCTTCACGTCAACTCGCACCAGAGCCGAGATCGCCGAAATTCTCCGCGAACAGGACGTTCCGAGCGCCCCCGTGCAGACGGTGGGCGAGGTGAGCAACGATGAGCATCTCATTCAGAACGGGATGATCCAGACAGTGCGGCATCGGGTCCTCGGTGAGGTCACAGTTCCGGGCTGTGCGATTCGACTCGACGGCGCTCCTCCCGTCGCCACGGCAGCTCCCGCGCTCGGTGCGGACACCGGCGACGTGTTGAGCCAGCTCCTGGGTTACGACGCGCAGCGGATTCAGGAGCTGGTGCAGGCAGGTATCACAGTCTCGACGACGCGTTCTGAGATGGCGGTGGCAGCTGATGAGGCTTGATCCGCAGACCTACCAGTTCCTCAGCATCTCGATCACACGAAACATCGCGGTGGCTACGATCGACCACCCTGAGCGAAAGAACGCGGTCCGGCCCGGCGAGTCCGGTGAACTGAGTCGATTCCTCGAGGAGGTCGGGGCCGACGACGATATTCACGTGGCGGTTCTGACAGGCACGGGTGACGTCTTCTGCGCCGGGGGTGGGCCTGATGCAATCGATCTCTTCCGGACCGACGAGGACGCGTTCAAGGTGATGCACGATAACTCACGTGCCCTCGTCGAAGCACACATCGGCCTCGACAAACCCGTCGTGACGGCCATGAACGGTCTGGCAGCAGGCGTTGGTGCCGCCTTCGGTCTGTTCGCAGATTTCATTGTGGCCGACAGGAGCGCGCGTTTCGGCGATGGTCACATTCGGGCCGGGCTGGTTGCGGGTGATGGGGGTGCATTGATTTGGCCTCTTGCGGTGGGCATGACCCGGGCAAAACGGTATTTGCTGACGGGTGATTGGATCACTGCAGACGAAGCCGAAAGAATTGGCCTGGTCACTGAGGTAGTAGAAGATGGACAGTGCCTCACACGTGCACTCGAGATAGCGGAACGCCTCGCCCAGGGGCCGCAGGCAGCCATTCGAGGCACGAAGCGTTCGTTGAACCAGCATTACACGGTGGCGATGGCCGCGTTCGATCTTTCTGTGGAACTCGAAGGACAGTCTTTCCGGGATCCGCAGCTCGGCGCGCTTATGGACGATCTCCGAAGCGGCAAACCCGCCATTCCGCGGGATCGGAGAATTGGTTCTGCTGGAAGCGCGAAGAAATGATCGCATTCGAGGAAAACGAGAATTTCGACCCCACCCTGCAACTGGACGATCTAGGAGGTGGCGTAGTTCGAGCTCGAATCTGCCGCCCGCCGAACAACTTCTTCGACGAGCCGCTGATCGCGATGTTGGCGATCACGATGCAGAAGCTCGGGGAGGACGGGACCACACGAGCAGTGGTTCTTTCATCTGAGGGCAAGAACTTCTGTGCTGGCGCCAATTTCGGGAAGAAGCGTGAGCGTTCCTCGAGGCCCCTCGGCATCTACGATTGGGCGCTCGATCTGTTCGAGTCGGAGATCCCGATCGTCGCTGCTGTCCAAGGGGCCGCAGTCGGTGGCGGTGTCGGTCTGGCGCTCGCCGCGGATCTGAGGGTGGGCACGGCATCGACACGGCTCTCCCTCAACTTCGCCCGTCTCGGAATGAACCAGGGATTCGCGATCACTGAAACATTGAAGGAAGTCGTCGGTGAACAGCGCGCATTGGAATTGTTGATAACAGCGCGAAAGATCTCCGGCGAGGAAGCTCATTCGATCGGGTTGCTTGATCAACTGGTGCCTGAAGACGAACTTGAAGACGCTGCGATCGACCGAGCTCGCGCCATCGCCGTCAACGCGCCACTTGCAGTACGTGCTATCCGCAACCTCGTTCGAGGGGGCCGGATTCAACGACTTCGGCACGTGATCGAACGTGAGGTCGGTGAGCAGACGCGGCTGATGGCAACCGACGACTTCCGCGAAGGCGTCCGTTCTTCAGCTTCGAGGCAAGAGCCAATTTTTCAGGGAAAGTGACCTATGAATACTGAGAGCAGATCTCGGGTGCCAGCCATCGAAGGCTGGTTCACCACAGGTCCGTCACCGCGACTGTGCGGAACCAAATGCGTTGAATGCAATAATATTACGTTTCCGCCGACAGAGCAGTTCTGCGCTAATCCGGCGTGCAGTGGCCGTGAGTTCACGGAGATCGAGCTGTCGCCGACCGGGACGGTATGGAGTTATACGGATGCGCAATATCAACCGCCCCCGCCGTATCTGTTCACCGATGGCACGTACGAGCCGTTCGCTCTTGCTGCGGTGAAACTGGAAGCAGAGCAGATGATCGTCCTGGCGCAGGTTGCGGCAGGATACGGGGTCCAGGATTTGGCGTTGGGCACTGAGGTGGAACTCGTGGTGGAGCCGTTGTACGAGATAGACGAAGTAGAGCATCTCATCTATAGGTGGAAGCCGACGAAGGTGGGCAAGTAATGAGTCCGGATCCGGTAGCTGTCCTCGGCGTCGGTATGCATCCATGGGGAAAGTGGGGCAGACCCTTTCGGGAGTACGGGGTGCATGCCGCCGTGGAAGCACTCAAAGATGCTGGGGTTGCCTGGGAGGATGTGCAGTTCGTCGCTGGCGGCGAGACAGTGCGATCCGGATATCCAGGCTATATCGCGGCCTCGACCTTCGCTCAGGCCTTGGGGTGGAACGGTGCGCGTGTCGTCTCCTCTTACTCTGCATGCGCGACAGGAGCGACAGCCCTCGAAACAGCTCGAACCCGAATTCTGGCAGGCCTGTGCGATGTCGCTCTGGTCGTCGGAGCAGACACGACACCGAAAGGCTTCCTGTCTCCCGTTTCGGGGGAGCGATGGGACGATCCCGACTGGCTGCGATTTCGACTGTTCGGAGCCACGAACCCATCCTATTTCGCCCTGTACGCGCGACGCCGGATGGAGCTCTACGGAGCCACTCTCCAGGACTTCGCCCAGGTGAAAGTGAAGAATGCACGGCATGGGTTGAACAATCCGAATGCACGCTACCGGAAACTGGTTACCGAAGAGGATGTGCTCGCCTCTCCCATGGTCGCGGATCCACTACGGTTGCTCGATATTTGCTCGACGTCCGATGGCGGCGCCGCGATCGTATTGACGTCTATGGATTTCGCACGACGTCACTTGGGTGCAGACTCACCCGTCCAGATTCGCGCGATATCCACGGTGACACCGAAATTTCCCAACACCATGCTCGAATTGCCGCAAATCTCGGCTGACTCCGCCGCCGTTCTTCCGCCGGCGGAAGGTTTCCGCGATTTTATCGCGACGGCCGCCTACGAGGAGGCCGGAATGGGACCTGAAGACATGAGCCTCGCAGAAGTGTACGACTTGTCCACAGCCTTCGAGCTGGATTGGTACGAACACCTCGGCCTGTGCGGAAAAGGCGAGGCACAAAAACTGCTCCGCGACGGAGAGACGACCATCGGCGGCAAGATTCCGGTCAACCCCTCCGGGGGGTTGGCCTCCTTCGGCGAAGCCGTCCCGGCCCAGGCGATCGCACAGGTCTGCGAGATCACCTGGCAACTCCGCGGCCGAGCGACCGGGCGTCAGGTCGAGAATGCGTCCGCAGGAATCACCGTGAACCAGGGCCTGTTTGGGCATGGGTCCAGCGTTCTCTTGTCTCGTTGACCGGAAGGACGAATTATCATGATGGACTTGACATGGAGCGACACTGACGATGCGTTCCGGCTCGAAGTGCGAACGTGGCTGACGGATAACCTCCGGTCTTGGCACGACAGGCACGAGGGACCCATCCTCTCGGGCGACACTCGTGAAGGGTTCACCCAGCACCTTGACTGGGAGAGGACACTGTCCGAGGCCGGATGGTCCGCAATCAGTTGGCCTCGCGAGTTTGGTGGTCGGGACTCGACACTGTGGGAATGGCTGATCTTCGAAGAAGAATACTATCGCGCCGGCGGGCCACCACGGATCACGCAGAATGGGATTGCCATCCTCGCCCCAGCACTTCTCGAGTACGGTACTGCGCAACAGAAGCAGTACATCCTTCCCCGGATGACATCTACTGCCGACGTCTGGTGCCAAGGCTGGTCCGAGCCCAACGCCGGATCCGATTTGGCAAACGTCAAAAGCAAGGCGACGAAGGTCGACGGTGGATGGATTCTCGACGGACAGAAAACCTGGACGACCCGCGGGTCTTTCTGCACACACCTGTTCGGCTTGTTCCGCAGCGACGGCGGACAGAATCGGCACAAAGGTCTCACATACCTTCTCGTGCCGCTCGACACCCCCGGGATCAGCGTACGCGGATTCAACCGACTCGACGGGGACGAAGGATTCGCGGAGGTGTTCTTCGACTCCGCCTTTCTTCCCGACGAGCTGGCATATGGGTCCCCAGTACTCGGCGAGGTCAATGCTGGTTGGATGGTTGCGATGTCGTCAACGACGTCGGAACGAGGCCTCACCCTCCGCTCGCCCGGCCGGTTCATCTCAACAGCAGACAACTTGCTCGAGCTCTGGCGCAACAATGACGGGGCCGTCCGATCCCCGCACCTCGCTCCGCGTCTCGCAGACGCGTGGATGAAGGCGGAAGCGTACCGGCTTCAGACCCTGCAGACAGCGAGCGCGAGTATCGATGGCGTGCAGCCGGGAGCCGAAACCAGTCTCGTCAAGTTGTGGTGGTCGGAACTCGACATCGAACTTCACGAGCTCGCACTCGACGTCCTCGGCCCCGAGGCCGAGATCGATCACGCCTGGTCCCGGGGTTGGCAGTTCTCGCTGAGCGGCCCCATCTATGCCGGCACCAACGAAATCCAACGCAATATTGCCGCCGAGCGTCTCCTCGGCCTTCCGAGGAGTGGTTCATGAGGTGGGGTTTCGACCAAGAACAGCTCGACTTCCGGGACGCAGTTCGCGTACTGCTCAGCAAGAAGTGTGAACCGTCGACCCTGCGAGAAGCGTCTGTCGGTCCCCTTCAACGACCAGTATGGTCGGCGCTTGCCGACCTCGGGGCACTGTCCGTGCTCGTGCCCGAGCATCAGGGTGGACTCGGGCTGGACGAAAGATCGCTGGTGCTGCTTCTCGAGGAGGCCGGGTACTTCGGGCTTCCTCACCCGATCGTGGAAACCGCCGTTGTGGCAATGCCTCTGATCGGTGATCGGCTACCCTCAGAGTCGATGGTCACGACAGACCTCGGCGGACCACTCGTGCCCCGAATGGCAGATTCGGATTTCGTTCTTCTGCGACGGCACGGGGGCTTCGAACTCGTACCCACCGAGGATTGCGTCGTCACCCCCGTGGTCACCGTCGACCCGGCCCGTGGAGCGTCTCGAGTCTCAGGCGCCGGTAGCTTCATCGAGGCCGATACCGGCCTGGCCTTCGATCGGGGAGCATGGGGAACGTCCGCTTTCCTGCTAGGGCTCGGACAGCGAATGATCGACGACACGGTCGCGTATGTGAAGAGCCGACAACAATTCGGCGTGCCGATCGGGAGCTTCCAGGCGATCAAACATCATCTGGCCGATGCCGCTCTTCAGCTCACCTTTGCCCGCCCGGCAGTTACCAGGGCAGCATGGTCGCTGGCTACCGATGACGTCAATCGTACCCGCGATGTCTCGATGGCAAAGGTCATGGCATCAGACGCCGTGTCCCTCATCAGCCGCAAAGCATTGCAGTGTCACGGTGCGATCGGATACACACAGGAATACGATCTGCAGCTATTTCTCAAGCGTTCATGGGCTCTGTCGCGGTCTTGGGGAGACGCCGCATGGCATCGGGATCGGGTAGCGCAGCAGTTACAACTCCCGGCGCACACATGACCACCATCCCCTCGGGCGCGGATACCTTCTACGCAGTACGCCCCATTTCGGATGGAGTGTTCGTCAGCGACACCAGACGAATCGGTATGGGTGGGCTATTCGGTGGGCAACTCTCCGCGCAGGGGCTGATAGCAGGCCTGCGAACTGTTCCCGACGGGTGGGTCCCTCATGTCCTGCACGCCTACTTCCTGTCGCCAGGACGAGAGGGCGTGCCCGTTACCCTCTCGGTGAGCTCGCTGCGTGACGGGGGGCGCTCCTGCCACCGAAGAATCGGCATCACCCAGGACGACAAGACGGTCGCCGAAGTGACCGTGATCTTCGGGGCAGCAGAAGAAGCCCCACCACATCCGTGTGTAGAACCTCCGCCGTTCGGACCTTCCGACTCGCTAGAGAAGCGCTCGATATTTCACACGAAGTGGAACTATAGCGACCTTGACCTCCGGGTACCGCAGGACTCTGACGGCAACAGCAGGAAATACCATCCCGTGTGGGTTCGTTCGGCGACCCACCGCCTCGATGATCACGAAGAAGGCTGGGCCACAGCTGCCTTCACCTCGGACCTCGGACTTGTCCTGGCGGCGATGGACGCCGATGAGCGCAGGACCTCTCGTGCAGTCACCACGGACCACTCGGTGTGGTTTCATCGCAGTCCGCACTTCGACCAATGGCACTTGCTCGAGGTGGCCCGGGAGGTGCGGGCTGGCCAGCGCGCTACTGTCACCGCTCGAATCGTCGGTGCAGACGGCTCACTGGTGGCATCTGCCGCCCAGGGCGTGACGATCTTGGCGCCCCGTCGCAGTGCAGCGGAAACACATCCGACCTGATACGCAGTAGCTCCGGCGGTGAGATGGGACCCGGCACCACTAACGTCTCACCCGCGATCCACAGGGGAGTGCAATGTGGCCGCACGTGCACGGCTGCAAACGGCATCACCCGAATGCGGCTGAACCGTGCGTAGGCGGTCGAGGGCGTGAGTTCGCGTGTGGATCACCGTGCGGGAGCCCCCGAACGCGATCGACTGCATGTGAGATCCCGACGACTATTGACAAGAAAGGTGCGTGAGGTCACACTTTTAAAGTGTAGTGACCATAGGTTCTCGGAAATATGCAGTCGGCGGAATGTTTTCAAAAGGAGCCAGACCAGGATGCTGAATCAAACGAGCTCGTACATCGGTGGCGGGAGCGGATCCACCGCCAATCGATCGACGATGACAATCGCCAATCCAGCGACGGACGAAGAGCTCGCAGAAGTCGTACTCGCGGACGAGAACGACGTGAACGATGCCGTCGCCGCTGCCGGTGCCGCTCAACGCGAGTGGCAGAGCTTCTCGGTCGCCGCCCGGGCAAATGCGTTGTGGAAGTTCTCTCAGCTACTCGACGAGCGGGCAGAAGAACTCGCGGCGCTCGATACAACCAATACTGGCAAGGCGATCCGCGAAGCACGTGGCGAGGGAGCGCAGCTCGGTCGCATCGCGCGGTACTGGGCGGGATCGGTCGACAAGATCCTTGGTCAGCAGATCCCCACCACATCCACAGAACTGACCTATACCAAGCGCGAGGCTCTCGGTGTTGTCGCGGCGATCACCCCGTGGAATGCACCAGCGGTGAGTACTGTTCATCGAATCGCATCGGCAGTGGCCTGCGGCAACGGCGTCATCGTGAAACCGTCAGAGTGGTCACCGCTGTCGTCGAGAATCATCGCGGAGATGACAGTGCAGGCCGGCATGCCGGTCGGCCTCGTCAACCTGATTGTCGGTGGCGGAAAGGCCGGCCATGCGCTGGCGTCCCACCCGGGTATCGGTGGTATCCGATTCACCGGAGGGATCGAGACTGGCCAGAAGATCGCCCATGCCGCTGCGGATACGTTCAAGAAGATCACTCTCGAGCTAGGTGGCAAGTCTCCGAACATCGTGTTCGACGATGCAGACATGGAACGCGCGTTGAGAGGCTCCCTCTGGGGGATATTTGCCAACACCGGTCAAATCTGCTGCTCGGGAAGCCGCCTGCTCGTGCAGGAGAATATCGCTGAGGAGTTCGTCGGACGCCTTACGGCCATGGCAGAGAAAGTGCGTGTGGGAAACCCGTTCGATGAGGCCAACCACATCGGACCCCTCGCCTTCCGTCGTCAGTACGAACGAGTCCTCGACTACATCGATATCGCGAGGAACGAGGGTGCGACCATTGCGACCGGTGGTGGTCGGCCTGACGGTGTGGGATCGGCAGGTTGCTACGTTGCTCCCACAATCCTTACTGGCGTCGAACCGAACTTCCGTATCGCGCAAGAAGAGGTTTTCGGTCCGGTCCTGTCGGTACTGACGTTCGCTGACGAGAAGGAGGCGATCGAGATTGCGAACGGCACTGTTCACGGACTCGCGACGATGCTCTGGACCGAGAACCTTCCACGGAGTTTGCGGATCAGTGACGCTGTCGAGGCCGGCAACGTCTGGGTCAATACGGCCCGTGCCTACGGGCCGACACTGCCGTTCAGCGGGTTCAAAGCAAGCGGTGTTGGAAACGCGATGGCAGAGGGCGCGATTGAAGGATGCACGCGGGTCAAACGTGTCACCGTCGCCTACGGTGAGGCAGATGGCACGCCAGGGTGGGATGACCTGTAATGGCGAGCCGAGTCGGTAGTCCGGTCCAGTCGAGAGACGACGCGCACCGAGCATTCACTTCAGATGACCGGCCGATGTTCATCCGTGCGACCCTGGAAGACACGGCCGGCCGATTGCAGGTCGTAGAGATGTTTGAAAAACCCCGGACCCGTGCGCCATTGCACGTACACGAGTATGCCGAGGCCTGGTACATCGTCGACGGCACCTACGGGTTCTATTGCGACGGTGTATGGCGCCGTGCTGCTGCTGGCTCGTTCGTGTATGCGTCGCCTGGAGTGCCGCACGCTATTGCCGCCCTGCCTGGATCCGGGTGCCACAAGATCAGCCTGATGTTGAATCCGGATTCGGCAGACAACGCGACCAAGTTCGCGATGGACCTGCAGGGAATGATCGACGTTCCATGGCGCCCGCTTCTGGGCGGCGCGGAGCATGCCGAAGGGGAAGCTGTCACCCCGTCGTTTCGCGCCGCCGCTACCCGATCGTTGGTGGGAGCCGAACATCTCTTCGATATCAACTTCGAAGTGGATGCGCCGAAGCTGATCTCTGATGGAGACGGAGGAAACGCCATGATCGTGCAGTCGCGCGGTGGCCGTTTCGAGGGCGCTGGATGTAGCGGGGTTGTGCGATCGGCTACCGACTGGGCAAGCCGTGATGCCGAAGGCGTAGTAGCAGTAGATATCCGGGCGGTCCTAGAAGACGATGATGGATCCTCGCTTCTGCTCGAGCAGCGTGGCACCGGCGTACGAGAAGACGGAGACCTGACAATCTTTGCTGCAGGAAGAATTCGAGCGGACCCAGCAAGCCAGCTGGGGCACCTGAACGGAACCGCGATCTCGGCGCTAGGCACGTTGGTTCACGGGGGGGTTCGGTATGCCGTTTACCGGCAATCAGTTTCGATGCCGCAGAGAGAGCGGGCCGACCCAGATTGACACGACACCGACAACGCTGTCGATCGTCGTTCTAGTGCGCTTTTGAACCAAGCGCCCGGACGACAAGCGCCAGTGCAAGTGGATGACAGTGTGATGCCAGCGGCGGTGCGTCACTCAGCAAGTAACACAGAACTACACTGCCCAGAACCTCAATCTTCATGGAGGAAGTCATGCCGTATGTAATCACCGAGGGATGCGTCGATATCATGGACAAATCCTGCATGGAGCAGTGTCCTGCAGACTGCATCTACGAGGGCGGCAGGATGCTGTATATCAATCCGGATGAGTGCATCGACTGCGGCGCATGCGAGCCGGCGTGCCCGCAAGAGGCAGTCTTCCACATCGACCTCGTGCCTGAGGAACTGTCGGACTACACCGCAGCCAACGAAACCTTCTTCGTCGAGGCGAGCGTTCGTGATGGTGGCCGCGCCGCCGGTAAGATCAATCACGACGCGGCGATTGTCTCGGTCCTGCCGATGCGTGTGAAGTGATCGTGTGAGCACTCAGGAGTCAGTGATCCAGCGACCGCGAGTGGCCGTCGTAGGATCGGGTCCGTCGGGACTCTACGCTGCGGCAGCTCTGCTTGACGCGGACCCACCCGTAAGCGTCGATGTGTTCGATAGATTGCCTACCCCATTCGGTCTCGTCCGGTACGGTGTCGCTCCCGACCATGTAAAGATGAAGTCCGTGACAAGGCTGCTGGAAAAGCCTTTTGCAGGCGATGACTTGCGATTCTTCGGCAACGTTCATATAGGGCAAGATGTTCGACTTGAGGATATGCAAAGGCACTATCATGCCGTTGTGCACGCAACAGGGTGTACGCGTGACCGCACACTTGATGTGCCAGGCGAAGACCTGATCGGCAGTATGGGCTCAGGGCAATTCGTCGGATGGTATTCCGGCCATATCGACCAACGTGAACTCACTCCGCGAATGACCCATCCGGGCGTAGCGGTCATAGGCGGCGGCAATGTCGCTCTGGACGTTGCGCGTGTCCTGGCCAAGAGTTCGGAAGAGATGGCAACAACGGATATACCGGATTTCGTGCTCGAAGCTCTTGCTGAAAGCAAAGTTACGGACATCCATGTGATCATTCGGCGAGGTCCGGCCGAAGTTCGATTCACACCGGCCGAGCTTCTCCAGATCGGACAGCTTGCCAATGCAGATGTCCTCGTTCACGACGATGACTTACTCGTCTCTGAGGAGCACTCGGCATCGGCGGACCGTCGCCAGTCGCAGAATCTCCAGATCCTGCGCAGCTGGGCACATCGCGAGTGCAGCGAGGGCAAGCCGCGGCGGATCCACCTGCGATTTCTCCGCACACCCGTGGAGTTGCTGGGTGATACCGCGGTTGAAGGGCTGGTGCTCGAACGGAACGAATATTCCGGCACTGGGAATATCGTAGGAACAGGGGAGCGCGAGACTCTCGACGTGGGACTGGTCGTCCGTGCTATCGGCTATTCCGGCGATCCGGTACCGGGACTGCCGTTCGATACCCGCACCGGAACCATTCCCAACGATAAGGGCCGAGTGCTACAAGATGGGGCCCCGCTGCAGGGAAACTATGTCACAGGCTGGATCAAGAGGGGGCCCAGCGGAGTGATCGGTACCAACAAAATCGATGCCGAAGAGACAGTAGCCACGATCCTCGCCGACCTTCCCCACCTCATGCAGGGGCGCGCAGAACTTGACAACCCGGCGACGCTGCTGGATGGGCGGTGCGTGCGACCTGTCGACTGGCAGTCATGGTTGCGCCTGGACGCCGCCGAGATCGCTTTGGGAACAACGAGGCAAGCAGACCGGGTGAAGATCGCCGACCTCGATGCAATGCTCCAAGCGTGCCACGGCATCGAACACTGACGTCAATCGCTATCAGTCGAATCCGTGAGGGTTCGTTCCATTCGTCTGCTGCCATAGGAGGAGCCAAGTATGGAGATATCAGGCACATCAGCGCTCGTGACAGGAGGCGCATCTGGTCTCGGACTGGCAACCGTGACAGCGCTGGTCAAGTCCGGCGCACGAGTGATTGCCCTCGACCGCCCGTCCGCCAACAGGGACGCGCTCGATGCAGTTGGCGGAACCGTGGAATTTGCCGCAGCAAACGTCACTGACGAGGATTCCGTTACCGAGGCCGTTAAGCTCGCCAACCGCGATGGCCAGCTGCGGATCGTCGTCAACTGTGCGGGAATTGGCAACGCGATCAAGACCGTGAGTAAGAACGGGCCCTTCCCGCTGGATTATTTCGAGAAGATCGTCAAGGTCAATCTCATTGGCACATTCAATGTCATCAGGCTTGCCGCTCACTCGATGTCGCAGAATGAGCCCGTGGGCGAGGAACGCGGTGTCATTATCAATACCGCCTCCGTGGCGGCATTCGACGGACAGATCGGACAGGCCGCATATTCCGCATCGAAAGGCGGTGTGGTCGGTGCTACGCTGCCGATCGCCCGCGATCTGGCGTCCCTGCAGATCCGCGTCGTGACAATCGCCCCAGGACTCTTCAAGACCCCAATGCTCGGTGGCCTACCCGACGAAGCTCAGAAGTCTCTGGGCGCGCAGGTCCCGCATCCCAACAGACTGGGAGACCCCAGCGAGTATGCCCAACTCGTCGAGGCAATCGTTACGAACCCCATGATCAATGGCGACACGATCCGGCTCGATGGTGCTATCCGCATGGCTCCACGGTGACCGGTCCCGCACCGGCTGTAATCATAGATAGCTGAAGGAATTCCATGACCGATGATGTCCTCGTCGAGCGCCGAAACAACATCCTGGTGATCACGATAAATCGACCCGAGGCACGAAATGCCATCAATCGCTCGGCGAGCTACGGACTGGCCGCTGCGGTCGACGAGCTCGATGCCGACCCTGACCTGTCAGTCGGAGTTCTCACAGGAACAGGCAAAGACTTCTGTGCGGGTATGGACCTCAAGGCCTTCGCATCAGGCGAGAAGATCGTGGTGCCCGGACGAGGACTAGGGTTCACGGAAACCCCACCGCAGAAGCCACTCATTGCTGCTGTTGAAGGCTACGCGCTTGCCGGTGGAATGGAGTTAGTGCTCGCCAGCGACCTGGTGATCGCATCCAGTGGAGCCCAGTTCGGTATTCCCGAAGTCAAGCGAGGACTCGTCGCTGCCAGCGGCGGATTGCTGCGGCTTCCCAAGCGGATCCCATACCAAAAGGCGCTTGAACTCGCCCTTACCGGCGACAATTTCAGTGCGGAAGACGGACACCAATGGGGATTCGTCAACTCGCTTACTGCCGCCGGTGAGGCGTTCGAGGGGGCGTTGGCATTGGCAAGGCGAGTTTCTGCGAATGGGCCGCTAGCCATCGCAGCCTCGAAGGAGGTTATCGTCAAGTCTGGGTCTTGGCCAGACGACGAAGCGTTCGCTAGGCAAATGAAAATTACGCGTCCGGTGTTTACCTCGGCGGACGCTGTCGAGGGTTCGACGGCATTTGCTGAGAAGAGGCAGCCTGTGTGGACTGGACGTTGAAGTAGGCGTTTGTGGGGAACGTAGCAGTGGTTGGCGAGAAATGGCCTAGGTTTCCTGCGATTCGATTTATACCTGTTCGAGAGGATCGCTCCTCATGGTGGAGACGTTCCTAGCCCGAAGGTGCGGCCGCGAAGTCCTCCCGATATGTCCCTTGCGACGTCATTGCCGTTGCCAGTAAGGCCGAGATGTGCCCGGCCTCCGCGGCCGCGAGTCCGCACCCGGCTACGGACCTGGAAGAGATCAGCCGGATCTACGGCATCCGACACTGGATCGAACACAGCTACAAGCAGATCAAGGACGAGCTGGGCTGGGCCGACTTTCAGGTCCGCTTCGACCTGACTTGGCTCACTCCAGACCACAAATCCTGATCGCAGGGCTGTGACCAGGCTCTTCTCGATTCTGAATGGCTGAGTTCACGCACTAACCGAGCCCGTCTACGCTCATCGAGTGGCGTTCATCAGGCGAGTCCGCACCAAGTCCGGAGCCACCGCCGTGCAGATCGCCCGCTACAGCGGTGGCCGGCAGGAAATCGTCAAACACATCGGGTCCGCCCACACCGACATCGAACTCGGCATGCTCCTCGAACGCGCTCGAGCCTGGCTCGAACCCGACCAACAGGCCCTCGACCTGGGCATCACCCCACAACTGCCCGTCGAAAGCGTTCTTCCCACCGGGCAAGCAACGCTGCTGCCGACACCGATCGACGAGCAACAACCGGTGCTCGATGCGCCGGGCCGGACCGAAACCACCGCGTCGGTGTTGCTCCGGGAAGCCCTGCACACCGCCTACGACCAGCTGGGATTCGACCGAATCCACGATGAGGCCTTCCGGGACCTGGTGATCGCCCGCATCGTCGAACCCGGGTCGAAACTCGATGCCGGCCGAGTCCTGCGTGACCTCGGCGCCGCCCCACCGAGTTACGCCACCATCAAACGCCACCTGCGCTCGATTCTCGACAAGGACTACCGGGCCGTCATCGCCGAGCGGTGCTTCGCCCACGCCGCCGACACCGGCGGTCTGTCCTTGCTGCTCTACGACGTCACCACCTTGTACTTCGAAGCCGAAAAGGAAGACACCTTAAGGAAAGTCGGCTACAGCAAGGAACGACGCGTCGACCCGCAGATCGTCGTCGGGCTTCTGGTGGACCGCACCGGTTTCCCGCTGGAAATCGGTTGCTTCGAAGGCAACCACGCGGAAACCCACACCATCGTGCCGATCGTGCGTCAGTTCCAGCAGCGCCACGACCTCACCGGTGTGGAGATGGTCGTCGCTGCTGATGCCGGGATGCTGTCGGCGTCGAATCTGACCGACCTCGATGAGGCAGGTCTGAAGTTCATCGTCGGCTCCCGTGTCACCAAAGCGCCCGGTGATCTTGCCTCGCACTTTCATTGGCACGGCAATGCTTTCACCAATGGTCAGATCGTCGACACGATCACCCCCAGACACGGCCGCTCGAAGGTCAACAATGTCCGCAAACGCGCCGAACCCGTGTGGGACCCGGTCGCGCATCCGAACGCGTGGCGGGCGGTGTGGCAGTACTCGACCGCCCGGGCGGCGCGGGACGAGAAGACGTTGAACGCGCAGGAAGCCCGCGCCCGGGCCGTCGTCGACGGCGGTACACCGCCGAAGTCGACTCGGTTCGTCAAGACCACCGCGCAGGGCCGCAGCCTCGATACCGCGTCGCTCGAGCGTGCTCGATCCCTCTCGGGATTGAAAGGGTACGTGACGAATACTTATGCCTCACTGATGGATCCGTCTGAGGTGATCGCGAAATATCATGACCTGTGGCATGTGGAGCAGTCGTTTCGGATGTCGAAAACGGATCTGCGGGCCCGGCCGATCTTTCATCGCACGAAGGATTCGATCGAGGCGCATCTGACGATCGTGTTCGCGGCGTTGGCTGTCTCGCGTCTGGTTCAGGAACGTACCGGGTTGGCGATCGGCCATGTCGTCAAGAAGCTGCGCCCGTTGCGTTCGGCGACGATCGCGATCAACGGCACCCGGCATACGTTCCCGCCGCAGGTCGAACCCGAGATCCGCGAGATTCTGAATCGGATTTCAGGCCGGTGACTCACGCACTAACGAAATGAGCCAACCCAGGCGAGATGTGCCCGGCCTCCGCGGCCGAGAGTCCGCACCCGGCTACGGACCTGGAAGAGATCAGCCGGATCTACGGCATCCGACACTGGATCGAACACAGCTACAAGCAGATCAAGGACGAGCTGGGCTGGGCCGACTTTCAGGTCCGCTTCGACGTCGCCATCAGGTGCTGGTCAACTGCGCGCTCAGCCTCTGCTGGGCCGTCTGATTTGCCGATCAACACTGCAGCACGATGTTACGTTATCGCAGCAGGACAACACGGCGCCGCAGCTCTGACCTGACCGCCGAGAGAGCGAGGGCTCTGCCCCGCCGGCTCCGTCGCGGCCGCGTGCGATGTGCGCCTGGCTCGGCCCCGAGATCGCGTTGCGACGCTGGTGGCCGGCATGGTCCACGGCGCCCCGCCACTACAGCTGCTGGCCCTGATGAACTCGGTCGCGGCAGGCTACGGTCTGCACCTCTACCTCCCGAATCAACCAGCTACCGTTAATAGAATGGATTTTCGTCCTGGGGTAGGTTGGCATCCTTGTTGATGCAGTCGTTGTAGTTTCGCATCAGTCGTCCGAAGCTCTGCAAATCTTCTAACGGCCAGTCACTTAGGAGGACTTCATTGTGCCTCTGACGGAGATCTCTGACGATCTCCATCTTCTCCCGCCCGAGGGATGACAGGTCGACCAGAGATACTCGCTTGTCCTCGGGCTTACTCGCGCGAGTGATCAAGCCGGCCGTCTCCATTGAAGCGATCTTGCGCGTCACAGTGGTTGGCTCGAGCGACAGGAGCCCAGCGAGATTGTGAATGCTGACCGGACCCGCTTTGTCGAGCGCTCGCGAGATCAGATAGCTCGCTCGATCCATCTCTTTATAGGTGATCGCCCGTCTGCTGAGGTGATCCAGAAGACGAACAAGCACTGACAATTGCGTCTCGATAACCTGGACGGCTTCAGACCTCTGCGCGCGTTGCTGCTTCCCGGCCTTGCTGCGGATGTGCGATACCATACATGCATCGTATTCGATCGCACGCCTGGTTCATCGCAACACGTCGACAAGAGGGACTGTCCTATGTGTATCCGCGTAGGTCTGCCAGCTGACGCTCATGCAGGGTTGCACGTTCAGGACGAGAACAGATATGCCGATCGGGCTGAGTGCGCGCTCGCGCACAGGGACTGCGCACATCCCCAAGTCCTGATGTGGGATCGCGCACAGGCGGTGAACAGACTCCGAGCATTCCTGACCGGGTACTTCTCGGCGCTCGAACTGGCCGCGGCTTAGAGCAACCGGCAAATGATGATCACTTGAGTCGACGGGTGGTGGGCCGGGACGGCCAGCGGTAGTGGCTACGCGCCTGGTTGATCAGACGTCGGAGAACGGTCAGCGCAGCCGCCAACGCGAGGTAGAAGTCGACGACCACGACTTACTTGTCGGTGCATCGACGCAACTTGCCGAAGCCGTTCATCCACGAATGCGTCCGCTCGACCACTCACCGCTTCCCCGCTTGGATCGGGGCAGGCACGTCCTTGCGGGCGATGTCGCAGTCGTAGCCCAACTCCTCGAGCAACGCCCTCGTCTTCGCCGAGTCGTACCCGCGATCGAGGTGCCCACACGAATATTGCTGTAGCGGTCCGACCATGTCGGGCACGGCCCGGATCGTGGGTTCGAGCAACGGGGAATCGTGCCGGTTCGCGCCGGCCGACACCATGGCCAGCGGGATCCCGCTCCTGTCGCACACCACCGACCGTTTCGTGCCCTGCTTGCTGCGATCAACAGGCGAGCATCCCGAAACCTCCCCACCGCAATTCGATTTCGTGATCGACCCGTCGACTGAGAGGGTGATCGAGGTCGAGTCCGAGCATCCGGTCGTACGCGGCCAGTGCGGAGCGGAGCACCTTGAGGCCGATCCCCTTCTCGGTCATCGAGAAGCGGAGCAGGTTGGCCGGGACCTGCTCGCATCCTGGATCGATCACCTCGACGACAGTGCTCGGCCCGAGGTGCGAGGCGGGCACGGCGACCCGCGCATGTTCGCTCCAGCCGTCACGAGCATCCTGTCGCCCGACGACTGCGTAGACGGTTCCGGGCACGGCGGCGAGCCGGGGCGCGAAGCGGGCGACGTCGCCGTCGCGCGCCCAGGATCCGGCGGCCGGGATGATCTTCGCCGAGGCCGAGCGCATCGACCGGGACGACGGCCAGCAGCTCGGGAGAGCGTCGCCGCTGATGACGACGACACCGTTGTCCCACTCGGTCTGGTGCCGCTGGCAGGGGTCTCGCCGACCCCGGACATCAGCCGGTCGGCGACCGTCGCACACTCGATGCGGACGAGCGCGCCGAGCTTGAGCGGCCGAGCTCGGTTCGACGATCCGGGCGATGACCAGGTCTTTGAACACGGCGTCGTCGAGCACGTCGAAGCCGAGCCGGTCGTAGATGGAGGCGAGGACGTCGTAGAGCAACCGTGCGGGGGTGCGCACGGTCCGGCCGGGGCCGGCGACCTGATCACCGGTTCTGACGAGTTCGCGGGAAGTTGACCGCTGCGCCAATCCGCGAGGTCGTTGACTTGCTCGACCGGTGTGGGGACGTCGAGGTCGCATCTCCTGGTTGCCGTGCAGGAGGTGGCGGGCTCGTTCGAGGAGTATGCCGAGTTCGACGTCGGTGTGTGCGGATCCGATGTGCGCGATGATCCTGAGTTGCACCAGTTTAGTGTGCCAACCCCGACCGGGGGTTCGGGATTTTCAGGGAATCGAGGATGCTCGCAGCGTCGTCGGTGAGTGGATCGAGGGCGGTGTGCTCGTGGCCGGCGATCGTGACGGTGATTTCCTGCAGCGGACGCAGGCTACGCACGATCTTCCGGATCGACATCCCGGTCTCGGCCTGCAGGTAACGCGAGATCGCCAACGCGGCGAACACGATGGTCAAGTGCGCCTCGATCGAATCTCGCTTGTGACTGAAGATCGGTCTCGCCCGCAGGTCGGTCTTCGACATCCGAAATGACTGTTCGACCTGCCACAGATCGTGATACTTCTCCATCACTTCCCGCGGATTCATCAGTGAAACAGGAACATTCGATACGTAACCTTTGAGTCCGACGAGGGAACGTGCCCTGGCGATACCGTCGGTATCGAGGGTCTTGCCCTTCGTGGTGGTCTTGACGAATCGCGGCGATCGGGCAGCTCGGGTGCCGTCGATGACGGCCTTCGCTCGTTCCTCCTGAGCGTTGAGTGTCTGATTGTCCCGTACGGCGCGCTTGGTCGAATACGCCCAGATCGCCCGCCACGCCGACGTGTCGTCAGGGTCCCATACCGGTTCAGCGCGGCGTGCGATGTCGTTGACCACGCTCTTCGCGTGCCGTGGGGTGACCGTGTCGATGACCTGCCCGTCGGTGAACACGTCGCCGTTCCAGTGGAAATGACTGGCCAGATCCGACGGTGCCTTCATCACCCGTGACCCGACGATGAACTTCAGGCCGGCAGCGTCGAGGTCTTTCAGGTTCGCCGCCGACAACATGCCGGCATCGGCGGCAATGACCATCTCCACACCCTCGATGCCATGACGCTTTTGGAACTGGCGCACGATCGGCACGATTGTCCGGGTCTCAGCGTGGTTTCCTTCGAAACAGACTATTTCCAAAGGGAACCCGCTGCGGTCGACGAGGAGTCCGACCACGATTTGCGGATCGACCCGACGCTCTTTCGAGAACCCGACCTTGCGCAGGTCGTCTTCTTTCTCGGCTTCGAAGTACAAGGTGGTCACGTCATAGAGCAAAAGGTTCAGATCTCCTGCGGCGGCAGCGTGTTCGAAGCAGCGTTGGGCGACGTGGTCGCGGTAGCCGTAAGCGGTGCAGCGCCGCAGGGTCCGCACGAATGTGTTGCGGTGTGCGGGGCGATGCCGATCTCACCGAGCACTCTGCCCGTGTCGGCGACGGAGGTCGCCTCGGTGATGCGGGCTGCCACCAGCTGGAAGAATGCCTCGTTGTCGATCACGTCGAACCCGAGGCGTCGCCACGCGGTGTCGATGACCTCGATCAGCCAGCGGGACCGCTTACCGGTGATCGTCGATGCTCCGCCGGTGTTCGTGCCGAGGTCCAGGTCGAGTTGTTGCTGGCCGGCGAGCAGTTTCTCGCGGGCTGTTTCGAGCAGGGCCGCGAGTTCGCTGTCGGTGTGAGCGGAGCCGAGGTGCTCGAGGACTTTGTCACGGCGGCCTTGTTTGGCTGCGATTTGCACCGCGGTTGCTCCCGAGGCGGTGCGGACTTTGCGGATGTAGGCGGCCACGGGCCGGAGTCTACTGATCGTTTAGTGTGCCATTCCCCGCACCCGCACCGCTCTCACCAGCGCAAATGTCAGATCCGGTTCGAAAATCGGCCAACCTGGTGCAACTCAGGTGGCGCTCGATGACTTTGGTGTCATCTGACAGCAGCGCAAATACTCGGGTTCCGAGGGGATTACCCTGATCGAGCAGTCGGGTCGCGACGAAGTCGATGCTCTCATTAAGGGTGCCGAGGGCACCGAGGAGGCTTTGATGGGCCTTCTTGCCTGCGTCCAACTCTTTCGCGTTTCGGGTTTTCACTTCGGGAACAGCGATGATGGGTGGAGTGGTGGATAGGCGAAATGCCACGAGGTCCGCAGCCTGTGCTGGAGCGTTGCGTCGGTGTTTGTACCGGAGTTTCAGTATCGGGACGGTGTACCGGCGTTGTATTCGGAAGACGGCGCTGGCGAGTGCTTCGCCGAACTCGCCAGTTACCACTTTGGGGTCGTCGGGGAAGTTGGTCCGGGCGACGTGATCAGCCAACCCTTCGATGCCCAGGCTCCTCAGGGCATCTACCAGTGGTCCGCGCTTCTTCGGATCAAAGTAGTTGCGCATCAGCTCATGCCCAAGCCACTCTTCGAGTTCCTGGTCCTCTGCTGAGGTATCAGCTGATACTCGGCGTACGTCGAGAAAGGTCGACTGCCTCTGAAATGTCTCGTTGCGCAGCCACCTGTCGAGCAATTCTCGGCCTCCCTAGATCTACAGTTCAGAATACGAGGCAATGTGAATGTCCTGTGGTGACGGTGTGCCTCCGGAGCTGCTCAGTGCATCTGTGGCGGGGACTCGTCGAGTGGGTAGTCGAGCAGGCTCACGCCTCGGAGAACTCGTGCTCGAAGCACGAAAGCGATGATTGTCGGACATGGCTTAACACCAGCGGCTGCGGCAGAACCCGCCGCCTCCGCCACCACCACTTCCGCCGCTGCTTCCGCTGCTGATGCTGGGTGTATTGATGTATGCGTTGCCATTTTCGTCGTGCTTCCATCGGCGGTGGTCGTCATCGATTGTGCCGAGTTCACCGTCAGGCCCGCGGCGTATCCGATCAAGCTCGTCTTGCTGCTGCTTTTGCAGGATGTCGCGTGCTTCTTCGGCTCTGCAGTCGGCGATGAACCCGACTCTTCCTTCCCAGGCTGCCCGGTGTGCGGAGAGGAGTCGGTCGAAGTAGGAAATGTTGGGTTCGACCTCGAGTGGCCATGGTCCGCCGTACATCTGTGCTTCGACTGTTTTGCTTGCGAGGGCTGAGAGATCAATGTCCGGATCGGTGGGAACGGCAAGGCCTTCCGACAGGAGAAGCTCGTTGACGAGGATCTCGGCATGGGCTTGCGGTGCGGTGGTAGAGGCCGGCGTAGTGGTGCTTGTCCCAGTCGTAGTTGGTGTGGTGGTCGTCTCGGTCGTAGCGGTCGGTGCAGCGGTCGGGGTCGTAGCTGCCGTCACTGTGGAGGGGGCGGTTGTTGGGGTCGTGGATATCAAGGGAGCAGTTCCGTCAACGAAGACGAATCCTTCGTCGGTGAATTTTGCTTTGCTTCCTGCTGATTCCCGACCACGAACGATTGTGACGGGCATTCCAATGGGTAGGAGTTGTTGGATACGAGTGTGTAGGGATGCCTTGCGTGCATCCGAAGCGGGGTGGTTTCCGCAGACAGGCTCTCCGATGTGCGCGAGCTTCACCGACTCAATGTGCCCATTGCCGAGGTCTACGTCGATTTCTGGCGAGAATCGGTAAATGTGTGGGTAGGAGGCGACGGTGCCGACCCAGACGTCTCGGTCCTTGGGTGTGACGGTTGTTGTCGTTCGGGTGTTCGTGGCGGTGCCGGGGCTGTCATCGTCGTTGCAGCTTCCGAACATCGCTAAGACGACAATGGCCGCAGCGCCCAGCGCCCAGGTCCTTCGTGACGCCAACGCTGGCTCCTTCTCCGCTCTAGAGGAGCGCATTCTGGTCTCTGCGCGGGCGGCGCGGAGGGTGTCTGTCTGGTGGTTCGGAAACAGATGTCGTCCGTTTTGGCGTTTTTGTTACATCTATGACTTCGGGTAATAGCCATCGCGCGTTCGTAAGGCGTAGACGATCGCTACATCGTCTCTAGTAGATCCGCATTGGTTGATTCGTGCGAGCATCGAGGCCATGCTTCTTCCGGCTGATAGCCATGCACAGCGAATGGTCGTGGGACACCGGCGGTCCGACGTCGTGTGCGGCCGGCCGGATGGAGCTGATGTGTGAGCGCGCCGTGCGGATCGGTCTGTCTGCGGTGGTGTTCACCGAGCATTTCGACTTCGACGATGCGTGGCGCCCACGGGCGATGACCTGATGCCGCACCAGCAGTCGATGCTCGATCCGGACGGATATCTTCGCCCGCCACCGTTGGACGTCGACGGATACATGGGCAGCATCGCGCGGTGCCGCCTCCGATTCCCGCAGTTGACGATTCTGACCGGTGTGGAGTTCGGGCAACCGCACGTGTTCGGCCGTCAGGCGGCGCAGCTCGTTGACTTGTCCGTCTTCGATCGGGTCAACGGGTCGTTGCACACGCTCGCGGTCGGTGATGATCGGTACGAGCCGAACACGTTGTTCCGGATGTGGCCCACTGAGGAGGTGATGTGGGCGTATCTCGAGGAGATTCCCCGCATGGTGGCGGGGTCGGAGGAGTTCGAGGTGTTCTGTCACATCGACTATGCGGTGCGGGCCTGGCCGAGTGCTGCTGTTGGTCCGTTCGATCCTCGACGATTCGAGGAAGGGTTCCGGGGTGCGATGCGGGCACTTGCCCAGGCTGGGCGAGTGTTGGAGATGAACACGCGACGGTTGTGGCCGTGGATTCCGCAATGGTGGTTCGAGGAAGGCGGTCAGGCCATTTCGTTCGGCAGTGATGCGCATGTTCCCGAAGCGCTTGCGGGCAACTTCCCGGAGGCGGTGGCGATAGTGGAGCATGTCGGATTCCGGGCGGGCCGCCGCGTCGAGGATTATTGGTCACGATAGCGGTCACATCCCGACTGCGTGGTGCATGTGCAGCCCGCATGCGGTGTGGCACATAGCCTGGATTTCGTCGGCTGGGGCGGGTGTGACGGGAAGACCTCGATCCGAGGGCTGCCCGGATGTACGTGGAGTACGATAGTGAATACGTACTTCACGTATCGGAGGTGTGGGATGACCGAGAATCGAACACGGCGGAAAGTGATCAAGGCGCCGACCTCGAAAAGCGGGGGTGCGTCGCGCGTGGTCGCGGGACGGGGTTACCGGTTGAGTGGCGCGCATGCGGGCGAGAGCCGTGGCGTGGACGTGGCCGGCGGGTTCGTGGAGTACGTGACCCGGAATGCGCCGCGACAGGAGTGGGCGCTGATCGCGAAGCTGATTCTCGATGAGGCGTTCGCCGACCCGGCCAGGACCCGAGCCGAGGACCGGTCGGAGGTGGCGGCAGAGCGGCAGCAGTCGTTGCTCGACAAGGTGGACACCCTCAAGGCAGGGGAGGCAGGCCGGGTGCTGGCACCGCGGGCGGGAGAATCGCGGACCCTGGTGAAGAAGTTACGTGACGACGGTGTGTTGCTCGGTCTGCCGCTGGGGCGCCGCCCCGACTATCACTATCCGGCGTTCCAGTTCGACACGGTGCACCACCGGGTGTGGCCGATCGTGGCGTACGCCAACAGCAGGCTGGGGGCTGCCGAGGACCCGTGGGGGGTCACATCCTGGTGGCGCACCCCGTCCGACATCCTCGACGGCCGTACCCCGTTGCAGGAACTCGAGGACGGCGATCTGACCGAGATCGCCGTCGACAACATGATCAGCATGGCCGAGCGGGGAATGTAGGGGAGTGGGGGCCTACAACGGCAATCCGGCGAACATCGACACCATCGCGGCGGGAACACCGGTATGGCGGGTGCACTGGACGTCCTCGGCATATCCTCCGAACGCCTTCAATCGCAGCAACATCGCGCCCTGGGTTGATGCACGCACCCTCGACGTCCGCACGACGGTCATCCCGACACAGGGGCGTTTCGAGCCGGTTCACGACCCGGCCGTGTGCCCGGGTGGGGCCGCGCTGGGCGGTTACCTGTATCTCGGGTTGTCTGTGGGTGCGGTGGTCGCCGAAGGCGTCCTTCGTGGTCAGGACATCCCACCGGACTTAATCATCCGAAAGCGGCTCATGACCGGCAAGTCCTTGACGCAACTCGTGCTGGACGACGACGTCGACATCGCAGTGCTGGACGGGCAGCGGAACCTGATCCGGCTCGGCCAGGATGCCTCCCTGACGGCGTGCACCTGGCGGGACTACGGGCAGACTCGTCGGACCGCGACCGACATTCTAACCAACACCCCTGCGGCGCAGGGGATTCGATACGAGTGCCGACACGGACGAAACGAACTCGCGCTGATGCTGATCGATGGACGAACGGTGCCGGCGTTGACGGTGGTGCGTTCGGCACCGCTCGACATTGATGGATGGGCACGCGAGGCGGTGGCCGCTTCGCTCCTCGATGACTTCGATCTGACGTTGGGGTGAACGGCAGTGTGGCGGTCGCATGTGAGGTGCGGACCTCACATGGAGTGGCGACGATCGGGCTTGGTCGCGATGACGTTGCTGTTGGGGTAGGTCTCGCCGGCGGCCGAGGTTCATGATCGGGATGGAGCTGTTCCCCGACGTCGGGTCTGCTGGCCGTGTTCTGCCACGGTCTTGTCAGACCGTGGCCGGCCACGAAGTCCGTCGACGGAGAGGCCGGGTTTATCGAATGCATCGACGTGCTGGGCCGGTTCCCGGTGAATCTCGGCGTTCTGGGGCTGATGAAGGAAGTGGTCAAGGCGGTGGAGAACATACTCGCGGATCTGCGCGCCGCCGATTGCCAGAGCCGATGTGCGCAGTGGCTGGCATAGTCATCACCCTTATGGGGGACGTGTCATTACCACTGTTCAAACGGTTTTCGGTCGCTCTCCACTGGCAGGGTCAGTCCCGATCAGCACCATCGCTATAACCCTATGGGGGGCTATGGGTGTGTCGCTGCGATGTGTCCTCTGCCCGGAGGTGATGTCCCGCCGTATCTGGTCACAGCTTCCACAGTCGCAGCAGCGCCGCGCGCAGACCCGGAGAGATGACGCGGTGATCGTGGTGCAGGCGCGGGTTGGGATGCCCCTGCTCGGCGAGGATGCGCGCGGCGTCGGCCACCGCGAGAGGATCGAGGTCGGTGTGGGCACGTAGCCGGTAGGCCACGGCACGGCGGGTGTGCGGGATGTGGACCGGCCCGGTGTCGACGACCGCCGGCGGTCGGTGCCAGGAGTGTCGTCGCGCAGCCACTGGGTGCGGTACCGCGGGTTCGGGCCATTCGTTTCCGGTGCGGTCGTGGCCTCGGTGTGCTCGGCCTCGGCGGTCGGCGTGTAGTCGCCGAGATGCCGCAGGAACATCCGGCGCACCGGGGTGGGGAGGAAGTCGTGGCCTGTGCGGGTGCGGCTGCCGATCCCGGCCAAAGGTACGACACGGCCGAGCCGCCAGATCTCGGTGGCGCTGTCGAGAAACACCTTGTCGACCTCGGTGGTGTCGTCGAGATCGTCGAGGAAGACGTGGGCCGCGGTGAGGGTGTCGGGATCATCGGTGGCCAGGGCGGTTTCGTCCGCCACCGTGGAGCTGTGCGAGGCGCTGGCGGGTCCGACGATCACCTGGTCGGGGGTGATGATCAGGCCGGTGTGCAGGTTCGGGGTGGACAGCACCCGCACCCCGGCGTCGAGGAAGTGGGCGAGGGCGGTGGGGGAGGTGGCGTGCGCGCGTACGGTGGGTCGGGCGGCGTTGACGATCAGCTGGTCTCCGGCGCGTAGCGGCAGTAGTTCGGGGGCGGTGTGGTCGAGGTAGGCGATGGCGACGCGGCGGGGGCCGGGGCCGCGCAGGGTTGCGGTGATGTGCGGCCAGGGATGGGGTGCGTACAGGGTCGTGCCCATAGTCGGCACGGTATCGAACGACGACGTGATCTATGGGGCGGATGAGCACCGAGACGACCGCTGTCGGCGGCGGTGCGGACGGGGTGTCGACCCGTTACCTGCTCGGCACCACTCTCTGGGACACACTGTGCATCGGACAGCGGGGTGCGGGCGGTTCGGTTACAGGCCGAGCCGGTGGAGCGAGGAGCGGGGATGTACGGAGTGTGGCAATGCCGGGAGCATTTCTCGGTGCCCGGATCGAATCCGGCCGCGACCTCGGTCGATGTGCACACCCTCGCCGATGCTGCGCGCCGCGTGCGCGGTGCCGGTCGGGGACCGGCGCCGGTGATCGCCGAACTCTTCGCCGGCGATTGGCAGCTGGTGTCCTTCGTTGAACCGGGCCGGTTGCGGGAGATCACCCGGGCCCAAGGCCGCAAGTACGAGGGGGTGCGCGCCAGGCGGTTGCGCTGGTCCTAGACCATGCGTGTCGTTCCCCCGGTGACCGAATCAACCGGGCCGACACACGAGCTCGACGCTCTTGCATTTCGGACCGGGCCGGAGTTGTGGTGAGGCTTGTTCGGCGATACCTCGCCGCTCAGGCGTATCGGTCGTGGCATAGCCTTTGCGCGGCAGCACAGCCGAAGATCGGTGATGGAGGTCACATGATAGTGATGGAACGGAAACGGGACCAACTGTCGTGACATGGATATGACCGCTCTTGAGACACCGACGGATGTGACCGTGGCCGACCGCGATATTCATACCCAGGACAGCGCCGCATGGCAGGCGGGGGTGCTGCTCGATCCACACGACGAGCATGCTTCCCCGGACCGCTATCCGTGTTTGTGGAATGCCGGCGCCGGGTTCATCTTCCGCGCGGTGGCACGTGCGCACCGTCCGGCGCCGCCGGAGTATGTGGCCATCGCTCTTCCGCATCGCCTCGAGCCAAGCTTGGGGGTGGCGATGTCCCAGTGGAATCTTTTGTGGGAGGCCGCCCAGTTCCGTCGATACATCGACACTGGTGATCTGCCGCCGCAGTTGGCGAAGGTGGCCGGGCAGGGTGATGTGAATGTCGTGTTCGTGCCGCGCACGTCGTCGCGGTACTACGAGTATGCGCCGTTGTTCCATTTGTTGTCGCGCTCGGTGGTCGAGCGCCACGGTCTTCCTCTGCGCGAGCGTGGGCAGTGGCCGTTCCTGGCGGACTGGGTCGATCCGGACGGGTACATGCCGGTCGACTTTGCCGACCGGCTGTCGCGGGCGTGGGGCGGGGTGGTGTGGCGTCATCTGATGCCTGGCTCTGCCCTTCGGGGTTTTTCCGACTCGGATCCGATCCGGGTGCTGGCGCACAATCTCGACTTCTGGATTCCCCCGGTGAACGCCGTGATCGAAGACGAACTGCGGGGATTTCCGCTGGTCGACAACGATATGGACGAAGTCCCGGCCGAACTCGACGACGGATCGATCCTGGACCAGGTGATGGTCGGCAGTCCGCGTATGGGTGGTGCGGTGTGGGAAGGCGAGGATCAGGCTGCGCAGATGGTCCGGCGCACGGTGGAGGCAGCAGATGCCGACGGCCGTCTGCGAGCGATTCTCGATGCGGTGCGGTCGAATCGGGTCGCTGATGATTTTTCGGAGCATTGGACGTACGCGCGGGAGGATTTCGAACGCAAGCTCTACAGCAAGCGCTCGAAGGTGAAGGTGCGTTTTGTGGAGTTGACCGACACAATCCCGGTCCACGGACCGGAATCCGAAGTGATCGACCGGATGGTTTACGGCGATTTCCTGGCGTTGCTCAACGAACGCGATCGGGAGATTGTCGTGCTGCTCCGCAGCGGCGTCACCAAGCTCACCGAGATCGCCGAGCTCATGGGCTACCGCAACCACAGTGCGATCTCGAAACGGTTGACCCGGATCCGCGAGCACGCGGCTCGCATTTTCGACATCGATCAGTGATGCCCACATGCGCGACAGGGGACGCGTTTTCTGTTCGGTGGGCACCTGTTCGGAGCGGTCGAGGATCGATCACGCCTGGGCGGGTGGTGGAATGTCAAAACCCCGGGGACGTGCACTCGAGGTGCAGAGGCCGCTCCGGGGTCTTCGCTATCCACTATATCGGGACTGGAGGGATATGCCCAACCGCAGCGCGGCCGTGACCCAGGCGATGAGTGTCTTCCTGACGCCGGAGCGTTTGTCGTCGTATACCGCGGCGGCCGGCGGTGACCTCGATCGGGCGTTGGATCTGTACGAGTGGAACGCCCGTCTGGGTGCGGCGGTGTTCGAGGATCTCGGCTATCTCGAGGTGGTCCTGCGCAATGCCTGCCACGCCCAACTCGAACGGTGGAACCGCAGCAACAACGGTGCTGATCCGTGGTATCTGACGGTACCGTTGACGCCGCAGTCGCAGAAGGATGTTGCCGAGGCGCGTCGCCGCGCGACCCGCGGTGGCCGCACGGAGGTGCCGGGCAGGGTGGTGGCGGAGTTGATGTTCGGGTTCTGGCGTTTCCTGCATGCCCGTACCTATGAGGCCACGTTGTGGACTCCGTGTATGCGGCACGGGTATCCGCATCAGCGACCCAACCGGCGCCAGGACGTCTATCGCCGGCTCGACCATCTCAACACTCTGCGCAACCGGATTGCTCATCATGAGCCGATCCACGGTGCGCAGATCGCCAGCACTGGTCAGGACATCGCCGGGTTGCATCGGGAGTTGTTTGAGGTGTTGTCCTGGATCGACCCGACGGTGGCAGCCTGGGTGCGCGGGCGTAGCGCGGTCCCCGGGCTGCTGACCGCGCGACCCTCCTGAAGTGAAGGGTCGCGCGGCCTCGCGCGGGGTCACAGTTCGTTCGAGGTCCGCGCCTGGTGAGCCTGCAGCGTCTCGACGATCGCCATGAGTAGCGCATCGCCGGTGCGTACTCCGTCATGGAGAGCATTGGCTACCGCGGTTGCTTCGGCGGTAAGAATAGCGGCATCGGTTTCTCCGACACGCGAGACGATGCGATCATAGACGCGGCCACATTCTCGGGCGACGTGATCCATGCGTTCGTGCGCGCAACCCGGGGCGCAAAGAGGCGGCGTCCACTCTTCGAGAAATGCCAGTACTTTCCGGAACTCGCCGCCATCCCATTGATCGGTCGATGTCCGGATCCACCCAGTCAACTCAGTGCGGTCGGGGATGCGCGCGTCGCAGTCGCGGCGCAGCTCATCATCCGGGGCTCCGATCAGGATGTCGGTGATCTCTGCGGGGCTCGTGCTCATCGGGTCGAGACCTAGGATCGTGCGGAACACAATCCCGGTGACCGCGGACAGGGGAAGGTTTCGTTTGTCTTCACTGAACGGCGCGGACAACGATTCAGGGTTGTCGGATGCGCGTTGTATCCAGCGTTCGAACTGCTTCAACCCGTAGGTGATCGCGTTCGCTTTCGACATGCCGTCGTTACGTTGATAGGCGCTGGATGCGTCGCGAGCCGCACCCCAGGCCATGCGGTACAGGTGCCCGAGCGAAAATAGTGTGGCGCCGCGGATGGTGGTTGTCCGAAGTGCCTCGTCGTGGGTCTCGGTCAGATCCGGCAGGTTGTGCTCGCGCAGCATGTGCACGAAGTATCGGCCGGCTTCTTCCGCAACGAGACGGTGTGCGAGGTCGGCCAGCTCGGCGCGTTCGGTCGACCACATCGCAGTCAGGTCGAGCTGGGAACGAAGGTGGTCGACGAAGCTCTCGAGGCGGTCTTCGAGGGTTCCGTCGCCGGGAGCGAAGAATCGCGTGTTGTGGGAGTAGATGCCGTTACCGAGGACGGTGTCACTGTCCCAGACGAACGCAGCGGTCGGTGAGGTCGGATGGATCTGGAGCAGTTCGCCGTGCCAGGCGGCGATGAAGAGTTCTTTGCTGATCGAAGTGTTCGGGCCGATTGTCTGGTCGTTTGTGTCGATCGGATAGATCAACCCACCCTTGTTGCCGACGGCGTGTATCACCGCCAGGGCTCCCAGTTTCGCCAAGAGTGACGCGTTGGACAGGAGATCTTCCTGGTCATTGGTTGCTACCGGGTATCGGTCTGCAATCACCTCACGTCGCGATTGTTCGAGCTCACGTGCTTCCTGCACGGTAGCTTCCTGCTTCAGTGCCTCTGCTGCGCGTTGGGTACGTCTTTCGAGCGAACGTGGCTCAAGGATTTTCGCTGCCTGCTCATCGACTCGTTTGTGGCATGCTCGGCAGGCGACCGCCTTTCCTGCAAGGGTATCGGCCAGTGCTTGTCGTGAGGTCAAGGTCAATTCGGCGTCACAGGTTGCGCACGAGTATCCCGGTAGCGTCGCGGTGACGGCGGCAGCTGCTGCGTAGTGGGCGCCGCTGGACCATGTCTTGTAGGGAAGAGCGCTGACGCGTTGTTCCCACTTCGGCTCGTTGGTTTCGGGATCGACACCGAGCAACGTCCAGTACGCGATCCCGACCTCCTGGAGCGGTGAGGGTGCAGCATCGTTCGGTTCGATCAGCAGCTTGAGATCCGAGGGCGGAAGCGCTTTGGGCATGCCGGATTCTATCGGCAGGTACCGCTGGTTATGAAGGCAGCGATGGTTTCATCCCGGTCAAACGTTGTCTGATCTGCATGTGTCACGGTAGCGAGGAGCTGCGCCGTGCATGTCGCGTATTCCGATGTCGCAGCTCCCCGCGGATCAGCGTATCTTCCGTTGAGGTTTCAGGGGAGGATGCGGACTTCGTGGTGATCGCTGGCGACTACTACTCCGTTGCGGATGACGTAGGCCTCGATGTAGTGCTGGCCTGGATACTTGGTGGATTCCTTGTGAAGGTTTCGATTCACATTACCGTGGCGCATGATTTGTCCGCGTAGTTGGCAGGCACGCTCGGATGCCGTGCCGCGGTTGCGGACTTTCCACCACACTTCGTACGGCTCGGGCACATCGGTTCGCAGGTGAAAGCGCAGTTCGCGCCCGAGGGGTACGACGCGGGCCTTGCGCAACGACCGGGAGTATTTTCCGATGATGGTCGCGTCGATGCGCGCGTCATACCGCCGCTCGATTGTGGCTTTGTCGTGGATGAATTCTTCGTCTGGAGCCGTCTGCTCCGGGACCATGCGGGTCGAGGCCTGCAGGGACTTGGAGTGAACAAGCGAGGCTTGAGCTGCTTTGACCTCGTCGGCAGCGAACTCGTCACCGAAGAGCTTCTGCCACGCGGTGAGGGCGGCCTGGGCGTCGGTGCCTTGGAGATCGAGTGCCTCGCGCGCCCAGACCGCGTAATCATGAACCTTCTTCTTAGAGGGTGTTTGAGAACTCGCAATTGCGGGCGTGTGCCTCGCTGAGCACTGCAGAAGTGGGCTCCTGGTTGGGTCGGTGATTACCAAGTCCCCGCCCGAGCCAGGAGCCCACGATGCGACAATCGCCGACCTCGCCATGCCCGTCGTGCCCGCCCCAGGCGGCGGGCGGACATGGTTGCGCGGTGTACTCGTCGTCGGTCACCGACGCAGAGTGGGCGACCCTCGAACCGCTGTTGCCTGAGCCGGGCAGTACGGCAGGCCGTGGGGGACGACCCGAGAAGTATTGCCGCCGTGTGATAGTGGATGCCATCTTGTACATCGTGCGCGGTGGTATCGCTTGGCGGCAACTGCCGGTGGAGTTCCCGCCGGCCGGGACGGTGTACGCGGTCTTCGCCCGCTGGGCTCACAGCGGTGCGTGGCAGCGCATCGTCGATGTGCTGCGCGACCGGCTGCGGGTGCGTGACGGGCGGGACCGGTGCCCGAGCGCGGCGATCATCGACTCGCAGACGGTGCAGGCTGCCGATACCGTGCCTCGATCGAGCCGCGGCTGGGATGGCGGCAAGAGAACGAACGGCGTCAAGCGGCACATTGCCGTGGATGTGAACGGACTGTTGCTCGCCGTTGTCGTCACTGCTGCCTCGATCCAGGACCGCGACGCCGCGCACCGACTCCTGGTCGCACTGCGCGGCAGGTTCTCCACCATCCGGCTGGTCTGGGCTGATGGTGGATATCCCGGACGGTTGCCAGTCTGGGCGAAAGATGTTCTCGCCCTGCCTATGCAGATCATCAAACGTATCCCCGGCGTGACCGGTTTCCATGTCCGTCCACATGTTTGGGTGGTCGAGAGAAGTTTCGCGTGGATCAACAAGCACCGCCGCTGCGTGCGAGACTACGAAACCAGACCCGACCACCACGAGGCCATGGTTCACATCGCGATGATCGCGACCATGACTAGGCGGCTCGCCCGAAGCTGACGGTTTTCAAACACACTCTAAGAGATTCGCGATCTCGGGGCCGGCGGAGAGCAAAGAGTCGATGCGAGCTTCCTCGAAGAATGTCCCGGTACCAACGAGTACCGCGACACCTACCTCTTCTGAACCACACGCACACACATGAAACGGAGAAGAACCATGAAGCACCTGATACTCGACGAAATCCAGATCACCCCCGCCCGAACCAGCGAGTAACAGCGAGCTTTCGCATTCATTGCACGCGAAGGACGCAAACGTGCGGTCAACACCCGGATCTGTGCGGTCTACCCAAACCAACTCACATTTGGTTATTCAGTGATCACCGGAAGCCTCCCGCCGCGACGGTGTGGCGGGTCAGCAGCTTCGTCCATTCACGGGCGCGGGCGGCGTCAGGTCGGGTCGAGGTTGTCAAGTTCATGCGGTCCCGGCAGGTTCGGCGGACCGGACGGCGTGTCCGCCGAACTGATTGCGCAGTGCCGAAACGGCTTTCATGGCAGGTGAATCGTGCTGGCGGGAGGCGAATCGCGCGAACAATGCGGCGGAGATGACCGGTGCGGGGACTGCGTGGGCGATGGCTTCTTCGACGGTCCAGCGGCCTTCACCGGAATCCTCGGTGTAGCCGGAGATCGCGGCCAGGTCGGGATCCGCGGACAGAGCCTGCACCAGGAGGTCGAGCAACCAGGAGCGCACGACGGTACCTTTGGACCAGGCACGCAGGACCGCAGGCACATCGACGATGGACTCCTCCGCGGCGAGCAGTTCGTACCCCTCGGCGTAGGCCTGCATCAGCCCGTACTCGATGCCGTTGTGCACCATCTTCGTATAGTGCCCGGCGCCGACCGGGCCGGCATGGACGAACGAGTCCTGGCGGTCACCGTCCGGCCGCAGCGCGTCGAAGACCGACATCAACCGGTCGATGTCGGCGGCGTCGCCGCCGACCATCAGCGCGTAACCGTTCTTGCGGCCCCAAACTCCGCCGGAGACGCCGCAATCGAGGTAGCGGATGCCGTGTTCGGCGAGGATCTCCGCGTTGATCTTGTCGTCGGTGAATCGGGAGTTGCCGCCGTCGACGACGAGGTCGCCGGGTGCGAGTAGCCGTGAAAGTTGCCCGATGACCTGACGGGTCGGGGCTCCGGCGGGCACCATTATCCACACCGCCCGCGGCGCGGGAAGCAACTGGACCAACGCTTCGAGACTGTTCGCATCGCTGGCGGTGGCGTTCGGGTCGTATCCGATCGCATCGCATCCGCGTTCGCGCAACCGCTCGCGCATGTTCAGTCCCATTCGTCCCAGACCGACAAGTCCCAGTTTCATCGTCACCGTTCCACTTTCGATATGCAGTGTCTTTCCGAGTTCTATGTCTACGGGGGTTCAACGTTCGCCTCACCTGACCGGACGGGCAGATGACACTGGCCGCTCGGCCGAGTGCTTTCCACCGCACATCCTTCGACACTGGTATTCGGTGCATTGGCTCAATGCGCGGGTAGAGCGAAAGACGGAGAGCAAGAAGTGACGGTTTCTGAAGTGCAGGAGCGGAACTCGTTGGCAGGGGGATCGGGCGCCGTGGGTGAGGCGTTGATCGGCAATCCCTGTCAGGTCACCGAGTCAGCGACGATGGTGATCTTCGGGATCGCCGGTGATCTCGCGCGCAAGAAGTTGGTTCCGGCCATCTACGACCTCGCACACGGTGGCCAGTTGCCATTGGATTTCGACCTTGTCGGCTTCGCCCGCGACAGCACAGACGTCGAAACCCGGTTGAGGGAGGCGGTGATTGTGCATGCGCGCGCACCGTTCGACTCGGAGGTGTGGGAGGCGCTGGCCGAGCGCATTCACCTGGTGCAGGGGTCGTTCGACGACACCGCCGCGTTCGCCGCACTTGCCGCCCGGCTGGCCGAACTCGACGTTCGACGCGGCAAGCCCGGAAACTATGTCTTCTACCTGTCCATCCCACCCTCGGCGTTCGCCACGGTCTGCGGTCAGCTCGCAATCGCCGGTCTCAACCGCGGGGATCGTGGGTGGCGCCGAGTAGTGGTGGAGAAACCGTTCGGGCATGACCTCGCAAGCTCACAAACCCTCGGTGCCGCGCTGGAACGAGTGTTTCCGTCGTCGTCGATCTACCGCATTGATCACTATCTGGGGAAGGAGACGGTGCAGAACATCCTCGCGTTGCGCTTCGCGAACGGGATGTTCGAGCCGTTGTGGAACAACCGGCACATCGACCACGTGCAGATCACTATGTCCGAGAGCGTCGGGGTAACGGGTCGAGCGGGGTACTACGACGGAGTCGGCGCCGCCCGCGATGTCATCCAGAATCACCTGCTGCAACTGCTGGCGTTGATCGCGATGGAAGAACCCGTCAGGCTCGATGCGGACAGCATCGCCGCCGAGAAGATCAAGATCCTCTCCGCCACCGAACTTCTCGGACCATTGTCGGAGACATCGGCTCGCGGCCAATACGGGGCAGGAGTCGAGAACGATGTTCCCGTACCAGGATTGGCTGACGAGTCCGGGTTCCCTGCCGACTCGGCCACCGAAACCTTCGCGGCCGTTACGGTCGGTGTGGCCACTCGCCGGTGGGCTGGCGTGCCGTTCTTCATCCGCACCGGAAAACGCCTCACCCGTCGGACTGCCGAGATTGCGGTGACGTTCACGCCCCCGGTCCACGGCTCACCCGCGGCCCGGGTCGCGGTGGTCTCGAATGTGCTCGTGTTCCGGGTTCAGCCGGACGACGGAATCGAACTGCATATCGGCGCCAAACGTCCCGGCGACGGCATGCACATTCAACGGGTCAGCCTGGGAACGGACTTCCGGTCGGTGTTCGAGGAGGCGCCGGAGGCCTACGAACGACTAATCCGTGACGTGCTACGCGCAGATGCCACACTCTTCCCCCGCCGGGAGGAAGTCGAATTGTCCTGGCGGATCATCGATCCTCTTCTCGAACACTGGGGCACCTTTGGTCGACCGGACACCTATCCGTCCGGAACGGCCGGCCCGGCGTCGGCGGAACGGATCCTGAGCCGGACCGGCCGGGTGTGGCGCCCGCTCTGACCCCACCCGCCATATGGTGCGTGTCCTAGGAACGGTCGACGTGGTCTGGTGGGAACGATCGAGGGGCTATCTCACCACGCCAACGTGAAATCCGGAACGAATTGACCACGAAATGCCCCGAACACTCACGTGTTCAGGGCATTTCATATAGATGAGGCTACTTCGACAGGGCGTCCTTGAGTGCCTTCGCTGCAGCGGCCGGATCTTCGGCGCTGTAGATTGCGCCGCCTGCGACAGCGACCTCCGCACCAGCGTCGCGGACGGCGGCGATGGTGTCGACCTTCACGCCACCGGCGACCGAAAACGGAACACCGGCGATCTTGCCGTCGTCGAGGAGTGCCTGAATGGAGTATCCGGGCTGCGCCTGCTCGTCGAGACCAGCATGGATCTCGACGAATGCGACACCGAGCTTGGCGACCTCGCGGGCGCGCTCGACGCGGTTCGCGACGCCGATGAGGTCCGCGACCACCTTTTTGCCATGCTTTGCGCCGGCCTCGACAGCGCCCTTGATGGTGGCGTCACCTGCGGAGCCGAGAACCGTAACCAGGTCCGCACCGGCAGAGAAGGCGAGGTCGGCCTCGAGGAATCCGGCATCCGCGGTCTTGAGGTCCGCGAAGACCTCCTTGTCCGGGTGGGCGGCTTTGATCGCGCTGACGGCGCTGAGACCGGCATTCTTGATCAACGGGGTGCCCAGCTCGATGATGTCGACGTACGGTGCCACCTTGTTGGTGAGCGCCAATGCGTCGGCGGTGGTGAGCAGATCGACTGCAACCTGCAGCTTCGTCATGTGTTTCTCCTTGGTTGATTATCGCTAGGTGGTGGGTGACTCGGGTCAGCCGATGTTGGCGTGGCGTTCCCATAGCCGCTCGGCGGTCTGATGGACGCCGCTCCACATCGCGTGGAACAGTGCGTCGAATGCGAGCAGCACAGACTGCTCGAACAGACTGCCGGCGTATTGGAGGGTGATTTCCGCGCTGTGGTCCTGCTTGTCGGCGGCGGGCAGCACCAGCACTGCGCGTGCGCGCTGGGCAAGTGGCGATTCGGGAGCCGCTGTGACGGCCAGTACCGATGCCCCGACCTTGATCGCCGTATCGGTGGCACGCACGACAGCATCTGTAGTTCCCGAGCCCGAGACCGCGATCAACACATCCCCGGAGTCGAGGGCCGGGGCGGTGACCTCACCGGCCACGTGCACCCGAAGTCCCAGATGCATCAGCCGCATGGCCGCCATCTGGATGGCCAGGCCGCTGCGCCCGCCGCCGATGACGAAAACTGCTCGGGCAGAACGAATCAGTGCACCAGCGCTGTCCCACTCATCAGCCGCTACGGCATTGAGTAGCCGATCATTCTCCTCGAGCACGATACGGCGCCCGTCGTTGAACCCGATGTGCGTCTGCTCGATGGTGACGGTCATATTCCTCCTCGGTCGTGTCCGGTGGTGCTGTGAACACAAGGCTGCCGACTGAAGTGCGCACCGGCACCCGGCCGCCCGGCGAGTTCGCACTAGCCTTTCGGACAGTGCCGCAGAGGCACACCTGGCTTAGGCTGAGAATTGTGGTTATCCCAGAGGGCGCTGATCGACTGCAGGGCGATACCTTGACGGCGATGCGAGAGGTGCTGACAGGACCTCTCCCTGACATCGCCGTCCGATTCTCGCGGTTTCTCACGCACCTCTGGCCGCACGAGGCCCTGATCATTTTCACCCGTGAATGCACCGGACGACCTCGTAAGGTGGCCGGAAACCGGGAGCTCGTCGACCGGGTGACCATCGACGAACTCGACACGATCAAGCAGACCATCAGTCTGGGGGAGGGAAGCGAATGTCTCGCCACGCTCGCGGGGCGAAGTCGCCGTCTCTGGGCGGTTCGCGATTCCTGCGACACCCTGCTCGTTCTCGTACCGCGGTCGCCTAAGTCCGTGGCACCTGGTTCCGAAGGCGTCGAGGCCGCGCTTGACGAGATCGCGGCAGCTTTCGGACTTGTTGCTACCTCCATTCAGCAACAAGTCGCGCAGGCCAGCCCTGACTACCTTGCCGAGTCGCGGGCCGCGTCGAGCGAACGTGCCCGCACCATCGCCGAACTGACCGAACTGCACGAGGCGACGTTGTCATCGATCCTCGGAACGCTCCGCTCGAACGATCTCGACGATCGTCGTGCTCGAATCACAGCAAGTGAGACGGCGTCAGCCGCGTTGATCACTCTGAGGTCTGCGGGCGATGCAGACCGAGTTCTCTCCGAGGAAGCCGTGACGACCGCATTTGCCAGGCTGCAAGGGGAACTGCGCCCGTTGTTGCGACATCGGGATGTCGAAGTCGACTACGCCGACCCGCCGGCTGACGGACGTCCGCTGCCGGGCGAGGTGGCGGCTGCGGCGCGGGCGATGGTCCGTGCCGTCGTTCTCGCCTTCGGTGCTCAACCGGAACTACGTCGATTGCGTATCGCCTGGGATTGCGACGGTGACAATGTTCTGATCGAGCTTCGCGACCAGGGCCACGGAACTCTCGACCGCACTGCCCTGACCCGACAGTTGTCCGGCCGCCTGAACACATTGCGCGGTCGGATCGACATCGAATCGATCAGCGGATGGGGAAGCCGTGTAACGCTCACAATTCCTCTCGACCCACCCGCGGCCCGCCCCGACGAGCACCTCCTGTCCACCCTGAATCCGCGAGAACTCGAAGTACTCGCTCATCTATCTACGGGAAAACGCAACCGAGCTATCGCGGAAGAACTTGGAATCAGTCAGAGCACCATCAAGTTTCACGTCGCTAGCGTGCTCAAAAAGCTCGACGTATCCAACCGAGGTGAGGCCAGCGCGATCGGGATACGTGCGGGAATCGTGCCCGCTCCGTTTGGTCAACCCTAAAGAACTCCGAGGTGCCGCTGAACGCAGAACACGACGACGCCTTTTCGCCGGGACCTGCGGCGAGCCCGAAATACGCGCCGGATGAGACATGAGTGCAGCGAAATGGTCGCCGTATAAAGGAACCGCTATCCGTGCGGATAGAGTTGGATACTCAAGATGTGGGATCGACGAGAATTTTCATCTTTTTTCCATCTCGAAGAGCGTCGAATCCTTCATCGACGACGTCGGAGAGGGGAACGGTCGTTACCCATCCCGTTGTGTCGTAGTGTCCCTTGGCCATCAACTCGATGACAGCTTCGAAGTCGGTCGATGTATATCCCATGGACCCTTGGATACGCGATTCCCCGAGTATCAAGTTGATCAGTGGCGTTTCGATCGGCTTCTCGTAGAGAGCGACGCTGACAAAAGGAGATCGACCGGCCAGGCAGCTCAGGCCGGTGGCGACGGCCGCCGGCACTCCTGCAGCGTCGAATACCGCGTCAGCACCACGGCCCTTCGTTCTTTCGATGACTACCGCAATTACATCCTCTGAACTGGGATCCAGAACGTGAGCACCGAGATTTCCGATGGCATCGCGGCGCTCACTCGACGGTTCGACGACGACAACTTCATCGATTCCCATCCCGCGCAACGCGAACCACAAACCGATTCCGATAGGGCCGGCGCCGAACACAATCGCGGTATCACCTGGGGACAGATCCCCGAGACGTGCCGCGTGGTAGGCGACCGCCATCGGCTCGACGAGCGCGCCGAGATCCAAGGGAAAGTCGTCGGGGAGCTTGTGCAGCATTCCAACCGGCACGACCGTGTATTCGGCCATGCCACCGTCCGCCATCAATCCGTGAAAACCGATCTGGCTGCAGGTGTTGTAATTTCCTGCGGTGCAACGGGAACACTCACCGCAGTAGTACAAAGGTTCGACAGCAACGCGATCTCCGACCTCGAACGCATCCACGCCGTCTCCGAGTTCGGTGATGACACCGGAGAATTCGTGGCCAAGGATCAGGGGAGCCTTTTGCCCCGTTAGTGGATGTGCTTCACTCGGAATGTAGACCGGGCCGGTGTAATACTCGTGCAGGTCGGATCCGCAGATACCATTGAAGCTGACCTTGATCTTCGCCTGCCCGGCGGCGGGTGTGGGATCGGGTACGTCGATCACCTCGACGTTTTGATTTCCGAAATACATTGCTGCGCGCATGAATTCTCCTTTGAACTGTCAACCTGCACACGGGTGGTGTTCCCGGTGGTAGAGGGGTTGGCTTTGTTCACTGATCGACAGGTGTCTGATACAGGCGGTGCGTCGGTTGTGACCCTGCGCCGGTGGGTGGCGCGCCGTGCGTCACGTTCGCTGCTTCGACGTAGCGTGAATCGTGCTCGTGAATTGCCGATGCCGATCGCCGCGAGGTCCATTGTTGTTTGGCGATCTCGCGGCGATCGGCATCAGACGGGAATGACGGAATTTTTGCGTAGGTGCGGCTGGCGCGGCGTTATGGCCCTGTCAGGTAGCCGCCGTCCACAGGCAGTGCGACCCCGGTGATGTAGGCGGCCTTGTCCGACAACAGCCAGGCCACAGCGTCGCCGACTTCCTCGGGTTCGCCGAGTCGTTTGATCGCTTGCGGCGCGATGAGGCCTTCTCGGAATTCTTCGGGTGCGCCTTCGAGGAGCGGTGTCCGGATTGCGTTGGGGCACACTGCGTTAATGCGTACTCCTTGTTCGCCGTATTCCATTGCCGCGTTCTTGGTCATGCCGATAATGCCGTGTTTGGTGGCGGTGTAGACGCCAATGTTGCGGACTGCTGCCAGTCCGGCAACGGAAGCGATGTTCACGATCGCACCGGTTCCGCGGGAAGCCATGTGGTTGAGTTGGGCCCGCATGCCGTAGAAAGTTCCGTCGAGGTTGACGCTGGTCACTAGGCGGTAGTCCTCATCGGTGTTCTCGGCTAGGGGCTTGACCACGGCGACCCCGGCGTTGTTGACGGCGAAATCTAGTTCACCGTATGTGTCGATGCACTGGTTAACGAGCGACTGCGTTTCTTCGGGTGAGGTGACATCACATGCTACGAAGATGGCGCGGCCGCCCTTGGCTTCGATCATCGCGACGGTCTCTTCACCGCCTTCGCGGGATCTTTCCAGATCGGCGACAACGACCGCGGCGCCTTCTGCCGCGAGCGTGGTCGCGATTCCGCGGCCGATACCTCCGGCTGCTCCGGTGACGAGACCGGATTGTCCTTCAAGCAACATCGAATATCTCTTTCTGTTCGCCCCGAGCAGCTTGGGGCGCACCGTTATGGCCTTTACGAGCGGAACAGGTCTTTGTTGACCGGCAAATCGTTCTCCTTGCAGTGCCGTAGGTAGTGGTCGATGAACCAGAACACGTCGTGGATGTCGACGACGTTCTCGTCGTCGTCGAAGAATTCGATGCAGCCGTTGATCACGAAGTAGGCGGAGAACCCTTGAGGATCATCGGTGTAGAGAGTGTGGATCGTGCCGGGGCTTTCCTGGACCAGGTCGCCGGGCTTCGCGACCCAGTCGTATTCGCGATAACCCCAGCTTCCGGAGAGGGTGTAGCCGGTGATCGGCGAACGGTGTTTGTGCTTTCCGATCGAGGCGGGTACCGACGAGCGAAGCAGGGTGTGGGCCTGTCCGAGTCGAGGGTCGAAGGAGAGGTAGCGGGTGTACATATTCGGTCCGCCGTACGGGATCCACGGGGAGGTTGCTTCGCTGCCGTCGAGGTAGGCGTCGGGAAGTTGGTAGTCCTGCAGGGTTTGTTCGAGGGTGGAATGGTCGGGGCCGAGCAGTGAGGTCATGAGGTTTCTCCTGTGGTCTTTTTTGAATATGGGTTGCGGCAGGGTCACCAGGTGGTGAGGTCTCGGGGAGTGACACCGATGGATGCGCAGTGGTCGTTGTAGCGCTGGAGCAAGGTTTGCCAGTTGTCGTAACCGACGCGGTTGCCGGCGTCGTCGACGAATTCGAGAGAGCCCTGGATGACGGCGAAGATGATGGTGGGTTCGTCGCCGTCGAGCATGGTGGGGGCGTGGGTGGAGCCGGCGGCCTCGACGACCGAGTCGCCGGGTCCGGCGACCCACCCTTCGTTGTAGGTCCACTGCCCCTGGACGACGTAGACGATGACCGTTCCTGGATGGAAGTGCTTGGTCAGCGTCTTCCCCGGAGGAGTCTTGATGAAGACGATCATCTCGCCGGTGGACGGGTTCAGTTTGACGAGCTTGATTTCCGAGCCGCTGGCTTCGTCCCAGGGAACCCAGACGTTCCCTTCGTCGGGGACGTAACTGGCGAACGCGTCGTAGGCGGTTGCTGTGGTGGCAGTCATAGTTTCTTTCCTTCTGTTTGGTGCTGCGGGAGGTGAACTGGGCGTGCGTGATCGACCCGGAGGCTGAGGGTTCAGGCCGGGTCTTGGTGAAGGGTTCAGTGGTCGAGGAGGCGGTATTTGTCGAGCTTCTGATACAGCGTTCCCCGAGATATCTCCAGCTGCGCTGCGGCGGCTGTCTTGTTGCCGTCGGCGGCGGTCATAGCCGCTTTGACGACCTCGTATTCGGCGACTTCGAGGGGACTCAGATGCCGGTGCATCAAGTTTTCGGATGTCAGTGCCGGTGGTGGGGATGGTATTGGGGGAGTGGTGGATTCGGCGGTGATCTCGAGAACGGCACCCGCGGACGGGTCGTGTTCGTCGACTCGAATCACCATGGCGGACAGGGTAGGTGCGAGATCAATTCGGCTTCCGGAGGGCAGGGTGCGGACGGTGCGCCATATCGTTCGATGTTCGAGGCCGATGTTCGAGCTGAGCTCGTCCGCGATGAAGGTGCGCTCGTCGAGGGCGACGAGCGGTGCTGATGAGTGTCTGCGGGCGGCCAGATAGGCGTCGTAGAGTTGTCGTTCTTTGGTGGTGGCGTCGGCGCGTAATGCCCCGCTGACGTCGTCGGCCATCGACTGCGCCGCCCAGCGAAAGAACTGGTTGGCCTCATTGGCGCGGCAGGTGAGGTTGACGACGCCTACCACCTTGCCGGTCAGCGGGTGCCGGACGGGCGCTGCGGCACAGGCCCATCGGTGAAAGGACCCCACGTAGTGGTCGGAGCCGATGACGACAGCGAGTTTGCCGGATTCGAGCGCCGTACCGATGCCGTTAGTGCCGACGAGCGCTTCGTCGAAGATGGCGCCGGGAACCATGTCGACGTCGTCGAGGTCGTTGCCGAGCTGTCGGTCGCTGGTCCATCGCCAGAGCACATTGCCCCTCCGGTCGGCGAGCGCCAAGCTGGTGTTCGAGTCGGACAACGCCTCGGCCATGCGCAGAAGAACCGGTGTGGCGGCGCGGTGAAACGGTGAGTCGTCGGGGACGTCTGCACGGGGGATCGGCACATCGTGCGGGTTGATGCCGCTCCACTTCGACCGGCGCCAGGAGGTGAGCACGTCGTGGCCGACGCCGACGGTGTCCGAGCCGGACTGAAACGCTTCCCACTGAGTGAGTGTGGACAACTTGGCACCTCCTTCTCGGTCTTGGGAGCCATCACGAGTGTGCACCACGTCACAACCGGATGGGGTGTTCGATTTTTGAACGCCGACGCGCGATGAGCCATGGGGCTGGCGGCAGAGTTCGTGGTGTGCTTGTTGTGGCGCCCGGGTGTAGGCAGGAAGGCTGGAATCTTATGGCACGTGTTCACACTGGTGAGTCAGCACTAGCTCGGGCAGTACGCATCGTGGAGTCGTTCGGGTTGGACGACTCCACCTTGACGGTTTCGGAGATCGCCCGGCGATCTGAGCTGCACATTGCGACCGCCTCGCGCTTGATCGAGGAACTGGTCGGATGCGGGTGGCTCGAACGGGAGAGCCGGCGGGTGCGGATCGGTGTGCGGTTGTGGGAGGTTGCCTCGCGCGCCTCGGCGGCCGTGGGGTTGCGGGAAGCGGCGATGCCGTTCATGGAAGACCTGCACGCGGTGGTGGGGCAGCACACTCAGCTTGCGGTCCTCGAAGGCGACGAGGTGTTGTTCATCGAGCGGCTGACCGCTTCCGGGGCGGCGATCAACTACTCCCGGATCGCGGGGCGGTTGCCGTTGCATGCGTCGTCCTCCGGATTGGTCCTGCTCGCTTATGGTCCGGTTGATTTGCAGGAACGTGTGATGGGCCAGCCGATGAAGGTCTACACCGACAAGACCATCCGCAGCGCGCGGCAGCTCCGGTCTGCGCTGGCGGAGGTACGCCGGCAGGGATACGCATTCTGTGCCGGTCACATATATCCGGAGACCACCGGTATCGCGGTCCCGATCCGCGATGCCCAGGGCACCGTGATTGCAGCGGTGGCATTGATTGTTCCCAACGACGCCTCCGCCTACGCGCAGATCCCGGCGTTGCAGGCCGCCGGGCGGGGCATCTCACGTGTGATGGCATCCCACATTCGCGCAGGATAGTGACTGGAGACACAAATTCTCTCTCATTTAATGAGAATGATCTGGCGGTGTGGTGGCCCGGCGAAGGATCCTCGATCTGAAGACGAGATCAAGGAGTTCAGATGTCTGCAAGCCCTCTGCCCGCCGGCGCACTGGCGGACTCTGCATTACGGGTCACCGCGAAAGACGTTGTGTCCGAAGGCGTCGTGGCATTGACCCTGAGGCGCCCCGACAACCGTCGGCTGCCCGACTGGGCGCCGGGTGCACATATCGACCTGATGTTGCCCTCGCGTGCCACGCGGCAGTATTCCCTGTGCGGTGACCGCTGGGACGCCTACAGCTACCGCGTCGGAGTGCTACGCGAACCGAACGGCCGCGGTGGTTCGGCGTTCATTCACGACTGGCTGGAGGTAGGGGACATTGTGGGAGTGGGCGGACCCCGAAACAATTTCCCCTTGGCGCCCGCACCGAAGTATTTGTTCATTGCCGGCGGTATCGGCATCACTCCTTTGATCCCGATGATCGCGCAGGCGGAATTGATGGGCATCGACTGGCAGCTCCTCTACGGCGGGCGGACCCGCTCGTCGATGGCGTTCCTCGGTGAGCTCGCCGGTTACGGCGATCGGGTGGCCGTGATGCCGCAGGACGAGTGCGGGCTTCTCGATTTGCCAACCTGGCTCACCGCGGCCGCCGCGACCGAGACCAAGGTGTACGTATGCGGTCCCGAACCGTTGTTGAACGCGGTTGAAATGTGTTGCGTGAATTGGCCGGTCGGCATGCTTCGAATGGAGCGGTTCGTTCCCAAGGAGCAGTGCGCACCGGTGCGGAACGAACCGTTCGACGTCGAACTCGCCCGCAGCGGGCTGATGGTAACGGTCACCCCCGACATCAGCGTCCTCGACGCGGTGCAGGGCGCCGGAGTGAACGTGTTGTCCTCCTGTGGCGAGGGGACGTGCGGAACCTGTGAGACCGCGGTCTTGTCCGGTTCCCCCGACCACCGCGACTCCATTCTCGACGACGACGAACGCTCAACCGGCGAGTGCATGCTGATCTGCGTCTCCCGTTCCTGCTCCGACCGCCTCGTTCTCGATCTCTGAGAACACCCTCCGACGAAAGATTTTCCGTGACCACCTTCGCCCCCACTCCTGCTGTGCCGGTCAGTCATCTCGACCCGTTCGGCCTCGACATCCTCGAAGACCCGTTGCCCTTTCAGTCCGACCTGCGTGACGCCGGACCGGTGGTCTACCTCGACCGGTACGAGGTGTTCGCCATGGGCAGGTACGAGCAGGTGCACGCCGCGCTGACCGACTGGCAGGGATTCCAATCGGCCGCCGGTGTCGGATTGAGCAACTTCCGCTACGAAAAGCCGTGGCGGCCACCGAGTCTGTTGCTCGAAGCCGACCCGCCGCACCATGACGCACCCCGGTCGGTGCTCAGCAAGGTTCTCGGCCCGCGGGCGCTGCAGAAGCTGCGCGCCTCGTGGCTGGTGGACGCCGAGGTTCTCGTTGACCAGGTCCTGGAGGCGGGAACGGAGTTCGACGCGGTCACCCGGCTCGCGGCAGCGTTCCCGCTGCGCGTTTTTCCCGACGCTGTCGGTATCCCCGACGCGGGGCGGGAAAATCTCCTGCCCTACGGCGATCACCTGTTCAATGCGTTCGGTCCCGTCAACAGCCTCGTAGAGAAGGGTGCACCCCGCGTCGGGGAGCTGTCCGGGTGGGTCAACGCGCAATGCACCCGCGACGTGCTCTCCGAGGACGGGTTCGGGGCGCAGATCTGGGCGGCCGCGGACCGCGGTGACATCACCTACGAGCAGGCACCGCTCGTCGTGCGCTCGCTGCTGTCGGCCGGAGTGGACACCACCGTCAACGGACTGGCCGCGGTGCTGTATGCCTTCGCCTCTCACCCGGATCAGTGGGCGCGGGTGCGGGCGAATCCGATGCTCGCCCGTACCGCGTTCGACGAGGCAGTGCGGTGGGAATCCCCGGTACAGACGTTCTTCCGCACAGCCACCCGCGACATCGAAGTCGGCGGCACGCTGATCCCGGACGGCCGCAAGATTCTGATGTTCCTCGGCGCCGCCAACCGTGATCCTCGCAGGTGGGAGAGCCCGGACACTTTCGATCTCTCACGCAATCCGTCGGGCCATGTCGGGTTCGGGATGGGGATCCACCAATGCGTCGGCCAGCATGTCGCCCGCCTCGAATCGGAGGCTTTGTTGACCGCGCTCGCCGCACGGGTGGAAACGATCGAGTTCGCAGGCACCCCCCGCCGGCACCTCAACAACACTCTGCGGTCGTGGGAAACGATCCCGATCCGGGTCCAGCCGGACTAACGAGAGGACGATGGTGATCGGGGAGTGATGAAGGTCTGCCCATGAGTGTCCAACCTGCCCCCGAGTCGAGAGGTGAGCTCTCGGCACAGCAAGGGATGCTGCGCGAGGAGATCGCACTGTCCTGGCGACGTTCGATGCTCAGCGGACTCCGCCCTGACGATACGTTCGATTCGGCGTTGATCGAGGAGACCGATCGACGAAGCCGACTCTTCGACGCGGCCACTCCGATTCTCGACCGCATGCAGGACGATCTCGCCGATACCCGCTACTGCGTGTTGCTTGCGGATCGGGACGCACGCCTGATCGATCTGCGCGTCGGTCAACGCCGCATCCAGGACCGTATAGAGGAAGACGGCGCGATCCGGGGTCGGTTGTTCACCGAGGAGAACACGGGCACCAACTCCATCGCGACCGTGTACGAGACACGCCGACCCCTCGCAGTGCGGGGGGAGGAGCACTTCGTGGAGGCGATGAAGAAGTACAGCTGCTACGGGTATCCCATCACCCATCCGACCACTCGGCGGCTCGAAGGCGTGATCGACGTGACGTTCCTCAGTGAGGACGACAGTCCCCTGCTTCGGCCGATGCTCACCCGCGCCGTCGAGGATGTCCACCGCCGACTGCTCGAAGGCGCCCGATCCACCGAGACCGCCCTGCTCGCGGCGTTTCAGGAAGCTGTCTCCCGCAGGCGGGGCGCGCCGGTCATCGCGATCGGGGAAGACGTATTTTTCGCCAACACCGCCGCACAGCAGGTCCTCGAGTCAGTCGATCACACCGTTCTGCGGGCAGTGACCGAAGGAACGCCCAGCGGACGCCAGCTCACCAAGGACCTCACCCTCAACTCTGGGTTGGCAGTGCGGACGATCTGGAGACGGGTGACCTCACGCGGCGGGGTCGTTCTCGAATTCGATCCTGTGGCGACACCCCGGCACCGCCATTCGGTAGTGGACAGGCGGGAGGTGAGGACCGCTCCGACCCGAACGGTCGCCGGCAGACTCGCCGCTGCGCGCGAACACCGCTTCACCACCTTGATTACCGGGGATCAGGGCACCGGCAAGAGTCGCGCCCTGACAAACCTGGCCGCCGACACGCCTGTGAGCTGGCACCGTGCCACCGTCCTCACCGACGCCCCTGCAGCCCACTGGCTCGAGGATCTGCGCCAGTCCCTGGACACCCACACCGGGCTGGTCGCCGTGGAGGACTTCCACCTCCTACCTCCCGCGATGGCACGCCGGGTCGGCGACCTTCTCGCCGACAGCAGCGCATGGTGGGCACTGACGAGCGGGACCCTCGATGTCGACGCGACCGAACACCGGCGGATCGTTCCACACTGCCGCACACAGATCACCCTCGCTTCCCTGCGCTCACGTGCCGACGAAATCCCCCAGCTTGCGCGGGAGATCCTTCGGGAGATCGGCGCCGCGGACAGCGTTCGACTCACCACCGGCGCCGTCGATGTGCTCACCCGCCACCGGTGGCCAGGCAATATTGCCGAGCTGAAGATGATCCTCGAGGACGCCGTACGGCAGCGCTCCTCGGGCGACATCACCGCGGATCAGCTACCGACGCTGTGCCTTGGGCACCGGCAAGAGATGAGCCCGTTGCAGCGGGCGGAACGCGAAGCCATCGAGCTCGAACTCGACCGCAGTGGCGGCAACAAGCGAGCCGCTGCGAAGAACCTCGGTATCAGTCGTACCACCCTGTACAAGCGGATGAGCCAGCTGGGCATTCTCGGCTGAACAGCACCAGCGGTGGTCGAAAAGTGTCCAGAACGCGAACACTATTCAGACGTGATTGGGGTCACTATGGGTTCACTATCGATCCTGTTTGAAGGAGTTTTGCAATGACGCTGTACATCGACTCGCTGTTCATCGGGGGCGAGTGGATCCCGCCGACCTCCTCACATCGCATCAACGTGATCTCAGCGAGCACCGAAGAACACATCGGATCCGTTCCCGAGGCACGCGAGGCCGACGTCGATGCGGCCGTCGCTGCGGCGCGTGCGGCGTTCGACGACCCGTCCGGCTGGAGCCAGTGGAGTGCTGCTGACCGGGCAGATGCCCTCGACAGCCTCGCCGACCAGCTAGAGGCCCGCAGTGAGGAAATGGCCCGCCGAGTTTCGGCCCAGAACGGCATGCCGATCGCCATCGCCAGGCAGCTCGAAGCCGGTTTCCCGGTCGCGGTGATCCGCTACTACGCGAGCGTGGTCCGCACCGACTCCGCTGAAGCGTCCCACCCGCATCTGCTTGGTGGTACAACTACCGTGCGCCGTGAACCTCTCGGCGTCGTGGCCGCAATCGCACCCTGGAACTTCCCCCAGACCCTGGCCTCGTTCAAGTACGCGCCCGCCCTCGCCGCCGGGTGCACCGTGGTCCTCAAACCTTCCCCGGAAACCGTCCTCGATGCTGCCTTGTTCGCCGAGGCGGTCGCGGACTCGTCCGTGCCGGCAGGGGTGATCAACATCGTCCCTGGCGGCCGCGAGGTCGGGGCCTACCTGATCGCGCACCCGCACATCGACAAGGTCGCCTTCACCGGCTCGACAGCTGCAGGGCGTTCGATCGCTGAAACGTGCGGCCGCCTGCTCCGCCCGGTCACGCTCGAACTCGGCGGCAAGTCCGCCGCGGTAATTCTCGACGACGCCGATCTCAACCTTGCTGAGATCGGTGACAAGCTCTTCGGTGCAACACTTCTCAACAACGGGCAGACCTGCTTTCTGGGAACACGAATCCTTGCGCCCCGTAGTCGTTACCACGAGGTCGTGGGAGCATTCGAAGCGCTGGCCAGTTCACTGACAGTCGGTGACGCGCTCGACGACACGACGCAGATCGGGCCAATGGCGAGCGAACACCACCGTGCCCGCGTTGAGGGTTACATCGCCAAGGGCCTCGGCGACGGAGCGCGCCTGGTCACTGGAGGCGGCAGACCTGCCGGACTTGACCAAGGCTGGTTTGTCGAGCCCACGGTGTTCGCTGATGTCGACAACGACCATGCCATCGCACAAGAAGAAATCTTCGGACCGGTGCTCTCGATTATCGCTTATGACAACGACGACGATGCGATACGGATTGCGAATGCCTCCGACTACGGACTTGGTGGAACGGTCTGGACGACCAACCCGGACCGAGGCTTCGACGTCGCGCGACGGATCCAGACCGGGACCGTCGGTATCAACACCTATCTTCCAGACCCCAGTTCGCCCTTCGGCGGAGTCAAGAACAGTGGCATCGGCCGCGAACTCGGCCCCGATTCACTTGCGAACTTCCAGAACATCAAATCGATCTACAGCTAGGACACAGCCATGACGACTTCAACGGAGAAGACCGGATACAAGTGGATCGTCGCAGAACGCGAGAGCCTTGATCCGTACGTGGACTATGAGAAGATCTGGAAGCTGTCGACGTGCTACTACGTCAACGACTTCATGATGAATTTCCTTTACACCACAGGCTTTCCGCACTTCATCCTGCCCCCGCACGGTGGTGAGGTCATGTACCGGTCCAACACCGGAAAAGCGATCCATCATCCGGACAAACGTGAATCCGACACCGCCAAGCACTTCTGGCGGTGGTTCGAGCTGGGCCCGTCCGATCTGGCCACCCAGAAGTCGATCAAGCAGGTTAACGCCATCCACCAAGGCATCGCCAAGAAATACCCAGGCCGCTATACGAGCCTGGAGGACTTCACGTACACGATGTGTTGGATCGGCGCCGACATGCATCGACTGCGGCTGAGGGTCGGCCTCTCCGGTTACACCGACAACCAGAAGATCGCTACCCACCTGTACTGGCAGGAGATCGCGAAACTGTTCCGCGGGGAAAACCGCGATTCGCGACCGGGCACCCCCGTGTTCGACGCCCAGATCTCCGACTTCCCCAGCAGCTTCGACGGAATGCTCGAGTATATGGACAAGTACGAGGCGATCGACTATCCGTACACCGCAGCGGGTGCCGCCACCTGCGAGGCGATCATCGACCAGTTCACCCATCGATGGTTTCCCAAGGGAACCCGGTTCTTGGGCCGACAGATGATCCTGTCACTGCTCGACGAACCACCACACCGCGTTCATCGCCTGCCCTACCCGAATGTTCTTATCCGCAAGGTGATGGAGTTCGGCTTCGCGGCAGTGGTCTACATCCAGGAACGCATCCTGCCCGACCCGCAGTTCTCCACTCCGGAGAAGCATCGTCGTGCTGAGGCAGGGAAGAAGCTACGTGAGGTGGCGGTGGCCTAAGCCGCTCAGGATGAAGGCAGTGTCGAGTTCGACGCTGCCTTCATCCTAGTGCGGATCGTCTCACCGATTCGGAAAATCAGCCACCGCCCCGGAAACGTGTAATCGTTTCCGGGGCGGTGGCGTTCGCAGATCTACAGCGACGTGGCGCATGTGAGGGCACAAACCGGGCGGAGCGAGGGAGGGCGCTCCCCCGATGATGCGACCACTCACAGATGAGAGCAACAACCCGATGTCGCGATGCAGCCGAATATGCATGGCGTGGGCCTCCCCCTCATGGCGCGTTGTCGACCGATTTTCGCAACAAGCGATCGAGAGACTAGTTGCCGATGACGGGCAGGATCAACGAAATTCGCAGTTTCGAGTCGATGGTCTGACTCAGGGCGAGGGTCTGGTCGAGCAAGGGTCCAAGGGCACGCGCCTTGGCATCGGCCGCGACGAGAGTGGCGGCGACCGATTCGGCGGGGTCGGCTGCGGCGTTCGCCTGTTCGGTGGCGGATTGGCCCGCCGCCACGATGCCTTGGAGTGGGGCATCAGCAGATTGCAGGGCAATCGACAGTGCCGCCAGCTGGTCCCCGAGAGACCCCAAGGTTGTGTCGGCGCGGGTCAACGAGTCGATCACGCCGACCACTTGTGGCATGCCGTGATGGATGGCCTCATTCGCAGGCGGCAGTTGCGCTGCTCCGTCCAGCGCCTCGTCGGTGGTGTTGTTGACCATTCTTGCTTGGGCGACACCGTCTTTGAAAATGTCGTTGGAGATACTCAGGTCGCGGGTGACGATCAGAATGCCCGTCAGCATGGCGATGGTGAAACCCAGGGCGATCGCCCAGGAAAGACGGAACATGATGGGGCCTTCTCCTTCGTTTGTCGAAAAGGTGTGTCGGAATGTCGGGATCACGGGGTTGTGCCGGATGCAGGCACACCCAGCGGCGGAAGGTTCAAGGAGTTGACCGGCGGGCCGATCAGGGCAAGAAGTGGCCCGAACACCTGGACGTGCCGGGCTTCCTCTTCGATGTTGGCTAGGGTCGACGCGATCGCTGAACTTCGAGGGCCAAGTTCACCGACGGCACTCTGCACCGCGCCCAGGTTCTGTTCGATGCTTTGAAGTTGGGTGGTCACTGATTCGACTGCGGTGGACAGTCCGCCGACCGTCGGGGCGGCGCGGTCTGAGTGCGCGGTGACAGCGGCAATCAGGTCGGGCAACGGGCCGGCGATTGTGCTGACGTCCCGGGTGGAGGCGTTGACAGTGCTCGACTTGCCGGGCAGCTCCGCCGCCTTGGTGGTGAGCGACTCGAGATCATCGGCGAGCGGAATGAGCGCCTGGATGTCACCGGACAACTGCGCATGCTTGGGAACGAAGACGGATGTCAGCTCGTCCAATTGTCCAGCGGAGGTGATCAATTCCTGGCTGAGCGCCGACGGGCGGCCCAGTGGATCCATGAGGTCGTCGAGTCCGGGCACGAACCCGTTGACAGCACAGAGAACGAGGGCTGGCGCAGCACCTGCCACCATGACGACGGCGACCCATTGCTTCTTCGAGATCATCGTGGTCCTCCGGTCGGGGCGGGAATCAGGGCGTCCTGTGCGGGCACAAACGCGAGTTTGTTCGTGGTGCGGATCAATTCGGCGTTGAGTTGGTTGACCAAGTCGATGGCCTGGCTCAGTTCGCCGTCCACAGAGGACACGGTCGTGTTGGCGCTCGACGAGATCTCATGCAGCGATGCCGCCGAACTCTGCAGCGTGGTGGCCACCGTCTCGAGTTGTTGCGCGATCCGCGCATCGCCCTGACCGGCGGCGACCAGAGCCTGGGCGTCTGGCAGCAACGCGGCTAGATGATCGACATCGCTGGCAGCGGCAATGTTGAGCTGACCGAGGATGCCGGCCAACTCCTCGAGTTGCCGGCGAGCAGTCGCAGGTGCGGTCAAATCGGTACGCTGGGAGAAGAATTCGTTGGTGATGCGGAAGTTTTCCACGGTGGCGCGGGCGCTTTCTTGCACCCGCAGGCCCTTGTGGATAGTCATCATGACCAGGGCGAACAGCACAACGGCCAGCACTGCAGCTGCGCGGCCGAGCCACTCGGTGGCTACCGCAAAACCGGAAGAAGTGGTGATCATCGAGGGCGGCACGTCCGTCCGTCGCCGAAACCCCGATTTTCGCCTCGTCGGCACCGTAGTCGACCCGTCGTAGTCATCGTGGGTGGGATCCGGAAGGCGCTCGGGCGAAGGGTCGTAGCCCTGGTTCATCGGGTGTGTCCAAACAGGAGTAGGAACGGGGAAAGTGGGTCGGGTAGGGGCATTCGCGCTCAGCCCGGGAGCGGGAGCATTTGGTTGATCGTCTGCACCGAGGTCACCGAACTGCGGAGGTCCGCGACCAGAGCCTGCACCACCGAGAGCAGCTGGGTTCCCTGGTCGCCGAATGTCTGCGCCGAGGTCACCAGCGGAACTACCGTGTTCTGGACCTCTCCGAGAATGGACTGGATGTTGCCCAGTTGCTCGTTGGTCACCTGGGCTCCGGAAGTGTTGCTCGAGAGCATCTGCGCTGCGGGGCCGATCGCCTCGTCGAGCCGGGTAAGAAGCGGGCCCAGCGCCGCGGTGGCGTCGAGGGCACCCTGCGCAGTGCGCGTCAGTTCGGTCAGTTGCCCCAATTCCCCGGTGAGCTTGTCGTTGACCGCGACGATGTCCTCGGACGCGGCGATGCTGGTCAGGTTCACCCGTTGCTGGTTATCGAGACGGGTGTTGAGGTTGACGATCACGAACGCGAACAGGCTCAGCGCGCCGACCGCCGCGACGGAGAGCGCCATACGGGCGGGTCCTCCGCGCCGTCCGAAGAGAATCACTGCTTACTCCCTACTTTCCGGACAGATCGTTGGCGGACTCTTCTGCGGACAGGCGAGCGCTGTGGACCAGGTCCGCAGTCGAACGCGCATCGGCGAGAATGACTTCCATGGCGGCGGTGTTGCCGTCCAACGCCGCCGTGGCGCCGTCGACCGGCGATTGCAACGAATTGACTTGCGCGGTAAGAGTGTCCAACGACGTCACCAGTTCGGAGACATTCGTACCGGCAAGGTCGAGGGTGGCTTGGATGTCGCCGCTGATTTGGCCGGTCAATGTCTTCAGTTCGGCGGCGACTGTTGCATCGGTGGCGTGCACGCTGGCCAGAGCGGCCTCCATTTTGTCCAGAGCAGTGAACGCCGACACAGTCACCTGCTCATGCTCGACTAGTTCGGTCAACGCCGGGTTGTAGTTGTCGGCCGAGACCACCGCTTGATCGAGCCGATACGGGGTGGCGGTGAGGTTGTACACCCGGGGCGCGAGGTAGAACGCCCCGAGCGGAATCAAGGCGGCCACCAGCACCGCGCGCGCAATATTCGTCCTACGCGCCGCCTTGACCGACTGCGCATCTATCGCACCTTGAACGCCTGGCACGGGCCATCCAGGCGAGTCCGCGGGGTTATCGTCGAAGCTCGCTGCGGAGCTGTGACGGTTGCGTCCGAACAGTGCTGTCATCAGTCGACAACCGAGACAAGAGCAATGGTCCGCAGAGCCGTCACCGTGTGGACAAGCAAGCCCTTGATGACGAGCTGGCGAGTAGCGATCTCTTTGAGCACCCTCCAGCCTCGATTGGTGAAAAGGCCCAGCGGTATCAATCCGCCTGCCTTCATCGGCAACTGTGAAACATCGAGGATCTGGTCGACGGTGGCATAGACGGTCACACTCGGCCTGCCGACAACATCGTTGAACACCACTGCGTTGTCGGTTCCCAACACTATGGTGCACGCGGCCTTTGTGTCGGTACTGACAATGGTGAGCGGCCGTGAAATTCTGCGCGCGATGTTCACACGGTCGGGAAACCTTTCGAAATTCTGACTGAGCAGCGTGCCGACGATAGTGGCGACGCCATTTGCTTCCGGCCCGTCGTAGAGGGTGACGGGATACCTGGCGGGAGCATCAGTTGTCATGGATAGGGGCCTTTCAGGACAGAGGGAGTGAGGCTCTAACGGGACTCGCCTCGGGAGGTGAACTGCACGAAACGACGCTGGACTAGATCACACGTTCCAGTCGGTATCGACCTGCCCCCACGACCGGAGAAAGCTGTTGAACGCGTCCGCGTTCTCGATAGGTCCCTTCATCAGTTTCAATTGCCCCGCCATCAGGAGTTTTTTGCCCTCGGACACGCCCTCGGCGCATTCGCGCCACGTTGGTAGAGCCGCATCGATGATCACCCACAAATCAGTCTCGTCGAACTGAGCAGGCGTCCACGAAATGATTTGTCCGGCTTTCCATTCCACATGTGTGACGAGGTCTTCGCGACCGAGGGTGCCGAAGGCCATTCGGTTGGTGAATGTCGCAGGATCCTTGAAACCCCGGTACGTCGCCGTGTTGGCATTGGCGACGGACTTGGCGGCGTCGCACCAATCCTGCGAGAAAAACGGGTAACTCATCTGATGACTCCTTCTGTCTTCTTCAGTGGGTGCGAACGAAAAAGGGGAACTGCCTCAGATTGGCCAGGCGGGCGGAAGGCAGACTTCGCGCGCCCCTACACGGCGGGTATGAGCTCTGTAGATTCCGCTCGATACACCAATTTCGTGGCGTACGGCACCGCATTTACTGGGCATGCTCGTCCGGGCGGTCGACCACGCTGGACGCGGTGAACCGGCTAACACAGTCTTTCCTAGGGCTCCTCGTGGGCGCGGATCGTGGGCGCACTCATAGTGATTGGGATCACGCACTGTGTGTGTTCAATTTCTGGACAATCTGCGGCAAGCGCAAAAGGCACGCTTTCAGATTGACGGCCTCGTCGGCGACCAGTTCCGAGGATGAAGGTCTTGCCAGCGACGGGATTTTGCGTGCGGCCATGTGATCGCGGGCGTGGTCGACCGACTCGACACCGGGCAATGCAAAACACAACTCCGAGGCTGCGTCCCCTTCGATCGAGCCGACTTGCGCACCATGGTGTGGTGTATCCGGTGACAAGCCCGTCATCGGTCGTCTGCTCGAACACCGCTCGTTTTGATACTGAGACAACGAGATTCGGTTTCGAACCAAGTCGAAGTCGCCAGTGGAAATCGGCACAAACGCCTGCACCGAAACGCCGGCCGCTGAAACCGGCGGCCTCCAACAGTGCTCATGGCTCGCGCGAGGCACCCCATTGGCGGCGCTTACCAACCTCAAGGCAGCGATACTCGAGCGTTCTATTCGATGTCCGACGATAGATCGGAAGACAACCTGCGGCGACTGCTTCAACCCCCAAGGGGCACCCGGGGATACTGGTGGCATGTCCGGAGACAATCGCAGCATGCTCGGGCGCGCATTCCTGATTCTGGGTTCGTTCACCTCGGAGCGCCCTCAACTGTCGCAGTCGGAGCTGAGCCGGTGCACCGGACTGCCGCTGCCGACGGTGCACCGGCTGTGCCGTCAACTAGTTGATAACGGGGCGCTCGAACGCGTCGACAACGGGCACTATGAGATCGGAGTACGGCTGTGGGAGCTGGGTGCGCTCGCGCCACGCGCCCATGGACTGCGACAGGTAGCGCTGCCGTATCTCGAGGACCTGTACGAAGCGACGCGCGAGAATGTCCAGCTCGTGGTCCGGGAAGATCTCGAGGCGCTCTGTATCGAGCGCCTGTCGGCGCGCGGGGCCGTCACCGTCGTCGGTCGGGCGGGCGGGCGACTGCCGCTACACGCATCGAGTGGTGGTCTCGTGTTGTTGGCGTTCGGCGGAGTGGACTTGCTCGGCGAGGTTCTCATGGCAGGCCTCGAACGCTTCACTCCCTCGACCATCACCACCGAACATCGCCTTCGAAGCACGCTCGACGACATTCGCCGGACCGGGTGGGTCACCTGTCGCGAACACCTCAACATCGGAACGCTCGCCGTGGCTGCACCGGTGTCGCGGTCGACGGGGGAGGTCGTCGCTGCAGTGTCGGTCGTGGTTCCGAGGCAGAAGGACCCCGGACCCCTGATCCCGGCGGTGAGGGCTGCAGCGTGGGGCATTTCCCGCGGTGTCGTGTAGCCGTTCTTTCGCTCAGTGAAAGAAGGGGTGTTGTGATCACACGGTGCGTAGCACAGTGACTGGTGTCACGAACTACGCGAGGAGTCTGCGCATGAACACACAAGTCGGGATCGTCGGCGGGGGCCCCGCAGGATTGATGCTGTCCCATCTCCTGCACTTGAAGGGCATCGATTCTGTCGTGCTCGAAACCCGAACCCGCGAAGAGGTGGAGGGCACGATCCGGGCCGGTGTGCTCGAGCAGAACACCGTCGACCTGCTGATCGACACCGGACTCGGCGACCGGATCAAGCGTGAAGGGCTCACTCACCACGGCATCGAACTTCGGTTCGGCGGTCGTGGCCACCGCATTGACTTCGACGAACTCACGAACGGTCGCGCCGTCACCGTCTACCCGCAGCATGAGGTACTCAAGGACCTCATCTCCCGGCGTCTCGAAGACGACGGCAACATCTGCTTCGGCGTGTCCGGCGTGCAGGTGCTGGGCCATACATCTGACAACCCGAAGATCACCTATTTCGACGCCGACGGCAACGAGCAGACGCTCGCCTGCGCGCTCGTCGCCGGGTGCGACGGCTCCCGTACCTCCACCCGCGGGCTCATCCCCGACACAACTGTGCGGACCGATCACTTCCGCCAGTACCCATTCGCCTGGTTCGGCATCCTCGCCGAGGCCCCGCCGTCGTCCGAGGAACTGATCTACGCTAACCATCCACGCGGCTTCGCGCTCATCAGCACCCGTACCCCCGAGGTCCAGCGGCACTATCTGCAAGTCGACCCGGACGACTCGGTCGACAACTGGTCCGATGACCGCATCTGGTCGGAACTGCATGCCCGCGTCGACGGAGAAGGCGCGGAGATCAAGGACGGCAAGATTTTCCAGAAGTCGATCCTGCAGTTCCGCAGCTTCGTGTGCGAACCCATGCAGCACGGCAACCTCTTCCTCGCCGGCGATGCTGCCCACACCGTTCCCCCCACTGGCGCCAAGGGACTGAACCTAGCGATCGCCGACGTGTACCACCTGTCGAAGGTGATGGCCGAATACTTCGCCACCCGCAGCCGATCCGGGCTTGACGGCTACACCGACAGCGTCCTTCCACGCGTGTGGCGGACCCAGCACTTCTCCTGGTGGATGTCCTCGATGCTGCACCGACTTCCCGCCGACACCGGATTCGGCCACAAGCGCCAGGTCGCCGAACTCGACATGGTCACACGCTCCGTCGCCGGCCGCACCCTCATCGCCGAGAACTACGTGGGGACCCCACTCGAACTGTGACCCCTTCTAAGGGGGTCTGTCGCGTTTCGGGTGGGACTGTCGGAATAACGGTGGATTCGACCTTGGTCTGACACGCCAGGCGTGAGCCTGGCGGGAAGGATCGATGATGACCGAGACACTGGAACCCATGGCTACCGAGGTGGATCCACAGCAGCTCGCCGAGCAGCTCCTGGCCCAGGCCAAGGAGCAAGGTATCGACTTGATGGGCCCGAACGGCCTGCTCAACCAGTTGACGAAGAACGTGCTCGAAACCGCACTGGATGCGGAAATGACCGAGCACCTCGGCTACGACAAACACGACCCCGCAGGTCGAGGCAGCGGCAACTCCCGTAACGGAACCCGATCGAAGACCGTCCTGACCGAGATCGGACCGGTCGGGATCGAGGTTCCCAGAGACACCGATGCCTCGTTCGACCCGCAGATCGTCAAGAAACGCCAACGACGCCTGACCGGGGTGGACGAGATCGTCCTGTCGTTGAGCGCGAAAGGGCTGACGACCGGGGAGATCGCCGCTCACTTCGCCGACGTCTACGGGGCGAGCGTTTCGAAGGACACGATCAGTCGGATCACCGACAAGGTCATCTCCGAGATGACCGAGTGGGCAAATCGTCCGCTCGATCGGGTCTATCCGGTGATGTTCATCGATGCAATCCACGTCAAGATCCGCGACGGGCAGGTCGCCAACCGGCCCGTATACGTCGCGGTCGGGGTCACCATCTCGGGTGAACGCGACATCCTCGGCTTATGGGCCGGTGACGGCGGCGAGGGCGCAAAGTTCTGGCTTGCCGTGTTGACGGAGATCAAGAATCGTGGGGTGGCCGATGTGTGCATCGTGGTCTGCGACGGGCTCAAGGGCCTGCCCGACGCGATCGCGGCGGTCTGGGATCTGGCGGTGGTGCAGACCTGCATTATTCACTTGATTCGCAACACCTTCCGATATTCGTCACGGAAGTACTGGGACGAGATGAGCCGGGATCTGCGGCCCGTGTACACCGCACCGTCGGAGTCCGCGGCCAAGGAACGGTTCACCGAGTTCGCGGGCAAGTGGGGCAACCAGTACCCGGCGATCGTCCGACTCTGGGAGAACGCGTGGAGCGAGTTCATTCCGTTCCTCGACTACGACGTCGAGATCCGCCGGGTGATCTGCTCGACCAACGCAATCGAGTCGGTCAATGCCCGTTACCGGCGTGCAGTTCGGGCCCGCGGACACTTCCCGACCGAGCAAGCCGCCCTCAAATGCCTCTACCTCGCCACCCGGGCACTGGACCCCAGCGGCAAGGGAAGAGCACGATGGGCAATGAGGTGGAAGCCTGCCTTGAACGCCTTCGCGATTACATTCGAAGGCCGCATCACACCGAGTGGAATCTGACTGATGCCAAGGCGGATCCACCGTTCATCGGACACTCCCAATTCCGCGGAGTCATCCTCGCTGGTGAAGTCGAGGACGAGGTGCGTACCCGACTTCTCGGCCTCGAGGTACGGCTCGATCGTGTAGCCGCAGCCACCGACTCGGCGAGCAGCTTCGCGGGCAGCCGCACCATCAGGCGGTGTGTGCCCCATGCTGGTGACGTATCTCGATGCGATTGATCCGGGTGCGGAGGTGTTGGTTCGGGAGTGATGCAGGTGGGGACCGGCCCGAGAGAGGCGGGCCGGTTCCCGCTTGTGAGTGTGGCGTAGTGCGGTGTTGTTGGTGTGGAGGCCCCTGCATTCTGGTGGGGTGTGGGGGTTGTGTGGTGTGGTGACCTGGGGTGATGGCATGTCCCGTGTGGGTGGTGGGGTCGCCGGCGGGTGGTGCCGGCTCTTGTGTGGGGTGGTTGGTGTGGCCCGTTTCTGGTGGTTTTTGAATTATGTTGTGCTGCAACGTTTATTGTGAATTATATTGTGTTATGGCGGATTACCGTTGGTTTGATCATGGACTGTTGGTAGTGGTATCGGTTTATGTTGGGGTGATGGGTATTTAGAGATTCTGTCTGTCGTGTGTTTTTTGGTGGTGGGGGTGCGGTGGGGTATGATGGGTGCATGACATCGGACGGGTTGAGAGCGGCATTGTGGTGGTGTGCACGGCGCGCGTAGCACACCCCCGCCTCTCGGTGCTTGCTGGTGATGCTTCGATGGTGACGTTGAAAATCGTTGGTGGGTCTGTAATTTCGATTTCGAGCGGAGCGAAGCGACGCGGGCGACGGCAACGCTACGCGACTACCTTCGAGCCGCGCAGCGGCTCCTGTGCGGGGAGCGCAGCGACCCGCCCCGTTCCTCGACGCGAAGCGTCGGGGTAGCGCCGCG
>NZ_AP043720.1:0-60788 GCF_055380405.1 Rhodococcus sp. JCM 9793
CCGCGGCGCTCTCCCCGGCGCTCCGCGCCAGGGAACGGAGCGGGTCGCTGCGCTCCCCGCCAGGGAGCCGCTGCGCGGCTCGCGCGTGGTCCAGTCACGTTGCCGTCACCCGCGTCGCTGCGCTCCGTTAGAACCCGAAAATACCACCTCATCAGAGTTTTTCATCGTCACCACCCGAGCAGCACCAGCACCCACCGAGGGGACGGGACGCGCTGCGCGCGCCGCACCCATCACCACTCCGTCGCCCTCAACCCGTCCCGATGCCATGCACTCATCATACCCCCCAACCCCGACAAGCACCGAGGACTCCTCGTAACCCGAAATCACGAAATTGGTAATTAACAACCTGATACGGCAACAACACCGACACACACCGCGCAAACACTACCAAATCAACCGTGCAATATCGTAATACGCAAACACGTTGCAGCACAACATATTTCAAAAACGGGCAAATCGGGCATCGGTACCCCCTCAAGCGCACCGAACACCACCCGATCGCCGGCAACAGATCTGCCGGCACCCCACCCCACCCACACCCCGGGACATACCAACACCCCAGCTCAAAGCCCCCCAAACCGAACACCCCACCGCACCGTCATGTGAATCAGCTCCTGAGTCGCGGAGGAATGAATGACGGGAGCCGTTCCCGTCCTCGTCACGGACAGGAACACCCATGAAGCACACCGCACTTCTCCTCGACCTCGCACGACTCACCGCAGAGATCACCAGCGAGATCCTCGCTTACACCGGCCTCACCGACGCCGCCACCATCACCTGCGCCATCGCACTCGTACTCGACGTCCTCCTCCTCCGCATCACCTGGCCCCACGACGAAGAGGAAACCGACGACAGCGACAACGGCCAGGACGACAACGAAGACTGACAACCTCACCACGGGACATACCATCACCCCAGGTCAAGACCCTCTATAGGGTCTTGCCTACTAACCACGTGCACAGCCGACAGGAACACCGTGACCAAACTGCATGTCATTCTGATCGCAATCGTCATCCTCTTTGCCAGCGTGGCGATACCTACTGGCGTCGCCCTGGCATGGAACGGATTGGGCAGCCTCGACGAGGGGTGGTATGGCGCCATCGGTTCCTGGGCCGGGGCAATTGCAAGCACCTCAGCGATCGCCTGGGCCCTTTATCTCTTCTACCGGGATCAAAGGGCTGCGACGACCGAAGCCGAAAACGAGCGGGGTATCGCGCAGGGGGATGCAGACGACGTCCGCGTGCAGTTTGATGCAACCCCCGGCCTGAGGTCGTTCGGTGGAAAGTGGACCCTCGATTGTGTACACCTCACGGTCACGAACGAATCCATGCAACCCATCTATATCCGCAGATTCGACGCTGTCGCTGCCGATTCCGAGCATCCGTTCGGGGAAGGAAAGACGCGCGAAAAGCGACTACTTGGGACAGGAGAAACGACAGCCATCCGCTTCACACTTAATCCATCCCAGCCACTCGGCCCGTCCCCGCTAGAACCCTCCGACGTTGATTCTCTCGGTCATGGAGAAGTCGAGTTCCAACAGGGCCTGTACTACTGGACGAAGACCACACGCGACGCGACAGCCAAGTCCATCGGTTCCAGAGCCAAGGCTCAGAACCCCACCGACGGCCCCTCCGACCACTAGGTCCGCGCGACAATCACGCGGGACGTGTCATCAGTGCAGGTCAAGGGGCGCATAGGATCGTCGCGTGCGAGAGCAGCGAAGCGACACCAACGTGGCTATCACGAAGCCCGCCCTGGATCGACTCTCCGAAATTGACTGGGCGCTCGGCCACAAGTCGCGCGACCAGACCTCTCGCTACCTGCTCCGGAAGTACATCGAGCGCAACGCACCCCTGCCGGCGGCGGATCGGCTCACCCACGTCTCCACCGTCATGCGCCATCCGCTACCGCCCCTGCCGGATGAAGACCCTGTCGACCCCATTCGCCGCCTTCGCCTGCGAATTACGCCGTCCGACTCGACACAAGCCCGCGACCTGGCTTTTCGCCTCCCCGGCCAGGCAAAGACCCGCGGGCACACCGACTACCAGTCACGACTGCTCACCGACGCCGTGATGACGTCGATCGCCGTCGAGTGTCATGAACTCGGCCTGGACCCGATCACCGATCACGTGCTTGCGGGTGTCTGCCCGCTGCTTCGGCACCAGGCCGCCCTCGGCCTGTGGAGACTGGTCGTCGACGCGACCAGGACCGGTGCGGAAAGAGCCATCCTCAGCGAAGCGGAAGCCTCCAGGGTGGACCGCGAGGTGCGCACAGCGCGATCCGAGGGGTCCATCGAACTGGCACCGAAATACGTGGAAGACGTGGCCGCCCTCCTCGAGATGAACAATCTCGACGACGAAGCCGTGTGGCACCACGATCACCGATTTCTGCACGCGCAGTTCCTCGCCGCCCGCGTCCTCTCGACATCCTCGAGGTGCAATCCGAAACGCTGGGAACAGGCTCTGTACGACCAGGAGGGCGAGGACTGGCACCAGTTGCGTGCCGACGCCATCGAGCTGGGACCGAGGCCCCGAGGCATGCGACGCCGCACGGGCCGGCCCCGCCCAGGGGCCGTCGGGATCAGCTTCGAGGGCCGCGGCGGCGGAGCCGTATGGCGAGCACAACGCATCCTGGCGCTACCTGCGATCGTCGACTGGCTCAGCACCTCGGCAGCCTCCACCAGCGAGCGGACATGGATTGTCCATCCTCCGGGCTGGCAACTCGCGCTGCCCGAGGGCTGGAACCCGGCCTTTCCCCGAGACCTGCTTCAAGAAGGGTGGGTCGAGCACATCGCCGCACGCCGCGTGCTCTACTTCGATCTCGACCAGGAACGGCCCCCCGGTGCACAGGCCTCTGGATCTCGCGTGCACATGGTCTGGCCCACCGTCGACGACGAGCACGGGGAACCGGTTCCTGTTGCCGGACTTCAGACCGTCCTCGCAGCACTGCTCGAGCACATCCGAGACCCGCGCAAGGTCGCCGAGATCCTGCTTCTGGAACTGTACCCAGGCCCTGCGACTGCCGGCCGAACACGACCCGACCGCGCGGTGGTCACGCCACAGGACACCGACGACTTCTCCCACGCAAACGTCTGGCCTCCCATCTCGGCAGAGCAATCGGAGGGCTGTATCCCCTCGGCCTCGTCTACGTCAGCTGACGAGCGATCGACCCCGGCTCCCCGGCCCCCCGCAGACGTGCCACCGCTGCCGGACTTCACCCGCACACCGCGGTCGAACGTAGCGAAGCACGGCGCTCGACCTGACGACGCGCCCGATGCTCGGACCGCGGAACTGGACTGGTATCACCAGTGGCAGGACTCGACCACTAAGACGTTTCGTCCGATGCCGGTGTTCGTTCCCGTCGAAACGGCCCAGCGGCTCGGCTTCATCGACGATGAACACGCCCAGCAACTGATCGAGGACGCCCAGTCGCGAACCAAGACCAGGATGACCTCGGCCCTCCGCGAGGCCTCACGCACGTGTCAACCGGCCGAGCAGGCTGCGCTCCAGAAGGCGACGAACGATCCTGCCCGGTTTTCCACGCTGGCCCGAAAACTGGGCGTCGACTTCTACCCGGTGTCCGCAGCGTGGTGTTGGTACGTCCCTTCCCTGTCCGACCAAGTCGAGACCGACCCCGATCGCCTCCACTGGCTCGCCACTCACCTGATCAAGGTCTACACCCGAGAGCTTGACCGCGACATGGAGCAAGCCGTCCGCGCCGCCGCGCGCCAGTTCGCGCACCTCCACCGCCCGTGATCTTGCTGGAGATTGTGCCACCGACGATAGTTCGCCTCGAAAATCAGGCTGTTTTCTGAGGTCAGGCGCCATTTCTCCCGCCGGACAGAGCGCGGGACCGACGAGTGGCCGGACGACAGGAAACCCGAGTGAGTACAGACCAGAACAACGAAGCCGCATCGCACGGATCGGACCGAGAACGTGGACGTGGACGTGGACGTGAGGCGGATTCCGCATCGAAGACCCGTCGCATCCGCGCGCTGACGGACGGATTGCTCGCCGGCATCGGCGGCCGGCTCCTGTGGGAAGGCATGAAGTGGGCAGGCGAACAGCTAGTAGTGCCCCATAGAGTGGTGTAACCCGGTGACCAGCACCACAACCGACAGCGTGTCGCTGCTGGACGTGAAACGGTCACCGCGTGATCCTTCGAGTCAACCTTCCACAGAATCCTCGAACGGAGTCATCACGATGACCGCACCCCACATTGTCGACCCTGCGGGCGTATTGCACCAAGCCCTGACCGACGCGTCTCCCGATCTGATGCGTGAACTGCTACAAACCATGATCAACGCCCTGCTGTCCGCCGAAGCCGACGCGGTCTGCGGCGCCGAATGGGGCCAACAGTCCACCGAACGAGTCAATCAGCGCAACGGATACCGGCACCGTCCGCTCGACACCCGTGTCGGCACCATCGACGTCGCCGTCCCCAAACTCCGATCCGGCACGTATTTCCCCGAATGGCTTCTCGAACGCCGTAAACGCGCCGAGGCCGCATTGATCACCGTGGTCGCCGACTGCTACCTGGCCGGGGTCTCCACCCGCCGGATGGACAAGCTGGTCAAAACCCTCGGTATCAACGCACTGTCGAAGTCCCAGGTCTCACGCATGGCCGAGGACCTCGACGAACAGGTCGCCGCGTTCCGGCAACGGCGACTCGATCACGCGGGCCCGTTCACGTTCGTCGCCGCCGACGCATTGACGATGAAAGTCCGCGAGAACAAGCAGGTCGTGAATGCAGTCGCGATGGTCGCCACCGGAGTCAACGCCGACGGGCACCGCGAAGTGCTGGGCCTGCACGTGGCCACCAGCGAGACCGGTCCGGCATGGAACACCTTCTTCGCCGACCTGGTCGCCCGCGGCCTGAGCGGGGTCCGGTTGGTCACCTCCGATGCACACCGTGGTCTGGTCGATGCGATCGCGGCGAACCTGCCCGGTACTGCGTGGCAGCGATGCCGGACCCACTACGCGGCAAACCTGATAAGTGTGTGTCCGAAGAGCATGTGGCCGGCGGTCAAAGCGATGTTGCACTCGGTCTACGACCAGCCGACCGCCGATGCGGTCGATGCCCAGTTCGATCGTCTTGTCGAGTACACCGAGGACCGGCTCCCGACGGTCGCTGAGCATCTGGGTAATGCTCGCCCGGATCTGTTGTCGTTCAGCGTATTTCCGAAGGATGTGTGGACTCAGGTGTGGTCGAATAATCCTGCCGAGCGTCTCAATCGAGAGATCCGGCGTCGGACCGATGCGGTGGGGATCTTCCCCAACCGTGACGCCGTCGTCCGGTTGGTCGGTGCTGTCCTGGCCGAGCAGACCGATGAATGGGCGGAGGGCCGGCGGTATCTCGGGCTCGAGGTGCTGGCTCGTTGTCGTGCTGTGGGCACCGCGCCGGAGAGTGTCGGGGAGGTGGTTACGGAACCTGCTGCCGCGATTCCTGCTGCATAGTCAGGACAGGAGAAGGGATCACCGTCCTACACCACCTTCTGGGGCTTGACCGAACAGCTCCTCGGCTGACCGCCCCATGCCGGCCGCAGACGGTCTGTTAGAACCCGCTGACTCGCCCGCTCCCGCCCCATCCGACATCCAACGGATCGGGGCGGGGCGGCAGCCAGTTACCCCGACAGAAACGCGCAGGTTCGCAACGTCCTACGACCTTGTGAACCCTGGTTTCTTCGGCATCTTGGCGTGGACCTCTCGCATAGCTGTGAACATCAGGCTCCGGTCATGGCCGCCACAGTCCAGCCACCGCGTGGTTCCCCACGCAAGCGCACCGGCCGCGACCTCGATCATTTCGGTGATGTAGACCGGGTCCGGCACCGACATCGTCCGGAAGTGCCCCGGCTGGTACTCCCGAGTCGGTCGAAGGTCGAAGCCCTCGATACCGAACCAGTTCTGACCGTGCCCGGCTCCACTGGCGGCCTTCCAGAGGTACGCCCACTCGTTCGCGTCCTTGCCGACCACAGTGGCTGCGTTGCACACCAATTTCTCGTATCCCGGCGGCCTGTCGGTCGGCGTAACCTCGAAAGGAAGTCCGGCAGCACGTTCCTTCAACTTCGTGATCCGTTCCTCGATCCGGCTGGCATCGCTCCCGCGCGCCTCCAGTGCTTGCTTGTGCAGGGTGAAGTCGTGGTGCATCAGCCGGACATGCCGTTTCACACACTCCTCGAACGTCCCGTTCGGAACGTCGAGCAACCAGATGGCGTGTGCCGCTGCCTCAAGCCCGGACCTGGCCAGCAGCAGATACGGGCGCATCCGCACCCTGTTGACCGCATCCGAGGCAAAATCGTATGGCGCCACCAGATCCGCCCACATGCACAGACTCTCGGTCGCCGCGAGCAGATAGCTGCGCGCCCACACCGAGATTTTCTCCCAGTGGTAGATCGCGTCGGCCTGATCCAGCTGGCTGCCCGGCGTCGGATCAACAGTCCGGTTCAGCACCATCTCGCACGACCGAACCCGGTACGTGTTCGCGGCCCACTGCCGAAGCTGATCCGCCGGCACCAGCAGCTGCGCATCGGACATCTGCCCGTCATCCTGAACCCCCACGCGCTCCAACTCCCGACTTCGAGGTAGACCGCGAACAATATCGGTGGCCACCGACATCCGGACCCGACTCCGCCGTCGATCAACCCTCCCATATCAGCGCCTCTGACCTGGATTGACGACATGTCCCCTGGACCCGCGCCACAACGTCCAGAGTTGGGTTTGGGGTCTGTCCGCTGACAGAAAAGAACGACACGGAGCAGTGACGTGACCCCGGCGGTTCGCTGACTCGATCGGACAACGCGAGGTGGAGATTCGTCGAGTTCACCCGGGTCGGCAGCTGCCGAAGGATGGCTGCTGCTGACGGGGGTCCGATTCCGGCACGGCGGGGGCCTCCGCGGGAACGGTGACGATCGTGGCGGCCTGCTCGAAACCCATAGGAAAATGCCGGGTACAGGGAACCATCCCTACTCCGGCATTCACCGTCCCGAGATCGACCATCCGGCGGGACGTGCCATCTATGCAGTTCAGAGCCTATTCTTCGGTAGTTCGTCGTACGCATCGAGCATCCCGGTCACCGCGTCCGCGACATCACCGAACGCATGCTCGATAGATTCGACTTCCGCTGCGGCAGCAGACAGTCGACTCATTCGCTCGGCGTCGCGGCGCGCGCGCAGCTCGCGCATCGCCTCCAACTCGGCACGGCGCACAGGCGCGGTCAATTCCATGTCCAGAGCCTCGACACGGCCAACCAAGCTGGTCAGACGATCTGCCCCGGCCACCAGATGCGTCAAGCACCCGTCCAAAGCGGCGCGGGCCCGCTCGATCTGCTCGCGATACTCCAACCCCGCCGGTGCAGCGTCGAGAACGTCGTGAAGCCGTGTGCCGGTCTCGAGATGCTGGGCGAGATCCCACAACGCCACGTCGAGGTCTACCTCAGCCAGCCAGCCCTCTCGGTAGGCGAGGGATTCACCGATGATGTCGGCCGCGTTGACCGCCCGGCGGAAGGCATCGGCGAACTCCTGCGGTGCAGCAGTCAGCGTCTCCCGCGTCACCGCGCCGCGCTTGATCGCACGCCTGCGCGCGAAGGCCAGGATCAGGCGGCCCGCAATGAACACCATCGCGCCACAGAACAGGATGAAAGACGCCCTCCCCATCGCCGCGCCGGACGAATGCTCATCCGCTGCGGTGATGATGACCGACAGCAGGCCCACTGCCGCCACGCACAACCCGGCCACTGTCACCGCCGCACCGATCCACCGCACCGAACGCAGCCGTACCCCGCGCGCGGACGGACCGAGGATCACCACGTCCTGAAGCTCTAGGATGCGGTCGTCGACGTTCTTGCGGCGGTTCCTCCGCCACAATGACGGTGCATTGTCGTCCCTGCTGAAATTCATGATCTTCCTGTTCGGCCTATGCCCGGTCACCGGACGCGTAACGGTCGAACAGGACATCGCTCCCACGTCGCCGACTGTGACATGCCCGCCGGGCGCCGACGGACTGCTTGCAGTCCTACTCGCGGGGCCCAGAGCACCGTGTTGCCATCGAATCCCATGCCACCGCTCGATGAGCATCCGGACGCCGAATCACCGACCGTCGCCCCGGCGGTGGAAGTACTCCAACCACCGCTCGACACCGTCAAGGGCGGCGGCGCGCGACTCACAGAGCCCCACGGAATCTCCTGAATTCCGTGAAGGCGAACGCATGCACGAGGACTACCTGCTTGCAGGCAGTCCTAGCCTGTCGAAGAACGCACGATTACGTTCCGTGGCCCCATTTACTAGACCATCGAAGCTGATGACCTCGATGTACACCCGCCGCGCATCGTTGAACCCAAAATACGCGAGGCCGTCCTGGGTCGGACGCAGACTCGCGAGCTCGCAACGGTCGATCATCTTGGGAGTCAGATCAGCGATTATGTAGCAGAACGCTGGCGCCTGCTCCGACTTCGGAATCGGTCGGCCATCGCTAGTCTTGGCGCCGCCTTCGCGAATCTGCTTCACGTAGCCGAGGCACTGGTCGATCGGATTGTTGTCCTCGGAGGCGTCGGTCCGCATGGGGCGCTTGATCTCGACGACGACGATCGAACTGAGCGGGACGCTCTGGCGCTCAGCTGCGAGCACAGCGCGGCCGGCGAGCCGCGTGGCGATGATGTCCGGTTCCTTCGTCGACTTCGAGTCGGTGATGGGCATGCTGTTGAACGTCTTGTCCGACGCGAGATAGTCGTGGAAGGCCAATCTCTCGTCGATGATCCACAGGTTCGAGGCGTCCGTACCGATCTCGTTCGAGTCTTTCCGCATCGGGATCAGCAGATTGTGGATCTCATCCTCGCGGCAGTACTTGCCCTCGTCGTTCGAGCGGATGAGCTTCGCCAGAACATCAAGGATCACCCGGCGACGCGCCACGTACGCTGCCAAGTCCGACTGATTGATGTCGGTGACCTTCGCCAGGTACTCGTCGAGCCGCTCCTGGTAGTCCGCGGGCCGCTCGGCACCGTCTTCAGCGAAGATCTGCTGCGCCTCGACGAGAGTTTCGGCTTCGAGCTTCCGGAGTTCGCGGTGAAGAACCACTTCCAGCTCCGTGTTCTTCATCGCCGGATCGACTGTCAGCCCCAGCGATCCCATTCGCTTCAGCAGAGGTCGGTACCGAGGCGCATGATTGCTGACGTAGTCATTGACCCGCGACTTACCCTCGTCCCGGGCTGCCGCCAGCTCATCGGCGAGCAGAACTTCTATCTCGTTGAGTACAGCCGTGCGTACGTCGGCGAGCGTGATCTCACCCTCGATCGTGTTGCCCTCGATGGTCTCGTCGATGTCGAACGCCGTCCTGTCAGCGCGGACGTTGGCGTCGAGGTAGTCGGAGGCGAGGTAGCAAACGTAGGTGAAGTCCGCGCCCTTCTCGTCCTTGAGCCGGCCGTAAAGCCCGGGGACCTTCCCGGTGATGTTCTCTTCGGTCACCACACGGCTCGCGGCGCACCAGTAGAGCCTCGGCGTCTGATTACGGGTCGACGACTTCAGGCAGAGGTTGACCATATCGAACTTCTCGCCCTTGACTTCGATCGTCTTCGTCGGCATCGCCGAGTAGACAAACTCGTCCATCAGTTCCCTGAGTAAGACGGTCTCACCATCGTCGACGACCCGGATCTCGGGCGCGCCGCCAGGCCGCAGGAAGTACCAGATGCAGTGCTCGAACACTTCTCTCGCAATTGCCGCTGCTGTCTTGTGGGCGCTCTTCTGGTACGCGGTGCCGAAGCCGTCCAGCTCGACGATCGTCCCGGTGTCGGCGAGCGTCTCGGCGGGTTCGATGAACTCCACCTCTCGATCGACCGAGAACCGAAACTGTCGGCCCTGGAGGGTGCCGTTCTCGCCCTCGTAGGTGCTCTTGACCACCACCTTGCTGAACGCCTTCAGCCACAACAGGCGTCCCACGCCTCGGCATCCCTCGGCCGACTTGTAGTCACTGTCCAGCGTCTCGAACGACTTCATGTTCTCCGCAGTGAATCCCACGCCGTTGTCGGTGACTACGAACCCGACGATCGGTTCCAGCGGAATACGCCCGGGCGCGGTGATGCCGAGATCGAATCCCACCTGCGGACTACGCACGATCCTCACGTCGAGGCGCCCCTGGGAGCTGTCCTCTTCGAACCTCGCATCGATGGCCTGTATCCCGTTGACAACGGCCTCCAGCAGCGGGAGAAGCGCGTGGCTCTTCGGCAGGCCGGTGTTCTTGACTCGTCCCCGAAGGGACGTCGTCATCGCCGCCATTTCGTCCTTCTTTCCCATCTCGGCGCCGCTCACCGTGCCAGCGACGTCAGACAATCCTAGGCAGGCGGCACGGCCCGAGGCTGCATGATCAAGACATCGGCGATCCACCTGCCCGACACGATCACTGACGCATGCCTTCCACACTGAGGGCGGGCGTGTCGTTTCCTGCTCCCTGTTCAGGCGGTACGGGCGATCTCCACAGCGAAGCGACCATCGACGGTCGAGGTAACGCGGGAGTCGATGTGCAGACCGGACTTGCGGACCGCAGCGATCTTTCCGATGCGCAACTCCCGGGCGGCAACACTGGCCGCCTTGCGCTTGTCGCGGTCGTAGACCTTGTAGGTGAGCCACTTGCCCGGCGCGGCGGCGGCCAAGGCGTTGATCTTCGCCGTAGCGAACTCCTGCGGGGTAGGTATCCGATCGGGCAACGGCTGAGCGCCGAACACCTCGTCCACGGCGCGGCAATCCGGTTCGGCGGCCAACTCGTTCAGAAGGTCACTGTGCCGGCTGCCATCGAGCTGGCCGAGCTGCCCGGCCTCGACAATGCCGTGGCCGGCCGCAGCATCGACCGGGGTCCAGTCGAGTTCGTTGTCCCAGTAGAAGTCCTGGCCGAGCTGACGGTGCAGCACGAACCTGCCCAGGCTCGGAACGTAGGCGTAGATCCGGGCGGCCTGCGTGTCCTCGTAGGCAAGCCACTGATCCTGACCGAGGTAACTGACGGTGTAGAGGCTCATCGTGCGTCCCTTCCGAAATTCATCTTCCGTGGTGCGTAGTTCTTCGGGGCGACCGGACAGCCGCCAAGTTCTGACAGTTCCGCGAGTCCGGGTGGATGGGGACCTGCACCCAGCGGCCGCCTTCGTCCTCGGCCCTACACACCGGCGGTCAGCTCAGCCCGCGCGCGGGCGTACTTGGCAATCAGGCGAACGCGGGTGGCGGCGTCGAGCCGGGCCAGGCGCTGCGGGTCACTGTTGTCGACCATGTCCGCGAGTTTGAACGTCAACGCCAACGGGCACTGCCCGCACACGGGTGTAATAGGCGACCGGAGCCCCCAGGGCGGCGGGTCAACGCATCGACCGCGAGGGTGACCTCGGCCGGGAACAATTCCTCGAGATCGGCGATTGACCGTCTCATATCTTCCTCCATCTTCCCTCATCTTACCCAGTCCCGACAGTGGGCGCGACCTGGGAATGTCCACCCATACGCAGCACCCGTGTCGACCCGACCTGCCACCGGGGCCGACGGTCTCCGACCGGCACAAGGGCCGCGGTCGGCTCCTCACCGAGCGCAGGACCGAACTCGACGACAATGATGCTCGAAGCCAACGGAGATCAACGACCTTCCCGATCGGAACGCCGCCGGGTGTTTGCCGTCGTCGGCAGCGGCGATGATTGATCGCCGCCGTGGCCGGAATGCGTCCCTGCCTCCTTCTGCCCTGAGCGCCCGAAATAGGGTGGAGCACCGAACCACCCCGGCCCTCGGGCCGCCCCTCACCAGCAAGGACACCTCGACAGATGACAGTGACCCAGCAGGAGATCGAGAACCGGCTCTGGGATGCCGCCGACCAGCTGCGCGTGGCGATGCCCGAAGCGCAGTACTCCTCGGTCGTCTTCCCGCTGATGTTCTGGAAATACCTGTCGGATACGTGGGAGCATCAGCACGAGTTGTTCCTGGCCGATAACGACGGACTGCTCGAGGATCTGTCCGCCGAGGAAGCCCGCGAGATCGAATACCGCGACTACCAGTCGTTCGAGATCCCGCTGATCCACCCCGGCACCGTCCACGAACGCCGCGCCTCCTGGGCCTCGATCCTGGCCACCATTACTCAGCCGGGCCTCGGCCAACGGGTCCGCGCGTCCCTTCAGGCCATCGAGACGGCGAATCCGGACAAGTTCTCCCGCCTGTTCGGGTCGATGACGTGGACCTCCGAGGAAGTGCTCTCCGGTGAGGTGTTGGCGGCGGTGATGCAGGCGATGGACCGCACCCCGAAGATGCACGAGGGCAACATGTCCCACGATGTGCTCGGCGGGGCGTACGAGTATCTGCTCAAACGGTTCTCCGACGGGTCCGGCACCCGCGCCGGCCAGTTCTTCACCCCACGCGAGGTCGTCGAGCTGATCGTCGAGATCCTCGATCCCCACGACTACGAGTCGGTGTACGACCCGACCTGCGGATCCGGCGGCATGCTCATCGCCTCTGCTGGTTTCCTCAAGGCCCGCGGCAAACGCGGCTACTCACTCGACCTGTACGGGCAGGAAGCCGTCGCCGACACCGCTGGTGTGGCCCGCATGAACCTGTTCATGCACAACCTCACCCAGTTCCAGGTCGAGATCGGCGACACCCTCAAAGAACCGCGCTTCAAGAAGCCGGACGGATCCGTTGCTCAGTTCGACGTGATCCTCGCCAATCCTCCGTACAGCCTGAAGTGGAAGCCCTGGACCAACGACCCGCGCGCCCTCGGCGGTATCGCCCCGCAGTCGTCAGCGGATTGGGCGTTCGTGCAGCACATGATCGCCAGCATGGACCCGAAGAAGGGTCGCGCCGGCGTCGTCCTACCTCACGGTGTTCTCTTCCGCGGCGGCCAGGAAGCAGCCATTCGCCAACGCATTCTGGACGACGACCTTCTCGAAGCCGTCATCGGTCTACCAGCGAATCTCTTCTACAACACCAGCATTCCCACAGCGATCCTGGTATTCCGGGCATCCGGCGCCAAGGTTCCCGAGCGGCAAAACGGCGTGCTATTCATCGATGCATCCACGCGGTTCACCAAGGCCAAGAACCGCAACGTCCTGACTGAGGCGGACGGGCGTTCCCCCCGAGATGTGGACACCAATACCTATGCGGCGGAAGCCATCATAGTCGATCTCTGCTCGAACTCGATAGGACAGATCTGACCGAGAGCGGAATGCCTCCTTCGCGTGTTGTAACGCGTGATCCAACGGAAGACGGCGGTGCGGGCCTCACCTGCGCTGTTCCACCGTTTCCGGCCCTGGAGTGTCTCCCGCTTCAACGTCGCGTTCCATGATTCGGCGGCGGCGTTGTCCGCCGACGTTCCGACCGCACCTCGCGACCGGGTCACGCCCAGCTCGCGGCAGACATCCGCGAAGTTCTGCGAGACGTATTGGGCACCGTTGTCGGAGTGGAAGATCGCGCCGTCGAGACCGGCGGCACCGCGGGCGGCGGCCGCTGCCCGCAGGGCGTCGGTGACCAGCTCGGTGCGCATATGCGGTGCGATCGACCACCCCGCCAACCGTTTGGAGTTCAGGTCCAATACTGTTGCCAGATAGAGGAAGTCACCGTCCCCGACGGGGAGGTAAGTGATGTCGCCGACGTACTTGGTGTTCGGTGCGCTCGCGGTGAAGTCCCGCCGGATCAGGTCCGGCACCGGGCTCGCGGAAGGTTCGGGGACTGTGGTGCGCACGGTGTTGCGCAGGTGCACCCCGACGATCCCGTTCGCACGCATCACCCGTTCGACCCGCTTGTGGTTCACCTCGATCCCGGCGTCGCGCAACTCAGCCGTGATGCGCGGGGCACCGTAGGTGCCGTCGAACTCGTCGTGAATCCCACGGATCCGCGTCGCGAGCTCCTCGTCGGCACGGGCACGTTCGGCCCGGGCAGGCGCGGCGGCGAAAACCGGATCGGGACACCTCGAGGATCTGGCACAGCCACTTCACCGGCGCGGTGTTGCGGTGGTCGTCGACGAACTGGAAGCGGCTCACCAGTTGGTCTCGCCCGCGAAATATTTCGCGGCCCTCCGCAGAATTTCCCGCTCGGTCTCCAGCTTGCGGATCTGCGCTTTGAGCTGCCTGTTTTCCTCTTCCAACACGGACTCGGACGATACCCCGCCCGCCGGTGCCGGCTTCCGGGGCCGGTCCGCTGCGGACGCAGTGCCGGTGCGTTTACGTTCCGCACGCACCCAGTTGCGCAGGGTTTCGCGGCTGACGCCCAGGTCCTTGCCGATGCCCTCGAAGGTGTGGCTCGGGTCGGACAAGTACAGCGCGACGGCATCGGCCTTGAACTCCGCCGAATACGCCTTCATCACCATCGTGACATCACTCCTTCTGGGCCCTTCATGGCCCAGTGTTCAGGATGTCCACACTCCGGGGGGAATGCCCGACATCGCCGATGTGGTGATGTCCTACCATTCGAGCTTTGATTCTGATGGCAACCCGGTGGATCCAGATGGCAAGGGTGGGTTGGCAGCGGGCTTCGTGCCCATGTCGGAGATCGTGGAGGCCGGGTACGACCTCAACATCGGCAGGTACATCAGGCGGGCTGCCGTCGAACAGGAAGATCTCGGAACCCTCATCAACGCCTATAGCACCGCCCGGGCCGAGCGGCGGAAGGCCGAGGCCCGAATGCTTGCAGTCCTTGCTGGAGCTGGGATCGAGGGATTCGATGAGTGATTGGAATCGGGTGCGTCTGGGTGAGGTTGTCGAATCATTTCGCGTGCGAGTTGATCCTTCAGATCTCGGGGACACTGAGGTTCTACATTTCAGTATCCCGGCTTTCGACGCCGGTATGACTCCGGCCGTCGAGCCGGCGAATGGGATCCGTAGCCACAAGTTCCGCGTCGAGAAAGACAGCGTTCTTGTCTCGATGTTGAACCCAAGAATCCCTCGAGTGTGGTTCGCGCAGGGATCGAGGAACGCTCTAGCATCGACCGAATTCGCAGTTCTTCGACCAATCGACCTTCGAATCGGACTGGCCTTCCTCTACTGCCTTTGCCGGTCGAGCAACTTCGCCTCGATGCTTGACGAAAGATCAACTGGCACCACCGGAAGCCGAAAGAGATCGAAGGCAGCGGATGCGCTGGCATTCACCTTCTCGCTGCCTCCGCTGTCGGTGCAGGAGCGGATCGCCGAGATCATCGGCGCGGTCGACGACGAAATCACGGCGCTCGACACTGAATCCAGGGCATTGACAATGGTTCTACGGCGCCGGCGGGCCGACCTCGCCACCGACGACTCGATTGAAGCCGTGCGAGCCGAACAGGCCTTTGACTTCTCCACCGGTGTGCGGCGGACACCAGACAGGGCGACGGGCCCATACATGACGCCCTATCTCCGTTCCGCGAACGTCGGGTACGGAACACTCGATCTGTCCGACGTGCTGGAAATGAACTACGACCCATCGGAGCGCAAGAAGTTCGCCCTTCGCTACGGCGACGTCTTAGTGTCCGAAGGTAGCGCCAGCGCGAATGCAGTCGGGATGCCCGCCATGTGGCGAGACGAACTACCAGGTCCTGTCTGCACCCAAATGACTCTGCTCCGTCTCCGGGCGCTGGAAGAGATCTGCATTCCCGAGTTCGTCTTTCACTGGTGCATGTGGGCGTACGAATCGAGAGCATTTCTCGACATCGCGGGCGGCACCAACATCAAGCACATCAGCGCCAAACGGGCCAAAGGCATGACCGTACGACTACCGTCGCTCGATCGTCAACGGGAGATAGCGGCCGAACTTGATGCGATGGAGTCTGCATTGAAGGCAGTCCGCGCGGAAGCCACACATCTCCGCGAAGTCCGGGCATCGCTGCTGTCGGGATTGTTGGATCGCACCATCGACATCGAATCCGCCGAGTTGGGAGTCTGAACCGTGGCCAAGGGTATCCGCGAGCGCGAGTTCCAGAACCTGATGATCCAGTGGTCCCTTCCCCTCGGCTGGGGTTACACCGCAGGCAGGTTACTACCGCGCGACACAACGCAGACGGTGCTGACCAGTCAGCTGCGGGACGCCATCATCCGGCTCAACCCGGCGATGATCGACGGGTTCGATGTCGACGCGGTTGTCGATGAGATCGTCGCGATCGTCAACGCCGTCGAAGGCGGACTGGTGCGAGCCAACGAGCAGGTCCTGCACCTGCTGCGCGGCCGCAAGGAGTTCCGGGACGCCGACGGGGCGTGGCATGCCCTTCGCCTGGTCGACTTCGACAATCCGACGGCGAACACGCTGGTTGTGTCCGACGAGGTTCCGATCACCGTGCCGGGTAAGACCTCGCGCCGGTTCGATCTCGTCTACTGGGTCAACGGGCTACCCCTGGTGGTGGTCGAGGTGAAGTCCCCGACCGCGAAATCCGGGTGGGCCGATGCCGCGCGCGAGATCAACGACGTCTACGCCGCCGAATATCCGTGGTTTTTCGCCGCCAACGTCTTCGCGGTCGCTTCCGACGGGCTCAAGTTGCGGTTCGGTGCCGCCGGCGCGCCGACGAACCTGTGGCAGCCGTTCCGATCCACCGCCGACGCCGAGGATCTCGACGGGCAGGCCGACGTGCAGCGCTCCGTCGAGTTGCTGCTGAATCCGGTCACCGTGTTGGACATGCTCGCTGACTTCGCGCTCTTCGACACCTCCGGCGGCGGAGTCGACAAGAAGTATCTGCCCCGGTACCCGCAGATGGAGGCCGCACGCCTGATCCATGAGCGCGTCGTCGCCGGCGGGTCGAAGGGGTTGATCTGGCATCACCAGGGCAGTGGGAAGACGCTGTTGATGGTGTTCGCTGCGTCGCTGCTGCTGGCCGACACCCGCGCCGAGTCGCCGACGATCATTCTGCTCTCGGACCGGACCCAGCTGGTGCGGCAGACTTCCGGGGTGTTCACGTCTGCGATGGGTGATGCTTACTTCCACCAGCCTGCCACCAGCGCGGAGCTGCGCTCGTTGCTGGGTGGTGATGTGCGCGGGGTGATCTCGACGACCGTGCACAAGTTCGCCGACGCCGGCAAGAACCTGTCGACCCGCGGCAACATCATCGTGTTGGTCGACGAGGCGCACCGTACCCAGTCCGCCCGGTCGAAGTCGTTGGCCGGGCAGATGCGCGCCGCCCTGCCGCACGCGAAGTTCTTCGGCATGACCGGCACCCCCGTCAAGAACTTGGCCACCGACACCTTCGCGTTGTTCGGGGAGGAGAGCGACCCTGGTCAGGTGCTGCACCGGTACTCGGTGTCCCGGTCTCTGCGGGACGGGGCGACCGTGCCGGTGATGCTGGATCCTCACCCGGTGGCGTTCGAGCTCGACGATCAGGCGTTGCAGGCCGAGTTCGACCAGTTCGCCGACGACTTCGACCTCGACGATCCCGACCGGGAGACCCTCTCGCGCAAGTTCGGGCGTTTGACGTCGGTGTTCGCGAACCCTGAGCGGATCGAGGCGGTGTGTCAGGACATCGTGGATCACTATCTGGCCGGCGCCTACCGTAACGGTCTCAAGGCGCAGGTCGTCGCGTACAACCGTGAGATGGCCGTGGCGTACACAGACAAGCTCAACGAGCTGCTGGCCGGCTTCGAGGCCACGCAGGTGCTCGCGGAGGTCAGCGTGCACGAGAAGATCACTGCCGAGGTGAACATCTCGGTCTCTGAGTCCAAGGACGAAGACCCCACTCTGCGGGTGTTCGCGTTGTCGGAGGCCGAGGAAGAAGAACAGAAGCGGCGGTTTCTGACCCCGAATGATCCGCTGTGTTTCCTGGTGGTGACCGCGAAGCTGCTGACCGGATTCGATGCCCCCAACGAGGGCGTGCTGTATCTGGACAAGCCGCTCAAGGCCCACAACCTGTTCCAGACCATCACCCGCCCCAACCGCACCTGGGTCTCCCCCACCGGGTTCGTGAAAACCTCCGGGGTGGTCGTGGACTACATCGGCCTGGCCGAGGAAGTCCAGCGGGCCGTCACCGATCCCACCGCCGAGGAGACCAGCAAAGGTGGTGGGTTCGTCACCGACCTGACCGAGCTGGTCGCCGAGTTCCGCACCACCTTCGCGCGCATCGAAGATCTCCTCGCCGACGTCGACGATCTGGACTTGAGCGTGCACGGGTACGAATCGGTACGCGCGATCAACAGTTTCCTCGACACCCATCCCGGTGCGGCTGAGGTGTTCTCGAAGGATTACCGGTTGTTGGCGCGGCTGTATCCGCTGATCAACACCGACAAACGGATCACCAAGTACCAGAGTGGGTTCGGGCTGTTCGGGTCCGTGTACACGACCCTGTTCAAAAAATCGTCCGATGAGGAACGCAAGGAACGCCTCGGGGAGCTGGGCCCGATGGTCCTCGAGATCATCAACGCCCACGTCCATTCCTTTTCGGTGGTCGCCGGCCAAGAAGAGCCTCTGGTCCTCGACGCGCAGGGCATCGCTGTCTTGAAGGAACTGCTGTCCCTCGTCCGCCCCAAGGCGAACACAAGTGACGAAGAAGATCAGGCACCGCCGTCGGCCGCGGAAATCCTCGACCACATCAAAGCCGCCCTCGACAAAGGCATCGAACCGGGCTCGGCGAAGTACACCGCCCTTGCCGAACGCATCAAACTGCTGCGAGACCGGATCATCCAGAACTCCCAGGACGCGCTGGAGTTCCTGGCCGAAGCACTGCGGGTCGCCCGCGCCATCGTCAACGCCGAAAAACACCCCGATGACGCCGTCGTGGTGCTCGACGACGACCACGTCGGTGTCCTGTCGCGCATCATCGAAGACCACGCACCGTCCGGGCTGACCGTGACCGAGAAGAACCTCGCGGAGGAGATCGACCAGGTGGTCACCCGCACCCTCGCGCAATCGTGGGACAACGCCGACGCCCGCAACCGAGGTGCTCGCCGCGCGACGGCCGCGGTGTTCCGCAAGTACAGGATAAAACCGGTCGGTGAGCCGTACGACTCGACCGTCGCGTACATCGAAGCCCACTACCTCGTCGACTGACAGATCCACCGAGACCCCTGACCCGTGATGGCTGCCGGCCTCGTCGCGCCGCACGTCCTGGCCATGACCAGTATCTATGACACGTCCCCAACCCGGCGGTCAGAGCAGTTCCACAAACTGCGACGAACGAGGTCACGAACTCGAAAGAGTGCGTGACCTCGTTTCGTTAGATCGTACGGGCACCCCACTGCGGACGCCCGCGTGCGATCACGTCGGATAGGTCTCGCACGGCGTGTAACCCGGACAGCGCACGACAGCGTGGCAATGTGAAACAGCGTGGACAAGACTCCCGCAGAAATCGCCGCAGTCATACATCAGCGCGCCGACGTCGATCTCGAGCCGATGCGCCGCTACCTCGCAGCTGCGGTGGGCACCGATCGACAACCCGTGCGCACGCTCGGACCATCGATCGCCGGCCCCAGCATCGAAGTCGACGACGCCGAAGTCACGGCGGCAGTGTCCATGCAAGACCCGCAATATCTGGGCACCTTCGACCGCACCGCCGAGCCCCGCATGATCCTCGTAGCGGTCAACGCCCGACGACCGGCGCAGACACCGAGCGGCGCGCCGAGGACGGTGGACCTGCCGGTCAGAGAACAAACCGCGTGGGTGCGAATCGTCCTAGGGGACCTAGCGGATTATGCCTACCGGATCGTTACCGACCTAGCGCAATTGCGGGTTCGGCCCGCATTTTTCGTTGTGCTTGTCGATTCCGACGCCACGCCCCGGCTCGCTCCTCGAGATTTCAACTGGGCACTCGCCGGTAGTGGAGGCCGCCGCGCCTACCCAGAGAAGGTGGTTCCCCAGAATTCCGACCTGCTGAGGCACCTGCGTCGTCACGGCGATCTGATCGACCCCGACACGGTCCCCCGTCCGCAGGAGCGGCCGCCGGGGGTGTGGGCTCTCGAATTCGTCTCCTACCTCACGGCCAACCTTGCTGATCGGATCGGCCGTCTCGGCGATGATCGGCAGTTCACTTTCGAGGAGGTCCGTCTCCACGGCCGGAACCGAGTCGTCGTCCGCTATATCTGGCATCTGATCGGGGAAGACCGAAAGATCGCGCTCGACATCGACCTCGACGGCGTCCGGGCGCATCGGCGCAACGAGCTCGATGATCCGCGGGCCCGAACCGCAGCGCACTCCGTCGCTGGTATCTTCGTCGAACCTCCCCAGTTTCGGTCGGCCACTGTGGTCGACGGCGTGACGTGGGTTCGGATCGGCGCATCCGACTGACCTGAACAACCCTGTGTCCGTGCATCAGCGCAGCGTCGTCGTCATCAAATTCTCCAACACCGGCACTATCGATGCCGGATCAGGCACGGCGTGACGTGGGTTCGGATCGGCGCATCCGACTGACCTGAACAACCCTGTGTCCGTGCATCAGCGCAGCGTCGTCGTCATCAAATTCTCCAACACCGGCACTATCGATGCCGGATCAGGCAGCGCTGCGATCTCGTCACACACACGCTGCGCACCAGCCCGCAGAGACGCCGACGACAAGGTGGTGAGTGCAGCGTCGCGGAGCTCGTCGGACGACATGGTGATCGGATCTAGTGCGACCCCGGCATTCAGAGCCGTCAGGCGCTGGGCGTTGAGTTCTTGGTCTGCCCCCATGGGCAGTGCGATCACCGGAACCTCTTGGACCAGCGCGCCGATGACACTGCCCGACCGGCATGGTTGACGACAAGATCGCAGTGCGGCAGCACTACCGACTGAGGTACGAACTGTTCGATTCGGATGTTGTCGGCGGCGACCGGGATCCCTCTCATTGGCTCGGATCCGAGCAAGCACCAATCGTGGCCCGCCATCTTTCGCCGGTAGTGGGATGCTTCTGCGATGACGGAAATTCGTGTGACCGTGAGCCGGTGGCAGACCCGCAGACCGTGGTGGCGCGGGCGGCGACGCATGCCCGGTCTCGTGTTGGAGATCGACGGATACGGCACCACCCAGACCTACGGCACCCGGGACCTCGACACCGCCCGCGCGATGGTGCTCGACTACCTTGACTGCGTCGACTCGCCGACTTCCCGCGATGCCGTCGTCATCTGGACCGAGACCGGCGCATAGCCGCCCAGTTCTACGACAACACCTCGCCGAGGCCGCGATCTGGCCCGGGCAATGGTGAGCCAGCCGCTGCTCGATCTTGCTCACGTGCTCGAACAGGAACCCGTTGTCGAAGTAGGAGATGCCGATCATGCCGACGTTCGTCACGCACCGGTCCTCGATGACGTGAACCTCGTGGAGGTGCGGGGTCTCGAAGCGGAACGGCTTGGCTGCCAGTGCGTCGTAGAACACCCGCATCCGCTGGAGGGATGCTTCCGATTCACCGAGCCAAATCTTCGCGACACGATCGTGGTCGATCTCGTAAACAGAGCCCTCCATCCCGTGGCCGACCAACACAGGACCCGCGTCGCCGGTCCAGCGGTGCAGGATCCGAGCGGCGTCGTCGTGCGTGGGACGGTTCATCGGACCATCTTCTCCACAGTTCGGCGCTCAGGCGGCATCCGGGTGCCTGGCCACCGATCGACACCCCTCCAGGGCAACACCGCAGCGCACGAGTTGCCTAATCTGACCCCTTCATCCGGTATGTGATCAGACACGGCCGCTCGGGGTGTACCGGAGAAGGCTGGAGTCCCGCTCCTCGAAGCCGAGCCGGCGGTACAGGCGATTGGCCGCCTCCCGCGACGCACGCGAGGTGAGATCGACCGTCCGGGCGCCGAGTTCGGCTGCCCGGTCCATCGCGGCGCGGGTCAGCGCGGCGCCGGCCTGCTGCCCCCGTGCTTCGGTGTCCACCACCACGTCCTCGATCCAGGCCCGGACTCCGGTCGGGATGGGGAAGACCACCAGGGTCAGGGTGCCGACGACGCGGCCGTCCAGCCGGGCGACGAAGAGCGTGTTCGCCGGGCACCCGACGACGTTGCGGAGTGTCTCGACCGTTACCGGTGCGGCGGAGCGGGACAGTTGGGGAACGAGATGCGCGAAGGCAGCGACGATCTCCTCGTTGACTTCGCTGACCTGCTGAATTTCCACAGCCATGGTTCTCCTGGGTGAAATGCGGATGACACCGCGTCGGATTCGGATTGCGGGAGCAGCCCAGTAGACCAGTTCGCCGACGACATACCGGGGCTCGGTCCGGGAACACACGCCGCACCGCGCGCGGAGGGGCCTCGATTCGGCGCCGCGGAGACCACACGACTCCCACCCGCGGGCGCAGAGAAGCGACGAGAACGGGGCATCGACGTCGGGACCGACGCAGCAGCACGATCAAGGGCGTCATCAAAGGCCATGTTGCCGTTAAGGTGACCCATCGTGGGCACTACCCTGTACGCACCCCATCCCTGGCCGCACATCACCGCAGCCCTGCGTGGCCCCGGCCCCCGCCGCGTCGCCATCGCCTACCTCGACCACACCGCACCCGAACTGCTTCCGCTGCGCGCCGGGGACCAGTTGATCGTCAACGCCGCCCGACCCGCCGTACGTGCGCACGCCACCTCCCCCACCGCCCTCGCCCGTTTCCTCGACGCCGGGGTGCGGGTGCTGTCGACCCCGAACCTGCACACCGGCCTGATCGTCACTCCCCACTGCGTGATCGTCGGCCCCGCCAGCGCCTCGCACAGCTCCACGGTGGCCGACGAAACCGCCCTGGCCACCGACGATCCCGACGCCCACGCCGCGGCCCACGTCTTCCTCGACGGTCTCGACGACACCACCGACGTCGACGAGGTATTTCTCGACAGCGCCACCGAAATCTGGCGGATCGGCCGTGTCGTACCTTTGGCCGGGATCGGCAGCAGCACCCGCACAGGCCACGACTTCCTCCCCACCCCGGTGCGCCGGATGTTCCTGCGGCATCTCGGCGACTACACCCCGACCGCCGAAGACGAGAACACCGAGGCCAGGTCCGCACCGGAAACGAATGGCCCGAACCTGCGGTACCGCACCCAGTGGCTGCGCGACGACGCTCCTGGCACCGACCGCCGCAGTCGCCTCGCCCCTGGCGACGTCGTAATCCGGATCAGCGACGACGACACCTGGCTCCACCCGCCGGCGGTCGTCGACACCGGGCCACACCACATCCCGCACACCCGTCGTGCCGTGGCCTACCGGCTACGCTCCCGCACCGACCTCGACCCCCTACCCGTGGCGGACGCCGCACGCACCCTCGCCGAGGATGATCACCCCAACCCGCGCCTGCACCACGACCACCGCGTCATCTCCCCGGGCCTGCGCACGGCCCTGCTGCGACTGTGGAAACTGTGACCAGCGGCGGCCATCACCTCCGGGCAGAGGACACATCGTAGCGACACACCCATAGCTCCCATAGGGGTTATAGGGATGGCCTTGATCGGACCGGACCCTGCGAGCGGACGGGCCGGTCCCCACCTGCATCACTCCCGAACCAACAACTCCGCACCCGGATCAATCGCATCGAGATCACCCGGATGCTTTCCCGCTCGACCCCGAGGAAACCATCATCCTCGAGGCTCCCCCAGCGCATCGCCCAGGCCCGCATCCTCCGGACGGCAATCGGCAGGCACAGTCACCGTGACGCTGTGCGTGGACACCTCCGTCCACGAAATCACCACCGAACGCATCACGCATCTACCCCCGCAGTTTCGTCGACTGCGTCGAGGGACGCATCGAGCACCGCAAGGCCCCCCACATGCGCAGTCGCCAACAACGCTGCGATCTGCTCACCCACCAACGACCGAGTCTCACCCTCGTCATCAACAGACGCGAACACCACCGGCCCGACATACGGCTGCCACGTGAAGCCGTGGAACTGCGCAATACGCGTCGCCACCTCATTGACCACCGGCTCACCGACGCACAGGCCCTCATCATCGAGCCACATATCCAGACCCCGCCCCAGCCGCACCACATCGAACACGCGGCAATCCAGCGCCGCACGCAAGGCTGCGTCGACACCCGACTCCGTCTTCTCCAGATCGATCATCGTCGCGGTTCCGTCCACATCGAGCCGGACTCCCAGCACCGTGTTCGCCATCGTGAACCCCTCTTCTCCACTGCGCTCAGTGGGACGTTATTCGTGCCGGTCAGTACCCCTCCCGACACGAACCACCTTACAATGTCTGTTTGTATTGTACAACCTTGGGGATGTTGCCGAACCCGGCAGCGGGCCGGGAGCGGATCTGCCGGGAGGCCACTGTCGGACGTGCCGTTTCCACTGGTCACCGGAGCGAACACGCACTGCCCCACCCCGTCGAACACCTGCCGGCCCCCTGGGACGTGTCATCTACCCAGGTCACGGCATGTTTTCGGCCCCGCACTCGACCGGAGCGCAGGGCCTGGCGGGAGAACAGGATCCCGGCATTGAGACAGGGGCGTCACCCAGTGAATTCTCACTACCTCGGCATATATCCATACTGATATACTCTGTGGACATGGCACGAGGCGACGAGAAACCGATCCGATGGGTAGGCAGCACACTCGACGACCTACGCGATCTGCCCGCCGAAGCCCAAGACGACCTCGGCTACCAACTCGGACGCGTCCAACAAGGACTGGATCCGGATGACTGGAAACCGATGAAGGACGTCGGGCCCGGATGCCGCGAAATTCGGGTCCGCACACCCGACGGCGCATTCCGCACGTTCTACCTCGCCCAACTCGGCGACGCGATCTACGTCCTGCACTGCTTCCAGAAGAAAACGCAGAAGACCTCGAAAGCCGATATCGACCTCGGTCGACGCCGCTACAAAGCAGCCCGCACACACGCACAGGAGCAACCATGAACGACAACAACATCACCGAGACCACCTCCGTGTGGGAGGCGATCAGCGACACCCCCGGCGAGGCATACAACCGGCAGCTGCGCGCCGACCTGATGACCGCCATCCGCTCACAGGTCGACCGCTTCGGCTGGTCCCAAGCCGTCGCCGCCGACAACCTCGGCGTCACCCAACCACGAATCTCGGATCTCTACCGGGGCAAACTCAGCAAGTTCTCCCTCGACGCCCTCGTCAACCTCGGCAGCAAAGTCGGCGTCCACATCGACGTCCGCATCGACACCGACCCCACCCTCACCCACCACTGAACACACCACCCCGCCGCAGCAGCGCGCGTCACGGAGCGCGAATGCACAGATCGGTCCCGAAGCCGATACGACGTCGGGACCACTGCGCTGCACCGGGACGTGTCATCTCCCCTGTTCACAACGCATTTTCGAGCTCTGATCCTGGTTCGCTGAGCAACATCCGGTAGACGAACATCAGCTGCTCGACCTGCGTGCGCCGAGCGAAGCCCGGATCGCGGCCGAGCGCGGCCATCATGTCGGCGAGGAGGCCGTCGGTGGCAGGCACGCGCAGATACTCGCCGAGAATCGTCGCGGCCGCGAACAACTCGACGCCGACGCGGCGGACGACGACCTCGTCGTCTCCTCCGCGCAGCTCCAGCGTGACGGTCTGCGCGGTGGTTCCTCGGGCGTCCTGAACGGCCAGCCGCACCCCCCGCGCAGCGACCGCGGCGATGTCGACCCAGTCGAACAGGCGCAGGTAGTCCGGCACGTCGGCGAGGGTGTCGCCCCGCCGCAACAGGGCGCGGTAGCGCTGCGCGGCCGGGGCGAATGCCCGGCGCACCGTCGATCCGGTGCGCCGGTCCGTTGCCGTGGCGGTCACCGCTCGGTTCCTGCCGCGTCGAGGGCGGGTTCGGGGTCGATCCACGGGGCGTCCTCGCGACCCTCGACGTACTTACCCCCGGGCGGGTCGACGTAACGCTCGAGCAACACCGCCCGTACGGCGGGCGACGCCGCAGCCAGGTTGTGATCGCGGGTTTCCTTCCATTCCTCCCACCCCCAACCCGCACCGGCATCGATGACGTACTCGGTCGCGACCACGGGCATACCGTCCACGAATAACTCGAAGCTTGTCGGTCCGTCAGGATCCCTGACAGCAACAATCTCCACCTCGGGTGCCACAGCGGGTTCGGTGTCATGGTCACGACCGGTTTCGTCGCCGTAATAGCTCTGGGCGCGGCGGTCGATGTCGTGCCAGTCGAGGCGGAGCTGGTCGGCCAGGTGCCGCAGGTCGCCCGCGAGGTCGGCCAACACGGACTCGAGATCGTCCGTGTCGGCATGGGTGCGCTCGCCGTACGGCACCACCGCAACAAGCGCCTCACAGGCCCGCACAGCGCGCGCGGCGGCCGGGTCCAGGGTCGTGGAGGCATCAGTGTGGTTCGAGGTGTGTGCGTCGCGGACAGCGGCCAGATCGGCGAGCGTGCGGACAGCGGCGAACGGGTGGGGAGAAGTCATGCTCTGGTCCTTGTCTTGTCGGGTACAGCACACAGCCGACGGTCGGGCCGCGTCGACGCGGCCCGACTGTCGGCTGGTCAGGGCTTGGTGACGGTGTAGCCGAGCGCGTCGGCGAGCATGTGCATCAGTTCCTCGCCGTCGGGCGTGGACACGAAGTGCATCCGGTGGCGGATCTCGGGCACGGCGCACGGGCATTCGGCGTTGACGGGCATGTCGTAGTTCGTCTCGAGGGCGACGTCGAAGTTGGCGGGGTCGATGACCCACGTGTTGGTGCCTGCCAGATCACGCATGAGGTACACGCTCACGGACTCTTCGATGTAGTGCGCGCCGCGTGCGGCTGCGCGCTCGCCGCCGGTCATGTGCTGCTCGTCGGTGAGGTTCTCGGTGGTGGTCATCGCAGGTGTCCTGTCTCTCGGGGTTGTGGTGGTGGTTCAGTGCGCCGCGTGCAGCGGCGGGGCGCCCACGAACGCGAGGTCAGTGAGCAGGGCGCGGTAGGCGAGCATCAGCAGCTCGCGGGCGCCTCGGTGTGCGTGACGCGGGTCGGTGCGCAGTGCGTCGATCGCGGTGGTGACGGGGGTTGCGGTGGGTGCGGCGAGGGCGTCGGCCAGGACTGTTGCGACGGCGGCCAGTTCGCGTGCCGCTGCGGTGTCGGCGTGCGCGCGGCGGGCGAGGTACATCCCGCGCGCGGCGAGGGTGTGCAGGTCCGTGTCATCGAAGATCGCGGCCAATGCGCTGGTGAGCGCGGCGGCGGGGAGGCTGCGGCGCAGGCGCAGCAGGGTGCGGTAGTCGGTGGGCGGGCGCAGTATCTGGGCGGGGTGCGGTGCGGTGATGGGGTCGAGGTCGATCCGGACCGTTGCGAGTGTGTTCGTCATGGTCGTGCTCCTCTTCCCGCCGACTCGGCGATGACATAACAAACAGTATTTGCATTGTTTGACTCGGGAACGTTGCCTTTTCAGGCGTAAGCAGTGCGCGGCGCGCGCAGCGAGGGGATCCGACTGTCGCATCGGACCTTCCGGCTGCCGCACGATTTAACTATACAATGTCATTTTGTATTGTTGCAACCGGGGGACGGGATTTCACCTCGCCCGGCGCGCCCGCTACGCCACTCCTGCGGCCCGGCGCGCCACCGGGACGTGCCATCACCCCAGGTCACAGACAGAAACGACACCGACCGTGGCGCGCAGCCGAGCGCGGCACCCGTCACCGATTCCCCCTGGCGCGATGGGGGCGATGCTCGATCAGAAACGCTCGTGTGGGACCGAAATCGAGATCGACGCAGGTATTGAGTGCGGGGTTGCGGGTATCGAGTACGACGCGGCGGCGTGCGGTGACGCTCGCGCCGCACGGACACCGCACGGTCGTGGTCAGGATCTCGCCGAGTCGGTCGACGAGCAGTCCGGTCACTGCGGCCATGATTCTCCTTCTACAGATGAGGTGCCACGCGGGCCGGCCTCACGCCCGCGGCGGTGTGGGACGTGTCATCAGTGCAGCTCACAGGGCTATTTCGGGATACATCGAGCCCCCAGTCGATGCGCGTGCCTGCGAGTGTCGACGAAGCCGACGCGCGACATGTGCACCTGTGCCGACCAGGTTCGCCCGCACCGGCCATCCAGGAGCGCGGCCGGGAGCGACCGAGTGTTATCGGCGGGAACAGGACAGGGGGAAGGGAAAAAGAAAGGGGCCCACCGTTTCCGGTGGACCCCTTGTCGCCCGGTCTAGATGTAGGCGATCTCGTCGGCGGTGAGGGCGCGGCCGGTCTTGGCCTCGATCAGCGCCACCTTCGCGGACACGAAGGTCTCGTGGTTTCCGCTGGCGATTGCGGCTGCGTAGTCCGCGTGAAGGACCTCGATGCTCTTGCCTGCCATGTCATTCCCCTTTCGTCGGTGTTCCACAACCATACAATGTTGTTTTGTAACGTGTCAACTCCGAGCGACGCACGAATTCACACGCGCGAACACCTCCCGATCGCCGACCGCGTCGGGACATGCCCTCACCGCAGGTCACCATCGGATTCACTGACGTCAGCGCTGCCAAGGACAGGCCCCTGTGCCGATCACGGCGCCGGGCGCTCCGTCCCCGCGCCCGAATCATCGGGTGCGGGGACGGATTCGAGCCACAGCACGCGGCAAGGGTCGTCAGTGCGGCCGGTACTGCTGGGCGCGGGCGATGCCGTCGTCGTAGTCGTCGACGTACTCCCCCACTCCGGGCGTGTACTTGCCACCGACACGGTCCGGGTCATACGCCATGAACACCACATCGGGGCGGCCGTCGTTGAAGGTGCGGAAGGTGTCGTAGTCCCAGCCGTCGGGGGCGTACTCGTCGTTCCACTTCAGCCGCGCGACCGGAACGAAACCGGCGTCGGCATAGAACTTGGGCAAGACCGTGTCGAAGCAGTCGAGACGACGACCACCGAGCGCGGTCGCGTGACGCAGCATGGCACGGGAAGCTCGGGGGTGTGCGCAGTCCTTGTGCGCGAATGCGGAGACGACCTCGTCGCCTTTGAGGGCAACACCGGCCTTGCCGTCGTCGGTGACCAGCAGCCGCATGGTCCGGTATTCGTCCTCGTCGTAGACGTAGACCGACGCGGCGTGCGGGTTCTTGCGGGTCAGCTCGAGCATCTGTTCGCGGTAGATCCCGGAATCGGCCGGTGCCAGCTCATGCAGCGGCGGCGCGGACAGGCCACGGGCCTCGAGTCCTGCTCGGGTGGAGTCCGGCAGGGTGTGCGTGGCCACGGGGGTGATCTGCTGGCCGTTGATCAGAAGCCGAGCGCTTCGGCCTCCTGGATCTCCGGGTCGCTCCAGTAGTCCTCGATCTTCTTGCGCTGGTCCTCCGGTAGGTCCGGGCTCCACCCGAACGTCCTCCAGAACGCTTCCCGGCGCTGTTGTGTCATCGGCTCGTCGTACATGGTCGATCCCTTCCTCATGGTCATTGTCCGCGGCGGACCGCGCGCGGCGCAGGGCGGCAGTTTGCTCGGCTCTGAGCCTCTCAGCGTCCCGTAGACGCGCGGTCAGCGCGTCCCGGTCACTCAGATCGCCGGATGCCTCGATCGCCGCGCGCAGCTCGTCCTGCCCGCCCGGGGTGGAGTCGTAGAGCGCGAGGGTCTGCGCGTGGTCGGCCTCGGCGGCGGCGAGGCGACGTTGCAACCGCGCATGTGTCGGGTTCTCGGCCAGCCGCGTGCGCGCAACCGCGACGCGCGCGGCGACCTGATCGAGGCGGGCACGCATGTGCGGGGTGCAGCGCGGGCCCGGTTTGGGTTTACACATCGGCGGCCACCTGCGCGGTGACCTGGTCGATGAGGGTGGCGAGGGCGCGGCCGATCCGCTCCACCCGCTCGGGGTGTGGGGTGCGCGGGTCGGTGAGGTAAACATCGCGCCGCAGCTCGATCATCACCGAGGTCACGCGTTCGTCGCGGCCGTAGTGGCGCAGCGGCACGTAACACCCCGAATACGGCGTGTTCTCGCCGATCTCGTCGAACTCGGGCAGGGACGCGAATGCGCCACGGGTCGCCTCGGCCAGCCATTCGGGGGTGTGGACCGGGTCGGTGCCGATGCACAGTGCGGGGCGGGCGGCGGCGGGGTCCTCGAACCCGGACGGTGTCTCGGGGTAGGAGTGCAGGTCGATGATCACCGCGCGCCCGCACACGCGCAGCCGCTCCTCGACCGCTTTGGTGACGGCGTCGGCGTAGGGACGGAAATAGCCGTCGATGAGGTGCTCGGCGTGCGGGTACGGCTCGGGTCGTAGCGGCGTGCCGGTGCAGGTGCGGGTGTAGACGGCGCCCCGGCCGACGGCGTTGGCCGGTTCCCCGGCGTCGGGGAACCGTTCGGGGTCGATCACCAGGCGCGAGAGTGTGTTGACCACGGTCGTGGGCCTCAGGTGGGTGTGGCGCAGTGCTGCTGCTGCGATCTCGTCGGTGGCGGTGTCGGTCGATTCGTCGAGTTCGGCGGCCAGTTCGGTATCGGTGAGCAGCAGGTCCGCGCGCACCTCGGGTGGGATGATGCGGGAGGCGTGCGGGACGTGGATGAGTACCGGCGACCGGTCGTCTCCGGGTGTGATGAGTGCAGTGCTGGGCACTGGGTTCCCCCTTCTCGGGTGTCGAGGTGGTGACCTCGCGGCGGGCCGGGGCACGACGGTGCACCCGGGGACGCGAATTGTCCTCGAGGTGGGGGCGATTCACCAAGCAGGTGGGGTGGTCAGGCGCTGCGCTGTTTGCGGGCGCGCACAGAGGATTCGCGCACGATCCAGGTGCTGCCGACGCGGATCGCGGGCAGCGAGCCGGTGGTGATCGCCTTGAGGACGCCCTGGCGGCTGATACCGAGCTGGTCGGCGGCTTCCTGGACCGAGACCAGCGGCGGGACGTCGATCGCGTCGACGAGCCGGTCGTAGTCGCTGGTCGGCAGCACGCGCAGTGAGCGCAGCGGCCAGGGGTAGGTCTCGAGGATGGCCAGGGCGGTGGTGGTGGCCTGCCGGAGCGTCTCGGCCGGGAGGGTGAAGACGACTTCGGTGTGGCCGAGTTCGGAGCGGCCGGCGGATCCGCTGTAGTCGGCGATGGGGTCGAGCAGCTGCTCGGCGGTGTGTTCGTCGAAGCTGACGTCGATCTCGGCTACGACGTTGTACGACTGTGCGGTCGTCATGGCGCTAAAGTCCTTCCTGTGCTGGTTGTGGGGCTGTCGGGTGCGGTGGTGGACAATGGGGATCGGGCCGGGGGTGCTAGGTACACCCCCGGCCCTCGCCGGTGTCAGCGGCGCGGTGGCCACTCGAACCCTGCGCGCCTCAGCGGCGCGAGGGAGTTACGGAAGGCGCGCGAATCGCTCGCGGTACCCGAGAACGTGCTGATCAGCATGTTGTCCTTGTAGACCATCGGGTGGCCGCTCTTCGCTCGGCGAATCACGAATCCTGCCTCCTCGAGTGCCTTGAGCACTTTGCGGGTGTCCTTGTCGATCCCCTTGAACCGGTCCAATACTTCCACCTCCGTTGTTGCTTGACAACTTGACCATACATGTCTAGTTGTCGTTTGACAACTCCTGAGGTGTCCGAGTCGATGACCAGCACATCCCGCTACAACACGAAGTTGTGCACCGCCACACGGGCCGGGACCCCCTCGGCGCCGCCGAAACCCCACGACCGGACCGCCTCACGCACCCGCATAGGCACCTCTGCGTCGCGCCCGCTCGCGGCGTACCACGCCTCGGGGTCGAGCACGTACAGGCCCAGGTCCGCGCGGTGCGCGACCGGGTGCAGGTACCAGGTGGTTCCCTGCGGGGTGCCCAGCCAGCCGGTGGCGAACACCGTCCGCGTGCGGCCACCCGGTTCGATGGTGGTCACTTCGGTGGCCCAGTCGACCGAGACCAGCGCGTAGAGCGGTACGCCGATCACCCCGGTCTCCGAGACCGAGGTCTGCGCGCCGCGCAGCGGCTGCACCAGCGCGCCGCGCTGCGGATGCCGCGGGAAGGCGTGGAGGTAGCCGACGACGAGCGCGGCGGTCCCGTCGACCTCGGCGGCGACACCGGTGGGCAGTGCGGTGAGGGATGCAGTCATGGGCGACCTCCTGTACTGGGGGTGGGGTTTCGAGTTCGGGGAATGAATCAGGCGGCGGCGAGTACGCCGCGCGCGGCGCTCACTTCGATGTCGAGGGTGTCCACGTGCCGGGTGACGGTGCCGTCGGCCAGGCGCACATCAGCGACCCTGCCGCCGAAGAAGTCGGTGCGGTATTCGAGAATCTCGGCGATCTCGGCGCGTACCGGCGTTCCGGTGATGGTGACGGTGACGTGTTCTGCAACAGCGGTATTCGACATTCGATGCTCCTTTGTTCGATGTTTTCGACAGACGCAACCATACAAAATGTCATTGTAATGTTGCAACCCCTGAGCGGTGTCTATTTCCTGACGCCATGAAAGAAGACTCCGACCCCGATACGGAAGATGGCACGCCCCCGATTCCGGGACGTGCCATCGGCACTGCTCACAGCCACTTTCAGCGCACCAAGACGTGGATTCACCTTCGCGCTGCGTAGCTCACGCGGGACGTGCCATTTATTCAGGTCAGAATTTGTTTCTCGGTAACTCGTCGTACGCATCGAGCACGCCGGTCACCTGGTCGGTGACACCACCGAGCGCCGGTTCGATGGCCGCGACTTCAGCTGCGGCAGCGGACAGTCGCCCGATCTGCTCAGCATCTCGCTGCGCACGCAACTCGCGGGCCTTTTCGAGCTCGACGCGGCGCGCGGGCGCGGCCAGCTCCCGATCGAACGCCTCGACCCGATCTGCCAGGGCCGCGAGCCGGTCGGCCCCCTCCTCCACATGCACGACACACGTCTGAAGCGCGGCACGGGCGCGCTCGACCTGCGTGTCCTGCTCGAGGCGTGCCGGGACCGTGCCCAACTCGTCGCGCAACCTGATCGCGCTGTGCAGGTGCCGGGCCAGATCCCACAGCGCCGCATCGAGATCGAAATCGGCCAGCCAGCGTTCGCGGTAGGCCACCGATCCGCGGATCGTCTCCGCAGCGGCCAGCGCGCGGGTCATCGACTCCTTGATGCTCTTCGGTCCGTACACCATCTCTGTGACGGTCAACACCCCACTGACGCAGGCTCTGTGCCGCGCGCCGCGGATGAGACCGGCACCGGCCAGGTAGGAGCCCATACCGCCGAAGAAGGTCAGCCCCGCGGTGGACAGCACCGCATTCTCGGCCTGCTCTCCGGTGAACAACTCCCCCACAAACGCCACGGAACCGGCGGGATCAGCGACCAGGCCGGTGACGGCCAGCAGAGATCCGACAGTCATCGCGCCGATCCCGACCAGCGACAACGGCGTGCCGAGCACACGCGCGACGTACAGAGACCTCAGGTTCGTCCCGGGCTCCACCAACACGATGCCGCTGGCCTCCCGCATTCGTTCGGCGAAGCTCTTGCGACGCCGGGTGGCCCGCACGACGATCGCGTCCTCGGCGTCGGTCGGTGTCATGTCCTCCCCTCGAGTCATTCCCTACCTCGATTCTCGACGAGGAGCGCAGTGGGTATCCGGTCCTCGTGCCGGGCGTGTTCGTGCCGGTCCTCGAGTGCGGCGAGTCCGGCCGTGTCGGGCAGCCCCGCGGCGAGCAACTGCACCAGCGCGCGGGTCGCCTGGACGTCGGCGAGCGCGCGGTGACCGCCACCGAGCCGCAGACGCCCCTCTGCCCCGAGCCCGAGTGCTTCACAGCGCCGCGCCATCACGCACTGCCAACGAGCCTCCTCGGCGAGATGGCCGGGATCGATACCTGCCCGGTGACAGTCATGCAGGAGCCGGCCACGATCGAACTGGGCGTTGTAACCCAACACCAGACGTCCAGAGGTGGCCGCTTCGAGCTGCGCGAACACCTCCGGCCAGCGCGGCGCGCCATCGAGGTCGGCGGCGGCAATGCCGTGCACCGCATGCGCGTCGGGTTCGATCTGCACCGGGCCGCAGTCGACGAGGGTGTCGAGCAGGACCGCGCCGCTCGCGGCGTCGATGACCGCGACCTCGAGGATCGATCCGGCCAGCCCTGACGACTCGACATCGAGGATGCAGGCCGCCCCGTCGACGAGCATCGCGGCGGCCCACTCACGCGGGGACAGCATCTGCAACGACATGATTCCTCCTCGGCTTTCGATCATGGTGGACGGCTCCGACATCAGCGCGAGGGACGCGAATCGTCCACGGCGGCGAGGCGGTAGCCGCGGCCACCGGTGGTGGTGTGCAGGCTGTCGATGTTGATCGACACGACCCGGCCGGGTTCGGTGACCTGCCCGGTGTCGGTGTCGTGGGAGCGGATGACGGTGCACACCGCGCGGGCACCGAGGTGGCCGGCGCCGGTGAATCCGTCGACGCGCAGCGTCCGGCGGGTGGTCCGGCGCGGGTCGTCGGTCCAGAGCTGCCCGAGGTGGATCCGGTCGCCGTGGCGGTTGGTGAGGGTCTCGGTCATGGATGTCCCTTCAGTGGTCGCAGGTCAGAGCTTCTTGTAGATCCACGTGCCCGTACGGCTGATCCGGGCACGGCGGAGGATGTTCGCGGCGCCGGGCAGCTCTGCGGCGCTGGCGGCGATCTCGAATCCGACGTGCCGGTACAACCCCAAGGCGTCACGTTCACGGTCGTCGACGAACCCGAACCACACCTCGACACCGTCAGTGGCGCGGTGCTGCTGCTCGGCGGCGGCCAGGAGCGCGGGCATAGCCGCGGCCACGACGGCGGGGCGTGGCGGCCAGGTGCTCGAGAAGCCTGGTTTCCCTGAGCAGACGCGCCGCACCGTCCCGGTCACCGAGGGAGGTCACCGCGCCGTACGCGAAGCGAGGGGTGGGAGTTGATCGCGGCGACGGCGGGCGTGCGGACCACGGATGTGCAGGGCCACAGCCTCGATCTGTTCGCACAGCTCGGCTGTTCCCATCACCTTCGCGGACACGTCACTGATGTGGGCGGCGAAGAACTGGCCCACCTTCCGGAGGGCGACGTCGGTACGGGCAATCTCGATCGTGGGGATCGTGGAGGACTCGGTCATGGCAGATCTCTTCCTGTCGGGGTGGGTCGATGTGCGGTGCGCACCGTACGAAACTGCTTCTCCAGGTGCGGCACCCTGAATCAGGGAAGTTCCTCCCGGGTTAGGAGAAGAGCAGGTCACGCCGCCGTGAGGCTCTCTCCCAGGCGCCCTCGGTGGGCGCCCGGGAGAAGCAGCGGTCAGGCCGCGCCGGTCTCGGCGGCGCTCCCGGCGTCGGTGCTGGCCTCGGTCTCGATGACCCGCGCGCCGTCGACGATGCGCACCACATGACCGTCGGCGGCGCGCAGCCCGCGGATCTCGCTGTAGGGGACGCGATCTGTCCACGAACCGCCGACGATCGAGCCGATGGTCACCGACTTCGCATTGACTCTCAGCACCCGGTGGTGGTGCCCGGCATAGCGGACCAGATCACCCTTGGCGATGACCTCGCGGCTGTAGGCGTTGACCGCACCGTCGGCGAGCTGCGCCGCGCGCACACCTTCCCAGTAGGCGAGCTCGTCGACAGTGTGCTCGATCTCGGCAAGCACCCGAGCGCGGTAGCTGCCGGTCGCCGGCTCGTGGGTCTCGACATACTTCTGCCCGGTCTGCGAGTTGGTGTGCAGCGTGCGGCTGTAGCCATCGCGCACGCGCTCGAGGCGCCGCAGCTCGGCGGCGAGCGTGTCGATCCGCCGCGCCACGGTCACCGGGGCATAACGCGCCTGCGTGGTCTTCGCGGCAGCATCGCCGCGACCCCGCGCCGCGGCGGCCTCACGCTCGGAGGCAACGGCCTTACCGAGCGTGCTCCAGGACTTCTCCACCGCCCGGCGATGCCGCGCCTCGCTGCTGTGACCGACCTTGATCGGTTCTCCGCCTTCGGGCAACGCGTCATGCGCTGCCTGGTCAGCGGCCCAGGCGGATTCGGCGGCACCGGCCTTGCGCTCGGCCTTGGCACCCAGAGCGTCGACGCGGCCGGCCTGACGCGCGATCTTATCGGCTTCGACCTGCGCGGTGGTGCGGTAGTCGTCGTCGATATCGACCTCGACGGTGAAGCCTGCGGCGCGCAGCGCGGCGGCGGTGGTGTTGATCTGGGCCAGCTTCGCGCGGCGGTCGCGGGACTGCGGGATGTACCAGGACCCGAGATTGCGGGACCAGCGCCAGCGATGGGCCTTGAGGATCTCGCCGGAACCGTCGCCGCGGGCGGTGCCGTCGACGAGAGTCCCGTCAGGGTGGGTGTGGGTGATGGTCAGTGCGGACATGAGCGGTCCGTCCTTTCTCGATGATGTGGTGCAGGTCAGAAGGTCGGGGTTGCGGGTCAGCGGACGAACCGCCAGGCCGAGCGCGCGGCGCGGGCCCCGGGGACTGTGCGGACCGCGAGGTTGCCCGCGGCCTTGGCGGCGCGCGTGCCGTACACGGCACTCCGGGACGGCGTGGCCGAACGCGCGGGGACGCGTTTCGCCACGGGGCGGCCGGTCGGGGCCGGAGCGGCGGTGGCGAGTTCGCGTTCCCACTGTGCGAAGTCGTCGACCGGGGCCTGGGTCCGGCCTGTGCTCGGCTTCGGCGTGTCGCCCGTGGCGGCGCGGCGCGCCTGGCGGTGCTCGCGGCCGCTGACCGGGTCGAGGTTGCGCAGCGGGGTGCGGGTGACGATGTTCTCGGCCAGGCGGGAGGACCAGGTCCGGGTCTTGTAGGCGGTCAGGAAGTGTCCTGCCAGCCACAGCGCCACACCGGCGATGAGCAGCGGGGCGCGGGTGGCGATCGAGTCACCGAGGACGATGCAGAGCAGCGAGGCGATCGTCAGCAGGGCGCCACCGATGCGGGTGATGGGGGCGCCGATCGTCCAGATGAGCAGTGCTGCCAGCGCGAGTGCCGCGATTGCGGTGATGATCGACATTCGGTTTCCCTTCCCGTGACCGCTCTTTCATTCTCAACCTTACAATACCCAATTGTATTGTTGCAACCCGGATGCCGCTCGGGATGCGCGCATGCTTTTTCACAAAGCAATTCCGGTATGTAAAGTTTCAGGGACCGAACCGCAGGCACACCACCACGGCCGTGCCCGAGACACGAAAGGCCAGTAGCGATGGCGAACCCGAACCGCCTCACTGCCCAGCAGTGCGTCGACCTGCTCAAAGAAGAAACGGGCGACGAAATCAAGCCGGTGACCTTCCACGCGTACGTCAACCGCGGCCACGCCCCCAAACCGGTCGAGAAGATCGGCAGCACCCCGTTGTGGAAGCGCAGCGAGATCGTCGAATGGGCCCGCAACCGGCCAGGACGCGGCGCGCGCACCGACCTACGTAAGCCACGCCGGCGCACCAAGACCACCGACACGCCAGGCACGACCGAATAAGGTCGGCCTTTCCTGTCGTTTTCCGAGCCTGCCGACTCGCCGGGGGTAGCAGTCCTTGGTCACGGTCACAGATCGGCGGCTACGCGACCTGTGGAACTCTCGCGCGCGCAATCGAGCGAAGCCAGCAAGCGTTCGAGTTCATGTCGGTTCGACTGACGGTGGATCTGTTCACACCGGTCCGCACCGAGCTGCTCGATACGCGAAGTGTCAGCGTTCGCAGCGGACCACGGATCGAAGTCATCGACAGCAACATCGTCCAGAACGGCGAAGTGAAGGCCCGCGCGAGCGCTCTGTTCGTTACGGTTGGTGACAAACCGCAGGGAGAACTGTGGCACTCGAACGATTCGCTCCCCGATGCGCCGGACACTGTCGACGTGGTCGCACCTCCGGTATTCAAGAGTGGTGACGGTCCGTGGAGCGGCGACTTTTCGGCGCATCAGAAACCGGGACGGAAGTCAGTGTGGCAGAACTTTCCACCACTGATCGCCAGCGAAGTCATGTCACCTTTTCAACGCGCTTCGGCCATGGCCGAAGACCACCAGTCTCGCAGGGCGCGGAAGAAGCGTTCGACGGTGGGTTTGCTACACCGTCGACGAAACGACCTGTGTCGCGGTGAGATCGCGCAGTGCCTCGACGCCGACCGGTTCGGTGCTCTGCAACGGAATCACCGCGAACCGATCGGCAAGCTCACCCCGGACCGTATCGATCTGCTCGAATTCGGCGACCGCTCGCTGCCGCAGCAGCAGCGAGGTTGGTGTTGCCGCTGCCAGAGAATTGTTGACCACCCACGCCCACGGCTCGATACCGGCGCGCCGCAAATCATCCTGCAAACCGGCCGCCTCGAGCACCGGGGTGGTCTCGGCCAGGGTCACCAGCACAATCTTGGTCTGTGCCGGGTCCTGCAGCCGCATCAGCGGTGTGGTGAAGTGCCCGCCGTTGCCCATCTGCCGGGCGATCTCCCGGTGATACGAGCCGGTCGCATCGAGCAACAGCAGAGTATGCCCGGTCGGGGCGGTATCGACGACAACGAACTTGCGGCGTGATTCGTGAATCACCTTCGAGAAGGCCTGGAACACCGCGACCTCCTCGGTGCACGGGGAGAGCAGGTCCTCGGCGAGAGTGGCGCGGCCGGCCTCATCGAGCCCGGCACCCTTGGTAGCCAGTACCCGGTCGCGGTAGGTCTCGCTCGCCTCATGAGGGTCGATGCGGGAGACCTCGAGGTGGCCGAGTTCCCCGGCGAGAGTGTCGGTCAGATGTGCGGCGGGGTCGGTGGTGGTCAGGTGCACGTCATGGCCACGGCAGGCCAGGGCCACCGCGATCGCGGCGGCAACAGTGGTCTTGCCGACCCCGCCTTTGCCCATGCACATCACCAGTCCGGGCCCGTCGGCCTCGATCGCATCGACCAGATCCGCTAACGGGGCGTCGGCGACCGCGGCAAGCCCCGGATCGGTCCCGGTGGTCATTGCCGTGGTGGTGGTGGTGTCGAACAGGGTGCTCAAAGCATCGAGACCGACCATGTTGACCGGCTTGAGCTCCACCAGATCGGTGGGCAGAGCAGCGATCGCGGCGCCGCGACCCGCCAATGCGGCCTGTTCACGCTGGTACACGGCGGTCGCGAGCGGGTCGGTGTCCTCAGCCGGGGCGGGCAGTACGCCGTTGACGACCACATGCTGTCCGGTCATGCCGATCGCGGCGAGTTCGCTGTGGGTGCGGGCGATCTCGGCGAGAGCGGCACGATTGGCGCGGGCCACGAGCACCAGGCGGGTACGTTCAGGATCCGATAAGGCCTCGACCGCGCCTGCATACATGGCTTTCTGCTTGTCGAGTCCGGCGAGCGGTCCGAGGCAGGACGCGTCGCCTTTGCCGTGGTCGAGGAATTCGGTCCAGTTGCCGGGTAGTTGTAGCAGCCGGATGGTGTGGCCGGTGGGGGCGGTGTCGAACAGCACGTGATCGAACCCGGCGACCTGGTCGTCGGGATCGGTGAGCAGAGAGGTGAATTCGTCGAACGACGCGACTTCGGTGGTGCACGAGCCGGACAACTGTTCGGTGATCGAGGCGATCTCCGCATCCGGTAGCAGTCCGCGGACGGGGCCGACGATGCGTTCGCGGTAGGCGGCAGCGGCCTGCTCGGGGTCGATCTCGAGCGCGGAGAGCCCCGGCACCGCGGGGACCTCGGTGATCGTGTTGCCGATGCTCAGACCGAAGACCTGCCCGACATTCGACGCGGGGTCGGTCGAGACGAGCAGCACCTTCTTGCCCGCCCGGGCCAGGCGCAGCGCCGACGCGCACGCGATGGAGGTCTTGCCGACCCCACCTTTACCGGTGAAGAACACGAACCGGGGCGGAGCGGTCAGGAACGTCGGATCGGCAGCCATGAAAGCGAGTACTCCTCGTCGGAAGGTATCGGCGGGCAGGATACGGATCTACATGGTCAGCAGCAGGTGGACTCGCCCGGGGTGCAGCAGGAGTCGCTGTCGTCGGCGAGCCCGAGCATCGTCACCCCGGACGGTGCTGCGGCGGGCACCTCGAGGCCGGCCCAGGTGGCGAGTTCGGTGCGAGTCGGGTAGCGGCCGGTAGCCACGGTGACATCGTCGACGAGCACGAGCGGCAAGCCCTCGGATCCGGCGAGTTCAAGGAACCTCTTGACCGTCTCGTTGTGGGCGAACGAGAGCGGATCATTGGCCAGGTTATGGCGGGTAATGGTGGCGCCCTGCTCGGTCAGCGCGGCCATGTCGGCGGTGAAGGTGACCAGGTTCTGGTCGAGGTCCTCGCCGCACACGCCAGTGTTGCAGCACAGGGCCGGTTCGAAGACTGCGATGGTACTCATAGGTGTCTGTACTCCTGGAGTGATCGAGGCGAAGAAAGCTATCGGGCGTCGGTAGCGGCAAGCAGTCGGGCGGTCAGCTCGCCGACCCGGGCGGCGATGTCGTCGCGGACCAGGCGCATCCGCTCGATGCCGTCGATGCCACGCTCGGACGGCTCATCGGTGTCCCAGTTCTCGACGCGCACCCCGGTGGGCGCGTCGACGCGGGCTTCGCCGCCGAGGGTGATCACCAGGTCGACCTCGCCGAGCAGCTGCGGATCGATCGGCTTGGGATACTCACCGTCCACGGGTGCCCCGATCTCCTCGAGGACCTGCATCGACAGAGCATTGAGGGACGAGCCGGGTACGGTGCCGGCCGAATGAACGGCGACGCGGTCGCCGGCGGCCTGGCGCGTGAGGGCGGCAGCCATCTGGGACTTGCCGCCGTTCTTCACACACACGAACAGCACCGAAGCAGCGGGCACGAGGGTGATCCTTTCCGACGAACTCGGATTGACGCTTGAATAGATACGAGTCAATATAGACGCATGTCGAATCAGATGTCGAGCGGGGCCGAGCCGTGCTGCCCGCCCCTCTCGCGTGAGCCGCTCACCTCGGATTGGGCCACCGACCTGGCCCGCATGTTCAAGGCATTGGGAGATCCGGTCCGCCTGCGCATGCTCAGCATGATCGCCAGCCACCAGGGCGGCGAGAGCTGTGTGTGCGACATCAGCCCCGCCTTCGACCTGTCGCAGCCGACCATCTCGCATCACCTCAAGGTGCTGCGCGAAGCCGGTCTACTCGACTGCGAACGCCGCGGCACTTGGGTGTACTACCGGGTGCTCCCTACTGCCCTGGAACAACTGTCCGCGGTACTCGCCACCGAATCCGGGGTCCTGCCCGCATCGGCTTGCACCCCGACCGCCGCACTCGCGGAGACTCTCTCGTGACCACCACGACCGACAACCGGTCTGTCGCCGGCAAGATGTCGGTCCTCGACCGGTTCTTGGCCGTGTGGATCGGCATCGCCATGGTCGCCGGCCTGCTGCTCGGCCGACTCATTCCCGGGCTCGGCGACGCGTTGAGCGTCATCGAGATCGACAACATCTCCCTGCCGATCGCGCTCGGTCTGTTGATCATGATGTACCCGGTGCTCGCGAAGGTGCGCTACGACCGCCTCGACACCGTCACGGGCGATCGCACGCTGCTGATCTCGTCGCTGATCCTCAACTGGGTGCTCGGCCCGGCGCTGATGTTCGCCCTCGCCTGGCTACTGCTGCCCGACCTGCCCGAATACCGCACCGGCCTGATCATCGTCGGCCTGGCCCGCTGCATCGCGATGGTCATCATCTGGAACGACCTCGCGTGCGGCGACCGCGAAGCCGCCGCCGTACTGGTCGCGATCAACTCCGTCTTCCAGGTGATCATGTTCGCCGTCCTCGGCTGGTTCTATCTGTCGATCCTGCCCGGCTGGCTCGGACTCGAACAGACCACCCTCGACGTCTCCCCGTGGCAGATCGCGAAATCGGTGCTGATCTTCCTCGGCATCCCTCTGGTCGCCGGCTTCTTGACCCGCCACTTCGGCGAGAAAGCCAAGGGCCGCCAGTGGTATGAGGACACGTTCCTGCCGAAGATCGGACCGTGGGCGCTCTACGGACTGTTGTTCACCATCGTGATCCTGTTCGCCCTGCAGGGTGAACAGATCACCTCGCGGCCGTGGGACGTCGTACGGATCGCGTTGCCGCTGCTCGCGTACTTCATCCTCATGTGGGGTGGTGGGTTCCTGTTCGGTGCTGCGGTCGGCCTCGGTTACGAGCGCACCACCACCTTGGCGTTCACTGCCGCCGGTAACAATTTCGAGCTGGCCATCGCAGTGGCGATCGGCACCTTCGGTGTCACCTCCGGTCAGGCTTTGGCCGGGGTAGTCGGTCCGCTCATCGAGGTGCCCGTCCTCGTTGCCCTGATCTACGTCTCGCTCGCCCTGCGGAAACGTTTTACCCGTTCGCCCGCCCCCGCTGTGTCGTAAGGATCGATCACGTCAGGAGATGTCGATGTCCCAGCACGCTGCCCAGCCGGAATTACTGATGCCTCAGGCTGTGCTGCACCGCAGCGCCGAACATCTCGCCGAGAAGTACGCCGGAGTGTTCTCCCCTCAAACGGTCGAGCGGATGGTCTTCGAGTCGTACGCGGCGCTGCGCCGCACCGCGAAGGTCCACACGCATCTGTCCTCGCTGGCCACCCGCTTCGCCGGTGAACGTCTCACTGCCCTGGCCCAGACCGAAGGGGCCGTGCCGAAGGATGTGCCGGAGGTGCTGTTCGTGTGCGTGCACAACAGTGGCCGCTCCCAGATGGCTGCGGCGCTGTTGGCCCATCACGGTGGCGGACGGGTACACGTTCGCTCCGCCGGATCGGCTCCTGCGTCGACGATTCACCCCGTCGTGATCGAGGCGATGGCCGAGATAGGTCTCGATCTCGGCGCCGAATACCCCAAACCACTGACCGACGATGTGGTGGCAGCCGCCGACGTCGTGGTCACCATGGGGTGCGGCGATGCGTGCGCGGTGTATCCCGGAAAGCGTTACCTCGATTGGTCGCTGGTCGACCCGGAGGACGAGTCGCTCGAGACGGTGCGCAGCATCCGCGACGATATCGACACTCGCGTGCGGGCTTTGCTGGCGGAACTCGACACCGTTCCTGCCTGAATTCTCTTCGAAAGGACGTCTGTTTTCATGACCACTGATTCCTCGACCGACCGCACACCGTCGGTGTTGTTCGTGTGTGTGCACAACGCGGGCCGTTCCCAGATGGCCGCGGGGTTCCTCACTGCGCTGGCCGGCGACCGGGTCGAGGTCCGCTCCGCGGGCTCGGCACCGGCCGAGCAGGTCAACCCGGCCGCCGTCGAAGCCATGGCCGAGGTGGGCATCGACATCTCCGCACAGAACCCGAAGATCCTCACCGTCGACGCGGTGCATGCCTCCGATGTGGTGATCACCATGGGGTGCGGCGACACCTGCCCGGTGTTTCCGGGCACGTCCTATCGGGATTGGGTGCTCGAGGATCCGGCCGGGCAAGGGGTGGAGGCGGTACGTCCGATCCGCGACGAGATCAAAGTCAAGGTGGAGGCGCTGATCGCCGAGCTCGTTCCCGACGGCGCCCCCGCCTGACAGGGGTGGGCGCCGATGACAATAAACATGACGGAGGCGTTCAGTCCCTCGAGTCGAGGGTCCGCGCTCGAAGGTCGTGAGTCCACGGATTGAGATGTGCCGGATACGGCAACACCGAAGCAGGCTCCGAGGTCAGACTGCAATGACGGGCAGTTCGATCGTAAAGCGTGCCCCACGGCCCGGCCCGTCACTGTGTGCTCGGATGCGCCCGTGGTGGGCTTCGACGAGGGCACGGGTGATGGTCAGGCCGATGCCGCTGCCGCTGTGTCGGCGGGCGCGGGCGGTGTCGGCCCGGTAGAAACGGTCGAAGAGATGCTCGAGGTGATCGGCGGCGATGCCCTCTCCGGTATCGGCCACCGCGATCTCCACCCGATCATTGTTCGCGCGCCTGCTGGTGACGGTGACGGTGCCGCCGGCCGGGGTGTGGCGCAGCGCGTTGTCGAGCAGATTACCCAACACCTGGCCGAGCCGATCGGGATCGACCATCACGATCAGGGAGTCGTCGAGCCGGCTGTGCACTACGACGCCTTTGCTCTCGTACCGTTCACGCGCCGCATCGACCGCGGCGGTGACCAGGGCGCCGGTGGTCGTGGGCACCGGCCGGATACGGGTGAGGTGTTCTTCGGCGCGCGAGACGGCGGTGATGTCCTGGGCGAGACGCCCCAGCCGGTGGGTGGCATCGCGCAGGACTTGCTGGGTGTCGTCGTCGAGGGTGCGGATGCTGTCGTCGAGGGCTTCGAGGTAGGAGTCGAGGGTCGCGATCGGGGTGCGCATCTCGTGGCCGAGGTCGGCGAGCATCCGGCGACGGGTGCTTTCGGTGGCGTCGAGACGGCGAGCGAGTTCGTTGACGGTGACGGCGAGCTCGTCGAATTCGCGGCCCAACCCAGGACTGTGCACGCGGGTGTCGTAGTGGCCGCCGGCGATCCGGGCGGTCGAGACGGTCACCGCCGTCAACGAACGTTGCACACGGCGGGTGATATACCAGCTCACCGCCAACGCCAGCAGCACCGCGAGCGCGACCGCCAGACCCCAGGCCAGGATGATCGCCCAGGCGAACGCCTCTTCGACATGGGCGGCCTGACTGGAGTTGTGGTCGATGCCGGCCTGGCCGAGGTGGTCGCGGAAGATACCCGGAGCGAGGGCGGAGGCGACGAGCCAGGCGCTGGCGGCGCAGCCGACCACCACCACGGTCAACGCGAGGAACAGTCGGGTGCCGAAACTCGACCCGGTCAGGGCTCGCCGCATCGACGACCTCGATGCGGGGGTCTGAGGGTTCATGCTCCGGTGCCCATCCGGTAGCCGACGCCGCGGACGGTGCGCACGTAACGGCCGCGGGTCGCGTCGTCGCCGAGTTTGCGGCGCAGATGACCGATGTGCACGTCGACCAGATGCGCGTCGCCGGTCCAGCTCGGCCCCCACACCGCCTCGATCAGCTGGGCGCGGGTGAGCACGACCCCGGGATCGCGTACCAGCGCGGCCAGGACGTCGAATTCGGTGCGGGTCAACGCCACCGGCCGCCCGTCGACGGTGACCTCGCGGCCGTCGACATCGAGGGTCAGGTCACCGACACGGTGCATCAGATCAGCGGCAGTGGTGGTGGTGGTGTCGGCCGGCCTCGGTGCGGCGAGGCCGGCGCGGGGGCGACGCAGCATGGCCTGGATGCGGGCCATCAGCTCGCGGGGGCTGAACGGTTTGCTCATGTAGTCATCCGCGCCGACGGACAGCCCGATGAGGGTGTCGATCTCTTCGGTGCGGGCGGTGAGCATCACCACGTACGCGTCGGAGAAGGTGCGTAGTTGCCGGCACACCTCGACCCCATCGAGTCCTGGCAGGCCGAGATCGAGGACCACCACGTCGGGGTCGACCTGCCGGGCGAGGGTGACGGCGTCGACGCCGTCACCGGTGATCGCGGTCTCGAACCCGTCGCGTTCGAGATACGAGCCGATCAGGTTCGCCAACGGTGCCTCGTCCTCGACGACCATCGCCCGCAACCCCGTCGGTGGCCGCGGCGGCGCCGCCGGGTCGCCGGCCGGGGTGGGCTGCGAGTGAGAGGAGTCCATGGCGTCCATCATCACCAGCCATTCCTGGTGTCGACGGCGCGGCGGGGCTTCTTGAGCAAATCTTCATACGACCTCCACACGAATCGGGGGGTACACGCGCCAGGCTGAAGACACGAACTTTGGGAAAGGAGGCGACCATGATGGGCTGGGCAGGTGAGCTGACCTGGACCGGATGGATCGTCATGGCCGTGTGCATGTTCGCGTTCTGGGCGGTGGTGATCTACCTGGTGGCCATGATGTTCCGCACCGACCGCGCCAACGGGCCAGCCGGCACCGCGCAGGAGACCGAACCACTGCGACTGCTCGAAGCGCGGTTCGCCCGCGGCGACATCGACTCCGACGAATTCGTGGCCCGCCGACAGGTGCTGACACAGACCACCGGCACGCCCGAATTCAGGCAGGCGCAGGGCCGTGGCTAGCGTGACCCGCCGGGCTTTCGTGCTCGGCTCGCTGCTCGCCGACACCGGAGTCCTGGCCGCCTGCTCCGGATCAGGCTCGCCGACCGGCGCCCCCGTGCAACCCTCGTCGACTCTGGTGCGCCGCGTCGAGCAGGCTCGCCGCCGCCCGGGCGGCCAGCAGGTGGTCACGGCCCGGTTGACGCCGCGCCCGGTCCAGGTGGACCTCGGCGGACGTGTCGTGTCGACCTGGGGGTACGACCAGAGTCTGCCCGGGCCGTTGCTCCGCGCCCGCGCCGGGGATCTGCTGCGGGTCGAGGTCGACAACCGGCTGCCGGTCGAGACGAGCGTGCACTGGCACGGGCTGGCGCTGAGCAACGACATGGACGGGGTACCCGGGCTGACCCAGGACCCCATCACCGCCGGTGGCCGGTTCACCTACGAGTTCACCGTCCCGGATGCGGGCACGTACTTCTACCATTCGCATTCCGGGCTGCAGCTCGACCGCGGCCTGTACGGGCCCCTGGTCATCGATGATCCGAACGAGCCCGGCGACTACGACCACGAGTGGATCGTGGTGCTCGACGACTGGCTCGACGGCACCGGCCGCACCCCCGACGACGTGGCCCGCGACCTGGGCATCGGCGCCGCCGCCACCGGTGACAGCAGCGACGGCGGGATGGGCGGGATGGACCACGGCGCCATGGACATGGACGGCATGGACATGGGTGAGGAGACGATGCTCTCCCCGCTGCTCGGCGGCGCCGGGGACGTGAGCTACCCGCATTTCCTGGTCGGCGGCCGGGTCCCGGAGGACCCGATCGTGTTCACCGCGACACCCGGGCAGCGGGCACGGATCCGGTTCATCAACGCCGGCGCCGACACCGCCTTCCGCGTCGCCCTCGGCGGGCACCGGATGACCGTCACCCACACCGACGGCTTCCCCGTCGTGCCGCAGGACACCGACGCCCTGCTGATCGGGATGGGCGAACGCGTCGATGTGCTCGTCACCCTCGGCGACGGCGTCTTTCCCCTGTTCGCGCAGGCCGAAGGCAAGACCGGGCACGGACAGGCCCTGGTGCGCACCGCCGCCGGCGCGCTGCCCGCACAGTCGCGGCCCGGCGAGCTGGACCGGCAGGTGTTGCTCGGCACCGATCTGGCGCCTCGGGAGTATGTGCGCCTGCTCGAGAGGGAGCACGATGTGTTTCACAGCGTGGACATGGGCGGGACCATGTCGCCGTACCGGTGGACTCTCAACGGCCGCGCCCACCCCGACATCCCGCCGCTGAACGTGGCCGAAGGGCAGCGGGTGCGGATGCGGATGCGGATGCGGAACATGTCGGACATGTTCCATCCGATGCACCTGCACGGACACACCTTCGCGCTCACCGACACCGGCCTGCGCAAGGACACCGTCACGATCGGGCCGATGCGCACCGTGGAGATCGAATTCGACACCGACAATCCCGGCCAGTGGGCGCTGCACTGCCACAACGCGTATCACCAGGAAGCCGGGATGATGACCACCGTGTCCTACCTGGCCTGATCCCAGCACGCCGACCGGCCGTGACTGGTCGCCGGATTCACGGTGGTCTATGACCGTTCGAGAAAGGAACATATCCCATGAACAAGAAGACTCTCGCCGTCGGCGCGATGGCGCTCGCGGTGGTGTTCGCCGCGGCGGCATGCAGCGACACCGGGACCGACACCGACACCACCGTCGCCACCTCGCCCGCCACGACCTCGGCCACCACCACCACCGCCGCAGACGAGGCCGCCGCGCACAACGACGCCGACGTGATGTTCGCGCAGATGATGCTGCCGCACCACAGTCAGGCCATCGAGATGAGCGACATTCTGCTGGACAAGCAGGACATCCCCGCGGACGTGACCGCCCTGGCCGAGCAGATCAAGGCCGCTCAAGGCCCGGAGATCGCACAGCTCGAATCCTGGCTCGCGCAGTGGGGCGAGCCCACCGAGATGCCCGAGACCGGCAACAACGACATGCCCGGCATGGACATGGACGAGGGCATGGACGGTATGGAGGGGATGCAGATGGAAGGGATGATGAGCGAGGAGGACATGCAGGCGCTGTCCGAGGCGCAGGGCGCCGACGCCGCTCGCCTGTTCCTCGAGCAGATGATCGCCCACCACGAAGGCGCAGTCGACATGGCGCAGACCGAGATCGAGGACGGACAGTTCCCCGAGGCGGTAGAGATGGCCCGCACCATCGTCGACACCCAGCAGCAGGAGATCGAGACGATGCGTGAGCTGCTGACCACCCTGTAGAGCACCCTCGCACGGTTCCTCTCGGCCCGTCCGCCATCCCAGGAGGCTTTCGATGTCGCACCCGCAGCACGGACACCCCCACCCGGACCCGGCGCCCGCCGGACACAATCACGGCGCCGACGTCCAGAGCCCGCCCCCCGACGAGCATGATGCGCACGCCGGGCCGGGTGAGCACACCGGGCACGATCGGCACGCGGGGCACGGCGCACACGGGGAGATGTTCCGCCGCCGGTTCTGGGTGTCGCTGGTGCTGGCGATACCGGTGGTGTTCTTCAGCCACATGGTCGCCGACCTGCTCGGCTACACCATGCCGGACTTCCCCGGCGCCATGTGGATTCCCCCGGTACTGGGCACGGTGATCTTCGTCTACGGCGGCACCCCGTTCCTCACCGGAGGCTGGGCCGAGCTCAAAACCCGCCGTCCCGGGATGATGCTGCTGATCGCCATGGCGATCAGCGTCGCGTTCCTCGCCTCCTGGGTCACCACCTTGGGTCTCGGCGGGTTCGACCTGGACTTCTGGTGGGAGCTCGCGCTGCTGATCGTGATCATGCTGCTCGGGCACTGGCTCGAAATGCGTGCCCTCGGCTCGGCGTCGGGCGCCCTCGACGCACTCGCCGCGATGCTGCCGGACACCGCGGAGAAGATCACCGAGACCGGTACCGCCGACGTTCCGCTGCAGGAACTCGAACTCGGGGATCTGGTGCTGGTGCGCGCCGGGGCGCGGGTGCCCGCCGACGGCACCGTCACCGACGGCCGCGCCGAGGTCGACGAATCGATGATCACCGGCGAATCCAAGGCGGTCACCCGGCAGGTAGGCGACACCGTGGTTGCCGGCACGGTCGCGACCGACAGCGCGCTGCGGGTGCGGATCACTGCGGTCGGCGAGAACACGGCCCTGGCCGGGATCCAGCGGATGGTCGCCGACGCCCAGGCCTCCTCGTCCCGTGCCCAGGCGCTGGCAGACAAGGCCGCGGCGTTCCTGTTCTACTTTGCCACCCTCGCCGGCATCCTCACCTTCGCGATATGGGCGTTGCTCGGCAACCTCGACGAAGCGGTGGTGCGCACCGTCACCGTGCTCGTCATCGCCTGCCCCCACGCCCTCGGGTTGGCGATCCCGCTGGTGATCGCGATCTCCACCGAACGCGCCGCCAGATCCGGGGTGCTGGTCAAGGACCGGCTCGCGCTCGAACGCATGCGCACCGTCGACGTGGTCCTGTTCGACAAGACCGGCACCCTGACCCAGGGCCGACACCAGGTCACCGGCGTCGCCGCCCACGGGATCACCGAAGAACACCTGCTCGCGCTGGCGGCGGCGGTCGAATCCGACAGCGAACACCCCGTCGCCCGGGCCATCGTCGCCGCCGCCGACGAGCGGGTGCCGGCCACCGAGCGCGCCGCTGCTACCGATTTCCGGTCGTTGCCCGGCCGCGGGGTGCGTGCGCTTGTCGCCGGCACCGAGGTGACGGTCGGCGGCCCGGCGATGCTCAGCGATCTGCGGTTGGCGGTGCCCGCCGACGTCACCGCAGTGACTCAGCAGTGGGTGGCGCGGGGGGCCTCGGTGTTGCACGTCGCCGAAGGGGACCGCGTCCTCGGGGCCGTGGCGCTCGAGGACGCCGTGCGCGAGGAATCGCGTCAGGCGATCGACGCGCTGCATGCCCGTGGGGTGAAGGTCGCGATGATCACCGGCGATGCGCGGCAGGTCGCCGACGCGGTGGCCGCCGATCTCGGGATCGACGAGGTGTTCGCTGAGGTGCTGCCCGAGCACAAGGACGCCAAGGTCACCGAACTGCAGAATCGTGGGCACACGGTGGCGATGGTTGGCGACGGTGTCAATGACGCCCCGGCGTTGGCTCGGGCCGATGTCGGTGTCGCGATCGGTGCCGGTACCGATGTGGCCATCGAATCCGCCGGGGTCGTGCTGGCGGCGAACGATCCGCGGGCGGTGCTGTCGATCATCGAGCTCTCGCATGCCAGCTACCGCAAGATGTGGCAGAACCTGGTGTGGGCGACCGGTTACAACGTCATCGCCGTTCCACTTGCCGCCGGGGTGCTGGCCTTCGCCGGGGTCGCGATCTCCCCAGCGGTCGCCGCGATTTTGATGTCGGTCTCCACCATCGTCGTGGCGCTCAACGCCCAGCTGTTGCGCCGCCTCGACCTCGACCCCACCCGCCTGGCTCGTACCTGAACCGCCGCCCGATCGATCCGAAACGAGTTTCTGCTTCTCATGTCGAGTTTTCTCCTGCGCCGGTGGGCGCGTGTCCTGGTGCCTGTTGCTGCGGTGGCTGTGCTCGCCGGTTGCGCGACCGGCGAACAATCCACAACCCCAGCGGATGCGGATTCGTCCACCCTGGCATCGGAGGTGCCCGGCACAGCGTTGGAACCGGCCCTCGACCATCTGCACGGTCTGCACCTCGATTCCGGCGGTGCGGTGCTGGCTGGCACCCACACCGGCCTCGTCGAGATCGCCGACAGCGGGCGCACCAGCCGCGTCGGCGTCTCCGACGACGACTTCATGGGACTGACCGGCGCTCCGGGAACTGACCGCCTCTTCGCGTCCGGGCATCCGGGACCGTCGAGTTCGGCGCCGAATCCGTTGGGGCTGATCGACAGCGCCGATGGCGGCCGCACCTGGATACCGAAATCCTTGACCGGCGAGGTGGACTTTCACGCCCTGGCTACAGACGGTGAGTTGCTGGTCGGATTCGATGGCGTCACCGGATTGCTGGTCTCCACCGACGGCGGCAGCAGCTGGACCGCGGGTGCCCCGATGGCCGCGGCCGCCCTCGCTGTCACCGATGCCGGGGTGTGGGCGGCCACCACCGCCGGGCTGCAACACAGCACCGACGCCGGACACACCTTCACGGTGGTGCCCGACGCCCCACCGCTGGCGCTGTTGTCCGCGGCGCGGGACGGCTCGTTGTGGGGTATCGACACCACCGGCACTGCCTGGCGTAGCCGCACCGGCCAGGCCTGGGAGCAGCACGCGGTGGTCGGGCCGGTCGAGGCAGTGCTCGCCGTCGACTTCGACACCGCCTACGCCGCGACCGCCCAGATGCTCTATCCGCTGAACTGACCCCGGAGGAGCACTGGTCCGGATCCTGCGGAACTGCAGAGGAATCCAGTGGTGACCACGCTGTCCAGCGTGGTCCTCTCCGATTCCGATGTGTCAGGCAGCGATCGGCAGCAACTGCGGCCCCGAGACTGCGCCCAGAGTGGACTCAATTCCTTTTCCGTTCAGTAAGCGATCGCGTGGCGGGTGTGCGGGATCGGACGCGCCGAGTGGGCTGCCCGTGACAAACGGGTACGGGGTATGGCAAGCCCAAGGGCAAAGTGGTGGCCGGGACCCCGGTGTGTTCGGCGAACTGGGAGATCAGCATCATGCTCACTCCGCGACGGTAAACCCTCGAGTCGACTCGAAGGTCAAGCCGACGCCGAATCCCTACCGGTCTTCGGCCTGCCGCAACGCGAGGATCAGATCGGCGACGCTCGGAGCGCCCCCGAGTCCGGTGACGGTGCGGTAGACGCGGCAGCTCAACCCGACCCCGTCAGTGGGAGCGAACGGATCGATCCCGTCGATCCAGATCGTCGGGGATCCAGGGAAGGCCGCGCGTTCGGCGGCCTCCGGGGTCTCGATACGGCGCAGCCGGATCGGGGTACCGGCGTTGCCGGTCGCTGCCAGGGCCTCGGCGAGGCGGCCTCGCGCCTCCTCCCAGTTCGGGCAGCCGTCGAAGTACAGCAGTTCGATGTCCATCTCCACCCGAGTCGCTCTCATTGATTTTCGGTGGCGGGAACGGTCTCGGAGCGGCGTTCGAGCAGCACCGTGTCGCGCCAGATGCCGTCGAGCCGGCCGATGCGTTCGCGCACCCCCACGGTGCGGAAACCCGCCGAATGGTGCAGCGCGAGACTGGCCCGGTTCTCCGGGAAAATCGAGGTCTGCAGCGTCCACAATCCGCCCTGATCGGCGGCGATGACCTGGGCGCGCAACAGCGCCTTGCCGACGCCGCGCCCGCGCATCCCGTCGCCGACATACACCGAATTCTCGGCCACCCCCCGATAGCACTCACGGTTCGACACCGAGCTCAACGCCGCCCAGCCGACGACCTGTCCGTCGATCTCGGCGACCCAGCGATGCTCGGGCAACCACTGGTGCTCGAGGTGGTCGCGGCTGGGGACCTCGGTGGTGAACGTCGCGGCGCCGGTGGCGATGCCCTCGGCGTAGATGCGGCGCACCGCCTCCCAGTCACCGCCTGCAAGTGGACGCACGGCCACGTCGGCCGGGACGTCCTCGGGGCAGCACGGGCGGGCGGTGAGCACCCCCATGACCGCGTCGGCGGCACTGGGCAGGTCGCTGCAGCAGCTCGGGTTGACCCGCACCACGGTGCTGGTGCCGTGTTTGCCGGTGGTGACGAAGCCGACGTCGGCGAGTTTGCGGACGTGATGGGAGATGGTGGGCTGGCCGATCCCGAGCCTGTCGGCGAGCTCGCCGACGGTGATGCCGGACGGATGGGCGGCGACGTGGTGCAGCAGCCGCACCCGCGTGGGTTCGGCCAGGCAGGCGAACCATCCGGCGTAGGTGGCCGCGTCCTGCGGGCTCAGGGCGTCGAGGTCCACCTCCGCGCCGGGGGGCGCCGTGAGCGGTAGGCCGAGTGCTGTCATACCCCCACTATATCGATCGGCATCGATGGTTGCATACATCGACGACCATCGATACTCTGACGGCAGCTTAGATCGATACCCATCGATGAAAGGATCTGTCATGAGCGAGTTGCCCGTCGTCGTCGTCGGAGCGGGACCGATCGGCCTGGCCGCCGCCGCCCACCTGCGCGAACGCGGCCTCGAACCGCTGGTGCTCGAACGCGGCGATGTCGCCGGAGCCGCCATCACGCAATGGCACGGCGTCCGCACCTTCTCCCGCTGGGCCGAACTGATCGACCCCGCCGCCCGCCGCCTCCTCGACACCACCGGCTGGACCGCGCCCGACGACGACGCCTACCCCATCGGCCAGGACTGGGCCGGGCAGTACCTGACCCCACTGGCGGATGCTCTCGGTGACGCGGTCCGCCTCGATCACGAGGTCGTCGGCATCGCTCGCCGCGGCCGCGACCGCATCGTCGACGCCGGCCGCGACACCGAACCCCTGTCGGTGCACGTGCGCCACCGCGACGGCACGGACACCCGCCTGCTCGCCCGCGCCGTCCTCGATGCCTCCGGCACCTGGGGCACTCCCAACCCGCTCGGCGGCGAAGGCCTGCCCGCCCTCGGGGAACGCGCCGCAGCCGAGAAGATCACTTACCGCGTCCCCGACCTGGGCGACGATGCGGTGCGCACCCGCTACGCCGGCCGCCACACCGTCATCGCCGGCAGCGGCCACTCGGCACTCAACGCAATCGTGGCGCTGGCCGAGCTCGCCCGCACCGCCCCCGGCACCCGCCTGACCTGGGCGGTGCGCCGCGGCGAGATCGGCGCCGCGTTCGGCGGCGGCCAGGACGACCAACTGCCCGCCCGCGGCGCCCTGGGACTGCGCGCCAAAAAGGCCGTCGACGACGGGTTGCTCACCGTGGTCACCGGGTTCCGCACCGCCGCCGTCGAACCCGCCACCGACGGTCAGGTCGCATTGGTCTCCGATACCGGCGCCCGCATCGAGGCAGTCGACGAGATCATCGCCTCCACCGGCTTCCGGCCGGACCTGTCGTGGCTCTCGGAAATCCGCCTCGACCTCGACCCGGTGCTGCAGGCCCCGACCGCGCTCGCCCCGTTGATCGACCCGAACGTGCACTCGTGCGGGACCGTCTACCCGCACGGGGCCGCCGAGCTCACCCACCCCGAACCGGGCTTCTATGTGGTCGGGATGAAGAGCTACGGGCGGGCCCCGACGTTCCTGGCGATGACCGGCTACGAGCAGGTCCGCAGCATCGCCGCCGCCCTGGCCGGTGATCATGATGCCGCCGCCCGCGTCGAGCTGACCCTGCCCGAGACGGGAGTGTGCGGCGGCGCCGGAGTGTTCGACGACCCCGCCGCCGACACCGCCACCGAGGCCGCGGCCGGTGGGTGCTGCGGTGCGCCCGAGCCGGAGTTGGTCACTCTCTCCGCCCGCACCGGCGGATAACGCCGGTGACCGACACGTCGACCCGCCCGCAGCCCGGCGCTCTCACCGGCGCCGGGCTGCGGCGGGTGCTGGCGGTGCTGTGCCTGACCGAGATCACCAGCTGGGGCATCCTGTACTACGCGTTCCCGGTCCTGTCGGTCTCGATATCCGCCGATACCGGCTGGTCGCCCACGTCGATCACCGCGGCGTTCTCGCTCGGGCAGCTCGCCACCGCGGCCACCGGTATCCCGGTCGGGCGCATCCTCGACCGGGTCGGACCGCGCACGATCATGACCGCCGGCTCGGTCCTCGCGGTCCCCGCGCTGGTCCTGATCGCGCTCGCCCCCACGCTGCCGGTGTTCTACGCCGGGTGGCTGCTGGCCGGCACCGCGATGGGCGCGGTGCTCTACCCACCGGCGTTCGCAGCGCTGACCCGCTGGTACGGCGACCTCTCCGTCCACGCCCTGATGATCCTGACCCTCGCCGCGGGACTGGCCAGCACCGTCTTCGCCCCCTTGACCTCCGCAGTGGACCAGCAGTCGGACTGGCGCACCACCTACCTGATCCTCGCGGCGATCCTCGCCGCGATCACCATCCCCGGACACTGGTGGGGACTGCGCGGATCCTGGCCCGCCGCGACCCCACCGGCGAACGGCGCAGCCCTGGGTCACCGGGAGATCGCCCGCAGCCCCGCGTTCCTCGCACTGGTGGCCGCCTTGGCGTTGGGCGCGTTCACCGCCTTCGCCGGGGTGTTCAACCTGGTGCCGTTGCTGCTCGAACAGGGCTTCTCCCCGTCGGTGGCGGCGTGGACGCTCGGGCTCGGCGGCGCCGGACAGGTGCTCGGCCGTCTCGGCTACCTGCCCCTGGTCGCCCGCACCAGCGTCCGCAGCCGCATCGTGGTGATCCTGGCCGGGACTGCGGCGACCACCGCGATCCTCGGCGTCGTGACCACGGCCGCTGCGTTGATCGGCGCGGCGATCGGCGCGGGACTGGTGCGCGGATTGTTCACCTTGATCCAGGCCACCGCCATCACCGACCGGTGGGGCTCGACCCACTACGGCCGGCTCGGGGGGCTGATGTCCGCCCCGATCGTGGTGGTGATGGCGTTGGCGCCGTGGGCGGGAACCGCCCTGGCGTCGGCGACCGGCAGCTACGCCACCGCTTACCTCGTCCTCGCAGTCGTTGCCGTGATCGCCGCGCTCCTCGCGGTCGCGTCCGTGCCGCGCCTGACCACCACCGACACCCTCGAAGGAAAACCATGACCGACTATGACGCTCTCGTCGTCGGCGGTGGCCAGTCCGGCCTCGCCGCCGCCCACGCCCTGTCTGCTCGAGGCCTGCGCACCGGACTGCTCGAAGCCGGCGACGAGCCGGTCGGGGCGTGGCCGCACTACTACGACAGCCTGACCCTGTTCTCCCCGGCGAAATACAGCGCCCTACCGGGCGTGGCGTTTCCCGGCGATCCGGACCGCTATCCGCGGCGCGACGAGGTGATCGACTATCTGCGCCGCTACGCCGCCGGACTCGACGTCGACATCGTGACCGGTTCCCGCGTCGAGACCGTCACCTGCGAGCGGGGCGTCTACACCGCCCACACCGCCGCTGGCGATAGTGTCACCGCGCCGATCCTGATCGCGGCCACCGGCTACTTCGGGTCCCCGAATATCCCACCACTGCCGGGTCTGGACACCTTCGGCGGCACGGTGCTGCACACCAGCGACTACCGCGAGCCTGCTGCGCTGGCCGGTCAGAACATCATCGTGGTCGGTGCCGGTAACTCCGCTGTGCAGATCGCCACCGAACTCACCGAGGTCGCCTCCGTCACCCTCGCCAGCCGCCGACCTCCGAAGTTCATGCCGCAGCGACCTTTCGGACGTGATGTGCATTATTGGTTGACGGTCACCGGGTTCGATCGCGCTCCTCTCGGGCCACTGCTGCGCACCCCGCCGACCCAGCAGGTTCTCGACACCGGCCGTTACCGCCGCGCCCTGGCGAGCGGCAATCCGCAGCCGCGACCGTTGTTCACCGGTCTCGACGGCGACCGTGTCACCTGGCCCGACGGCACCACCACCGCTGACACGGTGCTGTTGGCCACCGGTTACCGCCCGCACCTGCCGTATCTGACCGGCCTCGACGGCACTGACCGGCCTCTCCACCGGCAGGGCATCTCGACCACCCACGCCGGTCTCGGGTATGTCGGCCTCGAATGGCAACGCAGCCTGTCGTCGGCGTCGCTGCGGGGTGTCGGCCGCGACGCCGGCCGGGTCGCCGATCGTGTGGTCGCCGCCGCCCGATCCCGCCGCACCCTGCCCACCGGCCTCTGACCGGCGCTGCGTCCATACGTGGCCGGGCAATGTCGACACCATGGAAGGCGCACCGCCCGTCCCCTCCGGGGGCGGGTTTACCTTTTCTCGTGCGATCCGTCGCCGATTCGAGACGGTGGGCGGCGTGTCTGCCGCCGCATGCCCGCATCCGCGTTTACCATCTGCCTCAATGAGAACCCGCGTCGTCGAACGGGTTCCGGCCGACACGACCGCGGGAGCGGCGCTGATGGACATGGACGAACAGTTGCACCAGCTGGCGTGGCAACTCCAGCACAACGGACACGACTGGAGTGAAGTCGCCGCCGAGCTCGGCTGCGACGAAACCGTCGCCCGGGCCATGGCCGACCGATACCTCGCCGACACCGAGAGTCGAGCACAGAAGGACCAATTCTCGCTGTTCGATCTCTGAGCGGCGCACGTCATCCCGCGCTGCTGCCGCTGCTACGCGGTCACGACACCGCGATCCGCACCACTGCGGCAGGTACGTCCGACGTGGCATCCGAGGGTCGACGGGGGCGCTATATCGATTCGCGACATGAGACTGAATTCGGCCGGCAGTTGTGGAGGCCGCCCGGAGGGGGAAGTCTGGTATCGACGGCCATCGAGTGCCGTGGCTCCCTGGACAGGTGGTGGATCATGGGCCGCGCCGAAGGGGTGGATAGAGCCGCCATCGCCGGCGAGCTCGAACGCACCCGTGTGCAACTGCACCGGCTCCTCGCCGATGCTTCCGACACCTCGTTGCGGAGTCGGTCGGCGGGGACGCGGTGGACCAACGAGCAACTGTTGTTCCACATGGTCTTCGGGTACATGGTGGTGGCGGCGCTGCTGCCCTTGGTGCGGATGGTCAGCCGGCTGCCCGCCGGAGTGGAGCGTCGATTCGCCCAGGTCCTCGATGCCGGTACGCGGCCTTTTGACGTGGTGAACTACTACGGTTCATGCGCTGCAGCCCTGGTGTTTGACCGGAACCGGATGGGCACGAAAGCCGACCGGGTCATCGGTGCGCTGAGCCGCCGACTGCAACGCGAATCGGAGCAGGCGTTGGGGCGGGGAATGTTCTTCCCGGTGCGCTGGGACCCGTTCTTCACCGATTACATGACCATTGGTGAGCTGTACCGGTATCCCATCAGGCACTTCGATTTCCACGAACGACAGCTCACTCTCGATTGTCCGCACTGAATCAGAACCCTCAGCCCTCGCGGCAGCACTTTCGGTGTGACGCCAATGCTCGCCGACAGGTCGACCTCGGTTCACGGTGAGCTCAGCCTGATGCACGGTGCAACTCTCTGACGGATAGCCCCGGCCCCGAACCCGTCGAACGAGGACATTCACGTGCATGCACAGCAAGCCCAAGTGCAGCAAGGTCATTCAGTGTGGCGCCGCCTCGATATCACACGCGCGGGTATGTAGGCAACCGCGGATATGCCTCGATGGTGTCCGGAGCGTGAGTCACCCGACCGGAGTCGAGTCCGCTGTCCATGTCACGCACAGTTCGCCGTCCGCGTCCGATCGCTCACGACGTTCGACGTGGTCAGCGCCGCGGCCCGCATCTTCGGTGCGATACAGGTCGTAGCACCCGACCGCGGTATGCGCCTCGCTCACCTCGAGCGCGTTGACTTGCGTGACAGATCGGCCGTGCAGCGGCAGATGATCAGGTTCGCGGAACTCGGTGAACAGCGCATCGACCGCGGTGGCCGGCACCCATCGACCACCGAGTCGAGCAGGAGGGTCGGCGGGATCACCCAATGCCCCCAGTAATCCGTGGCGCCATCTGGTCACGATCCGCTCCGCGGCCACGTGCTGGGGCGCTTCGACATCGACAACGTGGATCGTGTACCCGGCCTGCTGCAAATGGGTGAGCAGCCGCTCGGCGTGACCCTTCCACGCGAGGGTGCCATCGATGATGAGGTTCTCGCCGTCGGCCACGGCATCGCGCTGCGCGGCCGCGAACAGAAAGTCGGTCGACTCACGATGGACCAGCGCCGACAACTCGAAAGGATAGAACCTGCTGCCCTCCCCCGGCGCTGCGCGCAACTCCGGCGGCACCAACTCCTCGAATGTGCCGTCAGCGAGGGCTGCTTCGAGGAGGTAGCGCTTGAACACGTCAGCATCGAGTTCGCGCCATCGGCGCGGATCACGGCCACGGAAGAGATGCTCGTGGGTCGAGGACTTGCCGGCACCGGGTGGTCCTGCCATCACAATGGCCGAACGTTCACGGGCAACGTGCGGGTTCGCTGCGCGCCACTGTTCGAGGATCTGCTCGTGCAACCGTCGGCGCGCGCTGGTGGGCACCGGGGCGCCGTCGATGCGCCGGAACCAGCGGCGATTGTTCACCGTGGCATGGGGCGCATCGGGCTGGAGTGGACCGTCTCCGGTCGACAGGGACGCCAGGTAGATACGGCGGTCTTCGATCTCGTCGGGAGTGAGCACAGGTCAGTGATCTGCCAGCGCCTCGAGCAGAGCGTCGTAGTCCTCGTCGGTGAGGAACCCGTCGCGCAAGGCACGTCCGACCTGCATGGTGAAACTTCCTTCTGTGGCAGGGTTTCCGTCGTCGGCCCATTCGAACGGATTTGCTTCCGCGGGGCGTTCGTACTCCCAGTCGGTCAGTTCGCGCATCATCGCGGCGCGTGTGATCTCGCCGGCAGCGTAGCGTGCGGCGATCTCGTATGCGGTTCCCCCATGCGTGCCCCGCCGCAGATCGGGAGCATCGATACGGGCGCGGCGCAGCATGTCGCTGATCGTCGGCTGACTCACGCCGACGATCTTGGCCAGGCGCATTTGGGTGAAACCCCGCTCATGGAGCTGGCGCAGATGCCGCAGGTAGGCGATGTGCGCAGCGGTTTCGCGGGCCTTCTCCCGGCCCAGATCGGCGACGAGTTGCTCATCAGGGTTCATCATCGTCGTCATGCCGCACCTCCTGCTGGCGTCACACTGTCTACTATCCCACCCACCAGTGTATAGGAAAACTTATAACCGCTGTTCACGTAGTGCGTCGCCCCTCGATCGTGGACGTGCATAGGACAACGTCCGCCGGGGAGGTGATGTGTACACAGGGTCAGCGGCAGTCGACATGCACCGAGACCTGCACCCGGCCGCTGTGCTCGGCGTTCCACCCGTCCGGGCCTTCGACAGCCGCGGCGATATCGAGCTGATCAGGCTCGGACCAATCCACCGGCACGGGAGCAGCGACCACCGGGTCGGTGGTGTCGATCTCGGCGGCCGCGAGCTGCTGATCGGTGTTGCTCACCGTCAGCACCGGCGAGCCGTACACAGCGCGGATAGTCCAGCCGTGTGGAGCAGTGATCTCGACGGTCAGGTCATCGCCCCGGCCGGTGCACCGCGCGGCAACAGCCTCGGGCTGCGGGGTGGTGATCTCGCTGTCGGAGTGCGCATCTCCCCAACCGATGACGATGCTGCCCAGATCGGTGCTGGTACCGGTGACCACCTGGCCGCTGAACGAGGTGGACACTGCCGCGGCATCACGCGGCTGGTCGCCGCATGCGGTCAGCGCGGCGAGCCCGCACGCGAGAGCCGGCACGGCGAGCGCCGCGCGGCGCAGCGGTGAGGTGGCAGACATGTCCCGGTGGTCCTTTCGGTGGAGCGCAGAGTGTTCGGAGGCGCGGGGAGGTGCGGTTACTTGAAGACGTCGACGTACCAGCGGCCGTCGATCTTCGCGGTGGTCACGGTCTGGGTGCCGCGCTCGACCGGGACATCGGGGCGCATGACCGACAGATCGACCAGAAACACCCCGTCGGACAGCTCGACGGTGCGCAGGCAGTAGTTCGTGCCCTGCGGGAGCGTGTCGATGAACGTCTGCAACTCCGGAGCGGACGTGACCGTCGACGTCGGGGTGGCCAACGCCCGCGCAGCCTCTGCGTCACGGCGGTTGTAGTACGCGTAGTTGAACGCGGCGATCACACCCGGCCCGCTGCGCTGGTCACCGCGATCGGCGCGGCATTCGCCGGCCGCCTCCGGATCGGCGGTGGCGGCTGCCGGTTCGGGTTCGGTGTCGTCCGACAGATTCAGTACCGGCAGTCCGTTGTCGTCGACCGGGCCGGATGCCGTGTCCGCGGTGTCCGCCGACGGGGCCGGCTCGGCGGCACTGCCGTGGTCGGCAGTGAGCTGTCCGACGGCGACGGTCCCGGCCACCACCACGACCACGGCCGCTGCGGCAACGGCGGTGGTGCGGCCGGGTCGCCACCGGCCGCGGCCGCCGCGCGGCGACGCCGCCGGCCCCGATGCCGCCGGGGCGGTCAGGGTCGACGGCATCGCCGCAGGTGCGGTGAGTGCGCCACCGAGAAGGTCGACCACCGCGGGATGGCGAGGGGTCCGCCGCTTGATGTTCGGCTTCCTCATGACGCTGCCCACTTTCTTTCTGGCTCAGATACCGAACTGGGCGATTCCGTCGCCGATGGCGTTGGTGATGAGGTTTCCGGCCAATCCCGGGGTGGCGTCGGTGAAGAACGACTCGAGCCCCTGGTCGACCTGCTCGATGATCTGCTCACCGCCCGGCTGGACCGCCACGAAATCGCGAACCTGCGTGTCGATCGCCGGGGCCGTGTCGGTGGTGAACGTCTGCACAGAGTCGACGACGACCTCCCCGACCGGGTCCTGCGACCACTGCTCGAACGTGGAATCGACCTGCT